>JAEPOG010000020.1 GCA_017643025.1 Rhizobiaceae bacterium
GCGCAAGTACAGCAAGCAGGTGAAGCCCCATCTGGCGGCAGAATCACCCCACGGTAAGGTCATTCACGGCTACTCGATTGCGTTCGGCTCAAGACCAGGATCAGCGGGCGCCTTTCTGCATGCTGCCGAGACGCGCATTTCCAAGCCGCGTGGCAAGCGGTCGCTTCCCACGGAACCGCCCCCAGGCTCGAGCCCGGAGTTGACGCCGACCTCGCTCGCGCTCGCGACGCATCGCGCCAATTTTTCTCTTATGGATGCGCCGAGCGTTGTGGCTTGGATCGATTGGGTTCGCGCTGGAGGGGAGCGCCCCGATGTCGCTTCACCGTTGAGCCTCCTGGCAATTCCATACGCGGGTCGAACTTTTCTCGCCAGCGCGGAACCCCTTTGGCCAATCCACGACTATCCCCGCTGGCTGGACGACATCTGGCATGATCCGAGATGGTGGCCGCGTTTCCCGCGGAGGCGCATGCTGCGACGAGGCAGCGATGGCTTTGCGGGATGGTTCGTCATGGAGGAAAAGTCTGCTGAACGGTTTCTCAACTCTCTGAGCGCCATCATCCGCAGCGGGCGAGAGAGCATGCCAGCAGTCCTCGAACTTCCACGTGTCGAACCCTCCGGTTTCGCTATGGATCGAGGCGAAGGGAGCGATGTCTCGCCCGAATCTGAATACGCCTACGCTCTATATCGAGATGGTCTGGCATTGCTGGGCAGCCCACCACCACGACGAATAGTCGGACATAGAACCTGGTCTCCGGAGGAAGGAATGCGGAGCGACTGAGCTGGGTTCGGCCCGCGGGAGCAGACCTGTCGGCGCGGGCATTCAAGGGACAAAGACTTGCATGAGAAATGGGGCGGCGCGTCACGCGCCACCCTCGCCCTTGTCAAACCGCCACACCGCGATCCCCATCTTCCGCGCCTTGTCGGCGAGGTTCTGCGAGATTCCCGAGCCGGGGAAGGCGATGACGCCGATGGGGAGCGCTTCGAGCATCTGGTCGTTGCGCTTGAAGGGGGCTGCGTTCTTGTGGCGGGTCCAATCGGGCTTGAAGACGATCTGCGCCACGCCGCGATTGTCGGCCCAGCAGGCGGCGATCTTTTCGGCGCCTTTCGGCGATCCGCCATGGATGAGCACCATATCGGGATGCTTGGCGCGGGCCTTGTCGAGGGCCTCCCAGATGCGGGCGTGATCATTGCAGTCGACGCCGCCGGTGAAGGCGATGCGCGGACCGGCGGGCAGTAGTGGCTCGATCTCGGCCCGGCGCTTGGCGGCGATGAAGTCGCGGCTGTCGATCATGGCCGCCGTCATCGTCCGCCGGTTCGTCATCGAGCCGGTGCGCGGCCGCCAGGCGGAACCGGTCGCAGATTCGAACTGGACGGCGGCAAGGTCGCGGAGGCTCTCGAAGGCGGCGCGGCGTTCGAGCAATGCCTCGCCACGGGCAGTCAGGCGCTCGAGTTCGACCGATTTGACCTCCGAGCCGTCCTGCTCGCTTGCCAAGCGCCGCTGCGTCATCTCGTTGTCGTCGAGCTGGCGGTCGAGCCAGCCGATGCGGCGGTGGAAGAGATTGGCGAAGCCCCAGAGGACGTCATCGAGATCGTCATCGAGCGCCGTATCGGCCATGAGCGCAATGAGGGCGGCTGCGGCGGTCGCGATCTCCTGCTCGGCACGGTCGGCTTCGGGCACGGGTAACCGCTCCGGATCGTCCGAGCCGGGACGGGTACCGTGAAGCGCCATCTCGTCGAGGACATGGGCGGTTGGCGAGGAAGCGTGATGGGGTTCGACGGCGTCGTCGGTGAAGAGGTCGTGCAGCATGGGGCTGTCTCCCGGTTCCGAGGCCGCGTCCGTCGCGGCCTTTCCGGGGATCGCC
>JAEPOG010000001.1 GCA_017643025.1 Rhizobiaceae bacterium
ACAGGCCAACGCACAGGCGGATGCCGTGTCGATCCTGGAGCGGGCCGCACAGTAAGTCCTCCCCGGGCTGGCCGGCGCGTGTGCTATCATGCCGCGCGCCGGCCCAAATCGAACGAGCAAATGACACTCTCCCGATCACGCTCAATCTGGGTGATGCTGACGCCTGCGGTCGCGCTGATCGGGGTGTTCATCCTCGTGCCGATGGTGCTGACGATTTGGCTGTCGTTTCACGAGTGGTCGACGCAGACAGGTTTCGGCACCGCAAAATTTGTTGGCCTGCGCAATTTTGAGGACATTTTCGGACCGATCTCGGTCGGACGCGACTTCAAGCGGGCCTATCTCAATACCGCCATTTATACCTGCCTGTCCGTGGCAATCATTTTGCCGCTGTCAGTGCTGCTGGGCCTTCTCGTGCACCAGTCCCGCGTCGCTGGAGGCAATATTCTGAGAACGGTCCTGTTCTCGACCTACATGGTGCCGATGATCGCGGTGGCGCTGGTTTGGTCGAAACTTTATTCGCCCACCGAAGGCCCCATCAACCAGATACTATCCTGGATTGGCATCGGCCCGCAGCCCTGGCTGTCCTCGCCGGACACCGCATTGTTCTCCATCGTCATTCTCAATGTGTGGCAACAGATTGGCTATTTTACCGTGCTCGTCATCGCAGGACTCACGCAGATCCCCTCCTCTCTCTACGAGGCGGCGCGGATCGACGGCGCAAACCGAATCCAGGGATTCTTCGGCGTTACGCTGCCGCTTTTGCGGCGGACTCTCCTGTTCAGCTCGGTCATCGGGGTGATCAACGCCGTGCAGGTATTCGAGCCCGTGGCGCTGATCACGCAGGGCGGGCCGGCAAACGCAACCAACGTACTGACGTTCCATATTCGCCGCGTAGGCATCGAGCGGGCTCAAGGTGGCCTGGGTTCGGCGATGGCCGTCATGCTGATGCTGTCGCTGATCGTCGCCATCGTACTCATTTTTGCCCTCGCGCGGCAGAAGGACGAGCGTCCATGACCAGCGCCGTCTTCCGCGGACGTCAACGCACGGGCGACGTCTTGATCCTGCTTGCCATCATCGGCATAGCCGTGGCTGCAGCCTTCCCACTCGTCTGGATGGTGCTTTCCAGCCTCAAGACGCCTGCGGAGAGCATGCAGACCCCGCCGGTCTGGATCCCGGCCACGCCGAATCTCGCCGCCTATGGGGAGGTCGCCGATGTCATCGATGCGCGACGCTCCTTCCTCAACTCGTTCATCATCGCGACAACCACGACGGCCGGCATCCTCGTCACTTCGCTGATGGCCGGATACGCCTTCGCCAAATACCGGTTCCGCGGCCGCGACGCGCTCTTCGCGATCATGATCGCCACCATGTTCCTGCCGCCGATCGTGACACTGATCCCGCTCTACCGGCTGGTCACATCGTTAGGCCTTGGGGCCAGCCTCTTCGGGGTCATCGCGCCGCACCTTGCCAACGCCTTCGGGATATTCCTGATGCGCCAGTTCGTGGCCGGAGTCCCCGATGACCTGATCGACGCGGCTCGGGTCGATGGTGCATCGGAGCTTCGCATCGTTTTCTCCGTCGTCGCGCCGGCTGTCGTTCCGGCCATCGCTGCCCTTGCGCTATTCGCCTTCGTCTACCATTGGAACACCTATCTCTGGCCCCTGACCGTGCTTCAGGGGAGCACCGACGACTACCCGATTGTTCTCAGTCTCGGACGGTTGCTCTCCTACAATCGCGGCGCGGTTAACACTGGCCTCGTCATGGCGGGAGCTACGCTCGCAGTGCTGCCGCCGCTGGTTCTGTTTGTCTTCCTGCAGCGCTTCTTCGTCGACTCGATCGTCAGCGCCGGAGTCAAGGGATGAGAGCGCTGGCAATCGACCTCGGCGGAACCAATATCCGCGCCGGCATATCAGAGGAGGACGCGCTAGCTCCGCGCCTGCTCGGCCGCTGGCCGGCGCCGGCTAGCCTAGACGAACTGAGGCAACGATTGGCCTCACTGCTGGCCGATAGTGGCGCTGCGAAGATGGGTATCTGCATTCCGGGTCTTGCCCGCAACACGGTTTGCGCCTGGGTGCCAAACCTTCCCTTCCTCGACTCAGTCGACTTTGCTGCACTGTTTCCTGATGTCCGAGTCACGCTCGGAAACGACGCCCAGTTCGCCCTGCTAGCCGAGGCCGTTGGTGGCGCAGCGCGCGAGGTGGACAATGCGATTCTGCTCGCCATTGGCACCGGCATCGGCTCAGCGGTGCTGGCAGACGGCCGGATATTGAGGGGCGCCGGCGGCGCCGCGACGTCTTTTGGCTGGGCTTGCGCCGACACAGCAGATCAGGGCAGCGACGTACATGGGTGGCTGGAGCGCACCGCTTCCGGCACCGCGTTCGATCGTATTGCCGCCGGGTTGGGTTATGCGGACGGGCGTGCCCTCATGACCGCCGTCAGAGAGGGCGATGAGGAGCCCTCCCGGGCGGTTGAACCCGCGGCTGCTGCCCTTGGCACCGCTCTTGCGGGTGCAGTCGCGCTCACCGGAGCGGCGCGTCTGATCTTCGCTGGCGGCGTTGTCGAGAGCCTCGACGTACTCGGCCACCTGCTCCGCCCGGCGCTGACGCGGCAGCTTCCGCCACATCTGCGAGACGTGGAGATCGCGGCCGGAGAATTCGGCACACAGGCGGGCCTCGTCGGTGCTGGACTGGCGGCGCACGGGCACCCGATCTGGGCGGAGGACAGACCATGACGATCAATCTTCGGCGCGCCGACCGGTCGCGCCCGGAACCCTTGTGGCATCAGGCCGAACAGGCGCTGCGCGCACTGATTGCCGACGGCACCTGGCCCGACGGAACGCAACTGCCTAACGAGGGCAAGTTGAGCGAGATGTTGGGTGTCAGCCGCATCACGGTCCGCCACGCATTGCGAAACATCGAGGAGGCGGGCCTGCTGCGGCGCGAGCATGGCCGCGGCACCTTCGTGCGCACCTCAACGGTCACGGCCGGTGTTCGCGGTCTTACGAGTTTCACTCAGGAGATGGCTGACCGCGGACTTGTAGTAGGCTCGCGCGTCTTGGATGTCGCGGAGTTGCCTGCCTCGCCGGAGGTGGCCACAGCTCTGGAGATTGCCGAGGGCGAACCGGTCGTGAAGCTGCGCCGCCTGCGCGCTGGCAACAACTTGCCGATCGGCATCCAGAACGCATTTATCCCTGCAGCACGCGTGCCCGGCCTCGCTGATATCGGTGAACCGGTTCCCTCGCTGTACGAACTGCTGAAGCAGCGCTTCGGCATCACGCCCCAGATGGCACGCGAAATCTATCGCGTCGGTATTGTGTCGCCCGAAGACGCGGGCCCCCTGGAGGTTGCCGCCGGCAGCCCGGCTTTCATAGTCCAGCGCATTACATCCGACGCGCGGGCTCCCTTCGAATACACCGTCTCGACCATGCGCGGCGACCGCTATGAAATCCGGTCCCGCCTACAACTCTGACCCACAGCGAAAGGTACGATTCCCTTATGTCCTCCCTCTATATCAGCCGTCTGGCAAAACTCGCCGAGCGCGCCGCCAACGAGAATGAAGACGCGTTCGACAAGGCCGCCAAGGCACTTTCGGCGACACTTGAGAGCGAAGGCCTCGTCCATCTCTACGGCTCGGGCCATTCGGTCCTGCCGGTGCAGGAAACCTACCCGCGCTATGGCAGCTATGTCGGCTTCAATCCGCTAACTGACCCGCGGGTGATGTGGCACAACATCCTCGGCGCTGGCGGTGTTCGCGAACTGCTCTGGCTCGAGCGCACCGAGCACTATGCGGAAAAGTTCCTCGACCACCAGCCGCTCAACCCTGGCGACTCGATCGTCATCTTCGGTCATAGCGGTCGCAATGCGTCCGGCATCGACACCGCACTTTACGCCAAGAAGCGCGGCATGACCGTTGTTGCGGTAACGGCCAAAGCAAATCTCGACAAGGCGGCGACGCATTCGTCCGGCCAGAGGCTGGCGGACGCCGCCGACATCGTCATCGACACGTGCGCGCCGATCGAAGACGCGATCGTGCCCGTCGACGGCTGGTCCAGGCCCGTGGCTGGTTCGTCCACCGTGCTCGCCATGATGATGATGCACGAACTGGTGGCGCGCACGGCGAAAGAACTTTCCGCAAAGGGAATAGAATCGCCCACCTTCGCTTCGCCGACGATTGCCGGCGTGACGCTCCACGACACCGACCAGATTTATGGGGTCTATCGCGAGCGTATGATCAAGGCGCAGGACAAGCACCTTGAGTTCTTTAAGCAGCGCATGCGCGGCGAATAGCAATTTCCGTGGCGCGCGAACCATTCGTGCGCTCGGGTGTTGCAGGCAATGGGTAATCTGCATGGCCACACTCAAGCTTGAAGAGATCAGGAAGTCGTTCGGCTCGATCGAGGTGATCAAGGGCGTCGACCTCGACGTGGACGAAGGTGAACTGATCGTCTTTGTCGGTCCATCGGGCTGCGGCAAGTCGACCCTTTTGCGCATCATTGCAGGGCTTGAAGATACGACTTCAGGAACGATCTGGATCGACAGCGAAGCATGCAACGACAAGGCGCCCAAGGAGCGTGGGATCGCCATGGTGTTTCAGTCCTATGCGCTCTATCCGCACAAGACCGTCTACCAGAACATGGCGTTCTCCCTGAAGCTGTCGCGGCGGCCGAAGCAGGAAATTGACGAGCGAATTCGCGAGGCGGCGCGCATTCTCCAGATGGAACACCTACTGCAACGCCGCCCGCACCAGCTTTCGGGCGGGCAGCGCCAGCGCGTCGCCATCGGCCGCGCAATCGTCCGCCATCCGAAAGTGTTTCTGTTCGACGAGCCGCTATCCAACCTCGACGCTGCGCTCCGCGTCTCGATGCGCCGCGAAATCGCGCGCCTGCATACCGAGCTCGGGTCCACCATGATCTACGTCACTCACGACCAGATCGAAGCGATGACGCTCGCGGATCGAATCGTCGTTCTCGACGGCGGTGAGGTGAAACAGGTCGGAACGCCGATGGAGCTATACCATCACCCGGCGAATATCTTCGTTGCGGGCTTCATAGGCTCGCCGCGGATGAATTTCATAAACGGGCGCGTCGAAACCATGGCCGAAGGAAGGCTATCGGTCGAGACCCGCGTATTTGGACGCCTCAATGTCGGGTTGGTCGGTTCTGTCACAGTATCCACGGGAGATCAGGTAACCATCGGCCTGCGTCCGGAAGATTGCGAGATCGTAGATGCCGACGCGCTACCCTTGACGGTCAGCCTCGTCGAACGCCTCGGCGACGAGACACTGCTGGAGGTGACGTCCACTAGCGGCGAGGTTCTGGTGGTCAAGGCGCCACCGATACGCGAATACCGCCCCGGTGAAACGGTCGGGCTGATGCCTCGGCCCGGGGCGCTCCACGTGTTCGATGAATCGGGCCGTGCGTTTGCCCGCGCGAAGGCGCAGGTCGGCTGACGACCTCGGTGCGCAGCGGAATAGACGCGGTTACGATCCCCCTCTCCAGGCTCCTACTGGGTCGACAGCATTCGGCTGCTCTGAAGCAGTCGATCGCGAAGCGCACCCAGCTGTTCCTCCGAAAGGTCGACCGGCAGCACGAGGCAGATCGTCGCTTCTACATGGCCGTCAGCGCCGTAGATCGGAGCGGCCAGACATTGGGTAACGGCATCGACAAGACCTTTGGTCAGGCAATAGCCGTCGCGCTGCGCGTCGGCGATGGCGCGGATGAAATCGTCGATGGCGATCCGGCGCCCGTCCGGCAGGACGAGATCCTCGTCGGCTATGAGCTCCTCGATCTCGGCGCGACTTTTGCCAGCGAGCAGGAGCCGGCCCGACGCCGTCCACGGGATGGGAATCTGGAGGCCGACCGCCGACGATATGCGGAACGGCCGGTTGCCCGGGCGCATGTACATGATTGTGTAGCGCCCGCTTTGCAACATGCAGAATTCGCTGGTCTCACCGGTCTCCTTCGCCAGTCGATCCACTTCCAATCGCGCACGCTTGGCCAGCGAATTCTCGCGGATGTAGTTGAGGCCATAGAGGTACATCCGTTTGCCGAAGAAGATGCGCTGGTCGTCCGACGCGATTTCCAGCAGTCCCGCTTGCGTGAGGTCGTTGACCAGCGTGTAGGTCGACGAACGGGGTGCATTGAGCGCCTTGGCCAGCGCGCCAACGCGGATTCCTTCGCCGTGGCCGTGCAGAAACTCCAGGATGTGGATGATGCGATCAACGCTGCGTTCGCGACGCGACGCGGTGTCCCGCATATCGGAAATGACGGTCATATTCGGCTTCCTCTTGCGCATTCTGTCGACGCTGATAAAGTGTCTCTACTATAAGACGAGTGTCCTGTATACAAGACATTTGTCACAGCAGCTCAAAGATTCGAGGCCGGCTTGGCGGTCGGTCGGAGGTTCCTGGACGTGCTCCTGGAAGAGGGATGGATTTTGTCATGAACGCGCATGCGGTAGAGAGCCATCAAGCAATCCGCGAGCGAATTGCCACCCTTCCACGCTTGGACATCGCGCTGAAAAACACACCGCTGGAGGAGGCGCGTAACCTTACTCGAGAGCTGGGTGGCCCCCGCATCTTTGTGAAGCGGGATGACCTGACCGGCGTGGCGCTCGGCGGCAACAAACTGCGCAATCTCGAGTTCCGTCTCGCCCACGCTATGACAGAAGAGCCCGACACGGTGATCGTCGGGCTTGACCTGCAGTCCAATTCGGCGCGCCAGACAGTTGGCGCATGCAACAAGCTCGGATTGAAGACGATCCTGGTGCTGGAGGGCCGGAAACCCAACAATGTGCAAGGCAATCTCCTCGTCGACTACCTCCTAGGCGCTGAAGTGCACTTCGCGACGAACCAGCGCGAGCAGCGCTCGTTGCTCGAAAGGCTCGCCGATGACGTTCGGGTGCGGGGTGGCCGCCCACACATCCTCAACGACAATCCGATGTTTGATGTCGCTTCGGCCGTCGCCTACCTGGAGGTGACGATCGAGGTACTGGAACAACTCGCCCAGCGCGAACTCAAACCCGACTACTTCTACATGTCATCGAGCGGCAAAGGCTCGGCCGGCATCATGTTGGCGCAGAAACTGCTGGGCGGATTCGCCATGCACGCGGTCTGCGCCACGGACGAGTTCGACCTTCCTTCGCGCACGGCGAGGATTGCACGCGAAACAATATCGGCGCTCGGTCTCGACCTCACCATTGATGAGGAAGAAGTCGTTAATACCGAGGCGTTTGTAGGCAATGGGTACGGATTGCCGAGCGAGGCAGGCAATGAGGCGGTGCGGCTGTTTGCGCGAACCGAAGGAATCATTCTCGACCCCATCTACACCGGCAAGGCTGCCGCCGGCATGATAGCCGACATTCGCGAAGGTCGCTTCACCCAGGACGATGTGATCGTCTTCGTACATACCGGCGGAACGCCGGCAATCTTCACATGGAATGAGCTTTGGCACTGACGCGGCAGGGCGTCAGACGTGCCGTCCGCGTTCAACAACGAAGGGGAGTATCGACATGAAACGCAGACAGTTCCTTACGGGCGCGGCAGGTGCCGCGCTGCTTTCGGCGATGCCGATGAGCGGTATCCGCGCGTGGGCACAGGGCGCATCCGGTGTCATTACGTACGGTCAAAGCACGGCCGTGCTGACGCTCGATCCGGCTCACGGAGCATTTACTGGTTATCCGGGTGGTTACGAGGCGGCACTGTTGATCTTCGATCGCCTTCTGGACTTCGACGCCGACATGACAATCGTGCCCCAGCTCGCGGAGTCGTTCACAATGAGCGAGGATCTGCAGTCGTGCGAGCTGAAGCTGCGCTCTGGCGTCACCTTCCATGACGGCACGCCTTGTGACGCGGCGGCTGTCAAGTTCAACATCGAGCGGATGATGAACAAGGATATCAACACAACCAATCGCCCGCTGTGGAATCCGATTTCGGGCGCGGACGTGGTGGACGCCACGACCGTCGTGATCCGCACCTCGGCGCCTTTCGCTCAATTGCCCAACACGCTGGCACACGGCTCCGGTGCGATCGTATCGCCCGCGGCAATCGAGAAATACGGCGAGGACGGCTTCGCACAGAATCCGGTCGGTGCTGGTCCCTACATGGTTGAAAGTTTCGACCCGGGGCAGGAACTTACCCTCAAGGCCTTCGATGATTACTGGGGCGGCAAACCCGGAGCGTCTGGCGTCGTGTTCAAGTTCATCGCCGAGCCCGCCACGCGCATCAACGCGCTGACGACGGGCGCGGTCGACGTCATCGACTCTGTTCCGGTTCAGCTTGTCGCCCAGCTGGAAGGCAATTCTGAGATTGAGGTTGTGCGCAGGCCCGGGCTGCGCCCAATCGGTCTCGCCATGAACCTGACCCGCCCAGCACTCTCCGACGTCAAGGTTCGCATGGCGCTCAACCTCGCCGTCCCGGTCGCCACCATCGCAGAAAAGGTCTTCTTCGGCTTCGCCAAGGCCCCCGACTCGCCGCTGGCTTTCGACGCGATCGGGCATAAAAGTATCAACGAGACGGTCTACGACCCCGAACAGGCAAAAGCACTGCTGAAGGAAGCCGGTTACGTGGAAGGTTCCGACGGCATAGTCGAGAAGGACGGCGCAAAACTCAGCCTCTCCCTATATGCACCGGAGGGGCTGTTCCCAGGTGACGTGGCCGTTGCCGAGATCGTCACCGCCTCGCTCAAGCAGGTCGGCGTTGATGTCCAGATCACGAAGATCGAAAAGGGCGGCTACTGGGATCACCTGCGTCAGGATCAAGCGAACCTCGCCTGGGATCTGGGCATGTTCGGCTTTAACCCCTCGAACGCATCGGGCACATACCACCTTGCGTCGCTATTCAAGTCCAATGCAGACGACAGCACCAAGCCGGACGTCTGGAACATCGGCCGCTACCGCAACGCCGAGGTAGACGCGCTGCTGAAGACCGCCGACACGGCTCCAGACGAAGCGGCGCGCATGGACGCGCTGGGCAAGGCGCAGGAATTGATCTGGGCCGACGCGCCTTACCTGTGGCTGCAGATCAACGAAAACGTCTCGGCTGTCCGCAAGGCCGTCACAGGCGTCAGCGTCATGCCGATCGTGTTTACAAACCTGCGCGCCGCGGCCAAATCCTGACCCGGACGCAACGATGATCGGGTTCTTGGCACGACGCTTCGCGACCATTCCGCTCGTTGTACTGGGCGTCGTCACGATCCTGTTCATCATCTTCAAGTCGGTTCCCGGCGACGAAGCCGCCTTCGTCGCCGGAGCCACCGCCACCCAGGCCGAAATCGAGGCCGTTCGCGTCCAACTCGGCCTCGACCGGCCACTCATAGATCAGTATGCGCGGCACATGTCGGGGCTGGTTGTCGGCGATTTCGGCTATTCGACTACCTTCCGCGGCAATCCTCTTCCCCACATCGTCAACCGGCTGCCGGCAACACTGGCGCTGGCGTTGGCGGCCATCTGCCTCACGATCATCGCAGGCATTCCGGCCGGGGTCGTGGCGGCCGCTTACCGGAACCGCATTCCCGACTACCTGATTTCGCTGACCGTGGTGGGTCTGCTTGCCATCCCGAATTTCTGGCTGGGCATGCTTCTCATCGCATGGCTTTCGGTCGATCTCGGCCTTCTGCCGAGCTTCGGCGCAAGCGGCCCGGCGTCGCTCGTTATTCCCACGCTTGCACTCGCCGCGCGCCTAATCGCGCTTGTGGCGCGAATGACGCGCGGCGTCGTCATCGAGGAACTGCGCAAGGACTACGTACGCACCGCGCGCGCCAAGGGCCTGTCAAAAGGGCTGGTGCTGCGCCGTCACGTGCTGCGCAACGTAATGATCCCGACCGTCACCGTCATCGGCCTCCAGGCTGGCTACCTGCTCGGAGGTTCGGTGGTGATCGAGCGCCTGTGTGCATGGCCCGGTATCGGCGACCTGCTTCTGACCGCGGTCTCCGTGCGCGACTATACTCTCGTGCAGGGGATAGTGCTGATCTTCGTGGTGTCATTCCTGATCATCAACATCGCAGTCGAGGTTCTGTACCGCTTCGTCAATCCGAGGCTGCGCTATGCATAATGCCGTTGTCCGCTGTAGGCGACGCCCCACGCGCCAGACCAATCTGTTTCTCTGGCTGGGGGCCGGGCTACTGACGGCCTTCGTCGTTCTGGCCGTGCTGGGCGAGCGGATAGCGCCCTACGACCCAACTGCGCAGGACCTTTTCGCGATGCTGGAAGGCCCCACGGCCGCGCATCTCCTCGGCACCGACAATGTTGGCCGCGACATCCTGTCCAGAATCATCGTCGGCACCCGCTTCACCCTTTCCATAGCGCTTGCCTCGGTCTTCTTAGCAGGCATCGGCGGCATCGCGCTGGGTTCGGTCGCCGGCTATTTCGGCGGCATGACCGACCGCATCGTCACCGGAATCATCGATCTGCTGCTGACAGTGCCGAACATCGTGCTGGCCATAGCCATCGCGTCGGTGGCAGGGTCCAGCGCAACCGGCCTCACGATTGCCATCACCGCGAGTTTTATCCCGCCGCTGGCTCGGCTGGTGCGCGGTCGCGTGATCGAGCTGCGCGAGGAAGACTTCATCGCTGCCGCCGTCACCGTCGGCATGGGCCATGGGCGTATCCTGCTGCGCCACATTCTGCCCAACGCGGCCACCGTCATCGTCATCGAGCTCAGCCTCAATGCCGGCCAGGCCGTCCTGATCGGCTCGGCACTCGGCTTCCTGGGTCTCGGTGTCCAGCCGCCCGCGCCTGAGTGGGGCACGATGCTGGGCGCCAGCCGCGAATATCTGACTGTCGCGCCGCATCTGGTCATAGCGCCAGGAATCGCCATTTCCCTGCTCGTGCTCGCCTTCAACGCCTTTGGCGACGGCCTACGCGACGTTTTCGATCCCGCCTCACGGAACTGACGGACGCACCATGGACTACGGCATCATCGACTGCCACGCTCACATCTTCCCGCCTGCTGCGGGCGCTGCTGGCTTTCCGGACGCGGCAACACATCTGCTGCACCAGCAGCGGGCGATGCACATGCACGGCAACCAGCCCTATCGCCGGCGCTCGGACAATTCCATGGTAACTGAACGACCGCTCTGGAGCCCGTCCGATCCCTCTCCTGCCGGTCGGCGCAATGTCGAATTCCGTGTTGGGACGCATGGCCGCTACGAGTGGACCGTCGACGGCCAAGACCAGTATGTGCAGTTTCTGGCGCCATGGATGGACAATCTCGAAATGCCGGCGGAAACCCTGCTCGCCTACATGGACTATGCCGGCGTCGAGACAGCGATACTCCAGAACGAGCACATCTATGGCAACCTCGCAGCAGAATTCGCCGATGCCGTGTCGGCGCATCCCGGACGTTTCGTGGGGCTGGCGCAGGTTGAGGAAGCATTCGCCTACACGGACGCCGAGCTTACCAGGCTCGCCGACGAGGTAGGACGTCTCGGCATGGCGGGCTTCTATTTTACCACAACCGGACTGTTCCGCAGCGGCTATCAGCCGATGCACTCAGACCCTGCCTACGACCCCTACTGGACTTTCGTGGAAAGGAGCGGCCTGCCGGTGTTCTGGGTACAATCGGGCAGTTCGCCGGTTGGCACGTATGTGGATGAAATGATGCATCTGGCAAGGATCGTCGAGCGGTTCCCCCGCATTCGCCACGTGCTGGTTCACGGTGTGCCAACCTCGCTCTATGCAAACGAAGCTGGCCGTCTCGTGCTGCCGTCGATCATCGGGATGCTGCTGACACAGGCGCCGGTCTCCGCAGAGATCCTTTATCCGATCGCATGGGGAGGAAGACAGGAATACCCTTATTCGCGCGCCCACACCCATATCAGGCAATTGCTCGACCGCTTTGGCGCTGGCCGCTTCCTGTGGGGCTCGGACGCACCCAATGTCGATCGATACTGCACCTACGCCCAGTCGCTGAGCTATTTTACCCGCTACAGCGACTATCTCTCCGATTCCGACCGCCGGGCGATCCTTCGCGACAACGCGGTGAACCTGCTTCCGGCGCTGGCGGGCAAGACATGACCCCGCTGCTTTCCATTGAGGGCCTGACGGTCGAGCTTTCCACCGGCGACCGCAACTTCGAGGCCGTCAGTGACATCACTCTTGCTGTCGCGCGCAACGAAGTGCTGGCGCTGGTCGGCGAATCGGGGTCAGGCAAGAGCATGACGGCGATGGCGATCATGCGCCTGCTGCCGGAACCGGTGGCCGATATCGTCGCAGGAACGATCCTGTTCGACGGTATCGACCTAGCCTCTGCGAGCGAGGCCGCATTGCGTGGAATTCGCGGCAACCGGATCGGGCTCATCTTTCAAGAGCCTATGACCTCGCTGAACCCATCGATCCGGGTCGGCCCTCAGGTGGCGGAAGTGCTGCGGCTGCACAAGGGTCTGGACGCGGTAAACGCTCGTCGCCGTGTAGAGCAATTGTTCGAGCAGGTGCGAATCCCTGATCCGAGACGTCGCTACGACGACTATCCGCATCAGATGTCCGGCGGCATGCGCCAGCGGGTTGTCATTGCGTTGGCGCTCGCATGCGATCCTGATGTGCTCATCGCAGACGAGCCAACGACCGCACTCGACGTGACCACGCAGGCGCAAATCCTGGAGACGTTCCGCGATCTGCAGGCCTCGGTCGGCGCAGCCACTATCCTGATCACCCATGATCTCGCTGTGGTCGCCGAGACGGCCGACCGAATCGCGGTCATGTATGCTGGTCGCATCGTGGAGGAGACGACCACGGAGCAGCTCTTCGCCTCGCCACGCCACCCCTATACACACGGCCTCCTTGGTTCCATTCCTCATGTGGCCGACACCGACGCGACGCGCCGAGGGGATCGTCTGCCGGAAATCGCCGGCACGGTGCCAGCGCTTTGGGCTCTGCCGCCCGGCTGCGCCTTCGAACCTCGCTGTCCGCGTGCGAGCGATCGTTGCCTGAGCGAACGCCCCCCGCTGGCGGAGCTCGCGCCGGGGCATAAGACGGCATGCTGGCATCCCGTGGAGACGGCTGCATGAGCACTCTGCTCGATGTGAAAAACATCGCGAAGCGTTTCACCGTGTCGCGCGGCCTCGGCGCCAAGCCAGCGACGGTCCATGCTGTCGACGACGTTTCTTTCACGATTTCCCACGGCGAAACCCTCGGCCTCGTCGGAGAGAGCGGGTGCGGCAAGTCAACGGTCGGAAAGATGATCGTACGCCTGCTGGAGCCCGACGAAGGTGAGGTCATGCTCGCCGGCGAGCCGATCAGCCATCTTTCACACCGGGCGATGCGGCCGTTTCGACGCAAGGTGCAGATGGTGTTTCAGGACCCGAATGGATCGCTCGATCCCCGACAACGCGCGGGCGACATCGTGGAGGAGCCTCTAGTCGTGCACGGTATCGGCAACGCCGCCGAGCGCCGGGCACGAGTGGAGAATCTGTTTTCACGCGTCGGCTTGCGGCCGGATCAGATGACCAATGTCCCGTCGAAATTCTCTGGCGGCCAGCGCCAGCGGCTCGCCATAGCGCGCGCGTTGGCGCTCAACCCATCGTTGATCGTGGCCGACGAGCCGGTCTCCGCACTCGATGTCTCGATCCAGGCGCAGGTCATCAACCTGATGTCCGACATCCAGAGGGAATTCGGCCTCGCCTATCTGTTCGTCGCGCACGACCTCGGCGTTGTGCAGCATATCAGCGACCGGGTGGCGGTGATGTATCTTGGCCGCATAGTGGAGATAGGTGACACATCATCGGTCTACCTGCGCCCAAGCCATCCGTATACGCATACCTTGATGGACGCCGTCCCAAGGCCGGATCCGGCGCGTCGCCACCACCGCCCGGCGATAGCCCGGGGAGAAGTTCCAAGCCCCCTCAATCCGCCGTCGGGCTGCGCGTTTCATCCGCGATGTCCGATGGCGACCTACATTTGCCGCCAGGAACGACCGTTGCTGCGCCGTGTGGCGTCCGGTGCCGAGGTGGCCTGTCATCATGCTGAATAGGTTGGACGCAATCCCGGCTACTGGTACCCAAACCGGACTTATGTGGAGCACTGCATGACTGCATTAGATCACCGGGCGCCCCCTGCCGCGTCACCCGAAGAGCGGCTGGCTCGCCTAGGTATTGTCATACCGGCCCCGCCGCCACCGGTCGCCAACTTCCTGACTCATGTCCAGGAGGGCAACCTGCTGTTTCTTTCTGGACAGGGCCCGCGAGAGCCCGACGGACATCTGCACACCGGGAAAGTCGGTGTCGATGTAAGCGTAGAGGTGGCCTATGGCCATGCACGCATCACCGGCGTGAACTTGCTTGCCGTCATGAAGGACGTTCTGGGCGATCTCGGCAGGGTCAAACGGATCGTGAAGTTGCTGGGTATGGTGAATGCAGCGGCAGACTTTGGCGATCACCCGAGCGTCATCAACGGCTGCTCCGACCTATTCATCGAAGCCTTCGGCATGCGTGGCGAACATGCGCGTTCGGCCGTGGGCGTCAGTTCACTTCCTGGAAACATTACAGTTGAGATTGAAGCTGTTGTGGCAATTGATGCCCACCGCGCTCCCAGTTGATCGAAGTGCTTCGGATGTTTCTACCGTGACCGACGGCCACGTTAATCGAATATCCAGTTTGCACGATTGACGCCCTCCCTCCTCGCTTACGATGTTTTCGGGGGACAAGGTTGCTCAACTCGCGGTCACTGAGCAGGGTGGCGGATCACCGCCGCCCGAAACATCTGGAAGTGATTATGCCTATTCACCCTTGGCGGTCATCAGATGTTCGAACGAACTCGCCCAAAGCGCCTCGTATTTGCGAAAATAGGCGTTGGAGTCTTCGGCCGGCAGCGCGGTGGTCGACGGCGAACCCGGCGGCCCGCACGGCGAGGATTTGCATTTCCATGATCTGCGCGGAACTGCCGCAACCCGATTCTACGTGGCAGGTCTATCCGAACGGGAGATCGCAGAAATCATGGGCTGGGAGGAGGAGAGCGTCTCACGAATCATTCGCCGCTATGTCGACCGTCAGGAGGCCGCACGGTGAACAGACGGTGTAAAACTGTCTGTAAAACAGTCCAAACTTCTACGTGAGGGAATCCCCCTAAGATATTGCTTTTGAAGCTGGAGCGGGTAGCGGGAATCGAACCCGCATATTCAGCTTGGAAGGCTGCTGCTCTACCATTGAGCTATACCCGCGACCGTCGTCGGTACTGGCTTCCGGTGCGGCGGTGGTGGAGGGGGCTGGATTCGAACCAGCGTACGCATAGCGAACGGATTTACAGTCCGTCTCCTTTAACCACTCGGACACCCCTCCGAACCGTTGCCGGAGCCATGCTGCGAGGCAGGTTGCGCCTTCCAGGAGCGGCCCGGAAAGTGCGAAGCGCCTTATGGCGACAAGCCTTTTCGCTGTCAACCACGCCGGTGCGCTATTCCCTCGGCGATTGGCGCTGACCCGTATCCAACGGCCATTCGAGAAGATATAGGCATCGCCATGAGCGACGACGACAAACCCGGCACCCCGAAGGACAGCCACTATGCGCGCCTGCGCCGCGCCCACCGCGACCGCAAGGGCGGCGGCGAGCGGCCGGCCGCCATGCCGCGCCCGAGACCAAGCAAGCCACCGCATGAACCCATACCCCCAGGGCAGGTGCGCCTTTATGGACTGCACACGGTGCGGGCCGCGCTGGATAATCCGAAGCGGCGCATCGCGCGCATGGCTGTCACGCGCAATGCGCTGGCGCGGCTAGAACTCGGCGAGGATCACGGCCTCCCCTTCCCGGTCGAGATGGTCGAACCGCGGGCGATTGACCGGCTGGTCGGCGGCGACGCCGTCCATCAGGGTGTGGTGATCGATGCATTCCCGCTGACCGCACGCCGGCTCTCCGACCTTGGCGAAGCCAGTCTCCTTCTCGTGCTTGACCAGGTGACCGACCCGCACAATGTCGGCGCCATCATGCGCTCGGCTGTGGCGTTCAACGTCGATGCCTTCATCACGACCGGCCGGCACAGCCCGTCCGAAAGCGGCGTTCTCGCCAAGGCGGCGTCGGGCGCGCTGGAACTGATCGACCATATCGAGGTCGGCAACCTCGCTGACGCACTGGGCGAGCTGCATGGCGCTGGCTTCCAGACCATCGGGCTGGATTCGGAAGGGACAGTGGAACTTGAAGCGGCATTCGCCGAACCGCGGGTCGCGCTGGTTCTGGGCGCCGAAGGCAAGGGGTTGCGACAGAAAACGCGCGAAACCGTCACCACGCTTGCGCGGCTCGACATGCCCGGCGCCATCCGTTCGCTCAATGTGTCGAACGCTGCGGCCGTCGCGCTCTATGCGGCGCGGCGCCATCTCGCTGAAGGGTAGTCGACGATGCTGCGGCTGGCGCTCTACTGGGGAATTCTCGGGCTGGCGGCTGGTCCGATTGCGATCTACTGCCTGATCCTGCTTGCGCTCTACCTCGATCCCGCCTGCCGTGCAGCCGACGCAAACACCTGTAGCCTCGATGCTGGTCTCAACCTTGTTCTAGGCGCGGTCGGCGGCTTCGTGCTCTTCTTCGCCGGGTCGCTGCTGCGCTCGGCGCTTCGGCGGACCGGCTCAGAGTAGGCTCATGCCGGTCACGTGCCGGAGATAGAAGGCCAGCGCCACGAAGCCGGCTGCGAACAATATCCCCGTCCAGTCGAGCCTTGCGGCCCGGATCGATCGGAATATCGCCACCGCCACTGCCACGAAGAACAGCAGCACGGCGACGATAAACATGAACCTCAGCATGAAAGCCTCAACACTGCCTTGAACCAATAACGGCGGGCGACGTTTCAGCCGCTAGAAATCGAACCCGGCGTTGAAAATATCCCAGAGAATGTTCAGCTGCATACCGGTTTCAAGTCCTTCCAGCCCCGACATGGCTTCGCTCGCAAGCGGCCGGCCGAGTTCGTCCCGCCCGATGCGCCCGTAGGATTTCGCGGCCTGGGCAAGCACATGCGGCCGCATCCCCGGCGGCAGATTGGTCATCGCATTGAGTTCCGCCAATGCCGCATCGATGCGGGCCAGTGACGCGGCCTCGCCATCGAGAAGAAACTCGACGGGCGCGGCTTCGATAGCAAAGATAGGCCTCAGCTGTGCGATCGGATGGCTGGCGGCAATTGCCAGCAACTCGTTGAGCGCCTCCCGTGCGCCATCCTCGTCACCGGCCTGACCGGAAAACCATGCCAGTTCGGCCAGCGGCTGGACCTTCCGCTGCGGGCGGTCGAGCTCGCCGATCGCCTCGCGATAGGCCGACAGGTGCTGGAGCGCGCGCTCGCGATCGTCGACAAATAGATATGAGCGGGCCACCATCCGCTCCGCGATGAGGCGGATGGCCGGCGTCTGGATCGGCGCCAGCGTTGCTTCGGCGGCATTTGGATTTTCGGCGTAAATGATCTGATGCATTGCTGTAACAAGCGCATCAACTTCGACATGCCCGATCAAGTTCCGATAGTATGAAGGGTCGGGTGATCGGACCGCAATTTCATCGGCGGAGCGGCTGGAAAAATACCAGCCGGCGAATCCCCGCAGCAGGGAACGGTCCCGGGTAGCGCCGGGTGGAAGTGTCTCACCTATCTGCTCGATCCTGCGCGTGAGACAGAGATCGTACAGCGGGTCCATCTCGCACCAGAGCGCCTCGAGAAAGGCATGCGACGGGGTTGCGGCGCCTGCGAGCCAGAGGCTCGAAGCCACCCAAACAGCGCCCAGTCGCATCAGCAGTCGCGTGACCATGCCCGCAATCCACCCTGGCCCGAAAGCTATGCGCAATCGGGCAGGCGGGCAACGTTGGTGCCCGCCACTCGGATGGATCGCAGGAGTAGAACGGCCTAGGCCGACGTCGCAGCGCGGCCCTTGTTGGCGAAGCGCTTGCTGCGCTGCCAGCGGCTCTTCGGCTTGAAGCCGCCGGGTGAACGCGGCGCGCCCTCGGCGGAGTGACGTCCGCGCTGTTCGCCGCGCGGAGCGCCGGTCTCACCATTGCGGATTTCGGGCTTCGCGCCCCACTTCCGCCGGCGATTCCGGTTGCGCGGCTGCGCGTTGCCGGCGCGCTTCGGCTCTTCGGCCGGCAGATTGTCCTCGCCGACAACTTCCAGCTTCTGGCCGGTCAGGCGCTCGATGTCGCGCAGCAGCGGGCGCTCGGACGAATCGCAGAAGGCGATGGCGACGCCGCTGGCCCCTGCCCGCGCCGTGCGCCCGATACGGTGCACATAGGCCTCGGGCACATTGGGCAGCTCGTAGTTGACGACATGGCTGACGCCATCGATGTCGATGCCGCGCGCGGCAATGTCGGTCGCGACAAGCACCTTCACCTTGCCGTCGCGGAACGCGCCCAGCGCCTTCTCGCGTTGTCCCTGGCTCTTGTTGCCGTGAAGTGCTGCGCTACGCAGTCCGGCATTCTCCAGGAACCGGCAGACCTTGTCGGCACCGTGCTTGGTGCGGGTGAACACGATGGCGCGCTCGACTTCGGCGCCGCCCAGCACACTGGCCAGCATGTCGCGCTTGGCGCCCGCATTCACGAAGCGCACCGACTGGTCGATCTTTTCGATCGGCTTCGACGCAGGCGTCACCGCGATCTCGACAGGCGAGGACAGGAAATCCGACGCGAGCGCACGGATCGCCTTCGGCATGGTGGCCGAAAGCAGCACTGTCTGCCGGGTCGCCGGCACCTTGGCCAGAATGCGCCGGATGGCCGGAATGAAGCCGAGGTCGAGCATCTGGTCGGCCTCGTCGAGAACGGCGACGCCGGTGCGGTCGAGGCGTATGGCGCCGCTGCGCATGTGATCCTCAAGCCGTCCCGGGGTGGCGATGACGATGTCGACGCCCTGCGCCAGCGCGCGGACCTGCGGCGACGGCTTCACGCCGCCGACCACAATCGCCTGCGACACGCGCATGTGGCGGCCATAGGTGCGGATGCTGTCCGATACCTGCTTCGCGAGCTCGCGCGTCGGCACGAGGATGAGCGCCTTACAGGTCTTCGGGTCGGCGCGCCGCTTGTCGGTGAGCACCGCGTTGAGCAGCGGCAGCACGAAGGCCGCTGTCTTGCCGGTGCCCGTCTGGGCGATGCCGACAATGTCGTGCCCGGCAAGCATCGCCGGCACGACTTCCGCCTGGATCGGCGTGGGATTGGTATAACCTTCGCCCGAAACGGCGCGAAGGATGGGCTCGGCCAGGCCGAGTTCAGAAAACTGTTTCAAGATATGACTTTCATTGCCAATTGGCATTTACCGTCCCGGCCGCCGGATGGAATCCGGGCCGTCGAACGACATGTTCAATTTTGGAAGCTTGCGTAGATCAGCCGCCGGTGCGTCGGCGCATCATGCGCCGTTTGGAGGGCAACGATCTGACTTTGGGAGAAAGATGCTGCATCGTGCCGCCGACGAGGAAATCGTCACCTACGCGCGGCACTGAGGCGCATATAGGCGCACAAGCACTTAATAGCAAATGAATTGTGCGCCGCAGCATTCGGCGGCGCAGGTGCTCACATGTCGAGCGGCGGCTGCGTCTCGTCAGGCAGTGGGCAGACATAGGGCGTCTTTTCGGTCCGCCGCCGCAATTCGGCCTTCGCCGCCGCGATCAGTTCCGGATCCTCGAACGCCTGCTTGCCGAGTGCGGCCATCACCTTCGACGTATGCACCATGCCCTTGTGCGCCGCCGGGCTCTTGCCCTGCGCCACCATCTGCCAGGTGTGGAATGGCGTGCCGATGGCGTAGGTCGCGCCCCACATCTGCACCGTTGGTACCACCCAACTCACATCGCCGACATCGGTCGAACCGGCAATGCCGGTGCGAACGGCATCGGCAGGCACGAGACGGTCGCAAAGCGGCCCCGGCATACGGCCTTCCATGTCGAACATCTTGAGCGCATGAGAGACTTCCTCCTGGCCATAGGTTGCCATGATGGCGCTGGCGAAGGCGCGGTCGTCGTCATCGAACTGCGGCGGTCCGAGCATTTCGAGGTGACGCCGCATCGCGGTCTCGAGCGGCTCGTTCGGCAGGCAGTTGGCGACGGCGCTCAGCGTATGCGCCTCGACGCTGGTTTCTGTCATCATGGCCGCACCGTTGGCGACCTTCTTCACCCGTTCGATCAGCGGCATCAGACCCGGCAGGTCGGGCGAGCGGATCAGATAGCGCACCGTCGCATTGGCCTGCACGACATTTGGCGCGATACCGCCGGCGTCGATGAAAGCATAGTGGATGCGCGAATCCGTCGGCACGTGCTCGCGCAGATAGTTGACGCCGACATTCATCAGTTCGACCGCGTCGAGCGCGCTGCGCCCGAGATGCGGCGAGGCGGCGGCATGGGCGGCCTTGCCCTTGAAGACAAAATCGATGCGCGCATTGGCGAGCGAATCCGCCACCGCGACGTCGGCCACAGCGTGCGGGTGCCAGGTGATCGCGATATCGACGTCGTCGAAAGCGCCGGCGCGAACCATGAACGTCTTCGCCGCTCCACCCTCCTCCGCCGGGCAGCCGTAGTAGCGAACGCGCCCGGGCGTGCCTGACGCCTCCAGCCAGTCGCGGACAGCAATCGCCGCCAGCATCGCGGCAGCACCCAGCATATTGTGGCCGCAGCCATGGCCGTTGGCGCCGCGCTCAAGCGGCTTCGGTTCGGCGACACCGGCCTCCTGGCTGAGGTCGGGCAGCGCGTCATATTCGCCGAGAAAGGCGACGACCGGACCGCCCTCGCCTGCCTCGCCGATCACCGCGGTTGGAATGCCGGCGACATTCTCGGTCACCCTGAAGCCCTGGCGGCGCAGTTCGGCCGTATGCTCGGCGACCGATTTGAACTCCTGGTAGCAGGTTTCCGGCATGCCCCAGACGCGGTCGCTCAGCGCGATCAGGTCGGGCGCGTTCCTGTCGACGTGGTTCCAGATTTCCGGCGCGTTGTCCAAGGCTGTCGTCCTCAGCTTATGGGTATCTTGGCCAGCCTATCAGAGGAAATCGCCGCCGCGTAAGACGCCGCGTCGCCTGGACCAACAACCTCTGCCGGACCCCGTAGTCGCCTAAAACATATCCGATGCCGCGACCCTTACATCGAGAAGCGCCTGGCGGCGCTCTGTACGGATTACATGAAGCGCGCGCTCCAGCGCCGCTGGCAGGTCCGCGCCCCGCTCCACGCGCTCGGCATGTGCGCGGCTCGCCTTGGCCACCTGCACGAAATCGGGCAGCGGCTCAAGCGAGGTCAATGGCATGCGGTTGGCTTTCGCAGCCGCGCCACCCGGATAACCATCGACCACCGAGCGGCGCACCGCGTTCCACATCGCGTTGTTCTTGATGATGATGAGCACCGGCAGGTTCAGCGCTTCGGCGATCTGGTGGCAGGCGAGCGGATTGGCGAATATGTAGGAGCCGTCGCCCATCGCGGCGATGACCAGCCGCTCGCGGTCGGCAAGTTGCGCGCCGAGCGCGGCCGGCAGCGCCCAGCCGAGCCCGCCCGAGTGCGGGTTGGAGAACAGCCGGTTCGGGCCGGCGAGATTCATGAAACCCGGCATCAGCCCGATTTCGCTGAAGGCGACGGCGCGCTCATCCATAATCTGCCCGACGCAATGGCTGAGCCAGGCCGGCGACATCGGTTCGCCATTGCCGGCTTCGGCCGTCGCGCGCATCTTTTCCAGCCGTGCTGCCGCCCGCTGCGCCACTTCGGCGACTCTCGCACCGGCCTTCTGCGATAGCTCGCCGAGCGCCCTGTCGAGCGCCTCGATCGCTGCCGCAGGATCGCTGGCGAGCGCGATGTCGGTACGGTAGCCGCGCACGGGCATGCGCCGAAAATGCGGGTCCTCGCCGATATGGACGACGCGCACCCCCTCGCCCGGACCATGTGGCTTCTCGATCCAGGGAACGCCTGAATCGACAACGAGGATCAGGTCGGCGCCATCCATCGCCGCCTTCGGGTCGTAGCCCGCGAGCGCAGGATCCGACGAAGCAAGTACGTTGCGCACGAGAAACGGTTCGGCGACCGCCACGCCGTGCCGCCCGGCGAAACGAGACAACGCCGCTCCGAGCCGTCCATCGGTATCGCCGCGCTGGCAGAGGACGATGGGCTTCTCGGCTTCGGCCACCCAGCGCGCAATGGTCTCGACTGTCTCCGGGTCGGGCCGTGCCGGCGTCGCCGCCGGCCGCGACGATATCGGCTGGCGCGCACTGTCCGCGATCTGCTCCGTCAGAGGCTCGCGCGGCAGACTGAGATAGACCGGAGCGCGGGGCTCGCTCATCGCCAGCGCTACGGCACGTGACACCAGCGGTTCGCCCTGCTCGGGATAGCGCAGCTCGTAGCTGAACTTGGTCGCGTCGCGGACCAGAGAGGTCTGGTCGTACATCTCCTGGCCGTACTGGATCGGCGACATGCGACCGCCGGGACGCCCGATTTCGGTGATCGGCGTGCGGCCGGACATCACGACCACCGGGATATTGTCGCTCATGGCGTTGATGACGCCCATCGCCGCGTTGGCGAGGCCGACATTGACGTGAACCATGACCGCCTGCGGCTTGCCTGTGACGAGGTAATAGCCATGCGCCATGGCGACAGTCGCCGTCTCGTGCGGGATGGTGACCGGCTCCGGCACCGCGCCTGCGGGCAATTGCGCCAGCGCCTCGATGATCGGCGGAAAGTCCGTGCCGGCATTGGCGAACAGATAATCGATGCCGTTGCGCTTCAGCCCGAGCAGCACCGATTCCGCCCCTGTGGCCGGTTCGAGCGGCAGCGACTTTTCCATGTTTCCTCCGTTGTGCCCGGCAATTTCGGGCAGCCGCTCAAATAGTGCTTGTCAAACCGGGCTTCGCAACTCAAAAATGCACAAAATCTCATTTTGTGAGATTTTTGGTCGATTACCCTCGTTGATCGGCCGAACACAGGGAGGAGAAAAACCATGCGCAAGTTCCTTGCATCGGCCGCGTTCGCGCTCGGCCTTGCCGTATCCGGCACTGCCTCGGCACAGACCGTTGGCATCGCCACGTCGAACCCAGGCTCGCTGTTCCACAATATCGGCACCGCAGTCGCCAACGCCGCCAATGCAGGCGGCCTGAACGCCACGATCCAGCCAGCAACCAGCCCGAACCAGTATCTGCCCTTCGTCAATTCGGGCGGCATCGAGTTCGGCGTCGCCAATCTGCAGGAGGTCGACTACGGCATGACCGGCGCCGCCTGGTGGAACGGCGTCGCCAGCCCGAACATCCGCGTCGTTGCGCACCTCATGCCGCTGGTCGAGGCGATCTTCGTGCGCGCCGACAGCGACATCATGTCGGTCGAGGACCTCAGAGGTAAGCCGATGACCGACGGCTACACCGCGCAGAACACCATCCTGCCGCAGCTTTCGGCCTTCTACGCCACCGCGGGCATGACGCGCGACGATGTCGAGAAGGTTTCGGTTGCTTCGGTTGTGGCAGGTGCCGATGCATTCATGGCAGGCGACACCGTGGGCTTCATCTTCGCTCACGGCGCCGGCAAGGTGCGCGAGGCGGACGCTGCGGTCGGCGGCCTGCGCGCACTCGGTGTCGGCAGCGACAGCGCCGAGGCGCTTGCGGCAGCCAAGGAACACTGGCCGACGGCTTCGTTCGTCACGCTCAAGGCCGGCTCCATGCCCGGTGTACTGGAAGACACCGTCTACATCGCCTTCCCGCAGGTCGTGTTCACCCATGCCGACGTGCCGGACGAGACCGTCTACGCACTCGCCAAGGCGATGTACGAAAACGCCAACGTGATGGCCGAGACCTTCCCTCCCTTCCGCGCCTTCAAGCCGGAGGACATGAAGGGCGATCCGGGCAGCGCCGAATTCCACCCCGGCGCGCTCAAATTCTTCGAGGAAGTCGGCCTGAACTGAGGCGATCCGCGTGCAGGACGAAACACAGGGAGGGGCCGCCAGCGGCCTCTCCGCCACCTTCTGGCTGCCCGTAGCCAATGCGCTGGCCTTTTTGGTCACGCTGACGGCCGTCTGCTGGGCGATGTCGGTGCAGCGCTATGTCGGCATCGACCTCTACCCGCAGCAATTCTTCGCCGCGATCCTGGCTCTCGTGCTGCCGCTTGCCTATCTCACCTTGCCGGCCAAGCGCGGCGCGATGCGCAACCGTGTGCCATGGTACGACCTCGTCTTCGCCGTCGCCGGCTTCGTTACCGTCGCCTATGTCGTCGTCGGCTATCCGGTCCTGGTGTTGCAGATTTTCGCCCGGCCGATCGAGGTCTGGCTGCCGGGCCTGATCATTTCGCTGCTAACGCTGGAAGCGCTGCGCCGCGCCACCGGCTGGGCGCTGGTCATCATCATCGCGGCATTCCTTCTCTATGCGCTTTTCGGCGACATTATTCCCGGGCGGCTGCAGGGCCGCACGCAGAACTGGCAGCTGCTTGCCGGCTACATGGCGCTGGACTCCAACGGCATTCTCGGCCTGCCTATTTCGGTCGCTGCCACCGTTGTCGTTGCCTTTATCCTGTTCGGGACGCTGCTCGGAATCACCGGCGGTTCGCGCTTCTTCACCGACGCCGCGATGATCGGCATGGGCCGCTTCCGCGGCGGTTCGATGAAGATCGCCGTGCTGGCCTCGGGCCTGTTCGGCTCGATCTCGGGCTCGGCGGTAGCCAACGTCGTCGGTACCGGCGTCGTCACTATCCCGATGATCAAGCGCGACGGCTATCCCGGCCACAAGGCCGCAGCGATCGAGGCTGTCGCCTCGACCGGCGGCCAGCTGATGCCGCCCGTCATGGGCGCCTCGGCCTTCCTGATGGCCGAGTTTCTCGCCGTGCCTTATTCGTCGATCGTGCTTGCCGCGCTCGTGCCGGCGATCCTCTATTACGTCGCGCTGTTCATCCAGGCTGACCTTGAGGCCGCGCGCATGGGCATCCGCGCCGTGCCGAAATCCGAGATTCCTGAAGGCCGGGCAGTCGCGCCTGGCGTGCATTTCGTGCTCGCTTTCGCCGTTCTGATCTACCTTCTGTTCTGGCGCAACTACCAACCGGAGCGGGCAGCGCTGATCGCTGCGGTGGTGCTGATCGCGACTTCGCTTCTGATCGGTTATCGCGGCGAACGACCCACCATCCAGCGGCTGTTCGGATCGATGTCGCGCTGCGGCTACGGCGTGGTCGAAATCATACTCATTTCCGCCGCGTCGGGTCTCGTCATCGGCGTCCTCAACGTTACCGGGCTCTCCTTCAACCTCACCTATCTGCTGGTACAGATCGGCGGTGGAAGCGCCATCGTGCTGCTGGTGTTGTCTGCCCTTGTCTGCATCATCCTTGGCATGGGCCTGCCGACGCTGGGCGTCTACGTGCTGCTTGCGGCACTCGTCGCGCCAGCACTGATCCAGGTTGGCATCGACCCCATCGGCGCGCATCTTTACGTACTCTATTTCGGCATGATGTCGATGATCACGCCACCGATCGCGCTTGCTGCTTTCGCTGCTGCATCGATAGCGCGCTCGCCGGCAATGGCGACGGGCTGGGCGGCGATGAAATTCGGCTGGGCGGCTTATGTCATCCCGCTGCTCTTTGTCTTCTCGCCGACCCTGATCCTTAAGGGCGAATCCACGGACATCATCATCGCGATCATGACGGCGGCTATCGGCGTCTGGCTCGTTTCGAGCGCCATCGCCGGATATTTCGCCGGACGGCTGAGCTTGCCTGTTCGGCTGCTTTTCGCAGGATCGGGGTTGCTCGCACTTGTGCCCGCCGGCGCATTCTCCGGTGCGGTGATTACCGATCTGATCGGCGTCGTGGGCGGCGCGGTGCTGATGGTGGCCGACGTGGTGCGCAACCGCCGTGCGTCTCCGAGGAGTGCCGAGACATGAGCGGGGCGGGCGGCAGCGGCGAACGGCTTCTCGCCATACTCGACATCTTCAGCGAGGAGCGGCTGGAGTGGACGCCCGAGGAGATGCAGGCCGAACTCGGCTATTCGCGCCCGACCCTCTACCGTTACCTGAAGCGGCTCCGGGAAGCCGGCTTCATTACCTCGCTGCCGGGCCGCGGCTTCACACTCGGTCCGCGCGTCGTCGAGCTCGACTTCCTGATGCGCAAGTCCGACCCGCTGGTCTCGAACGGCGAGAAACACCTGCACTTTCTCGCCGGGCGCTACCCCTGCTCGGCCTTTCTGGTGCGTTGGTACGGCAACAGGCTGCTCTGCGTGTCGTCCGCCTGCTCGGTCCCCAATCCGAAGTCCAGCTACCCGCGCGGGCGCCCGATGCCGTTGGCCCGCGGCGCCATCTCGCGCGCCATTCTCGCAAATCTGCCGCGCCGCCAGCAGGCGCCACTGATCGAGGCCAATCTCACGGACTTCACCGAAATCGGCTTGGGCTCGACCGTCGACGAGGTCATCGAAAGTCTGCGCAAGACGCGCCGCGACGGCTACTCAATGGCATTCGGCGAGGTGACGCCAGGCGTCGTCGGGACCGCCGCGCCGATCTTCGACGCCGGCCGCTCGCCAATTGCCGTACTGTGCGTCACCGTTGCCGAAACCGACATCGCCCCCGGGCGGCTGCCGCACATCGCGCGCGATGTGACCGGGGCGGCCGACGCCATCAGCAACTCTCTCGCCGAACGGCGCTATGACGGTTCCGAGTGGACACCACAGGACATCGAAACGGGGAGCGAAGTGCTCACCGCGCATGGAGTGAACGCATGAAGAAGATCGACATTTTCACCCATATCTGGCCGCAGCCCTTTCACAAGGCGCTGGTCGACATCAAGGGCGAGATGACCGACATCACCATGCGCTCGCGCGACGTGCCGATGATGACCGACCTCGACCGGCGCTTCGAGGTGATGGACATGTTCGGGCCGGACTATGTGCAGGTTCTGTCGCTCGCCTCGCCGCCGCTCGAGGCGATCCTGACGGATGACCAGGCGCATGATTTGAGCATCATCGGCTCGGATTCGATGGCCGAGCTCTGCCGGAAATATCCCGACCGCTTCCCGGCATTCATCGGCACCGTCGCGCTTTCCGATCCGGACCGGGCCGTCGAAGAGGCGAGATACGCCATCGAGCAGCTCGGTGCGGTCGGCATGCAGACCTTCACCAATATTCGCGGCAAGCCGCTCGACCGGCAGGAATTCATGCCATTCTTCGAATACATGGCCAAGGCCGGCAAGCCGGTCTGGCTGCACCCGGCCCGCTCGGCAAAGATGACCGACTACGCAACGGAGGACGAATCCCAGTACGAGATCTGGTGGACCTTCGGCTGGCCATACGAGACGTCCGCCGCCATGGCCCGGCTGGTCTTTTCCGGCGTGTTCGACCGCTATCCCGGCCTGAAGATCATCACCCACCATGCCGGCGGCATGGTTCCCTTCTTCGAGGGCCGCGTCGGCCCCGGCTGGGACCAAATGGGCAAGCGCACCTCGGGCCGCGACCTCTCCCAGGTGCTCAAATCACTGAAGCGCCCTCACCTCGACTACTTCCGGGAATTCTACGCCGACACGGCAAGCTTCGGTTCCCGCAAGGCGATCGAGCACGCGATGGAGTTCTTCGGCGAGGACCGGGTGCTCTTCGCCTCCGATGCGCCCTTCGATCCCGAAGGCGGTCCGATGTACATCCGCGAAACGACTCGCATCATCGATGGGATGGACATCACAGACGCCCAGCGGAAGAAAATCTATCAGGACAACGCCGCGCAGCTGCTGGGTCTGCAGTTGTAGCGGCCAGGAAGCGACGAGCATTCCCGATGGCAGGCCGAAACAACCCCCACGACGTGGTGATCGTCGGCGGCGGTCCCGTCGGCATGGGCCTCGCCATCGAGCTCGGCCAGCGGGGCGTCCATGTCACGGTTGTCGAGCGCTATCCCGAACCGCAGCAGGTGCCGAAGGGCCAGAACCTCACGCAGCGCACGCTCGAGCATTTCCACTTCTGGGGCTGCGAAGATGAGATTCGCAACGCACGCACCGTGCCGCGCGGCGAAGGCATTGGCGGCATGACCGCCTATGGATCGCTGCTCGGCGACTACCATTTCGACTGGCTGAACCGCGCGCTGGTGAAGCCCTACTACTACACGGCCAATGAACGCCTGCCGCAATACGCCACCGAAGCAGTGCTGCGCCGCCGGGCGGCTGAAATTCCCAGCATCGACCTGCACTATGGTTGGTCCGGCACCGGGCTGGATCAGGACGAAGAAGGCGTGTCCGTCGCGATCGGAGAGTACAACGGAACAAGGCAGCGCACGCTCCGCGCCGCCTATGCCGTCGGCTGCGACGGCAGCCGCTCGACTGTGCGCGAGGCTGCCGGCATAACCGAGACGCGCTCCGACCATGACCGGCTGATGGTGCTGCTGGTCTTCCGCTCGCCGGAACTGCACGAACTGCTGGGGCGCTATCCGGGCAAGGCTTTCTACAAGGTGCTGCACCCGGATTTCGACGGCTACTGGCTGTTCTTCGGCCGCGTGGATCTTGGCACGACGTGGTTCTTCCACGCGCCGGTTCCGCCTGGCACAACGCGCGACAATTTCGATTTCCGCGACCTGCTCCATCGCGCTGTCGGGCAGCCCTTTGGCCTCGACATCGATTATGTCGGCTTCTGGGATTTGCGCGTCGCGATGGCCGACAGCTACCGCGCAGGCCGCGTCTTCATCGCCGGCGACGCCGCGCACAGCCACCCGCCCTATGGCGGCTACGGAATCAACACAGGCTTCGAGGACGCGCGCAATCTGGGCTGGAAGCTGGCCGCCGATCTGCAGGGCTGGGGCGGACCCGGCCTGCTGGACTCATACGACGCGGAGCGCCGCCCGGTCTTTGCCTCAACCGCGCGCGACTTCATCGAGCGCTTCATCGAGGAAGACCGCGAGCTGATCGGGAATTTCAGTCCCGACCGAGACGAGGAAGCCTTCGCCGCCGAGTGGACCCGCCGCTCCAAGGGCACGATGGAAGTCTCCGCCTACGAACCGAACTATGAGGGCTCGCCAGTTATTGCCGGCTGCCGGGAGGGCGCCGCTCCCAGCGCGCATGGCGACCATCAGATGACCGCTCGCGCCGGCCACCATCTGGCGCCGCAGGTGCTTTCGGATGGCGTCAATGTATACGAGCGCCTTGGAGACGGCTTCACGCTGCTGTCGCTGGGTAGCAATGGCAATGCCGTCGAAGCGTTTAGCGCGGCGGCCGAGGAACGTGGTCTGCCGCTCGACATCGTCGAAGACGGCTCGACCACCGCCCGCGAGGCCTATGGCGCATCGCTGGTTCTGATCAGGCCGGATCAGTACGTTGGCTGGGCCGGCGAGGATGCCGATGCCGACGAAATCGTTACGCACGCGACAGGCGGTTGAGAAACTGGTGCCCCCGGCAGGAATCGAACCCGCGACCAACGGTTTACAAAACCGCTGCTCTACCAGCTGAGCTACAAGGGCACTGGGCGCCGCCTACCACAAAAGTTTCGGGCAGGAAATGGCCGTTCTCGGACGATCGCAACGCCGATACTTTGCACCGGAAGGCGTGCATGATACCCAGACCAAGCCGCCGCAAGGCTTGTTGCAGCCCGGGAACATGATGGACACCGCCGCCCTGCCCCAGTCTCTGGCCTTCGTCGCAGCCGACAACGAGGATGCATCCGACGCGGCCAAGCGGCTGTCTGCTCTCTACGGTCAGGAGCGGGTTGAAGACGCTGATACGATCGTGGCGCTCGGCGGCGACGGCTTCATGCTCCAGACTCTGCGCGAGAACATCGGCAAGGGCCGTCAGATCTACGGCATGAACCGCGGCACAGTCGGGTTCCTGATGAATGAGTATCGCGAGGAGAACCTGCGCGAACGGATCGCCGCGGCCACGCTCGACACGATCCGCCCGCTAATCATGGAGACGGTGACAGACAGCGGCGAAACCGGCACCGACTTCGCCATCAACGAGGTGGCGCTGTTTCGTCAGTCGGCCCAGGCCGCACGTCTGCGGATCACGATCGACGATCACGTGCGGCTCGACGAACTGGTCTGCGACGGCGTGATGGTGGCGACGCCAGCCGGTTCGACGGCCTACAACCTTTCGGCCCATGGCCCCATCCTGCCGCTAGACGCGCCGCTGCTCGCGCTCACGCCCGTCAGCCCGTTTCGTCCGCGGCGCTGGCGTGGCGCGCTGCTGTCAAACCAGGCGAAGGTTCGCTTCGACGTTCTGGAGCAGGAGAAACGGCCGGTGAATGCTGTCGCAGACCACAAGGAGGTCCGTTCCGTCGTCTCGGTGACGGTGTCGGAATCGCACAGCCAGACCGTCGGCATCCTGTTCGACGCCAGCCATTCGTGGAACGAGCGGATCCTCGCAGAGCAGTTCCGCTATTGATCATTCTCCCGCGTGATTAGGCTTAATGTCACAATTCCGGCGTCAGACGCGTGCAAATTGGGCGCTTCATGTTGACAAGCGCACTCTCTAGGACGTACGCGACCACATGCTAATGGTGCACCGCACCACCGAAAGCCGGAAAACGCAACGCGTCCAACGCCGGTAACCAGCAAAGACAACCGCCATCGTGTCAGAAGACGACAAGACCGCCGTGAGCGACATCGCATTCACAGACCTCGGCCTCTCTCCGAAGGTTCTGTCCGCGGTAACGGACTCCGGCTACACGACCCCGACGCCGATCCAGGCCGGCGCCATTCCTCACGCGCTCGCCGGCAAGGACGTGCTGGGCATCGCCCAGACCGGCACCGGCAAGACCGCGGCCTTCGTGCTGCCGATGATTACCCGGCTTGAAAAGGGCCGCGCCAGGGCGCGCATGCCGCGCACGCTCATCCTCGAGCCGACGCGCGAACTCGCCGCACAGGTCGAGGAAAACTTCGTCAAGTACGGCAAGAACCACAAGCTCAACATCGCGCTCTTGATCGGCGGCGTTTCGTTCGACGAACAGGACCGCAAGCTGGAGCGCGGCGCCGACGTGCTGATCGCCACACCCGGTCGCCTGCTCGACCATTTCGAGCGCGGCAAGCTGCTGCTGACCGGCGTCGACATCCTCGTCATCGACGAAGCCGACCGCATGCTCGACATGGGTTTCATCCCCGACATCGAGCGCATCTGCAAGCTGATCCCCTTCACGCGGCAGACGCTGTTTTTCTCGGCCACCATGCCGCCGGAGATCACCAAGCTCACAGAGCAGTTTCTTCAGGCGCCGGTGCGGATCGAGGTTTCTCGTCCCTCCACCACCGCAGCCAATGTCACGCAGCGGCTGGTCAAATCGCCGTCGAAGGCGTGGGACAAGCGCGCCGTCCTGCGCGATCTCATCCGCTCTGAAATGGACGGACTGAAGAACGCGATCATCTTCTGCAACCGCAAGGTCGAAGTGTCGGACCTGTTCCGCTCGCTGATCAAGCATGACTTCGACGCCGGCGCATTGCATGGCGACATGGACCAGCGCGCCCGCATGGCGACGCTCGAAGCATTCCGAAACGGCAAGCTGAAGCTGCTGGTCGCATCGGACGTCGCGGCGCGTGGCCTCGACATCCCTGATGTCAGCCATGTCTTCAATTTCGACGTGCCGATTCACGCCGAGGACTATGTCCACCGCATAGGTCGCACCGGCCGCGCCGGTCGTTCCGGCAAGGCGTTCACAATCGTCACGCGCGCCGACCAGAAATATCTGGACGCGATCGAGAAGCTGACCGGGCAGGACATCGAATGGCTGGACGGCGACCTCTCGACAGTCGTTCAGTCCGCCGAGAGCGAGGAAAAGCCGCGCGGCCGCGGGCGTGGCAGGTCGTCACGCGATACGGACAGGCCTGCGAAGGCTGAGAAATCCGAGCAGCGACAGGCGGAAAAGGCTGAGAAGCCTGCGTCGGAAAAGAACGAGCGCAAGGAAAAGATCCGCGACGCCAATGCAGCCCGCTCGGCAGACGCTGACAAAAAAGACCGTCAGCCCTCGCGTCGCGACAAGGGCGACGACGGCAACGCCCCGCTCGGCTTCGGCGAGGACATGCCCGATTTCATGAAGATCGCGATCCGCGCCTGATCAACTGCCCGACCTGAGCGCTGCCTGATAGGCCTTGCGCGCCCAAACAGCCATTTCTTCCGGATCGTCCATGGCGCTTTCCGGCGCCGACCAGTAGGGCATGGCAACTTCCCTGCCATGCCTGCCGCCGACATAGGTCCATCGCTTGCTGCCAGCGGCTTCGAGTTCGGGAGCGAGAACATCGTCGCCCTTCAGCCGCAACTCGCCGCGCAGCCAGACCGCGATGATCGTGCCCTGGTAATAGATGCCTTTACCGCCAAACATGCGGCGCAGCCTGACTTGTCCAAGCCCCGAGAAAAGGTCGCTCAGGGCGTCGTCATCCATGGAAAGATCAGGCAGTGCCGGCGGCGCGCGCCTCGGCCAGCGCCTTGAGGTCGGCCGGCTTCAGTTCGACAGACTCGCCGCAGCCGCAGGCGGACGACTGATTGGGATTATTGAAGACGAAGCCAGTGCGCAGCTTCGTCACCTCGAAATCCATCTCGGTGCCGAGGAGATAAAGCGACGCCTCCGGCGCCACCCAAACATTGGCCCCGGCGTGCTCGACATGGTCGTCCTTTGCGTCCGGTTCGGTCACCAGATCGACCGTGTACTCCATGCCGGCGCAGCCACCCTTCTTGATGCCGACGCGCACGCCCTTTGCATTGCCGCGCGTCGCGACGATCTCGCGCACGCGCTCGGCCGCCCTGTCGGTCATGGTGATGACTTCGAACTTCATGTCTCGCTCCATTCGAGCCGGTTCAAGGCCGGCGGAATGACTCATTCCATACCAAAATGGTGAAGAAACCGGACGCGCGCAAGGCTGCTCAGTACCAGCCGACAGCGATCTTGGCTTCTTCCGACATACGGTCGGGCGTCCATGGCGGGTCGAACACCATGTCGACCTCGACATTGCTGACACCCTCGACGGTGCTGACTGCGTCCTGAACCCAACCGGGCATCTCGCCGGCGACTGGGCAGCCGGGAGCGGTCAGCGTCATGTCGATCTTGACCTCGCGGTTGTCCTCGATGTCGATCCTGTAGATCAGGCCGAGCTCGTAGATGTCGGCCGGAATCTCCGGATCGTAGACCGTCTTCAGCGCGCCGATGATGTCGTCGGAAAGCCGCGCCAGTTCGTCCGCTGGAATTTTGCTTTCAACGGTCGGGGCATTGGGCTCGGGAATTGTCGTTTCGTCGGTCATGGCTTCACCCGAAGAATTTGCGCGCCTTGTCCAGCGCCTCGACCAGCACGTCGACTTCGGCCTTCGTATTATACATGGCGAAGGACGCCCGGCATGTCGAGGTTACGCCGAAACGCTTGAGCAGCGGCTGCGCGCAATGCGTGCCGGCCCGTACTGCCACGCCGGCGCGGTCGATCACCATCGAAACGTCGTGAGCGTGGATCCCCTGCAGTTCGAATGAGATGATCGCGCCCTTGCCCGGCGCATTGCCGAAGATGCGCAGCGAATTGATGCTTGCGAGCTGCTCGTGCGCATAGGCACGCAGTTCCGCCTCGTGCGCGGCTATCGCCCTGCGGCCGATGCCTTCCATGTATTCGAGCGCCGCACCAAGCCCGATCGCCTGCACGATGGGCGGCGTACCCGCCTCGAAGCGGTGCGGCGGATCGTTGTAGGTGACCAGATCCTCGGTCACATCCTCGATCATCTCGCCACCACCCTGGAAGGGCCGCATGGCTTCCAGCATCGCCTTCTTGCCGTAGAGCACACCGATACCGGACGGCCCGTAGACCTTGTGGCCGGTGAACACGTAGAAATCCGCGTCGAGGTCGCGCACATCGACCGGCATGTGAACGGCACCTTGGCTGCCATCGACCAGTACAGGAATGCCGCGCGCATGGGCGATCCTGACGATCTCCTTGATCGGCACGACCGTGCCCAGCACGTTCGACATATGCGTGATGGCGACCAGCTTGGTCTTGTCGGTCAGCCGCTTCTCGAATTCCTCGATGTGGAAGGCGCCTTCCTCGTCGACCGGCGCCCAGACCAGCTTGGCGCCTTGCCTCTCGCGGATGAAATGCCACGGCACGATGTTGGAGTGGTGCTCCATAATGGAGAGCACGATCTCGTCGCCCTCACCGATGTTCGGCATGCCCCAGCCATAGGCGACGGTGTTGATCGCCTCGGTCGTCGACTTGGTGAAGACGATTTCGTCGATGCTTTCGGCATTGAGGAAGCGCCGCGCCGTTTCGCGCGCCTTCTCATAGGCGTCGGTGGCGGCGTTGGAGAGGAAATGCAGCCCGCGATGCACGTTGGCGTATTCACTGGAATAGGCGTGCGTGACCGCGTCGATCACGGCCTTCGGCTTCTGGGCCGATGCGCCATTGTCGAGATATACGAGCGGCTTTCCGTAGACCTCACGCGACAGGATGGGGAAGTCGCGGCGGATGGCCTCGACATCGAACCCGGTGAGTGAACCCGTGGGCGCGTTCATCGCATCACCCGTGCTCGTCGAACCAGTTTTCCAGCCGGACCTCGAGCGCGGTAACCAGCGCTTCGTCCTCCAGTTCCTCGATCACCTCGGCCAGGAACGCCTTGACCAGAAGGCCACGCGCTTCCTTCTCGGGCACGCCGCGCGCCATCAGGTAGAACAGATGGGCGTGGTCGATCTCGGCCACGGTGGCGCCATGTCCGCAAGCCACATCGTCGGCGAAGATTTCGAGCTCCGGCTTGACCGAGAACTCCGCCTCATCCGACAGCACCAGCGAATTGCACGCCATCTTGGCGTCGGTTTTCTGGGCCTCGCGTGCAACCCGGATCTGGCCCTGGAACACACCCTGCGCCTTGCCGGTCACGATGTTGCGCACCAGCTCGGTCGATGTCGTCCCGTAGCCGCTGTGGTCGAGAACCATCGTCAGGTCGTTGTGGGTGGCATTCGCAAGCAGATTGACGCTCCGCAGTTCGAAATGCGCCGCTTCGCCCGGCATGGCGACGTGCACCTCCTGGCGGACCAGGCGGCCTCCGACGTTCATCACGAACAGGGAAAGGTTGGAATTCTTGCCGACCTCAGCTTCGAACTTGCCGAGATGCGTCGTGTCCTCGGACTGCTCCTGAAGGATGATGAACCGCACATCTGCGCCTTCGCCGACGACGACCTTGTCGATCGAGGAAACGAGCGCAGCGCCTGCGCCGGCCTGCCGTTCAAGAAACGTCACCTTGGCCCCGGCGCCTACGGTGATCGTAAACCGGCTATGCGCCTGCCCGCCGGCATGCAGGTTCTGCAGCTCTATCGGGTTCTGGACCTCGACGCCGTCGGCAACGGAAATCGCAAAGCCGTCGGAAACGAATGCCGCATTGATCGCCCCGACGCTGTCATCGACGCCGGCGATCAACTGGTCGGCTAGTTCGCCCTTGGCGAAAAGCTCCTTCAGGCGATGGATCGTCACGCCATCAGGGTTCTCGGCCTTTTCGGCGCGCCCGTTGGACACCGTCAGGCGATGCGAGTCGCCGATCAGCACCGGCAGCGCTTCGGGCTTCGCCGTACGGTCGAATGCCGGCACGGTGCCGATCAGGCGGCGCAGGTCTGTGTAATGCCAGTGCTCGACCTTGCGCGTCGGCAGCCCGCGCTTGATGGCCTCAAGCGCAGTGTCGCGGCGCAGCGTCACGGCCTCGTTGCCGGGCAAATCCGACAGCCTTGTGCTGAAGACCTCGACCAGCGCCGTCTCGGACGCGGTCAGTTTCGGCGTGGCATGTACGTTCATCGCATCCACCTAGGCGGCCTCGCCGATCAGCCCGGCATAGCCATGCGTCTCGAGCTCCAGCGCCAGCGACTTGTCGCCCGACTTCACGACACGGCCCTGCGACAGGACGTGGACGGTGTCGGGCACGATGTGCTCCAGCAGGCGCTGGTAGTGGGTGATGACCACGAAGGCGCGGTCGGGCGAGCGCAGCGCGTTGACGCCGTCGGCCACGATCTTCAGCGCATCAATGTCGAGACCGGAATCGGTCTCGTCGAGAACGCAGAGCTTCGGCTCCAGCAGCTTCATCTGCAGGATTTCGGCGCGCTTCTTCTCGCCGCCCGAAAAGCCGACATTGAGCGGGCGCTTCAGCATGTCCGGGTTCATTTCGAGCGAACCGGCTGCGTTCTTCACCAGCTTCATGAATTCAGGGATTTTCAGCGGGTCCTCGCCGCGCGCCTTGCGCAGCGAGTTCATCGCCACCTTGAGGAATTCCATCGTGGCGACTCCCGGTATCTCCATCGGGTACTGGAAGGCGAGGAAGATACCTCTTGCGGCGCGCTCGGCCGGGTCGAGTTCGAGGATCGACTCGCCATTGTAGAGAATGTCGCCTTCGGTCACCTCGTAGTCTTCGCGGCCGGCCAGAATGTAAGACAGCGTCGACTTGCCGGAGCCGTTCGGCCCCATGATCGCCGCCACCTCGCCGGCCTTCACCGTCAGGTCGAGTCCGCGAATGATCTCGGTGCCGTCATCGGCAATGCGGGCGTGAAGGTTCTTGATCTCAAGCATCTTTGTTCTTTCAGTCGTGGCCGCCAGTGGCGGCAGTCAAATTCGATGTTTGGTGTGCCGGTTACAGGCCCAGCGCTGCCCTCAGCGGCGGCAGGAAACTGGCTGCGATCAGCCCGACCCCGACGCCCAGCGCAAAGCGGAAGGCGCGGCTGGCACGCGGAACGAAGGCTGCCAGGAAGCCGCAGACGGCGCCGTAGAATGCAAGGGTCACGGGGTCCATCAGCCGACACTCCCCTCAAGTGAAATGCCGATCAGCTTCTGCGCCTCGACGGCAAACTCCATCGGCAGTTTCTGGATAACGTCCTTGACGAAGCCGTTGACGATCAGCGCGATCGCCTCCTCTTCCGGCACGCCGCGCTGCATCACGTAAAACAGCTGGTCGTCGGATATCTTCGACGTCGTCGCTTCGTGCTCCAGCTTGGCGCTCGCATTCTTAGCCTCGATGTAAGGCACGGTATGCGCGCCGCAATCGTTGCCGATCAGCAGCGAGTCGCAATTGGTGAAGTTGCGCGCATTCTCCGCCTTGCGGTGAACCGATACCTGCCCGCGATATGTGTTGTTCGAATTGCCGGCCGAAATGCCCTTGGAGATGATCCGGCTCACCGTATTCTTGCCGAGATGGATCATCTTGGTGCCGCTGTCGATCTGCTGGTAGCCGTTCGACACCGCGATCGAATAGAACTCGCCCTGGCTGTTGTCGCCGCGCAGGATGCAGGACGGGTATTTCCAGGTGATGGCCGAGCCGGTCTCCACTTGCGTCCACGAAATCTTGGAATTTTTGCCACGGCAATCGCCACGCTTGGTGACGAAATTGTAGATGCCGCCCTTGCCCTGCGCATCGCCGGGATACCAGTTCTGCACGGTCGAATATTTGATCTCGGCGTCGTCCAGCGCGATCAGCTCGACCACCGCCGCATGCAACTGGTTCTCGTCGCGCTGCGGCGCCGTGCAGCCTTCCAGATAGGAGACGTAGGAGCCCTCATCGGCGATGATCAGCGTGCGTTCGAACTGGCCCGTGTTCTTCTCGTTGATGCGGAAATAGGTCGACAGCTCCATCGGGCAGCGCACGCCCTTGGGCACGTAGACGAACGAGCCGTCAGTGAAGACCGCAGAGTTGAGCGTGGCATAGAAATTGTCCGAGATCGGCACCACGGAACCGAGATACTTCCTCACCAGGTCCGGATGCTCCCGGATCGCCTCGGAGATCGAACAGAAGATGACGCCGGCCTTGGCCAGTTCCTTCTTGAAGGTGGTGACGACGGAGACGGAATCAAACACCGCGTCCACTGCGACTCGACCGGACGAATAGACATTGTCGTTGGCGACATCGTCGCCTTCGCCCTCATCGGCTGTCGGCTTCTGCACGCCGGCGAGAATCTCCTGCTCCTTAAGCGGAATGCCGAGCTTCTCGTAGACCTTGAGCAGTTCCGGATCGACCTCGTCGAGCGACTTCGGTCCGTCCTGCTTCTTCGGCGCGGCGTAGTAGTGAATGTCCTGGAAATCGATCTTGGGGTAGCTGACGCGCGCCCAGTTGGGCTCCTCAAGCGTCAGCCAGCGCCGGTAGGCGGACAGGCGCCATTCGAGCATCCACTCCGGCTCTCCCTTTTTCTCGGAGATGAACCGGATGATGTCCTCGTTCAGACCCTTCGGAGCCTTGTCGGTCTCGATGAGCGTCTCGAAACCGTATTTGTACTGGTCCACATCGATCTTGCGGACCTGCTCGATGGTCTCCTGCACAGCAGGCATTGGCGTTCTCCATCCTTGCCGGATTCAAGGTCCGGCAGTCGCAGACGTCAGATGCAGCCGCCCTCTCGGCGGCTTGCAGTCTACATAGTCATTGCGGCGCACGGTTTTCAGGGGCCGGGCGCCAAATCCTTCACATGGCGGTCATGATTCTCTCATGCCGCCTTCGACCGCCCGCCCCGCCGCTCCGCCAGCGTTGCAAGCGCTACTTCGAACCGCCCGATTTCCGCGGGCGTCGTTTCCACGCCGATAGAGACCCGCAGCGCACCTTCGTCGCCGTCGAATCCCATGGCCTTCAGGACGTGGCTGGGGCCGATACGGCCGGACGAACAGGCCGAACCGGCCGAGACCGCGATGCCGGCAAGATCGAACGCGATCTGCGCCGTCTCGGCCTTGAGGCCGGGTAACGTAAAGAACGTCGTGTTGGCAAGGCGTTCCACACCCTTTCCATGAACCACGGCGTCCGGGAAACGCGCAAGCACAGCCTCCTCGACACGATCGCGCAGCGCGGCGACGCCGGGCATTGCGTCAACGCGTTCTCTCGCCATCTCGGCGGCCGCGCCAAATCCGGCGATTCCGCCCAGGTTTTCGGTTCCGGCGCGATGGCCCTTTTCCTGCCCGCCACCGGCAATCAGCGGCGCAGGCATCATCAGATCGGACATGCCGACGATGGCGCCAACCCCCTTCGGTCCGCCGATCTTGTGCGCAGAAAAGATGAAAAAATCGCCGTATCCAACTGCAATATCGACAGGAATTCGTCCCACAGCCTGCACGGCGTCGACGATCAGAACCCCACCGGCCGTCTTCACGATCTCGGCGATCCTGCCGACTGGCTGTATCACGCCGGTTTCGTTGTTTGCTGCGTGCACAGCGACCAGCGGCAGGCCGGACGACTTGTCATGGCTGCCAAGCACGCTTGCCAGCGCCGCGAGGTCTACGACACCGTTTGGGTCCACCCCGTACAGCGTCACATCGCCGGGGGCGAAACGTCCGCCGGAAAGCGTCGCCGGATGGTCGGCCGCGCAAACATAGAGATGCGAAAACCGCAGTGGGCTGCGCCCCATGCGCCAGTCGGGCGTCAGCAGCATCGATGCCGCCTCGGTGGCGCCCGAGGTGAAGACGACATGCTCGGGCTTTGCGCCGGCGAGCGCGGCCACCGACCGCCGCGCATTTTCAACAGCCCGTCGGGCGGTGCGCCCCTCAGCATGTACGGAAGACGGATTGGCCAGCTCCAGCGCCGCACCCATCGCCTCCCGCGCCTGCGGCAACAGCGGCGCGCTGGCGTTGAAATCGAGATATGCACGCGTTGCTGTCACGCGGAATTCACCCTGATTTGGCCGCATCGAAGGCGAAGCGCACCGTCCGGCGTTATTTCCTTGAAATCGAAGGCTTCGCCGTCCTATTTACGCGCCTTGCCAACTGGACGCCCGTGGCGTTTCCAGTTTTGAATAATTCTAAACTGGTTTCTAAGAAGCCGGCCCCGCCGCGTCAAGGGCATCGCGCCGAACGGCGTCAAACGATCTGCCCGGCGGCGGACGAATACGGAGAACACTATGCCCGAGGTCATTTTCGCTGGGCCGGCCGGCCGTCTCGAAGGCCGCTATCAGCCCTCCAGCGAGAAGAACGCGCCGATCGCGATCGTGCTGCACCCGCATCCGCAGTTTGGCGGAACGATGAACAACAAGATCGTCTACGATCTGTTCTACATGTTCCAGAAGCGCAATTTCACCACGCTTCGCTTCAATTTCCGCGGCATCGGGCGCAGCCAGGGCGAATTCGACCACGGCACGGGCGAGCTCTCCGACGCCGCAGCCGCGCTGGACTGGATCCAGTCCCTGCATCCGGATTCCAAGAGCTGCTGGGTCGCGGGCTATTCCTTCGGTGCCTGGATCGGCATGCAACTGCTCATGCGCCGCCCCGAGATCGAGGGTTTCATCTCGATTGCGCCGCAACCGAACATCTACGATTTCGCGTTCCTGGCGCCCTGCCCGTCGTCCGGCCTGATCATTCACGGCGACGCCGACCGTGTTGCGCCGCCCAAGGACGTGCAGGGCCTCGTGGACAAGCTCCACACCCAGAAGGGCATCACCATCACGCAGAAGATCATGCCCGGCGCCAACCATTTCTTCTCCAACGACGCCGACCTGCTGATCGAGGAATGTTCCGACTATCTTGACGCCCGCTTGCGCGGCGAGCTTGCCGAACCGAGGCCGAAGCGCATCCGCTGATTGCCAGCCGAGCGGATCGGTCTGGGCCAATATTTTGGTGCAAGCGATGATATGATGGCGGGATTCCATTGGAGCTCCGCCCTTGTACCAGCCGCCACACTTCATCGAGACTGACCGCGAGACGCTGCTCGGCTTGATCCGGGCGCGCCCGCTCGGGCTGCTGATTTCGGCCACGGAAAACGGGCCGGTCGCCGATCCCATTCCCTTCCTGCTCGACACAGACATCGGCGAACAGGGCCGGCTGAGAGCGCATGTCGCCCGCGCCAACCCGCAATGGAAACTGATCGCCAGCCAGCCTGAAGTTCCGGTTCTGGTCGTCTTTCAGGGCTCTGATGCCTATGTCACTCCGTCCTGGTACGAGACCAAACGCGAGACCGGTAAGGTCGTGCCGACTTGGAACTACGCCATCGTTCAGGTTCGCGGCGCGGCGCGCATCATGGACGACAGGGAATGGCTGGCGAGGCAAATTCGCGATCTTACCGCGTCGCGTGAGATGCAATTCGCCGAACCCTGGGCGGTCGATGATGCGCCGCCGCCTTTCGTCGACGCGCAAATCAAGGGCATCGTCGGCATCGAGATCGACATCCTGTCAATCGACGGCAAATGGAAGGTAAGTCAGAACAGGCCGGAGGCCGACCGCAGGGGCGTCGCGGCCGGACTGGATGAGCAGCCGGACGCCGCGGCGATGGCAGGTCTGGTGCGCAAATACGGCAAGCTGGACGGTTAGCTATGTGTCTGCGGCTGCCTGCGTCGGCAGGCAGTGCTTGTTATCCGGCCTCCCCTGATGCAAAAGGCGCGCGTCCGCCTCGCAGCGGCGCGCCAGTCAGCACTCAGGGTTCAGAAATGTCCGCCTTCAAATCCGATTTCCTGCGTACTTTGTCCGAGCGTGGCTTCATCCACCAGATTTCGGATGAAACCGGCCTAGACGAGCTGTTCGCGAAGGAAACGGTGACAGCCTATATCGGCTTCGACGCCACGGCGAAGAGCCTGCACGCAGGCTCGCTGATCCAGATCATGCTGTTGCACTGGCTGCAGCAGACCGGACACCGGCCGATTGCGCTGATGGGCGGCGGCACCTCCATGATTGGCGACCCGTCCTTCAAGGACGAGGCGCGCAAGCTGCTCACGCCGGCCGATATCGAGGCTAATCTCGAAGGTATCCGGCGCAATTTCGCGCCCTACCTGAGCTTCGGAAGCGGCCCGAAGGACGCGTTGATGATCAACAATGCCGACTGGCTTATGGGGCTCAACTATGTCGAGTTCCTGCGCGACGTCGGCCGCCATTTCTCCGTCAACCGCATGCTGTCTTTCGACAGCGTGAAGCTGAGGCTCGACCGCGAGCAGTCGCTGTCGTTCCTAGAGTTCAACTACATGATCCTCCAGGCCTACGACTTCGTGGAGCTCAACAAGCGCCACGACTGCCGCCTGCAAATGGGCGGCTCGGACCAGTGGGGCAACATCGTCAACGGCATCGACCTCGGCCACCGGCTGGGCGCGCCGCAGCTCTACGCGCTGACCTCTCCGCTGCTCGCCACCTCGTCGGGCGCCAAGATGGGCAAGACCGCGGCGGGCGCGCTTTGGCTCGATCCGGAAATGACCAGCCCGTGGGATTTCTGGCAGTACTGGCGCAATACCGAAGACGCCGATGTCGGTCGCTTCCTCAAGCTCTACACGACGCTGCCGCTTGATGAGATCGCGCGGCTGGCAGCGCTCGATGGCGCCGAGATCAACGACGCCAAGAAGGTGCTCGCCACGGAAGTGACCGCGATGCTGCATGGCAGGGCGGCGGCCGACGAGGCGGCGGAGACTGCCCGCAAGACTTTCGAGGAAGGCGCACTTGCCGAAAGCCTGCCGACGATCGAGGTGCCGAAGGCCGAGCTGGATTCTGGGATGGGACTGCTGAACCTGATGGTTCAGGCCGGCTTGGCCGCGTCGAACGGCGAGGCGCGCCGCCATGTCCAGGGCGGCGCGGTGCGCGTCAACGACGCCCAGATCAGCGATCCGAAAGCTACCGTTTCAAATGGCGACCTGACTTCCGAAGGTGTCGTGAAATTCTCGCTTGGCAAGAAGAAGCACATTCTGGTTCGTCCAGTCTGAACCGGGCGGACTTCAGGCCTTCCACCAATCCGGGCCTTCGATCCGGTCGATCCCTTCGCGGCCAAGATCGGCCAGCCTTGCATCAAGCCGTGCATCGCCGATCGCTAGTTCCGGCGCGAGTTCGACCAGCGGCACCAGCACGAAGGCGCGGTCCATCATGCGCGGGTGCGGCAGCTGCAGCCCCGGCTCATCCACTTCGAGATCACCGAAGATCAGCACGTCGAGATCGACGCTGCGCGGGCCCCATCGCCGGTCACGGACGCGGTGCAGCTGCTTTTCGGTTTCTAGACAGCGCGCCAGCAGTTCGCGCGGCGGAAGGCTCGTGCTGACTTCAGCCGCGGCGTTGAGAAAATCCGGCTGATCGGTGATGCCCCAAGGCGGCGTCTTGTAAAGCGATGACACGGCCTCGACCGCGATTTCCGGGTCGGCGTCCAATATCCTGAGCGCTTCCGCCATGGTAGCGCGCGGATCGCCGATATTGCCGCCCAAGCCGAGGTAGGCGTGCACGCTATTGCGGCCAGGCAACGGTGACCTCGACATGGTCGAGAACGCCCGGAACCGGCGCATTGGGCTTCCTGACGGTGATTTCGGCGCGAACGATTTGGGGAAAGCGCTGGCAAAGCGCCTTCGCCACGTCAAGCGCAAGCGCCTCGATTAGAAAGCGCCGCTTGCCGGTGACGATCTGTTCGATCACCGCGAATGCCTCGCCATAGTCGACCGTCTCGTCGATGGCGTCCTCGTCCAGCGGCTGTCCCGGACTGACGAGAAGCACCGCGTCTACGTAGAATCGCTGGCCGAGCGTTTCCTCGGCGTCGTGCACGCCATGGCGGGCGAAGAAGGCGCAATTCTGCAGCCGGATCGTGTAGTCGGTCATCGCGCCACGCTATCGAGCACCGCGTCCGCCATGTCCAGTGCCGCCTTGTTCATCGCGACATCATGGACCCGGAATATGGCGGCGCCCTTCATGCGTAATATTGCGCTCGTGGCCGCGGTGCCGATGTCACGCTCGTCGCCCTCCCGCCCGGTGACCGTGCCAATGAAGCGCTTGCGCGACGTGCCGACCATGAAAGGGTGTCCGAGATCGAGCAGTTTCTCGAACCGCGCCATCAGCGCCAGATTGTCGCCTGCGTCCTTTGCAAACCCGAAGCCAGGATCGAGCACGACCTGCTCGTCGCGAACGCCAGCCTTTCGGGCGACTTCTAGCGAATTCCGCAAAAAGAAATGCTGATCCTCGACGACATCGGCCAATTTCTCACGTTCCCGCCCGGTATGCATGACAACCAACCCTGCCCCGGTTTCGGCCGCCAGGTCGGCAATTGCCGTTTCGCGGGACAGCCCCCAGACGTCGTTGACGATGTGCGCGCCAGCCTCGACCGCCATTCGCGCCGTCTCGGCGCGATAGGTGTCGACCGACACGATAGCACCGGGCATCGCGGCAACCTGTTCGATTACGGGCAGGATACGCCGCTGTTCCTCCTCCGGCGATACCGGCTCGGCGCCGGGCCGCGTGGATTCGCCGCCGATGTCGATGATCGCTGCCCCTTCCGAAAGCATGCGCTGAGCCTGGGCAAGCGCCGCTTCAAGATCGGCATGGCGGCCGCCATCCGAGAAACTGTCCGGCGTCACATTCAGGATGCCCATGATCAGGGCCTTCGGGCCGATTTCAAGCGTCCGGCTGTGGGCGAGCGTCCAAATCTTTGGCTTTCGGGACATGCAACTCAACTCCGGCGGAAGCAGGGTGGATCAATCAGCCTTCGCGCCGCTTGGCAACCATTTCGGTACAAAGAACGTGTTTCCCGTTGCGCCCGCGTCCCGGCTCGCGCAAGGTGGTGGCAACCGGAGAGACAGCCAACGTGAAAATCGTTCGGGGGATTGCTGCCGTCTTCCTGCTTCTGGCCCTACCCGCCGAAGGCGCGTCGCTATCCAAGACCTACAGCTATTTCAACATCGGCGGAAATACGCTCGAAGAGATCCAGCGCGAACTCGACAGGCGAGGACCGAGGCTGAACAGCACCGGCAGGCGCCATCCCGGCGCGACCATGATGGAGTTCAACACCAACGTCCGCTACGGCGAAAGCGGCAACCGCTGCCGCGTGATCGATGCGACCGTTCGTGTGGAGGCAAGGGTGATCCTGCCGCGCTGGAGGTCGAGACGCAGGTCGGACAGTCATACCCAACTGATCTGGGATACCCTCTCTTCCGACATCAAGCGCCATGAAGAGAGCCATGTCATTATCGCCAAGAACCACGCCCGCGATCTCGAAAATGCCCTGAAAGGCATGTGGCCGCAGCGGGACTGCGATCTGGCGGCAGACAAGGTTCAGGAGATCACCCACAGGATCATGTCGAACCACGATGAAGCCCAGGCCAGGTTCGACCGCATCGAGGGCATCAATTTCGAAAGGCGCATCCTGCGGCTTCTGGAATACAGGATGGAGCGCGCCGCCGCCGGGCGCTAGGCTTGCTCAGCCCTGCCGCTCGGGCACGCTCACAACGAGACCGTCAAGCGTATCGGAAACCTGAATCTGGCAGGAAAGCCGCGAATTCGGCCTGACATCGTAGCCGAAATCGAGCATGTCTTCCTCCATCGCCTCCGGCGGACCGACCGTTTCCGTCCAGCCCTCGTCGACATAGACATGGCAGGTCGCGCAGGCGCAGGCGCCGCCGCATTCGGCCTCGATGCCCGGAACGCCATTGCGGATCGCGTTCTCCATCACGGTGGAACCGACCGGCGCATCGACATCGTAGCGAGTGCCGTCAAACGCGACATAGGTGATCTTCGGCATTGGCAAACCTGGCTGGGAGGAACCCGAACGGGGTGTGAGCAGCCGAGATAATCGCTGCGGCTGGCTTGTCAACAGCCGTTGGGCCGACCGTTAGCGGTCGTAGGAAGCGATAAAGGCTTCGATCTCGGCAATCCGTTCAAGAAATTGCGATACATGGCCGCCGTCGCCGGGCGTTGCCTCAATGTGGGCTGCAGATTCAGCCAGCGAGAAAGCGCCGATGGCGCGAGCCGCGCCTTTCAGCCGATGCGCGACCTCGCGACGCTCCGCCTCCTCTTCAGCACCAATCGCCTCGCGCGCAGCGCCCATTTCGATAAGAAACAACCCGAGCACCTCCCGCGCGATGGAATCGTCCCCCAGCGTCTGGCGCGTCAGATGCTCCATGTCGATCGGTGGCGCCTCGACAACCATGCGCGGGCGCTCTTGGTGTGCTGTCGTTTTCTGCGGCGGCGGCCGGTCTTCCATGGCATAATCCCCATCCAACACAGGCAAGAGTAGCGGCAGAGGGTACATGCCGCGTTAACGCGCCAACGCGGGGCTCGTTCTACCGTTGGAGCGCATTAACCTTATGTTTAAACTTTTACATATGCGGCCGATTGAATGTTCCCTTTGCCGATATGTGCAACTACGATGCTCGTAGGCAGACTATGTCTATTTTTCCGCGCGGATACGGGGGCCGGTTAAGGTGTTCCGCGCCACATTGAGGGTCATAGCGGCATGGCGCGCAAAGCGACGACAACCAAGAAAACCACCGACAATATGGCGAAGGAGCTCGAGGATGCGCTCGACATCGACCTGACCGGCGAAAGCTTGACGGACGATGTGGCCGATCTCGACATCGCAGCGTCGATGGAGGATCTGGAGGCGCAGATCGCGCAGGCGGCCGAGGACCTGGCCCGCGAGGGCCGCGCCGAGGACGTCAAGTCCAAGGCTGCAAGCCCCAAGCCTGACAAGGCAGCCGACAAACCGGCAGCCGCAGCGGCGGCGCCAAAGTCTTCGGAATTGCGCCCGGTCCAGCCTGAGCCAAGCGCCGACGCCCAGTCGCAGTTCCTTGCCGCCAACGACGACCGGCAAAAGGATATCCGCCTCGTAGCTCCCAGCCTGGGCCGCTCGGCCTCGAACGGCATCTACTGGGCGACGCTTCTCCTGACCCTGGCCTGGATCGGCGGCGGCCTGATGCTGGGCAACCTGCTTTATGCGCCTGCGATCTGGCAGATTCGGTCGGTGGAGCAGCTGCTGGCAGCGCCCTACGCGATTGGACTGGCCGTCGGCATTATTGTCCCGCTCATCCTGTTCTGGGGTTTCGCGGTGATGATCCGCCGCGCCCAGGAAATGCGGCTGGCGGCGCGCTCCATGGCGGAAGTCGCGCTCAGGCTGGCCGAGCCCGAGCACCTGGCGCAGGATCGCGTCATGACGGTCGGACAGGCTGTCCGGCGCGAGGTTCAGGCCATGGGCGAAGGCATCGAGCGCACGCTGGCGCGCGCGGTCGAGCTCGAAACTCTGGTCCATTCCGAAGTCACCGAGCTCGAACGGGCCTATTCCGACAACGAGGTGCGCATCCGCACGCTTGTCGACGGGCTGAGCAGCGAGCGCGAGGCCGTCATCGGCCATGCCGAGCGCGTGCGGTCCTCCATCGCCGGAGCGCATGAGACGCTGAAGGAAGAGATGGGCTCCGCCAGCGAAACGCTGCGCGAGAACATCGTCCGCGCTTCCAACGAACTCGTCTCGACCGTCACCCAGCAGGGCGACGCGCTGGTTGACCGCATCAACCTGTCGAGCAGCTCGATCTACGATGCTATCGACCAGCGTCTTGACGTGGTTTCCGACCGCATCACGACGTCCGGCGAGGCGTTTGCCAGCCAGCTCGACACACGCATTGCCACCCTCACCCAGAGCGCCGACGACCTTACGCGCAGCCTGTCCGAGATGCTGGACGACCGCACCAGCGGTATGGTGACCATGCTCGGCAATGCGACGAGCTCGCTCACCTCCGAGTTCGATTCGCGCCTGAGCGGCATCGAGTCGATACTTGTCGAGCGCAGCCAGGCGCTGATTGGCGAATTCGAGACACGTGCGGAAGCGCTGGATTCGGGTGCGGAACGGCTGAATACGGCACTCGAGGCGCGTGCGCGTCAGATCAACGAGACGCTCGTGGAGCGCGCTCGGGACATCGCAACGACCTTCACCGACGCCCGCCAGGACATCGCCGCACTCATCGACGAAGGCAAGGCCAAGATCGGCTCCGACATGGCCGAACTCGTCATGTCGACATCCTCCATCCTGGAGGAGCGGGCGCTCGACTTCTCCAACCGGCTTGCCGCCGGCCGCGAGCAGATCACTGTTGCGCTCGATCAGGACTACGCCAAGCTCGCCGAACGCCGCGCCGAACTCGACGACGCGATCGCGCAGCACGTCATGTCGCTTGCCGAACGCCAGAAGGAGATCGGCCAGAACATCACCGATGATATCGGCCGCATCGAGGAAACATTCGCCAGCCAGAAGGGCATCATCGAGGAGCGCACGCGCGCCATCGAGGAAGCCTTCCAGAACCAGGCCGGCGTCATCGACGAACGCACCAAGACCATGGAAACCGCGCTGGGCGCCGGTGTCGAGAATGTCCGCCGCGCCTTGGAAAACAGCGCCGGCGTCGTCGCCGGTTCGCTGCGCGAGAAAGTGCTCGAAGTCACCTCCGCGCTGCGTCAGGAAGCGGATAAGGCGTTCGAGGATGCCGACCAGCGCATCGCGGCGCGGGTCGAGCAGACGGCAGGCACGCTAGCCGGCCATCGCGACGAGTTGGCGCGCCTCTTCGACAGCAATGACGAGCGCATGCAGGGCAGCGCCGCCAACCTTCAGGCCACCTTCGAGGGCGTCGAGCAGCGCATCATCGCGCGCACGCACCAGACATCGGCTGAGCTTGAAGAGCGAGCGCGGCTTATCACCGCCGGCCTGACCGAGGGCGAAGCGCGGCTGGCCGCCAGCGCCGACAAGGTCGGCGAGAGGCTGCACGAGCACGTGCTCCAGGCCGAGGCGCGCCTCATGTCGCGCGCCAATTCGATCTCGGAGACATTCCAGACCGTCAACGCAGAGATCGGCCAGCAAACGGAGGCTGCCGCAAAGACGATTGGCGAACGCACCCGCGAACTCAACGACCTGCTTGCCGCCCGCTCCAGCGAGATCGCCCAGATTCTGGACCAGACCGCGCGCCCGCTGGTCGAGCGTTTCGCAGCCAGCGGCGGCGAATTGCAGAAGAACCTCGAGACGGCAACGCAGAAGGCAACCGAAAGGCTGCGCGCCGAGAGCGTCGCACTCGTCAACGCGCTCGCCAACCGGACCGCCGAGACGCTCACGGCCGTCGAAGGCGCGAAGTCGAGCCTCGCCGACGGCGTCTCGGATCTCATCGACCGCCTTTCGGCGTCCAATGCCAAGCTTGGCGAGCTGATCGATATGGCGACAGTCAACCTGTCGGCCGTGGATTCGAAGCTGGCAGACTCCACTGAAGGCTTCGCAGCGACCGCGGAGAAAGCGTCACAGTCCTTTGCGAGCTCCGCACGGCTCATCGACGCCAATGCCGGCAAGCTGAAGGAACTGTCGTCACACACGCTCAAGGACGTGGCGGCAATTGCCACGAAGTTCGACGAGCACGGCAAGCTGCTTGCCTCGGCCTCGAACCTGCTTGGCTCGGCGCAGGCCAATCTCGCATCGACACTCGACGAGCGTCAGCAGGCGCTGGAGGAATTGTCGGTCGGTTTGGTCAAGAAGTCCGAGGACATCGAGCGCGTCATGCGCAACTTCGAATCCTTGATCGGCGATACGATCGAGCGCGCCGAAGGGCGTACCCGCACCTCGGCCGACGAAATTCGCGAGACGATCGGCGAAGTCGTTGAGACGGCGACCAAGCGTTTCGCCGACGCCACAAACGAACTGCGCCGTACTGCGGACGTCATCCGCAGCGAGCTTGAAAACACGCGTGCCGAGATCAAGAAGGGCGTGTTCGAGCTTCCCGAGGAGACGCGCGAGTCGACGTCGGCCATGCGCCGCGCCGTCAGCGAGCAGATCAATGCGCTCAAGGAGCTTTCGGACATCGTTTCCCGGTCCGGTCGCATGCTCGATGTCTCCGACGCACGCACAGCTGCATCCGCAAGACCACAGCCGGCGCCGCAGAGGGCTCCCGAACCGCCACGCCGCCCTGCACCGCAGCCTGCCCGTGCAGCGGCACCGGAGCCTGCCTACCGCGACCAGCAACCGGCGCCGCGTTTGCGCGAGCCTGCGGCTGCGCCGCAGCAACCGGGTGGCGGCTGGGTGCGCGACCTGCTGCGCGGCGCGTCGAGCGACGACACCGCTTTGGCCGAGCGGCCGGCGCGTCAGGGCGACGGCAATCGTTCGCCGCTGCATGTCGTTGAGTCGCTGAACTCGCTGTCGGTCGATATCGCTCGCGCCATTGACCACGACGCTGCGGTCGATCTTTGGGACCGTTACCGCCGCGGCGAGCGCAACGTCTTCACGCGCCGACTTTACACGCTGAAGGGCCAGCAGACCTTCGACGAGATCCGCCGCAAGTACCAGGGCGACGGCGACTTCCGTGCCGCGGTCGACCGCTATTGCCAGGATTTCGAGAAGCTGCTCGAGGACGTTTCAAGCAACGACCGCGACAACCTGATGGCGCAGACCTACCTGTCATCCGACACGGGCAAGGTCTACACGATGCTCGCCCATGCGAGCGGCCGGCTGCGCTAACAAGCCCAGGATTGGGCGCAATTTGAGGAAATTGCGCCCGGTTTCGGGAGTTTAGTCGCAATATCCTCGTGTTAGACCCGTTACATCCAAACGGGGACACACGAGAATGATAATCGGGAATTTGGCTGGCGCTGCCCCCTATGGCAGCCGGACCGCTCACGGAGCGTCTGCACCGGGTAGCGCGGGCAACAACGCGACTGCGCACTCCGATGACGGCGGCGCCGCATCCGCGCCCAGCAGCGGGACGCAGGCGAGGATCGTCTACTCGGCCCCACCCGTTCCAGACGCAGGCGAAGGAGACGGCCAGACGGTGTCTCCCCAGCAGACGGCCCGCATCGTTGCGCTAGTTGCTTCCATGAGCCGAACCGACGACATCAGCGCCTATTCCATCGTCGGGCGCGGCGGCGAGCAGACAGACGAATTCAAACACGTCGTCTCCGCCTACCAATCGTTCTCCGACTAGGCCATCGGCCTCAGATCACCGAGATCGCCCAGTCGACGATTTCGGTTGCGGCTATGCCGAATGCGCGGTCGAGTGCGGCAACGAAGTCATCGTTGCCGCTACCGGAAACCGGTGCCATGGCCGAGAACAGACGCCCTGCCCTCACCACGCCGTTGCGGTCGTTGAGCACCCTCACATAGAGCTCAACCTCCGCGCGGTCGCCTCCATCGAGCCGTATCTCGAACGACCGGATATCGACAATGATCTGGAAGTCGATGGCGAGGCCTTCGCCGGGCATTCCGACGCCGCCGACGCGGCCTGAGAGCTGCAGCGTTTCGACGAGTCGAGCCTGCACGACACGCGGCAGCCGGTCAGCCCATCGTGCACCCTTGAGGTACTGAATGGTGCCTGGCGACGGCTTGATGACGATGTTTTCGCTGTCGAGCGACTTCAGCGCGCTGGGTTCCGTCACCAGAACCTGCCGGCGCGTCTGACGCCCACCGACGGAAGGCACAGCCGCGTTCAACTCATAGGTGTCGAACGGCTCAGGGGTGCTGCCGCCGAGCAGTGCACAGCCTGGCAGAAGTGTCACAATGGCGGCCGCTGCCACAATGCTCCGCAACGCGTTCAACAATTTTCTCCGCCCCCGCGAAAACGCCCGGTACTGGCACTTTTGCCCGTGCAGGCCGGGCAGCCGAAGTCCTTAATCCGTATCGCTATTTCTTGGTGCGGCGCGAAGCCAAAGTCAACGGCGGGCGCGGCCGTCAAACTCGCGCACCGTGCCCTCACCGCCCGTCAGGATGCGCTGCGGGTTGCGGCTGAGTTCGGTGATCGCGGCCTCGATCCGCTGCAATGCCCGGCGCCCGTCCTGGATCAGCGCTTCCACGTCGCGAAGCCCCTGCCCGGAGAAGCGGGCGAGGCCTTCGGTGATCGTCCCCACGCGCGCGTTCAGCGTATCGGCGACCTCGCGGAACGACCTGAGCGTAGCGCTTGCATCGGCGATCAAAGCCCCGGTTTCCTCGGAACCGAGCAGTGAATCGAACTTCTGCAACACGCCGTCTACGCGAACCGACGCCTGGTTAAGGCGGCTCGCAAGCTCCTGCGCGTCAGTGATGAACTGATCCACGTCTTCGGCGCGCGCACCGATACGCTCGGTGACCAGGGCGACGTCGCTTACCGCCCTGTTCATTGTGGTGCTCGCCTGCTCGAAATTGGTGAGCGCGGTGCTCACTGTTGCAGGATCGACACCATCGAGAACTTTGTTGGCCTTGTCGATCATGTCCGAGGCATCCGTCGCGAATCCCTGGATCGAAGCGACCGCATCGTTGACACCGGCCACGACCTGATCGATTTCGCCGGTTGCGGCGCGAATCTGCCTGGTCGACTCGTCGATGTTGTCGACGATCGATGCGACCTTGTCGCGATCGACGGCCCCGATCAGCTCCTCCGCCGCTTCAAGCGTGCTTGAGAGCCGGTCTGACACGCCCCCGATCGTATCGGAGAGCTTTGTTACGTTGGCAAGAAACGCCTCGACGCCATCCGAATTGGCGGCCAGCGCATCTGAGAACTTGCGGGCATTCTCGAAGGTTTCCGATAGCGGCTCCTGCGACTCGTTTACGAACGTTTCCAGCGAAACGATGATGCTGTCGGCGCGCGTCAGGATCGACTGTGCCGTCTGCAGCAGGTTCGAAACGGCAGATGGCGCCGCGGTGATTTCCGCCACCGTGCCGGCCTCTTCCGCCTCTGTGAGAATGTTCGGCTCGTCGACCCGGCCACCGGCGAGTTCGATATTCGCCTGCCCGGTCAGACCGGCCAAACCGATGTCTGCCCTGGTAGAGCGGGTGATCGGAGTAAGCTTGTCCACCACAGCATCCGCGATCGCAGCGCTTGGATTGTTGATGTCGATGTAGACGCGGCGCACGTCGCCAACCTTGACGCCGTTGAACAGCACGGCGCTGCCACGCCCCAGGCCGGAAGCCGAACCGGGAATGCGCACCCTGAGCTGCACCTGTTCGCCCTGTTCGATGCCGCCGGCCGTCCAGTAGACAAAGCCGAACGCCGCCAGGATTGCGACCAGCGTGAAGAACCCGACGGCGATGTAATTGGCCCGCGTTTCCATTCAGATTACCGCCCTTTGGCCCCGTTTCGGGACGAAGTGTCGATGTGTCGCGCACGCTTGCCGCGAAAATATGACCGCACCCAAGGGTCTTCGCTGAGGAGCATGTCTTCGATCGTGCCTGCGACCAGCACCTTCTTTTGTCCCAACACCGCGATCCTGTCACATACTGAGAACAGGCTGTCGAGGTCGTGCGTCACCATATAGACCGTCAGCCCCATCGTGTCCCTAAGCTTGCCCACAAGCTCGTCGAACTCCGCCGCGCCGATCGGATCGAGGCCGGACGTCGGCTCATCGAGGAACACGACATCGGGGTCCAGCGCCAGCGCGCGGGCAAGCGCTGCGCGTTTGATCATGCCGCCGGACAGTTGATACGGCATCTTCGTCGCCGCATCGCGAGACAATCCGACGAGTTCGAGCTTGAGCAGAGCCAGCTCGTTCATGAGTTTTTTGGGCAGATCCAGATATTCCCGCATGGGAACCTGGACGTTTTCGAGCACCGACAGCGACGAGAACAACGCACCGTGCTGAAAAAGCACGCCCATCCGCATGTCCATCTGCAGGCGCGTATCCTCACCTGCTTCATCAACATCAACGCCGAAGAGCTTGATTTCGCCTGCTTTTTTCTTTACCAGACCGAGCACGGCGCGCAGCAGGACGGACTTGCCGGCACCCGACGCGCCCACAAAGCCCAGGATCTCGCCGCGATAGACATCGAGCGACAAATTCTCGAGCACCAGCTTCTCGCCGAAGCCGACGGTGACGTCGCGCACAGAGATCAGAATGTCCCCGCTGCTGGATGCGTTGTTCGGCAGTGTCGCCCTTTGCGTTTCGGTCGATTGCATCAGACTGCCACGATCAGAAATCGATAGCGGCGTAGAACACGGCAAAAAAGCCGTCGACCACTATGACGACGAAAATCGCCTTCACTACCGACGCAGTGACGTGCCGGCCGAGCGACTCGGCGCTGCCCTCGACCTTGAGCCCTTCCACCGAAGCGATGATGCCAATGATCAGCGCCATGAAAGGCGCCTTGATGAGGCCCGCGAAGATGGTTGAAAGGTCGATCCCGCCCCGGAGGCGGTCGATGAAGGCCTCCGGGCTGATGCCAGAATAGTATTGCGCGATCACCATCGCACCGGCCAGCGCGGCGAAATTCGCGATCACTGTCAGGCACGGAATCACGATGATCAGCGCAACAAGCCGCGGAAATACAAGGACGCCGATGGGGTTGAGGCCGATTACCGTCAGCGCGTCGACTTCCTCGCGCATCTTCATGGAGCCGATCTCGGCGGTAATGGCGCTGCCGGTTCGCCCGGCCACCATGATCGCCGTCATCAGCACGCCCAGCTCGCGCAGAACGAGGATGCCAACCAGGTTCACGACGAATATCTCGGCGCCGAAGAACCGGAGCTGAAACGCGCCCTGCTGGGCGATAATGGCGCCGACGATAAACGACATCAGCACGATGACGGGCACGGCGCCGATACCCATGCGATCGATATGCGTCGTTACCGATGCCGGATTGACCGCACGTCGGCGGCCGAGCTTCATCTGCGCGCCACGGATGGTCGCGCCAAGAATGTTGAGGCTGGCCTTCCCGTCCCGGGCGAACGCATGCATGGATCGGCCAAGGTTCTCCAGGATATCGAGCGGCGACCACCGGCGCGGGCGCTCGGGCTGCGTCTGGTCGCGTTCCTCGGCAGCGTCCACCGCTTGAAGCAGTACAGTCGTGTCTTCGTCCGCACCGGCCATCGTTACGGCAAGACCGCGCTCGTCGAGCGCTCTGGTCAGCCGGTGGACCAGCCAGGCTCCGGCGGTATCCATGCGCGATATGGCGGACAGGTCGAGCGTGACTGCTTCGTCCGAGCTCTCGAGAGCCCGCATCTGCGCGTCGACATCGGCAACTGTGGAGGTTGTCCACGTTCCGGCGAGACGAATCGTTCCGCCCCGCGCCTCGATGGCCGGTGGAGCGGTGTCTGCGCTTAACGTCGCGCTTGCGCCATCGTTTCCGTTGGTGAACATGACATGCTCTCTTAGAGCAAGTGATTGCCGTTGAAAACGAAATCCGGGGAACGGACGATGGCGCGCCAGCTGAATGTCGAGACCGAGCGGTACCCGATCGCCGACGCGTTCGTCATCTCCCGGGGCGCGAAGACCGAGGCTGCGGTCCTCACCTGTTCCGTCCGCGACGGAGGCGTCACGGGCCGCGGCGAATGCGTGCCCTATGCACGTTATGGCGAGACGCTGGAGAGCGTATCCGACCAGATTTCAGACGCCGGGCCCGACGTGGCGAACGGGATGGGACGCGCCGACCTGATGTCGGCGATGCGACCGGGAGCAGCGCGTAACGCCATCGACTGCGCATTGTGGGATCTGGAAGCCAAGCTTTCCGGCAAGCGGGTGCATCAGTCCGCGTGCCGAATGCCGCCCCGCCCCGTCACGACCGCTGTCACGATATCTCTGGGCGACCCGGAAACGATGGCCACCCAAGCGCGCGCCAACGCGCACAGGCCGTTGCTCAAGGTGAAGGTCGGTTCCGACAACGACATTGCGCGCATTCACGCCGTTGTCGGCGCGGCGCCCAACAGCCGCATCATCCTCGATGCAAACGAAGCGTGGACCGAGGAGAACATCCACGACAACCTCCTCGCTGCGGCTGAGTACCACGTGGCGCTGGTCGAGCAGCCGCTTCCGGCCGGCAAGGACGCGCTGCTGAACCGTATCCCTCACCCGGTTCCGATCTGTGCCGACGAGAGCGTGCACACGATGGAAGACCTTGATGCGCTCGCCGGGCTCTACGACGCCGTGAACATCAAGCTGGACAAGGCGGGCGGGCTGACCGCCGCACTCGCCCTGCGCGACCGGGCGCGCGAGCTGGGCTTTGGCGTCATGGTCGGCTGCATGGTCGGCACGTCGCTGGCGATGGCGCCAGCTGTTCTGCTGGCGCAGGAGGCCGACTATGTCGATCTCGACGGGCCGCTGCTGCTGGCTAGGGACCGTTCGCCGGCCCTCACCTATTCAGGGTCTCTGGTTTCGCCGCCCGATCGGCATCTTTGGGGCTGATGGCGGCGAGCCCGATGAGCCCGACCCCCGCGGCCGCAGCCGCCGCCATGATGTAGAAGCCACCCACACCATAGGCATCGTAGATCGGCCCCGAAAGCAACGTAACGACGGCCATAGACAAGCCGTTGGCGAAGAAAACCAGACCCTGCGCCGAACCGATTTTCTCTTCGCCGACGGTATCCGCGATCATCTTGGGAACGCCGACCAGCACGAGGCCGGTGGAGAGCGCGTGCAGGCTCTGGACGGCGAAAAACGCCGCCGCGCCGCCGCCGGCCGGGATAACGAGCGGGAATGCGATCCATCGCACGACCGCCGCCGCGCCGGCGAGAGCCAGTACGGCCGGGGCCGAGAAGCGCCCGAACAAGCGGCTGAACGCCATCATCAGAGGCACCTCGATGATGACCGCCCACGCCCATAACCAGCCGATCGTCGCCCCGTCGAGCCCGACAGACTTCCAGTAGATCGAGCCGAAGGCATAGAACAGGCCGTGGCTTGCATTAATAACGCCGGCGCCAATCGCGATGAGCACGAATGACCGCGTCATCAGCGTCCGCACGCCCTGGCGCAATTCGGCAATCGACAGTGGCGACGCCTGCCTGGGACGGCCAAGGCGTGGCGCGGACAGCGCCGCGATGAACGACGCGGATAGACAGGCCGAGATCATGAACGGCACGGCCGATGCGCCGAAATGGGATATCAGCGCTCCCCCGGCCAGATTGGCGGCCAAAAAGGCGACCGAGCCCCATTTGCGGATCGAGGCGTAGTCTGTCCCGAACCGGCGCACGCCCGACAGGGTCAGCGAGTCGGCGAGCGGTCCAAGTGGCGTCCAGACGATGTGCAGCGCAAGCGACAGCACCAGAAGCCAGAAATAGGTAGGCTCCAGCAAGTAGCCGAGCGACAGGAAAACCGTCACACCTGCGGCCGCGATCAGGACATGCGCCCGGTCGTTCACCGTGTCGGCGAAGGCGGTGAAGAAGGGCGTCGTGAAGACGCGCAGGAACAATGGGGCGGACAGGACGAATGCGATCTCGGTCGCGCCCAAACCAAGCGATTCCAGCCACAGCGGGAAGTAGGGCAGATGGATTCCCATCGGCACGAAGATCGCCGCGACGAGAAGCGACATGCGCAATTCGAAGTGCGGCGGCTTCTCGAAGGCCGGCTGTGCAGTCGCTGGCTCGGACATTGAACCGGATGGGTTGAATGCCGGATGGGCACCCGGCTTACCAACCGATTAGCACGCCGCGACCGCGCGTCAAACTAGCGGCGCGGTTCGCTCCACGGGCATTCGCAGGACCGGCCAAATCACTGACTGGGCAACCCATCGCGCCAAGCCGCCGGGTATGCGCCAGTGCCTTCAGCTTGCACCGGTCCGCCCGAAACCGCACCGGGTCGGCAAAGGGATTGGCGTTCCGCATGGCGGCGGCGGGCGGTTCGTCTGCGACCGAGAGAAGGTCTGGCAAAGAGGTCATGCCGGAACACCTGAGATGCGTTTGCAGTTTGCGATCAGGCGGCTTCGACTTCGGCCGGCAGCGCGATGGGCACGTTGCGCGAACCGTGCGAAACAGGCTCCTCGGCGCCGAGTACGTGTTGCCAGCGGATGATCTCGAAGCGTCCGTCTTCGTGCTCGGCGACTGCCGTGCAACTTTCAACCCAGTCGCCCGTGTTGATGTAGCGGATACCGGCAATGTCCTCGATTGTTGCGTGGTGGATGTGCCCGCAGATGACGCCGTCCACTTCGCTGCGCTTCGCCTCGTCGACTACAAGCTTCTGGAAGGCGCTGATGAAATTGACGGCCTTTTTCACGCGCACCTTCGCCCAGGACGAAAACGACCAGTACGGCATGCCGAAGAGCCGGCGCAGCCGCGCCACGATGCGATTGACGATGATCGAGGCGTCGTAGGCGAAGTCACCCAGGTAAGCGAGCCAGCGTACCGAATGCACGATCGAATCGAACTGGTCGCCGTGGATGATGAGAAAGCGCTTGCCGTCCGCCGAGACATGGACGTCCCGGTCCATCACCACGACGCCGCCGAAATGCACGCCCTGAAACCCGCGGAGGAACTCGTCATGGTTGCCCGCGATGTAGTTGATCGTGGCGCCCTTGCGCGCCTGGCGCAGCAGCTTCTGCACAACGTCGTTATGCGCCTGCGGCCAGTGCCAGCTTCGCTTCAGGCGCCAGCCGTCGACGATGTCCCCGACGAGGTAGATCGTATCGGCCTCGTGATAACGCAGGAAATCGATCAAAAAATCCGCCTTTGCTGGCTTCGAGCCCAGATGGACGTCGGAGATGAACAGGGTGCGGAAGCGGCGCGGCCGATCAAGGTTCATGCGAGGACCCGGTGCTTGCTCGAACGCCGGGTCTATGCGTCGATTCACATCACAGGCTTATGACGGTGGTTGTCAGGCTGGCCGGTGGCGGGCTAACTAGCCGCGCATTGAGGGGGTATCGCCTTGGACCTTGGAATTCGTGGAAAATCGGCAATCGTTTGTGCATCGAGCCGCGGGCTCGGACGCGGCTGCGCGCTGGCGCTGGCGGAGGCCGGATGCGATGTGGTGGTGAATGGCCGCGACGCCGCAAAGCTGGCGGAAACGGCCGCGGAGATACGCGACCGCTTCGGCGTGACGGTCACAGAGGTGGCCGCCGACGTGGGGAGCGCTGAGGGCCAGCGTGCTCTGCTTGCCGCCGCCCCTGCCCCGGACATTCTGATCAACAACAATGCCGGCCCGCCGCTCAAGGATTTCCGCGAGCTCGACCGCGAAGCCATGATCGAAGGCGTGAAGCAGAACATGATCACGCCCATCGAGCTGATCCAGGCGGTCATCGACGGCATGGCCGAGCGCGGCTTCGGCCGCATCGTCAATATCACCTCGCTGTCGGTGTATCAGCCCATTGCCGGGCTCGACCTGTCTTCCGGCGCACGCGCCGGGTTGACGGCGTTTCTCGCGGGCGTAGCGCGCAAGGTGGCCGACCGCAACGTCACCATCAACCACATGCTGCCGGGCAAGTTCGACACCGACCGCATCCGCTCCAATATCCGCCACGGCGCGGAGCGTATGGGCATTTCGATCGAAGAGCGCGAAAAGCAGCAGATCGCCGAGATCCCGGCCAAACGCTTCGGCACGGCGGAGGAATTCGGGCGCGCCTGCGCCTTCCTCTGCTCGTCGCATGCCGGCTATATCACCGGCCAGAACCTGAGACTGGACGGCGGCCTTTTCGACGCCGCCTTCTGAGCGGCATGCCGCCATCGGCGGTGCGTGATATCCAGCGAGGAGAAATCGAATGAAACTGCTGCGAGTGGGCGATAAGGGCGGCGAGCGGCCCGCTGTTCTCGATGGTTCGGGCGTAGCCCGCGACGTATCGACCATCGTCAGCGATTTTTCACCGGAAACGCTTTCCTTCGACCTTCTCGACACGCTGAAGGGCGCGGACCTCGCTTCGCTCCCCGCATTGCCGGCAGATGCCCGCATCGGATCGCCGGTGTCGCGCACCGGCCATTTCATCGCGATCGGCCTGAACTATGCCGATCACGCCGCCGAGACAGGCGCGGCGATCCCCGCCGAGCCGATCGTCTTTTCCAAGGCGCCGAGCTGCCTGTCTGGCCCGAATGACGACGTGCTGCTGCCGAAAGGTTCGGTAAAGACCGATTGGGAAGTCGAGCTTGCCGTCGTCATTGGCAAGACCTGCGACTATGTCAGCGAGGCGGACGCGCTGAGCCACGTTCTCGGATATGCGCTCTGCAACGACGTTTCCGAGCGCGAGTATCAGGCAGAGCGCGGCGGCCAGTGGATCAAGGGCAAAAGCGCCCCGACCTTCGGCCCGCTCGGACCTTGGCTGGTCACCGCCGATGAAGTGCCGGACCCGCAGGCGCTCGACATGTTCCTCGACGTCAATGGCGAAAAGCGGCAGCGCGGCAACACGAACACCATGATCTTTTCCGTCGCCAAGATCGTGTCCTATCTCTCGGAATTCATGCGGCTTGAGCCCGGCGACGTGATCACGACCGGCACGCCGCCCGGTGTCGGGCTGGGCCACAAGCCGCCCATTTTCCTCAAGGCGGGCGACACGATGCGGCTGGGCGTCGCCGGACTGGGCGAGCAGAACCAGAAGGTCGTGGCGCGCTGAGGCGCGGACGAGTGAAGGCGACAGCCGGATGACCGGAACCGACAAGAAGGCCCCGCGCTTTTCCGATTTCGAGGAATCCGCCCTCTTTTTTCATCGTCATCCGGTGCCCGGAAAGCTCGCGATCCAGGCCACCAAGCCGCTTGGCAATCAGCGCGACCTTGCGCTGGCCTATTCGCCGGGCGTCGCGGCGCCGTGTCTGGCGATCGAGGCCGACCCCGCCAAGGCGGCGGACTACACGGCGCGCGGCAACCTCGTCGCCGTCATTTCCAACGGTTCGGCAGTCCTCGGCCTCGGAAACATAGGTCCCCTCGCCTCCAAGCCGGTGATGGAGGGCAAGGCCGTCCTGTTCAAGAAATTCGCCGGCATCGATGTGTTCGACATCGAAGTCGATGCGCCGACGGTCGATCGCATGGTCGAGACGATTTCGGCGCTGGAGCCCACCTTCGGCGGCATCAACCTCGAAGACATCAAGGCGCCCGAGTGCTTCGAGGTGGAGGAGCAGCTTAAGGCGCGCATGGACATTCCGGTCTTCCATGACGACCAGCATGGCACGGCGATCATCGTCGCCGCCTGCGTCATCAACGCCCTCGAACTGGCGGGCAAGGATATCGGCGCCGTCAAGATCGTGACGTCCGGCGCGGGCGCGGCGGCCCTCGCCTGCGTCAACCTGCTGGTCTCGCTCGGCGCCAATCCGGACAATATCTGGCTTACCGACCGCCACGGCGTCGCCTGGCGCGGGCGCACCGAGGAAATGGACCGCTGGAAGGAGCCTTACCTAAAGGACACCGACGCACGCGTGCTGGCCGACGTCATCGGTGGCGCAGATGTGTTTCTCGGGCTGTCCGCCGCCGGCGTGTTGAAGCCGGAATTGCTCAAGGACATGGCTGAAAAGCCGCTTGTCATGGCGCTCGCCAACCCGACACCGGAGATCATGCCGGATGTCGCGCGCGAGGCGCGGCCGGATGCGATGATCTGCACCGGCAGGTCCGATTTTCCCAATCAGGTCAACAACGTATTGTGTTTTCCTTACATTTTTCGCGGGGCGCTGGATGTAGGCGCTACGGCGATCAACGAGGAAATGAAGATGGCGGCCGTCCGCGCCATCGCAGCGCTCGCCCGCGAGGAGCCTTCCGATGTCGCGGCCCGCGCCTATTCGGGCGAGACGCCAATCTTCGGGCCTGATTTCCTCATCCCCTCGCCCTTCGATCCGCGCCTCATCCTGCGCATTGCGCCGGCCGTGGCGAAGGCTGCTTGCGACAGCGGCGTCGCGACGCGCCCGATCGAGGACATGGACGCCTATGTCGACCGGCTGACGCGCTTCGTCTTCCGCTCCGGGCTGGTGATGAAACCAGTCTTCTCGGCAGCCAGGCAGTCCGGCGGCAAGCGGGTGGTCTATGCCGACGGTGAGGACGAGCGCGTGCTGCGCGCCGCGCAGGTCGTGCTGGAGGAAGGGGTTGCGACGCCGATTCTCATCGGGCGGCCGCAGGTCGTGGAGACCAGGCTCAAGCGCTACGGGCTGAAGATCCGGCCGGGAACCGACTTCGAGTTGGTCAATCCCGAAGACGACCCGCGCTACCGCGATTATGTCGACCTTCTCGTCAAGCTGGCGGGCCGCCGCGGCATCACGCCCGAGGCCGCGCGAACGCTGGTTCGCACGAACACCACCGTTATCGCCTCGCTTGCGCTGGTGCGCGGCGAGGCGGACGCCATGATATGCGGCCTGGAAGGCCGTTTCGAGCGCCATCTGCGCCATGTCGAGGTGATCGTCGGCCGGCGCGAGGATGCGCGAGACTTTTCCGCGCTCTCGATGCTGATCTCGGATCGCGGTTCGACCTTTCTTACCGACACCTATGTCACGGTCGATCCTACAGCCGATGAAATCGCCGAAATGGCGATCCTCGCAGCCGAGGAAATCCGCCGCTTCGGGCTGGAACCGAAGGCCGCGCTCCTGTCGCATTCCAATTTCGGCTCGCGCGATTCCGCCAGTGCGCTGAAGATGCGGTCTGCGGCGGCAAAGCTGCGCAAGCTCGCGCCAGACCTGCAAGCGGATGGCGAAATGCACGGCGATTCCGCCCTTTCGGTCGAGCTGCGCAACCGCGTCCACCCGCATTCCCTGCTGGAGGGCGAAGCCAATTTGCTGGTCTTCCCCAATCTCGATTCGGCGAACATTGCCCTGACAACGATCAAGGCAATGACCGAGGCGCTGCATGTCGGCCCGATATTGCTCGGAACGCGCTTGCCGGCCCACATTCTTACGCCTTCGGTCACCTCGCGCGGCGTGGTCAACATGACCGCTCTTGCCGTGGTCGAAGCGGCGCAGCGGGACTCCGACCGCTAAGGTCAATCAAAGGTTAACCCGTCCGGTCTATGCATGGTCATGGCCTCGTGCGCCACAAGGTGCACGCTTATCTGGCGATGGACCCATGCGGCGAATTTCGACTGGCATCGGACTGCTTGTAACCGCCGGCCTGCTGGCCACGGTGATCGCTGGTCCGCCCGCTTTTGCAGACCGGTCGCAGTGCAGCGACCTCGAAGCGCAACTGGCGTCCGTCTCGCAAGGCAGCAGCCGCGCCAATATCCGCCGATACGAACGCGCCATTATCAGCCAGAAGCAACAGCTCGAACGTGCGATGAACAGGCAGCAGAATGCCGGTTGCTCGACTTTCTTCTCGGCGGTCAAGCCGCATTGCAGCGACATCCGCTCCACCGTTTCCCGGATGGAGCGCAACCTACTGTCGCTGCAGCGGACAAGGAACGAGTTGTCCGGCGGCAATGCGTCAGCCGAGACTGCGCGCATCCAGGCGGCGCTCAACGCGAATGGCTGTCGCGGCACGACGACTGCAAGCAACGAAGACCAGCGGCAACCCGTTACGCTGTTCGGCCGCCTGTTTGGCGCCCGTGAATCCGAAAGGCGCCCAACGCGCGAGCCCGAAGGCGCTGAGGAACAGACGTCCGCCGGAAGAATACCCACACGACCAAGAACCCCCGCTCCGGGCAACTACCGCACGCTCTGCGTGCGCACCTGTGACGGATACTTCTTCCCGATTGCCTATTCGTCCTCGCCAGGGCTGTTCGACCGCGACTTCAAGGCCTGCCAGGCGATGTGCCCCGGCACGGAGGTCGAGCTCTACCACCACCGGGTACCCGACGAAGAGACGGATGCCATGATCTCCTCGGTCAGCGGCGAACCGTACACCGATCTGGCATCGGCCTTCCTTTATCGCGATCCCGACTATCAGCGCGCATCGTCGTGCCAGTGCAACCCGCCCAAGGATTTCAGCGTGATCGCCGGCGACTTGCCCAAGCAGTCCGAAGCTGAAGAGGAAGGTGCCAACCGGCAGGCCGTCATATTGCCGGAACCGCTGTCGCGGCCCGATCCAGCCGAGGATCCGGAGGCCCGTGCCAACCGTGAAGGCGGCCTGACGCCCGCGGCGATTGCCGAACTGCTTGCGCCTACAACCACCGTGAAAACGGCCTCGGCGGTGCCGGAAGAGCCTGCGGCCGAGCGCCGCGTCAGGGTCGTCGGGCCAGCGTTTCTTCCCGACCCAGAAGCGGCAATAGATCTGCGAGCTCCGGGCCGGACGGAACTCCGGTAAGCGCAAGCCGCAGCGGCGCGAACAGAGCTTTCCCTTTCCGGCCGGTTTCCTGCTTGACCGTGTCGGTCCACTGTTTCCAGGTTTCGCGGTCCCACGGCTCCGGCGGCAGCAGGTCGAAGGCTTCGCGGACAAACGCCTCGTCTTGGGGATCGAGAACAGCCGCCGCGTCGGGGCCGCGAGTCACAATCGTCCACCAGCCACGCGCATCATTGAGCAGTTCGATGTTGCCGCGAACGGCGATCCAGAACGGCTCCGCCTTGGGTCCTTCAATGCCTAGCGCGGCCAGACGTTCGCGTGCGGCATCGAAGGGCATGTCACGCAGCAGAGCCCGGTTCAGCACGACCAGTTCGGCTGGATCGAACTTGGCAGCGCTCTTCGAACTGCTTGAAATGTCGAAATCGGCGATCAGCGCCGCCATATCCGGCTTCGCTGACACCGCCTCCGAGGTGCCGATCAGCGTCGCCAAGGAGGCCACCGACATGGCTTCGATGCCATCCTCGCGCAGTTTCCTGATCGACAACGCGCCGGTTCGTTTGGAAAGTCCCTCGCCGCTTGCGGTGGTCAGCAGATTGTGGTGCCCGAAAGCCGGTTCAGTCGCTCCCAGAGCACGGAACAACGCGATCTGCGCACCTGTATTCGTGATGTGATCGTCGCCACGGATGACATGCGTGACGCCCATGTCGATGTCATCGACCACCGACGGCAGCGTGTAGAGATAGCTGCCATCCTCGCGCACCAGGACCGGGTCGGACAGCGAGGCGAGGTCGACGGTCTCGCTCCCCCTGATCGTGTCGTCCCACACCATCTCGGTGCGCTGCGGCGACATTGGGTCGCTCGTGAAGTTCGGCAGCAGAAACCGCCAGTGCGGCTTGCGCCCCTCGGCCTCGAACTCTGCCTTTTCCTCATCCGTGAGCCGCAACGCCTCGCGGCCATAGACCGGCGGAAGGCGTCTCTGCAGGCGGATACGCCGCCGTCGTTCCAGCTCGTCCGGCGTCTCGTAGCACGCATAGAGCAGGCCGGCCGCCTTGAGGCGCTCCGCAGCCTCGTCGTAGCGCGCAACGCGTTCGGACTGTCGTTCGACATGATCCGGCTCGATCCCCAGCCAGCGCAGGTCGGCCTCGATCTGGTCGGCATAAGCCCGTGTCGAGCGCGCCGTATCGGTGTCATCGAAACGCAGGATGAACCGTCCACCCTGCTTCCTGGCAAACAGCCAGTTGAACAGTGCGGTGCGCGCATTGCCGATATGGATATTGCCGGTCGGAGAAGGCGCAAAACGGACAGTGACACTCATGGCGCGCGGCGTAGCCCAGCGCCCGGCAAATCGCAAGCTGACCCGCCCAAGGCGGTCAGGCAGCCGCCGAAAGCCGGCCCTTGAGGCGGCGCGACACGCCGACGAGCATCAGGCAGGCGCCGAAGCAATAAAGCCCCATCACAATGATCTGGAGCGGGTAGCTTACGCCGAGATCGATCAGGAATCCCGTCAGCCCCGGCCCCATCGCCGTTGCAAACACCATGACAGCGACCGTCAGGGCTCGGATCGCGCCGAGGTGTTTCACCCCGTAGACCTCTGGCCACAATGCACCGAACAGGGTCGACGACACGCCATAGGAAAGGCCCATCAGCCCCATGAAGGCGAAGGCCGACCACCAGACATCGACAAAGCCGAGTACGAGGCAGGCGAAGCCGAGCGGAATCAGAAACACCGGCAGCAGCGCGATTGCCGAGAAGCGGTCGATGAGTTGGCCGGCGATAAGCGCCGATATCACGGTCAATGACGACGACAGCATGAAGGTCGAGGCGAACATCTCCAGCGACCAGCCCCTCAGTTCCACCAGATAGACCTGGTGGAAGAATATCGTGGTGCCGATGAAGCCCGGTGCCATGACGCCGAGCAGCAGAAGGTAGAAGTAGGGGTCGCGCACCGCTTCACCGCGCGTCCAGTCGCGCACCGTCGCCTTTGGCTCGTCGCCGCTTGCCGAGCGCGGTGAGCGCTCGACTGCTACCAGAGTCGCTATCGCCGGCAGCGCGATGACGACCAGCGAGACGGCGATGATCAGCCAGCCATTGCGCCAGCCAACGGCCAGGGCGATAGCGACGAACAGCGTTGGGAACAGCGCCTCGCCGGCATTGACGCCTATGGCCGTCAGAGACAGCGCCTTGCCACGCTGCGCGGCGAACCATCGCCCGATCGCCGTAAATGCGTTCTGGCTCATCATGCCCTGCCCGAACAGCCGCAGCAGATAGATGGTGACGGCGAGCAGCGCGATGTGCTGCGACAGCGCCATCATCACGCAGGCGAATGCAAGAACCGGCACGATGACCAGCGTCACGGTGCGCGCCGACCAGCGATCCACGATCTGGCCGAACTGCGGCAGCGTCAGCGCGCTTGCCAGCGTGGCCACCATGTAGAGAGTGCCGAACTGGCCGTGGCTGAGGCCGTATTCCGCTCTGATATCGCCGGCCGACAGAGCGATGAAGAAGGTCTGGCCGTAAGAGGAGAAGAAGGTGAGCAGGAACCCGCCCGCAAGCCAGCGGACATTTTCGCGAAGAAAGCTGAAAAACGGCATGAACGGGTATACTCGGCGGCTCGGCGCACCGTTGGCCGTGTTGAGCGGCGAGGTCAACCTTCCACCGGGCATGCATGCCGTTTGTCGGCAACTGTGCTATGTTTGATCGTGGAGGTGGCCCAATGCGCCGCGACAGCTTCGAACGCTTCTACCTGCAGAATGTCGCGCTCGGCGAAGGCTGCGGCTGCGCCGAGCATGTCACGCGCCTGTGGGAGATTGACCGGTTGGCTGAACCGGCGCGCGCCACCCGGCAACCGCCTATGGTCTTGGCTGTCATGCGCACTCTCTGGCGCGCATTCCCACGCACTAGCTCCGGTCGCGGAACCGGTTGGTAATCGGATAGCGGCGGTCGCGGCCGAAGTTCTTCCGGGTGATCTTCACACCCGGAGCGGCCTGCCGGCGCTTGTATTCGGCGATGTAGAGCAGGTGTTCGATCCTGTGCACCGTCTCGCGCTCATGACCGCGCGCGACGATCTCGTCGACTCCCATCTCGTGCTCCACAAGGCATTCGAGAATGTCGTCGAGCACCGGGTATGGCGGCAGCGAATCCTGGTCGGTCTGGTTTTCGCGCAATTCGGCCGACGGCGCCTTGTCGATGATGTTCTGCGGGATCACCTCGCCTGACGGTCCCAGCGCACCGGGCGGCACGTTGTCGTTGCGCCAGCGCGCCAGCGCATAGACCTGCATCTTGTAAAGGTCCTTGATCGGATTGAAGCCGCCATTCATGTCGCCATAAAGCGTGGCGTAGCCGACCGACATCTCCGACTTGTTGCCGGTGGTCACGACCATGGAGCCGAACTTGTTGGAGATCGCCATCAGGATGGTGCCGCGCGCCCGGCTCTGCAGATTTTCCTCGGTGATGCCTTCCTTCGTGCCCTCGAAGAGCTGCGTGAGCGCGTGTGAGAAACCTTCCACGGGCTCGAAGATCGGCACGATGTCGTAGCGGCAGCCAAGCGCCCGTGCGCAATCCTCCGCATCCTTGAGCGAGGTCTTCGCCGTGTAGCGGTAGGGCATCATGACAGTGCGCACCCGCTCCTCGCCAAGCGCGTCCACTGCGAGTGCTGCACAGATCGCCGAGTCGATGCCGCCGGACAGTCCGAGCACGACATTCTTGAAGCCGTTCTTGTTCACATAGTCGCGCAGCCCGAACATGCATGCGCGGTAGTCCGCCTCCTCGGCCTCCGGGATTTTCGACATCGGGCCGGCGTCGCAGACCCAGTGATCGCCGCTCCGCTTCCACGTCGTGACGACGACGGCTTCCTCGAACTGGCTCATCTGGAAGGCGAGCGAATGGTCCGCCTCCATGGCGAAGGAGGCGCCGTCGAAAACCAGTTCGTCCTGACCGCCAAGCTGGTTGGCGTAGATCAGGGGCAGTCCGCTTTCGATCACCTGCTTCAGAACGACCTGCTGACGAATGTCGACCTTGCCCCGGTAGTAAGGCGAGCCGTTGGGAACGAGCAGAATTTCGGCCCCACTTTCGGCCAGCGTCTCGCAGATGCCGAGGTCGCCCCATATGTCCTCGCAGATCGGGATGCCGAGCCGCACGCCGCGAAAATTGATTGGCCCCGGCATGTCCGGTCCGGGCTGGAACACCCGCTTCTCGTCGAACTCGCCGTAATTGGGCAGGTCGAGCTTCAGCCGCTCACCGATCACCTTGCCGCCATCGGCAACAACGATGGCGTTGTGCACGCCCGTCTCGCGCTTCAGCGGCACCCCCATGATGACGCCCGGGCCGCCGTCAGCCGTGTCGGCGGCAAACTCGTCCATCGCGCGCTGGCAGGCGGCAAGGAAAGCCGGCTTGAGCACAAGGTCCTCTGGCGGATAACCGGACAGGAAAAGCTCGGTGTAGAGGACAAGGTCGGCGCCATGGCGCGCGGCGTCTGCCCGCGCCTCGCGTGCTTTGGCTAGGTTGCCGGCAATATCACCGACGGTCGGATTGAGCTGCACGATGGCAATGCGGAGAACGTCGGGAGCTTTCGTCATGCCGGATCGTCTAGCGCGACGATCCCCCGGCAGCAATGGCGCATGACCGCATGCCTATCCGGCCACCTGTTGACCGGCAGGCAACCTTTGCCCGATAGACGGGAACAGGAGACCCGGCAAATGCGATTCCTGACGTTCCTCTGTTTCCTGGCTCTGCTGCAAGGCCATGCGTTCGCCGGCGAATTCGGGCGCAATGCCGATCGTATGGAAATGCGCTTTGGCGGCGCGCTCTACGATCTGGGCCTCCTGACCCGTCCTGTCAGGGTCACCGGCGCCGCACTAAACGGCGAGTTTCTTTTCGCCTCGCCGGAGTTTCTCGACAGCATCGGCGCCCCGCGTCCCTATGTAGGTATCGATGTGGGCATCGCGCCCAGCCCGATCCATTTCATCTATGCCGGCCTCGCCTGGGACTACCATTTCACGCAGCGCTTCTACGTGTCGGGTAGCGTCGGCGGCGCGATCCACACGGCGGCGAACCTCGTCAACCCGCCAACGCAGCGCGCGCTGGGCTCGCGGGTGCTGTTCCATCTCGGCCTCGCGATCGGCTTCGACATCACGCCGAACCTCACCGGCCAGATCTACACCAATCACTTTTCCAATGCCGGTTTGGCCAACCCAAACGAAGGGCATGATTCGTCCGGCGTACGCTTCGGCTTCCGGTTCTGACGCCTAGTCCTCGCCACCGCCCATGTATTGGGCGAGTTCCTCGGCCGAGCGGTTGGGCCCGATCGACATCGACAGAATGCGCGACAAGTGGATGTAGGGCAGTCCGGTTTCAGCGGCCCAGGCATTGAGCTGCGCCTGAACCTTTGCCTTGTCGGCTTTCGAACTGACTGCTTCGGAGATATCGAGGCCCGCATCGCGCAGCGCGGCGATCATGTCGCCTGACAGGATGTAGCTGTCCCAGCCCAGCCAGCGCAGCAGATACTGGCCGGTGTTGCCGCCGAGCCGGCTGCCATGCTTACCGAGATAGGCGACCAGTCCGACCTGATCGTCGGCCGGCCAGTCGGCAAGAAACTTGCCGAACGAGCCGTGCTCCGTCGAAACGCGGTCGACGAAAGCCGCGTTCTCGCGCACCGATTTGATCTTCTGCGGATTGCGCACGATCCGCGCGTCGGAGGCGAGATCGTGCCAGAAATCCTCGGGCTGGAACAGCAGCCGCTTCGGCTCGAACCCAAGGAACGCCGCCTCGAAACCCGGCCATTTCTGCTGGATCACCCGCCAGACGAAGCCGGCTGAAAAGACGCGCTCCGCCATGGTTGAGAGGATGCGGTCGTCCGGTACTTTGGCGAGCGCCGCATTGTCGGGCTTCGGGCCAAGCAGCGAGGCCAGCACCTTGTCGCCGCCCTTGCGCTCCGCCGCGCGCTTGCGAATGGTCTCGAACGATTTCACGGCTGCCTCCCACAATGGCCTGCGGCGATCTAGGCGCAGATACCGGCAGCGGACAAGCCTACGTCAGATCACTCTAGACACCGAGCCCGTGGTCGCCTCGGTCGAGTATGAGCGGAATGATCAGGTCTTCCTCATCGTCGAGATGGCGCGACAGCATGCCCACCAGCTGCTCGTTGGCGGCCGCATAGTCGTCCGCCGCGAAGCGCTGCCTGTCGGCATCGGCATCCAGAGCCTGCAGGAACGCATTCGCCGTCTCGGCATTCCGTTCAAGCGCGCCATGGATCGCGTGGTGGTCGGAATCGAGGATGTCGAACCCGCGCTGGAGCCTGTTCTCGGCGCGCGCGAATGCGGGAAAATAGACCTGGTCCTCGATGTTGTGGTGGCCGTCGAGATGGCCGAGGAAGAAGTTGAGGCGCGGCGCGAAGAAGCCGGCGAACTCGCGCGGGCTGGTCTTGCCTTCCCTGAAGTCGGAGATGGCGCCGGTCAGGATGCCGCCAAGCTCGCGAAACATGTTGTGCCGCTGCAGCCACATCATCGCCATGCCGCGAATGTTGGAGTGGTCCTGCCACCCTTCCCGCGGATATTTCTCGAGCAGGAAACGAAGGTCGTCAGGCAGCCCGAGGCGCTGCTCGAGCAGCAATTCGTCCGGTAGCGATGTCAAGGAATGTCTCTCGGCTGGTCAGGGAGCGGCGGGAATGTAGCCCTCATATAGGCGACCTGTGGGATGTCGCCACCTTCCCGGATGTCACCCTGCCTGAAGATGCCGCGGCAGCCCGTCGCCGATGTCGTAGTAGTCGCCCTTGTCGGCGACGAAGATGTGGCCCTGGGCCTTCAGACCGGTCGGATTTTCCAGGCTGCCTGCGAGGATCGAAGTCGTGTCAGCGCCGACCCGCTGCCAGAAGAGCGCCGAGCCGCAGACGGAGCAGAAGCCGCGTCTCGCCTCGTCCGACGCCCGGAACCAGGTCAGCTTCTCAGCGCCCTTGATGTCGAGATTATCGGTCGCGCAGCTCGTCGCTGCGTAGAAATGGCCCGACTGCTTCCGGCACTGCGAACAATGGCAGTAGATCACGTCGCGCAGGGCCCCAGAGACCGTGTATCGAACAGCGCCGCAATAGCACCCGCCGTGACTTGCCATCGATGCTCCTCCTGCCCTCATGCTGGCCGCAAAACGCAAGGCAGACCATCGCGAAGATTTGCACGCTGGGTTAAGCGGAATGCGACCGCCAATGACGGATATGGCTCTGGCCCAAACGAAAACGGGCGCCGCGGCGCCCGTTTGAAGTCTGAACTTGTCGGTCGCTCAGGCGCTGGCCGCCTGCTGATCGAAAACCGGCTGCTGCTTCTTCAGCAGGTCCGAAATCAGGAAAGCCAGCTCGAGCGCCTGGTCGGAGTTGAGACGTGGATCGCAATGCGTGTGGTAGCGGTCCTGCAGCTCCTCGTCACGGATGGCGCGCGCGCCGCCCGTGCACTCGGTCACGTTCTTGCCGGTCATCTCGACATGGATGCCGCCCGGATGCGTGCCCTCGGCGCGATGCACCTCGAAGAAGGCCCGCACTTCCTTGAGGATGCGGTCGAACGGCCGCGTCTTGTAGCCGGCCGCCGTGATCGTATTGCCGTGCATGGGATCGCACGACCAGACGACTTTGCGGCCCTCCTTGGCGACGGCGCGCACGAGCTTTGGCAGATGGTCGCCCACCTTGTCGGCGCCGAAGCGTGCGATCAGCGTCAGACGTCCTGCCTCGTTGTCCGGGTTCAGGATGTCGATCAGCTCCAGTAACCCGTCCGGCGTCAGCGACGGACCGCACTTTAGCCCGAGCGGGTTCTTGATGCCGCGGCAATATTCGACATGGGCGTGGTCGGGCTGGCGCGTGCGGTCGCCGATCCAGATCATGTGGCCGGAACCCGCATACCAGTCGCCCGAGGTGGAATCGATGCGGGTCAGCGCTTCTTCGTAGCCGAGCAGAAGCGCTTCATGGCTCGTGAAAAAATCTGTCTCGCGCAGCGCGAAATTGGTGTCCGAGGTGATGCCCACCGCCCGCATGAAGTCCATCGTTTCGGAGATGCGGTTGGCAAGCGCCTCGTAACGCTCCGACTGCGGGCTGTCGGCGACGAAGCCGAGCATCCACTTGTGCACGTTCTCGAGGCTGGCATAGCCGCCCTGCGAAAACGCGCGCAGCAGGTTCAGCGTCGCGGCCGACTGGCGGTAGGCCTGCTCCTGGCGCGCCGGATCAGGAATGCGCGACGTTTCGTCGAACTCAATGCCGTTGATGATATCACCGCGATAACTCGGCAGCGTTACGTCGCCCTTCGTTTCGTTGTCGGAAGAGCGCGGCTTGGCGAACTGGCCGGCGATGCGGCCCACCTTCACCACCGGCTGCGAGCCGGCGAAGGTCAGCACCACCGCCATCTGAAGGAAGACACGGAAGAAGTCGCGGATATTGTCGGCGTTGTGCTCGGCAAAGCTTTCGGCGCAATCGCCGCCCTGAAGCAGGAAGGCCTCGCCTTCGGCGACGGCAGCCAGATGACGCTTCAGAGAACGCGCTTCACCGCCAAAAACGAGCGGCGGCCGGTCCGCCAGCCGCTTCTCGGTCTCGACGAGGGCCTTGTGATCCGGATAGGCGGGAACCTGCTGGATCGGCAAAGCGCGCCATGAATTCGGGGACCATTCTTTCATATCGACACCGGTACCAACTTGCGCGCAGCCATGCGCGAACTTCTTCACCCGTTTCGAACACGGAAAGCGGCTCTATACAGGAACGGTATGACCTGTTCCAGTCTGGAGTTCGGTGAAGGTTGATTGCGGTCAGCCCGCCGGATCGGAACCGGAGTGCTCCAACGCGGACAGGTCCGGCTGCATAGAGGGCGCAGAAACGACGGCGCGGCCGCGGCCCTGCGCCTTGGCGGCGTAGCAGGCTGCATCTGCATTGGCGAGAAGCTCCGCCGGCCCCGGACCATTTGGTTCGATGACAGCGATCCCCATGCTGGCGCCTATGCGATACGAGGCGCCCTCCCAGTGAAACTGAATATCGCCGATGGCAGCGACGACACTGGCGGCCACCGACACGGCGTTCTCGACGGAGCAATCGGCCAGGATCAGCGCGAACTCGTCTCCGCCGATGCGGGCAACGAAATCGGCTCTTCGCTTGCCCGATTGCAGGGCACGCGCCACCTCGCGCAGCAGTGCGTCGCCGGCGGCATGGCCGGCGCTGTCATTGACGGGCTTGAAGCAATCGAGATCGATGAAGCACAGAGCGTGTTCGCGGTTTTCCGCATTGGCCAGGGAATGCATCTCGCCAAGCTTGACGTCGAAGGCCGACCGGTTGGGAAGTCCGGTCAGACTGTCATGCATAGCCGAATGCGCCAGTTCGCGCTGCACGGCGCGGCTTCGCGAATTGTCCTGGAAGACCAACACTGCGCCGGATACTCCGCCTCGATCCGTGCTGATCAGGCTGACAGACGTCCGCACATCGTAGCGATGGCCAAACCGCGCCAGGAGAATGGCATCGTCGTCGATGCGCTTTAGCCTGCCCTGTGCGAGACATTCGGCGACAGGGTTGTCCCTCGGCTTGCCTGTCTCGTCGGCGAGCCTGAACACGTCCTCGACGCGACGTCCCAGGCAATTATCCTTGGTCCAGCCAGTCATCTGCGCCGCGACTGGATTGATGAAAGTGATCCGCCCTTCCCTGTCGGTCGAAATCACGCCATCGGCGATCGACTCGAGCGTCACGCGCAGCGTTTCGCGCTCCTCGGCCAGCGCCGCTTCGACCTCCTTCAGAGCCGAAATGTCGGTATCCGTGCCGATCACCCGCGCCGGTTTGCCGTCAGCCGTCCACTCCACAGGCTTGCCGCGGCTCAGTATCCAGATCCAGCTGCCGTCCTTGCGGCGCTCGCGGTATTCGAAGGCACTTATGCCGATTTCGCCTTCGTTCAGCTTGTGAATCATCGCCAAAATGCGGTCGCGGTCGTCGGGATGCACGCGGCTGATCCATGCGTCTAAGGATCCGTCGAGCTCTTCGTCCGCATCGTAGCCCCGCATCGTTTTCCATGTGCGGGAGAAGAAGTTGCGGTGGCTGACCATGTCATGGTCCCAGACGCCCTGCCCGGCGCCCTCGAGCGCGAAATTCCAGCGGCCTTCGGCATCCGCCAGCGCAGCTTCGGCACGTTTCTGCCGATCGATGTCGGTGACCTGGATGACGATAGAAGATGGCTTGCCCGTCGCCTCGTTGCGCAGCAGCGACGCCGAGGCGAGACCCCAGAACCAGCCTCCGCCATCGCGGCGAACATATCGCCGCTCGACACGATACTGATCGATTTCACCTGCAACGATGCGCCGAACCTGCTCGGCAGCGACGAGCTGGTCTTCCTCGACGACGAGGTCGCGGGCACTGAGGCCGACAAGTTCTTCTGCTGTGCAGCCGAACATCTCCCCGTACGCCCGGTTCGAATAGGTGATGCGGCCGTCCAGACCGACCAGCGCCATGCCGACGGCCGCGCTTTCCATGACAAGCCTCAGCAGGTTCCCGCTATGCGGGAACTGCAGCAGCTGCGCCGCCTGGTTCGTGAGCGCCTTACCTACCATTCAGGCAGTTTATGACAGTTGCATAAATTTTTTCTTGCGGCGCTGGACGCGTTTTTAGCCGCCCTTGTACGGCGTCAACTGACCGGATTTCGGGTCAAATGTGCCAAATGGCGCGCGAACAGGTCAGCCTCGCCAGCTCGCAGTGCCACAGACCGCGGGTAGATCGGGTCCGCCCGGTCGTCATGCAGCCCGGTGTCGAACCCGTCGGTTTCGGCAATGAAACGGCGCACACCATCCTCGCCGTGAACGTCCAGGAACCCTTGCAACACAGCGTCGAGATAGGAGCGGAGAATCAGCGGCCGTTCCGGGTGAATCGGAACATGCTCATCGGCCACAAAGACATAGACCGGACATTCCCGCGGCACTGCCCTGCTTGATCTAAGGCGTTCCAAGGATACCGCGACGCGCCGGTAGCGCGCCTCGCGCGCATCAACCGCGGCCAAGTGCTCGGCTCGGTCGACCACCAGCAGTCCGTCGCAAACGGCGCCCTCTTCCTCACGCACGGTAAGCAGTGCTGCTGGAAAGCCCGGCATATCCGGCCGCGGCCGCCAGAAGCGCCTCCAGCCAACCAGACTGGCCGGTATGGCGTCCAGGATCCGGGTCCGGTGGGTGGCGCGATTGACCAGTGAGCCGTAGCCAAAATAGGCGACGAGCCCGCTATCGGAATTATCTTCGACGGTACTATCGGACTGCTGCATGTCGGCGAAAGTAACGAACGGACTGTCGGGTGCAACCCGCACCACAGACACATCTGCCGTAGCGGAAATTCCCGTTGACTTTGACGTTTACGTCAATGGTATTGAGTCTTCCGGTTGCCGTTGGACGCCGGAGACATCGCTTGCTGGACGACCCTCAAAACAGCCAGCCCACATCGCCCGATATCGATGAACCGGCCGCGAGCGTCACGTCGCGCGACATATCGATCGGCACGTCTGATGGATTTCCTCTGGCCGGCACGTTGTTCGAGGGAAACGGCGACGGCCCGCTCGTCCTCATTTCCGGCGCCACCGCGGTTCCGAGAGGCTTCTATTCTGCATTCGCCAAGGCCGTGGTGGATGCGGGCGCGCGTGCTGCCCTCATCTACGACTATCGCGGCGTCGGCGGCTCCAGGCGCCCGCAGGGCTGGAAGCGGCGCATCGACTACAAGGACTGGGCGCTGGTCGACGTGCCGGCGGCTGCCGCAAGGCTCGACGCGGTTGCACCGGGGCACCCCATGGTCGGCGTCGGCCAGTCCTTCGGCGGCCAGGCGCTCGGGCTTTGCGGCATCGCGAACCGGTTCGAGCGCTACGGAATGGTCGCGACCATGACCGGTTATCATCGCTTGATCGACGACAGCACCGTGTGGGCACGCATGAACCTTGTCGGTGTGCCCGTCTCGTGGTTCTTCCGCGACATTCCACGCTGGCTTGGCGTCGGCGAGCCTATGCCGAGTTCCTGTTTCCGCGATTGGGCGCGCTGGTGCCGCCACCCCGACTACTTCTTCGGCGACCCGGATGTTCCAGAGACCGAACGCTTTGCATCGGTCACCACGCCGATCCTCGCCCTTGGGATGAAGGACGATCCATGGGCCAATCCGCGCGCCGTGGCAGATTTCATGAAACACTATGCGAATGCGCCGGTGGAGACACGCTGGCTGTCTCCCGATGAGGCCGGCGCGAAGGCCATCGGCCATCTCGGCTTCTTCCGCTCACGCTTCTCGGCAACGCTGTGGCCGCAATTCATCGCCTGGCTGTTGCGCGGCGAGGCCATGACGGTGGGCAACGCGACTGAGGCTTAGCCTGCCTGACGCTCGCCCTTTTTCACCCGGTAGCTCGGCTGATACATGGTCACCAGTTCTTCCGCGGCGGTCGGATGAACGGCCATCGCCCGGTCGAAATCGTCCTTGGAAAGGCGCGCCTTGATCGGGATCGCCAGTAGCTGCGCCATCTCGCCGGCGTCCGGTCCAAGTATGTGCGCTCCGAGAACACGGCGGGACGCGCCATCCACCACGAGCTTCATCACCATCTTTTCCTTCCGCCCGGATAGCGTGTGCCGCATGGGGCGGAAACGGGCGAGGTAGACCTCGAGTTCATCGAATTCCGCCGACGCCTGGTCCTCGGAAAGACCGACCGTGCCGATCTCGGGCTGTGAAAACACCGCTGTGGCGATCGTCTCGTGGTCGGGGCTGGTCGGCTTGCCCTGATAGACCGTGTCCACGAAACACATCGCCTCGTGAATGGCGACCGGCGTCAACTGCACCCGGTTGGTCACGTCGCCTATGGCATAGACGTTGGAAACGTTGGTGCGCGAATATTCGTCGACGATGATTTCGCCGGTCTTGCCGGTTTCGACGCCTGCCGCCTCCAGACCAAGCCCTTCGGTATTCGGAACGCGCCCGATCGCCAGCATGACCTGGTCTACAGCGAGCGTCTCGCCGCTACTGAGATGGACCGCGCGCTGCCCGCTGGGCAGCTTGTCCACGCCGAGCGCCACGGTCTGGCAGAGTATCCGTATCCCCTTGTTTTCCATCTCCTCGTGCAGCGAACGCCGGAGGTCCATGTCGAACCTGCCCAGAATTTCCTTGCCGCGATAGATCAGGGTCGTGTCCACGCCGAGGCCGTGGAAGATGTTGGCGAATTCGATGGCGATATAGCCCCCGCCCTCGATGGCGATGCTCTGCGGCAATGCCGCAAGATGAAAGGCTTCGTTCGAGCTGATGCAATGTTCATGGCCCGGCAGCGCCTTGTGCGGATTGGGGCGGCCGCCGGTGGCGATGAGTATCGTCTCGGCGCTGACGACGCGATCTTCGGCCACGATCCGTACATGGTGGTCGTCGACAAGCTCGGCCCGGCTGTCGACTGTCTCAGCCTTTGCATTGCCGAGGCCGGAGCGATAGGCGGCCTCCAGCCGTGCGATCTCCTTGTCCTTGTTCGCAATCAGCGTAGGCCAGTCAAAAGACGGTTCGCCGACTGTCCATCCATAGCCGGCCGAATCTTCGAAATGTTCGGAAAACTGGGAAGCATAAACGAACAGCTTCTTCGGCACGCATCCGCGGATCACGCACGTCCCGCCGAACCGGTATTCCTCGGCCACCGCGACTTTCTTGCCGAGCGACGCCGCCACACGTCCTGCCCTGACGCCCCCCGATCCGCCGCCAATGACGAATAGGTCGTAGTCGTATTTGGCCATGCGAACGGGCCTCCGAAGCTGGTGATCAGGTAGCGGGCTCAGCTTCCCGATCTAGGCTCCGCGACCGCAAAAGAAAAGCCCGGCGAATCTGCCGGGCTTTCAATCGGTGGAATAGGTTTCCGCAGGTCGCTACTGGTTCACCTGCTGAGCCTCATCGCCCTCGGTTGGCTGCTGCGCATTGGCCGCGTTCGCCGAGGTGATCTCATCGAGCTTGGTACCCACGCTCCGCGCCAGATCGCGTGCAATGCCGCGCTGCCAGATCCCGGCTGCCTCATGGACCTGCCGGGCTACGAGCGCGCCGTCCTCCAGCAGCTTCCTGCCGGTGTCGGAATTGTAGAATGCCGCAATCTCGTTGAGCTGCTGCTCGCTGAAAATCTTGGCGTAGATGACCGCAGCCTCGCGTTCGAGATCGCCACGGCGCGGCGCGAGAGCAATGGTCTCTTCGTCGACGAGCCGCGTGATGACCTGCACGAGGTCCGGGTTCTTCTGAATCAGCTCGCCTCTCAGCGCAGCGGCGGCCTGCGGCAGAATGCTGTCGAACTGTTCGGTCGCCGTGAGCGCGGTGATCGCTGCGCGCGCGGCTTTGAGATGGCTTTCCGCCACTTCCTGAGCCGATGCCGGCGAGGCGAAACTAATGATCGCGGCTGCGGCGAATGCGGCGATGCTGTGGCGGGCGCGAATGGCCAGGTACATGGTGGCGAAAACTCCCTATCGGCGGGTTGCTGTGATTGTCTCGATACCGCTCTGTGCGGCGACGATCGCCAAGTCGGCCAACCCCAGAAAAAGACCGTGCTCGACCACGCCAGGAACGGCGTGGAGAGCGTCGGATAGCGCTCTTGCATCCCGAATGCGGCCAAAAGATGCGTCGATGATCAAGTGGCCGCCGTCTGTAACAAACGGCTCGCTTCCCGTCATCCGCAATCGGCGTTCACAGTTAAGACCAAGGGCGGCTGAAGTGTCGTCAATCGCGGCTTCCGTTGCCCTTAGGCCGAAGCGATTGACCTCGATCGGCAGGGGAAATGCGCCAAGCTCGGCAACGACCTTGCTGGCGTCGGCAATAACGATCATGCGCCGCGATGCCGCAGCCACGATCTTTTCGCGCAGCAGCGCACCGCCGCCACCCTTTATCAGCGAAAGCTCCGGACCGATTTCATCGGCACCATCGACCACCAGATCGAGGCGCGGATGATCGTCAAGCGTGGAGAGTGGGACAGACAGCTCATGGCACAGTGCGGCAGTGCGCTCTGATGTCGGCACCCCGATGACCTTGAGCCCTTGACCGACGCGAACGGCAAGCAGCCGGACGAACTCCTCCGCAGTGGAGCCCGTGCCAATGCCCAGCTTCATGCCGTCTTCGACATGTTCGAGCGCGGCCCGCGCGGCTTCTATCTTGAGCGTGCGTGCATCCATGGAATGGGTCGCCGGTGAGGAGAATCGCGCCGCGCTCCTAGCATCTTTGGCGTGTCCTGCAAAAGCCCAGCGTGAACTTGCCCCCGGCAGCCGCGCGGGCTATCGGCTGGCTACCGCAACCGGGGACTGCCATGACCGCGCCGACAATCGTTTTCGATCTGGATGGAACGCTTGTGGATACCGCGCCGGACCTCGTGGCGAGTTTGAATCACTGTCTTGACCACGCAGGCGTCCAGCGCGTGAACGAGCTCGAATTGCGGCGGCATGTCGGTATGGGCGCCAAGGTGATGATCGAGCGCGCCTTCGCCGCCAAGCAGATTGAACTGCCCGCCCTTTTGCTGAAAGAGCTGTTCGATCTTTTCCTGGTCCATTACGCGGGCAGCCTCCCCGGCAATTCGGCGCCCTACCCCGGCGTCGAGGATGCCCTGAACCGCTTCGAAGCGGCCGGCTACCGTTTCGCGGTCTGCACCAACAAGCTCGAAGACATGTCGCGCCGCCTGTTGCAGGGCCTCGGCATTTCCGGCCGCTTCGAGGCCATTTGCGGACAGGACACCTTCCCTTACCGAAAGCCCGATCCGAGGCACTTGCTGTCCACGATAGAGGCCGCCGGCGGCGATCCGGCCAAGGCGGTCATGGTCGGCGATTCGGAAACGGATATCGTCACCGCCAAAGCAGCCGGCATCCCCGTCGTCGCCGTGGATTTCGGTTACACGGACCGCCATGTGCGGGAGTTCGAGCCGTCCTGCATCATCTCGCATTTCGACGCGCTGACGCTGGAACTCGTCGACGATCTTTTGAGGGCGGCGGCACGCTAGGCGCTGCTTGACTTGCCGGAGGGCGGCCCATTATATCCCGCGACCGGCCCCAAGGGGCTTCCGGGCGCGTAGCTCAGCGGGAGAGCACACCCTTCACACGGGTGGGGTCACAGGTTCAATCCCTGTCGCGCCCACCATTCCCCGGTAAAGCTCAGACTTCCGGCGTCCTCACCTCGTTCAGCTTGTCCATCGCCTTGAGGACGTAGCTGTCGCGGTTGTAGACGTCGGGCACATAGTTTACCACGCCCGCCTGATCGGGCCATGCCGTGAAGTAGGAGACGTAGACCGGTATCTTTACAGGTACGTCTTCCTGGCCGTGCCCGCCCCTCAGGCGTTCCTCGACCTGTTCCCGGTCCCATCCCAGAACCGCCGCCGCCATGGCGCGCGGATCCTGCAGCCTGACGCAGCCGCTCGAATAGGCACGGCTCTCGCGGTCGAACAGGTGCTTCTCCGGCGTGTCGTGCATGTAGATCGCGTGCCGGTTCGGGAACATGATCTTCATTTCGCCAAGCGAATTTCTCGGTCCGGGCGGCTGGCGCACGTCGAAGGGCGGCCTGGCGCCATACGCAGTCCAGTCGATCGATGCCGACGAGACGCGGCGGCCACGGCCGTCGGTCACCTCGTAGCCGATGCGGTCGAGATAACCGGGATCGCTCACCAGCGTGGGCAGATATTTGTTGACGAGGATCGAGCGCGGAATGCCCCAATAGGGATGGAATTCCACATATTCGACCTCGTCCTGGAAGAAGAAGGTCTGCTTCGAGGCCATGCCGACGACCGCCTTCATCGACAGCTTCTCGACGCCCTCGTCGAAATAGCGGGCGCGGAACTCCGCGACATTGATGAACACGTGGCGCTGACCGAACTGCGACGGAAGCCAGCGCAGCTGCTCCATGGCGATACGGACCTTGTCCATGCGGTCAGCCTTGGAGTCACCCGCGATCGCTTCAACGGTGCGCGGCCCGATGATGCCGTCGGGTTTCGCGCCTGCCTTCTCCTGCGCCGCCTTGATAAGCGGCACGAGTTCGTTGGAATAGACCTCCGTTCCCGCGCTTGCGGTAAGAAGCTCGCCGAATTCGGCACGCATCGCGTCGTCCGCATCGCGCTCGATGATCGCCAGCAGCTTGGCGAACTCAGGCGAGGAGCCGCCGGGCCGGAGAAACAGGTCGGGCGAGACGACGATGGCATTTTCTTCGCTGGCCCGCAGTTCGGCCAGTTCCGCCATCAGCGCCGCATAGGCGCCATTCTGCGGATGCCAGGACTCCATGTAGGTGCGCACTGCGAAGGTATCGCCCAGGACTTCGAGCGCATGCCCATAGTCCACGGTCTTCAGCTTGAAGTCGTGGTAGCCGGAAATCCTGTTGGGATCGATTCGCCCGCCATACGCGTCGCGCGCGTAGCGCAGCACACGTGCCGACAGCATCATTTCAAACTCGGCGCGGCGCAGGGCTTCATCGATCGCCTCACCGTCGGCGGCCGGCCTGTCGAGTGCCGGAACCGCATAGTCGGAGGCCCGCAATCCGTGCCGCGGCGCTTCGGCGAGAACCGCCAACGCTTCCTCCGCACGGTGGCTGGGCTTGCCGTCGCGCAGCCACATGAACTCCGGATTGGCCGTGTAGTGGGCGAGCAGCGCGGCCGCTATGTCTTCCTCGGCCAGAAGCTCGAATTCGCTCAGATGGCCGATGGCTTCGGCAAATGTTGTGGCGGTATCGTCGACCGCGGGCAGATGGATTGCGGGCGCCTGACCCGGTTCGGCCACCGCCGCCACCATGATCGAGCCGGTCGCAGCTTCGTCGGTCTCGTCAGCCGGATCATTCAGTGCGCTGATCAGCGCGCCGAAATCGACCCTGACGAGCGAATCGACCTTGTAGGTGTAGTACTGCGGTGAAGCGACCTTGGGGATGACGACAGGTTCGGGCTTCGGCTCAGGTTCGACTCGGCGGATATTCCTGCCCCCAAACAGCCTCTCGAAGAGAAACTGCGCCGAAGCCTGCTCGACCCCCAGCATCGCCAGTCCGGAGATCGCCACGGTCGCGATGACCAGGCCACGCTTAGCAAGAAGTTTCATAATTCACCCAATTCGGCCGACCGACCGACCCCGTCATCGTGAGTCACGGCAATGATCATAGAATCCAATTGCCGCACCGTTAAGGAGCATTGTACCGCAGGCAAGGCCGACGCTTCGTTTTCGCGCAAACGTGATGCAAATTCGCCGCGGTCCGGCGCTAGGCGGTCGCACCCGAGGCCCTGGAAGGCCGGCGATTGAACCACGCCGCAAGCGCGAAACCGGACAGGATGTGCCACACACCCCACCACGCGGCGACGATTGCCATACCGCCCAGCCCGCCGAAGAAGTTGAAGATGAGGATCAGGCCGAGACCGGAATTCTGAATACCGGTTTCGATCGACACAGCGCGCCGGTCATATTCGTCCAGACCGCCTGCCCAGGCGATGCCGTAGCCACCGCCGAGAGCAATTGCGTTGTGAAGCAGCACAAGTCCGGCGACAAGGCTGACATAGTCGAGAAAATGCTGCCAGTTAGCCCCCAGCGCGCCCAGAACGAAGGCAGCGAAGATGAGCATGGACAGAATGCGCATCGGGCGGCGCAAGCGCGCCGACAATGCCGGAAAACGTGTGTTGATCGCCATGCCGATCGCAAGCGGGAAGACAAGCAGCACTGCAACTGTCCACGCCATCTCGAAAGGCGATACGCTGGTCTCGGTGAGCAGCGGCGCAGCCGGTGCATAGAGGCCGCCCCAGAAAGCCAGATTGAACGGCGTCATGATGATTGCGCAGACGGTCGCGACGGCAGTGAGGCTGACCGAAAGCGCGGTATTGCCGCCGGCGCGATGCGTGATGAAGTTCGAGATATTGCCGCCGGGACATGCCGCAACGAGGATCATGCCCAGCGCCATGCTGGGCGCAGGCTGGACCAGGAGAACGAGCAGGAAGGTCGCGGCGGGCAGGAAAATGAACTGCGCGAAGAAGCCGAGCAGCAGCGCGCGCGGCGTGTCGAGCAGGCGCCGGAAGTCGCCAACCGTCAGGTCAAGCGCCACGCCGAACATCACGATCGCAAGTACGCCATTGAGGATGGCGAGGCTTGTCGGACTGAAATTCAGCATGACCTGATCGATTTCGGTCATCCGGCAGTTCCTCCGTCCTGGCTGGCCGCCCCGCTGATGGTTCTAGCAGCCGCGCCCGGATCGTCAAACGCGAAGGGTAGCGGTGGCTGCGTCTTCCGGATCAGTGGACATTCGCCGTGCGGCGTCTAAAACGGCGGCAGACAGCGTGCCGCCATCCAACCCGGATTCCACAATGACCGAACCTTCCGCCCTGGAGATGTTTCCGCTTGGCGCCGACGAGGCGCCCTACCGTAAACTGACGGACGACTTCGTCTCGGTGGACAGCTTTCGCGGTGAGGAAATCCTGACTGTCGAGCCGGAAGGCCTGCGCCTCCTGTCGGAAACGGCATTCGCCGACATCAACCACCTGCTTCGGCCCGGCCACCTCAAGCAGCTGGCCTCGATCCTCGAAGACCCCGAGGCGACCGACAACGACCGCTTCGTCGCCTACGACCTGCTGAAGAACGCCAACATCGCCGCCGGCGGCGTGCTGCCCATGTGCCAGGATACCGGTACGGCGATCGTCATGGGCAAGAAGGGGCGGCGCGTCTGGACCGGTGGCGGCGACGCGGATGCGCTGGGCCGCGGCGTGCTCGACGCTTATGAGCGCAAGAATCTGCGTTATTCGCAATTGGCGCCGCTGTCGATGTTCGAGGAAAAGAACACGAAGAACAACCTGCCGGCGCAGATCGACATCTACGAGGAGGGGGAGGACGCCTACAAATTCCTGTTCGTCGCCAAGGGCGGCGGCTCGGCCAACAAGACCTTCCTCTATCAGGGAACGCCGTCGCTGCTGACCCACGACCGGATGATCGACTTCCTCAAGGAGAAGATCCTTACGCTGGGCACAGCCGCCTGCCCGCCCTACCACCTCGCCATCGTCATCGGCGGCACCTCTGCCGAAATGAACCTCAAGACCGTGAAGCTCGCCTCGACGCGCTATCTCGACACGCTGCCGACCGCGGGCAGCGAGGGCGGCCATGCCTTCCGAGACCTCGAAATGGAAGCCGAGGTGCACAAGCTGACCCAGCAGATGGGCGTCGGCGCGCAGTTCGGCGGCAAATATTTCTGCCACGACGTGCGGGTGATCCGCCTGCCCCGCCACGGCGCATCGCTGCCTATCGGGCTTGGAGTCTCCTGTTCGGCCGACCGCCAGGCGCTGGGCAAGATCACCAAAGACGGCATCTTCGTCGAGGCGCTGGAGACCAACCCGGCGAAATACATGCCGGAGATCGACGAGGAGAAACTGACCTCGCATGTAGTCAAAATCGATCTCAACAAGCCGATGAATCAGATCCTCAGCGAGCTGTCGCAACATCCCGTGAAGACTCGGCTTTCGCTCTCCGGGCCGATCATCGTGGCGCGCGACCTCGCGCACGCCAAGATCCGCGAGCGGCTCGAAAAGGGCGAGCCGATGCCCGACTATTTCAAGAACCACCCCATCTATTACGCCGGTCCCGCAAAGACGCCGCAGGGATACGCTTCGGGCTCCTTCGGTCCCACCACCGCCGGCCGCATGGATTCCTTCGTCGACCAGTTTCAGTCCTTCGGAGGCTCGATGGTGATGCTCGCCAAGGGTAACCGCTCGCGCCAGGTGCGCGAGGCCTGCGGCCGTCACGGCGGTTTCTATCTCGGCTCGATCGGCGGCCCCGCGGCGCGGCTGGCGCAGGACTGCATCAAGAAGGTCGAGGTCGTGGAATACCCCGAACTCGGGATGGAAGCGATCTGGCGGATCGAGGTCGAGGATTTCCCTGCCTTCATCGTCATCGACGACAAGGGCAACGACTTCTTCAAGGAACTCAATCTCGGGTGAGGACGCGGCGATGGCGATGAAAAAGGGCTACAAGGCGCTCGTCGACGAGGCCAACGCCGAGATCGAGACGATTTCGCCGCAGGACGCGGCCGCGCGGGTGGGCGACGGCAACACGCTCCTTATCGATATCAGAGACATTCGCGAGCTGCAGCGTGAGGGCCGTGTGCCGGGAGCGCATCACTGCCCGCGCGGCATGCTCGAATTCTGGATCGATCCGGAAAGCCCCTACCACAAGGAGATATTCTCCTCTGGCAAGAGCTTCGTTTTCTTCTGCGCCGGCGGCCTTCGCTCGGCGCTGGCCACCAAGGTAGCGCAGGATATGGGGCTTGAGCCGGTCGCCCACATAGAGGGCGGATTCGGCGCGTGGCGTGAGGCGGGCTTGCCGGTCGAGCCTCTGCCGGAGCGGAAGCGCGACTGAGCCGCGCTTCCTTGTTTTTGCTTCAGGCTGCGAGCGCGACGTCGGGGTCGGTGAGGAAGTCGACGATCCGTCGCGTCACGCCGCAATCTCCCAGAATCCGCCGGTGTCCCAGGCCCGGCGCCCAATGCAACCGGACGTGCGGGCCGGCCTTCGCCATTGATTCCGCCTCGCTGGCCGGCACTTCCTTGTCGTCCGGCGCATGGATCACCAGTGCTGGCAGCGGGTGTTCGGCGAGTTGCCGGGCCACCACGAACTCCTCCAGCGGCCGGCCGGTGAGTTTGAGCACACGCGCCGCAAGCGCCGTCTGTGCGCGCGTCCCGAGGTTCAGGAACCGTCCGAACTCGCGGAAGATTGCCGGCATCGAGCTCGGCGCGGACACCGTCACCAGCCTACCAGCCCTGACCGCCGGAACGCCTTCGACCGAACCAATGATCGCGTTGGCTGCCACCGCGCCGCCGAAAGAATGGCCGACAATGGCGGAGAACGGGCCGAACCACTGGTCGGCGGCGTACACCGATGCGACAGCGTTCGCCATGTTGAGACGGCGTCCCGACGACTCGCCATGTCCCGGCAGATCGAGCGCGATAACGCGAAAGCCGCCCTGTACCAGCCCCGAAATGTAGCCGGACATATGCGCGGCGCGCGAGCGCCAGCCATGCAGCACGAGTACTGTCGGTGTTCCCTTCCGCCCCCGAGCCGGCGCGAAATCATAGGCAGCGAGCCAGTTGCCGTCTTCCAGCTTGAGCCGGTGCTTGCGGCCCTCGCGCATGACCGGCTCAGCCATCTCGAGCGCGGCTTTTTCCTTTGCCGACAGTCGATCCGGGCGGGGAACCCGGCTAAACAACTCGAACGCAGCCCGTCCGGTGATGGCGGGCGAAACATGTTCCGCGACGGCAAATACCCCACGGATGACCATGAAGCCGAATGATGCCATAGTGCGATTCCTTGAAATCGTTCAAACATGAACATAATAGTTCAAACATGAACAAACTGCAAGAGCAACCTTGGGACAATCCGCGCTTCCGCAACTGGATTGCTGTCATCCGTGCGGAAAAGGCGATCGTGCGCGAGCTGAGCCGCGCGCTGGCGCCGCTTGGCATCAAGATCGTCCAGCTTGACATCCTGATGAACCTGCACCGGCATCCTGGCATGTCGCAGCACGAGCTGGCGCGGCGGCTGCTGGTCGGCCGGTCAAACATCACCATGCTGCTGCCGCAGCTGGAAACGGATGGTCTTCTGCGCCGCGAGGGCGATGCGAAGGACAAGCGCGTGATGCGCCTGTTTCTCACTGCCGACGGTGAGGCCCTGCTTGCGCAGGCACTGGAAATCTACACCGGCCTCATTGACCGCGTGATGGCGCAATCGACTCCCGCTGAATGCGACGCGATGGGCGAACAGATGCGCCGCATCTCCGAGATGCTCAAGGAAGAGTAGCAGCCGCTCGAAATGCGGCATGGTAAACGCGCATTCCCCGGGATTAACCCTCCATTGACCATATCCCGGCACTCTCCCGGCGGGTTTCGGTTTGCCGTGAGTGTGCTCCATGCGTTTGTTTCCTGCCTTGCTGGCCATTGCGGCCGCCCTCTCCCTCTCCGCCTGCACGACCAAGCCGAAAGAGCCGGAAGCGCCTAAGCTGGCCTTTGCGGCGGAAGACCGGCCCGATCTGTCGCGCCAAGGCGATGTGATGTCATTTCCGGGGCCGCGCGGTAGCCTGCGCGGTCGCAATGTCAGGGTGAGCTCGGTATCCGACCTCATCCTCGCGCGCGGCGAAGTCGTGCTGACCTTCGACGACGGCCCCATGCCGGGCAAGACCAAGTCGATCCTCAATGCACTCGACAGCCACGGCGTGAAGGCGACGTTCCTGATGGTCGGTCAGATGGCGAACGCTTATCCCGATCTCGTCCGCGAAGTTGCCGCCCGCGGCCACACGATCGGCACCCATACGCAGAACCACACCAACCTCGCCTCCGTTTCGTTCGACACTGCCGTCAGCCAGATCGATCAGGGCCGCAGGAGCGTCGCGGCAGCGCTCGGGCCAAGCCGGTCCAGAATGGCGCCCTTCTTCCGCTTCCCCTATCTGTCGTCGACGTCGGCGCTGCAGCGTCATCTCGCAATGCAGGGCATCGTCGTCATCGACGCATCGGTGGACTCGAAGGACTATTTCGTCTCCTCGCCGGACCAGGTGCGCGCGCGCACGTTGGCGGCTCTGGAGGCGAAGGGATCGGGCATCGTGCTTCTGCACGACATCCATTCGCGCACGGCGTCCATGCTGCCGCAGTTCCTGAGCGACTTGCATGCCCGCGGCTTCAAGGTGGTGCATCTCGTGCCGAGTTCGCGCGATGCGGAGGCGCTGATTGTCGCTGCGGTCAGCGAATAGCACCTACCACATCGTCTTTTCGGCGCGGCCGGGCCACTCGGCGTCATAGGCCGCGCCGTCGATGTCGCCGCTGCTGGTGCGGGCCAGCATCTGGCCGGGCGTAGGCAGGCCCTCGGCCAACGATCTCCGTTCCGGGTTCCACAGATCGGCGCGTTTGATTGCCCGCGCGCACTGAAAATAGACCTTGTCGACCGTAACGACGGTAACCGAGCGCGGCGCCCTGCCTGCCATCTCGAATGACGCGCAGAGTCCGGGATCGACGCTGATCATCGCGCGTCCGTTGATGCGCATGGCGGTCGCCGATCCTGGCACCAGGAACAGCAGCGCGACACGGCCGTCGCGAATGATGTTGCGCAGCGAGTCTGTACGGTTGTTGCCGCGCCGGTCGGGCAGCATCACCGTTCTGTCATCCGCGATCCGCACCACGTCGGCGAGGTCGCCGCGCGGCGAGCAATCCATGCCGTCCGGACCGACGGTCGCCAGCGCGACGAAGGGCGAGGCTTCGATGAACGCCCGGTATTCCGGCGTGATGCGGTCGACCTCCTTGACCAGCGAAGCCTGGCTCGGCTGGCCATAGAGCGCCTCGAGTTCCTCGATTGTCGCGATCGTCGTCATGCGTTCCCCCAAACCCTGCGATCAGCTGCGCGAAAGCCCCTTTTGCGCCAGCTCGTCCAGATAGGCCTGCCAGCGCGTTTCCTGTTCCCGCCCGAGCGTATCCAGATAGGACCATGTGAAGATACCGGTGTCGTGCCCGTCGTCGAAGACGATGCGAACCGCGTAATTACCGACAGGTTCTATTGCCGCGATGGCGACATCGCGCTTGCCGGGCACCGTGACGCGCTGCTCCGGCGAATGGCCCTGCACCTCCGCCGAGGGCGAGAGCACGCGCAGCATCTCGGCCGGCAGCTTGTAGGAGCCGTCGGCGAAACTCACCGTCAATTCGCGGCGGTCTTTCGAAACGCGCAGTTCGCTGGGAGGTCTCATTGGCGGCACCGTTCGCGGAGGCAATTACAGCCCGCAGCGTATCTGGTCCATGCCCCAGCCATGCCAAGACGATTGCGCCTCGGGCTTCGCTGGTGATATTTGTCCGTATACAGCGCCTTGAAATGACGGCCATGCGCCCGACATCAAGCGGCAAGTCCGTGGAACGTGAGCAAATGCAGCAGACGAGCCAGATGATCGATCCGTTCGGCCGCAACATTTCCTATCTCAGGGTGTCGGTGACCGACCGCTGCGATTTCCGCTGCACCTACTGCATGGCGGAAGACATGACCTTCCTGCCGAAGAAGGACCTGCTTACGCTGGAGGAACTGGACAGGCTCTGCACCGTCTTCGTGGAAAAGGGCGTGCGCAAGCTGCGCCTGACTGGCGGCGAGCCGCTGGTGCGCAAGAACGTCATGCACCTCATCCGCCAGCTCGCGCGCCACCTGGACAGCGGCGCGCTGGACGAGCTGACGCTGACGACCAATGGTTCGCAGCTCGCCCGCCATGCAGCCGAACTGGCCGAATGCGGCGTGCGTCGCATCAATGTGTCGATGGATACGCTCGACCCGGCGAAATTCCGCGAGATCACCCGCTGGGGCGACATCGACAAGGTGCTGCGCGGCATCGACGCTGCTCAGGAAGCAGGCATCAAGGTGAAGATCAACGCCGTCGCGCTGAAGGATTTCAACGACCGCGAAATCCCCGACCTGATGCGCTGGGCACACGGGCGCGGCATGGATCTGACGCTGATCGAGACCATGCCGATGGGCGAGATCGACGCCGACCGGACCGACCAGTATCTGCCGCTGTCGAGTATGCGTGCTTCACTGGCCGAAACATTCACGCTGACCGACATCCCGTACAAGACGGGCGGGCCGGCCCGTTATGTCGAGGTGGAGGAAACGGGCGGCAGGCTCGGCTTCATCACGCCGCTCACACACAATTTCTGCGAGAACTGCAACCGGGTGCGCCTCACCTGCACCGGCACGCTCTACATGTGCCTCGGCCAAGAGGACGCTGCCGACCTGCGCGAAGCGCTGCGCGCCTCCGAAGGCAATGAGCTGGTTTCGAACGCAATCGACGAAGCCATCGGACGAAAGCCGAAAGGTCATGACTTCGTCATCGACCGTGCCACCCGCCGTCCGGCCGTGTCGCGCCACATGAGCGTCACCGGAGGCTGAACAGCCTGTCGCCTGATCGCCGCTGGCCCAATTGCCAGTGCCAGACTGCGGCACTAAGGAACCGGCATCCGATTCCCTGATGGACTGCCGGTATTGAGCACGAACCTGCGCGCCGCCCTTTTCATGGCATTGGCCATGTTCGGCTTCACCGCCAATGACGCGATCGTCAAAGGCCTGACCGACGACCTCAACCTTGGCCAGATCATGCTGCTGCGCGGCGCGTTCGCGACCGCCATGATTGCGCTGCTGGCCTGGCAACAGGGCGCCCTCGCCCGTCCCTCCCTGGCACTTCAACCGATGGTCGCGCTGCGTTCCGCATGCGAACTCGGCGCAACGCTGTTCTTCCTGACGGCGCTTTCGCACATGCCGCTCGCCAACGTTTCCGCGGTGCTCCAGTCACTGCCGCTCGCCGTCACCATGGGCGCCGCACTGTTCTTCTCCGAACCGGTGCGCTGGCGGCGCTGGCTTGCCATCGTCGTCGGCTTCATCGGCGTCCTGATCATCGTCCGGCCAGGTCTGGAAGGCTTCAACGCCTATTCGATCTCCGCACTCATTTGCGTCGTCTTCTGCGCCATTCGCGATCTCGCAACGCGGCGCATTCCCGAACAGGTGCCGACGCTGCTGATCTCCACGGTCACCGCGCTGCTTGTGACGCTATCAGGCGGGGTTCTGGTGATGCCGCTTGGCGGCTGGGTGACGGTGGGAACAAGCGAAATCGCCTGGCTGGCAGGGGCCGCGATCCTGCTGTTGGTCGGCTACCAGTTTATCATCCTCGCCACCCGGACCGGCGAAATCGCCTTCGTGGCGCCCTATCGCTACACCGCGCTGATCTGGGCGATCCTGTTCGGTGTGCTCATATTCGGGGAGTGGCCCGATCTCATGATGCTCGCGGGCGCAACGCTGGTTGTCGGGTCAGGCCTCTACGCGCTCTATCGCGAAACGCGCGTCGGCCGCTCGTCGCCAGTTGCCGACTCCACCAGCGAGGCAATGGCACCTGACGGCATTTGAAGCGGTTTCGTCGTCATTCGCGCTTGACTTCAACCGTGCTTGAACTTGCTTGTATGCGCCCGCGATTGTTTGTATGCGAATGAATTCTCCGGAGAAGCCCATGCAGGCCCGCTGGCTGGACAGATCGACGCCGCCGCACATTCTCACGCTGGTCGTCATGGCGGCGACGAGCGCGCTTGCCATGAATATCTTCCTGCCCTCGCTGCCGGGAATCGCTTCGTATTTCGACACCGAGTACCGCATGGCACAGCTTCTGGTGCCGGTGTTTCTGACTGCGATGGCCGCGCTGCAGATGGTGATCGGGCCGATGTCGGACCGCTTTGGCCGCCGGCCCATTCTGCTCGTCAGCTACACGATCTTCATTGCCTCCACTGTCGCTTCCGTATACGCGCCGACAATCGAGATTTTGCTGGTTTGCCGCGTGTTTCAGTCCTTCGCGGCCGCCGGAATGGTGCTCGCTCGCGCCGTGGTCCGCGACACTGTGGATCACATCGACGATGCCGCGAGCCGAATTGGCTACGTCACCATGGGCATGAGCCTGGTGCCGATGGTAGCTCCGACCATCGGCGGTTTTCTCGACGAATTGCACGGCTGGCAGGCGACGTTCTGGTTTACGGCCGGTTTCGGATCTCTCGCCCTTGCGCTCATTTATTTCGACCTCGGCGAGACCAACTACAACCCGTCGCCGACCATGCTTTCGCAGGTAAGAAACTACCCGGAGTTGCTGCGCTCGCGGCGCTTCTGGGGCTACGCCCTGACCGCCGGGTTCACGTCGGGCGCTTTTTTCGCCTTTCTCGGCGGCGGCCCCTACATAGCGACCGAATTCCTCGATCTGTCGCCGTCGACATACGGCATCTACTTCGGGTTGGTCGCTTTCGGCTATATGGGCGGCAACTTCTTGTCCGGCCGCTATTCGCGCCTCGTCGGTGCTAACCGCATGATGCTTGCAGGCAGCTTCATCGCCGTGCTCGGCATCTGCGTCTCGATCGCCATGTTCGCGGTGGGGATCATCCACGCGGCATCGCTTTTCATGCCGGCCGCGCTCATCGGCATCGGCAACGGAATGACCCTGCCCAACGCCAATGCCGGCATGGTCAGCATCCGCCCTCATCTGGCAGGCTCGGCATCCGGACTGGGCGGAACGCTGCAGATGGGATCGGGCGCATTGATGGCTGTCATCGCGGCGGCAGTACTCTACCCAGGCAGCGGCCCCAATCCCCTGCTCATCGTGATGCTTGTTTCGGCCGGCATGGGCCTGCTCTCGACGCTCTACGTCATCTATGTGGACTGGACCATGCGCGGCGCATAGCGTGTGCGGCATGAGCATTGCGATAGCAGGTCTGGTGCTGGCGGGCGGCCAGTCGCGCCGCATGGGCGGCGGCCACAAATTTCTGCTGGAACTCGGTGGAAAGCCGCTGCTTCGGCACGCGATCGACAGGCTGCATCCCCAGCTAGGCGAAATGGCAATCTCGGCCAATTGCGATCCCGCAATCCTGGCCCCCTACCGGCTTCCAATCCTGCCCGACCCGACGCCGTCCGGACGCGGCCCGCTCGCAGGCATCCTGTCAGGGCTCGACTGGGCGGCGGAGCGCGCGGGAACATCTCATCTGGTGACGGTCGCCAGCGACACGCCATTCTTTCCGGCGGATCTCGTCGAGCGGGTGAAGGATGCGGCGGGCAACGACGTCGACCAGATCGTTCTCGCCGTGTCGGGTGGCCAAACGCACTCCGTGTTCGGCATGTGGCCAGTGTCCGAGCGTGAACCTCTCCGCGCGTGGCTTGAGGCAGGCCGCAGCCTGAAGGTCACAGACTTCGTCGAGAGCCGGCGCTGGGCCACGTGCGAGTTCGACAACGCCTGCGACCCTTTCTTCAACATCAATACGCCGGACGACCTTGCTGCCGCGGCAAACCGACTGCGGGAAGCGGACCAGTGAGCACGCCCGTCATCGGCATCGCCGGCTGGAAAAACTCCGGCAAAACGACGCTTGTCGAGCGGCTGGTCGCCGAACTCGTCTCGCGCGGCCTGCGGGTCGCGACCCTCAAGCATGCGCATCATGAATTCGACATCGATGTTCCGGGCACCGACTCCTACCGTCATCGAAAGGCCGGAGCATCGGAAGTCGCTGTCATTTCCGGCCGGCGCTGGGCGGTGATGCACGAACTCGGAGACAGACCTGAACCAACGCTGGAGGAAATGCTGTCGCGGCTCTCGCCGGTCGATATCGTCATCGTCGAAGGCTGGAAACGAGGTGCGCATCCAAAGATCGAGGTCCGGCGTTCCGGAGGGGGAGACGCCGCGCCGCTTGCGCCGGACGATCCCTCGGTCATCGCCGTCGCATCGGACACCGAAACCGACGCCGGCTTGCTGCCCGTATTTGGCCTCGACGACATCGAAGATATCGTTGATTTCATCCTGGCCGAGTTTGGTCTTTCGCAGGGGAACAGCTGACGTTCCGGCATTTGATTTGCGGTTGCAATTTGCGGCTGGACAGTGGGAATATCCGGCCAGCGGCGCGGATTTGAGCGCGCCACAGGGTTCGGCCGCCGGTAGCCGGCAGTGCCGATCGGATCACAGAGAGGAACGATATGCGTATTTCGAAGCGTATTGCACTGGCCGCCGCCGCGGCCGCGCTTGCGGTGACCATGGGCGCCGCCCACGCGCAGGAGATGATGAAGCTCAGGATCGGCACCGAAGGCGCCTACCCGCCCTTCAACAACCTTGAGGCTGACGGCTCGCTGGTCGGGTTCGACATCGACATCGCGAAGGCGCTTTGCGAGGAGATGAAAGCCGACTGCGAATTCGTCACCCAGGACTGGGACGGCATCATTCCGGCGCTCCAGGCCGGCAAGTTCGACGCCATCATCGCTTCGATGTCGATCACGCCGGAGCGCGAGGAAGAAGTCGACTTCACCAACAAGTACTACAACACACCGCCCGCTATCGCCGCGCGCAAGGATTCCGGTATCACTGGCGTGACCCCGGAAGACCTGGCCGGCAAAGCCATCGGCGCGCAGGGATCCACGACGCATTCCAACTACGCAGAGGCCACCTACACGGACAGCGACGTCAGGCTGTACCCGACCGCCGACGAGTACAAGCTCGATATCGACAGCGGCCGTCTGGACGCCGTCGTTGACGACGTCATCGTGCTGGGCGACTGGCTGGCAACGGCGGATGGCGAGTGCTGCGAAATCGTCGGCACCATCACGCCGGTCGAGGAAATCCACGGCCCGGGTGCCGGCATTGCCGTTCGCACTGGCGAGACCGAGCTGATCGAGAAATTCAACGCTGCGATCGACGCGATCCGCGCCAACGGTAAATACAAGGAAATCAACGACAAGTACTTCAGCTTCGACGCTTATGGCGGCTGAGCCATTGGCTTCGCGTAACGGCTGATTGCATCAGGACGGCGGGGTTTCTCCCGCCGTTCTTATAAGGACAAGGGGACAGCGGCACGGATGGATTCCACGCTCGTCTTGCTGGGTTTCGGCCCTCAGGGATGGGGCGACGAGATTGCCTCGGGCGTCTTCATCACCGTCACGCTGTCCCTTGCAACACTGCCGCTTGGGCTCGCAGTGGGTTTCTTCATAGCGCTCGGGAAATTGTCGCCCGAGCCTTCGATGCGGCTGGCGGCCAATGTCTACACGACCCTTTTCCGCGGCCTCCCCGAACTGCTGACCCTGTTTCTTGTCTATTACGGCGCGCAGATCGGGCTGCAGCGGCTGGTCAAGCTGTTCGACGAGACGGCCAATATCGAGATCAACAGCTTCATCGCCGGCATGGTGGCGCTCGGCGTCGTCTTTTCCTCCTATGCCAGTGAGGTGTTCCTCTCGGCCTTCCGGGCGATCCCGCAGGGCCAGTACGAGGGCGGCTACGCCATCGGCCTGACCCGCTGGCAGACGATGCGGCTCGTCGTGCTGCCGCAACTGATACGCATCGCCCTGCCTGGCCTGTCCAACCTCTGGCTGATCCTGCTCAAGGATACAGCGCTGGTTTCCGTCATCGGACTGTCCGACATCATCCGCCAGACGGGCATTGCAGCGCGTGTCACCAAGGAGGCGTTCCTCTTCTTCGGCATTGCCTGTCTGCTCTATGTCATTCTGGCGATCCTCTCCTCGGTCGCGATCAGCGCCATCGAGCGCTGGTCGAACCGCGCGGCGGTGGTGCGATGAGCAGCGACACCGTCAGCGCCGTCGACAGGCCGCCGCCTATGGCGCGGGTCTGGACGCGCGAGCGCGTACTCGGTCATGTCCTGATGGCCATCTGGATCGCGCTCGGCGCGGGGATCGTGCTGTTCCTGGTCCAGTCATGGAAGCCCGATCTGATCTACCGTTACGCGCCGGCCTACCTTTCGGGCCTGCGGGTGACGATCACGCTGGTGCTGCTCTCGATCGTCTTGGGCGCAGTGCTTTCGGTGCCGATCGCGCTAGGGCGCATGTCGAAAAACCCGCTCTTCGCCTGGCCTGCCTACGCCTATGTCTATTTCTTCCGCGGTACGCCGCTGCTCGCCCAGACCTTCCTTGTGTATTATGGGCTTGGCACTTTCCGCCCCGAACTGCAGGCTGTCGGGCTGTGGACCTTCTTCCGCGAAGCCTGGTACTGCGCCGTCCTCGCTTTCACGCTCAACACAGCCGCCTATCAGGCGGAGATATTGCGCGGCGCAATCCAGAGCGTGCCGCGCGGCCAGTGGGAGGGCGCGGCGTCGCTCGGCCTTCACAAATGGCTCACTTTCCGCAAGATCATCCTGCCGCAAGCCTTCATCGTCGCGCTCCGGCCCTACGGCAACGAGATCATCCTGATGATCAAGGGTTCGGCCATCGTCGCCATCATCACGGTCTACGACCTGATGGGCGAAACGCGCCGCGCCTTCTCCCGCACGTTCGACTTCCAGACATACATTTGGGCTGCGGTGATCTATCTCGCGCTGGTCGAGACCTTGCGCAACGCGGTCGAATGGATCGAAAAGAGACTGACGCGCCACCTCAAGCGCTGAACACTATCCCGAACACCCGGAGGAATTATTATGGCGAAGGTCGCATTTCTTGGTCTTGGCGTGATGGGCTACCCGATGGCCGGCCACCTCAAGAACAAGGGCGGACACACCGTGACTGTCTTTAACCGCACGCAGGCGAAGTCGGAAAAATGGACCGCCGAACATGGCGGCATATTCGCGCCGACACCCGCCTCGGCTGCGCGCGGCAAGGAGTTCGTCATGGCCTGCGTCGGCAATGACGACGATTTGCGCTCTGTGGTGCTTGGTTCCGACGGTGCATTCGCCGGCATGGAGCGCGGTTCGGTCTTCGTCGACCACACGACGGCCTCCGCCGAAGTCGCGCGGGAACTGGCCGCCGAAGCGAAGAAGCGCGGCATCGGCTTCGTCGATGCACCGGTATCCGGCGGTCAGGCCGGCGCGGAAAACGGCGTGCTGACAGTTATGTGCGGCGGCGAGCAGGCCGATTTCTACAAGGCGAAGCCGGTGATCGATTCCTACGCCCGTATGGTCGGCCTTCTTGGGCCGGTCGGCGCCGGCCAGATTACCAAGATGATCAACCAGATCTGCATCGCAGGGCTTGTTCAGGGGCTGGCCGAGGGCATCCATTTCGGCAAGAAGGCCGGGCTCGACATCGAAGCCGTCATCGACGTCATCTCCAAGGGCGCGGCAGGCTCCTGGCAGATGGAAAACCGCTACAAAACGATGAACGAGGGCAAGTACGATTTCGGCTTCGCCGTCGACTGGATGCGCAAGGACCTCGGCATCTGCCTGGCAGAGGCGAACCGCAACGGCGCCAAGCTGCCCGTCACCGCCCTTGTCGACCAGTTCTACAAGGAAGTGCAGGAAATCGGCGGCAGCCGGTGGGATACGTCGTCCCTGCTGGCGCGTCTCGAGAGATAGGCATGATCCCGCTGTCGCCGGACTCAACCGCCGACGAAGTCCTCGCCTATCTGCGCTCCATCGCTTCCGAAGAGAACCGCGAGGGGATGAAGCGCTACGGCATCAAGATCGACCGCGCGCTGGGCATCTCGCATGGCGTCCAGCGCGACATCGCCAAAACGATAAAGCGCAATCACGAGCGCGCATTCGAACTCTGGGCGAGCGGCCACACCGAGGCGCAGTTCATCGCATCGCGGACGGCGGACCCGAAGCGCATGTCTATCGATGACGCGCGACGTTGGGCCGCCGAGTTCGATTCATGGGACATCGTCGATGGCGTCGCCGACCTGTTCGTCGATACCGACCACTGGCGCGAAATGATCGACGAGTTCGCCGAGGACGAACGCGAATTCGTACGCCGCACGGCGTTCGCGATGATGTGCTGGGCGACGATCCACCGCAAGAAAGAGCCGGACGCCACCTTCGAGGCCTATCTGCCGCTCATCGAGAAACATGCGACCGACCCGCGCAATTTCGTGAAGAAGGGTGTCAACTGGGCGCTGCGCACAATCGGCAAGCGCTCACTGGCGCTACATGCGCCTGCCCTTGCTCTGTCCGAAAAACTCGCAGCGTCCGACAACAAGACCGCTCGCTGGATCGGCAAGGACGCGGTGAGAGAACTGTCGGCCGAAAAGACCCTGGAACGCCTGCGCGCAAAGGCCGCCAAGGCCAAAGCATGACCGCCACCTAGCTGTGATTTGACCGTAGCGGGGCGCGGGCTAAAGTCTGCCCATGCGCAGAAACCTGACCCTAGCGATTGTAGCAACCGCCCTGATTTCGGGAGCGACGTTTGCGATCGGTGCTCCAACCGCACGGAGCATCGGTTTTGACGATCTCATGCGCATCGGCACGGAAACACAGCCAGCCTCGCAATCCGAACAGCGCATCGAGCTCCACGGGTTCATGTTGCCCGCCGACCGCGAAGGCGCGCTGGTCTACGAGTTCATGCTGTTCGCCAGCCCGGGTGCCTGCAGCCATGTCGCCCCACCGCCGCCGAACCAGGTGGTCCGCGTCATTCCTGACAAACCGTTCCCGGCCGATCGCATGTATCAGTCCGTTCGGGTCACAGGGGCGCTGATGACTGAGAGCAACAAGGCGCAGCTTTATGTACTCGACGGCGTAAGGATCGTGGAATCGGGCTTCCGGATCAGTTCGGCGACCGTCGAGAGTGTCGACGTCGAGCCGTCGGTCGCGCCGCGCTCGGGCCGGTCTCCCTGGCGCTTCCTCCGCGACTGATCAGCCGGCTGCCGAGTGGCCGCCATCCTTGTCGAGCACCATGTAATCCAGCGGTAGCTCGGTCGTGTATTTGATCTGCTCCATCGCAAAGGTGGAGGACACGTCGCGTATCTCAATCTTGGCGATCAGCCGCTTGTAGAAGGCATCGTATGCAGCGATGTCCGGCACGACCACGCGCAGCAGGTAATCGACGTCGCCGCTCATGCGGTAGAATTCCACGACTTCGGGAAAGTCCTGCACGACTTCGGAGAAGCGCTTCAGCCATTCGAGGCTGTGCATGTTGGTGCGGATCGACACGAACACCGTCACGCGGGTGTTGACCTTCACGGGGTCGAGAATGGCGACCCGGCGCTGGATGACGCCCTCCTCCTCCAGCTTCTGGATGCGCCGCCAGCACGGCGTGGTCGACAGCCCAACCTTCTTGGCAATGTCGGCGACGGCGAGCGTCGTGTTTTCCTGCAGCAGGCGCAGAATCTTTCTGTCCAGGCGGTCCATGGGACACTCCATTAGAATATCGTTCCGATATCGACCCGAATCAGATCGAATTCAAGAATGATTTTCTCTGGACGAATGGATTCGTGTGGCTGGATCGCCGTCAGGTGCCCTTGATGCGCTCACGGACGGCCGGGCGGAGTACCGGCAACAGTTCCGTCTCGAACCACGGATTTTTCTTGAGCCACGCCGTGTTGCGCCATGACGGGTGCGGCAGTGGAAAGACGACAGGTCCATCATTCCTCAGGGCATAGGAGCGCCAGTTGCTGACGGTTTCCGTAACGCTGCCCTGCTTCGCTTTGCCGAGATGCCAAGCCTGCGCGTATTGCCCGATGAGCAGGAAGAGGTCGATCTGCGGCATCGCTGCCATCAGGTCCGCGCGCCAGTGCTCGGCGCATTCCCGCCGCGGCGGCAGATCGCCACCCTTCGCATCCAGCCCGGGAAAGCAGAAGCCCATCGGCACGATGGCGAAATTGCCCGTGTCGTAGAACTCGGCTTCCGTTACGCCGAGCCACTCGCGCAGCCGCTCGCCCGAGCGGTCGGTAAACGGCCTCCCGCTTTCGTGCACGCGTGTTCCAGGCGCCTGCCCGGCAATCAGGATGCGCGCCGTGGCCGACGGCACAACGACAGGCCGCGGCTCATGCGGCAGCGGTCGTCCCCTGGGCCGCTCGGCACAGATGCGGCAGGCACGGATTTCCGCGACCTTGGCGGCAAGCAACCGATCGGCAGCTGTCTCTGCCACTAGGCCTCCGCGCTCGGCCGCGCTTTGACTGCCTCGTACCAGCGCAGCACATTCGTGCATTCCTCGGGAACAGCGAGCCGCGCAGGCTTCATGAAATCGATGGCGATCATTCCTGTGATATCCGCGATCGAGAATTCGTCGCCGGCAACGAAGGACCGGCTGCCCAGTTCGCGGTCGAAAATGGCGAGAAACTCCAATGCCTTCGGCTTGTTGGCTTCGCCCCACTCGGCAATCTGGGGCACCTCCCACTCCTTCATCGCGGGGTGGATGTGCCGGAATGCCTGGGCAACCGGCATCATCAGGTGGAATTCCATGCGTCGCTGCCACATCTCGACCCTGGCCCGGCCAAGCGCGCCGGTGCCGAACAGCGCCGGTTCGGGATGCAACTCCTCGAAATAGCGGCAGATGGCGACGGACTCGGTCAGCACCGTTCCGTCATCGAGCACCAGAACCGGAAGCCGCATCAGCGGGTTGAGCGCCTCGACTTCGGGCGCCTTGTGTCCAAGCGCCCCCATGTCCACCGGAACGAGCGGTACTTCGATGCCCTTCTCGGCGAGGAAGACGCGCACCCGCCGCGGATTGGGCGCGCGTCCGCCGTCATAAAGTTTCATGCTGTTCTCCCGCGTTCGATTGCGTCACGTGCCGCCCCGGAACGTGGTTTACGAAAGGATAAAAAACACGTCGCTGGAAGGGTCTCTTAATCATTCCCGCATAGCGTTCCCGCTATCGGCGCGTATCAAAAAACCGAAGCGAAATATGGCGTTGCAACGTTCGCAGTTGGCGGACAAGAACATTGTGGACCGCACCAAGGCGCATCGCAACACCGATGTCGCCCGCGCCGTGCGTCGCACGCGTGACAGGCTCGCACAGCAGGAGGGTAATCCCGACTTCGACCGCGAGCTGCTGAAGCTCCACGCCCATGCGCTGACCGCCAGCGCCGCGGCCCTGCCGCTGCTGGTCATCGTGATCGGCGCGGCCGGCCTGTACGCCGGCATGATGCGCGGCGTGCTGATTTGGGCGGTCATCACCATTGTCTGCTACGCCGGACTTATCTTCCTCGCCCGCAAGACCGACCGGGCCGAGGTCTCCGATATCGAGCCCAGTGCCCTGCGGCGGCTCTTTCTCGGAGCGCATTTCATCAGCGGTCTGGGCTGGGCCTACTTCGCAGTGCTCGATTGCCCCGAATGCGGCATCGAACCGCTGCCGATCGTCAAGGCGGTCGTGCTGCTGCTTGCGATAGCCGCGACTGCGCTCATAGCGTCTGCTTTGCGCGGCGCGCTGGTCGTCACCTTCGCGCTACCTGTTGCGGTCTATGCGGCCGTCTCGGCGCGCATTTCCATGCCGGCCGAGGTTATGATGGTTGCGCTGCTCGTGGTGTCGCTCCCGTTTTTCACCTACGTCGCCGGCCATCTTCACCGGTCTGCTCTGATGCTGCTGTCCTTTCGTTCCGAGAAGGATGCGCTGATAGCCGAGCTGGAGACCGCAAAGTCGATGTCGGACGAGGCGCGCCGCCGGGCCGAGGACGCCAATCTCGCCAAGTCGCGCTTTCTCGCCTCGATGAGCCACGAATTGCGCACACCGCTCAACGCCATCCTGGGTTTCTCCGAGGTGATGGCAAATGAGGTGCTGGGCAAGATCGAAAACGATACCTACCGCGACTATTCTCGTGACATCCACAGCTCGGGCCAGCATCTGCTCAACCTGATCAACGAGATCCTCGACCTGTCGCGCATCGAAGCCGGCCGATACCAGCTCAACGAGGAGCCGGTGTTCCTGGCGGAGGTGGTTGAGGACTGCTGCCACATGATCGATATCAAGGCACGCAAGAAGGACATCCATCTCGCCCGCCAGTTCGAGCCGTCGCTTCCGCGTGTGTCGGTCGACGAGCGGGCGATGCGTCAGATCACGCTCAACCTTCTGTCCAACGCCGTGAAATTCACCTCGACGGGCGGCGAAATCAGGGTCCGGGTCGGCTGGACAATGGGCGGCGGGCAGTACATCGCCGTTTCCGACAACGGACCGGGCATTGCGCCCGACGAGATCGAAGTCGTGCTGTCCGCCTTCGGTCAGGGATCGATTGCCATCAAGAGCGCCGAACAGGGAACCGGCCTCGGCCTGCCCATCGTGCAGGGGCTGGCGCGCATGCATGGCGGCGACCTGCAGATCAGGTCGAAACTGCGTGAGGGCACGGAGGCAATCGTCACGTTGCCTGCCTCGCGCGTGATGGAACAATTGCCGGCCGTGCCACACAGGGGAAACCTGCGCACTCCGGCCTGAGCAGCCTCAGTTCAGCGGCCTACGCGTACCCGAAACTCGAGTCTCGTATTTTCCCGCCGCCGCGTGGGAATGGGCGGCGGCCTGCACCAGCCCGGCAGCCATTGCGCCGGCGCTACCGTCGCCTCCCTGCATGCCGAGGGACAGAAGCGGGTCCAAGCCGAGCGCCGCAATTGCCGCGGCCTGCGCAGTGCCGCCCGTATCCGCGACGAGGCAATGTCCGATCGCCGCTGGATTGAGCCGGTGCACGACAGCAGCCGCCGCGATCGCTGCGATCCCGTCGAGAACGATCGGAACCTTCTGCGTGCGCGCCGCGACAATCGCACCGGCAAGAGCCGCCGTTTCCCGCCCGCCGACACGGCGCATCGCTTCCAGCGGATCGGCGAGGTGGCCGCGATGGGACTCGAGTGCCTCGGTCACCAACCGGCCGTCGGAGGCTCCGGGAGCTTGGATGACGTCGCCCAGAACAGCGGCGAGAACCGCGCAGGCCGAAATCCGGCCCGCATCGCCTCCCTGCCCTGCCAGAACCAGCAACCCGCCGCCACCCGCGACAGCCTCCATGCCGAAGGCGATTGTCGCGGCGCAACCGCGCTCATCCAACGCCGCGTCGGCGGTGATGTCCGCGGTGGGCACTTCGAGCGCGAGGTCAAAGACCTGCAACCCGTAGTCGCCGGCCGCGCACAGCTGGTTGATCGGCGCATCGCCGCTGCCGCAGCGTGCAACGAAATCCTGGACATAAACCCGGTCCGTGTCCTCCAGACGCGCCGACAGCCCGTGCGTTCCGGCGAAGATTGCCACCTGCGGACGCAGCACGCCCGGCCGCCTGCCGCTCCATGCGGCGAGCCATTCTGCGATTTCGCCTGCGCGCCCGAGCGCTCCGTCGCGCGCCGCGCTCCGGGTGTTGAGTTCCGCTGCTTCGCGACGCACGGTTTCGTCCGGCCCAGCAAGCGACGCGACCAGATGTCGGAAATCATCGAAAGGGAGTCCGGATACCATCGGCGCGCTGTCTTCTCAGAGGGCAGGAATGGTGCGGGCATAGGCTGCGCTTTCGCCAATGGCAATGGCCGCCGCGCCCACGCCGCATTCTTGCATTCCAAAATGCCCTGCCCCATGTCTGGAGCGACCATGAGCCTGATCGAATCCCCCTGCATTCTCGTCTGCTCGATTGACGACAGGACCGGCTATTGCTTCGGCTGCGGGCGAACGAGCCGCGAGATCGGCGCGTGGATTTCGATGACGCCGGTCGAACGGCGCCAGGTCATGGACGAGCTTCCTGCGCGTCTGGAGACGGTAGAGCGCAAGCCGCGACGCGAAACCCGCCGCGCTCGCATGGCCCGTGAGCGGACCGAGGGCGCAGGCTCGTGAGCAGGCTGCTCTGGATCGCGATGGCGCTGATCGGCGTCGGCCTCGCAGTGTTGCTGATCACCGACGAAAGCGGCGTTACATTCGGGCTTTCCGGCGATCAGTTCGCGCGAACCCTCTATCTGGGCGCGCTCGGGCTGGTGATCGCAGCGGGCGTCGTCGGCTCCGGCATCGGATTGCGGGGCGCGGCCCGCGCCATCGTAATCTGGGGCGGAGTATTCCTCCTGCTGATCGGCGGCTACCAGTACCGCTACGAGTTGCAGGACATTGCCAGCCGGCTGACCGCCGGCCTCATTCCCGGCAGCCCACTGTCGGTCACTGACGCCGAGGGCCGTGTCGCCGTCGCGCTTGAGCGCGTACGCGGCGGCCACTTCCTCGCGCGCGGCGAGATCAACGGCGCGCCGGTGACAATGATCGTCGATACCGGAGCGACAACCACGGTGCTCGCCGCAGCCGATGCCCGCAGGGCAGGCATCGACGTCGCACGCCTCGCGTTCACCGTGCCGATCATGACCGCCAACGGCCGCGCCAGCGCGGCGGTCGCTCGGATCAACGAGATGCGCGTCGGCGACATTGTCCGCAACGACATGGACGTTCTGGTCGCGGGGCCCGAGATGCTCGAGCAGAGCCTGCTCGGCATGAACTTCATCAATTCGCTGTCGGGTTTCGATATCCGGGGCGACCGGCTTACCCTGATTGACTGAACGTCCTTAGAGCAGGCTGGCGAAGAAGCGCGCCGAAACGAGCAGGCAGAAGATACCGAAAGCGATCTCAAGCTGCCGCTTCTTGAGTGCATGCGCGAGGCGCACGCCATAGGGCGTGACGACGAGCGCGATTGGGATCACCACAGCCACCGCCATCCAGCTGATGAAACCGGTGGAGAAGGCCGGCAGCAATGGGTCGCCCCACCCCGCCCAGACGTAGCCAATCGTGCCCGGTATCGCGATCAGCACACCGACACCGGATGACGTAGCCACCGCCTGGTGGATGGGGCGATTGAAGATCGTCATGAAGGTGTTGTTCATGATGCCGCCGCCAATGCCCATAAGCGTCGAAAAGTAGCCGATCATGACACCGACGGCCGCTCGCCACGGATTGCCCGGCAAATCGTTGCCCAATCGCCAGTGCGAGCGATCAAACAGCATGCGCAGCCCGAACGGCAGGATCAGCACCGCGAATATGATCCGGAGCCCCGCACTGCCGATCTGCGCGGCTGTGAGCGAAGCGAGCACGACACCCACCGGCACGGCGACAACGAAGCTGCGCAGCACACTTATGTCGACAGCGCCGCGCGAACGATGGCCGAGGAATGACCGGATCGATACCGGCACAATGATTGCCAGCGACGTACCGACGGACAGGTGCATGCGCACTGCCTCGTCCACGCCGAGCAAGCCGAAGACCTGGTAGAAAACGGGCACCAGCACAGCCCCGCCGCCGATGCCGAAGATCCCGGCCATAAGGCCCGAGACGACGCCAGAGGCCGCAATCGCCAGGGCGAACACTGCCAGTTCGCTCGCCGGGATGTCTGCAATGGTCATGCGCGAACGCCTCCGCCGGGTGCGCCATTGCTAGGCCGCGACATGCCGATGGCAAGCCGCCATGCGCGCAAACGCTGTAAAGCGAGCCGGCAACCCGTCAAAATTCCGCAATGTTTTGATGTTTTGGTCGTTGCCGTAAAAAGGTCCCTTGCCGGACCATGCGTAAAAATCAGGTGAGGCGTAGCGGGGCGGCCACGGTCGCCCCTTCTCATTTTGCAGGGTCAGGCGGCGCGTCTGGCGCTCTCGATATCGACCGTTCCATAGGCAGCAAACAGAACCTCCGGGCCAGCGTCCGGTTTGGTCGCTTCGGTCGACAATATCTGCCGGTAGCGCCGCGCGCCCGGCAGGCCGTGGAACAACCCGACCATGTGGCGCGTCACATGCGAAAGGCGACCGCCCTTTTCGACGTGACGCGCTGCGTAGTTCGCCATGGCATTGACCACCGCGTCCCAATCAACCTGAACTTCGTTACCCGTCAGCGCCGCTTCGACATCGGCAATGAACGCCGGGTTCTGGTAGGCCGTCCGGCCCATCATGGCGCCATCAGTATCCTTGAGATGAGCGACCACTTCTTCGGCTGACCCGATGCCGCCATTGATGCCTATGAAGCGATCCGGCAGGCGCTGCTTGAGCCGGTACACGCGCGCATAGTCGAGCGGCGGCACCGTCCTGTTCTGTGCCGGGCTCAGCCCCTGCAGCCATGCCTTGCGGGCGTGCACCCAGAGCGCGTCGGCGCCGGCTTCAAATACCGTATCCGCCAGCTCGTCCAGCGCGATTTCGGGATCCTGATCGTCCACGCCGATGCGGCACTTGACGGTGACCGGGACATCGACCGCACTCTTCATCGCCTCCACGCACTCGCCGACGAGCGCCGGCGTCCGCATCAGGCACGCCCCGAACGTGCCGGACTGCACACGGTCGGACGGGCAGCCGACATTGAGGTTGATCTCGTCATAGCCGAAGTCCGCGCCGATGCGCGCAGCCTCGGCAAGCTTCGCCGGCTCCGAACCGCCGATCTGCAACGCCACCGGGTGCTCCGTCTCATCGAAGTCTAGCAACCTCTCACGCGGCCCATGGAGGACGGCGTCGGCGACCACCATCTCCGTGTAGAGAAGCGCCGAGCGCGACAGTTGCCGGTGCAGGAAGCGGCAATGCCGGTCCGTCCAGTCCATCATAGGTGCGATGGCGAAGACGGTTTCGCTGTTCTGGAGTGCTGTGGCGTACATCCTGCGCGGGTCTGTTAGTTCCTTCAGGCCCGGGGCTTCTAGCGCATTTGCCGGCGATTGCACACATACCCGCATTGGCAAGCTTGAAGATTGGCGGTTCACCGTCCATGGTCGCGCCGCCCGTGCTGAGGCGCGGGTTTCAGAAGCATGCGAGGGACGACAATGGCGAGCCAATTTACCGCTGAGATGATGCTGATCGAGGGCCGGACCGCCCTGGTGACCGGCGGCGGCACGGGCATCGGCGCGGGAATTGCAATAGCGCTTTCCCGCTGCGGCGCGGATGTCGCGGTCACCTATCGCAGCCATGCACCCGACGCCGTGCAGAAAGAGGTCGAGGCGGCAGGCCGGCGCTTCCATGCCATCAAGGCCGACTTCGCGGGCCTCGACGCGGACGCCGCAGAGCGCATCGTTGCCGAGGCGCACGATGCCTTCAGCCGGCTCGACATTCTCGTCAACAATGCGGGCATGATCGAACGCACTGACGCGCTCGAAATCGAACAGGAGGCATGGCGGCGCGTCCTGCAGGTCAATCTGGATTCCGCATTCTATCTTTCGCAGGCCGCCGGACGCCGCATGGTTCCGGCGGGCAGCGGCCGCATCGTCAACATCGCATCGCTGCTGAGCTTCCAGGGCGGCTTGCGCGTGCACGCCTATGCGGCAGGAAAGCATGCCCTTGTCGGGCTGACCAAGTCGCTGTGCAACGAATGGGCCGGCACGGGCGTCACCGTGAACGCCATCGCACCCGGATACATAGCGACCGATAATACCCAGGCGCTGCGCGACGACCCCAAACGCTCCGCCGAACTGATGGCGCGCATTCCGGCGAAACGCTGGGGCCAACCGGAAGACATTGCCGGCGCCGCGGCGTTTCTCGCGTCTGATGCCGCGCGTTACGTCAACGGGCACACACTGGTGGTCGATGGCGGCTGGATGGCGCGCTGAGGGTCAGAAGGCCTCGGGATCGATCGTCACCGCGACGCCCTCGCGCGCCGATTTCTGCGCCGCCATGCCCATCGCGACGGCCTTGCGCCCAGCCTCCAGCGTGACTTCAACCGGCCCCTCGCCACGCACTGCGGCGCAGAAGCGCTTGTGCTGGTAGAAGGTCGAGCCGTTGTGGTCGCCGGCCGCCAGCAGCTCCGGATCGACCGGAAGGTCCACGGATCGCGGCGTGCCAGGCCGGCGCGGGCTGACGATCACCTGCGGCGTCGGCAGCGGTCCGAGATGCTCCGGCCAGAAACGCGCCGGACCCGGCACGAGACACTCGATCTTGCCGGCGGCGCCGACGGCGCTGATCTCTTCCTGATAACGGCTGCCGTCGGCGAACATGCAGAGCTCGAGCATCGCCCGCGCGCCGCTGGCGAAATCGACGATGACATAACCATTGTCCCAGACATCCGGCGTTTCATCCCCGTAACGCTCGTCGAGATGGTTCACCGCCTGCCCTGCGGACGCCATCACGCGCACCGGCTCCGACCTGAGGATCAGGCGCATCAGGTCGAAGAAGTGGCAGCATTTCTCCACGAACGTGCCGCCCGAATTCCGGTTGAAGCGGTTCCAAGCGCCGACCTTGTCGAGAAACGGATAGCGGTGCTCGCGGATGGTCAGCATGCGGTTCCCGCCAGTGACTGTCTCGGCATCCTTGATGAATCGCGCCACCGGCGGCATGTAGCGGTACTCCATCGCCACCCAGACGGGTGCCGGATAGGAGTTGCCAAACGCTTTGACAGCACCCGCCTGGCCGTCCTCGATGAACAGCGGTTTCTCCACGAGAACCGGCAACGGCTTCGTCGCCGCGATTTCCCGCAGCTGAGCGAAATGATGCTGGTTGGGACTGGCGATAAGCAGACAGTCGATATCCTGCTTCAGGACGTCCGCCACCGAGTCGACCATCACGGCATCGGGCGCGAGTTCTGCCGCGATTGAGCGCATGCCATCGTCTGGTTCGTAGATTGCCGCGACGCTTGCCCCCGGCACCAGCGCGATGTTGCGCAGATGCTCCTGCCCCATCATGCCGCAGCCGATGACCCCGTATGAAACGCGCTTTGCCATGAAATCCCCTAGCGCAGCCGAGCGACGTAGCGCGCGGCCTTGTGATCGAACCATGTTCTGGAAAACTCGGCGCTGGCGCCGTCCTGCGCCCACGCGATGCGCTCGATGAAGCCCGCGGGCGCGCCGGCCGCTACCCCGAATTGAGCGGGCGCCCACGCAGGCACCTCGGCCACGCCGACGCGGTCCTCGGCGCGGGCGATCCAGAAACCCAGCGCCTTGCGGTAGAAGAGGTAGAGCGACTCCGACAGCTGCTCCTCGACAATCGTGCCGGCATAGGAACCGTCGAGCCAGATTTCCTCGACCGCCGCCGGCTTGCCGCCAAGATAGCGCAGGCGGCGAATGCGGTGTCCTTCCCCGCTCCTGCCGAATGCCGGCAGATCGGCAGGCTTGGCCAATCGCTCAACCGACAGCACCTTCGCCGTCGGCAGGCCGCCGCCCTCCACCAGTTCCAGTCGGAACATCGAATAGACACCGGCGACATCAGGTTTCGAGCGAACGTAATTGCCGGAACCCTGGATGCGCTCCAGAAGCCCGCTGCGCTCCAGCTCGGCCAGCGCCTTGCGCAGCGTGCCGACGGCGATGCCGAGCCCCGCCGCCATCTCGCGTTCCGGTGGCAGCTTCTCGCCCTCGATCAGCCTGCCGGCGCCGATTTCCCTGATCAGCATTTCGCTGATCTGCTGGTGAACCGGGAGAGAATGCTGGCTGGGCATCTGCGCCTTGCGAGAAAATTGATACACTATTGATCTACATCAATGCGAATGATAGTCAAAGGGAAATTCCGACGCCGCTCGAGGACGCAAAGCAGCATGACCGTGGTGCCGATTACCTCGCCCGACCTCGACGCTTCCGAGGTGTCATGGTTCTCGGCGCTGTGCTCTGACGATTTCCAGTATCTCGGCGTGCCCGACGGCGCCCTGCGCTCAAATTGGGAACATTGCTCCGAAATCGTGACGACGGCTGAGGAGCTCGGCTTCCGCAACATCCTGTGCCCGTCTTCCTACCAGGTCGGTCAGGACACGCTGTCCTTCGTTGCCGCCTGCGCGCCGATAACCTCGAAAATGAATCTGCTCGCCGCCGTGCGCTGCGGCGAGATGCAGCCGATCATGCTCGCGCGCACCATCGCCACCCTCGACCACATGCTGAAGGGCCGTCTCACGGTCAACATCATCTCGTCCGACTTCCCGGGCGAGAAGGCAGACAGCGCCTTCCGCTACCAGCGCTCGCGCGAGGTCGTGCAGATCCTGCGCCAGGCATGGGCCCGCGACACGATCGATTTCGAGGGCGAAGTCTATTCCTTCAAGGACCTGACCACTGACCCGGCAAAACCCTACCAGCAGAATGGCGGCCCCCTGCTTTATTTCGGCGGCTATTCGCCCGATGCGCTCGAACTCTGCGCCGAGCAATGCGACGTCTACCTGATGTGGCCGGAAACCAAGGACGTTCTGGCCGAGCGCATGAAGGCCGTTCACGAGCGCGCCGCCGCGCACGGCCGCACGCTGGACTACGGGCTGCGTGTTCACATGATCGTCCGAGACACCGAGGCCGAAGCCCGCGAATACGCGCGCGAACTCGTATCGAAACTCGACGACGAACAGGGGAAAGCAATCCGCGAGCGCGCGCTCGACTCGACCTCGCTCGGCGTCTCGCATCAGGCGAAGAACCGCGAGTTGGCCGATCTCGAAGGTTATGTCGAACCGCATTTGTGGACCGGCGTCGGGCGCGCCCGCTCCGGCTGCGGCGCCGCGCTCGTTGGCTCTACCGACCAGGTGCTTTCGGAAATCGAGGACTACATGAAGATGGGCATCCGCTCCTTCATCTTCTCCGGCTACCCGCATCTCGATGAGTGCCGGCATTTCGGGACCAGGGTCCTGCCGCAGTTGAAAACCTGCTCGCTGCCGCATGTCTATGGCCGCGTGCCGGATGGCACGCCTGCGACACCCCTCGGCACGGGAGAACGGCGCTGATGGAACGGATCAAGCTCGCCGACGGGCTGGAATTCTCGCGCATCGTCTACGGCATGTGGCGCCTCGGCGACGACGCGCACACCTCGCCCAGGCACATCCAGGCCAAAATCGAGTCCTGCCTCGCGCAGGGCATCACCACGCTAGACCAGGCCGACATATACGGCGGCTACACCGCTGAAGGATTGCTGGGCGCCGCGTTCAAGGCCGCGCCTGCGCTGCGCGACAAAGTCGAGATCGTCACCAAATGCGGCATCGTCGGCCCGTTCGGCCGTTACGCCGACAGGCGAGTGAAACATTACGACACGTCGGCAAAGCACATCGAGCATTCGATCGACACCTCGCTGAAGGAAATGGGCATCGAGCGCATCGACCTGCTGCTCATTCACCGGCCCGATCCGTTGATGGACCACGAGGAAACGGGTGCGGCGCTCGACAAGGCGGTTCGCTCGGGCAAGGTCCGCGCGGTCGGCGTGTCGAATTTCCGCCCACACGACTTCACGCTGCTCCAATCGGCGACGAAAGCGAGGCTGGTCACAAACCAGATCGAGCTGTCGCTGCTTTGCCACGAACCCTTCGTCAATGGCGACCTCGCCTTCTTGCAGGAGCTTGGCATCAAGCCGATGGCATGGTCGCCGCTCGGCGGTGGCAAGCTCCCGGGGAATGCTAACCCGGCTCTGAAAGCAGCACTCGAACGGGTCGCGAATGATTGCGCATGCGATCCCACGGCCGTCGCCATCGCATGGCTGCGCGCCCACCCGGCCGGCATCCTTCCTGTTCTCGGCACGAACCGGCTTGAGCGCATCGCCGCCATCTCGGACGCCCTCGCGGTGCCGATGGATCGCGAGACCTGGTTCGAACTCTACACCGCAGCGCTCGGACGGGAGGTCGCCTGATGTTCCACTTCGCCGATCAGGGGATGCAAATGCGAAGCTTCGTTCCCGGTCCCGACAGCAAGCGCGAGTTCCGCGACGCGCTGGGGCGCTTCGCGACCGGCGTAACGGTGGTGACGACGGGAACGGCCGAGGGACCGGTAGGAATTACAGCCAACAGCTTCGCCTCCGTATCGCTGGACCCGCCTATCGTGCTGTGGTCGATCGGCCGCCATTCAAAACGCTTTGCTGCCTTCGCCGCCTGCGAGCGCTTCGCGGTCCATGTGCTGGCGGCAGACCAGCTCGATCTCAGCCGCCGCTTCGCCCGTTCGGGCGATGCATTCGAGGGGTTGCCCTACGACAGCAGTGACGAGGACGTGCCGCTGCTCGGCGGATGCCTGTCCCGCTTCGAGTGCACCCGGATCGCCCGCCATGACGGCGGCGACCACCTCATCGTTGTCGCTCAGGTGACCAACGCCACGCTGCGCGAGGGCGAGCCGCTGCTCTTCGCCGGCGGCGGCTACGGCCGCTTCAACGGCTTCGGTGCAGGTCCGAGCTGATGACACCGCCCGCCCCGCGAACGCACAGCGCGTCAACCGCGGGCGGGCCCGGTCGAGCTTCTTTCGGCGATACGGCAGGCGAACTCGACGCGTCGCGGCGGCAGGTCCATGCCGCCCAGATCGTCGAGCAGCAGGTCGAGCGACGCGGCGCCGATCTCGCGCATCGGGATGTGCATCGTCGTCAGCGGCGGATTGAGAAAAGCCGCCTGCGGCAGGTCGTCCATGCCCATGACGGAGACGTCGTCCGGCACCTTGAACCCGGCGTTTTCGAGCCCGATCATCGCGCCGACCGCCAGACTGTCGCCGGCGGTCAGCACCGCGGTGAAGTCGAGCCCGCGCTCCGCGATGCGGCGCGTTATCGCCTCCGTGCCGAGCTCTGGCAGCCAGTCGGACACCTCGATGACCAGATCCTCCATACGCCCAACGCCCCGCGCGCCGAGCGCGTCCTTCCAACCTTCGAACCGCCGCTCGATGGTGCGCCGGCCGCGCCGCATCAGGAACACGATCCGCTCATGGCCAAGATCAAGCAGATGTTCGGTCGCAAGCCGCGCGGCGGAACGGTTGCAAGGCGTCACGCTCGAATGGCGCATCGCCGGATCGTCGCCGTTGACCAAGACGATCGGCTTTTCGAAACCGGTCGTCAGTGTCAGCACCGTCTCGTCATCGAGCGTGAGGAACAGGCATCCGGCGACGCTCGGATCGTCCCGCGCCTCGTCGAGTATCGCGATCTCCTCATCGGCGTCGGCGATCGATCTGGAAATGAGTTCGACGCCCAATGTCCGCGCGCGTTCGTTGAGCCCCTCCAGCACGTAGAAGGTGAACTGGTTGCGCACATAATCGACCATCGCCGCGCTGCTGGCCGCGAGGATGACCTTGCGCCCGGCGATCGAGGCCGGGATGCGGTAATTCAGCTTCTTGGCGGTCTCGATGATCGTCGTTCTGAGGTCGCCCCGCACACCCTTGCCGCCCGCCAACGCGCGGGAGGCAGTGCTCACCGACACCCCGCAGCGCTCGGCGATATCCTCCAGCCGCACCTTGCGGCTGGGCCGTCCCCGCTTCCCGCTTCCTGCCGCCACTTGCATCACGCCCTTGTTGCAATCGCAACGCAAGGTGCAAAAAATTTTCAGATTGCGCAAGAATTTCCATTGTGGAACCAATGGCTGAGGCGTGCCGATTGCCGGGGAGGAAAAGTGGCGCCGACAGCGGGACAAATGCGGGCACTTCTCGACCGGCTGGTGCAGGGTCTCACCGGCCTGCGCCATGACGGCCGTTTTGACGAGCCCAACCTGGACGGCAGCGCCGGCGACTATATCAGCTTCGATTCATGGGAATGGCCACAGGGCGTGGGTCTCTACGGCCTGGTTCGGCTGTGGCAGCACACCGGCGACGACGGGCTGAGGCGCACGATCGAGGACTGGTACGCGCGCAATCTCGCGGCCGGCCTGCCGCCGATGAACATCAACACGACAGCGCCGATGCTGGCGCTTTCCATTCTCTGGTCCGAGACGCGCGACCCGCGCTGGGAAAAGCCGCTGGCCGACTGGGCCGAAAGGCTGATGCGCGACATGCCGCGCACGCCCGAAGGCGGCTTCCAGCACAACGTCTCCGACCGGGTGAACGACAACGAACTCTGGGACGACACGCTGTTCATGGCCGCGCTCTTCCTCGCCTCCTACGGCCGCGCGGTGAAGAAGCCGGATTTGACCGATGAAGCGGCGCGGCAGTTCCTCGTCCATGCGCGTTATCTCGCCGACCCGGCGAGCGGATTGTGGTTCCACGGCTGGACATTCGACGGCCGGCACAATTTCGCCCGCGCTCTTTGGGCGCGCGGCAATGCCTGGATCACCGTCGGCATTCTCGACCTGATCGAGATCGGCGGCGTTGCGAACCCGGTACGCGACTACCTGCTCGGCGTGTTGGAAACGCAGATCGACGCCCTGCTCAAGCTGCAGGCGCCGTCGGGCGCATGGCGGACCCTGCTCGACGATCCGTCGTCCTACGAGGAAATGTCGGCCACGGCCGGCTTCGGCTACGGGCTGATGAAGGCGGCGCGCCTCGGCATCGGCCCGAAAGGCACGGGTGCGGCGGGCCTGCGCGCGCTTGACGCCGTCATCGCCAATATCGGCGACGACGGCGTTCTGGCGAACGTCTCCTACGGCACGCGCATGGGCCACGACCTCGACCACTACCGCGACATCCCGATCCAGCCGACGGGTTACGGCCAGGCGCTGGCGATCCTTTGCCTCACCGAGGGCATGATCCACGCCGAGGCGGTGGAGGAAGCGGCATGACCATGCGCACCCTCTACGGCGCCGGTCCCGGCGATATCGACCATTTCGACACGACGCGGCTGCGCGCCGAGTTTCTCGTCGAAGGGCTGTTCCAGCCCGGCAAGATCGAGTTCGCTTACACCCATGTCGATCGCATGATCGTCGGCGGCGCTGTTCCCACAGGCAAGCCGCTCGGCTTCGGCAGCGGCAAGGACGTTGGCACGCCGCATTTCTTCACCGCCCGCGAGATGGGCATCGCCAATCTCGGCGGCGCGGGGACGGTCACCGTGGACGGCCAGAGCTTCGCGCTCGCCAACCGCGACATCCTCTACATAGGCCGCGGCGCGAAGGAAGTATCGCTTTCAAGCGACGACGCGAAGAAGCCGGCATGGTTCTACATGAACTCTGTGCCGGCGGGTGCCGACATCCCGCACCGCCTGATCAAGCAGGCTGAGTCGAAACCGCTCGAACTCGGCGAGGAGCGTCGCGCCAACAAGCGCACCTTGCGGATGTACATTCACCCCGAGGTCGCACCGTCCTGCCTGCTCCTGATGGGCATCACCGATTTGGCACCCGGCAGCATCTGGAACACCATGCCGCCGCACCTGCACGAGCGGCGCATGGAGGCATATCTCTATTTCGACATGGCGTCGGAAGACCGCGTGGTCCACCTGATGGGTCGCCCCGACAATACCCGCCACCTCATGGTCGCCAACGGCAATTGCGTGATCTCGCCTGCTTGGTCGATCCACATGGGCAGCGGCACCGGGCCCTATGCCTTCGTCTGGGGCATGACCGGCGAAAACCAGGCCTATGAGGACGTCTCCCCAGTGCCGGTGGAGACGCTGCGATGAACATGGTCGGGAAGGTCGAGGGCGAAATGGCGTTGCGGCGGCCGCTCAGGACAGGCGACCCGGTCGTCTACTGGTGGCTCGGCGCTACTTCGGAAGAGCGCTACGACGTGCCGGACCAGCCCATGAAGGGGGAGATGGATCCCTTCTTCTTCATGACGAAACACAAGAACTTCATCCCGCACGAATATCCCTGCCGGACGCAGTTCGCTGCCGAGCGTCGGGGCAGACGGCCAGCGCCGGCGGGCGAGTTCGAGCCGGCCAGGGTCTGGCTGCCCTTCGGTTCGCCACGCGTCGACCTCTCCGGCTTCTGGTTTAGGCCGACGGTGCTAGGCACCTGGGCGCAGACCGTGGTCGATGCTGCCGAAGCGGGCACGGCGCGGCTGCGCCTGCGCACCTGTGGCGGCGCCGTGCTGTTCGTCAACGGCTCCGAAGTGGGCTGGATGGCGCCCTACAGCCGCAATCTCGAAGCCAACACCGAGTTCGATGTCGCACTCAACGCCGGCGCCAACGATATCCGCATCTGGTTCGACGACCTCGCCGAACGCGACGCACGCTACTTCTTCCAGCTCGACTATCTCAGTGGTCCGGCTGTCGAAAATGCGCTACCGACACCCGCGGCCGGCAACATCGCCGCGTCGGTCGAGGCAGCGCTTGACGACATGCGCTTCGAGCGCCCTGCCTATGCCGGCGGCGAAGTGGCGCTCGTCACCGGCGCACCGCTGCCGGTCGATGCCGGTGTGACGATCGCCGTCGAGGGCGACTTCATGTCGATCGAAGCGCCGCTGGTCATCGAGGCGAAGATAAAGGCGGGAGCATCGCGGCTGCCGATCGCGGCCACCGAGGACCTGCCCGCCGACTTCCGCCATTTCAACGTCTCGCTGACTGCGTCAGGGTTTACAGCCTCCCGCGTCTTCGGCGTCGAAATCTGCCACGCCAAGCGTCAGGGAACCGCGCCCGCCAACCTCCCCGACCGTGTCGCCGAAGCGCTGGAGCATGTCTCGCTCCACGCCGAAAGCGACACGGTGCGGGCGCTGGCGCGGCTTGCCACCGGGCGCAGAGGCACGGAAACCGACGCCATGATTTCGGGCGCGCTGCCGGCCATCGAGGATTGCCACGACTGCGCCGATTTCATCCTCGTGCCTCTCCTATGGTGCAGGCACCGCTTCGGCAACGACATCTCGCAGGAGGTCCGCGAACGCATCGACGCAGCCGTTCTCGGTTACCGCTACTGGATGGACGAGCCGGGCAACGATGTTCAGTGGTACTTTTCCGAGAACCACGCCCTGCTCTTCCACACCGCCGCCTATCTGGCGGGTCACATGTTCCCCGAAACGCGTTTCGTGCGTTCCGGCCGTATGGGGGCCGAACAGTCCGCCGCAGGACGCGAACGCGTCCGCGCCTGGCTCGACCATTTCGAGAAATGGGAAATGGCCGAGTTCAACTCCGCCCCCTATTTCCCCATCGACCTCAAGGGCTTGACCACCCTCTTCGCGCTCGCGCCGGACGCCGACATCCGCGACCGCGCCGGCGCCGCCATCAATCGCCTGCTTGAGGTCGTCGCATGCTCTGCACAGCATGGCCTCTTGACCGGCGCGCAGGGCCGCTCCTACGAGCACACCCTGCGCGCCGGACGCTCTCTCGAGCTCTCAGCGGTCGCACGAATGCTCTGGGGCCGCGGCTGGTATGGCAGCCGCGTCCACGCCCTGCCACAGTTGGCGCTGTGCCTGCGCGAACATGGTCTCGAAGTGCCCGCCCGCCTTGCCGAAATCGCCAATTTCACCAACGACGGCGGTCGCGAATGGTGTTTTGCGCAGGGGCATGAGCGCTTGGCAAAGCTCTACCACTACAAGACGCGCGACTACGCCATGGGCAGCATCGCGTCCTACCGCTGGAACGAATGGGGCTATCAGGAAACGCTTCTGCATCTGCGACTCGGCGACAATCCCGACGCGCAGATCTGGATCAACCATCCGGGTGAGGTCATTCACTCCGGCTACGGCCGCCCGTCCTACTGGGGCGGGTCGGGCACAGTGCCGCGCGTCCATCAATATCGCGGCCTTGGCGTCGCCGTGTTCGACTGCTCACCGGAGCAGCCCGATTTCACGCATGCATGGTTCCCGCGATCAGTCTTCGACACCGCATCGGTGAACGGCAGCCGCGCTGTCGCAAGCAGCGGCAACGGGCTGGTGCTTCTCGCCGCCGACTCCGCATTTCAGCCCGTCGAGCATGGACCAACGGCGGGCAACGAGTTGCGCATCCCGGGGCACCGCTCCGTCTGGATCGTCAGGCTCGGCAGCATGATCCGGCACGGTTCGGTCGAGGGATTCGCAGCAAGGTTTGGAGGGCTCGCCCTGAACGAGGCGAAGGGCGGCACGTTGCGCATTGACGATCCCGAATACGGACCGGTGCTGTTCCACAAGGACGGACGCATTGAGGCGGAAGGCCGCCTCCTCGATCCGGCGTCGTGGACTGTAAAAGGCGACGCGGCCATCCATCCGGATGGTCCGCTGGCGAGGAGGTAGGCCGCGCGACAGGCGCGACCGGGAGTTGAATAGCAATCAGGCGGACAGGGAGCCGCCGCAATGGAGGAGCGTACAATGAAAACGAAAACTGTGCTTGCAGCCCTGGCAGCGGGGCTTCTGTCGACATCCGCCGCACTGGCGGGCGACGTACGGGTGATGTGGTACTCGGACGGTGTCGAAGGCGAGGTCATCCAGGATCTGCTCAACCGCTTCATGGAGCAGAATCCGGATATCAATGTCATTCTGGACAACGTCGCTTATCAGGTGATCCAGGAGCAGTTGCCGATCGAGCTCGAAGCAGGTCGCGGACCCGACATCGCGCGCGTCACCAACATCAAGGCGCTGGCGCATCACTGGCTCGACCTGACGCCGCACATCGCCGATCCCGAATATTGGCGCACCAATCTTGGCGAGCAGTTCGACTGGATGCGGCCGGACGGTTCCGACGCCATTCCGGGCTTCATGACCCAGCTGACGCTGACCGGCGGCTTCGCCAACAAGACGCTGTTCGAGCAGGCGGGCGTCGAAATCCCGGGTGCCGACGCGACCTGGGATGAATGGGTCGAGGCGGCCGGCAAGGTGCAGGACAGCCAGCAGCTCAACGCGGCCTTTGCCATCGACCGCAGCGGCCACCGCATTTCGGGTCCGAATGTGTCACATGGCGCCAACTACATCGCCGCCGACCGCACGCCCGCGCCTGTTGACGACGGGGTCAAGGCCTTTGCCGCGAAGCTGGTCGAGTGGACCGAAAGCGGCCGCATGAACAAGGAGACCTGGGTTTCCGCCGCCGGCACGACCTACCGCGCGGGCGCCGAGGACTTCATAAACGCCCAGATAGCCTACTACTATTCAGGCAGCTGGCAGATCGCCAACCTGTCGACCAAGATCGGCGACTCGTTCGACTGGGTAGCAACCGGTTCGCCCTGCGGCCCGGCGGCCTGCTCGGGCTTGCCGGGCGGCGCAGCGCTGGTCGGCATCAAATACACCCAGAACCCGGACGATGTCGGCAAGGTGATGGATTATCTGGCCAGTGAGGACGTCGTGCGCGAGTTCACCGAACGCACCCTGTTCCTGCCCGCCCACAAGGGCGTCATCGCCGGCCCGATCGACTTCAAGACCGACGATCCGAACGTCAAGGGCGCGCTCAACGCCTTCGTCAAGGCGACGACGCAGGTGCATCCCAATGCCGGCGCGCTGCCGGCATGGAAGTGGGGTTCGGCCTACTACGGCGCGCTGGTTACGCGCATCAGCCAGGTGATGGCCGGCGAGCTCTCGCTCGAAGACGCCTACGCCCGCATCGACGAGGACATCGCGGCCCAGGTCGCGGAGGCTTCGAAGTAAGGCTACGTTTCCGGCTTGATGGAAACGGACAGAACCAGCATCGCATCGCAGGCCGGCGCCATGATATTGGCGCCGGTCGGCTGGCTTGCGCGGGTGCTCGACCCGCCACTGCGGGCGCTGCAACGCGTCGGCGGCCGCAACGGCATGGCGATCTTCTTCGTCGCGCCGAACATGTTGATCTTCGGCATCTTCGTGCTGATCCCGCTGGTCATCAACTTTGCCTATTCGATGACCGGCGGCGGCGCGCTTTTCCTAGGCGACCGCATTTTCGTCGGCGGCGAGCAATATGGCCGCCTGTTCGACTGCGGCAACTATCTCGAACCCAATTCCTGCCGCGAGGACCTGTTCTGGACTGCGGTCTGGAACACCGTGTTCTTCGTGGTGCTGCAAGTGGCGCTAATGGTCGGCGTGGCGCTGATCACCGCTCTGATCCTCAATCGCGACCTGAAGGCGCGCAGTTTCTGGCGCGCCGTCTTCTTCTTTCCGGTGCTGCTGTCGCCGGTGGTCGTCGGCCTGATCTGGCGCTGGATTCTGCAGCGCCAGGGCCTGCTGAACTACATGATCTATGAACTCGGCTTCGATCCCATCAACTGGCTGGTCGAGCGCAATTGGGCTTTCGCCGCCGCGATCAGCGTATCGGTCTGGGCGCATATGGGCTTCTACGCCCTGATCCTGCTTGCAGGCCTTCAGGCCATTCCCAAGGACCTCTACGAGGCGGCGGAGATGGACGGCACCCGCCCTGCCCGCGTCTTCTGGCGCATCACGCTGCCCCTTCTCGCACCCAACCTGCTCGTCGTGCTGGTGCTGACACTGATCCGCGCCGTGCAGATATTCGACGAGGTCTATGTGCTCACCGGCGGCGGCCCGGGCACGAGCACGCTGTTCATCACGCAATACATCTACGAGGTCGGTTTCGCCTCGCTGCTGCGCAATCCGGGACTGGCCTCTGCGGCCTCGATCCTGATGGGCGCGGTGCTGGTGGTGCTGACCCTGTTCCAGCTGGGCATTGCCCGGCGCGGCGAGCGACGGAGTGCGAAATGAGAAACGTCTCCGCATTCCTGCTTCGCCGGCGCGGCGGCCGCGGCTGGCACTGGACCGACATCTTCACCTGGTTCTGGCTGATCGCCGGCTTCCTGGTGATGTTCGGCCCGGCCGTGTGGCTGGTGAATTCGTCCTTCAAGACGCCGGCCGCACTGGCCGAATTCCCGCCGACAATTCTGCCTTATGTGACGGCCGAAACCGTGGTCGAAGGGTACGACAAGCCGCTGCCGCTCTACGAAGTCAAATTGCCGGACGGCACCGTGCAAGTGCTGGCCGAGGTGCGCCGCATCGGCATCGTGGCGCAGATGGTGGACCCGGAAAATCCCGGCGAGATCATCAAGGTCAACATCCAGGACCGGACGCCGAAGCGCAGCGTGTCCTTCGCCTTCGACAATTATGTGCGCCCGCTCGTCGTCAACGATTTCGTGCTCTATCTGCAGAATTCGGTCTTCGTCACCGTGATGGCGACGCTGATCACGCTGCTGACCAACTCGATGGCGGCGTTTGCGCTGTCGAAATACAATTTCCGCGGCCGATCGGCCGTCATGATGCTGATCGTCGCAACCCTGATGGTACCGCTGTCGGTCATTCTCGTGCCGCTCTATTCGGTCATCTCGGCGATGGGCCTGTTCAACTCGCTTTGGGGTGTCATTCTGCCGACGGTCGCCACCCCCACCGGGGTCTTCATGCTCCGTCAGTACATGCTTACCATTCCCGACGAACTGATAGACGCGGCGCGCATGGACAAGGCGTCGGAGTGGCAGATCTACTGGCGCATCATCCTGCCGCTGACCGCGCCGGCGCTCGCCGTGCTCGCAATCTTCTCGGTCGTCTGGCGGTGGAACGACTTCCTCTGGCCGCTGATCGTGCTGTCGCGCAAGGAGCTGTACACCTTGCAGGTCGGGCTCAACACCTATGCCGGCGAGCTCAACGTGCAGTGGCACTACATCCTCGCAATGACCGTCGTGACGATGATCCCGGTCGTGCTGGTGTTCGTATTCCTGCAGCGTTTCATCACCACCGGCATCGCCGGCACCGGCCTGAAATAGGGGGCATCCATGAGCCGCATCACCCTCACGGATGTCTCGCGGTCGTTCGGCAGCGTCAAGGTGCTGCACGACATCAATCTCGACATTCGCGACGGCGAACTGATCGTGTTCGTCGGTCCGTCAGGCTGTGGAAAATCGACTTTGCTGAGGCTCATCGCCGGCCTCGACCGCCCCACGTCGGGCAAGATCGCCATCAACGGCGAGGACGTGACGCGCGTCGCCGCCGCCGATCGCGGGCTGGCGATGGTGTTCCAGTCTTACGCGCTCTACCCGCATATGAGCGTGCGCCAGAACCTCGCTTTCGGGCTTGAGAACGCACGCATGCCGAAGCCCGAAATCGAGCAGCGCATCGCCGAGGCCGCGCGCATGCTCAACATCGAGCCTTATCTCGACCGCCGCCCAGGCCAGCTCTCGGGCGGCCAGCGCCAACGCGTTGCGATCGGGCGCGCCATCGTGCGCAACCCGACCGCCTTCCTGCTCGACGAGCCGCTGTCGAACCTCGACGCAGAGCTGCGCATTTCGACCCGCGCGGAACTGGCCGCGCTCCACGAGCGCCTGTCGGCCACGATGATCTACGTGACCCACGACCAGATCGAGGCGATGACGCTGGCAGACCGCATCGTGGTGCTACGCGACGGGCGCATCGAACAGGTCGGAACGCCGCTCGATCTTTACAACAAGCCGGCCAATCTGTTCGTCGCCGGTTTCATCGGCGCGCCGCGCATGAATTTCCTGCCCTCGGACAAGCTGCCCGGCACAGCGGGTTCAACGGTGGGCATCCGGCCGCAGCATCTGCGCGCCGCCGACGGCAAGGCGAAACTGAAAGCCAAGGTCACTCTCGTCGAGGCACTAGGCTACGAAACGGTCGTGCACGGACTGCTCGACGACCTGCCGCTGCTGGCCGTCCTGCCTGGGCAGAAATCGTTCGAAGCCGGCGATACGATCGCACTCACCTACGATGCGGAAAATCTACACGCCTTCGACGAGCAAGGTCAGCGCGTGGACTGAGGCGATATCCTGCTCCGCTAACCGGCTGATCCGATCGTGCCGGCGAAGAATTCCAGCACGGCCTGCCGCATCGCAGGGCTTTCCTGATGCCCTGTCTCGGCCTCGCGATGCACGACCAGCGCATCGCTAGCTCCCTCTGACGCATATGCCTCTCGGGTCTCGGCCAGCGCACGATCTACCGCCTGCGGCGGCGTCAGCTCATCCCGGTCGCCAATGCCAATCAACTGCGGGCGCGGCGCGATCAGTCCGGCGGTCTCGCCGTTCGAGGCGGCGTTCAGCAGGCCGGGGACCGTCAGGTAAATACCGTGCAGGTCGTGCGCGCCGGTCTCGATCAGCAATTCAAAGTCGGCGTAGCAGCACAGATGCGCGACCGCGGCGATGCGCGGCTCGACCGCCGCCAGCCAGTAGCCGAAGGTGGCGCCCATCGAAATGCCGAAGGCGCCGATCCGGCTGGTGTCGACGAAAGGCTGCGCTGCGAGCCAGTCCAGCGCCGACGCCTGCTCGCCAAGCATCTGACCCGCCAGCGACTTGCCGCGCCACAGCCTCGCCTTGGCGAGCGCGCTTTCGGTTTGCGTCGCACGCCCGCCGAAGCCGGGCATGTCGATGGCAAGCGCGACATATCCAAGGCGCGCAAACACCGGCCCGAGCGGGCCCTGCAAGGCCGGGCGTCCGTCCAGCAATTCGCTTGCGCCGATGGGGTAGCGGTTGCCGTGCGCATGGAGATAGAGGATCGCCGGAGCCGGGTCATCGCTTTCCGGGCGCGTCAGTATCGCCGGCGCGGCTTCGCCGTCATTGGTGCGAAAGACGAGGTTTTCGACGACGAAGCCGTCCGCCTCCGCGGCCTCGCGCTTTTCGAGAGCTAGAGGATGCTCTCCAATCTCGAACAGGCGGGATAGCTCTGAGACAGACGGGCGATCGCTCACTCGGCGTTCTCGTCCTTTTCGACCGGGTCACGCGGATCGAACGCGATGAAGAAGCCGTAGAAGGCGTATGCGCCAATGCCGCAGAACAGCGTGCCCCAGGCCGGAGACCCGGCGGTGAATTCGAACGCCCCCCACGCCAGCGTAGCCACGACGATCAGCACCCTGATCCACAGCGGCTTGAAGAACGAGTCGTTGAGGTCGAATGCCTTCTTGATGCTCACCTGGTCTGTCCCGCGTCGCCTTGCGAGAACCATACATCGCGTGCGGCGGCGTACAAGCATGCGCTTCGGGTGCAGTACGCGCCGGCGCGTGCTAACCCGAGTCTATCGCGGATTCGAACGGATCGCACATGGAAGCGCAATGGGCCGTCGGCCTGATGACCGGAACAGTGCTGGACGGAAATATCGATATCGCCATGGTGAAAACCGACGGCGAGACGATCGCCGAGTTCGGGCCGTGGGAACTGGCGCCCTACCCGGCCGGCCTGCGCGACCTGTTGGCCGATACACTTGCAGCGGCCCGCAAATGGGCCTTTGACGGCCCAGAGCCGGCGATATTCCGCGAGGCCGAAGCCGCTTTAACGGAGGCGCAGGCAAATGCAGTGAAGGCGTTCCTCGCTCGGCACGGCTTCAAGGCCGCCGATATCGCCGCGATCGGCTTTCACGGCCAGACCGTGCTGCACCGCGCTCCGGCGAACGGCGTTGCCGGCTGCACGCGTCAGCTCGGCGATGGACCACTCATGGCCCGAATTACCGGCACCGACGTTGTCTACGATTTCAGATCGGCAGACGTTGCCGCGGGCGGTCAGGGCGCGCCGTTGGCGCCGTCCTATCACCGCGCCATGCTGAAGCGGATCGGCGCGGGACCTGAAACCGCGATCCTCAATCTCGGCGGCGTCGCCAACATCACATGGTGCGACGGCGACACGGTCGTCGGCTTCGACACCGGCCCGGCCAACGCGCCGGTCAATGACTGGGTGCGCAGCCACACAGGTGCCGACATGGACCGCGACGGCGAGATCGCAGCCACCGGCACGGTCGACGAAGACCGGTTGACCGACCTCCTCCGCCATCCCTGGCTGGCGCAGAGCTATCCCAAGTCGCTCGACCGCTTCGATTTCCCGGCGGCGATGGCTGACGGCAAGAGCCTCGCCGACGGCGCGGCGTTGCTGACGGCATTCTCCGCTTCGGCGGTCGGCAAGGCGCTGGACCTGTTGCCGAAACGGCCGAAGCGCCTCGTGGTCTGCGGCGGCGGCCGCAGAAATCCGACACTGATGCTCGAGATCGCTAAGCGCGCGCGTGTAGATGCAGTGCCAGCGGAGCAGGTCGACCTGCGCGGCGACGCAGTCGAGGCAGAATGTTTCGCCTATCTCGCGATCCGTTCTTTGCGCGGCCTGCCGCAAAGCTACCCGCTGACTACTGGCGTCAGCGCGCCGATGGCCGGCGGCGTTCTGGCAAAGGCGCCGCGCGCCTAGCTGAACGATACTTTCCGCGCCCGAAGCCGGTCGGAAACGCCGCGCACGGCATCGAGAACCGGACCGCCTGCGGTCATCGCCGCGATCACGCCCTCCACCTTGGGCTGGATCGTTTCGTCCAGATCATTCCAGTGCAGCGGCCGAGCGGAATCAGGGTCGCCGAACGCGGCCTTGCGCGCTGCCTCGTAAATGCCCGCCGTCGCGGGCGAAAGCACGGTGCGCGCGTCGAAGCTGTCCGCCATCAGCTTTGAACGCAGTTCCACTGCCTGCACTGCACAGACAAGTGCGACGGCCAGATAGTGGCCGAAGACATCGAGCTGCTCGCGCGCCAGATTGGCGGCGTTCATCGCCTGGCTGTTGATGTTCTGGTTGAACTGCTCGGCATGGGTCGGGAACCGGTCGATGACCGACTGACCATAGTAGCTGATCAGCGGCGCCATCTGGTTGCCGCCGATCTGCAGCGACTTCAGCCCGACATGCACGCCGGGTTCTGCATTGCCGACCAGCGACGGGTTGAGGCCGTAGTTGAACTCCGGCGTCATCAGTAGCGCGATCTGCGCGTCGATGTGCTTGGCCACCAGCCCGATGTGGAAGCGCAGCTGGTCCATCGCCACGCCGGCATATTGCGCGAGGAAATTGCCGGTGTGGAAAACTTCGCCATTGTCGGCGTCGATCAGCGGGTTGTCGTTGGCGCAGTTCGCCTCGATCTCGACCTGGCCGGCAGCCATCGCCAGACCGTCCACGACCGGACCGAGGAACTGCGGCAGGCAGCGCAGCGAATAGCGGTCCTGGATGAGCTTGCCTATGCGGTGGCCGCGATCGCCGGCGGCTTCGTCGCGGATGATCTTCGACCCTTCGACAAGCTTGGCCATCACGGCGGCGACGAATATCTGCCCAGGATGCGGTTTCACCTGGTGGATGAAGGGCGCGAAACTCTGGCTGGTCGACAGCATCGCCTGCGCGAACAGTGCATGGATGCCGAGCGAAAGCGCGACGAGGTCGAAAGCCCTGTCGGTCGCGTTGGCGGCAACGCCGGTACTGGTCCCGGTGCCGTTGTTGAGCGCCAGCCCCTCTTTCGGCTCCAGCTCCAGCGGCGCCAGCCCGAGCTTCTTCAGCGCGGTGTGTGAATCGACCGACTCGCCGTCCATGTCGACGAGGAATGATGGATCGAGCCCGAGTATCGCGCCGGCAATATATGCCAGCGGCACGAGGTCGCCGCTCGCCCCGATGGAGCCGCGCTGGTAGACATGCGGCACCGCGTCGGCGTTGAGGAACGTCACGAATCGCTCGATGATCTCGAGCCGGATGCCCGACGCGCCTTTCACCAGCGAATTGGCCCGAAGAAGCATCGCGGCGCGCACATCCTCGCGCGGCAGCCGCGGCCCGGTCGTGCTCTTGTGGTGCCAGAGCGCTATCTTCTGCAACTGCTTCAGCTGCTCTGCCGGTACGTAGTGATCGGCCATTCCGCCATAGAGCGTGGTGACGCCGTAGATCTGTTCGCCGCGCTCGACGGCCAACTCGATGTAGCGTCGTGATCGCTCCACCCGGTCGAGGATAGCTGCATCGCCGGTGAGGCTGACTTTGCCGCCCCTCGCGACGTTGCCGATATCCGCAATGGTCAGGCCGTCGCCCGAAATCTCGATGGTCATGTCGATGCTCTCACCAGGCTGCGCGATAAATCGCCAGCGCGTCTTTCTCGGTCACTTCGCGTGGGTTGTTCACCAGCAATCGTGTCTGGTTCATCGCATCGCGCGCCAGCGTCGGCAGGAAGTCCTCGCCGATGCCGACCTCGCGCAATTTCTGCTGTAGCCCGCAACGCCGCGAAAGATCTGCCAGCGCCTCGCAGAACGCCTCCGCCCTTTCCTGCCCCTCGAAACGAGCGAGGTCCGGGAAGGCGAAGGGCGCTAGCTCGGCATAAACCTGATGCGCGACCTTGGTGTTGAAGCGCAGCACATGCGGCAGCACCAGCGCGTTGGACAGCCCGTGCGGCACGTGGAAATGGCCGCCGATGGGATATGCCAGCGCATGCACCGCAGCGACAGGCGAGTTGGCGAAAGCCTGCCCCGCCAGCATCGAACCGAGCAGCATGTCGGAGCGCGCCTCGATATCGCTGCCCGTGTGCACGGCGGTTTCCAGCGCCCGGCCCATCAGCGACAGCGCTTCAACGGCGAGCCGGCGCGAGATCGGGTTGTTGTTGGGGCTGGCCGAAGCATAGGCCTCGATGGCGTGCACCATGGCGTCGATGCCGGTCGCGGCCGTCACATGCGGCGGCAGGCCTAGCGTCAGTTCGGGGTCGAGTAGGGCGACATCCGGCAAAATGACCGGCGACACCACGCCCATCTTCTCGTTGGTGCCGGTGGTGACGATGGAAATCGGCGTGACTTCAGAGCCTGTGCCTGAGGTGGTTGGCACCAGCACCAGTGGCATTCGCGGCCCTTTTGCGTTGCCGACGCCGTAGGCGCTCTTGAGGTCCTCCTGCCCGCCGGCGAGCAGCGCGGCGAGTTTGGCGACATCGAGTGACGAGCCGCCGCCGAGCCCGACGATACCCGTCGCGCCGGCCGCCTTCGCAGCTTCCGCAGCCTCCAGCACGATAGGCTCCGGCGGGTCGGCTTCCACCTTGGTGAACAGCGTCACGGCAAACCCCGTGCCCTCCAGCGCCTTCACCGCTCTGTCGACGATGCCGGTCGCCACCATGCCGGGATCGGTGACGACAAGGATGCGCTCACCCAGCTTCTCGCGCGCCACGTCGCCCAATGTCTGGATGACGCCCGGACCGAAGCGGATGCTGGCCGATGTGTTGAATGTAAACGGCTTCACTCTGTCCTCCCGAATTGCCGAAGCTTGATAGCGGGGATGCGCGCCATCCGGAAGGGCAACGCGCTCAGGCCGAGATCAGCGACTTCAGGCTGAATGTGGCGTCCGCCGCCTGCGCCGAGGTGAGTTTGATGTCCGAACCGATCAGCCGTCGCGCGGCCATGTGGTCGGCAGGGCTGTTGACGGATTCGACGCAGATCAATTCGTCGCCGTCGAAAAGGAAGACCGAAAATCGCGTATCGTCCGCGCCCTTGCGCACGACCTCCGTGAGCCCTGGCCGTGCGAGACCGGCGATCTGCAGCCGCGCAGAACCCTGGATGGACCAGAACCATGGCAAATCGGCATAGGGCTTCGGCTGCCCGGTCAAACGTGAGGCTACCGCACGCGCCTGGTCGACAGCGTTCTGCACCGATTCCAGTCGCGCCATCTGGCCACGATGCACGCTCGGATATGCGGCGCAGTCGCCTATCGCCGAGACGTGCGGATCGGCGGTCTGCAGCAGTGAGTCGACGACGATCCCATTGTCGACATCGAGCCCGCATTCGGCGGCCAGCTCGACATTCGGCACGATGCCCGCTGCCTGTAGGACGGCGTCAGCCTCGATGATTTCGCCTTCGGAGAGGCTGACCCGGACACCGCCATCGCGCTCGATTGATTTCACCGTGCGGGAAAGATGGACCGTACTCCCCTCGGCCTTGTGATGGTCGAGAAACCACGCCGCGATGGTCGGCGACACCGCGCGTTGCATAAGCCGCGGCACCATCTCCACGACATCGACGGTGACGCCCATTGCGCGCAGCAGGCTCGCGGCTTCAAGGCCGATGAAGCCGCCACCGATCACCACGACGCGCTTCACTCTCTCAAGCGCGCGCACGACGCGGTTGGCATCGGCCAATGTCCGCAATTCCAGCGTGTCCGGGTGGTCCAGTCCGGGAATGGCGAGGGTCCGGTTGCGCGCACCGGTGGCGAAAACCAGATGGCCGTATGTGACAGCCGAACCATCGGAAAGGGCGACGGTCCGCTCAGCGCGATCAATCGAAGTCGCACTCACGCCCAACCTCAGGTCGATCCCGTGCTCAGCGTAGAAATTCTCCGGCTTGAGCACCAGGGCCGGCGTGTTTGCGGCGCGCTTTATGTAGTCCTTGGAGAGTGGCGGCCGCTGATAGGGAATATCCGGCTCGTCCGAGATCAGCGTGATCGAACCGGCAAAGTCGTGCTGGCGCAGCGCCGCCGTGAGTTCAACACCCCCGTGGCCAGCGCCGATGATCACCAGATCGGACGATTTGCCGTCCATGCATGCCCCTTGTCGAACAGCCTTTCGAATGCCCGACTTTGGTGGTGAACGGACCATTCCATGTCAAGCCGCCCGCAGGTACAGGCCGACCTCCCGCCTTGTTTCGCCATGCCAAGCCGTGAGATAAGAAGGCAGTTACGAGCCCTGCCCGGGCCGGCGGTCCCGAGGCGCCGCAATTTTCGTCAGAGTCAGGTACCACTATGGTCAGCAACCCCCAGCAATTTGCCGCAGGCGCGAGCGTTCATCCGCTGCCTGGCGCCGGCGCGCCGCCCGTTCAGAAAAAGCCGGACGATGGCCTCGAGCCCGACGGCTCCATCGAGCGCAACCCGGGCATGGCACTCGACCTCGGCTGGCTTGAAGCGATGCGGCATGTGAACCGATCGGCGCTCGAGCGCCGCGTCGCGACGCTGGGCAAGCGCCGTTCGATCAAGGGCGACAACCAGGCGGCCTGGCTGCTGCGCGCCATCGCGGTCATGGACCTCACCACGCTCAACTCCAACGACACCGACGAGCGCGTGCGCCGTCTCTGCGCCAAGGCGCGAAATCCGTTGCGGCCGGACCTGATGGAAGGGCTGGGCATCACCAAACACCCGATGCGCCCGGCAGCAGTCTGCGTGTACCATCCGTTCGTGGCAACAGCAGTCGATGCGTTGAAAGGCACGGGCATTCACGTTGCTGCGGTGTCCACCGCATTCCCGCATGGTCTCGCGCCGCTTTCCACCCGCATCGCCGAAGTGCGCGCCTCGGTCGCCGACGGGGCCGACGAGATCGATGTCGTCATCCCGCGCGGGCTGGTCTTCGAGGCCGAGTGGCAGGAATTGTATGACGAGGTCGCCGCCTTCCGCGAGGCCTGCGGCGAGGCGCATCTCAAGGTGATCCTCGGCGTCGGCGACCTGTCGACGCTGCGCAACGTCATGCTCGCCTCGATGGTCTCGATGATGGCGGGCGCCGATTTCATCAAGACCTCGACCGGCAAGGAGAGCGTGAACGCTACCCTGCCCGTCGGCCTGACCATGGTGCGCGCCATCCGCGCCTATCAAGAGCGCACCGGCTATCTGATCGGCTTCAAGCCGGCTGGCGGCATCTCGACCGCCAAGTCGGCGCTCGACTGGCTCGTGCTGATGAAGGAAGAGCTTGGTCGCCGATGGCTGGAGCCCGACCTGTTCCGCTTCGGCGCATCGAGCCTGCTGACCGACATCGAGCGCCAGCTCGAACATCATTTGACCGGCCGCTATTCGGCCAACCACCGCCACGCGATGGCGTAGCGGACAATTCGGAGCATACGGCGTGAACATTCTTCAGCGCTACGAATCCATGGACTACGCGGCGGCGCCCGAGTCGCGCGCCGAAGCCGACGCCTGGCTGAAGGGCCGCGATCTCTCGAAGGCGCTCTTCATAAACGGCGAGTGGAAGGCGGCCGGGTCCGGCAAGACTTTCGAAGTCCTCGAGCCTTCGACCGTGAAGCCGCTCGCCAAGGTTTCCGAGGCCGGCGCCGCCGATGTCGATGCCGCCGTAGCCGCCGCCCGCAAGGCGCTGCCGAAATGGGAGAAGGCCGGCGGTTATGCGCGCGCCCGCGTTCTCTACGCGATCGGCCGTTCCATGCAGCGCAATGCACGCCTTTTCGCCGTGCTGGAATCGATCGACAACGGCAAGCCCATCCGCGAGAGCCGCGATATCGACGTGCCGCTGGCGGTGCGCCACTTCATCCACCACGCCGGCTGGGCGCAGCGGCTCGATAAGGAATTCCCCGATCACAAGGCGGTCGGCGTCGCCGGCCAGATCATTCCGTGGAATTTCCCGCTGCTGATGCTGGCCTGGAAGATCGCCCCCGCACTCGCCGCCGGCTGCACCGTCGTACTGAAGCCGGCCGAGTTCACCCCGCTGACGGCGGTGCTGTTCTCCGAAATCTGCGAGCGCGCCGGCGTGCCGAAGGGCGTCGTCAACATCGTGCATGGCGGACCTGAGGCCGGCCAGGCGATCGTCGAGCATCCCGACGTAGACAAGATCGCATTCACCGGTTCGTCGGAGGTCGGCAAGATCATCCGCCGCGCCACCGCCGGCACCGGCAAGAAACTGTCGCTGGAACTCGGCGGCAAATCGGCCTTCATCGTCTTCGACGACGCCGATCTTGACTCTGCGGTCGAAGGCCTCGTCGACGGCATCTGGTTCAATCAGGGTCAGGTCTGCTGCGCTGGTTCGCGCCTTCTGGTTCAGGAAGGCGTCGCCGATGCGTTCCTCGCCAAGGTGAAGACCCGCATGAGCAGGCTGCGGCTCGGCGATCCGCTCGACAAGAACACCGACATTGGTCCGCTCGTCGACACCTCGCAGCTTGAGCGCGTCTCCGGCCTTGTCGCCGAAGGTGCCAAACAGGGAGCGACCTGCTGGCAGCCCGACAACGACGTGCCCGGCACCGGCTGGTACTACCGCCCGACGCTGGCGATCGGCGTGTCGCCAGCCAACATTCTGGCGCAGGAAGAGGTGTTCGGCCCGGTGCTCGCCTCGATGACCTTCCGCAACACGGAGGAAGCTGTCGAACTCGCCAACAACACGCGTTACGGCCTCGCCGCGTCCGTGTGGAGCGAGAACATCAACCTCGCGCTGCATGCAGCGCCGCAGCTCAAGGCGGGCGTGATCTGGGTGAACGGCACCAACATGTTCGACGCCGCCTGCGGCTTCGGCGGCTACCGCGAGAGCGGCTTCGGCCGCGAGGGCGGTCGCGAGGGCATGTTCGAATATCTGGCGCTGAAGTCGAAGCCTTCGACGGCGCTCAAGGAAAAGCCGGCGGAAGAGCCAGCGGAAGCCGTTAGCGCCGACTTCATCGACCGCACGCCGAAACTCTTCATCGGCGGCAAGCAGGCGCGGCCGGACGGCAACTACGCCTATCGTGTGCTGGACAGCAAGGGCCGGCTTGCCGGCGAAGCGGGACTTGGCAACCGCAAGGACATTCGCGAGGCGGTTGCGGCGGCGCAGAAATGCACGGCCTGGCCGTCGGCCACCGCCTTCAACCGCGCCCAGGTGCTGTACTTCCTCGGCGAGAACCTTTCGATCCGCGCCGATGAGATGGCTGCGCGCCTCGTCTCCCTCACCGGCGTTTCGTCAAAAGCGGCAGGGGCCGAGGTCGATCAGTCGGTCCAGCGCCTATTCGAGGCGGCGGGCATGGCCGACAAGTTCGAGGGCGCAGTGCATCAGCCGCCCGCCCGCGTCGTCACGCTGGCTCTGCACGAGCCTGTCGGCGCCATCGGCATGGTGATGCCCGACCAGCAGCCGCTACTCGGCTTCGTCGCCATGGTCGCCCCGGCGCTGGCCATGGGCAACACCGTCGTCGCCATCCCTTCCGAGCGCTGGCCGCTGCTTGCCACCGACCTCTATCAGGTCATCGAGGCGTCGGATGTTCCGGCGGGCGCGATCAACATCGTCACCGGGCGCAGCGGCGAACTGGCCCGTGTGCTGGCCAAGCATGACGATCTCGACGGGCTGTGGGTCATCGCCGACGCCGAGACCTCCAAGGCGGTGGAGTACGAATCGGCCGGCAATCTGAAGCGCGTCTGGACAACCGGCGGCCGCGTGCCCGACTGGCACAAGGGCGAAGGCGCGCTTGACCCGCTGCTCAGGCGCTCGGTCGAGGTCAAGAACGTCTGGGTGCCTTATGGCGACTGACCGCCGTCCCGAACGTGGCCGGTGAGCAATGGGCGAGATCGTCCTTCACAACTATTTCCGCTCGTCGACCTCCTACCGCGTCCGTATCGCGCTGGCCCTGAAAGGGATTGAATACCGCTACGTCGCGCACAATCTGCGCCACGGCGAGCAGCACCAGCCGGAGTACCTCGCGGTCAATCCGCAAGGCCTCATGCCGGCGCTGGTGTGGGAAGACGGCACGATGATCGCGCAATCGCTGGCGATCATCGAGTTCCTCGACGAAGTCCGGCCCAAGCCGCGCCTTCTGCCTGACGACGCGAAAGGCAGGGCGCGGGTGCGCATGCTTTCCCAGATGATCGGCTGCGACATACACCCGGTGAACAATCTGCGCGTACTCAACGAGTTGCGGACGCGCTATGGCGCTGACGATTCAGAGATCGCGAACTGGTTCAGGCATTGGGTGAACGCCACCTTCGAACCGCTTGAGCGGATTCTCGCGACGAGCCCGGAAACCGGGCGCTTCTGCCACGGCGACGAAGTGACGATTGCCGATCTATGCCTCGTGGCGCAGTGCGCCAACAATTCGCGCTTCAATGTCGATATGACGCCCTATCCGGCAATCGCGGCGATCCGCGACACCTGCATGGAAATTCAGGCCTTCGCCGATGCCGCCCCGGCTCGACAGCCTGACGCGGTCTAGCGCAACGCTCTAGGTATCTTCCTTGGCGACCAGCAGCGCCAGCGTATCGGTGATAAGCGCCGGCTTGTCCTCGCCTTCGATTTCGATGGTGTTGGAACGCCGCATAAGGTAGCGGCCCGGCCCTTTTTCGTCGAAGCCCGCCAGCACCGTGCGCAACCTGATCCGCGCACCCGCCTTCACCGGCGCAAGGAAACGCAGCTTGTCGAGACCATAGTTGAAGGCGGCGTGGATGCCTTCGGGCAGACCGTCGAGTTCATAGGACATCACCGGCAGCAGCGAGAGCGTGAGAAAACCATGCGCGATGGTGGTGCCGGCTGGCGCCTCGCGCGCGGAGCGTTCCCGGTCGACATGGATCCACTGCTTGTCGCCCGTGCATTCCGCGAACTGGTCAATCATTGCCTGATCGACGCGAATCCAGCCCGAGACGCCGAGCTCCTGCCCGACGAGCTCTGGCATGTCAGAAAGCCTTCTTTTGGCGCCGTTCGGCGAATTGTCGGCCATGCCTCGCTCCTGTTGTACCCGCCGAGGTGCATGCCCTTTGGGCGCGCCTAAGGCAAGTGCGAGGCGCGCGCGTAAAAGTGGAGTCGTTTCATCAAAAAATGATTGGAAAAGTCTGGAACAATTCTAATCTATGGTCCATATTCGGCAAAGCTCCACCGAAGCGAGGAACCAATGCGGCTGACCCGCCAGACAAATTACGCGATCCGTATCCTGATGTATTGTGCGGCCAATGACGGCCGGTTGAGCAGGGTGCCGGAGATCGCAGCCGCCTATTCGCTTTCCGAGCTGTTCCTGTTCAAGATCCTGCAGCCGCTGGTGGAAAACGGTCTGGTGGAGACCGTGCGCGGGCGCAACGGCGGCGTTCGCCTGGCGAAGCCGGCCAGCGACATCACGCTCTTCGACGCGGTGCGGGTCACCGAGGACAATTTCGCCATGGCGGAATGTTTCGAGGACGGCGCGACGGAATGCCCGCTGGTTGATTCCTGCGCGCTCAACGAGGCCCTGAGGAAAGCGCTCGGTGCTTTCTTCGAGGTTCTCGAAGGCTACACGATCGAGGATCTGGTGAACGCGAAGCCTTCGATGCGCTCGATTCTGGGCATCGAGGAACCCCGGCCGCAGGCCGCCACCGCCTAACGCGGCTAAACTGCCTATTTGTTCAGGATCAGCTTGCCCTGCCGGGTGATTTTCAGCCGGTAGACCGACTCGCCATGCTCAATGGCGATTTCCTTCGTCCCCTGGAAAAGGTTGGCGCTGGACAGGGTGCGGACCGGCGCGAGCGCCGAATGGGCATTGGGGGTCGCAATCCGCGGGCGGAACTGGTTCTCAATACGGACGTGGCTGTTCATTTGGTCGTGCTCCCTGCTGCGCCCTCGGCGCTCAATTTAAACTTGACAACTCCACTCCAATTTTGGATTGGCTATTATACCTGATTACATCAGTCAAGTTTAAAGCGATCCGCCGGCAACAATCTGGAGCGAACGACATGATGAACGGCTGGCTGGCGCTGGACCGGATGGCCTCGGCGCACGGCGACGGGCTCAACCAGGCATTCCGGGATGTGCTTCACGAGCGCGCGGTAATGGGACGACCTACCGAAAAGGTGGTTGAACTGGCGGCTGCACGCGGCGACTCTCCGCTACAGGCTGGGCCCGCCCCTGCAGTCGAAATTCACGGCGAGTTGCCTGAAAACGTTGTCCGCTTTCGGCGCAGCGCCAGATAACCAACCAGCCCCTTTTGCATCCCCGAGAAGGAACAGCCATGTACATCGCCATGAACCGCTTCAAAGTCGCCAAGGGTTCGGAGGAAGACTTCGAAACCATCTGGAAGAACCGCGAATCGCGGCTCGACGAGATGCAGGGATTTCGCGAATTCCACCTGCTGCGCGGCCCTGAAAACGAAGCCGAGGGCTACACCCTCTATGCGTCGCACACGGTGTGGGAAAGCCATGCCGACTTCGTCGCGTGGACGAAATCGCAGAACTTCCGCGACGCGCACAAGAATGCCGGCAACAGGGGTTCAGCGGCGCCGACCTAACTCGGCCACCCGCAATTCGAAGGCTTCAGCGTCGTCGAAGGCGCTTAGGCCGAGGCGAGCAAGCTGGCATTGCCGCCGGCCGCTGTCGTGTCGACGCAGGTCGCGCGCTCCACGATATACGCGGCCGGGTCGATCGGATCGGTCACCAGCCTGACGATCTGCCCTTCCCGGGCCGCCAGTGCCTGCCTTGTCTTGCATAGCGTTTCGTCGTCGGCGGCGAGCGCGGCAAGGTCGAACGGCAGCTCCTTGAGCAACCCGTCACCGGGTTCGCCATCATACGCAGCGACAGGCAATTCCTTGCCAAGCAGGATACCGAGCGCGGCTGGCGCACCGGGCGCGACCGCGACTACGGTATTGCCGGCCGCCAGCGCCTGGACCGCCTGCGCCAGCAGCGCCTCGGCGCCCTGCCCCATGCAAAGCACCGTCCCGCGCGCATGAAGCTCGAGCACGTTGGATTCGCCTGTCGGTCCCGGCAGGTCCACGGGGCCGAAATCCAGGCCGGCGACCGCCGCCATGGCCTCCGCCGCCCTGCCCCGCAGAAATTTGCGCAATACCGGAATCCGGTCGGGTCGCTTCGCCCACCCGCTCCCGTCGGGGTCCGGCAGGGCTACGCTGTCAATCGAAGCGCCAGACTGGCCGACCGACATCGACTCAACGCGCGCCTGCCGCGGCTTACGAAAACGCGCAAGATAGTGCGGACCGCCTGCCTTCGGTCCCGTGCCCGACAGACCCTCGCCGCCGAAGGGCTGCGCGCCGACCACCGCCCCGATCTGGTTACGGTTCACGTAGAGATTGCCGGCGTGCATGCGGTCGACAATGTGCTGGACCCGCGCGTCAATGCGCGTGTGCAGTCCGAACGTCAGGCCGTAGCCGCGCGCATTGATGGCGTCGATGACACCGTCGATGTCTTCGGAATCGAACTCCGCGACATGCAAAACCGGCCCGAAAACTTCGCGCTCCAGTTCCTCGATGCCCGAGACGCGGAACAGATGCGGCGCGACGAAACGGCCGTCTTTCGGTGCCTCCAGCTTCGCGATCAGCCGTCCCTCACCCTCCATCTGCCTGCAGTAACCGGCGATCGAAGCAAGTGCGTCATCGTCGATCAGCGGGCCGACATCGGTCGATATCCGCCAGGGATCGCCCAGCTTCAGCTCCCGCATGGCGCCGGTGAGCATCGCGATGACGCGGTCCTTCACGTCGCTCTGGACGTAGAGCATGCGCAGCGCCGAACAGCGCTGCCCGGCGCTCTGGAACGCCGAGGCAAGGATGTCTCGCACTGCCTGCTCCGGCAGTGCGGTGGAATCGACGATCATTGCGTTGAGCCCGCCGGTCTCCGCGATCAGCATCGCGTCGGGCGAAGCCGTCTCCGCCAGTTGCCGCTCGATCGCCCGCGCGGTTTCCACCGAGCCGGTGAAACAGACGCCGGCGATGCGCGGATCGGCCGTCAGCGGCTGCCCGACGGAAGGACCATCGCCCGGCAGAAGATGCAGGATTTCGGCAGGTACCCCCGCCTTGTACATGAGCTGCACCGCACGGTGTGCGATCAACGGCGTCTGCTCGGCCGGCTTGGCGATGACGGCATTGCCGGTGACCAGCGCGGCCGCTACCTGGCCAGTGAAGATCGCCAGCGGAAAATTCCACGGCGAGATGCAGGCGATGACGCCGCGCGCCGCGCTATCCTTTTCAGCCTTCGAGGCTTCAGCGGCGTAGTAATGCAGGAAATCGACGGCCTCGCGCAGTTCTGCGATTGCATCCCCAAGCGTCTTGCCGGCTTCGCGGGTCGCCAGCGCCAGGAATTCGCCGGTGTTCGCCTCGAAGAGTTCGGCCGTTCGCCGCAGCAACTCCGCCCGCTCCACGACCGGCGTGGCTTCCCAGCGCGGCTGGGCCGCGAGCGCGGCGGTGACCGCAGCCTCGACCTGCGCCTTCGTTGCGTTCACCACCGGGCCGACAACCTCGTCAGGCCGCGCTGGGTTGTGAACAGGCTGCGCCTTGCTCCGCCTGGCGGCAGCAGTCAGCGGCGCCGCCTGCCATCTGTACGGCGCGGCGAATGGCGCGCGCAGCGCTTCCAGCCGCTCCTGCGTCGAGGGATCGGCAATGTCGTAGCCGCGCGAATTGTCCCGCACCGGCTTGAAGACATCAGCGGGCATCGGGATCGCCGGATTGTGCGCCGGCCCCTCCATGGCAGCGGCAAACGGGTCTGCGGCAATCGCTTCCGGGCTGACGGCCTTGTCGACGATCTGGTGCACGAACGACGAATTGGCGCCGTTCTCCAGCAAGCGCCGAACAAGATAGGCGAGCAGATCCTCATGCGCCCCCACTGGCGCGTAGATGCGGCAGCGCGTGGCTTCGTGCTTGCGTACCGTCTCATGCAGCGCCTCGCCCATGCCATGCAGACGCTGGAACTCGAAGCGGCCACGTTCGCCGCCCGCCATGTGCAGGATCGCCGCCACGGTGTGCGCGTTGTGCGTGGCGAACTGCGGGTAGATGCGGTCGGTCAGCGAAAGCAGCTTTCGGGCATTGGCGATGTAGGAGACGTCCGTGTTCACTTTGCGCGTGAACACCGGGTAACCGGGCAACCCGAGCACCTGGGCACGCTTGATCTCGGTATCCCAGTAGGCGCCCTTGACCAGCCGCACCATGATCCTGCGGCCGAGCTTTTCGGCCAACGCGTGCAGCCAGTCGATGACGGGCGCGGCGCGCGGGCCGTAGGCCTGAACGACGACGCCGAAGCCATCCCATCCGGCCAGCGCCGGGTCCGACAGCACCGTCTCGATCACATCGAGCGACAGATCTAGCCGGTCAGCCTCCTCGGCGTCGATGTTGAGGCCCATTCGGGCATCGGCGGCGCTCTTGCACAGGGTCAACAGCCGCTCCGCCAGCACGGGAAGCATGGTTTCCCGCTGTGGCGCTTCGTAGCGCGGATGCAATGCCGACAGCTTCACCGAAATACCGGGATTGTCGCGCGTCTCCGCGGATTTGGCCGAGCCCGCAAGCGCGGCGATCGCTTCGCTATAGGCCCGGTGATAGCGCAGCGCGTCAGCCTCCGTGCGCGCCGCCTCGCCCAGCATATCGAACGAGAACTGATATCCCTTGGCCTGCTGTCCGGCGCCGTTGCGCAGCGCCTCGCCTATCGTGCGGCCTAGCACGAATTGCTCGCCCAGTTCGCGCATCGCGGCACCGACGGCGTGTCGGATAACCGGCTCGCCCAGCCGGCGCACCAGCCCGCGCAACGTGCCCTCGATACCGCTTTCGCCTTCCTCCAGCACGCGTCCGGTCAGCATCAGCGCCCAGGTGGACGCGTTGACGAAGATCGAGCCGGAATCGCCGATATGCTCCGACCAGTCGTGCGGGGCGATCTTGTCGGCGATCAGTTCGTCGACTGTCTCGGCGTCAGGCACGCGCAGCAGCGCCTCGGCGAGACACATCAGCGCCACGCCCTCTTTAGTCGAGAGCCCGTATTCGGCCAGAAAGGATTCCATCAGCTGCGGGTTGGAAGCCGACCGCACGGTGCGCACGAGGCCGGCGGCACTGCGCGAAATGGCCTCCCGCTCATCATCGGCCAACCGCGCTTGCTCGGCTAGCCGCGCGACGACCTCCGCTTCGTCGGGAAGCATTTGAGCGCGGATTTGCGCACGAAGTTGCGAGAGCCGGTCAGCCATCGAATCTCACCCGTTTGGCAAAGCGATGTGAGCGTAACACGGCATCAGCGGCCAAAGCGGTCCGAATGGATGGCCCATGAGTTCATTTCGATCTATTCTTTGGCCAAGTGAAGGATCAAACGACCTATGAATGACACATCAGCAGTGCAATTGGACCGCATCGACCGGAACATTCTTACCGCGCTGGCCCGCGACGGGCGTCTATCCATGGCCGAACTCGCCAACAGGGTCGGCCTGTCCAAGACCCCTGTTCAGGCGCGCCTGCGCCGGCTTGAGCGAGACGGCATCATTCGCGGCTACACAGCGCTGATCGACCGCGAGCGTATCGGCCTCGGCCACGTGGCTTTCGTGCAGGTCACGCTTTCCGATACGCGCTCCGCCGCGCTCGATGCGTTCAATACGGCGGTGCTGGGCATTCCGGAGGTCGAGCAGTGCCACATGATCGCGGCGAGCTTCGACTATCTCCTGAAGGTGCGCACGACAGATATCGCCGCCTATCGCCGCGTTCTGGGCGAGCGCATCTCAGCCCTGCCCCATGTCGAGCACACCTCGACTTTCGTCGCCATGGAGACGGTTAAAGACGGCTGACACCACTCAATCAAGCGTCTTCAGGAAGGCGATCAGCGCCGCCCTACCGCGATCGGTGAATACCAGCGCCGGTATCTCGGACTTGCCCGCCGGCGCCTCGGGCGCGCGGCTGTAGTGGTCGATCGCCTCTTCAAGGGTGCGATACTGCCCGGCATGCATATAGGGCGGCCGGCTGGCGACACCGCGCAGCGACGGCGTCTTGTAGGCGCGTTCGAGTTCCTCGCCGCCTGGCACCATGAAGCGCAGCTCGCCGCAGTCCGCTTCCGTGCCGTCGCTGAAGGGGCCAAAGCAGTTGAACGGGTCCGAAATGACCTGCCTCACAGCCTGCGCCCGCCCCCGGTCCTCGGGCAGCCCATCGACAGCCGGCACGCCGGTGTTGTGGAAATGATCGTCCGTCAACCGGGGGCCATTGTGGCAGTTGATGCAGCCGGCCTTGCCAATGAAGAGCCGCAATCCCTCGCGCTCGAGATCGGTGAACGCCGCGCCGCCTTCCGGCTGCTTGCCGGAAGCCAGCGCCGCGACATAGCGGTCGAAGCGCGTTTCTTCCGGCAAGATGGTGCGCTCGAACGCGGCGATAGCCTTGCCGATATTGGCGAAGACGGTGTCGATCTCCTCCTGACGCTCCGGCGGGATCCTTGCCCAGGCTGCCTTGTGCGTCAGCGAACCGCGCGGCCCGGCATGCACAGGCAAGCCGGTAAGATCGGGCAGCGGTCCGAATATCCGCTCATAACGGTCCGCATAGCGCTCCGCGATCAGGTGGGCATAGAACGTCCGGGTCCCGCCATGTTCGCGCAAATCTTCCAGCGGGGTCAGCGCCTGCGCCCAAAGGCTGTCGCGCCGGCCGTCCCAGAACTGCCAGGGGCTGTAGGCCACTCCCGCAAGCGGCATGGTGCGCCGGTCGGTGGTCGCGATACCGTGGCCGCGCGGCAGTCCGTCCTGGAACTGGTTGTCGATCTGGTGGCAGGTCGCGCAGGAAACCTCGCCGTCAATGCTCATGGCCGGATCGAAGAACAGCGTGGCGCCGAGCGCCGCCGCGGCACTGTCGTCGGCGACGCGGTTCGTCGGATCGGGCGGGACCGGCGGAAGCTCCGCAAGCGTCAGTGACTTGGCCGTCTCGATTTCGGCGTCGGTGAGCTCAGACGGATTGCAGGCGGCTACCGCACCGCAAGCCAGCATCATTGCGGCAAACAGCGCACCTCTGGTCACCTCAAAGCACGATATTGAACGTAACCTCATCGTCGCCGGCCGGCCCGTTGATCCTCAGGTGCAGCTCCCACCATCCGCCCATGTTGAACCGGACGCCCTCGATCCGGTAGTGGCCATCACCGATATGTGACGCCTGCGGCGCAGTCGGAAGCCCATGGCCGTGATTCGGCATGCCGCCATCGACCTGAATTGTGGCGTCGACGATGGGCGTGCCGTCGGCGCTTTTGACCGCTGCAATCCAGCTGTGCAGAGGCCCGGTCTTCACCGGCTCCGCCTCGGATTCCAACGTGACGGTGTAGATGCCGCCAACGCTTTGCTTGCTTCGTGCCAGGTCGAGGTCCGCCGGCGGCGCATGGCGCTGCGACATGACGATCCACGCCGCCGAAATCGTCACAAGAATCGCGCCGATGACGACATATTTGATCGGCAACACCCGCACCATCACGCTCCTTCACCCCAACCGACCGCGCCGCACGGTAACCGCTTCGCATGGAGCCGCAAGCTGCAATAGGCGCGCAGGTCTTCCTGTGCTATGCGGCCCGCGCCTGAGGGGGAACATCACCGGTGAAAATCGGAAACGCCATCGCCGCCATCGGCGAATGCATGCTGGAATTGTCCGCAGACGGTCAAGGCGCCTGGCGGCTGGGGCACGCCGGCGACACCTTCAACACGCTATGGACGATGCGCGCCCTGCTCACCGACCGCGATGCCGATTATGTCAGCGCCTTCGGCGACGACCCGTTCTCCGAGCAGCAAATCGCCTTCCTGCGCGAGAATGGCATCGGCACCGCAGCGAGCCCGAAGATCGCCGGAGCGCGCCCGGGTCTCTACGCCATCACCCTCGACGGAGCCGAGCGCTCCTTCACCTACTGGCGCGCGGATTCGGCGGCACGCCAGCTTGCAAGCGACCCCGCAGCACTCGAAAAAAGCCTTTCCGACCGGGCACTTGCCTATTTTTCCGGAATCACTTTGGCAATTCTGGACGACGCCTCGCGCGAGACACTTTTCGATGCACTCCGAAGTGCTCGCTCGAGGGGTACATTGGTGGCGTTCGATCCCAACCACCGCCCTCGCCTTTGGCAATCGGCGAATGCCGCCCAGGATGTAATCGGGCAGGCGCTCGCCCTATCCGACATTGCGCTGCCGACATTTCCCGACGAGCAGCAGCTGTTCGGCGATGCCTCCCCGGAACAGACCGTCGAGCGTCTTGCCCGGGCTGGCGTCGGCGAAGCTGTCGTCAAGAACGGCGAGGACGCTGCCTGCCTCTTTACCGATGGCAACATCAAATCGGTGCCGGCTATCAGGGTTTCCGACGCCGTCGATACCACCGGCGCCGGCGATTCGTTCAATGGCGCCTATCTGGCCGCGCGCCTCCTCGGGCACGAGCCCGGAGAAGCGGCAGCCCGGGCTCATCGGACAGCCGCCGCGGTCATCCGGGTGCGCGGCGCACTGGCGCCGTTCGAGAGCCTCCGGGAAGCATTCGCGATCTAGAGCCCCAGTCCGCCGATGCAGACATATTTGGTATCGAGATAGTCCTCGATGCCCTGATGCCCGCCTTCGCGGCCGAGGCCCGATTCCTTGACGCCGCCGAACGGCGCCTCCGGCGTGGTGATGATACCCTCGTTGACGCCGACCATGCCGTATTTCAGCCCCTCCATCACCCGGAAGGCGCGGCCGAGGTCACTGGTGTAGAAATAGCAGGCGAGGCCGAATTCGGTGTCGTTGGCCAGCGCCACCGCTTCCTCTTCCTTCTCGAAGCGGAAGACCGGGGCCAGCGGCCCGAAAATCTCTTCCTTCATGAACTTCATCTTCGGAGTGGCGCCAGAGATGACGGTCGGCTCGAAGAACGATCCGCCGAGCGCATGCCGGTGCCCACCGGTCACGACCTTGCCGCCATTCGCGGTCGCATCGGCGATAAACTCCTCGACCTTTTCGACCGCCTTCTCGTCGATAAGCGGCCCCTGCTGAACGCCATCCTCGGTGCCGGGCCCGACCTTCAGGTTGTTTGACGCCTTCGCCAGCTTCTCCACGAACTCGTCATGGACGCCCGCCTGCACGAAGAAGCGATTGGTGCAGACGCAGGTCTGGCCCGAATTGCGGTACTTCGCGGCAATCGCGCCTTCCACGGCCCGGTCGATATCGGCGTCGTCGAAAACCAGGAACGGCGCGTTGCCGCCGAGTTCCATGGACACCTTCTTCACCGTCTTCGCCGCCTTCTCCATCAGCATCTTGCCGACCTCGGTGGAGCCGGTGAAGGTGATCTTCTTGATCAGCGGATTGTAACAAAGCTCGTCGCCGATCTCGCTTGCCGAACCGGTAACGACGTTGATGACCCCCTTTGGGATGCCGGCTTCCTCGGCCAGTGCGCCCCATGCCAGCCCCGAATAGGGCGTCTGCGAGGCGGGCTTGACGACACTGGTGCAGCCGGCAGCGATGGCCGGACCGATCTTGCGCGCCAGCATCGAGGACGGAAAATTCCACGGCGTGATCGCCGCGATCGGGCCGACCGGCTCGCGGGTCACGATGACGCGCCGATCCGCCCAGGGCGAAGGAACGACGTCGCCATAGGTGCGCCGCGCCTCCTCCGCGAACCAAAGGACGTAGGCGGCAGAAAACGCGATCTCACCTTTCGATTCCGCCATCGACTTGCCCTGCTCGAGCGTCAGCAGCTCTGCCAGCGCCAGCTGGTTGTCCATGATCACGTCGTGCAGCTTGCGCAGCATTTTCGACCGCTCGTTGGCCGTCGTTTTCCTGAATGTCTGGAAAGCCTTGTGGGCGGCATCGATGGCCCGCGCCGTCTCGGCCTTGCCGGACTTCGGCACGGTTCCGAGCTTCTGCCCGTTGGCGGGATTAATCACGTCGATCGTAGCACCGGAATCGGCATCGACCCAGGCGCCGTCGATCAGGTTCGCCTGTTTCATGAACGCGTTTGCTTTCTGCAACATATCGGGCACCTCCGCTGTGCTTCCGCCCGCCGAGCGGTGAATTGTTGTGGGATCGGGCGACGCTCTCATGGCAGCGCTGATCCGTCGCCGCTTACCTAACGCGCGGCGGTTATCGCGGCAATGGCCACCCGGCGCGTCAAGGCGACCGCCACGCAATCTGACAAAGTGTTGCTTTTAATAGGCTCTGCTGAACCTATATGCCCAAAGCCGGGAGCTTGCCGATGATCCGCACAGCACTGATGATATTTTTGGCGTTCGTCGTTTCGCCGGCGATGGCGACGGAGGCTGGCTGGGAATTGCTGAGGACCGGCGGGCAGGTTGTGCTGCTGCGCCACGCATATGCGCCCGGCGCCGGCGAACCCGGCAATTTCGACATCGAAAACTGCGGCACGCAGCGCCTCTTGTCGGACCGCGGCGAACATCAGGCGCGTCGCATCGGCGCGCTGTTTGCCGCCCGTGGCGCGCCTATCGACCACGTCGAAACGAGCCGGTTCTGCCGCTGCCGCGATACGGCGCTCATTGGCTTTCGCGACGAGGAAGTGGTCGACAACGACGCGCTGGACTGGTTCGGCGACGAAGACGACGAGGCACGCATGGAGCGCGCGCGCGAACAAATCCGCGCCTACTCAGGCTCGCGCAACCTGATCATGGTCACACATGAAGAAGTGATCCGCGCGCTCGTCGGCGCAGGCGCACATGAGGGCGAGGCAGTGATCGTCTCGCGCGGCGGCGATCAACTCGGAGTCGCCGCGCGAATCCGCATCAATTGACCAGTGCGTCGCCCGTGGTCGTTGTCACGATGACCTTCATGTTGCCGGGACCCACCTCCTGCGCCAGCGCAAAGAGCTGCGCAGCGTTTGCGGTGTCGAGCCTGATGCAGCCATGCGAGGCCGGGCTGCCCAGCCTGCTGACGGCATTGGTGCCGTGGATGGCGTATCCGCCGTCATAGAAGATCGAATACGGCATCGGTGACATGTCGTATTTGCGCGAATACCACATGCGGTGCATGCGCTTGGGCCGCCAGCTGCCCACAGGTGTGATGTAGCCCCTTCGGGCCGTCGAAACCCGCCAGGTGTGAATGACCTTGCCGTAGTGGATCACCTCCATGGTCTGCGTGGCGACATCCACCTTTGCAACCAAAACCGCCGCCTGCGCGACACCGGCTGCACACCCAAGGAACACTGTACTCAAAACAGCGGCAAGCAGTCGTTTCATGCCCATAACCCCATGATTGCCCTAGCGTAACAAGCTAAAACGGAAACTGTGAACGTGCAATGAATGCATGGACATTTTGCCACCTTGGCATAGCGAACTGCCGCAACGGGGACGCTTGCCAAGCAATGGCCGCTGCTGCTCAATGGCGTCATGAACGAGCAGCTTTTCAGGGCAGTCGACGACCGGGTCGACGAATTGGTTGCCCTCACTGTGGACCTGATCCGCTTTCCCACCGTCAACCCGCCCGGCGACGCCTATACGCCATGCGCCGAGTTCATCGCGAGAGCTCTCGGCAGTCGGGGATACGAGACGCGGCTGATCCGCGGCGAAGGCACGCCCGGCGACAATGACAAATACCCGCGGACCAATGTCGTCGCGCGGCGCGCGGGACGCGGTCCCGGGCCGACAGTGCATTTCAACTCCCATATCGACGTGGTCGAGACAGGCGATGCCTGGACGGTGGACGCGTTTTCGGGTCTCGTCAGGGACGGCAAGGTCTATGGGCGCGGCGCCTGCGACATGAAGGGCGGCATGGCTGCGTCGATTATTGCCGCCGACGCCTTCATGGCCGTCTACCCCGACTACCCCGGTGCGATCGAGGTTTCGGGCACGGTCGATGAGGAATCCGGCGGCTTCGGCGGGGTCGCTTACCTTGCCCGGCAGGGGCTGTTCTCCAAACCACGCGTCGACCACGTCATCATTCCTGAGCCTTTGAACAAGGATCGCATCTGCCTCGGCCATCGCGGCGTCTGGTGGGCGGAGATCGAAACGATGGGCCGCATCGCCCACGGCTCTATGCCGTTTCTGGGCGATTCGGCCATTCGTCACATGGGCGCCGTGCTGCACGCATTCGAGGAGGAACTGTTTCCGGCGCTCGACCGCAAACAGACCCGGATGCCAGTCGTACCGGAGGGCGCCCGCCGCTCGACCATGAATATCAACTCCATTCATGGCGGACAGACGGAAGACTATTTCCCCGGCCTTCCCGCGCCGAACGTCCCGGATTCGGCCCGAATCGTGATCGACCGTCGCTTCCTGATCGAGGAGGACATCGCGGAGGTGAAGGGAGAGATCCGCTCGATCCTCGAGCGGTTGAAGCGCGAGCGACCCCGCTTCGACTATGCGATACGCGACCTCATGGAGGTGCTGCCCCTGATGACGGAACAGGATGCGCCCGTTCCCCGCGCATTGGCCGAGGGCATCCGGGGCGTGTTCGGCAAGGATCCCGACTACGTCATCTCGCCCGGCACCTACGACCAGAAGCACATCGCCCGCATCGGCCATTTGCACGACTGCGTCGCCTATGGGCCGGGTATTCTCGACCTCGCTCACCAGCCGGACGAGTGGGTCGGCATCGACGACATGGTCCAGTCCGCGAAGGTGATGGCGACGAGCCTGGATGTGCTCCTGCGCGGCGCGGCGGCCTGAGCGTCAGGCCACCCTGGCGGTGGCGGACAGTGCAGGCCGTGTATTGATCGTCTGGAACACCACGCAATAGCGCTCGGTCAGCTTCAGCAGCGTGTCGATCCGCTCCTGAGGCTCGCCCGTGTCCAGCTCGAACGTCAGTCGGATAGCGGCGAAACCGACCGGAGCGTCCTTTGCGACACCGAGAGTGCCGCGAAAATCCAGATCGCCCTCGGCCTGAACCGTCGCGCCGCCGAGCTGGAATTCCAGCGCGGTGGCGACCGCCTTCAGCGTCACGCCGGCGCAGGCGACCAGCGCCTCAAGCAGCATGTCGCCGGAGCACAGCTCCATCCCGCTGCCGCCGGTGGCCGGGTGCAGGCCGGCGACGGCAAGCGCCCTGCCCGTCTCCACCTTGCATGCGATCGACTGGTCGTCGATGGAACCGCGTGCCTTCAGCGTGATGACCGCGCTGCCTGGGTCTTCCCGGTATTTTTCCTTCATTGGCGCCTGCAGCGCCTTCAGTGAACCCGCGTCCATCGCCATGCTCCCATTGTCGCGTGCCTGTACCGCGCGGCAAAGCCGTATCACGAAAGTTCGCCACGCTGAATGCAGGACATCTGGCACATCGTCCTTCCCAGAAACGCGATTTACTCGCGTGCCGTTTCGCGCTTTGATCGTCACAATCAACCAAGCTGGGAGAGCGACAATGAAAGTGTGGAAATCGGTACTGGTCGCGACGGCCTTCGCGTTGTCCGCGGGCACCGCAAATGCAGCGCGCACCGATCTTGTGCTCGGGGTGGTGCTTGAGCCGCCGCATCTCGACCCGACGGCCGGCGCCGCAGCCGCAATCGACGAGGTCGTCTATGCCAATGTGTTCGAGGGGCTGACCCGGATCGGCAGCGGCGGCGAGGTTCTGCCGGCTCTGGCCGAAAGCTGGGAAATCTCCGACGACGGCAAGGTCTACACCTTCACGCTGCACGAAGGCGTGAAGTTCCACGACGGCACCGACCTGACCGCCGAGGACGTTGTGTTCTCGCTCGACCGCGCTCGCGCCGACGATTCCACCAATGCCCAGAAGCCGCTTTTCGCCGCCATCGCGAGTGTTGAGGCCGTCGATGCGCTCACCGTGCGCGTTACGCTCAACAACCCGCAGGGCAGCTTCCTGTACAACATGGGTTGGGGCGACGCCGTGATCGTCGCCGAGGAATCGGCCGAAGGAAACAAGGAAAACCCGGTCGGCACCGGCCCCTTCAAGTTCGAGAACTGGGCCAAGGGTTCGTCGATCACCATCGTCAAGAACCCCGACTATTGGGGCGAGCCGGTAGCACTTGAGAAGGCCGAGTTCCGGATCATCCCGGATGCAGCCGCGGCTATTCCCGCCTTGCTTTCGGGTGACGTGCAGGCATTCGCCAACATGCCGGCCGGCGACGCGCTGTCTCAGATCCAGTCGGACCCACGCTTCGAGGTCGTGATCGGCTCAACCGAGGGCGAGACGATCCTGTCCACCAACAACAAGCGGGCGCCCTTCGACAATCTGAAGGTTCGTCAGGCAATCGCCCACGCGCTGAACCGAGAAGAGATCATCGCCGGCAACGGTTCTGGACTGGGAACGCCAATCGGCACCCACTTCTCGCCCGGCAATTCCGCCTATGTCGATCTGACGGGCACCTACCCGTTCGATCCGGAAAAGGCCAAGGCGCTTCTCGCCGAGGCCGGCTTCCCGAATGGCTTCGATGCAACGATCAAATTGCCCCCGCCGCCTTATGCGCGTGACGGCGGCCAGGTCGTGGCCTCGCAGCTTCGCAACGTTGGCATCAATCTCGAGATCATTCCCGTCGAGTGGGCCGACTGGCTCGAACAGGTGTTCAGGGGCAAGGATTACGATCTGTCGATTGTCTCGCACACCGAGCCGAACGACATCGGGATCTACGCCCGCAAGGACTACTACTTCCAGTACGACAATCCAGAGTTCGACGCGGTGATCGCAGAACTGGATGTCGCCTCGGATGAGGCCGTGCGTACCGAGCTGTACCAGAAGGCGCAGCGCATTCTGGCCGAGGACGCTGTCAACGGCTTCATGTTCCAGCTGCCCAAGGTCGGCGTGTGGGATGCCGCTCTTGAAGGCATGTGGGAGAACTCACCGGTGCAGGCGACCGACCTGACCGGCGTCTACTGGACCGAGTGACGGTTCGAACTGGCATGAACGCCCCGGAGACGCTGGCCGTTTCCGGGGCGCATTCTTTGCGGAAGCCTTGATGGCGGCATTTATCCTCAAGCGTCTTGCGATTGGACTGGCGACACTGGTCCTGGCCTCCATCGTCGTGTTCTCGGTGATGGAGATCCTGCCCGGCGATCCGGCATTGCTGATGCTTGGCATGAATGCCACCGACGAAGCCCTGGCGGTGCTTCGCAACCAGATGGGCCTCAACGATCCGGTGCACCTGCGTTACCTCGCATGGGTGGCCGGCATGCTGGTTGGTGATTTTGGCAATTCCTACACCTACTCGACGCCGGTCATTGAGTTGATTGGCGAGCGCGCCGTCGTATCGCTGCCTCTGGCGACGATATCGCTGGCTCTGTCGACGCTGATCGCCATCCCTGTCGGCATGTTTGCCGCCGCGCGGCGCGGCCGCATAGCAGACACCTCCGTGATGGGCGTCACGCAGCTAGGCGTCGCCATCCCCAATTTCTGGTTTGCGCTTCTGCTGATTTACGTCTTCGCCGTTTGGCTGAGGCTGGTTCCGGCCGGCGGTTTCCCCGGCTGGGGTGGAGGCGTCTGGCCCGGCATCCGGTCGCTGTTTCTGCCGGCGGTGGCGCTCGCCCTGCCGCAGGCAGCGATCCTTGCGCGCGTCACCCGATCGGCCATGCTTGAAGTGCTTGGCGAGGATTACATCCGCACCGCGCGCGCCAAGGGCATGCCTCGGCGTATCGTTCTTTGGCGGCATGCGCTGCGCAACGCGATGATCCCCGTGCTGACCATCATGGGTCTGCAATTCGCGTTCCTGCTCGCCGGCACGATCATCATCGAGAACGTGTTCTATCTGCCCGGCCTGGGCCGGCTGGTCTTTCAGGCCATCACGCAGCGCGACCTGATTGTCGTCGAGGGCGTCGTCATGCTGCTGGTCGCGTCCGTCGTCATCGTCAATCTCGCCGTCGACCTCACCTACGCGCTTGTCGATCCCAGGTTGAGGTCGCGGGCATGACGGTCGAAACCCACCTGCCCGACGCGCAGCGGCACTGGCTGCGGCTGGCGCTGGCCAACCGCTCCTTCCTGACCGGCCTCATCATCACTGCGCTGATCGCAGCGATGGCGCTGATCTCCTTCGTCTGGACGCCTTATGACGTGACGAATCTCGTCGTCGCCGACCGAATGAAGGGGCTTTCGGCGCAGCACTGGTTCGGCACCGACCATTTCGGCCGCGACATCTTCTCAATGATCATGGTCGGCTCGCGCAATTCCATCGCCGTTGCCTTCGTCGCCGTCGGCATTGGCATGGGTATCGGCGTCCCGCTCGGTTGCTGGGCGGCGGCGCGCGGCGGCCTCGTCGACGAGGCGCTGATGCGTTTCAACGACCTCGTATTCGCCTTCCCCGCCCTCCTCTCGGCGGTGATGATCACCGCCATCTTCGGCCCCGGCGCGGTCAACGCCATCATCGCCATCGGCATCTTCAACGTGCCGGTCTTTGCCCGCGTCGCCCGAGCCGGTGCGCTGGCGCTGTGGCCGCGCGAATACATTTTGGCGGCCCGCGCCGCCGGCAAGGGCAAGGCGCTGATCACCGTCGAGCACATCTTGCCGAACATAGCCTCCATGCTGCTGGTACAGGGAACCATACAGTTCGCGCTCGGCATTCTGGCCGAGGCCGGGCTTTCCTATCTCGGTCTCGGCGCACAGCCGCCCATGCCCTCATGGGGGCGCATGCTGTTCGACGCCCAGACCCGCATGATGGTGGCGCCGCATCTGGCGATCTTCCCCGGTTTAGCCATCGTCATCACTGTGCTTGGCCTCAACCTGCTGGGCGACGGCCTGCGCGACGTGCTCGACCCGCGTCTGAGGCGCGAAAGATGAGCCTGCTCGAGATCGAGAACCTGGCGCTCGATATCGGCGGCACGCCGATCCTGCGCGACATCGACCTGACCATCAAGGCCGGCGAGGTTATGGGCCTCGTCGGCGAATCCGGTTCTGGCAAGTCGATGACGGCGCTCACGGTAATGAAGCTGCTGCCCAACGCCGCGAAGGCGCGAGGTCGTGTCACCTTCGACGGGATCGACATTCTTGCGGCGCCCGAACAGGCGATGAACCAGCTGCGCGGCGACGATATCGGCATGGTTTTTCAGGAGCCTATGACGGCGCTGAACCCGGTCAAGACGATCGGCGAACAGGTGGCGGAAGGCATTCGCTGGCACACCGGCGCAAGCCGCGCCGACGCCGAGGCGCGCGCCCGCGCCATACTCGACCGGGTCGGCTTGCCCGAGAGCAAGTTCCCCCTCACCCGCTATCCGCACGAACTTTCCGGCGGCCAGCGCCAGCGCGTGGTGATCGCCATTGCCTGCGCCCTGAGGCCCAAGCTGCTCATCGCTGACGAGCCGACGACGGCACTCGATGTCGTGCTGCAGGCCCAAATTCTGGAGCTCCTGCGCGATCTGGTCGACGAAAATCGCATGGGGCTGCTGCTGATTTCGCACGATCTGGCGGTCGTTACCGACATGGCAGACCGGGTGACAATCATGCGCGACGGCGCGGTGATGGAGTCGGGCGAAACGGCGCGAACGCTGTCGGAGCAGAAGCACCCCTACACGCGACAGCTGGCGCAGGCGTCGGTGCACGTTCCCGAGCGGGCGGCGGCGCCTGATACAAGCCGCGACCTGCTGCTCAAAGTGTCGGGCGTCACACGGGACTACCCGCTTCGGCGCGCCTCGTTGTTCGGAGCACCAAGGCATTTTCGCGCCGTCGACGGCGTCAGCCTCATGCTGAACCGCGGCCAGTCGAAGGCGCTGGTCGGCCGCTCCGGTTGCGGCAAGTCAACGCTGGCGCGGCTGATCCTCGCGCTCGACCGGCCCACCTCCGGCTCCATCCGCTTTGACGGCGAGGAGCTTACAGGCAGGAGTGAAAACGAACTGAAACCGGCCCGTCGCAACATGCAGGTCGTGTTTCAGGACCCCTACGGCTCGTTCAATCCGCGCCACAAGGTGGAGCGGCTGGTGGCCGAGCCGCTGCACCTGCTCGACCCGCAGCCCGGGCCTGCGGAGCGCCGCGAGAAGGTTGCGGAAGCACTGGTGAATGTCGGCATGCAGCCATCGGACATGGACAAATATCCCCACGAGTTCTCCGGCGGCCAGCGCCAGAGGCTGTCGATCGCCCGCGCGATCATCACCCGCCCGCGCCTCATCGTCGCCGACGAGCCGGTTTCAGCGCTCGACGTTTCGATCCGGGCGCAAATCCTCGATCTCTTCGCCGACCTCAACCAGCGCCTTGGGGTCGCCTATCTGTTCATCACCCACGATTTGACAGTGGCTCGCGCCATCACGGACGAGGTGCTTGTCATGCATGACGGCAGGATCGTGGAGGAAGGCGACACCGGCAGGGTATTCGATGCGCCGCGCTCGGATGCCGCGCGCGCGCTGGTGGAGGCAGCTCCCGACCTGCAACGGGCCATTGCCAGGCGGCTGGCGGCCGCCGGCTAGGCCGAACCTGCAGCGCCGTTGACTACTGACCTTGGATCGAGGTCGAGCATCTCGACCGTTCGAGCCAGAAGCCGAACCTCGTATTGGCTGAGCTCCGCGTCTGCCTTGGCGAGCTGCGCCATATGCCGCGCCAGCAGCAGCCGACGTTCCAGGCTGAACTCGCGAAACACCGCGATTGCCTGCACAGGCGTAATCTCGTAACCGAAGGCGTGCAGGTGATCGAGAACAAGGTCCAGGTCGCTGTCGCTGATGCCGAAACTGTCGGCCGCGACTCGGCGCATAGTCTCAAGCTCGCGTTCATGCACTTCGCCGTCTGCGAGGATCATGCGAAACAGCAGCAGCAGCTCCGCCATCAGCGCCGGATCATCGGCTACCCTGCGAACGGACGGGTTTCCCAGCATGTACTCGCGCAACTTGGCCAGCAACCCTTGTGGCATGTCTGATCTCACCCTCCGGTACCAGCCTACAACCCATTAGCAGTTGCGGAAAAGCCTGAGCGGCGGGCCCGCGAATCGGACCGCTTCAAGAATACGACCCTAACTATTGATATTGTTGTAATTCCGACTCGCGCTCGCTTCTCCTGAAGTATCGTCACTTTTCGTTGGCGCGATTACTTGGCGGGATTATACTTAAGTCGTAGAGAATCAGTCTCATAGGAGGGATCATGAGTCTGAGCGCACCCACACAGATCGTGTTCATCATCGCGTTGATCATCGCGATCATCGCCCTGCTGATGTTCTTCAGCGTCATCACATTCGTTCCGATCGCCGCGTTCTGGGTCATGACGATCGCCTATGTGGTGCTGGCGGGCGCATGCCTGATGAAAGGCGCTTGAAGCAAGCTCGAAGCGCCTCCGCCGACAGATGATAGCCGGGAGCCTCGCTCCCGGCTATTTTGTCTCTGGAACAGTGACCAACCTGAGACGGTGATGACCGCAACCGGACAACAGCCGATTTTCCTGGCGCACCCCGTCCCGCCCGACCTCGCCGGGATGGTGACGAGGATCACCGGTTACGAGGAAAAGGGCGAAGGCCTGCACCACGTCTCGGAAGCGGCGGCGATGGTTGTACCGCTTGTCATCAGCTTTTCCGACCCGTTCGAGATTGCGCTGAGCCGATCCCCGGCCCCAGACGAGCGCTATGGCAGCTTCACCTCCGGGCTGCATCCCGGCTTTGTCGTCATAAACTCGACCGGAGCGGCTCAGTGCGTACAGATCGACTTCACGCCGCTCGGTGCGCGTCGTTTTTTCGGCCTGCCGCTGTCCGAGATATCCGGGCGCATGGTCACGCTTGATGATCTCTCCGATGCGGGCCTGATGGAACTGCGCGCCCGCCTGGCCGACCAATACAGCTGGGATGCGCGACTTCGCCTGGCATTGGAGTTCGTTCGCAATCGCATCGGCCAAATCGAAACCGATCTGGCGGCGGTCGGTTGGGCATACGATCGGCTGGTTGGAAGCGGCGGCAGGATGCGCGTGCGCGACCTGGCGGCCGCGCTGGGCATCAGCCGCAAACACCTCAATGATCGGTTCCGCAATGCCATCGGCGTCGGCCCGAAAACAGTCGCGCGCATGGCGCGATTCAACCGCGCCATCGAGATAACAAACAAAGCCAACAGCAATGGCTGGGCCGATATTGCCTTCGCGGCGGGTTATGCTGATCAGGCTCATTTTATCCGCGAGCACCGCGAGTTCGCGGGAACGACACCGGGGCGGCATTCGTCCCCGGCGGGCGGGTAACTTTTCTTCAAGCAGCAGTGCCAGGCGCGGGGATAAACCTTTCGACATCACTGCAGAAAGGAAACCCCAATGACCGAAAATGCTGTCGAGCCACCCCGGATTTACGCGACCTTCCGCTACCGCGATCCGGACGCGATCATGGCCTGGCTAACCGACACGGTCGGCTTCCGGACGCTTGCCAACTTCCGCGCCGGCGACGGCTCCCTTGCTCATGCTGAACTGGCTTACGGATCGGCGATCATCATGATCGGCCATAACAGGGACGACGCGTTCGGTGCGATGGTGGGCCAGAGCGGCGAGACAGGCGGCAAGGCGCTGTATGTCGCCGTCGATGATGTCGACGCGCTTTTCGCACGCGTCGAGCAGGCGGGTACGACCATCGAGCAGAGTTTGACGGATCGCGACTACGGCAGCCGCGAATTCATCTGCCGGGACGCGGAAGGCAATATCTGGTGCTTCGGCACCTACTGGCCGAAAGCCACTGCCTGACCCGGTTCGCCGCACAGCCGTTGTGCGTCTAACGGCACTGCACGGGTATATCGGTGCATTGCGCGGCACTCACCATCAACTAAACTCGCTTCCCGCGGACCCGCCTCTCAGAGCGGCCGCGGGAGGTATTGATGGACGCCGTCGCCGAGCGAGAAAACCAGTTCGACCTGAATGCAGATCAGCGCGCCATCAAGGAGATGGCCGACGCATTCGCCGCCGACAGGGTGGCGCCCCACGCGCTCGAATGGGACCGTGAGCGCCGCTTTCCGGACGATGTTATCCGCGAAACCGGCCAGCTCGGCTTCGGCGGCATCTATATCGGCGACGATGTCGGCGGCTCAGCCCTCGGCCGCATGGAGGCCGTGCTCATCTTCGAAGCGCTGGCCGCCGCCTGCCCCGCCTTCTCCTCCTTCATTTCTATCCACAACATGGCCGCGTGGATGATCGACAAGTTCGGGGACGAGACGCAGCGCCAGCGCCTGCTGCCGCCGATCACTGCCATGGAACAGCTTGCCAGCTACTGCCTGACCGAACCCGGTTCCGGCTCCGATGCTGCCGCACTGAAGACCAAGGCGGTGCGCGGCGCTGGAAATGGCGCCGACTACACCCTCAACGGCGCGAAGCAGTTCATTTCCGGCGCCGGCTCTTCAGATGTTTATGTTGTCATGGCGCGCACCGGCGAGGACGGTCCGAAGGGCATCTCGACCCTCGTCGTTCCGAAGGATGCGCCGGGCCTTTCCTTTGGGCCGCTAGAAAACAAGATGGGCTGGCACATGCAGCCGACTCGCCAGGTGATCTTCGAGGACTGCAAGGTACCGGCGGAAAACCTGCTGTCCGGCGAAGGCGCCGGCTTCCGCATTGCCATGGCCGGTCTTGACGGCGGCCGCCTCAACATCGCGGCGTGCTCGCTCGGCGGTGCGCAAGCGGCCCTGACCAAGGCGCTGGCCTATGCCGCCGACCGCAAGGCCTTCGGCCAGACGATCGACCGCTTCCAGGCGTTGCAGTTCAAGCTGGCGGACATGGAGACCGACCTTCAAGCCTCGCGCATTTTCCTCTACGCCGCCGCATCACGCCTCGACCGCAAGACGCCGGATGCCTCCAAATGGTCGGCGATGGCCAAGCGCTTCGTCACCGACGCATGTTTCGACATCGCCAACGACGCGCTGCAGGTGCATGGCGGCTATGGCTATCTCCACGATTACGGAATGGAGAAGCTGGTACGCGACCTGCGCGTGCATCAGATTCTCGAAGGCACCAACGAGATCATGCGGGTCATCATCGCGCGGCATCTGGTCGGACGCTGACAACAATACATTCGGAGGAATGCGGCAATGAGCACAATCGGCTTCATCGGCCTCGGCAATATGGGCCACCCAATGGCCGCCAATCTGGTCAAGGCCGGACACACCGTGCAGGGTTTCGACCTCGTGACCGCAAACCTGGAGACGGCGGGCACGAACGGCGTGACCGTGATGGCCAACGCCGCTGCAGCCGTGAAAGGCGCCGACGCGGTCGTGACAATGTTGCCTGCCGGCAAGCATGTGCTCTCGGTGCACGAGGACATTGCGCCGGCGATGAAGAAGGGCGCACTGCTGATCGATTGCTCCACCATCGACGTCGGCTCCGCTCGCGCGGCCCATGCGATTGCGGCGAAACACGGTCTACTGTCCATAGACGCGCCGGTGTCGGGCGGCGTCGGCGGCGCGGCGGCAGGCACCCTCACTTTCATGGCCGGCGGTTCCAAGGAAGCTTTCGCCGCAGCCGAGCCCGTGCTCGACCCGATGGCCGGCAAGGTTGTCCATTGCGGCGATGCCGGCAACGGACAGGCCGCCAAGATCTGCAACAACATGATCCTCGGCATTTCGATGATCGGCGTCGGGGAAGCCTTCGTGTTGGCCGAAAAGCTCGGCCTCTCGCATCAGGCGCTGTTCGACGTCGCGTCCACCTCGTCAGGCCAGTGCTGGTCGCTCACCACCTACTGCCCGGTGCCCGGACCTGTGCCCACCTCGCCGGCCAACCGGGATTATGCGCCCGGTTTCGCCGCGGCGCTGATGCTGAAGGACCTGCGGCTGGCACAGGAGGCGGCGCAATCGTCCGGCGCGATCACGCCGCTCGGCGCCGAGGCCGCACAGCTCTATGCGCTCTTCGAAAGCGCCGGGAATGGCGGCAAGGATTTCTCCGGCATCGTCAATTTCCTGCGCGGCAAGTGAAGAGCTTCCCTTTCGTAAGCACATTCTGCGCGAAAAAGACCCCAATTCACCTTTGCTTAAGCGCTCGATAACCGGGCGGTAACGATGTGCGGCTAAAACGGACGGCGTGGCGGCGAACAAAGCCTCCACACCGCTCCGGATCAGGTCACGCGTACCGGAGCTGTAACCTTCGCCGCGTTTTTCCTTGCGAAGAGCCAGGCGTGTTTTGGCAAGACCGCGTCCTCCCCGCCCGGAGAGCGCGGTTTCTTGTTTTCTAGCCCGCTTTTCTCAGACCGGCCTCCGCGAGATCCAGCGCCTTGCCTATGCGCTCGCAGGCCATGTCGATCGTCTCTTTTGTCCAGATCAGCGGCGGCGACAGGATCATCGTATCGCCCACGGCGCGCAGCATCATGCCGTTGGCGATGGCATGGTCGCGCACCGCCACACCAGCCGAGCCGGCATTGGAGAAGCGCTCGCGGCTTTCCTTGTCGCGCACGATTTCGATCGCCCCCATCAGGCCGATGGAGCGCACCTCGCCGACGATCCCGTGGCCCGAAAGCGCCTCCTTCAGCGCCTTGTTGAGATAAGGGCCTGTTTCCTCGCGCACGCGCTCGATCAGCCCTTCCCGCTCGATGATGTCGAGATTGGCCAGCGCCACCGCGCACGCCACCGGATGGCCTGAGTAGGTGTAGCCGTGGAAGAACTCGCCGCCCTTGTCGACCAGCGTGGAAGCTATGCGGTCGCCAACCAGCAGCGCCGACAGAGGCTGATAGCCCGAGGTCAGCGCCTTGGCGGTGGTGATCGTGTCGGGCTCCAGCCCGAAGGTCTGCGCGGCGAACCATTGGCCCGTGCGCCCGTAGCCGGTGATCACCTCGTCTAGCATCAATAGCACGTCGTGCTTGCGGCAGATGCGCTGTATCTCGGGCCAGTAGCTGTCCGGCGCGATTTTGACGCCCCCTGCCCCCATCACCGGCTCGCCGATGAAGGCCGCGACATTCTCCGCTCCCGCTTCCAAAATGGCGTCCTCGACAGCCTTCGCCGCACGCAGGCCGAACGCCTCGTCGCTTTCGCCCTGCTCAGCCAGCTCGAACGCATAGGGCGGCATGACATGCCTGATGTCGGGCACCGGGCCGTTGAGTTGGCCGTGCATCGCGGCCATGCCGCCCAGTGACGCGCCGGTGATCGTGGAGCCGTGATAGGCCCAGTTGCGCGAGATCACGATCCGCTTCTGCGGGTTGCCTTCCAGCGCCCAGTAATGGCGTACGAGCCTGAGCGCCGTATCGTTCGCTTCCGAACCCGACGAGCCGTAGAACACCTGGTTGACGCCGTCCGGCGCGATGGCCGCGAGCCGCTCGGCCAGCAGCACCGGCGTCGGCGTCGTGCAGCGGAAGAAGGAATTGTAGAAGGGCAGCTCCTTCAGTTGCGCGTAAGCGGCCTCGGCCAGTTCGTCGCGGCCGTAGCCGACATTGACGCACCAGAGACCGGCCATACCGTCGAGGATCTCGTTGCCTTCGCTGTCGTAGATGAAGGGCCCGTCGGCCCGTGTGATGATGCGCGAGCCGGCGGCGCGCAGGTCGCGATGGTCGGTGAAGGGATGCAGATGGTGCGCGGCATCCATCTCCTGAAGCCGCTTCAGGGAAAAGTTCTGATAGGTCATGGCCTTGTGTTCTCCGCTTGAATCAGTCCGGCAGCGCCGGGATGAATTCAGGCGACGGCAGGCGGCGAATAGCCGATGCGCGCGCAGAGCCGCAGCAGTTCGGTATGCCGGGTGCGCCGCGAGGGCGTCTCGGCAAAGGGGTGGAAAAGCAGCGCGCGCTTCATGGGTCCAATCTAGCGGAAGGCGTCGATCCGCTTCAAGCTGGCAGCAGCGACCGCCGGTCGATACGAAAGCGCGAGATGTCGCGGCGTGTCGCGCCTTCGATGGCGAGATCGGCCAGCACCTCGCCGAGCACGCTTGCGAATTTGAAGCCATGACCGGAACAGGGCGATGCGACAATGATGCGGCTGTCGCTCGGATGCAGGTCGACGACGAAATCCTCGTCCGGCGTCTTGGTGTAGATGCAGGTGCTCATCGTTTTCAGCGACCCTGCGGCATCCGGCAGATACGCTTCGAGGAAATCGCGCATCCGTTTCTCGTCAGCCGGTCCGGCGTCCTGCCGCGCGTCATCAGCGGAGTCCCAAATGCCGCTATCATGGTGCGAGGCGCATTTGAAACCCGAACCGATGTCGGGAAAGCCGTAGGCGATATCCTCTTCGCTATCGATGATGAAGACGGGTAATGCGCCCAGTTCGGTTGACTGCGCCCGCCGCGGCTCAAACCAGCACGCCACCTGGCGAGCAAGGGTCAGCTTCGGTTTCAGTTCGGGCACAAGTTCACCCATCCATGCTCCCGCCGCCACTATCACCGAGCCGGCATGGATGGTCCCGCTATCGGTCACGATACGGATACCACCGTCCGCAGGCTCGATCCCCCTCACCCTGCAATTCTCGACGATCTGAGCGCCAGCCCTCCGGGCCTGTTCCTGGTGCAACATGTTTGCAAGTTCGGGCCGCAGGAAGCCGCCATCCGGCTGCCAGACCGCTTCGTAGCCGTCCGGAAGCGTGAACTGCGGGAACCGCCGCGCGATCCCGGCGCGATCGAGCAGTTCATGCTCAAGCCCGTGCTCTCGGCTGGCGCTGAGCGACCCTGCGACGATGGCGCTGCCGGGTTTGCCGATCTCCAGCACGCCGGTCTTGGTCAACACCCTCTCGCCGGTCAGCCGCTCCAGCTCATACCAGCCCTCGTAAGCGGCGCGTACCAGCGGCACGTAGGACGGATGCTCGAAATAGCCGAGGCGGATCGCCCGCGTCTCGCCATGAGATGACCCGCGTGTGTGGCCGATCGCGAATTGCTCAATGCCGATTGCCCGCACGCTGCGCCTCGCCAGATGGAAAAGCGCCGCCGACCCCATCGCGCCAAGCCCGATGACGGCAACGTCGTAATGCGCGCCTGGATGCGACACGGCCATGTCGATTCTTTCGCCCTTTTGGTCGCCGCACACTTAACCGGCGTCCCTGCCCGCGTCCAATATGCTCCCGTACCGGCAATGGACGCCTGAATGACCGATGTGAGCCTCCCGCCCGAAGCCAAATCAGACCGCGCGCGCCGTGGCGGCCGCGCCGGCAAGAGGGCCGCGGCATCTGCCGAATTCGAGCAGCCGCCTTTCCGCCAGCTCAGAATTCCCTTCGAGCCAACCAAGCTTCTTTCCGACGACGAGCTGGAGTCGATCCACCTCGCTTCGCTGCGCGTGCTAAAGGAGATCGGCCTCGAAGTGCTGCACACCGAGGCGCGGCGGCTGATGAAGGAGCACGGCGCGGATGTCCGCGACGGGTCCGAGCGCGTCCGCTTCGATCCCGACATGGTGCTGGAACTGGTGTCGCATGCCCCGTCGGAATTCACGCTTCATGCGCGCAACCCCGATCACCATGTCCGCTTCGGCGGCAACAACGTCATCTTCGCGCAGATGGGGTCGGCGCCTAATTCCTCCGATCTCGACCGGGGCCGCCGGCCCGGCAACCAGGAGGATTTCCGCAATTTCATCAGGCTCGCGCAGACCCACAACATCATCAATTGCACCGGCGGCTATCCCGTCGAGCCGACGGACATCCACCCGTCGATCCGGCACCTCGAATGCGTGCGCGACCTGGCTGTCATCACCGACAAGCCGTTCCACTGCTACTCGCTGGGCAAGGAACGCAATGTCGACGCCATCGAGATTGCGCGCATTGCGCGCGGCATCTCCCGCGAGCAGCTGGAGAACGAGGCGTCGATCTACACCATCATCAACACCAACTCGCCGCTGAAGCTCGACATCCCGATGATGGAGGGCATCATGCAGATGTCGTCTGCCGGGCAGATCGTCATCGTCACACCCTTCACGCTCTCGGGAGCCATGGCGCCGGTGACGATCGCCGGTGCGCTGGTCGAGCAGAACGCCGAGGCTCTGGCCGGCCTCGCCTTCTCGCAGATGGTCAGGAAGGGTGCGCCGGTCGCCTATGGCGGCTTCACCTCCAATGTCGACATGAAGTCGGGCGCCCCGGCATTCGGCACGCCCGAATACATGAAGGCGCAGTTGGCCGGCGGCCAGCTGGCGCGCCGGTACGGCATCCCCTACCGGACCTCCAACACCTGTGCGGCCAACACCGTCGACGCGCAGGCGGCCTACGAAAGCGTCTTCTCGCTGTGGGGCGCCATCCAGGGCGGCGGCAATTTCATGATGCACGGCGCTGGCTGGCTCGAGGGCGGCCTGCGCTGCTCCTTTGAGAAGATGATCCTCGACATCGACCTTCTGCAGATGGTGGCGGAGTTCCTGACACCGCTCGACCTCTCGGAAGACGCGCTTGCAGTCGAGGCGATCCGCGACGTCGGCCCCGGCGGCCACTTCTTCGGCACCGCGCACACCCAGGCGCGCTACAAGGCCGCGTTCTATTCGCCGATCCTGTCCGACTGGCGCAATTTCGAGACATGGTCGCTGGCAGGCAGCCCGACCGTCATGGAAAGCGCCAACCGCGTCTGGAAGGAGCGGCTCGCCGCCTACCAGAAACCGGCCATCGACCCGGCAATCGAGGAAGAGATCAACGAATTCGTCGAACGCCGCATCGCCGAGGGCGGCGCCCCGACCGACTTCTGAGCGGCCCCGCACCGGGCGCCTGAATCACAATTTCAAGCAGTGGAATGAACTCCATGAAATCTCATGCAAAAGCGGTTGTGATTGGTGGCGGCGTGGTCGGCTGCTCGGTGCTCTACCACCTCGCCAAGGCCGGCTGGACCGACGTGATGCTGATCGAGCGGTCGGAACTCACCTCCGGTTCGACCTGGCACGCCGCCGGCGGTTTCCACACGCTCAACGGCGACCCGAACGTGGCCAAGCTGCAGGCCTACACGATCGGCCTCTATGACGAGTTGGAGAAGCTGACCGGCCAGTCCTGCTCGCTGCATCTCGTCGGCGGCTTCCAGATGGCCGATACGCCGGAGCGCATGGATTTCCTGCGCCTCGTGCACGCCAAATGCCGCTATCTCGGTATGGAGACCGAACTGGTTACGCCCTCCGAGGCGAAGGCCATGTTCCCGATCATGGACGAGACCAAGTTCGTCGGCGCGCTGTGGGACCCGATCGAGGGCCATCTCGACCCTTCCGGCACCACCCACGCCTATGCCAAGGCCGCACGCCAGCTCGGCGCGGAGATCGTGCTGCGCAACCCGGTCAAGGAGCTGACGCAGGAGACCGACGGCACCTGGAACGTGATCACCGAGCAGGGAACAGTGAAGGCCGAGCACGTCGTCAATTGCGGCGGCCTTTGGGCGCGTGAGATCGGCCGCATGGTCGGGCTCGAGCTGCCCGTCCTCGCCATGGAGCACATGTACCTCCTCACCGAGGACATGCCGGAGGTGATCGAATACAATCAGTCCTCCGGCCGCGAACTCTGCCACGTCATCGACTTCAAGGGCGAGATTTACACGCGGCAGGAGCGGCAGGGCATGCTGCTCGGCACCTATGAAAAAGCCTGCAAGCCGTGGTCGCCGGTCAACACGCCGTGGGATTTCGGCCACGAGCTGCTGCAGCCCGACATCGACCGCATCGCGCCGTCGCTGGAGGTCGGCTTCCGCCACTTCCCGCCGATCGAACGCGCCGGCATCAAGCAGATCATCAACGGCCCCTTCACCTTCGCCCCCGACGGCAACCCGCTCGTCGGGCCTGTGCAGGGCCTGACGAATTTCTGGTCGGCATGCGCCGTCATGGCCGGCTTCAGCCAGGGCGGCGGCGTCGGTCTGGCGCTGTCCAACTGGATGGTCAACGGCGATCCCGGCTTCGACGTCTGGGGCATGGACGTTTCACGCTTCGGCGAATGGGCGACCCTGCGCTACACTAACGCCAAGGTGCGCGAGAACTATTCGCGCCGCTTCTCCATCCGCTTCCCCAACGAGGAACTGCCTGCCGCGCGCCCGGCGCAGACGACGCCGCTTTACGACATCATGGTCGCGCAGAACGCCGTCATGGGCGACAGCTGGGGTCTGGAAACGCCGCTCTGGTTCGCGCCCAAGGGCACGGAACCGAAGGACATCGTCTCGTTCCACCGCTCCAACGATTTCGAGCATGTCGGCAACGAGGTGCGCGCCGTGCGCGAGCGCGTCGGCGTCACGGAGATCGCCAACTTCGCCAAATACGAGGTCACCGGACCGGGCGCTGAGGACTTTCTCAACCGGCTGATGACCAACCGCATGCCGAAGGTGGGCCGCATTGTGCTCACGCCGATGCTGAACGAATTCGGCAAGCTGATCGGTGATTTCACCATCGCCAAGGCAAGCGACGAGCGCTTCCTCATCTGGGGATCGTCGGCTGCGCAGAAATACCACATGCGCTGGTTCGAGAAGCATCAGCCGAAGGACGGCTCGGTCGGGCTGCATCGTTTCGACCAGACTCTGGTCGGCCTCTCCATCGCCGGCCCGAAAAGCCGCGACGTGCTGCGGAAGCTTACCGACGAGGACGTCTCCAACGGCGCATTCCGCTTCATGGATTTCCGCGAAATGGCGGTCGCCGGCGCGCCCTGCATGGTGAACCGCCTCACCTACACCGGCGACCTAGGTTACGAAATCTGGATGCCGCCGGCCTACCAGCGCAAGGTCTATCTCGCCATCAAGGAAGCAGGCGAGGAGTTCGGCCTCGCCGATTTCGGCATGCGCGCTCTGCTGTCGATGCGTCTGGAAAAGAACTTCCCGACCTGGTTCCGCGAACTCAGGCCGATCTACGGGCCGTTCGAGGGCTCGATGGACCGCTTCATCAAGATGGAAAAGAACGACTTCATCGGCCGTGACGCAGCTGCAAGGGAACTTCAGGACGGCCCGAAGCTGCGCCGCGTCTCCATGGTGATCGACGCCATCGACGCCGACGTGATGGGCGACGAGCCGATCTGGGCCAAAGTCAACGGCAAGGATTTCGGCACTGTGGAAGACCCGCACGGCCATGGCCCGAGCCGCTACGGCCCGGACGGCAAGGTGGCGGAGAAATCGTCGGCCGATTTCGGCGCGGCTTCCGTCCGCGGCATCCATGACGGCGAATGGAGCGTTGTCGGCTGGGTCACGTCGGGCGGTTATGCCCACTACGTGCAGAAGTCGATGGCGCAGTGCTACGTGCCGGCGGAATTGGCGGAGGACGAGCGCGAAGGCCTGTTCGAGATCGAAATCCTCGGCCACCGCTGCGCCGCACGGATCAATGTCGACCCGCCATTCGACCCTGCCGGCGAGAAGATGCGGGCTTGAGGTTCGCTTTTGTGACCCACGCTGCCCTTGCCCGCGGCGCAACCCGCGCTCCATAGTCCCGCGCTCTCAGGACAAGAGGACGCAGCATGGACTTCTCGACAGTGAAAATACCCGACCTCGCCGGCAAGGCAGTGCTCATCACCGGCGCGTCGACCGGCATCGGCGCGGCTCTCGCCAAGGCGTTCGCCGCACAGGGCTCGAAGGTGATCGCCCATTACAATTCGAGCGCCGACGCCGCCGAGAAGCTGGCGAAGGAGATCGCGGATGCCGGCGGCGAGGTGAAACTGGTCAAAGGCGACTTCTCGAAGTCCGACGACATACGCCGGGTGGTCGACGAAGCCGCAGCCGCGTTTGGCGGCCTCTACGGTCTGATCAACAATGCCGGCGGCATGGTGAAGCGCGTCGCCTATGCCGACGCGACCGACGCCGACTATGACGCGGTCATGGACCTCAACGCGCGCTCTGTGGTGACTGCGACGCGAGCGGCCATCCCCCACATGAAGGCGTCAGGCGGCTTCATCATCAACACCACGTCGATCGCGGCGAGGAACGGCGCAAGCGCCGGCGCGGGGCTGTACGGCTCGTCCAAGGCCTTCGTGTCGAATGTGACGCGCGGCATGTCGAAGGAATTCATCGAGTTTGGCATCCGGGTGAATGCCGTGGCCCCAGGCGTGATCCACACGCCGTTCCAGGATCGCTACGCTCTGCCTGGACAGCTCGAATCCGCGCCTTCCATCATCCCGCAGGGCCGCATCGGATATGCGGACGACTGCGTCGGCGCCTATCTCTTCCTCGCCTCCGAAACCCTCTCCGGCTACGTCATCGGCCAGGTGATCGAGGTCAATGGCGGGCAGCTGATGCCATGACCGCCCCGCGAAGCCGCGCGCTTGAGCGCATCCCCTCGGTGTGGGATCGTTCCTTCAAAGCGGAGGAACGATCATGAACGCCCATCCCGAAAACATGACGCCCGAGGAACTGGCTGACGCCGAGGCCAAGGTCGACCTGCCGGAGATCGGCTCGCGCGAGCGCTACGACCCGCTGATGAAGGTGATGACCAACCGGGTCACCGTGCGCGCCTTCGATCCCGACTTCGAGGTGCCGCGCGAGCATTACGAGATGATCCTGGAGGCGGCGCGACACGCACCGTCGGGCGCCAACGCCCAGCCCTGGCATTTCATCGTCGTCACCGAGCCGGAGCTGAAGCAGACGATCGCCAGCTATTTCGTCGACGAACAGCGCGCCCGCGCCAAGATGAAAATGAAGTTCCCGACGCCCGACTATCGCGGGCTGGCCACCGCGCCGGGTTTCATCGTGGTCGCCACCGATTTCCGATGGGTGAACGCCTTCCCGGTGCTGCGCGACGACGAGTCCGACCTCAACCGCATGTACCGCGAAAACGCCGAACGCATCCTGCTTCAGTCGGTGGCCGCCGCCACCATGTCGGCGCATCTCGCCGCCGGCGCGCTCGGCTATAACGTCTGGTGGATCACCGCCATCGGCCAGGAGGCCGCGCAAGTGGCGATGAAGCCGCTGCTCGGCATTCCCGACGAGCTTTCGGTGCTCGACATCATGGCGTTCGGTCCGCCCGCCAAGGCGCCCTACAAGCGCTGGCGCAAGGCACCCGAAGACATCATCAACTGGAACCGCTTCGATCCCGCCCACCACATGACCGACGAGGAACTGGACGACTGGATCCAGAACCGCCGTCACCGCGTCATGTTCAAGGACGCATCGAAGATCGACTGACACGGGGAGACATATGGCGCCATCGGACCGGACCGGCAGCTTCGGCAAGCACCGCAAGATCATGCCGTTCGTTCCAGGCGGCGCCATCCCTTCGCCCGCCGAACTGGAGGATCAGGCGCGCCGCAAGGCAGCCACGCTGAACCAGCATGTGCTGGGCTACGGCGCACTGGCCGAAGCCGAATGGCGCGCGGCAGGCATTCCCGACCCCGACCCGACCGCAATGCGCCGCTACCGGCTGGCGCGGATCAGGGCGGAGCTGGCCCGGCACGACTATGCCGGCCTGCTGGTCTACGACCCCGTCAACATCCGCTACGCGACCGACAGTACCAACATGCAGCTCTGGGTGACGCACAACGCCACCCGCTTCTGCTTCGTCGCCACCGAAGGCCCGGTAATCCTGTTCGACTATCATCATTGCGAGCACCTGTCGGACCACGCCGGCACGGTGGACGAGGTGCGTCCGGCCTACTCGACCATCTTCATGTATGGCGGCGACGCGATCCAAAAGCGCATCGACCGCTGGGCCGACGAGGTCGCCGGTCTATTGCGCGAACACGGCGGCACCAACCGCCGCGTCGCCATCGACTATCTGCAGCCTGACGCGCAGGCAGCCCTGCTCGCGCGCGGCGTCAGCGTCCACGACGGCCAGCAGGTCATCGAGCGCGCCCGCGCCATCAAGTCGGCAGACGAAATCCTCTGCATGCGCCGCGCCATCACTGCCTGCGAGGCAGCGATGAGTGAAATGGAGGCCGGGCTTAGGCCCGGCATGAGTGAGAACGACCTCTGGGCGCTGCTCCATCATGGCAACATCGTGCGCGGCGGCGAGTGGATCGAAACCCGGCTGCTGGCATCAGGCCCACGCTCCAATCCGTGGTTCCAGGAATCCTCCGCGCGCATCATCGAGGCTGGCGATCTGGTCTCCTTCGATACCGACCTCATCGGCCCCTACGGTTTCTGCTCGGACATCTCGCGCACATGGCTGGCCGGCGATGGCATGCCGAGCGACGAGCAGCGTGAACTCTACCGCATTGCCAGCGATCAGGTTGCGCACAATATCGAAATCCTGAGACCGGGCATGACGCATCGCGAGTTGTGGGAAACGGCGCGGACGCTGCCCGACGACTGCCTGCCCAACCGTTATGGCTGCCTCTATCACGGTGCCGGCCTGTGCGATGAATACCCCACAATCCCCTACCCGCAGGACGTTGAGGACGCGCTTCCCGCCGACGACGTTCTGGAGCCGGGCATGGTGCTGTGCGTCGAGAGCTACACCGGGCGGCTCGGCGGACGCGAAGGCGTCAAGCTGGAGCAGCAGGTGCTCATCACCGACGCGGGTTGTGACATCCTCTCCAGCTACCCACTTGATGAGAGGCTGGGTGGCTGACCGGAGCATTGCGCTCCCGATACGAGGAATTCCACCATGGACAGCTCACGAATGGCCGTCGGCATCGCCATTGGCGTTGGTATTGGCGCCGCACTTGGCACTGCGATGGACAATGTTTCGCTTGGCATCGGCATTGGCATCGCCGTCGGAGCCGGTATCGGCTGGGCGATGTCACAAAGCGGGAAAGGCTAGGCCTCCGCGCACAAGCGCGTCGCGCATGCCGTCGACGACCTCCGGCGGGACATGGCGGGACGTGATGTAGGGCAGTCCTTTGCGCCTTGCCGTCCAGCCCACGACTTCCACGTCCGTCGCCATCGGTTCGAAGCGCTTCACAAGCGCCCAAGTCCGGCAGTCGACCGCGCAGATGTCGGCCTTGCCCCCCGCGACGGCAACCACCGAACCGCGATGCGATCCGGTTTCCACACTGCCGCCGAACAGGTCGAGATTTTCGCCGGCAGCCTCGAGGTCGCGCGTGAGCGCGATGACGCCCGACATGGAATCCGGCCCGTTGAAGGCAAGCCTTGCGCCGCGCATGACCTCGATCGGCAAGATTGCCTCGCCACCACCAGGAGGCTGTTGCCGTCGCGTCTCGCCTTTCCGCATCACGATTGCGCTGGAATAGAAGGCGCCGTCCCCGCCTTCGAAGGTGGAATAGTCCGGCTGGCCGACGACCTGCACATGCTCTCCAAGGCCAAGTTCCATCGGTCCCCAGCAGGTCTGCCCGAACAGCAATGCCGGGTGGCGCCACAGCATGTGCATATCCAGTTCGTCGGGCGGCATTGTAGCCGGATCGGGCGCGACCACGTTGCCCGCCTGGTCACTGATGCCGCCCGGCACAGCCGGCAGGTCGGCATTGCGCCTGACAAGGTGCTCCGGCGCATCCATTCCAGCCGCGCGCAAGGCGTCGCGCAGCGCCGCCCATTGCGCGTCGGTCTCGGCACGCGCCTCGGACCAGTCGTACATTGGGAGCGCGGCGACGAAGGTCATGCCTGCTGGTTAGCGCCGGTTTCCGGCCGACGCCAGTGCGATCCGCTCACTCTTTCGGTGGCTTCGCGGGCACCGGCGCGGTGCCGAGGCCATGGATGTTCTGGGCCCGCACGCGTGGCCGGAATGCCCTGCCCGGCTCAGGCTCCCGCCTCAGCACAGGGTGAACCACCGGTTGCTTCGGCTGGAAGGCGAACTCGCGCAGCAGCGACAGGTAATTCGGGTAGTAGTAGCCGTCATTGGCCTTCAGCCATTCCTCGCGCCGCTCGCGAAAAAGGCCGGGCAGCCTGTACCAGGCAACGCTCGGCATCTTGTGGTGCACGTAGTGCAGATTGTTGTTGAGGAAGAGCAGCGCCAGCGGCGTGTGCTCGACGATCAGCGTGCGCCCATCCGGCCGCTCCGACCAGCGATGCTCGGCATAGGTGCGGATCGAGATGATCGACTGCCCAAGATAGGCGGGGATCAGATAGGCCCATAGAGGCATCTCGAAGACGAAAACGATGATGGGCAGCACGATAGCCAGCCCAAGCGCATGGTGAATCCATGCGCGGCCTACGGCCCTATCGCCCTCAGCGATCAGTTTCGCGTCTCCGATCAGGAACCCGGCATTGCTAAGCAGGGGTCCGAGCAGGAACCGGCCCACCATGGTGTTGTTGATGACCAGAAGCCGCTGCAGCCAGACCGGCATCGCCTGATACTGCCACAGCGCCTTGAAATAGCTCTCGGGATCGTCGAGCGGGTCGGTCAGCCGCTCGTCGGCGTGATGGCGCAGGTGGATCGACTTGAAGCGCCGGTAAGGCCAGGTCAGTCCGATCGGCAATGCGACAAGCAACTCGTTGACGCGACCGTCACGCGTCGGATGTCCATGCGCTGCTTCGTGCATCAGCGACGACTGCATGGCGATCGCGAGGGTCAAAACGGCAAGCGCGGCGATGGGATAAGCCGGCCAGAGCATGACGCCTGCAAGCGCCCAGACCGCGTAACAAGCCGCGATCAGCAAAACTGTTGGCCATTCCACACGGGCGCCCCCGCCCGCGCGCAACTGCGTGCGCGTACTCATATGCTCCTGCTTTTCGCTTGCGGCCCGCGACTCCCCCCGAATCGCGGCCCTTCATGACTGCTGACAGAATGCTGTCAGTAGTTCGGCAAGGCAGCAACGCGACAATGCGCAGAATCTGTTGATTTTGCGATGCATGCGCTTCATATGTTGTGTAAAGTCAACAACAGAGCCATTCCGCAGCGGAAGCATTGCAAATGGACAAGCGCGACCTCTCCACCCTCTTCCGCGACAGGCTGCGAAAGTTGCTGGCGCGCTCCGGCGACAACCAGTCTGCATTCGCATCGGCCGTCGGCATCGACCGCTCGGCGCTGTCGCAGCTCCTGTCCGGCACCTCGACCCGCCTGCCCCGCGCCGAGACGCTTCTCAACATCGCCACCGAGCACAAGGTGTCGCTCGACTGGCTGCTGGGGCTGAGCCAGGACGAGGGCGTCACCGGCGAAATCCGCGCCAGCCTGGAAATCGAAGAGGGTTCAGGCGCCTTCGATCGCACCCTGCTTGCGCGCTGGCACGCCGAGGCAGTCGGCACCAAGATCCGCTATGTGCCCGCCGGTATTCCCGATCTGCTGCGCACGCCGGAAATCATCGACTACGAGGCGGGCATCACCAACCGCAGTCCCGAAGCGCAAACCAAGGAGGCGCAGTACCGGCTGGAATACAACCGCATGCCGGAAACCGACATGGAAGTGTGCATGGCGCTGCACACGCTGGAGATATTCGCCGAGGGTCGCGGCATATGGGGTGGCCTGCCCGTCGAAGCGCGCAAGCGCCAGCTCGACCACATGGCGCACCTGCTCGACGACCTTTACCCGACCTTCCGTCTGTACATCTATGACGGCCGCCAGCGCTATTCGATCCCCTACACGATCTTCGGTTCGATACGGGCGGCCATCTTCGTCGGCGACATGTATCTTGTGCTCAACGCAACCGATCCGGTGCGCACCCTTACCCGCCATTTCGACAACCTGATCCGCGCTGCGATCGTCAACGCGCACGAGGCGCCGGCCCACGCGCGCAGCCTCGCCGCGACGCTGCGCTAGGCCTCGTCAGCCCGACGAATTCTCACTCCGCACTCAATCCGCCGATTGACAGATATAAAGACTTCTTTATATCGTTATCCAGCTATACGGTCGAGAGTTTCTCCGATGCACAACCCCCTCAACGCACTTCTTGAAAAGAAGGGCGTTCTTCTCGCCGACGGCGCCACCGGCACCAATCTTTTCGCCATGGGGCTGGCCTCTGGCGAAGCCCCGGAACTGTGGAACGAGAGCGCGCCGGAAAAGGTGGCCACGCTTCACAAGGGATTCGTCGACGCAGGCTCGGACATTATCCTGACCAACTCCTTCGGCGGCACGCGCCACCGGCTGAAACTGCACGACGCCCATGACCGCGTGCACGAACTCAACCGCCGCGCCGCCGAGATCGCGCGCGAGGTCGCAGACGCCTCGGGCCGCGAGGTCATCGTTGCTGGTTCGGTTGGCCCGACAGGCGAACTGCTGGTGCCGCTGGGTGCCCTTACCTACGAGGAAGCGGTGGAAGCGTTTGTCGAACAGATGGAAGGCCTGAGAGCCGGCGGCGCGGATGTGCTGTGGATCGAAACCATGTCGTCGCCGGACGAAATTCGCGCTGCGGCCGAAGCCGCCATCCAGGTCGGCATGCCCTACACGTTCACGGCGTCCTTCGACACGGCTGGACGAACCATGATGGGCCTGCACCCCAAGGATATTCACGGTGTCACCGACGGGCTGGCGGAAGCTCCGGTCGCTGTCGGCGCCAATTGCGGCGTCGGCGCCTCCGACATCCTTGCATCGCTGATTGAGATGAGCAGCGCCAAGGGCGACGCCAACCTCATCGTCAAGGGTAATTGCGGCATCCCCGAGTTTCGCGGCGCCGAAATCCACTATTCCGGCACGCCCGAGCTGATGGCCGACTATGTGCGGCTTGCGATCGATTCCGGCGCCAGGATCATCGGCGGCTGCTGCGGCACATCCAATGAGCATCTGAAGGCGATGCGCGCCGCACTTGATGAACACGTAAAGTCGGCAACGCCGACGCTGCACGACATCACGAGCCGCATTGGCCCGATGCGTAACAAGACGGCCAATGAGAGCGGAGCCGATGCCGGCGGTTCGCCCCGCAGGGAGCGCCGCCGCGCGCGGGGCTGACAGCAGCGTGCTAGGTTGGGGCGGTTGCGCCCCGAACGACACATTCGCACAGCACACGATGGTAAGACACTTCCTTCTCCGCTAGCCACTCATAGGCCTCTGGCCAGCTGGCCGGATCGGTCACGGGCAGTGGCAAGCGGCTCAAGTAGCAGCAGCCGTCAAAGCCGGTCAGGCTGGCGCCAAGCGCCTCGCCCAGCTTCGGTTCAAAGGCCGACAGCCGGTGCAGGGTTGTCTTGTACCCCTCCCCGCGCTGTCCGCGGACGAACAGTCCAACGCTGCGGTTGGTCAGATAGAGTGAGATGACCAGGTCGTCGGCGACATGCCGCCAGCGCGAATAGAGGCTGCCGTGGTCGATGCGAACCGGTTTCCGCCGCTCGACATAGCCCTGCCAGAACAGCTTGATCTCCCGCGCCGATATCGAGCGCAGTCCGCCGCGCGCAATGTCCCATTCATCCAATGCGTTTCCTCCGGTCGCGTCCCGATCGAAATATCAGGGCGCGCCCGGACAGGAAACGTGCGCCTCGTCAGAGGTCTTCGAGGTCGCGGCGCGCCTTCTTCAGGATCGCGCGGGCCTGCTCTGTCTGTTCAGAGGTCCATTCGCCGCTGCGCATCCGGGAGTGGATCGCCCAGCGCAGCGCACGCAGCTCGTCTCCGATCGCAACGCCGCCCATACGGCCTGCGACGTGCTGGATCTGCGCGTTGATACGCTCCAGCTCAGCGGCGTTCTCTTCGAGATAGGCCTTGCCCTGCTCGGTGATTGAGAAAAGGCGCTTGTTGCCGTCGGCCTGCGACACGACGAGGTCGGCTTCCTCCAGCATCTGCAACATCGGATAGATCGCGCCGGGGCTTGGCGAATAGGCTCCCTGGAACTTGGCTTCCAGCGCCTTGATGATGTCGTAGCCATGCCGCGGCTCCTCCGCGATCAGGCCGAGAACGACGAGTCTCAGCGCGCCGGGATCGAACATGCGCGGCCCCCGGCCGCCGAACGGTCCACCGCGATGGCGCCCGAACGGACCGCCGCGCCCGCGGCCATGGCCATGCCCTTCTCCGCCGTCGCGGCCGCTCATGTGCCAGCGCGATCCGCATTCCGAAAAATGATGTCTGTGTCCGTGCATCTGGCTTTCCTTACGATATGTCGTTTGTTCGATATATCGTATAAAAGATATATCTTTCAAGGCCGGAAATGACGGAGCACAAAAAAGACCGGCGGGGACGAACCCCGCCGGCCTGCCTCACCCGCCCGGTTGGCGGGAGCGCGCGGTTAGAGCCAGAGGAAACCTGCGCACCCGCCCGGCATTGCCACTACCGCGCTTCGTCGAGCGCCGAGGCTAGGCGCACCATCGAGAGGAATTCCGCCCGATAGCCAAACGGGTCGGAACCGCGTGCGGCGGTGGCAATCTGCATGATTTCATCGAAGCTTAGGCCGGCGGTCGCATCGGCCTTGCGCAGCTTCTGGCCAAACGCCGCGACCGCGACCGAGAAGCGCTGGTCCGTGCTGGCGGCGTCGAAGGAAGCGACCTCGTTGACGGACGTCACCGGCGTCGTGATGAGCTCCGACGTATCGGAATCCGGCGCCTTGTAGCGGATCTTAACGAAGGCATATTCGTCGCTCGCCGCCCCGGCAGTCACGGCCGGGCGCTCCGATCCGTAGCGCAGCGCGTCGACCAGCTCGGCCGGGCTGCCCTTGGGCGTTATCTCATAGATCGCCGTCACCGAATGGCCGGAACCGATCTCGCCGGCGTCAACGCGGTCATTGTTGAAATCCTCGCGGTTCAGCGCCCGCGTCTCGTAGCCGATCAGCCGGTACTCGGAGACGACCTCGGGGTTGAACTCGACCTGAATCTTCACGTCCTTGGCAATCGGAAAGAGCGTCGAGCCTGCTTCCTCGACCAGCGCCTTTTCGGCTTCGGCGAGCGTGTCGATATAGGCCGCCGTACCGTTGCCGTTCTGCGCGATGGTCTGCATCAATTGGTCGTTGAGGTTGCCGCGCCCGAAGCCGAACACGGACAGGAACACGCCGCTCTCGCGCTTCTCCTCGATCAGCGTCTTCAGTTCCTCGTCGCTGGACGGGCCGATATTGAAGTCGCCGTCAGTCGCAAGCATCACGCGATTGACCCCACCCTCGACGAAGGATTGCTCGGCGAGCCGGTAGGCTTCCTGTATGCCCGCCTCGCCTGCCGTGCGGCCTCCGGCCTCGAGATTGTCGAGCGCAGCCAGTATCTTGGCGCGGTCAGACCCCTTGGTAGGCTCCAGCACCGTGCCGGCACTGCCAGCATATGTGACGATCGACACCGTGTCGTCGTCGTCCAGCTGGCTGACGAGCAGGCGGAACGCCGACCGGAGCAGCGGCAGCTTGTCGGGCGCATTCATCGAACCCGAGGTGTCGATCAGGAAAACGAGGTTCGACTGCGGACGCTCCGCCGGCTGCATATCGTAGCCCTTGATGGCGACGTGCATCAGCCTGGTGTGCTCGTTCCACGGCGTCGGCATCACTGTGATGGTGCTGTTGAACGGCGTTTCCGCGCTCTCCGGCCCGGCCCAGTCGTACGGGAAGTAGTTGATCATCTCCTCCACCCGCACGCTGTCGGGATTGGGCATGAAGCCCTCTTTCAGCGCCCGGCGAATGAAGGAATATGACGCGGTATCGACGTCGATCGAGAAGGTAGACACCGGGCTCTCGAGCGCCGAGCGCACCGGATTGGTGTCGAAATTCTGGAAGCGGTCACGGTTCTCCTCGACTTCCGGAAACGGCTCAGGCTGCGGCGGCAGAACCATCAGCTTGGACGCACCGCCCGATGGCGATCGCAGCAGGCGCGAAGGCTGGCCCGCCGGAGCTGCGGCCGGCGGCGAAGCAGCCATGTCGCGCGTCATCGCCGGAGCGGGTTCCTCCGTTAGCGCATCGTAAGAATCGAGGCTACGCTCCTGATCCTGCTCGGCTGCCTGCTGCTCGACCGGCGTCGTAGAGCCGGGCGCCTTCGTCTCGACAATGGGCTGCTGCGGCGCGCGGGCCCGGTCGAAGCCGAAACCGCCCTCCTCCATCAACTGCCAGGTGGCGTAACCGGCGACCGGCAATGCCAGCAGCCCTGCGATTGCGGGCGTCGCCACGAGTTTCCTGTCCATCATTGCGCTCCACAGCTTGCTCATTCGTGAGCTTTGACGCTGCGGCTGCGCCGATCCTTGGGGCGCTGTCGAAATTTCTTCGTCGAAACTGTCGAGCGCGCTGCGCAACGCCGCCTCGCGCGCGGCTTTGCGCGGCTCGGGCACAGACACGTTTCGCAGAATGTCGAATTCGTCATTCTCAGACATGGTCATTGATCCTCGGCTTCGCCCAACAGGGCTTTCAGCCGCTTCTTCGCTTCGTGGATGTGCCAGGACACAGTCGGTTCCGCGACGGCCATCAGTTCGGCCGCCTGGGCGTGGCTGAGACCTTCGCCATAGACGAGAGTCACCGCCTGGCACTGTTTGTCCGGCAGTTGCCGCACCGCCGCCCAAAGGGCCTCGGCAGGGTCGTTGTCGGCATCGGTTTCGTTCGCCTCGCCGTCGATCAGCGCGTGTACGCGGTATGCTTCAGCCCGGCTCGCCTCGCGGGCGCGGCCGCGCAGAAAATCGCGGGAAGCATTCGCCACAATGGCGTAGAGCCAAGTGGTGAAGGCGGACCCGCCGCGATAGCTGCGGATCGAACGGCCGAGACGCGCGCAGACCTCCTGCGCGATGTCTTCAGCCTCGCCGCGCTGCCCGGCGAAGCGGAATGCGACGCGATAGACAAAATCATAGTGCCGCTCGACCAACGCCCCGAACGCCGACCGGTCGCCTTCGCTTGCCCGCGCAGCCAGTTCGCCGTCGGCGGGCTCCTTCGCTTGCAGCATCATTGCCGTCATTTGCCCCTTTGACGCCGCCTTGTGGGCGATCCTTGGGGTCAAAGAAAGAATTTTTCAGGCAAGTCGCATCGGCTGGTCCCGCCTTGTACTTGCGCAGCCCGCGGAAAAGCCGAACATGCGCTGATGGCAAGACGGCGCTCATCTCTCGGATTTCTGGGCATTTTCGGCCGCTCGTCCGACCTGCGCCAGCTCGATGCGGCGCTGCACGCCGCCGACCTCCACCCCGCGACCGTTCCGGAGCCCGCCAAGCTCACCATCGTCAATCTGATGAAGGACTATTTCGACGACGATCCGCCGGAGGAATCCTATCCGCTCGTCGCCGCCTTCTTCGCCTATTGCCTCGCCGGGCCGGATGCTTTCGCCCGCGCCAACGGCCCTGAGGCGCTAAGGCTGGTCGAACAGCGCATGGAGGCTGCACTGGCAGAAGGCGATGGGCCGGATGCGCAGCTCGTGCTGCTGTCGCTCCACGCCAACCTCATCCACCCGGACGTGGTCGAGCGCTTCGACATCGACGTCGAGGACGTCTGAACCTCAACCGAGCGTTTCGGCAAACAGGTCGAGCAGGCGCTTCCAGTGGCGCTCTGCGCCTTCTTCATCGTAGACGGAATGGTCCGGCACCGCCCAGCCGTGGCCCTTGCCGACATAGTTTTCGATGATGTGGTCGACCTCCGCTTCGCGCAGCGCCTGCGCCAGCCTGGCCGACTGCTCCGGCGGAAACGACCGGTCTACGCCGGCGCAGCCGACATAGACCCGAGCCGTGATCGAACCGGCATTGCGGTGCGGGCTGTCATCCGCGTCGCTCGCCAGATTGCCGCCGTGAAAGCTCGCAGCCGCAGCAATGCTGTCCGGATAGGCCGCCGCAGCGTTCAGCGCCCGCGCCCCGCCCATGCAATATCCGACAGCGCCAACCGGGCCTGTTGCGCCCGCGGCGCGCAGCGCCTCGAGAAAATGGCGCGTGTCGGCAACAGTCATTGCCTGCGTCGTCGCGCCGATCATGCCGATCAGCCGCGCCCGCGTTTCCTCGTCGGAAAATGCCGTCTTGGCGTCCAGCGGGCCGTAGTCGCCGAACCGGTATAGCGTATCCGGGACCAGTACCGTGTAGCCGATGCGAGCCAGCCGCTCGGCCATCTGGTCGAGCGCCGGGCGCAAGCCGAACGCATCCATGTAGAGGATCACGCCGGACTTTCCCGACGCGACGGGCGGCTCGAACAACCGCGCCGGCGCACTGCCGTCGTCGGTGGCGATCTCTATCTCTTTCATATTCAGTTTTCCCGCGTGGCCTGTGTCAAACTGTGATGGGGCTGCGGCTGTCGGCGATGATCTTGCCGCCGATGGCGACGAAGCAGACGCCCGCGGCGCGCTCGATCCAGTGCCGCATGCGCCCGAAGCAGCGGATGACGGGCGCCGACGACATGCACAGGCTGACGAAGGAATACCAGGCGAGCGAACTCGCAACGACGATGCACACCATCAGCGCCATCAGCCAGCCGGGCGTGCTCGTGGTGACCGACGTTGCGAAAACGCTGGCGAACAGCACGATGGCCTTGGGATTGGTCAGCGTAACCAGGAAGCCAAACAGTAGCGGATGCGGCCCGTTGCGTCGCTCCTCCCCGTCGATCTCGATCGTCTCAGGCTTTGCCAACACCAGCCTGACGCCGAGATAGACGAGATAGGCTCCACCCAGAACACGCACTGCCCAAGCGAGCCACTGGAACTCGGTGAGCACCGCCGACAGGCCAAGCATCGAGAGCGTCGCGTACATGCCAAGTCCGATGGACACACCCAGTGTAGTCCATAAACCCGCCGCCGTTCCGCGCGTCATGGAAGAACGCACGACGGCGACGAAATCCGGACCGGGCAGGATGAGCGCCGGAATGAACACGGCGAATACGCCGATGAGGAGAACGGTTGGGTCCAATGCCGATGTCCTGAGTCAAACTTGCTCAGGCGAAGGAACCACCCTTGGCAGCCGTTTGCAACGGCGGCCAGGTTTCACGCAAATGCGTCGGGCATCGATTCTTTCTTCTGAGCCATGAAGTCCTGCAGCCCTTCCTCGATGCCCGGATCGAGATAAGGCGCCTCGTAGGTTTCGAGCCAGCGCCGCGCCTGTTCGTTGGCACGCTGCGGCGCGGTCTTTTCCCCCTCGGACTGCCATTGCTCGAAGGAGTTGTTGTCGGCAACCGACGACCGGTAGAACGCGGTTTGGAAGTTCGCCTGCGTATGCGCGCAGCCGAGATAGTGGCTGCCGGGACCGACCTCGCGGATGGCGTCCATCGCCTGGCCGTTCTCCGACAGGTCGACGGGCTCGGCCAGCCTCTGCTGCATGCCGAGCTGGTCGATATCCATCATGAACTTCTCGAAACACGACGCCAGGCCGCCCTCCAGCCAGCCGGCCGAGTGCAGCATGAAGTTGGTGCCGGCCAGCATCGCCGAGTTGAGCGTGTTGGCGCTTTCATAGGCCGCCTGCGCATCGGGAACCTTGGAGGCCGTCAGCGAGCCGCCGGTGCGGAACGGCAGGCCAAGCCGGCGCGCCAGCTGACCCGCGCCCCACGAAACCAGCGAAGGCTCAGGCGTGCCGAAGGTCGGCGCGCCCGACTGCATCGAGATCGACGAGGCAAACGTGCCGAACACCACCGGCGCGCCGGGCCGCACCAGCTGCGTGAATGCTGCCCCCGCCAGCACTTCGGCCAGCACCTGTGTGAGAGTACCCGCCACCGTCACCGGGCTCATCGCGCCGGCCAGGATGAACGGCGTGATGATCGTCGCCTGGTTGGCGCGCGCATAGACCTTGGCGGCGCCCAGCATGGTCTCGTCGAAGACCATGGGCGAATTGGCGTTGATCAGGTTGATGACAACCGTGTTTTCCTCGACGAACTGCGTTCCGAAGAGGATCCGGCACATGGCAACGGTGTCTTCGGCGCGCTCCGGCGCTGTCACGGACCCCATGAAGGGTTTGTCCGAGTAGCGCATGTGTGAATACACCATGTCGAGATGGCGCTTGTTGACCGGAATGTCGACCGGTTCACACACCGTCCCGCCGGAGTGGTGAATGGAGGGAGCCAGATAGGCGAGCTTCACCAGATTGCGGAAATCCTCGATCGTGGCGTAGCGGCGGACGCGATCGAGGTCGCGTACGAATGGCGGTCCGTAGACCGGCGCGAATACCGTTGCGTTGCCGCCGATCTGGACGGAACGCTCGGGGTTGCGCGCATGCTGGGTGAATGTCGCGGGCGCCGTCTTCAGCAGCTCGCGGCATAGCCCCTTCGGAAAGTGGACACGCTCGCCCTGCACATCGGCGCCGGCTTCTTTCCAGAGTGCCAGCGCTTCGGCGTCGTCGCGGAACTCGATGCCGATCTCCTCGAGTATGGTATCGGCATTCTGCTCGATGATCGCGAGGCCCTCCTCGTCGAGAACCTCGTAGACCTTGTGGGCGCGGCGGATGTAGCTCTGCTGCACGCGCTGGCCGCCACCGGAACGCGCCGCACGCCGGGCAGACGCTCCGCCGCGATCGCCTCGACCGCGCCGCGCCGGTGCTGCATCCTCTGCCGGAGCAAGATCGTTTTCCATCGCCGTACCCAATCGCGAATCCGCTGCATTTGCAGCCATATCCGGGATTCTTATCGGAGGGGTATGACCGAAACGGCCCGCGTGCGCCAGAAGGTGTCGCAAAACAGCAATGCGGCCGAGCCCGTTCGGTCGCTTTCCTAATGCGGCAGGTCGCAAATCGGCTATGGCGCAGGCATGATCGAAGTCTATGAATCGGCATGCTTTATGCCACCGGTGGCCTGAAGCTCGACCGATCGGGAACCCGCCATGGCTGACGACGAGATCATTCTCTCCGAACTGTCCGACGAAGATCTCGTGCTGCAGATGCACGATGATCTCTATGACGGCCTGAAGGAAGAGATCGAGGAAGGCACCCGAATTTTCCTCGACCGGGGTTGGGCGCCCTACGACATCCTGACCAAGGCGCTGGTCGAAGGCATGCGCATCGTCGGCGAGGATTTCCGCGACGGCATCCTGTTCGTGCCCGAGGTGCTGCTTTCGGCCAACGCCATGAAGGCCGGCATGTTCATCCTGCGCCCGCTGCTCGCCGAAACCGGCGCGCCGAAGCAGGGAACAATGGTGATCGGCACTGTCAAGGGCGACATCCACGACATCGGCAAGAACCTCGTCGGCATGATGATGGAAGGCGCCGGCTTCGACGTGATCGACCTCGGCATCAACAACCCGGTCGAGAACTATCTCGACGCCATCGAGAAGCATCAGCCCGACATCGTTGGCATGTCGGCCCTGCTGACGACCACCATGCCCTACATGAAGGTCGTCATAGACACGCTGAAGGAAAAGGGCATACGCGACGACCTGATCGTGCTCGTCGGCGGCGCGCCTCTGAACGAGGAGTTCGGCAAGGCAGTCGGCGCGGACGCCTATTGCCGCGATGCAGCTGTCGCGGTCGAAACCGCCAAGGAATTCATGAAGCGCAAGCACAATCAGGCACAGAGCGCCTGACACTGCCCAGCCGGCATATCGGGCTGCGGGCGCCCGCGGTCGAGAACGATGCGAAGCCAGCCCAGCCAAACCGCCAGTGACATCGATGGCGCGCCTCAGCGCCTGCTGGTGATCGCCTGCGGGATGATTGCCCGAGAGGTGCTGGCGGTTCGCGAGCGTCACGGCCTCACCCACCTCGAACTGCGCTGCCTGCCCGCCGAGTTCCATTTCCACCCCGACCGCATCCCGCCGGCGCTTGACGATGCGATTGAGGAAGCGCGCGCTGAAGGCCACCGGAACATCTTCGTCGGTTATGGCGACTGCGGCACGGGCGGACATCTGGACCGGGTATGCGAGAAGCACGGCGTCGAGCGCATCGAAGGCCCGCACTGCTTTGCCTTCTACCAGGGCAACGACCACTTCACTGAAATCGCCGACGGCGACTTCACGTCCTTCTACATGACGGATTTCCTGTGCCGGCACTTCGACGCGTTCTTCATGCGACCGCTCGGCCTCGACCGGCACCCGGAACTGGCGAAGGACTATTTCGGCCACTACGAGAAGCTGGTCTACCTCGCCCAGACAGATGATCCGGCGCTGGACAGGGTCGCGATCAATGCCGCGGCCCTGCTCGGTCTCGCGTACGAGAAGCGCCGTACGGGCTATGGCGACCTGGATACGTCACTGCGCAAGGCGGCGTTGCCTGCCGCATCTTGAAACCGCCGGGATTCTCCGCTGGAACCGTTTGGCCTAAAGGAGAAAGACATGCGCCGTTTCATCACGCCCGTCATTATCGCGGTACTTGTTTCAGCTACCGCCCCGGCCAACGCCACCGGCGAAATCGAAAGCCTGATCACCGATCACGACAGGGCGCGGCTGGCAGCCTTCGATGCCACGAAGGCTGAGGCCGTCAACGAGGCGCGCATCGGCGGTGCCGCGGAAGACATTGAAACGCTGAACGAAATCCTGGCGCGTGATCCGGTCTCCTTCGACGGCTTCGACTTGACCGGCGATTGGCAATGCCGCACCATCAAGGTCGGCGGACTGGCCTCGCTCGTGGTCTATTCCTGGTTCAAATGCCGGGTTAGCGACGATGGCGCGGGCTGGCGGCTGGAAAAGCTCTCCGGGTCGCAGCGCACGACGGGTCGATTCTTCACCGAAAGCGACACTGCCCTCACCTATCTCGGCTCCTTCTACATCGCCGGCGAAGAGGCGCCGGCCTATGGCTCGGGGCCTGACAGTGATCAAGTCGGCCGCGCCTTCCGTAGCGGCGACGAGCGCTGGCGCATCGAATTTCCGGCTCCGCGTTACGAATCCAAGCTCGACATCTTGGAGTTTCGCCGCTGAAGCATTACTTGCGCCTCCACCGGGCGGGCACTAACACCTCCGTACCAAGGAGCGCGCGAGTCGCGATGTGCGTCCAACGCCATGAATGCTGATACGACCGGAACGAATGCCGCGCTTAGCGGCCCGGCATCGGCCAAACCTGCGCCAAGACGTTTGTCGCAGGTTCTTCGCGACCTTGGCGCTTCCACCGAAGGACCGGTCGCGATTGGAACCATCCGCGACGCGCTCGGTGACCGCAGCTTCGCGGCATTGCTGGTGCTTTTTGCTGTGTTCAACCTCCTGCCGCTGCCACCGGGTGCAACACTCATTTTCGGTCTGCCGCTGCTGCTCATCACTGGCCAGATGGTAGCCGGCTACCGCACGGCGTGGCTTCCACGGACGCTGCTCGCACGGTCCATTTCGGCCGACCGCTTCCGGGGCATGATCCAGACGTTCATCCCGAAGCTGGAGCGGCTCGAAAAACTCGTGAAACCAAGGCGTTGGCCGTTCCCGTCTCAATTCGCATCAGATCGGATCATCGGAATTGTTGGGCTCGTCCTGTCGATCGCCGTCACCCTGCCGATCCCGCTGGGCAACTGGCTGCCTGCCTTTGCGCTCGCGCTCATCGGACTTTCGCTGTCGGAACGCGACGGCATTTTCCTCGCCGGCGGCATCGCGGTGGGCGTCGTCTCGCTGCTCGTGATTGCCGTCGTCATCGGGGCCGCGAGTGCAGCGGCGGGCCTGCTGTTCGGCTCCCTCTAGGGCAAACGAAGCGCCCGCCGTAACCTGCGTTTTCACCACATATGACGGCCCTGCCGTACGTCGCTTTTGAATGCCCGGGCGTCGCCCCATAGCAAGCGGGGTTCGCAACGTTGCGGCAATGCTCCGAAACCATCGTCAAAGGCGGGCTCGCATGGCCGACCTGATCATCGTCTACTGGCGCGATATCCCGGCGCAAATCATCGTCCGCAAGGGACGGCAGAACGCCAAGCGCGAACTGCCCTTGCGCTTCACCGAGGCGATCGACATGGCGGCAATGCGCAGCGGTGCGTCCGAGACCGACGCCTATCTGGCAGAATGGCGCAAGGCGGACCCCGTTTCCGTCAGCGACGACCTCGAAGCCGAAGCAGAGAAGGCCATGGCCGATATCGACGCACGCTTCGACCACGAACGCCTCGTTGCGCTGGTGAAGGCCGGCGGCAAAGAAAATGGCTGACGGCGCCCAACCGACCCAGGCCACCCTGGTGAAGCAGGCGCAGCCGAAGACGGCCTACAATCCGGCGGACGTGTCGCCGCAGCGCCGCGTGCAGCGCCGTTATTCGGTCAGGCTGTGGTCCGTCCGCCATTCGCGCGGGCTGGAATGGTTCTACGCCCGTTTCGCCGATGTGTTCCTGCTGCTGCATCCGTTGTGGAAAGCCGTCGGCTACCAGCGCGCCGAAGCGCCGGTGAAATTCGTCGAAAAGCGCGTGAAGGGTCTCCTGTTCGATTGCCGCATGTGCGGCCAGTGCATCCTTTCCTCCACCGGCATGTCTTGCCCGATGAACTGCCCCAAGCAGTTGCGCAATGGCCCCTGCGGCGGCGTGCGCGCCAACGGCAATTGCGAAGTCGAACCGGACATGCCCTGCGTCTGGGTCAAGGCGTGGGAAGGTTCGCGGCGCATGCGCGAGGGCGATGCGATCCTGAACATCCAGAAGCCCGTCGATCAGTCGCTGCGCGAGACCTCGGCCTGGCTGCGCGTGACGGCTCAGGCGGCCGCGGAAGGTGAGCAAGCCAAGGCAGAAGCGGCATGACAACGCGGCCACGTCAGACCGACGAGAATCCAGCCGGCATCGACCTGCCGCTGGAGCCGATGCCCGGCCACTCCTCGCTCGGGCGGCTGGAACGTGTTCTCAGGCGCGGCGAGTTTGCCGTAACGGCGGAACTCAACCCGCCAGATAGCGCCAACGCGCAGGATGTCTATGAACGCGCTGCCGTGTTCGACGGCTGGGTCGACGGCATCAATGCCGTCGATGCCTCAGGCGCCAACTGCCACATGTCCTCTGTCGGTATCTGCGCGCTGCTCACCCGCATGGGTTACGCGCCAATCATGCAGATCGCCTGCCGCGACAAGAACCGTATCGCCATTCAGGGCGACGTGCTCGGTGCGTCCGCCATGGGTGTCGCCAATATTCTTTGCCTCACCGGTGACGGCGTGCAGGCCGGCGACCAGCCGGGCGCCAAGCCGGTATTCGACCTCGATTGCATGTCGCTGCTGGAAACGGTCCGCACCATGCGCGACGAGAGCAGGTTCCTCTCCGGCCGCAAGCTGACGACCCCGCCGGCCGTATTTCTCGGGGCTGCGATCAACCCCTTCGCGCCGCCCTTCGATTTCAGGCCGCACCGGTTGGCGAAAAAGATCGCCGCCGGGGCGCAGTTCGCGCAGAGCCAGTACTGCTACGACGTGCCGATGTTCCGCGAATACATGAAGCGCGTGCGCGACATGGGCCTGACCGAGAATTGTTTCATTCTCGTCGGTGTCGGTCCCCTCGCCTCGGCGCGCACCGCCAAGTGGATGCGCTCCAACGTTCCGGGCGTCCACATACCGGACGCCGTGATTGCGCGGCTGGAGGGTGCCGAGAATCAGAAGGAAGAAGGCAAGCGCCTGTGCATCGACATCATCAATGAGGTGAAGGAGATCGAAGGCGTCTCCGGCATCCACATGATGGCCTACCGGCAGGAGGAACTGGTTGCCGAAATCGTTCATGAGTCCGGCGTGCTCAAGGGCCGCAAGCCCTGGCGCAAGGAACCCGGCGCCGACGACGCGCTTGTTGCCGAACGGCTCGAGCAGATTCTCGGCGACGCGCCCGCCGAAAGTCAGGCGAAGCTGGTGAAGGACGCCGCGAGCTAGGCCGGCGGTTGCCACTAGGAAGATTACGTATAAACACGTCTTACCCCTTGGGAGATCAGGAATGACCCGCACCATCGTTGCCTCGGCGACCCGCGAGATCGTCATCGGTTTCGATCAGCCGTTCTGTGTCATCGGCGAACGCATCAACCCGACCGGCCGCAAGAAACTCGCCGCCGAGATGGTGGAAGGTAACTTCGAGACGGTGAAAAAGGACGCGCTGGAGCAAGTCGCGGCTGGCGCTACGATGCTGGACGTGAATGCCGGCGTCACCGCCGTCGACCCCAACGCTACCGAGCCCGCGCTGCTGGTCCAGACGCTGGAGATCGTGCAGAGCCTGGTCGATGTGCCGCTGTCCATCGACTCCTCTGTCTCGGCCGCCATCGAGGCCGCGCTCAAGGTCGCGCAGGGCCGCCCGCTGATCAATTCGGTCACTGGCGAGGAAGAAAAGCTCGAGGCGATCCTGCCGCTGGTGAAGAAATACGACGTTCCCGTAGTCGCCATTTCCAACGACGAGACCGGCATTTCGATGGACCCGGATGTCCGTTTCGCCGTCGCCAAGAAGATTGTCGAGCGCGCCGCCGACTACGGCATTCCGGCGCACGATATCGTCGTCGATCCGCTGGTGATGCCGATCGGTGCGCTGGGCGATGCCGGCCGCCAGGTCTTCGCCCTGTTGCGCCGCCTGCGCGAGGAGTTGAAGGTCAACACCACCTGCGGCCTGTCGAACATCTCGTTCGGCCTGCCGCACCGCCACGGCATCAACGCCGCCTTCATCCCGATGGTGATCGGGGCGGGCATGACCTCGGCCATCATGAACCCGTGCCGTCCGCAGGAAATGGAGGCCGTGCGCGGCGCCAACGTGCTTGCCGGCACGGACAAGGACTGCGCCACCTGGATCAGGACCTACAAGGACTACAAGCCGGGCGAGCACGCCGCACCTGTCGCTGCAAACACACAGAGCGACGCGGGCGGCCGCCGTCGCGGCGGCCGCGAGGCGCGGAGAGCAAGGGCATAGGCATTACGCTTTGAACCCGCCTGCCAACATGACCGACCCGCTCGTGCTCTTCATGCCGTCGGGCAAGCGCGGTCGTTTCCCGAAGGGAACGCCGGTGCTCGACGCCGCACGCCAGCTCGGCGTTTATGTCGAGAGTGTATGCGGCGGGCGCGCCACCTGCGGGCGCTGCCAGATTGAGGTGCAGGAAGGCCATTTCGCCAAGCACAAGATCACCTCGTCGAACGACCACATATCCGCCCGGGGACCGAAAGAGGAGCGCTACGACCGCGTGCGTGGCCTGCCAGAGGGCCGGCGGCTCTCATGCTCGGCAACGGTAGAGGGCGACCTAGTCGTCGACGTGCCGCAGGACACGGTTGTCAATGCGCAGGTCGTGCGCAAGGACGCCGATGCGCGCCATATCGACCGCTTCCCGGCTGTGCAGCTCTGCTACGTCGAGGTCGATCAGCCCGACATGCACAAACCGCTCGGCGACCTCGACCGCCTGAAGGCAATGCTGGAAAAGGACTGGGGCTGGGAGGACCTGCTGGTCTCCCAGCATCTTCTGCCGCAGGTGCAGAAGATCCTGCGCAAGGAAAACTGGGCTGTAACGGCAGCGATCCATCGCGATCTGGATTCCTCGCGGCCGACCATTATCGCGCTGTGGCCGGGCCTGCAGAACAAGGCCTATGGCATCGCCTGCGACATCGGCTCGACGACCATCGCAATGCATCTGGTTTCGCTTCTGTCCGGACGTGTGGCGGCCTCCGCCGGCATCTCCAATCCCCAGATCCGCTTCGGCGAAGACCTGATGAGCCGTGTCTCCTACGTGATGATGAACCCGGAGGGCCGCGGGGCGATGACCCGAGCCGTGCGCGAGGCTGTGTCAGGTCTCGTCGGCAAGGTCTGCGAACAGGCTGGCGCCGAGCGCGACGACGTTCTCGACGCCGTTTTCGTCGGCAACCCGATCATGCATCACCTGTTCCTCGGCATCGACCCGACAGAGCTTGGCCAGGCGCCCTTCGCGCTTGCGGTCTCGGGGGCGGTTCACACATGGGGTAGCGAGATCGACCTCGACATCAACCCCGGCGCGCGCGTCTACATGCTCCCTTGCATTGCCGGCCATGTCGGCGCCGACGCGGCAGCGGTCACGCTGTCCGAGGGTCCGCACCGGCAGGACGAGATGATGCTGATCGTCGATGTCGGCACCAATGCGGAGATCGTTCTGGGCAACAGCGAACGTGTAGTCGCGGCGTCGTCGCCGACCGGCCCGGCATTCGAGGGCGCCGAAATTTCCGGCGGGCAGCGCGCCGCGCCGGGCGCCATCGAGCGCGTGCGCATCGACCCGGTGACGCTCGAACCGCGCTTCCGCGTCATTGGCTCCGACCTGTGGTCGGACGACCCCGGCTTTGCCGAAAGCGTCAAATCAACGGGTGTTTCGGGCATATGCGGCTCAGGCATCATCGAGGTGATCGCCGAGATGTTCCTCGCCGGCATTATTTCCGAGGACGGCGTCGTGGACGGATCGCTCGCGGCGAAGAGCCCCCGTGTGGTGCAGACCGGACGCACCTTTGGCTATGTGCTCAGCGACAGCGAACCGCGCATCACCATCACCCAGAACGATGTGCGCGCCATCCAGCTCGCCAAGTCAGCGCTCTATGCCGGCACGAAACTGCTAATGGAAAAGATCGGCGCCGACCACGTCGATTCGATACGTTTCGCCGGCGCCTTCGGCTCCTTTATCGACCCGAAATACGCGATGGTGCTGGGCCTCATCCCGGACTGCGATCTCGACAAGGTAAGCGCCGTCGGCAACGCCGCCGGCACCGGCGCGCGCATGGCCTTGCTCAACCGCAACCACCGCCGCGAGATCGAGGAAACGGTTAAGCGCATCGAAAAGATCGAGACCGCGCTGGAGCCGCGCTTCCAGGAGCACTTCGTGCACGCCATGGCGCTGCCCAACAAGGTCGACGCTTTCCCGAGGCTCGCCAGCCGCGTGACACTTCCGGAACGCAGGCAGCAAGGGGAACTCGAGCTGGCGGGTGCGCCCCGCCGGCGTTCACGCGAGGAGCGCGCCGCGCGGCGAAATCGCGAAACCTGAACGGACTTTTGTCGGTCAGGTGCCTACGCGGCTTGGGCGCCCTTCGTAGAAGCCGGATCCCGCAGCGTTTCCATCATCGCACGAATATGCTCGGCTGCAGCGCGTACCGGCGCCGAAGCCTCTGGCGCAATCTGCATGCACAGATTGTAGCTCGACAGCGCAGGCAGCCCCTGCTCCGGCCCCAGCGCGACGATATCGTTGCCGATGAAGGAACGCGGCAGCGGCGCTATCGCCAGATCGGCAAGGATGGCCGCGCGCTGCCCGGCGGTGTGTGCGCTCATATAGGCAATGCGATAGTCGTGCCCGTCGCGGCCAAGCGCTTCGAGTGCGTCGGCGCGCCATGCGCAACCTTCCTCCCAGACGGAGATCGGCAGCGGGCAGCGCAAATATGCGCTGCCGCCCTTTGCGCCGGCCCATACCACCGGCTCGTTGAGCAGGATTTCCGCTTCGGCCGGAATGGTCTTGCACGAGGTGAACAGCGTTATGTCGAGTTCGCCCTTGTTCAGGCGTTCGCGCAAATTGCTCGACCCGTCGATGATGACATCCACCGCGACCGACGGGTGCGACTGCGCAAACCGCTTGAGCACGCCCGGCAGGACGCGTTCGCCGTAGTCGTCCGGCGAGCCGAGCCGCACCACGCCTGACACGTCCGGCACGACAAACTTCGACACGGCGTCCCGGTTGATCGCCAGCAGGCGGCGGGCGTAGCCGAGCAGCATTTCGCCGTCGGTGGTCAGCGAGACCGAGCGCGCGTCACGCGTGAAGACGGGGCGGCGTAACGTGTCCTCCAGCTTCTTGATCTGCATGGAAACCGCTGAGGGCGTACGAAACACCGCTGTCGCCGCGGCCGTGAAGCTGCCGGTCTCGGCAATCGCCACGAATGTGCGCAGAACATCAAGCTCCAGCAGCGGCAGTGGATGATTGAGTGGGGCGTTCATGGTCGGCTCCGGTGTTCAATTTTCCTGAACAAGATGATCATTCCATTTCGATTGATTGAATATGAAGTGCGCCCCATAGTCAAGCTCGCAGACGGGAATTCGTCCCGCAGCAAACTCATGGAGACAGGACATGTCGCCCGTAACCGCATTCGAAATGCTCGTCGACGGTATGAGCACCATCGGACAGGCAAGCGGGCGCCATGACGCCGAAGCCTCCGGTCAACCACAGGAGAGCAAGATGAGCATTCTTTCTTCGATCGGTGCCTATGTCGGTCGCATCAATCACAATCGCGCCTACTACCGCACGGAGAGGCTGATCCGCAGCCTGCCCGCCGAGGTGCAGAAGGATATCGGCTGGCCGGGCATCGCCACCGGCATCGAAACGGCGGATGATCGTCGCCGTGCCAATGACAGCTGGCCTTCCTGAGCCGCTGTCATGCAAGCAACGCATGGCAGCCAGAAACGCAGCGCATGCCCGCGCATTACCCGCCGCAAGCTTCTGAATTTGTAGGATTTTCTTAAGCTTGCGGCGGACATCGATCCTTAGTGTCGTTTTTCACATATAGCGCTTCGTTTTTGCATTGTCGCCACGCCCGGCGCGGACCTATATCCGCCTCAACAGACGAGCACCCTCTGCCATCGCACCGGATGCTCCGTGTGGAACAACAACTGATTTGCATGGAGTGAAGATCATGAAGCTTGTCGCACGCCTTTTCGGCCGCCGCCCCTCCAACCTCGCCACCGAGTTCGAGCGTCAGCGGTTGAGCCGCACCATGCCGGGCCAAACGGGAGCCCTCGCCGCGTCCCGCTACGGCTTCGTGCTCAACTAAGTTACTTGCCGGCGGAACACCGGCAACCGAGTATCGCAAAAGCGCCGGACCGTTGGCCCGGCGCTTTTTTCGTTGAACAGCATGCCGCTTCCGGATTTGCGACCCGTCATTCCATTGACATCAAAGCCTTTCTCTGGTGACGCTTTGCTCTAAGCGACATTGAGCAATGCGCTGCCACGCAAAACCGCGGGAGGCGGATTTGTCCTCGAAGCAAGCTCTCAAGCGCTCGATCGTTTTCTTTCTCGTTCCCGATTTCACGATGATGGCGTTTGCCACGGCGCTGGAGCCGTTGCGCGCCGCCAACCGCATGCTCGGTTTCGAGGCGTACCGCTGGCGCCTGGCCAGTGTCGACGGGCGTCCCGTCGCCGCCTCGAATGGCGTCGAGTGCGCCGTCGGCACATCGCTTGAGCAGGAACGGAAGCTGATGACCGGGCCGGAGCGCCCGTCCATGGTCGTTGTCTGCAGCGGCATCGGCGTCGAGAACTTCCAGAGCAAGACAGCGCTTGCCTGGCTGCGCGAGGAGCACAATCGTGGTGTCGCGATCGGCGGCCTGTGCACCGGTGCGCACATCCTGGCGCGTGCCGGGCTGCTGGCCAACCGGCGCTGCGCCATTCACTGGGAAAATCTGCCGGGTTTCCAGGAGGCCTTTCCGAAGGTCAACGTGTTCGCCGACCTGTTCGAAGTCGACACCAACATCTACACCTGCGCCGGCGGCACAGCGTCGCTCGACATGATGCTGAAGCTGATCGGCGACGACTTCGACGACACCCTGGTGAACCGCGTCTGCGAGCAGTTCCTGACCGACCGCGTTCGCAGTCCGACGGACCGCCAGCGGCTGCCGCTGCGGGCCCGTCTCGGCGTCCAGAACTCCAAGGTGCTGACCATCATCGAGTTGATGGAGGCAAACCTCACCGAGCCGCTGTCGCTGGTCGAGGTCGCCGAGCATGTCGGCCTGTCGCGCCGCCAGATCGAGCGGCTCTTCCGGCAGGAAATGGGCCGCTCGCCGGCGCGGTACTATCTGGAGATCAGGCTCGACCGCGCCCGTCATCTCCTGCTGCAGTCCTCACTGCCGGTCGTCGAGGTCGCAGTGGCATGCGGCTTCGTCTCCGCGTCCCATTTCTCCAAATGCTACCGCGAACTCTACGCCCGCTCGCCGCAGCAGGAGCGGGCCGAGCGCAAGCAGCTGGTCGCCGCGTAGCCTTCGCCTAGCGGTCTTCCCAGAAGAGCGTCCGGCCTCGCCAGCGTTTCTCGCCCACCTGGCAGTCGTAACCCGGCTCGGTCGCCACCTTGACCACCGGCAATTCATCGGGATTCGCTTCCGGTTCGGGCCAAGGATCAACGCTTGGTCCGCCGGCGATCTCCAGCACCAGCTTGCGTCTGACCGCTTCCGGGAAATGCGACCAGTCGTTCACAGGCACAACGAACGCTCCCGGCCCTCCGATCACGCAATGCGTATAGTAGCGGTCGAGGTCGGGGATGCCGAAGGTCGTCATCAGCCCGCCGTCGGTCATCAGCGGCAGGCCGTTGATGGTGATGCCGCGCGAGATGATGTCATCGCGCACCACGTCCACCCATTCGCCCTGGTTGTTCGGCCCGTCGCCGGAAACATCGACCACCCGTTTCAGGCCGCTATAGGCGCTTTCGGCGAACAGGTCGTAGGCGAAGCGCAGGCCGCCGGAAATCGACGTGCGGCGGGCGCTGTTGGGCGGGCTGGCCGTGATTTGCGCTGCTACCCGCTCCGCGTCTTCGCGGCTGGCAATCACCGTCCACGGAACGACCATGTAGTGCGACTGATCGCCGGCCCACTCGAAATAGGAAATCGCGATCTTGCCGTGAATGCCGTTGCGGATCGCGCTGATCACCTGGTCGTGGGTCAACGCGGCGACATAACCGTCGCGCTGGATCTTCAACTCGTCGAAGGACATGGAAAGGGAGACGTCGACAGCGAGGATGAGCTCGACATCGACCACCTCCTGGGCTGACGCCGGCGATGTCCCTGCCAGTGCGCACGCCGTGGCGCCGGCGAGTCCCGCCATCCAGGTCCGATGCAACGCAGTCCATGCAGAATGCAAGTCAGTTGGTATCGCCATTGTCATTGCTCCAGCCCCGCCACAGGGTTTCACCGATGCTGCAGTCCGTAGTCCCTCCCGAAGTCATCCAAAGCCTAGCCGTCTCTTCACTTGAACCGGCGCCGGTGGCTGCGCCGCCCGCCAGTTCCAGAACCAGTTTTCGCCGCACCGCCTCCGGAAACTGGTCCCAGCTTCTGACCGGAAGCACAAACGAGCGCGGCCCGCCGATCACGCAATCAGCGTAGTAGACATCGAGGTCCGGCAGCGTTTCGTCACCGAACGCTCGGTCCCCGAGTATGAGCGGAAGTCCGTTGATCGTAATGCCGTCGCTGACGGCGACATCCCGCGAGGCGGTAACCAGCCCGCCCTGGTTGTTGGGGCCATCGCCGGAAATGTCGATGACGCGGCGGATGCCGGTGAACTCGTTGCCGTTGATCGCCCGTTGTCCGAACCGGATCGCACCCGAAATAGAGGTCTGGTAGAGGCTCTTCACCGGTGCCTGTTCAAGGGCGTCCGCCATGCGCAATGCGTCGCTCGGGCTGCCGATCAGCGTCCATGGCACGACAATCCTGCGAGACCCCGAGGCGCCCCACTCGACATAGGTGACGGCCACACGGCCATGAACGCCGTCGCGAATCGCATTCGCGACTTCAGGCGAACGAAAAGCCGCGACATAGCCCTGCCGCTGCAGGACAAGTTCGTCCAACGTCATCGAGCTGGAAATATCGACCGCAAGCACCAGTTCGACATCGACTGGTTCGGAGGCGGCGGCTGTCGCACTCATGTCGAGCAGTCCGGCGAAGGCGAAACTGCCCAGTGCGGCCCGCCAGCAGCGTGAGACCGCTTTCATCCTTGCCGAGGATAGGCAAATCGGACGATCTGAAAAGCAGACGGTGGGCGTAACCCGGCCCAGTCCCTTCACATTTGCGAGAGCGGCCTAGCTGCGCGGCTTCAGATTTTCCGGGTCGTAGAGCGGCTTGTAGCCGACCGCGGCCACTTCCACCGGATAGGTCTCGCCGAAATATTCGACGGCCAGCTTGCGCCCTTCCTGGCAATAGCTGTGGGGGAGATAGGCGAGCGCGATATTCTTGCCGATGGTCGGACCATAGGCGACCGAGGTGGTGAAGGAGCGGCGGCCGAGCTCGTCGACCAGCGTCTCTCCGGTATCGGGGTCCATCACGGGGATGATGCCGACCGGATAACGGGCGACGCCCTTTGCATCCGTGTTGTCGGTCATCACCAGCGTGCAGAGCATCGCCGGCTGGTGATCGCGGGCGCGATACTCGAGGTGCTTCGCCTTGCCGCAAAAGTCGGCGTCCTTGACCTTCGGACGCGCCAGATCGGCCTCGTAGAGATTGTACTCCGTCAGGAGATCGGCGTTCTGCAGCCGCAGGCTTTTTTCCATGCGCCGCGAATTGGCATAGGTTTCCACCCCGAACGCCATGACGCCGGTTGAGCGCAGCGCATCCCACACCGCCAGCCCGTCCTCGTAGCGCATGTGCAGTTCCCAGCCTTGCTCGCCCACATAGGAGAGCCTGAAGGCCGTCACGTCCTTGCCGGCGATCCTGACTGGCTTGATTGCGGCGAACGGGAAATTTTCGATCGACAGTCCCTCGGGATCCTCGACCACCTGCTGCAGCGTCGTACGGGCATTCGGCCCCCAAATGCCGATGGTCACATGTTTCTCGGTCACATCGGTGATCGTGACGTCGAACCCTTTTTCGTCCGCGACGCGGCGCAGATAGCTGAAATCACGCGGGCCGGCGTCGGCGCCGTCCACCACGCGGCAGCGGTCGGCCATCCTGATGACAGTCAGGTCGGCGCGCACCATCCCCTCCTCGTCGAGGAAGTGGGTGTAGATGCCCTTGCCGATATTGGCGTCGCCGCCGATGCGCGCAGCACATGCCCATTCGAGCAGCGCCACATGGTCAGGGCCTTCCACATCATAGATGGCGAAATGCGACAGGTTCACGATGCCGCAATTCTCGCTCATCTCCAGATGCTCGGCATTGGAGACACGCCAGAAGTGGCGATGGTCCCATTCGTTCTCGCGCAGCGGCACCCGGTTTTCGTATTTCTCCAGCAGGTGCTCGTTGGCGGCGTAGCCATGCGCGCGTTCCCAGCCGCCGAGTTCCATGAAATAGCCGCCGAGCTCCTTCTCGCGCTCGTAGAAAGGCGAGCGGCGGACATTGCGCCCTTTGGAGAACGGCTCGCGTGGGTGGACCGCCGGGTTATAAACCTTCATCGCCGTCTCGGTGCAGCGATCGTGGATGAACTGCTCGCCAGTCTGGTGCGGGTAGAAGCGCGCATAGTCGATGGCGTGGTGGTCGATTTCCGTGCGCCCGCTCGTCATCATGTCGGCGAGCAGCTTCGCCATTCCCGGCCCATCCTTCACCCAGATGGCGACAGCGTACCAGAGCCCGCGTACCTTCTGGCTCTCGCCGATCGACGGGCCGCCGTCGGTCGTCACCTGCAGCAGGCCGTTGAAGGAGCGTTTCTCTTCGTAGCCGAGTTCGGCAAGAATCGGCGTCAGCTCGATGGCGCGCTCCAGCGGTTCCATGATCTGCTCGATGTCGAGGTCGCGTTGCGAGGGCGAGAGCCGCGCCTCCTCCTTCTTCAGAAGGTCGCGCGGGTGAACAAGGCGCGGGTTCTTTTCCTCGTAATAGCCCCACTCGATCATGCCGCCTTCCGATGTCGTGGGGTCGCCGGTGTCGCGCATATAGGCCGAATTGCCCTGGTCTCGCAGCAGCGGCCAGCCGATCTCCTTGCCGGTGCCGGCGAACTCCGTGTACGGGCCAAAGAATGTGAGCGGGTGGTCGATAGGCATGACCGGCAGGTCCTCGCCCGCCATCGCCGCGATAAGCCGCCCCCACAGGCCGGTGCAGATGACGACGTGATCGGCGCGGATGGTACCACGGTCGGTGACGACGCCTTTGATCCGTCCGTCTTCGATCACCAGCGACGTGGCCGGCGTGTTGGCAAATGCCCGCAGCTTGCCGGCGGCGACTCCCTGGTCGACGAGCTTGCCAGCGACCGTCTGGGACCGCGGAATGACAAGCCCGGCATCGGGGTCCCACAGACCGCCCTGCACCTGGTCTTCTTCGACGAGCGGAAACTTGGCCTTGATCTCGGCCGGCCCAATCAGCCGCGCTCGCGTCCCGAACGCCTTGGCTGAGGCGACCTTGCGCCTGATCTCGTCCATACGCGCATCGTCGCCGGTGCGCGCCACTTCGAGGCCGCCGACGCGGGCGTAGTGGCCCATCTTCTCGTAGAATTGGATCGAATAGAGCGTTGTCCAGCACGACAGAAAGTCGTGGCTCGTCGTGTAGCAGAAGTCCGAGGCATGCGCCGTCGAGCCGACATCGGTTGGAATTCCCGACATGTCGATGCCGACAATGTCGTCCCAGCCGCGCTCGATCAGGTGATGGGCGACCGACGCGCCCACGATGCCGCCAAGCCCGACGATGACGACCTTCGCTTCTGCCGGAAACCCTGCCATGGCCCGCGACTCCGAGATGTTTGCGCCGACACACTACAGAGCGGCACGCGGAGCCGTTGCGCCTTATTGCGACATCGCCGGACAGAGGCGCGACCTGCCAATGCTGCCGCGATTGCGCGGCTACTCGTCGCCTAAATGGCCCTTGGGCTTTCGTCTCCGCTTCGGCTTGGCTGGTTCGGCAACGCTGGGCGGTCGCTTTTTCGCCGGCGCCGCCGGTTTCGGGGCAGCTTCCGGCGACAGCCCGCTGCGGATGTGCAGGTCGCGCTGGGGATACGGGATTTCGATACCCTCCTGCTTGAACCGCTCGTAGATGGTGAAGCGGATATCGTTCTGCACCGCCAGCTGGCTCATCACGTCGGCCAGGAAGAACCGCAACTCGAAATCGAGCGAGGAATCGCCAAAGCCGGTGAACACGGCCATCGGCGCGGGGTTCTTGAGTACCGTCTCGTGCGCTTCGGCGATCTCGGTCAGAAGGCTGTGCACCGTTCGGGGATCGGCGTCGTAGCTCACGCCGATCTTGATATCGACGCGGCCGAGCCTGTTCTTGTGCGTCCAGTTGCCGACCGCCGAATTGATCAGTTCCGAATTGGGAAGGATGATCGACTGGCGCTGGAACGTCTCGATCTCCGTCGCGCGAACGCTGATCTTCTTGACCGTGCCGCTGAACCCGCCCGCCACGATCCAGTCGCCGCTCTTGAAGGGGCGCTCGACGAGCAGAATGAGGCCGGAAACGAAGTTCGACACGATGTTCTGCAGGCCGAAGCCGATGCCGAGCGACAGGCCGCCAGCGACGAGCGCGAGGCTCGACAGGTCGATGCCCGCCGCCGATACGCCGATCAGCACCGCGATTGCGATGCCGACATAGCCGACAACTGTCTTGATCGAGTTGCGAACGCCGGCGTCCATTCGCCCGCGCGTCATCACCGAGCCGTCGAGCCAGCGCTGGAACCAGCGCGTGACGAAATAGCCGATGATGAAGACGAGAATGCCGGTCAGCACGTCGAGAATGGAGAACGACACCGAACCGATCTGGATCTCGCGCAGAGCGCGGAGCGCCCAGGTAGTGACGTCGCCCCATTGGAAACCCCACTGGAGCAGGATCAGCGGGATGCCGATGAAGAGCACCATCACGTTGATTGCGACGCTGAACAGCAGCCCGAGTTGGTCTTCGAGCGTATCGGTGGTTTCGAAATTGCGGTCCAGCCAGCGCCCGAAGACGGTATTACGAAACGCGCCGAGGTCGGAGATCGCGCGGGCCGTCAGATGACCGATATACATCGTCGCCAGGATGGCGCCCGTCACCACCACTTGCTGCGAGATGAACTGCGCGAGACCGATATAGCCAAGGCAGGCGGCCGCGATGGTGATCGCACCGATCGCATAAAGCGGATAACGGAGCAGGCGCGGCCAGCGCCGCGGCGAACCGTCCTCGCGTTCGAATGGCGCAACGCTGGCGATCAGGATCACCAGGCCACCCACGATGATCGTCGCGACAAGGCTCTTTGCGACGGTGAGCGACAGCGGTGAGCTGAGAACATCGTTCACGCGGGAGAAGATGAAGTCGAAACCGGTGACGATGGAGGTCGCCCACACCAGCCAGTAGAGCTTCCTCGCGGCATCGGTGTGGACAGGCACCAGCCGCCAGTTGGGCAGGCGCGGCGAAAACACCGCCAGCGCCAGGCGGTTGACCAGAAACACGATGGCGATGACGTTGAACAGCGTCGTCAGCAGCGCCGCGATGTCGGGCCGCAAAATCTCGAAATAGTCGAACAGCGCGTAACTCGACCCGAGAAACACGGCGAGCGCCAAAGAAGGCAACAGCGTCGACCAGAAGGCCACCGAAAGCCTGGCCAGATAGGACGGTTTGGCATTCTCCGGATCGGCAAACAGCAGCGACCGGAACAGGCGCCGCCCGCCCCAGAGCAGAAATGCCGCCGCCGCGAATGACGCCGCGCTCGCGAGAAGGACCGCGTTCAGCTTGAACCGGAATACGAAGACAAGCCATGCCTGGATAGCATTGCTGAGTTGTTCGAATTCTGCGGCGAAATCGGCGAATACGTTGGAATTAAGAGCCTCGGTGATGTCGTAGCGCTTCGTGAGCTGCGATGCGAAGAGGTCCCGCCTGATCTGCGCGATCTCGTTGACAAGCCTGTTGACCCGCAGCACCAGATTGCCGACTTCCCCGAGAACGGCGTTTATGTCGGCCTTCTCCTGGATCAGCGCCGCGCGTTCCTCTTTCAGCGCCTCGGGCTCGGTGGCCGCATCCTCGGGTGGCGGCCCGATCTGATCGAGCCTTTCATTGATCTCCTGAACTCTGGGTCGGAACGCTGCACGCACGGCGTCGAGTTCGATCCCGAGTTCTTCCAGCACATTGCGGACCTGCACCAGCTTGGCGTCGTCCTGCGCGCCGGCGTGCATCTCGGACTCGAGTCCGTCCACCTCGTTCGACAGGCGCTTGAGTGCAATCGTCTGCTGTTCAATGAGCTGCTCGGTCGCCGCTGCATTGGCAGCCGCGGCGGGACTTGCGGTCGGGGCAGTTTCCTCGGCCTGTTGGGCGAATGCGCCCACGGAGAGGGCCAGGAACAGTGCCGCCAGCAGCGCAATCGGACGTAACAATGCGGCGAAATTCATCAAATGCCCGGCTTCCAACGACCCCAACAGGGCGCCATTGATAGGTGCAGCTTTCCCGGGGGGCAAGGCAAAGGCCTTTGCATCGCCCCGTGGATGGTCGGCACGGTTAAAGCCGATGGCGGAATATTTGCCTTGATCGGGGCGCCGGGCCTATAGGGTCCGCATGTCGGCCTTCGGTCAGTTCCGGACGCCGCGCGGGTGGAATCATGGCGGAATATTCTGCGTTCTCGCTCCTGAAGAACGCGCTCAACGGACATCGCGACTGGAAGCCGGCCTGGCGCAAGCCGGACCCAAAGCCTGCCTACGACGTCATCATCATCGGCGGCGGCGGACATGGCCTCGCCACTGCATACTATCTCGCCAAGGAGCACGGCATCACCAACGTCGCCGTGCTGGAGAAGGGATGGCTGGGCTCCGGCAATATCGGCCGCAACACCACCATCGTGCGCTCCAATTATCTGCTGCCGGAATCGATCCGCTTCTATGAGTTCTCCATGAAGCTGTGGGAGAACCTCTCCCATGAGCTGAACTACAACGTCATGTTCTCGCAGCGCGGCATCCTCAACCTCGCCCATTCGCCGGCCCAGGCCGACGATTACATCCGGCGCGGCAACGCCATGCGGCTGGGCGGCGGCGACGCCGAGTGGCTGACGCCGGAGCAGATCGCGCGCACCGCGCCGGGCGTCGACATATCTGGCTCTGCCCGTTTCCCGGTCGTCGGCGGGCTGCTGCAGCCGCGCGCCGGCACGGCGCGCCACGATGCCGTCGCTTGGGGCTACGCGCGCGGCGCCGACCGGCGCGGCGTCGACATCATCGAAAACTGCGAGGTCACAGGCTTCCTGCGTGAGGGCGACACGATCAGCGGCGTACAGACCACGCGCGGCGAAATCCGCGCCGCCAAGGTCGCGGTCGCCGTCGCCGGCAGCACCGGCCGGGTGATGAAGCTCGCCGGCATCGACAAGCTGCCGATCGAGAGTCACGTGCTGCAGGCCTTCGTATCGGAATCGCTGAAGCCGTTTGTCGATGGTGTCGTCACCTTCGGCGCCGGTCACCTTTACATGTCGCAGTCCGACAAGGGCGGGCTTGTCTTCGGCGGCGACATCGATGGTTACAATTCCTACGCCCAGCGCGGCAATTTGCCGGTGGTCGAGGAAGTGATGAGCGAGATGGTGGCGATGTTCCCCGCCCTCGCCCGCGTGCGGCTTCTGCGCTCATGGGGCGGCGTGATGGACATGTCGATGGACGGTTCGCCGATCATCACCACCGGCCCCCTGCCCGGCATGTATCTGAACTGCGGCTGGTGCTACGGCGGCTTCAAGGCGACGCCTGCCTCGGGCTTCTCCTTTGCCTGGACCATCGCCCGCGACGAGCCGCACGCGATCAACGCACCATACACGTTGGACCGCTTCCACCGCGGCATCCTGATCGACGAGAAGGGCCAGGGCGCAACGCCCCGGCTTCACTAGGGAGCGGCGGTATGCGTATCCCCTGCCCCTATTGCGGCCCGCGCGACGTCGGCGAATTCACCTATCAGGGCGACGCGACGGTTACCCGCCCGGATCCGGCGTCGACCGATCAAGACGGCTGGAACCGCTACGTCTACGACCGCGCCAATCCGGCTGGTAAGCACAGTGAGGTCTGGCAGCACTCCGGCGGATGCCGGGCGCATCTCATTGTCGAGCGCGATACGCTGACACACGCGGTCGGCGCGGTGCGTTACGCGCGTGGCTCCGCCACGAAAGCCGCGGCCCGGCCCGCTGCAAAGGCGGCGGCCAAGAAGACGTCGCCCCGCAAGCCGGCAACCCGCGCAAAGGCCGGCAAATGAGCGGCCGCCGCATTCCCGATGGCGGGCGCATCGACCGCAACCGCCCCGTCCGCTTCAGCTTCGACGGCAGGTCCTATTCGGGCTTTGCGGGCGACACGCTGGCTTCGGCACTGCTCGCCAACGGCGTCACGCTTTTCGGCCGCTCGTTCAAATACCACCGCCCGCGCGGCGTGCTGGCCGCCGGCATCGACGAGCCGAATGCACTGGTCACCGTGCTGCGCGGCACGAAACGCGAAGCGAACATCCCGGCAACGCAGCTCGAAATCTACGACGGCCTCGTCACCGAGAGCCAGAACCGCTTTCCGTCGCTCGGCTTCGACCTCGGCGCGGTGAACCAGCTCGGCGCGCCGCTGATTTCTGCCGGCTTCTACTACAAGACTTTCATGGGCCCGGTGATCGGACCGCTGAAAGGCACGCGCTTCTGGATGTTCTGCGAGTGGTTCATCCGCCGCGCCGCAGGCCTTGGCCGCGCCGACCACGAGCCCGACACATCGCGCTACGAGCGGATGAATGCGTTCTGCGATGTGCTGGTCGTCGGCTCCGGCCCGGCCGGAATGGCCGCAGCACGCGCGGCGGCTGGAACCGGCAAGCGGGTGATCCTGACCGAGCTCGACCCCGTCCCCGGCGGCTCGGCCAACTTGTCGGGCGAGACGATCGGCGGCAAGCCGGCCGTCGACTGGGCGGCCGACGAGGCTGCCGAACTGGCGGCACTGCCGAATGTCCGGCTGCTTACGCGCACCCATGTCTGGGGCTATTACGACGGCAACACGCTGGCCGCGCTGGAACGGCTCGGTGACCACGTTTCCAGCCAGCATGCCGGCGAGGCGCGCCATCGCCACTGGGTCATCCGCGCCGGCACTGTGGTGCTCGCCACCGGCGCCTTCGAACGTCCCATCGTCTTTCAGGGCAATGACCGTCCGGGCGTCATGCTTGCGGGTGCTGCGCGGCGCTACACAGCAGAGTTCGGCGTTCTGCCCGGCCGCCGCGTCGCGGTGTTCACCAACAATGACAGCGCCTACCAGGCCGCCGCGCAGCTGCGCGCAGCCGGTGCGGAAATCGCTGCGATTGTCGATACCCGCCTCTCCATTTCGCCGGCGGCGCGCGATCTGGCGCAGAAGGCTGGCGGCGAACTTCTGCTCGGCCACGCCGTCAGCGCCACCGGCGGGCGCGGTGCGCTGTCCGGCATCACGGTCCAGCAGGTAGACGCCAGCGGGGGCGTTTCCGGCGAAAAGACCAATATCGCCGTCGATTGCCTTGTCGTCTCCGGCGGCTGGTCGCCGGCCATCCATCTCGCGAGCCAGGCCGGTCAGAAGCCGAAATGGGACGAGGATCTGCAGGCGTTCCTGCCGCCCGAGCCGGCGCAGAAATGGCTTGGCGCCGGCGCCTTTCTCGGCGCCGCAACCACCGCCGAAGCATTGCGTGGCGGCCGCGCCGCCGGATTGAAGGCGGCAGGCGCAATGGCGTCGCGGGCCGCATTGGAAAAGGTCGATGCGCCGGAGCTCGACCCGCACCCGGCCCCGGTGTTCGAAATCCGCGCCGACGGCGGCAAGGCTTTCGTCGACCACCAGCTCGACGTGACGGCCGACGACGTCCGCCTTGCCCATCGTGAGGGGTTCATGTCGGTCGAGCACCTGAAGCGCTACACAACGCTCGGCATGGCCACCGACCAGGGCAAGACGTCGAACGTGCCGGGCCTCGCCATCATGGCCGCGGCGCGTGGCATCTCGATTCCCGAGGCCGGCACGACGCGCTTCCGCCCGCCCTTCGCACCGGTGTCGCTGGGATCGCTGGCGGCGGAACGTTTCGGCGAACTCAAGCCCGACCGGCTGACGCCGATGCATGACTGGCACATCGAGCGCGGTGCGCAAATGATGCCCGCAGGCCTCTGGCACCGCCCGCAGATCTACGGCTTCCCCGGCGAGACGCTGGAGCAGACTTATGTCCGCGAGGCGGCGGCGGTGCGCGAAAGCGTCGGCATCGTCGATGTCTCGACGCTCGGCAAGATCGCCGTGCAGGGGCCGGACGCGGCCGAGTTCCTCGACCGCGTGTACACCAACATGTTTTCGACGCTCGCCGTCGGCAAGGCGCGCTACGGCCTGATGCTGCGCGAGGATGGGTTGATCCTCGACGACGGCACGACATGGCGACTCGGCGAAACCGAGTTCCTCATGACCACCACCACTGCCGCCGCCGGCAAGGTCATGCAGCATCTGGAATGCCTGCTCGACGTCCGGTGGCCGGACATGCGGGTTTCACTGACCTCGGTCACTGATGAATGGGCAGGGGCGGCGATCGCTGGCCCCAACGCTCGAAAGGTGCTTGAGCGTGCGGTGAAAGGCACCGCCGTCGACAACGACACCCTGCCCTTCATGGGCATCGTGCGCGGCGAGATCGACGGCGCGCCGGTCATGATCTGCCGCCTCTCCTTCTCGGGCGAGCTTGCATACGAGGTCTATTGCGGCGCTGGCCACGGCACGCATGTCTGGGAAGCTCTGATGGCAGCCGGCGAGCCCTTCGGTATCCTGCCTTACGGCATGGAGGCGCTCGGCACGCTGCGCATCGAGAAGGGTCACGTCACCGGGGCCGAGATCGACGGCCGCGTCACCGCCCGTGATCTTTATCTCGACCGGATGCTGTCGAAGAAGAAGCCCTTCGTCGGGTCCGCCATGATGGATCGCGAAGGCCTCGCGGACGAAAACCGCATACGCCTCGTCGGCATCGTCTCCCTCGACAGGCAACCGCTCGGCGGCGGCGCGCATATCGTCGAGAAGAACAGCCGTGACGAACCCAACGACAGCATCGGCCATATCACCGCCGTCTGCTATTCGCCGGCGCTGTCGAAATACATTGGCTTGGCCTTGGTGAAAGGCGGCAAGGCACGCCATGGCCAGCGCGCCTTTACCGCCGATCCGCTGCGCGGCCGCTATGGGCCGGTCGAGATCGTCAGCCATCACTTCTTCGACCCCGACGGGAGCCGCATGCATGGTTGAGCGCGAATCCCCGCTCGGCGCGGCTTACACGCCGGGCCGCCACGGCGTCGCGGATAAACCCGGCGCGCAGATCAGCGAGCCGCGCCCCGGCTCGATCGTCGAGATCGTGGCATGGCCCGGCAGCGAAAAAGCAGCACTCGCGGCGATCAAAGGTGCTACCGGCCTCACGCTTCCTGATCGCCCCGGCGGCGGTGCGTCAAAGGCGGGAAAGTCCGCATTCGGTTTCGCACCGGGCCGCTGGCTGGTGATCGACCAGGCGGAAGGTCTCGGCCCCGCGCTGCGTGCGGCGGTCGACTCAGAAACCGGCACGGTCACCGACCTCAGCCATGGCCGCACGGCGATCCGCATCGAAGGCGTGCGCGCCGAGTGGGTGCTGTCGAAATTCTTCGCAATCGATTTCTCCGTCGAAGCCTTCCCCGTCGGCGAAGGCCGCTCGACCGCACATCACGACATCTTCACCCAGATTCAGCGCACGGGCGACGACCGGTTCGACGTCTACGTGTTCCGGTCCTTCGCCCGCGCCTTCTGGACCTCGCTCTGCCACGCCTCTGAAGAAGTCGGCTACGAGGTCAGCTAGAGTCTGCCGTCCAGGCCAGCGCGGATAGGGTCGCGCAGTTCAGCGCAATGAAGGTAATGACCGCGTTGATGGCGTGGCCATTCTCCCATTGCGTACGGATCGGTTCCCAATTGTCGGGCAGCGTGGTCCACTGCTCGGTGAGCGTATTCATCGGCGCGACGCGCATGAAGAAGACGACGAGCACCAGGACCATCAGCACGAAGGCCAGTCCTGCCAGCGCCATGGGCAGCCGCTGCGCCCGGCTCAAGACAGCCAGCCCCAGCGTCGCGATCATCGATCCGAAAAGAACAAAAGCCGACATCGACCAGCCCGCATAGATATGCTGGGTCGCGAAATAGGCTTCGCGATCCATGGCCATCTTGCCGGGATATTCGATCAGATGCGCGGCCTGCGGCACCATGTATGCCGCGATCAGAATAATGGAAAAATACTGCAGGGTTCGAACCAACATGGGCGATCACCTCTCTTACGATCGCCCCCCAAGACCGCCATCTACAGCGGTTACGTTGCGTCAGTCCAGAAACGTCACCCAGTCTTCCAGCGGCGCACGCTCCGTGCGGAAGCTGTTCTCCGGCTTCGACGTGTCCTCGTAGCCGATGGCCATGCCGCAAGTGACGATTTCCTCGTCACTGATGCCGAGGATAGGCCTGATCTGGCTGTGATAGGGCGCAAACGCCGCCTGCGGGCATGTGTGGAGCCCGCGCGAACGGGCCGCAATCATCAGCGTCTGCAGGAACATGCCGTGGTCGATCCACGAGCCTTTGTTGAGCCTGCGGTCGATAGTGAAGATCATGCCGACCGGCGCATCGAAAAAAACGAAATTGCGGTCGTGCTGGGCGCGCATGCGCTCCACGTCGCGCCGCTGGATACCGAGTGAATCATAGAGCGCGTAGCCGACTGCCCTGCGCCGCCCGAGATAGGGCTCGAAGAACTTGTCGGGATAATATTTGTACTCTTCCCACTCGACCTTCTCGGCGCGAATGCCGGAGTTCAGGATCGCGTCGGCGATTTTCGCCTGCACCGCGCCGCGCGTCACATAGGCCTTCCAGGGCTGCATGTTGGTGCCGGACGGCGCGCGCGAAGCCAGCCTCAGCAGATCCTTGATCGTGTCGTCATCCACCGGGTCAGGAAGGAAGGCGCGAACCGAACGGCGCGTTCCGATTGCCTCGTCCACGGTTTCCGCGAAATCGGGCTGAAGGTCTTCGTCCCGCGCAAGCATGTCACGTCCTTCCCGGGCCATGTCAGGCGCGGTCTGCGGCGAAAGTCTGATCGCCATTCCCTCCGACGGGCGGCAAGCCCGCTCGACAGTACGTTGAAAATGATGTCTAATTTTTCACTGCATACCCGTCAATGAAGATTACAGGGCAATTTTCATGACCAACTCGGCGAGCCAGGTCAAGGAAAGCACGCTCACGCTTGCGCTTGAGCGCATCGACCGGCGCATTGCCCGCGACTTGCGCGCTTTGCGCCGCGCCCGCAGCCTTACACTGGCACAAATATCGGAGAGCATCGGCCGCTCGGTTGGCTGGCTGAGCCAGGTTGAGCGCGGCATTTCGATGCCGACGATGCCTGACCTGAAGCGGCTGGCCGACACGTTCGGCGTGCCCCTGAGCCTGTTTTTCAGCCGCGAGCAGCCGGCCGAACCCGAGCGCGAAGTTGTGGTTCGGGCGCACGCCCGCCGCACGCTTGGACCGACGGAGCCGGGATTGGAGGAGGAACTCCTGTCCCCCGCCCTGGGAGGCAGCTTCGAAATGCGGCGACGCACATTTGCACCCGGCACGACGTCGGAATCGCATGCGCCGCGTGAAACCGAGGAAGCGGGCTACGTCATCGCCGGCCTGATCGATCTGGAGGTCGACGGCGTCTGGCACACCCTTCAGGCGGGCGACAGCTTCCGCTTCAAAGGCAAGAGCATGCGCTGGCGCAATGACGGCGACGGCGACGCAATTGTCATCTGGGTGATGTCGCCACCCGTCTACTGACGGGTTCCGGCCGCCGCGCTGCGCGCCCGGCGGCCATCGCACCAAACCAGTCTAGTCGTCGAACAACTTGATCGGACGTTCGCAGTGATAGACCGGGCACTCATCGGTGTCCCGGGTGCTGATATAGGTGATGTTGCGCACCTCAGGGTGGTAGCAATAGCCGTTGTAGGCGACGAAGCGTTCGTAAGTGTGCTGTCCGGTGCTGATGACGACCGCACCGTTCTGCTCAATTAGCGCTTGTGTCTGATGGCATGTCATCGTTCGCGCGTCCGGCCGTGCTACTGACACCGCAACGGTTGCCGCGATGGCTGTAACGGCGATGCATGCGGTGAATGCTGTGCGTCTCAAGGGAATCATGGGCGGAGCCTCCTCTTACATCCCTTCGAGGGCAAAGATAGGCACAAGCCAGCGCACGTCAATTGCGGCTTCGTGTCGATGGCAGCTCGAAAAAGGGCCCTGCCCGGCGCCTCGTACACCGGGCAGGGGTGGAAGTTGCGAGCCGCGCTGGGGATGCGACCCGCATCTAACCGCGGTTGGGAACTTCTTCCACTTCTAAATCTTTGCCCGATTCCGCCTACGGCTAAATTGCGCGATCACGGAACATGCATTTTTTGATCCCGTTCGAACTCCGTGCCATGTGATTGTTTGGAAATGCAAAACAGGTGAGATTGAACAATGGCTGTGGCCACTGAATTCAGGCCCGCCAGGCGCCATAAAGAGCTTGGAGGTGCGTTTTACGACCCGGTGACCCCGGCGGACTTCCCTGCCCACACGCTGCGGTACCGCAACCAGCGCTGGGCCGAGCGGACCGGCCTCGACAGCCTCTCCGAGGACGAATGGATCGCCCATTTCGGCCGCTTCGAGCCGCTTCCGGGCAGCTTCGAAACCCCGCTCGCGCTGCGTTACCACGGCCATCAGTTCCAGGTTTACAACCCGCAGATCGGCGACGGGCGCGGCTTCCTCTTCGCGCAATGTTACGATTTGAAGGACGGCCGCCTGCTGGATTTCGGCACCAAGGGCAGCGGCCAGACACCCTGGTCGCGGCAGGGCGACGGCAGGCTGACGCTGAAGGGCGGCGTGCGCGAGGTCCTCGCGACCGAGATGCTCGAGGCACTCGGCGTCTACACCTCGAAGTCGTTCAGCCTGATCGAGACCGGCGAGCAATTGTGGCGCGGCGACGAACCCTCCCCGACGCGCTCGTCCGTGCTCGTGCGGCTCAGCCATTCCCATATCCGCATCGGCAGCTTCCAGCGCCTGCTCTACCTCGACGAGCACGACAACATCCGCCGCCTCATGGACTATTCGATCGAAAATTACCTGCCGGAAGCGCAGCGCGATGCCGTCGAGGATCGAGCCGTCGCCTTCCTGGAAGCAGTTGGAAAGCGCGTCGCCGATACGGGAGCGCGATGGATGATGGCGGGTTTCGTCCACGGGGTGCTCAACACCGACAACATCAACATCACCGGTGAGAGCTTCGACTACGGCCCTTGGCGTTTCGCGCCGGTGCTCGATCCGTCATTCACCGCCGCCTATTTCGACGAAACGCGACTTTACGCCTTCGGCCGCCAGCCGGACGTCCTGCTCTGGAACATGACACGGCTGGCCGAATGTCTGCTGCCATTCGCCGAACAATCGAAGCTGGAGGCGGTTCTGCGCGAATTCGGCCCCGTGTTCCGCTCTGCCTTCAATGCAGCGTTGCTGGACAGGCTGGGCCTGAAGTCGGCCGGTGAAGAGACCGACCAGCAACTTGCAACGGCGACATGGCAGTTCCTCGCCGACGGCCGCATGCGGTTCGAGCGTTTCTTCTTCGACTGGCGCGGTGGAACCGGACTTGCCGGCCGCGTCGACGAAAGCCCGGAAGCCGAACTCTACCGGGGTGAGTCATTTGCTCCTGTTCGCGCCCTTCTGGACCGTTACGAGCCGCGTTCGGCTGACGTCGCCAGCCACCCCTATTTCGGCAGGGCCGAGCCCTGCACGATGCTGATCGACGAGGTGGAGGCCATCTGGGCGCCGATTGCCGACAGCGACGACTGGAGCGCGTTCGAGACGAAGCTCGCCGCGATTGCGGAAATGCGCGAGGCTTATATGCAAGACAATTTTCGCTAGGATCGTCGAGGTTCTGGACGGGGCGAGCCGAAAATAGCGGGCTTCGAGAACCGGAACGGAGCGTACATTCAGGTACGTGAGTACCGGAAGCGCAGAAGACCGCTATTTGCAGGCCGGCCCGGCCCGAACATCGCCGATCCTAGACCAGTTCCACGTCCACCACGCCCTTGATTGCCTTGAGCGCCGAAGCAACGCGTTGTTCCACGCGGTAGCGGTCGGGCAATTCGATCTCCACCTCGCCGCTGTTGTCGGGCCGGATCACGACGAAACTCACCTGCCCCTCGCCCTTCTGACCGAGCTGGCGCGTCAGTGCCTCGACCGGTTCAGGGTCGCGCAGGAAGATGCGCATGGCGCGCTGCATCTGGCTGGCCTGCTCTTCCAGCGACTGCATGGTCTGCACGCGCAGATTGACGCCCTCGGGCCGATCCTCCGCCGCGACGGTGATCACCACAGACACGCCCGGCTCGATCAGGTCGCGGTACTGCGCCAGTGTCTCGGAGAACATGACGGCCTCGTACTGCCCGCTGGCGTCGGACAGCTGCATCACGCACATCTTGTTGCCGGTTCGCGTGCGCCGTTCCTGCTTCGAGGAAATGGTCCCTGCGAGACGACCTGCCGTCGCTCCGCGCCTGACCGCGGCCTGGAACTCGCCCCAGTTCTGCACGCGCATCTTGTCGAGCACAGGCCGGTATTCGTCGAGCGGATGCGCGGAGAGATAGAACCCGACAGTCTGGAACTCGCGGTGCAATCGCTCGGCCGCAAGCCACGGCTCGGCGGCAGGCAGGTGAAGCACGTCCTTCATGCCGCCCGCGGCCTGGCCGAAAATATCGCCCTGCCCCATTTCCGCGTCTTCGCGCGAGCGTGCCGAGAGCCCCATCATGCGCTCGATCCCCGCCGCCATCGCGGCGCGGTCGTGCCCGAAGCAATCCAGCGCACCGGCCGAAATCAGGCTTTCGAACACGCGCTTGCCGACAATGCGCGGATCGATCCGTGAGCAGAAATCCTCAAGGCTTTCGAACGGCTTTTCCTTACGCACCGCGACGATGTGGTCGACCGCGGCCTCGCCGACACCCTTGATGGCTGCCAGCGAATAGAAGATGCGGTTTTCGCCAACCTCGAAGTCGCGGTAGCCGGTCATCACAGAAGGCGGCACCACCTCGATACCGAGCCTGTGCGCATCCTGCCGGAACTCCGCCAGCTTGTCGGTGTTCGACATGTCGTAGTTCATCGACGCGGCGAGGAACTCGACCGGGAAATGCGCCTTCATGTAGGCGGTCTGGTAGGAGACGATGGCGTAGGCGGCGGCGTGCGACTTGTTGAAGCCGTAGTCGGCGAACTTCGCCAGCAGGTCGAAGATGAAATCGGCCTGCGGCTTCGACAGGCCGCGCTCGACCGAACCGGAGACGAAGCGCTCGCGCTGCTTGTCCATCTCGGCACGGATCTTCTTGCCCATGGCGCGGCGCAGCAGATCCGCTTCGCCGAGCGAATAGCCGGCGAGCTCCTGCGCGATCTGCATCACCTGCTCCTGGTAGACGATGACCCCTTGGGTTTCCGCCACCAGATGGTCGATCTTGGGATGGATCGACGCCATTTCCTCGTCGCCGTTCTTGCGGGCGTTGTAGGTCGGGATGTTCTCCATCGGCCCCGGCCGGTAGAGCGCAACCAGCGCGATGATGTCCTCGATGCGGTCCGGCTTCATGCCGATCAGCGCCTTGCGCATGCCCGCACTTTCCACCTGGAACACGCCGACAACCTCACCGCGCGACAGCATGGCGTAGGTCTCGGGGTCGTCATACGGGATCCCGAGCAGATCGATATCGACCCCGCGCCGCGCGACCAGCTTCACCGCGCGATCCAGCACGGTCAGCGTCTTCAGGCCGAGAAAGTCGAACTTCACCAGCCCGGCGTCTTCGACCTTCTTCATGTTGAACTGGGTCACCGGCATGTCCGAGCGCGGATCGCGGTACATCGGCACCAGTTCGGACAAGGGTCTATCGCCGATGACGATGCCGGCGGCGTGCGTCGAGGCGTGGCGGTAAAGCCCTTCCAGTTTCTGCGCGATGTCGAGCAGCGTCTGCACGGCGGGTTCGCGCTCCACCTCCTCGGCGAAGCGCGGCTCGTTGGCGATGGCGTCCTTCAGCTTGACCGGGTTCGCGGGATTGGCCGGCACCATCTTCGACAGCCGGTCGACCTGGCTGTAAGGCATCTGCAGGACGCGACCCACATCGCGCAACACCGCGCGCGCCTGCAACGTACCGAAGGTGATGATCTGGGCAACCTGATCGCGCCCGTATTTCTCCTGCACGTAGCGGATCACCTCCTCGCGCCGCTCCTGGCAGAAGTCGATGTCGAAGTCGGGCATCGACACGCGGTCGGGATTGAGGAAGCGCTCGAACAGCAGCGAGAAGCGCAGCGGGTCTACGTCGGTGATGGTCAGCGCATAGGCGACCAGCGAGCCGGCGCCCGAACCGCGCCCCGGCCCGACCGGAATGTCGCGCGCCTTGGCCCATTTGATGAAGTCGGCGACGATCAGGAAGTAACCCGGATATTTCATCCGTTCGATGACGCCGAGTTCGTACTCCAGCCGCTCGCGGTACTGTTCCTCGGTGAATCCGGGCGCCAGTCCCTGATGCGCGATGCGCATCGCGAGACCCTCGCGCGCCTGGCGCTCAAGCTCGTTGGACTCGGCCTTCAGCGCGCTGTCGGCGTCGGCGCCGTCGTCAGCGGTAAAGCGTGGCAGGATCGGGTCGCGGTTTTCGGGGAAGTAGGAGCAGCGCCGCGCGATCTCGACCGTGTTGTCGATCGCCTCCGGCAGATCGGCGAAGAGCATCGCCATCTCGCGCGGGCTCTTGAGGTAGTTGTCGGGCGTGACTCGCCGGCGGTTGTCCACCGCGATCACCGAGCCGCTCGCGATCGCCAGCAGCGCGTCGTGCGCCTCGTAGTCAGCGGCCGTCAGGAAGAACGCCTCGTTGGTGGCGACAAGCGGCAGCTCGTGTCGATAGGCAAGCTCCACCGTCGCCGCCTCGACGCGCCGGTCGTAACCCTGCACCCGCTCCAGTTCGACATAGAGCCGATTGCCGAACGCTCGCCCGAGCCGGAGCAGGCGCTCTTCGGCCAGCGCCGGATGATCAGAAGCAACAGCTGAACCGATCGGGCCGCGCGGGCCGCCGGTGAGGCAGATCAGCCCCTCGGCGTGTTCCTCCACCCAGGCTACCGGCGCAAATACGCCGGCGTCGGGAGGGTTGTCGAGATAGGCGCGGCTGACCAGCCGAACCAGATTGGCGTATCCCTGCTCCGTGGCTGCAATCAGCACCAGCGCCTTAGCGTCGCCGTCGCTGCTCCGTCTGTTCGAGCTGTCGTCGGCCGGCTCCTCGAAGCGCACGTCAAGCTGGCAGCCGACAATCGGCTGGACGCCTGCGCCCGACGCCTTCTGCGCGAACTCGAGTGCGCCGAACAGATTGTTACTGTCGGTGACCGCGATGGCGGGTGTACTGGTATCGACCGCATGCCCGACGATCTTCGGCAGCGGCAGCGCGCCTTCGAGCAGCGAATAGGCCGAATGCACTCGCAGATGGACAAAGCCGCGCCCGGCAGCCTTGTCGCCTGCCGTCTTCGCCGCTTCCCTTATTGGATCGGGTTTGCTCGCCAAGTCTGTTCAGCCTCCGGAATCGGCATCATTGTCCGGCACGGCGAAGCCAGGGTAAAGCGCGGAGTCAGTTCATAGGCAGCTTATTGCGAATGATCCTGCCAAGCCGCTCGGGCGTATCCGCCAAATCGTCCGCTCCGGCGCGGGTTAGCTCGTCCTCGTCGCCATACCCCCACAGCACGCCAATACCGCGCACGCTGTTTTTCTTGGCGCCGACGATATCGTGCATGCGGTCGCCAATCATCAGCGTTCGGCCGGGCTCTATTTTGCGAAGCTTCAATATCAGCCCGATCAGGTCCGCCTTGTCCGCATAGCGGCCGTCCGGTTCCGAACCATAGACGGTATCGAAATAGGGCATCAGGCCGAAATGCTCGACTATATCGCCTGCGTAGCTCTGCAGTTTGGAAGTGGCTACCGCGAGCGCATAGCCATCGTCGCGCAATCGCGCGAGCAGCTCGGGAATTCCGTCGATAAGGACATTCTCGAACTTGCCGACATCGTTGTAGCGCTCGCGATAGAGCTCGACCGCGCGTGCGATCAGCGCCTTGTCATCGGTGGCCAGCAATTCGCGGAAGTTGGCTTGAAGCGGCGGGCCGACGCACCAGCGCAAGTATTCCGCAGCTGGCGGAATCCGTCCCATGCGCTCAAGCGCATACTGCAGCGAGCGGGTGATGCCTTCGAACGGGTCTGTCAGCGTCCCATCGAGATCGAACAGGACGGTAGCTACCGCCATCTCAACCGAATTCCATGATCACCGCATCGACCGCGAGGCTGTCGCCGGGTTTGGCGTTGATCTTGGACACGACCAGGTCGCGCTCCGCCCTGAGCACATTCTCCATCTTCATCGCCTCGACCACGGCCAGCGTCTCGCCCGCCTTGACCTCCTGGCCCTCCGAGACGCCGATGGACACGACCAGGCCCGGCATCGGGCAGAGCAGCATTTTCGATGTGTCCGGCGGCAGCTTGATCGGCATCAGCCGGTCGAGTTCGGCGGTCTGCGGCGGCATCACGCGAACATCTGCCGACAGTCCGCGCCAGGAAATGCGCATGCCGTTGAGGATGGGCCGCAACTGGGCGGTGACATGCGTCTCACCCACGCTGCCCTGCCAGAGCGCATCGCCCGGCCGCCATTCGGACCGGACCGGCACCGCATTGCCGCCGTCGACGGACAGTATGAAATTGATCGAGCCGTTCGGCTGATCGTCGGCGATCGACACAGGGACGTAATCCGTGCCGATCTTCGCCACCCATTCGCGCTTCAACCGGCCCGAATGTGGCGCGACGCGCCCGTTCAGGCTGTCGAGCCGGTCCCGACGCAGCAGCTCGGCGGTGACGGCAACCGCCGCCAGCACCGCCTTTTCGTCCGTATCCGGTTCGGCCGGGTGGAAACCATCGGGATATTCCTCGGCGATGAAGCCCGTCGAAAGCCGCCCTTCCCGCCAGCGCGGGTGGCTCATCAGCGAGGCGAGGAACGGAATGTTGTGTTCGATCCCGTCGACGACGAAGCCATCGAGCGCCACTGACATCGCGTCGATTGCCGCGATCCGCGTCGGCGCATGCGTGCATAGCTTGGCGATCATCGGATCGTAGAACATCGAGATTTCCGAGCCTTCGACGACGCCGGTGTCGTTGCGCACCGTCACACCCTCCCGCGTCCCCTCCGCTGGCGGACGGTAGCGGGTCAGCCGCCCGATGGACGGCAGGAAGTTGCGGTAGGGGTCCTCGGCGTAGAGCCGGCTCTCCACCGCCCAACCGGTCAGCTTCACGTCGGACTGCTTGATCGCCAGCTTCTCGCCCGCCGCGACGCGGATCATCTGCTCCACGAGGTCGATGCCGGTAACGAGCTCCGTCACTGGATGCTCGACCTGCAGGCGCGTATTCATCTCGAGGAAGAAGAAGTTGCGGTCCTTGTCGACGATGAACTCGACCGTGCCGGCGCTCTGGTAGTCGACTGCATTGGCCAGCGCGACCGCCTGCTCTCCCATCGCCTTGCGGGTCGCCTCGTCTAGGAACGGCGACGGCGCCTCCTCCACTATCTTCTGGTTGCGCCGCTGGATGGAGCATTCGCGCTCGCCGAGATGGATCGCGTTGCCATGCGCATCGGCAAGCACCTGAATCTCGATGTGCCGAGGCTCGACAATGAACTTCTCGATGAAAACCCGGTCGTCGCCGAAGGAGTTCTTCGCCTCCGAACGCGCCCGGTCGAACCCGTCGCGCACTTCCGACTTGTCCCAGGCGATGCGCATGCCCTTGCCGCCGCCGCCGGCCGAGGCCTTGATCATGACCGGATAGCCTATCTCGCCGGCAATCTTTTCGGCATGGTCGGCATCCTCGATCACGCCGAGGAAGCCGGGCACGGTGTTCACCTTCGCTTCGTTGGCGAACTTCTTCGATTCGATCTTGTCGCCCATCGCCCGGATGGCCTTGGGCTTCGGCCCGATGAAGACGATGCCTTCCTTCTCCAGCGCGGTGCAGAAGGCCGCGTTTTCCGACAGGAAGCCGTATCCGGGATGAACTGCTTCCGCGCCGGTCTCTTTGCACGCTTGTATGATGCGCTCGCCGACGAGGTAGCTCTGGCTGGCTGCCGCCGGACCGATATGCACCGCCTCGTCGGCCATCTCGACATGCAGCGCGTTGCGGTCGGCGTCCGAATAGACGGCCACTGTCGCAATCCCCATGCGCTTGGCAGACTTGATGACCCGGCAGGCGATCTCGCCGCGATTGGCGATCAGTATCTTCTTGAACATTGAACGGGCGGCCCTCCAGCGATGTCACCTTTTCATCGACCGAATGTTGCTGGTCAAGGCGGCTGGCTGGCGATCGAGCAGCCTAATCGATTAGGCAGGTTGCAAGCGCTCACGGCTTCGGCACTTGATCGCCCGGGAGAAAGCTGAAACCGTGCGCGCCGTCACCTTGGGGGAGGATCACCGCAGATGAAGACACGTGCCGCCGTTGCTGTCGCCGCGGGCAAGCCGCTCGAGGTCATGGAAGTCGATCTGGATGGCCCTCGAGAGGGCGAGGTTCTGGTCGAGATCAAGGCGACGGGCATCTGTCACACAGACGAGTTCACACTGTCGGGCGCTGACCCGGAAGGCCTGTTCCCGGCGATCCTCGGCCATGAAGGCGCGGGCGTGGTGGTCGAAGTCGGACCGGGCGTCACCTCGGTGACGAAGGGCGACCACGTCATCCCGCTCTACACGCCGGAATGCCGCTCCTGCCCTTCCTGCCTATCGCGCAAGACCAATTTGTGCACCGCGATCCGCGCTACCCAGGGCCAGGGCGTGATGCCGGACGGCTCGTCGCGCTTCTCGATCGGCAAGGACAAGCTGTTCCACTACATGGGCTGCTCGACCTTCGCCAACCACACGGTCCTGCCGGAGATCGCGCTCGCCAAGGTCAACCCCGACGCTCCCTTCGACAAGATTTGCTACATCGGCTGCGGCGTCACCACGGGCGTCGGCGCGGTGCTCAACACGGCAAAGGTCACGCCCGGTGCCACGGCAATCGTTTTCGGCCTCGGCGGCATCGGCCTCAACGTCATCCAGGGGTTGAGGCTCGCGGGCGCCGACATGATCATCGGCGTCGACATCAACAATTCCAAGAAGGAATGGGGCGAACGCTTTGGAATGACCCACTTCGTCAATCCGAAGGAAGTCGGCGGCGACCTCGTTCCCCACCTCGTCAACATGACCAAGCGCGGCGCAGACCAGATCGGCGGCGCCGACTACACCTTCGACTGCACGGGCAATGTGAAGGTGATGCGCGACGCGCTGGAAAGCGCTCATCGCGGCTGGGGCGAGAGCATCATCATCGGCGTCGCCGGCGCCGGGCAGGAAATCGCCACGCGGCCGTTCCAGCTCGTCACCGGTCGCGTCTGGAAAGGCACCGCCTTCGGCGGCGCGCGCGGCCGCACCGACGTGCCCAAGATCGTCGACTGGTACATGGACGGCAAGATCGAGATCGACCCGATGATCACCCACACGCTGAGCCTGGACGAGATCAACAAGGGCTTCGACTTGATGCATGCGGGCGAGTCGATCCGCTCCGTTGTCGTTTATTGAGCTACAGACCGAGGAAACGAAGATGATGAAGGCGATGGCCGAAGAGGAAAACAAGGGCGACGGGCAGAAGCAGTCGGGTCAGATCGAGTCGCTGTTCTTCAAGAGCCGCAGCGTGATCGTCGCCGGCGAGATCAACGACAAGCTGGCACAGCGCACTGTGACGCAGCTTCTCGCGCTTGCGGAGGACGGCGACGCGCCGATCAACATGTTCATCTCGTCGCCGGGCGGACACGTCGAATCCGGCGACATGGTCCACGACATCATCAAGTTCATCAAACCGACCGTGCGGACGATCGGCAGCGGCTGGGTGGCGAGCGCCGGCGCGCTCATCTTCATCGGCGCCAAGCCGGAAAACCGCTACTGCCTGCCCAATACGCGCTTCCTGCTGCACGAGCCGAGCGGCGGCATTGGCGGCACCGCATCCGACATCGAAATCCAGGCCGAACAGCTGATGCGCATGCGCGAGCGCTTCCACAAGCTCTTCGCCGCCGCTACGGGCCAGACGCCCGAGAAGGTGGCGAAGGACATGGCCCGTGATTTCTGGCTCACCACGGACGAGGCCCTGGCCTACGGCTTGCTGGGTTCGGTCATCACCTCCGTCGACGAGCTCAAGTGAACGAAAGGGCCGCGCGCATGCTGTTTGCTCCCACGATTGCCGGCAGCCTGCCGAAACCGGGCTGGCTGGCCGAGACCGAAAAGCTTTGGCCCAAATGGAAGCTCGAAGGGGCCGAACTCGACCAGGCGAAGCGCGACGCCGCACTCATCTGGATCAAGCTGCAGGAGGAAGCCGGCATCGCAACGGTTTCGGATGGCGAGCAGTTCCGCACGCATTTCGTCCACGGCTTCCTGGAGACGGTCGAAGGGATCGACTGGAACCTGAAGACCAAGATGGGCATCCGCAACAACCGCTATGTCGTGGACGTGCCGACCGTCACCGCACCGCCGAAGCGCAGCCGCCCCGTGCATCGCGACGAGGCCGCCTTCTGCCGCTCGCACACGAAGAACGGCCTGAAATTCACCCTGCCCGGCCCGATGACCATTTGCGACACGCTGGCCGACGGCCACTATGGCCGCCGCGCCGACATGGCGATGGCGTTCGCCGAAATCCTCAATGAGGAGGCGCTGGAACTGGAGGCCGCCGGTTGCGATGTCATCCAGTTCGACGAACCCGCCTTCAATGTCTTCATGGACGACGTGAAGGAATGGGGCATCGCCACGCTGGAGCGCGCCGCCCGGGGTCTCAAATGCAAGACTGCCGTCCACATCTGCTACGGCTACGGCATTGAGGCCAATATCGAGTGGAAGAAGACGCTCGGCGAGGAATGGCGGCAATATGAGGAGATATTTCCGGCCCTCAACGCGTCGAAGATCGAGCAGGTCTCGCTCGAATGCGCCAATTCGCATGTCCCGATCTCGCTGATCGAATATTTGTCCGACAAGGAAATTCTGGTTGGCGCCATCGACGTTGCGAGCACCGAGGTCGAGACGCCCGAGCAGGTGGCGGCAGTCATAGAAAGCGCGCTCGGCCATGCCGATGCCGAACGTATCCAGCCCTGCACCAATTGCGGCCTGGCGCCGCTCTCGCGCGCGGTGGCCGAGGGCAAGCTGAGGGCCTTGGGCGCAGGAGCGGAGCTGGCGCGCAAGCGTTTCGGTTGACCGTCGCGACTGCGCTTTACGTCCTCGTCGGCGCGCGCTAACAGGAAGCGCGCGGCAATTGCCGCGCTTTCCCCAATTCGATGCGAGAGGCATCAGCATGATCCATGCTGGCCATCAGCTGTTCGTCGTCACCGGCGGGCCGGGTTCGGGCAAGACTACCCTGCTCGAAGCGGCTGCGAAGGCCGGATACGCGACTGTGCCCGAATCCGGGCGGGCGATCATCAGGCTGCAGGAGGCCATCGGCGGATGCGCTTTGCATCATGTCGATAGTGCGGCCTATGCCGAACTGATGCTCGACCGCGACATGCAGAACCACCAGGCGTTCGCCGCCACCGGTGAGATCGCCCTGTTCGATCGCGGCGTCGCCGATCTCGTCGGCTACTGCCGGCTCGTCGGCATAGAACAAAGCGAGCATTTCCGCCGCGCGGCCGATCTGTTCCTCTACAACCGCAAGGTGTTCCTGGCGCCGCCCTGGCGCGACATCTATGTCCACGACACCGAGCGGCGACAGGACTGGAGCGAAGCCGTACACACCTATGAATGCATCGCCGACGCCTATGCCGAACTGGGCTACGACCTGATGGAACTTCCCCTCGCCCCTGTCGCCGACCGGCTGGCCTTTCTGGAAGACGAGATCGCCATTGCCGTCTGAAACGCCCGAGATCTACGTCGACGCCGACGCCTGTCCGGTGAAGGACGAGGTGGTGAAGGTCGCGCAGCGCCACGGCTTCGTTGTCACCTTCGTATCCAATGGCGGGCTGCGGCCGTCGCGCGACCCGATGATCCGCCATGTCGTGGTGCCGAAAAGCGCTGACGCCGCCGACGACTGGATCGCTGACAGGCTGAAGCCGGGCGACATTGTGGTCACCTCGGACGTTCCCCTCGCCGCACGTACGGTCGAGAAAGGCGCGTTGGCCATCGCGCCAACGGGACGCCTGTTCACCGAGGAGACGATCGGCATGGCGGTCGCCATGCGCGATCTCAAGCAGCATTTGCGCGAGACGGGCGAGATCAAGGGATACAATCCCGGCTTCTCGGCCCGCGACCGTTCTGCCTTCCTGTCGGCGCTCGATTCCCTCATCCGCCGCGCCGCCAGGGGCTGATCGATCACGCCACTGTTGATCGACCGGTGATCGGCTTTTCCGAAACTCTGCCGTATTGCTTTCCGTTCTTCCCGAAAACGACCGTTCCAGCGGAGGGAGGGAAAGCGATGACGACCGACACCGATGCCTCTATGGAAAGCCCGCAAGCCGGGCCCGCTGAAAGGCCGCTGGTCTACAAGCAGTTTTTCGCCACCCGCCTGACCCATTGGGTCTGGGCGGCGTGCCTGTTCTTCCTGCTGCTTTCCGGGCTGCAGATATTCAACGCCCACCCCGCGCTCTACATCGGCGACCAGTCTGGCTTCGCCTTCGACAATGCCGTCCTGCGCATCGGCGCGGAGCGGACGGAGGACGCGCGCAACATCGGCTACATCCAGCTCTTCGGCGCCAAGTTCGAGACGACCGGATGGTTCGGCTTCTACCGCGGCGACAATGGCATGATGCAGCAGCGCGCCTTTCCGCCCTGGGCCACGATCCCGTCCTACTACGATCTCGCGTCCGGTCGGATCGTGCACTTCTTCTTCGCCTGGATTTTCGCCATCACGCTGCTCGCCTGGCTGGTCGCGTCGATCGTCAACGGCCATTTGCGCCGCGATATCCTGCCCCGCTGGCGCGACATCTGTGCCCTGCCCCGCGACATCGCCGCCCATGCACGCCTGCGCTTCCACCATTCGCGCGACTACAACACGTTGCAGAAGCTGACCTATGCCGCAGTCCTTCTGGTGCTGATGCCGCTGATGATCGCCACCGGCCTTGCCATGTCGCCGGGCTTCAATGCCGCGGCACCCTGGCTTGCCGACATTCTCGGCGGCCGCCAGACGGCGCGCACCATCCACTTTGCCGTCATGCTGCTTCTGGTCGGCTTTTTCGTCGTCCACATCGTCATGGTGCTGGCCGCCGGACCGATCAACGAACTGCGGTCGATCGTAACCGGCTGGTACCGCGCCGACCCCGAAAGCAGGGAGGGAAACTGACATGACCAAATTCAACATCAGCCGCCGTGCCCTGCTGTCCGGCGGAACGGTCGCCGGGTCGGGCGCCCTTCTGTCGGGCTGCGATGTCTTCGACGGCGTTCTGCGCGGCGGCAATGTCCGCGATTTCATGGAGGCTTCGGCCAATGGCCTTTCTTACCGGGTGCAGCGCCTGCTGATCGGCGGCCATTCGCTCGCGCAGGAATTTACCGAGACCGATATCCGCCAGCCGATGCGCCCGAACGGTGTCACGGCGCCCACCGACCGCACCTATCTCGAAATGGAGGCCGGCGGATTTGCTGACTACAGGCTGGAGGTGAGCGGGCTGGTTCAGAAACCGCTGTCGCTGTCGCTCGACGAGCTGATGGCAATGCCATCGCGCACCCAGATCACCCGGCACGACTGCGTCGAGGGCTGGAGCTGCATCGCCAAATGGACCGGTGTGCCGCTGGCGCATGTGCTCGATCAGGCCGTGGTGAAATCGGAAGCCCGCTTCATCCTGTTCCGTTGTCTCGACACGATCGAGCGAAGCCTCACCGGCGAAATCAAATATTACGAATCGATCGATTTGATCGACGCCCGCCACCCGCAGACGATCCTCGCCTACGGCATGAACGGCGAGCGCTTGCCGGTCGCCAACGGTGCGCCGCTCAGGCTGCGCGTCGAGCGCCAGCTGGGCTACAAGATGGCGAAATACGTCCGCGCAATCGAGGTCGTGGACAGCCTTGCTCCCTTCGGCGACGGCCAGGGCGGTTACTGGGAAGATCGCGGCTACGAGTGGTATGCCGGCATATGACGACGAGGTGACCGGGCGGGACTTTTTGGCCGCCAAACCTTGCGTCGGGCGGTCCGGTGCTTCATTTTAGGGCCTACATCACCGCTTTCGCGGTCAAATCAGCCAAATTGGGAGCATTTTACGGTGCCAGACGCCGCGACTATCTATTCCGACGTGCCTGACAACGACACCATGGGCGGCCGAATGCTTCGCGCCCGCGATGCCGCGGGCATGACGATCAACGAGCTGGCGCGCCGCCTCGGCGTGCAGGTCTCGACAGTGCAGGCATGGGAGAACGACCGTTCCCAGCCGCGCGCCAACCGCCTTTCCATGCTGGCCGGCGTTCTCGAGGTCAGCCTCTCATGGCTTCTGCACGGTGTCGGCTCCGGGCCGACGGACGAGGGCCGCGACGAAGTCTACCAGAGCATCTCGCTTCAGCTCGACCGGCTGCGCCGGCTGCAGCGCGAGACCGCCAAGGTAACCGCGCAGATAGAGCGCGACATGCGGCGCCTCACCCCCGAAGCCTGACAATATGCGACGCTGCGCTTGCAGCAGGTGACATCCGCCTGCCGTTGCGCTAGCGTTCGACTCGTCGAGGGTCATTTGATGACCCTGCCGGTCTGCGGGAGAGAGCAGCCAACGCTGCCGCCGAAGGGGAAATCGCCCGAAATCTCTCAGGCAAAAGTACCGTGGGCCGGACAAGACACTCTGGAAAGTCGGGGCAAAATGCCCCGCGCCGAAGGTGTAAGGTGCCCTGACAGAGTTCCGGGGCGCCAAGTCTCTCAGGCTTCCGACAGAGGGGCACGGATTGCCGCCTAGGCGGCATTGCGCGTGCTTTTCTGGAGGATTGATGGCCGATACGGGCGAACTGAAACAACTTCCACTGAGACAGCTTCACGAGGCCGCCGGCGCGCGCTTTGGCGGATTCGCCGGCTGGTCGATGCCGATCACTTATCCGGCCGGCGTGATGAAGGAGCACCTGCACACGCGTGAGCATGCAGGCCTTTTCGACATTTCGCACATGCGGCTGTTCGAATTCACCGGCTCGGGCGCGGATGCGGCGCTTGCTCGCGCCTGTCCCGTCGATCCCACGGCCATCGGCATCGGTCAGTCCAAATACACGCTTCTGCTCGACGACAGCGCCGGCATTCTTGACGACCTGATCGTCACGCGGCTGGGACCGGAACGCCTCATCGTCGTCGCAAACGCCGGCAACGCGGAAGCCGACGAGGCGCATCTGCGCGAGGTTACGAAAGGTCTCGACTGCCGCATTGAACCGCTCGACCGGGTGTTTCTTGCATTACAGGGACCCGAGGCCGAAGCGGCATTGACCGCGACCGGGCTCGACCTTTCGTCACTCATATTCATGCACGGCCTCGAACCCAAAGAAGGCTGGTTCGCCACCCGTTCCGGCTATACCGGCGAGGACGGCTTTGAACTGGCAATTCCGCCAGCCGAGGCCGAGGCGTTCGCCGCAAAGCTGCTGGCCGACGAACGCGTCATGTGGATCGGCCTTGCCGCCCGCGACAGCCTGCGGCTCGAAGCCGGGCTGTGCCTTCACGGACAGGACATAACGCCCGAAACCGATCCGGTCGCTGCCGGGCTGATGTGGGCGATCCCGAAATCACTGCGAACTGGCGGCGATTATGTCGGCGCCGCCGCGCTCAAGCGCGCCCGCGAGACTGGCCCGTCGCAAAGGCGGGTTGGGCTGATGCCAGAAGGCCGCCAGCCGATCCGGGCGGGCGCAGACCTTTTCGATGCCGACGGTAAGCCCGCAGGTCACATCACGTCGGGCGGCTTCGGCCCGTCGGTCGGTGCGCCAGTCGCCATGGGCTATCTGCGCGCCGATCTGATCGACAAGCCGGGCGATCTGTTCGCCGAAGTGCGCGGTAACCGCGTACCGGTCCGCATTCACCCTCTTCCGTTCACGCCCCATCGCTACCGCAAAGGATGATCCCGATGGCAACGACCTATTACACCGACGACCACGAATGGATCCGCGTCGATGGCGGTGTCGCCACCGTCGGCATCACGGACTACGCCCAGGAACAGCTGGGCGATCTGGTCTTTGTCGAGCTGCCGGAAGTCGGCAAGAGCCTGTCCAAGGGCGATCCGGCGGTTGTCGTAGAATCCGTCAAGGCCGCCTCGGACGTCTACGCTCCGGTCGATGGCGAGATCACTGCCGTCAACGACAAGCTCGGCGACGATCCGGCGCTGGTGAACTCCGCCGCCACCGGCGACGGCTGGCTTTGGCAGATGAAACTCTCCGACGAGTCGCAGCTCGAAGGGCTGATGGACGAGGCCGGATACAAGGCACTGATTGGCTGAGGCCCGACATGACCGCAACGACCTTACCATTCGCAGACCGCCACATCGGCCCCGGTCCGAAAGACGAGCGGGCGATGCTGAACGCGCTCGGCATCACCTCCCTCGACGCGCTGATTACGCAGGCGGTGCCGAAATCGATCCGCCTCGACCGCCCGCTCGACCTGCCCGCGCCAGCCTCCGACGCCGAGGCACTGTCGGAGCTTTCAGCCATGATGGCGAAGAACACGGTGGCGAAGAGCTTCATCGGCGCCGGCTACCACGGCGTTCACGTGCCGCCGGTCATCCAGCGCAACATGTTTGAGAATCCTGCCTGGTACACGGCCTACACGCCCTACCAGTCCGAAATCAGCCAGGGCCGGCTGGAGATGCTTTTCCATTTCCAGACGCTGGTGGCCGAGCTTACGGGCTTGCCGGTCGCGTCCGCCTCCCTGCTCGACGAAGCCACTGCGGTAGCTGAAGCGATGGGCATCGCCGTGCGTCACCATCGCGGCAAGCGGAACCGGGTGGCGATCGCCGGCAAACTGTATCCGCAAACCCTGGACGTGTTGAAGACACGGGCAGAACCGCTTGAAATTACAGTCGATTTCGATGCAATCGATGACGACACAGCGGCACTGATCGTGCCGTGGCCGGACAGCGACGGGGTCTATGGCGATCATGCCGAAGCCATCGCGTCGGCGCGAGCCAAGGACGTCGTCATCATCTTCGTCGCCGACCCGCTGGCGCTGACGCTGACCGAACCGCCATCCGAGCTCGGCGCCGACATCGCGGTAGGGTCCATGCAGCGTTTCGGCGTACCGATGGGTTACGGCGGCCCACACGCCGCCTATTGCGCGGTGTCGGAGCGGCTGACACGGCTGATGCCCGGGCGGCTTGTCGGCCAGTCGGTCGATGCGCACGGGCGGCCGGGCTACCGGCTGGCCCTGCAGACGCGCGAACAGCATATCCGCCGCGACAAGGCGACCTCCAACATTTGCACCGCGCAGGCGCTGCTTGCAAACATGGCCGCGGCCTACGCGATCTGGCACGGACCGGAAGGCCTGCAGGCTATCGCCGGCCATGTGCATGGGCTGGCCGCCCGCTTCGCAGCGGCACTCTCCGCAGCCGGCCTCGATGTGCGCGGCGAACGCCGTTTCGACACCGTCACCGTTGCCTTGCCGGGCAGTGCCCGTTCGATCGCTGCCGAGGCGGAGAAATCCGGCCGGCTGCTGCGCATCATCGGCGAAAACCGGCTTGGCGTGACCTTCGACGAAACCTCGACGGAGGAGGACCTTGCCGCCCTTTGCGCCCTGTTCGGCGCGAAGCCGCCTGCCGAAGCCGCTTCCACCCTCCCCGGCAAACCGCGCGATACGAATCAGTTCCTCACCCAGCCGGTGTTCCACGAAAACCGCTCCGAAACCGAGATGATGCGCTTCCTGCGCCGGCTGGCTGACAAGGATCTGGCGCTCGACCGCGCCATGATCCCGCTTGGCTCCTGCACCATGAAGCTCAACGCCGCAGCCGAGATGCAGCCGGTGAGCTGGGCGAGCGTTGCCTCGTTGCACCCCTTCGCACCGGCGGAACATGCCGTGGGCTACAAGGCGATGACCGACCAGCTGGAAGCCTGGTTGGCAGAGATCACCGGCTTCGATGCCGTATCGCTGCAGCCTAATGCCGGCAGTCAGGGCGAGTATGCAGGCCTGCTTGCGATCCGCGCCTGGCATCGCGGCAATGGCGACGAGGACCGCAGGGTCTGCCTCATCCCCTCCTCGGCCCACGGCACGAACCCCGCCAGCGCGTCGATGGCGGGCTTCGAGGTGGTCGTCGTCCGCTGCACGGATGAGGGCGACATCGACATCGAGGATCTGAAGGCGAAGGCCGCGCAGCATGCCGCGCGGCTGGGCGCGCTCATGATCACCTATCCCTCGACCCATGGTGTCTTCGAGGAGGGCGTGCGCGACATTTGCGCCATCGTCCACAAGCATGGCGGGCAGGTCTATCTCGACGGCGCCAATCTCAACGCCCTGGTCGGCCTGGCCCGGCCAGGCGACCTCGGCGCCGACGTCTGCCACATGAACCTGCACAAGACTTTCTGCATCCCGCATGGCGGCGGCGGTCCCGGCATCGGGCCGATCGGCGTCAAGGAGCATCTGGCCGAGCACCTGCCGGGCCACGCAGAATGGGGCAGCGACAACGCCGTCGCCGCAGCACCTTATGGCTCGGCTTCGATCTTGCCGATCACCTGGATGTACATTCGCATGATGGGCGCCGACGGCCTGAAGAAGGCGACTGAAACGGCGATCCTCTCAGCCAACTACATCGCCGAGCGGCTGAAATCGCACTATCCGGTGCTCTACAAGGGCCGCAACGGCCGCGTGGCGCACGAATGCATCCTCGACACACGCGTGTTGAAGGAAAGTGCCGGCATCACCGTCGAAGACATCGCCAAGCGCCTGATCGACTACGGATTCCACGCGCCGACCATGTCGTGGCCGGTGGCGGGAACGCTCATGGTTGAACCGACGGAGTCGGAACCGAAGGCCGAGCTCGACCGCTTCTGCGACGCCATGATCGCCATTGCCGAAGAGGCGGCGAAGGTGGCGTCGGGCGAGTGGCCCGGCGACGACAACCCGCTGGTCAACGCGCCGCACACAGCAGCGGAGGTGCTGTCAGACAACTGGGCGCATCCCTACTCGCGGCAGGTGGCGGCGTCGCCAGGCGGCGATGCGGCGATGACAGCCAAATACTGGCCGTCAGTTTCACGCATCGACAATGTCGCGGGCGATCGCAACCTGGTCTGCGCTTGCCCGCCCATCGAGGCACTGGCGAGCTGACCCATGTCGGCGGCGCAAGCCGCCGGCATCACGCCTTGTTCAGCAGTTCCAGATTGGCGTCGACGATGGTCTTGTCGGCGAGGCCCTCGCGCGCTTCCATCAGGAGCTTGCGCGCCTTGCGGTGGTCGCCGCGCAGATATTGCGAGTAGCCCATGTTGTTGACGATCTGCGGCTGGCGTCCGGCAATCCCCAGAAGCTGCTCATAAGCCCTGTCGGCGAAATCGAAGCGGCCGAGCTGGTCATAGGATGCCGCCAGGCCCATCCATGCTTCGGCATTTCCTGCCTGCAGCTCGACAGCGTTGCGGAAGTGCTTCTCGGCGAGGCCATAGTTCCCGTCGACGAATTGCTGCTTGCCGGCGCGCATGTCAGCGGCGATAGGATCGCGCGCCTGTCCAAGGGCAGTAGTCTGCATCGTGTCGATGGAACTCGACTGGCAGCCCGCCAGGGTTAGAGCTGCAGCCACGGCTGCGAGCGCGATAGTGCGCGTCATTGCGATTGCCCCCTGCCTGATCTCCGAAGGAATTCGCGATCGTCGGGGAGACTAGCAGTCGCGTTTTAAGGAGCGATGGCGGGCATAGCTCAAATTTGAGCCATCTCGAAGAAATACTGCTTTGAAAACAGGGCTTTGGTCGTTCCAGCCTATTCGGCTGTCATCTTCACGATGACCGGGATGATGGCGACCATCATCACCACAGGCAGGATGCAGACGGTGACGGGAACCGACATCTTGGCAGGCAGCGCGTGCGCCTTTTCCTCCGCCAGCGACATGCGCTTGTGCCGCATTTCATCGGAGAAGACACGCAGCGCGCCCGACAGGCTTGTGCCGAGCTCGCGCGACTGCTGCAGCAGCGTCGCGAATGAGCGCACTTCCTCGAGGTTCAACCTGTCGGCGAGCGATTTCAGCGCATCGTCCAAGCCCCGGCCGGCCCGCAACTCGATCGAAACGAGCTGCAGGTTCTGCGCCAGCGCCGGATAGGTCAGTTGCAGCTCGCGCGACACGCGCTCGATGGAGGCTTCCATGCTCATGCCGGCGTCGGAGCACACGATCATCAGGTCCATGAAGTCGGGAAAGCCGTTGCGGTATTCGCGCATGCGCGCCGAAACCATGCGCGAAAGCCCGATGCCAGGCACAAAATAGCCGGCCGCCGCCAGCATGCCGATGAATATCCACCGGGTCATCGCCGAGGCATCGCCACCGAACAACATGACGACCAGAAACGCCCCTGCCCCGCAGCCTGCAAATGCAACAAAGCGGATGAGGAAGAACGTTCCCACCGCACCGGGATCGAGATAGCCGGCCTGGATGAGTTTCAGCCGCAGCCGGGCGACGTTTTCCGGGTCCGACTTGGCGTAGAAATCCTGCGCGGTGCGCGCCGCGCGCTCGCGAACTGCATCGGCATTGCGTCGCGACTGCGCCGATTCACGTACCGCGCGATCGGCGGCTCCCACTTTCAAGCGGCGCTTCATGTCGGCCCGCGCCTCGCCGCCCGTCAGCAGCGGCCAGGCCAATGCACCCCCTCCCAGGATGAGCAGAACGAGCGCGAGCGGGACCAGATAGGATGGTCCGGAAGCATCGAGGAGCGAGGCGAATGCTTCCATCTCAGAACCTGAAATTCGCCATCTTGAACATCATCGCATTGCCGATGAGCAGCCAGCCAACGGCCCCGCCCAGCATGTACCAGGTCATCGGCACGCCCCAGACGTCGCCATAGAATTGCGGCATCAGCACCATCAGGCCGACCATCAGCAACACCGGAACGGCGGAGAGGATGTAGGCCGAGATGCGCCCCTCGGTGGAGATCGCCCGCACCTTGCGGCGCAGCTTGCCGCGCTCGCGGATGACCTTTGACAGCCCGTCGAGGATTTCGCGCAGATTTCCGCCCGTCGTGCTCTGGATCGAAACGGCGGTGACGAACAGCGGCAAATCCTCGTGGCCGACGCGCTCGAACATCGTGCCCAGCGCCGAAACGAGATCGGAACCGTAGGTCACTTCGTCGGCGACGACGCCGAATTCGGTGCCGATGGGGTCGGGCATTTCGCGCGCCACCATGGCGATTGCGACGGGCACCGGGTGGCCAGCCTTGAGGCTTCGAGTGATCAGCTCCAGCGCTTCCGGCAGCTGGATGCCGAACTTCTTGTGCCGCCGCTTGCGCATCGAGCGCAGCGCGAACACCGGAACGACAGGACAGAGCGCGACGGCGACCAGCATGGCGACCAGGAACGAAAGCCCCATGGTGATCAGCCCGAAACCCATTGCGAACGCCGTCACCGTCGTCAGCATCAGGAAGCGTGACAGCGGCATGGTGAGGCCGGATTGCGTGCGCAGCGTCCGCAGGCCCTGCATCGAAAATGCGCTGTGCCCGCCATCAACGCCGCGTTCCTTGCGCAGCTGGATCAGCACCTGCTCCTGGGTGAGCTTCTTTTCCTGCAGCTTCATGCGGCGGTTGATCGCCTGCCGCTTGTCGCGGCTGCCCGAGTAGAGCAGGAAAACGGCTTCCGCGACCATAATGCCGGCCAGGGCTGCGCCGCCATAGACGATCCAGATCGCGCCGATGCCGTCAAACATCGCGCCTACTCCTGCGGCCTGCCCGGCTCGAAATATTTGCCGGGGAATTCCACGCCCATCGCCTTCAGGTCGTCGAGGAAGCGCGGGCGCATGCCCGTCGCCTCGAAATGGCCGAGCACCTTGCCGTCGCTGTCGGTGCCGGTGCGGCGGAAAGTGAAAATCTCCTGCATCTGGATTATGTCGCCTTCCATGCCGGTCACCTCGGCGACGCTCGTCACTTTGCGGCGCCCGTCCGACAAGCGGGTGAGCTGGACGATAATGTCGATGGCGCTCGATATCTGGCTGCGGATCGATTGCACGGTCATCGGCATGCCGGTCATGCCGAGCATCTGTTCCAGGCGTCCGATCGCGTCGCGCGGCGTGTTGGCGTGAATGGTCGCCATAGAGCCCTCATGGCCGGTGTTCATGGCCTGAAGCATGTCGAATGCCTCCTCGCCGCGGCACTCGCCCAGGATGACGCGGTCCGGCCGCATGCGCAGCGCGTTCTTGACGAGGTCGCGCTGCTTGATCTCACCATGGCCTTCGATGTTGGCCGGCCGCGTCTCCATGCGCGCGACATGCGGCTGCTGCAGCTGAAGCTCTGCAGCGTCCTCGATGGTGATCAGTCGCTCGTCTTCCGGGATGAAAGCCGAGAGTGCGTTGAGCATCGTCGTCTTGCCGGTGCCGGTGCCGCCCGAGATGATCGTCGTCTTGCGGGCAAAGACGGCCGCCGCGAGCACCTCCGCCATTTCCTGCGTCAGTGCGCCGAAACCGACAAGCTTGTGCAGCGCGAGCTTGTTGGTCGAGAACTTGCGAATGGACACCAGCGGACCGTCCACGCCGACCGGCCGGATCGCTGCGTTGAAGCGCGAGCCGTCGAGCATGCGTGCATCGACCATCGGTTGCGACTCGTCCACGCGCCGGCCCACCGCGGCAACGATCTTGGAGACGATGCGCAGCAGGTGCGCCTCGTCCTTGAACGGGACATGCACCTTCTGCAGCTTGCCATGGCGCTCGACGAAACAGTTCTCGTGACCGTTGATCAGGATGTCGTTGATCGACGGATCCTTGAGCAGCGGCTCCAGCGGACCGAGCCCAACCATTTCGTCGACAATGTCGTCCACCAGCGCGTCGAGCTCGGCGACGTTGATCGCCAGCCGCTCCTTGCGCGTCTTTTCCGATACGAACTCATGCACCTGCCGGCGCATCTCGTCGCGCGGCAGCTTCTCCAGCGCGACGAGGTTGATTTCCTCGATCAGCATCCGGTGCAGCCGCACGCGGGCGTCTAGCACCTTGTCGTTCGCCTTGTCCGCTCCGTTCGCAGCCACCGATGGCGACTTCTTCGGTTCCGTCTTGCGCGCGAGCGGGATCGTCACGCCATCCGCGCCGCCGTCTGCGCCTGCCGAGGGCGTTGGCGCGGGCGCCGGAGTACGTTCGCGCAGGGTCGAAAAGCGGCTGCTCATGCCGATTTCCTGAACAGCGAGCCGCCGAACAGCGACCGGCGGCCCCCGGCTTGCGATGCCTCATCCGGCAGGATGATCCGTTTGAGGTCGCGGATAACATTGGCGTCGGAATCCACCTCGTGCAGCGGGACACCGCGATCGACGGCCTCGCGCACCAGCTTGTAGTTATTGGAGATGCCGCCGGCATAATGCTCGCCGAGCAGTTCCTCGACATCCGCCTCCTTGAGGCCGCTGTCGAAACGCTTCTGCTCGAAGCGGTTGACGATCACCCCGGGCTTCACCTGTTTCTGCGTGACATCGGCGATGGCATGGACCAGCCGCTGCGTCTGCCGCAGGCAGGGCACGGTCATCTCCGAAACGATGTAGAGCTTGTTGGAACCGAGCAGCACGGTCTCCGTCCAGGGAAACCAGGTGCGCGGCATGTCGATGACGACGTTGTCGAAATAAGCGGAGACGAGGTCGAGCATCCGCACGACGATTTCAGTGTCGAAGGTGCGCATCTCGGTCGGCTTCACCGGCGCCGCCAGCACCGCAAGCCCGCTCTCGTGTTTCGACAGCATCACATCGAGCAGCTGCCGGTCGAGGCGCTCAGGCCGATTCTCGACCTCGGTGATGTCGAAACGCGGTTCGAGGTCGAGATATTCGGCGCATGCGCCTTGCTGAAGGTTGAGGTCGACGACGCAGGTGGATGCACCGCGCGTGATCGAGCGGTGCAGCTGAAACGCAGTCTCGACCGCAAGCGTGGTGTTTCCGACACCGCCGGCGGCCGGCATGAAGGTGTAGATCTGCGCTTCCTGCCCGCTGTCGCGGCCCGGTCCCTGCAGCACCCGAATACACGAGCGCACCAGATCGGCGGTGCTGATCGGCTTGACCAGGAAGTCGGCGACCTTGAGTTGCACCAGAATACGCACGGCGGCCGCGTCGAATTCCTTGGTCACCACGATGACGGGAGCGTGCCCGTCCATGCGCCGCGTGACGCGCTGCAGCGCCTCGATCTCGTCGAGTTTGGCCGCATCCATGTCGATGATCGCGGCGGCGCATTCCGCGCCCTGAAGTTCGCCGCGCAGTTGCGTAACGCTCATCTCGATCGTGTCGAGGCTGACACTCTCCGACGCCGCGAAAGCTGCGTGCGTCTCGCGCGCAAACGCCTTGTCGGGCGTGACGAGGACGATGCGCCGTTGCTTGCTGTTTTCGCTCATCGGTTTCCTAGGGATTCGCTGCGGAACCGCTGCCGCCCGAGTTGGAAGACGCGGCCGCTTCCTTGCGCCACGGCCGCTCGGCGGGCGTTTCCAGGTTTGTGTTCTGCACCCCGTACTGCCAGGGATCGACCATCTGCAGCATAGTATTCGCCGCGATGGCGTTGCCCGCGTAACTGGTGACACCCTCGTGATGGAGCGTCTCGCTGGTCGTGCAGCCGGCCAACAAGGCGAGTGCGACGGCAGCTGGAGACAGGGTTACAAGCTTGCGCATGGGGTCCGCCTAGTTGAGATCGAGATAGTGGCCGTAGCCGCGCTCCGGCCTGACGGGCTGGCCCGACTGGCCGTTGAGTTGCGAGACACGCAGTTCGTCCCGGTTGCCGAGGAAGTAGTCGACCGCGCCGGGCGCCTTGGTGTCGTCCATCGGCGTCCGCACCTGCTTGGACGGGTCGATCGGTTTCACGAGATAGGGCGTGATGATGATCACCAGATCGGTCTCCCGCCGCTGATAGGCTTTCGACGAAAACAGGTTGCCGAGGATAGGTAGCTTGCCGATGCCGGGCAGCCGCTGCGTGCCGGTGTCGTTCTGGCTCTGCAGCAACCCGGCGATCATGAAACTCTGGCCGCTCTTGAGATCGACCATCGTGTGCGCCCGCCGCACCACGAAGCCGGGAATGGCGAGGTTGCCGACCTGGTAGGAGGCTGACGTATCGACCGACGAGACCTCGGGCCGGATGTCGAGACTGATCAGTCCGTCGGCCAGAACCGTCGGGGTGAACTCGAGGCTGACGCCATATTTCTTGTACTCGATGGTGATCGTGTTTTCGGTATTCGCCACCGGGATCGGGAACTCGCCGCCCGCGAGAAAGCTAGCCGTCTCGCCCGAGCGGGCAATGAGGTTGGGCTCGGCCAGCCGGCGCGCAACGCCCCGGTCCTCGAGCGCCCTGAGCGCGAGGTCGATGGTCAGGCCGCCCCATGTCAGTCCGGCGATGACGGCGCCCGCCGGCGCGTTGGACGACGACTGCGGATTGGTGTTCAGGCCGACAGTGTTGCCGCCGAAAGCGTACTGGGCGTTGAGCTGCGTGCCGAGCTCCTGACCGACCTGACGGTTGATCTCCACGAAGCGGACATTGAGCTGCACCTGCTGCGACGAGGTGATGTTCACCGAATTGATGACCTGCTCGTCGCCGGAGAAGCGTTCCGCGATGTCTCTGGCCTTCTGCGCCGCTTGGGAATCGGTCGCTTCGCCGGACAGCACCACGCGGCCATTCGCCGAACCGACCCTGATATTGTTGCCCGGCACCGCCTCGCGGATGGTGCTTGCCAGCCGGTCGGTATCGAGCGTTACTTCGATGTCGAGCGTGCCGACAAGCTGCTTGTTCTCGTCGAACAGCGCGATGCCGGTGGTGCCGAGTTCGTTCCCCAGCACATAGAATGAGCGGTCGGTGAGCGGGTTGACGTTGGCGATCTCGGGATCGCCGATGACGATCTCGTAGAACGGGACACTCGTGCGCACCGTGCGCGGCTTGCCTTTTGCCACCTTGATGGTCGCGTTGCTGTTGGCCGACACCGTCACCACGTCATTGGCGTGGGCGGGCGCCAGAAGGCCGGCGAACCACGCGAAAACGAGCGCGAAGACCATGATGCGCGCAAGCGTCGCCGCTATCAGAAATCGAATGTTCCCCATAACCCCGTTTCCCGTTCGAATGGCCGCCCTATTCCTTGGGCGAAACCACCTTGTAGCTCTCGGCCACCATGCCCCTCGTCACCACGACCGTGGTGAATTTGCGCTGCGCTTCTCCCGCCTCGAACAGCGGCTTCACCGCCTCGGCCGCTTGTGCGGCAGTGCCACCGAAGGACGAAAGCGTCGTCATGCTCGTACCTGCGAGATCGCCCTCGCCCGCCGAGCGCAGCGAGAGCGCCAGCGTCCCGACATTGCGTGCCAGCGCCACCTTGCTGGCATCGGCCGGCGTCACCTCGATGGTGACGGAGTTGGCCACTTGCGGCGTCGTCTCGCGCTCGTCCATGCCTTGCCCGACCGACAGCACCTTGACGTTCTCGACGACGATCTCGGTTGCGATGGTCGAGCCGGCCGCGCCCTGCGCCGCGCCCTGCACTTCCTGGATGTCGCCGGCGTCGCGGGTCATCACGACGTCGACGCGGTCACCGGGCCTGACGAAGCCGCCGACGCCGGCGATCTCGTCGATACGGATGGTGACGGCGCGCATGCCGGGCGCCAGCAGGTTGGAAAGCGTCGCCCGTCCGTCCGGACCTGACAGCTTGGCCAGCAGCACCGGTTCGTTGGCTTCGATCGGCGACAGGACAACCCGGTTGCCGCCTTCCAGAGCGGCATCCACCTTGGCGAAGGCGCCCTTGGGCAATTCTTCCTGCGGCCAGGGTATCTCGGTCAGCCGCTCGGCGGTGATTTCCGTGCCGAAACGCAGCGGCTCGGCCGCAACCACGATCGTCTGGAATTCGACGGCAGGCTCGGGCGCTGGCACGATCGAGGAGACCTTGACGGTCTCTACCCTTGTCTCGGCAGCGCTGCGCAGCCACATGTCGGCGGCAAAGATCGACAGCGCGCCGAACACGCCAGCAATGCCGATCATTGTTACGAGTTTACGTTTCACGCCTACCCCAGCCTGCTTCTTGTATGCGGGAAGGCTATGGACTGGATTCCTAACGAAATCCGAAATCGGCCGGCTTTTGGGCGCAAGCATCGCCCGTGGTGGTTATCGGGCTTGCAACCGCCGCGATGGCATTTGATTAAAGGTTGAACGGAAGGGGAACCTCGCTCGCCACACGACCATCGGCATGGCAGTATCGCTGCCTGATTCGAGGGCCAGAAAAGACCGACATGGACGACAGCAACGACCTCTTCGCAACCATCCAGAAGCCGGAAACGGCCAGCGCCCGCCCGGACGATCCGATCGTGCGCGCCGCGCGCCGTTCGGCACCGCAGAAGGACGGAAGCGAGAACTACAGCGCCGCCGACATCGAAGTCCTCGAAGGCCTGGAACCGGTGCGCCGCCGCCCGGGCATGTATATCGGCGGCACCGACGAGAAGGCGCTGCACCATCTGTTTGCCGAAGTCATCGACAATTCGATGGACGAGGCGGTAGCCGGCCACGCCAACTTCATCGAGGTGGAACTGGACGCCGAGGGTTTCCTGACAGTGACCGACAACGGCCGCGGCATCCCGGTGGACCCTCATCCGAAGTTCAAGGACAAGTCCGCGCTCGAAGTCATCATGACGACGCTGCATGCCGGCGGAAAGTTCGACTCCAAGGTCTACGAGACATCAGGCGGCCTGCACGGCGTCGGCGTGTCGGTCGTGAACGCCCTGTCTGACGACCTCGAAGTCGAGGTCGCGCGCGGCAGGAAGCTTTACCGTCAGCGCTTCAAGCGCGGCGTACCGCAGGGGCCGCTCGAAAATCTCGGCGAGGTGCACAACCGGCGCGGTACGCGCACACGCTTCCGCCCCGATACGGAAATCTTCGGCAAGAACGCGAAGTTCGAGCCGGCCCGCCTGTTCCGCATGGCGCGCTCGAAGGCCTACCTTTTCGGCGGCGTCGAAATCCGCTGGGCCTGCGCGCCCGAACTGCTCTCCGAAAAGGACGACACGCCCGAGAAGGCCGTGTTCCACTTCCCCGGCGGCCTGAAGGACTATCTCGCCGAGCAGCTCAATGGCGACTTCCAGGTCACCCGCGAAGCCTTCGCCGGCAGGAGCGACAAGCAGGGCGGACACGGTTCGCTGGAATGGGCCGTCACCTGGTTCGGCGGCGACGGTTTCCTCAACTCATACTGCAACACCATCCCGACGCCCGAGGGCGGCACGCATGAGGCCGGCTTCCGCAATGCTCTGGCGCGCGGCCTGCGCGCTTATGCCGATCTCACCGGAAACAAGCGAGCCTCCATCGTCACCACCGAGGACGTGATGATCTCGGCCGCCGGAATGCTGTCTGTCTTCATCCGCGAACCGGAGTTTGTCGGCCAGACCAAGGACCGCCTCGCCACGGTCGAGGCTCAGCGCATTGTGGAAAACGCGGTGCGCGATCCGTTCGACCACTGGCTTGCGGACAATCCGCAGGAAGCCTCGAAGCTTCTCGACTGGGTGATCGCGCGTGCTGACGAGCGCCTGCGCCGCCGGCAGGAAAAGGAAGTCAGCCGCAAGAGCGCGGTGCGCAAACTGAGGCTCCCCGGCAAGCTGGCCGACTGCAGCCAGAACGCGGCGGCGGGTGCGGAAATCTTCATCGTCGAGGGCGACTCCGCCGGCGGTTCGGCAAAGCAGGCGCGCAACCGCGCCAGCCAGGCAGTGTTGCCCCTGCGCGGCAAGATCCTCAACGTCGCCAGCGCCGGCTCGGAGAAACTCGCCGCCAATCAGCAGCTGGCCGACCTGATCCAGGCGCTTGGCTGCGGCACACGCTCCAAATACCGCGACGACGATCTGCGCTACGACCGCGTGATCATCATGACCGACGCCGACGTCGACGGCGCGCATATCGCCTCGCTGCTGATCACCTTCTTCTATCAGGAGATGCCGCAACTCATCGCTGGCGGTCACCTCTACATGGCGGTGCCGCCGCTCTATCGCATCAGCCAGGGCGGCAAGGTAATGTATGCGCGGGATGACGCGCACAAGGACCAGCTGCTGGCCGAGGAATTCACCGGCCGCGGCAAGGTCGAGATCGGTCGCTTCAAGGGCCTCGGCGAGATGATGCCGGCGCAGCTCAAGGAAACGACGATGGACCCGGGCAAGCGCACCCTCCTTCGCGTCGAGATCGCGGACGAGGCGGAAGCGACGAAGTCGGCAATCGACGCGCTGATGGGCACCAAGCCGGAACTGCGCTTCCGCTTCATCCAGGAAAACGCCGAGTTCGTCGAGGAACTCGATATCTGAGAGGACGAAGGCGATCTGGAAGTTTCTGCTGACGGCTACTCTCGTCGCGGCCATCGCCTACGCGCTTCTCGTCGCCTTCATGTATTTCGCCCAGCGCTCGATGCTGTTTCCCGGCGCAACGATGGGCGCTGGTCCTGTGCCGGACCCACCTCCCTGGGGCGAACGCGTCGAGATCGCGACCGCCGACGGTGAGCAGATCGAGGCGCTCTTCACCTCCGCCGACACCGGTCGGCCGACTGCCATCTTCTTTCACGGCAACGCCGATACCGTCCTGAATTACGGCTTCATGGCCTCCGCGCTTGCCCAACGCGGCATCGGCCTGCTTGCCATTTCCTATCGCGGTTATGGCGGCTCCAGCGGTTCGCCGAGCGAAGCCGGCCTGATCGCGGACGGCTTGGCGGCGTTCGACTGGCTCACAGTGCGTCACGACGGCCCGGTCGTCCTTGTCGGCCAGTCGCTTGGCTCGGCGGTCGCCGTAGCAGTCGCGACCGAAAGGCAGGCTGCAGGCATTGCGCTCATCTCGGCGCCGGACTCCATGCTGGCGCTGGCACGAACCCACTACCCTTACCTGCCGGTAGGCCCGCTCATACGCGACCCGTTCCGCTCGGACTTGCGCATCGCCGAGGTCGACGAACCCAAGCTCTTCCTGCATGGCGACAAGGACACCATCGTTCCACTGATGCACGGACAGGCTCTGTTTGAACTTGCACCGGAGCCGAAAGAAATGCCCGTCCTGCCCGGGACCGGCCACAACGATCTGTGGAGCCTTGATACGGTCGACATGGTCGCTGACTTCATCGATTCAGTTGGCCAAGTTGCCAACTGACGGGCTACGCCGCCGCGATCGCCAGGGCGTGACCGCGTGCATTCGCCCGCAGCTCTTCGAGATGGATCGATTTCAGCAACGAAGCAAGCTCGCGCCGTTCGGGCGTCGGACCGGACTGGCCGGGGGTCGCGTTGATCGACCGCAACATCAGCCATGTCACTTCCTGCGCGCCGGCGACGCGCTTCCCGTTAGCGACCTCGCGCCAGACGGTTAGCGCCGTCAGGATCGCCTTGTCCGCATATGCTGGAAGGCCGGAAGCGCGAAACAAAGCCGCGAGCGCTGCGTCGCGCCCGCCTGCCAGAAGCGCCCGGACGCGCTGCGTCGTCTGGCCGGAAATCGCTACCAGCGTCGCGCCAAAGAAGTCGATCTTGCCGACAGCCACAGTGCGCATGATGAAACTGGTCGTCAATTCGCCACGCATGCGCAGATGCTCGACCAGCGCGCCATACTCGGCGCTCTCGGTGCCGTCGATCAGCGTGATCGACGCCCGCACGCAGGCATCGCGCGTCAGTTTCGCGGCACGGGCTGCGCCGATCAGAGCGACGACGAAAGGCGAATCCTTCAGCGCCTCGCCGACCTGCATCAGGAGATGATGGCGGCTGTCGGACGGCAGGCGCCGGTCGGCGAGCAGCGCCTCGCGGACTTCCCCGTCTTGTCCGAAACGCTCGGCCATGCGCCGGAACGAGAGTGCGGCAATCGTCGCGCCGCTGTTCCTCACAAGTTCGATGATCGCCTCCGCCTCGCCCACTTCGGCGATGGCTGCGGACACCGGCATCGAAATCACCGGACGCGAAGCGATGTGGCGCTGTATCGCGCCCTCGCCTGAGGCCACCCTGTCGATCAGATCGCTGTCTGAAAGCACCGGCGACAGCGCCAGTACCGTCGCGGCAATCGCCGGCTGGTCGCCGGCGAGCGCCAAGATGATCTGCTGCGGCGCGCGGTGGCTGAGTGCAAGCGCCTCCGCAATCGCGAGGCGCACCTTGGGCGAAGGATCATCGAGAAGCATGGTGAGCGCGGCTTCAGCCGCGCAGCGGTCTTCGAAGTCGAGGTCGTCGCGCAAATAGGCCCGCGCCAGCGCGCTTGCGGCTGCAGCCCTTTCCGCCACTTTCGCCGTGTCTATCCAGTTGAGGAATTGGGATACGATCATCTACGCCACTTGCTGTCCGGCAGCCTGTTGCGTTCGACGTTAGGCAGGAATGGTTTACGAACGGTTCACCACGTTTCTTAACGCTCCAGCGCACTTGCCGGTGCGTCGCGCTGCGTCTATCAGCGAGGAAAACGCGCGAGGAAAGCGATGCCCGGATATTTTCTGGAACAGTTCGAGGTCGGCCAGGTCTTCAAGCACCCGATCACGCGCACCATCACCGAGAGCGATAACGTGCTCTTTTCGGTAATGACCATGAACCCGCAGCCGCTGCACATCGACTTCGAATATTCGTCGAAGACGGAATTCGGAAAGCCGCTGGTCAACTCGCTCTTCACGCTCGGTCTCATGATCGGCATTTCGGTGCACGACACAACGCTGGCGACGACCGTCGCCAATCTCGGTATGACCGAAACCGCGTTCCCGCATCCGCTCTTCCATGGCGACACGGTGCACATCGAGACCGAGGTGCTCGGCGTCAGGGAATCGAAATCGAAACCCGATCGCGGCATTGTCGAGTTCGAGCATCGCGCCTTCAACCAGAACGACGTGCTGGTCGCCAGGACGCGCCGCAGCGCCATGATCCTGAAGAAACCTGCCTGACCCGGCATGCGGTCCCTGCTCTTCGTACCCGGCGATTCCGAGCGCAAGCTGGAGAAGGCGCTCGGTTCTGGCGCCGACGTCCTGATCGTCGATCTGGAGGACTCGGTAAGCGTGACGGCCAAGGACGACGCGCGCCGTGTTGCTTCCGCTTTCATCTCCTCCGAACCGGCCCGCGCAGCGGCTACCCTCTACGTACGGGTCAACGATTTCTCGACCGGCCTGACTGACGACGACCTTGCCGCAATCATGCCGGCGCGGCCCGCAGGCATCATGCTGCCCAAGTCATCGAGCGGCGAGGATGTCATGCTGCTGTCGGCAAAGCTGCGCGTCCACGAGGCCGAAAACGGCATCGAAGACGGCGTAACGCGTATCATCCCGATCATCACGGAAACCGCCATCGGGGTCCTGTCCGCAGCAAGCTATCGAGATACGACGCCTCGGCTGGCAGGGCTGACCTGGGGTGCCGAGGATTTGTCGGCGGCCGTCGGCGCCCGCTCCGCCCGCGACGAGAACGGCCGCTACACCGATCTCTTCCGCCATGCGCGAACCATGACGCTGCTCGCTGCATCCGCCGCTGGCGTGCCCGCTATCGACACCGTGTTCCCGGATTTCAGAAACGCAGAGGGCTTCCGGACTGAATGTGAGGAAGCCGAGCGAGACGGCTTCACCGCCAAGATGGCCATTCATCCCGCGCAGGTTGCACCAATCAACGAGGCGTTCACGCCCACACCCGAGGCAATTGCCGAAGCGCGCCGTATCGTTGATGCGTTCCGCGAAGCCGGCGATCCCGGCGTGCTCGCCATTGACGGCAAGATGGTCGACCGCCCTCACCTCAGGCTGGCCGAACGCATCCTCGCGCGAGCGGAAAAAGCCTAGTCCTTCCCCCAGCGCGGGCGGCGCATGGCGAAGGTGCGGTCGACAGAAACGTAATCCATATAGCCAAGACGGCCGACATTGCCGGCGGCGACGATGTCGAACAGCCCGTCCTTGAGCACGGCATCGTCGATATGGACGCCCACCACCTCGCCGGTCACCACAATGACCGAGGACGGAACGCCATCGAGGCCTCGCGGCGTCGCAACATCAGTCACCTTGCATTCCAGGGCGGCATAGGCCTCGGCAACGCGCGGCGGCTTCACCAGTCGAGAGGGCGCCTGCGTGAGTCCCGCATAGCCGAATTCGCTGACGCCGCGCGGCGCGTCGATGGCGCTGCGGTTCATCTTTTCAGCCAGTTCGCGGCCGACGAGATTGACGACGAACTCGCCGCTGGCCTCGGCGTGCGTTGCGCTGTCTTTCGGACCTTCCGAGGAAAACCAGACGAGAAACGGCTTCGACGAGAACATGTTGAAGAAGGAATACGGCCCGAGATTGGGCGTTCCGTCCGCATCGAGCGTCGAAATCCAGCCGATGGGGCGCGGTGCGACGATTGCCTTGGACGGGTCATGCGGCAGGCCGTGCCCGTTCCTGGGTTCGTAAAACATCTCAGCCTTTCCACGGTCCGCTGTATTCGCTTACGAGCCCGGCGGGGTCGGGGCGCGGGCGTTCGAACGCATCGCCGTCATGGCTGCCTATATGGACAAAGCCCACAACCCGCTCGTCAGGCGCAAGCCCCAATATCCGGCGTCCCTCGGCATCGTCCGAGTACCAGTTGGTGATCCAATTGGTGCCGTAGCCGAGAGCATTGGCTGCAAGCACGAGGTTCATCGCCGCCGCCGCACCGGAAAGCAGCATTTCCCACTGCGGTATCTTCGGATTCTCGCGCGGGCAGTGGATGACGCCGATGACAAGAGGCGCGCGCGAGAACCGCGTCTTTTCCTGTTCGATCCGGGCTTCAGGCAGCTCGCCTTCTCGCTCGACCGCGCGTTTTGCCAGCATCTCGCCGATTTGGCGCCTTGCCTCGCCGCGGTAGAGTACGAAACGCCAGGGGGCGAGACGCCCGTGATCCGGCACGCGGCTCGCAATCCTGATCATCGTGGCGATTTCGTCCTCGTTCGGTGCGGGCTCCTTGAGGTCGGGGATGGGCACCGATTTGCGGGCGAGCAGAAAATCTATGACGGTCGAGTTCAATGAGCGCACTCCGGTGCCAATTGTCGTGATGTCGGGATTGGGTCTGCGGCGCACCGGCGCCGCGTGCCTGACGGTGGCGCGAACGCGCCGTTTCAGCCTTGAAATTGCCATCCCCTTGGGCTTCAAGGCAAGTGATGTTTGCCGGCATGTCCGCCCTTGTCCGATTCTCTTGCGCAGTCTTCCTGCTGCTCGTTTGCGTTTCCGGGGCGTCGGCGCAGACCGCTCTCGACCAGCTCAAGCTTCCGTCGCCGGATGCGAACAGCTATGCGCCGTCCGGTCCCGACGGTCCGCTTGCAATCCCCGACAGCGGCGAGATTACCCTTTCCGCCCACATGTTCGACGGGGGGCCGGAAATCACGCGCGGCCTCACCTGGCGCATATTCAGCCCGCACGCCGGTGAAGACGGCAAACTGCCGCTCGTAGCCTCTGGACAAGGCGGCACGAGCGCCTTTCAGCTCGCACCGGGCAGCTATCTCGTCCACGCGGCCTTCGGCCGAGCCGGGGCAACCAAGAGGATCATCGTCGGCCGCCAGCCCCAGAGCGAAAATCTGGTCCTCGATGCCGGCGGGGTAAAGCTCGACGCGACGCTGTCCGGCGGTGTCCGCATTCCACCGTCCAAGCTGAGGTTTTCGATCTACGAGGCCGAAGCCAACAGCCACGGTGACAGGGCGCTCATCATTCCCAATGTCGCCCCGAATACGGTGGTGCGGCTCAATGCGGGCACATACCACGTCGTCTCGACCTACGGATCGGTCAATGCAGTGATTCGCGCCGACATCCGGGTCGAGGCCGGCAAGCTGACGGAAGCGACGGTCGAACACCGCGCCGCGCAGATCACGCTCAAGCTGGTGCGTGAGGAAGGCGGCGAGGCAATCGCCGACACGTCATGGTCGGTCCTGACCGATACCGGCGACATCGTCCGCGAGATGGTTGGGGCATTCGCCCCAATGGTCCTCGCGGAAGGTTCATATACGGCGATCGCGAAGAACCGCGACCGCATCTATCAGCGCGATTTCACGATCGTCCCGGGCCGGAATGAAGAAGTCTACGTGCTGGCAAACGAGACCATGCTGGTCGAATCGCTGGACTAGACGCCGTCCTCAGGCAGCCTGCTCGGCCCGTCCGACATCCGGCGGCACGGCTTCGCTCACCAATGCCTCGATTGCAGCGTCGAGCGACATCGACTCCTGGTCCCGCGAACCGAGCCGGCGCACATTGACCGTTCCCTCTTCGGCTTCGCGTTTGCCGCAGACGAGAATGACCGGCACCTTGGTCAGCGAGTGCTCGCGAACCTTGTAGTTGATCTTCTCGTTGCGCAGATCGGGTTCGACACGGAGTCCCGCAGCCTTGAGCTTCGCCACCACCTGCCGCGCGTAGTCGTCCGCGTCCGATGTAATCGTCGCAACGACCACCTGAAGCGGCGCAAACCATAGCGGCATGTGGCCGGCATGCGTTTCCAGCAGGATGCCGAGGAAGCGTTCCAGCGAACCGACGATGGCGCGATGCACCATGACCGGCTGCTTCTTCTCCGAATCCTTGTCGATGTAGAAGGCGCCAAAACGCTCCGGCAGGTTGAAATCGACCTGTGTCGTGCCGCATTGCCACTCGCGGCCGATCGCGTCGCGCAGCGTGTATTCGAACTTGGGCCCGTAGAAGGTGCCCTCGCCCTCATTGATGCCGGTCTTGATCCGGCTGTCCTCGCGGGCCATGCGGTCGAGCGCGCTTTTCAGGATTTTCTCGGCGTGGTCCCACATGGCGTCGGTACCGACGCGCTTTTCCGGCCGCGTCGCCAGCTTCACAACCACCTCTTCGAAGCCGAAGTCCTTGTAGACCGACATCATCAGGTCGTTGATCTTGAGGATTTCCTCCTCCAGCTGCTCCTCGGTGCAGAAGATGTGCGCATCGTCCTGCGTGAAGCCGCGCACGCGCATCAGCCCATGCAGAGCGCCCGACGGTTCGTAGCGATGAACAGCACCAAATTCCGCAAGCCTGACAGGCAGATCGCGGTAAGACTTCAAGCCATGCTTGAATATCTGGACATGGCCCGGGCAGTTCATCGGCTTGAGCGCGAACACCCGCTGGTCCTCGGCCTCCTCGTCGGCGCATTGCACCGAGAACATGTTCTCGCGATACCAGCCCCAGTGACCCGAGGTTTGCCAAAGCGATGAATCGAGCACCTGCGGTGCGTTCACCTCGTCATAGGTTCCGTCGAGGCGCCGGCGCATGTAGCCGAGCAGGTTTTGGAACATCTTCCAGCCCTTGGCGTGCCAGAACACGACGCCCGGCCCCTCCTCCTGGAAATGGAAAAGATCCATCTCGCGGCCGAGCCGGCGATGATCGCGCTTCTCAGCCTCTTCCAGCAGATGCAGGTAGTTGTCGAGTTCTTCCTGGCTGCGCCACGCTGTGCCGTAGATCCGCGTCAGCATCGGATTGTTGGCGTCGCCGCGCCAGTAGGCGCCGGCGACCTTCATCAGCTTGAAGGCGTTGCCGATCTGGCCGGTCGAAGCCATATGCGGCCCGCGGCAGAGATCGAACCAGTCGCCCTGGAAATAGATCTTGAGATCCTGGTCTTCCGGGATCGCGTCGATCAGCTCGACCTTGTAGGCCTCGCCCTTCTCGTCAAAGACCTTCCGCGCCCTGCCGCGGTCCCACACCTCCTTGGTGAATGGGCGGTTGCGCTGAATGATCTCACGCATCTTTTTCTCGATGACCGGGAAGTCGTCGGGCGTGAAGGGCTCGTTGCGGGCGAAATCGTAATAGAAGCCGTTCTCGATCACCGGACCGATCGTCACCTGGGTCCCCGGCCACAGCTCCTGCACGGCCTCCGCCAGCACATGCGCGGCGTCGTGGCGGATGAGTTCCAGCGCGCGTGGGTCGTCGCGCGTGAGGATTTCTACGGCGCCGGGCCGGCCGATCGGATCGGCAAGGTCACGCACCTCTCCGTCAAGCGCGTAGGCGATTGCCTTCTTCGCCAGCGATTTGGAAATCGATTCGGCGAGCGCGGCGCCGCTTGTGGCGGCATCGTAGCTGCGCGCCGAACCATCGGGAAATGTCAGGGAAACCTGCGGCATTGTCTTCTCCTATCCAGTCCCGCCAACGAGCGCGGGTGGGATTGATGCTTTGGCCGCAACGCAAGAAGCGCCGCCGGCACGGCCGCTACATAGGAGGCGCGCCGGTGCGCGTAAAGCCCCGATGGCTGCAGCAGCCGCCTGGGCGGTCGTATCGTGAAACGGGGACCGAGCGGTTGCCGGCCCCGGTGCCGCTAGCTGTTGTCTTCGACCGGCGCCTTTGGCCCGTTCTTCTTGATGGAGTCGATCGCGTTCTGGGCGCTCGACTTGGAGGAATATCCCTCGGTCGAGAACATCACTTCGCTGTTGTATTTGAAGCGGACGCGGTATTCGCCCTTCTTGTCTTTCCAGATTTCAAACTTGTGAGCCATGCCGGCCTCCCTCTCCTTGTTGGGGCTGACAAGTTGCCAGCCTCTGCGCAGTTGAACAAGCACAAGATGGCCTTGAACTGCCAAGACTCACATGTCAGTCGGTCAGCGGCTTTGCTGAAACCCGCCAGAACCGCCATGGCGTGTACCAGCGCAGGTCGGTGTCGAGGGTTGCCGGCACTGGATCGATCCCGTGCGTTCCGCCCGGACCGCAGCGCACGAAGCGGAACAGCCCCATCCACCCGCCGGACCAGAGCCCGTAACGGGCAATCGCCTCATAGGCATATTCGGAGCATGTCGGGAAATGACGGCATGAATTGCCGACGAAGCCGGACAATGTGAGCTGATAGAAGCGAACAAGGCCGGTGCCGAGCAGCCGCCCGGGCGTTTTCGGCCAAGGGCCGGACCAGTTGCGGGAACGTGTCGCGGCCGCTGGACGCTGCTCGGCCAATTGCTTAGGCGGCCTCTCCGGCCCGCTTTTTCTCGATCTGGTCGATTGCGTCGACCACCGCATCGAAGGTCAGCATGGTCGAGGCGTGCCGCGCCTTGTAGTCGCGCACCGGCTCCAGATATTTCAGGTCAGCGAAGCGGCCTTCCGGCGCCGGGCCGTTTTCCTTGAGCATCTTGCGCATCGTCTCGCGAACGGTGCGCAACTCGTCGGCGCTGGCGCCCACCACATTGCGCGCCATGATCGACGACGACGCCTGCCCGAGCGCGCAGGCCTTCACGTCGTGCGCGAAATCGCTGACCAGGGGGCCATCCATCACCAGATCTACGGTGACCGTCGAGCCGCACAGCTTGGAATGCGCTGTCGCGGTCGCCTGCGGCGCATCCAATCGGCCGATGCGGCCGATATTGCCCGCATATTCGAGTATCTTGGCGTTGTAGACTTCGTCGATCATGATTTTCCGGTCCGCGAACGCAGGTTGGAACGCATTTGCCGTCGCGCACCTTTCATTCGCAATATCAGGCCATATATAATGGTGGCGTTTCGGGAACCGCAAGGCGACTTGCGCATCTAACATTCCGGAACCCAGTCACGCCGCTTTCGGGCCGTAATTTCGGATAACCCCGCAAAAGGCTGTGGTCCGTTCAACTCGTTCCTCCACCGAGGGGAACTACGGGAGACGCCTTTATATGGATGCGTTTGCAAAGAAATTGTCCGAGACAGCCCCGGCCCCCAAATCCGCAGGCGAACGGCCGACCCAGGCCGAGGCCGAGGATGCCGTGCGCACGCTTTTGCGCTGGATCGGCGAGGACGAGAACAGAGAAGGCCTGAGGGACACCCCGGCGCGCGTTGCCAAGGCTTATCTGGAAATGTTCTCCGGTTACGGCAAGGACGCCGCCGACGAACTTGGCCGCACCTTCGAGGAAGTTGCCGGCTATGACGACATGGTGCTCGTCAAGGACATCGGCTTCCACTCACATTGCGAGCACCACATGGTGCCGGTCGTAGGCAAGGCTCATGTCGCCTATCTGCCCGACCGCAAGGTCGTCGGCCTTTCAAAGATCGCCCGTGTCGTCGACATCTACGCCCAGCGCCTGCAGACGCAGGAAGCGCTGACGGCGCAGATTGCCGCTGTCATTCAGGACGTGCTAAATCCGCGCGGCGTCGCTGTCATGATCGAGGCGGAGCATATGTGCATGGCCATGCGCGGCATCCGCAAGCAGGGATCGACGACGCTGACCTCGACCTTCACGGGCGCGTTCCGCGACCATCCCGAGGAGCAGGTGCGCTTCATCACGATGATCAGGGCCGGCAAACCGGATTGACGGTAGGAGCCGGCTTCCCCAGTCAGGAGACCGGCGTGTCGACCAACTATTTCCCTACCCCATCGCAAGACAAGGCTGAACTCGAAGAGGGTTCTGCCTTCACGCCGCGCTTCGACGCCGCCGGCCTGGTGACGGCGGTCACCACGGATTCCGAGAGCGGCGAGGTGCTGATGGTCGCGCACATGAACGCCGAGGCGCTCAGGGCAAGCATCGAAACGGGCATAGCCCACTACTGGTCGCGCTCGCGGAAATCTCTTTGGAAGAAGGGCGAAACGTCCGGCAATCTGCAGGAAATCGTCGAGATGCGGGTCGATTGCGATCAGGATGCCGTTTGGTTGCGGGTGAGACAGCAGGGTGATCGCGTCGCTTGCCATACTGGGCGCACATCCTGCTTCTACCGTGTGGTGCGGCTCCAGGATGGCGCCGTAGAACTGGGTCAGTCTCCGGTTCGTTGAACCTGCGTTCATGTTGGCCCGTTTACCCTCGTGGCCGATTCACGATTTTGATACGAGAGATGTCCTATGATGCGCTGGGGTATTAGGGGACGCCTATGTTGGAGTGGTCGTCTTTACGCGCCATGCGCGACATGCGGTTGACCGACGATTTTCCGCCGGTCGCCGGGCCTGGGCCTGTTGAGAAGCCGGAAGCGAAGACCGGCATTGCGCTGGCGCTTGGCGGCGGTGCAGCTCGCGGCTGGGCGCATATCGGCGTCCTGCGTGCCTTGGACGAGGCCGGCATCAAGATCGACATGATCGCCGGTACGTCGATCGGCGCATTGGTGGGCGGCTGCTATCTCGCGGGTAAACTCGATGAACTCGAAGAGTTCGCGCGCTCGCTGACCAAGCGGCGCATCTTCGGCCTTCTCGACATTCATCTGGGCGGCGGCGGCCTCTTCGGCGGCATGAAACTCAACGCCCGCATGCAGGAACACCTTGAGGGCGTGACATTCGCCGACCTGCCGGCGCCATTCGTCTGCGTTGCATCCGAGATCCGCACCGGCCACGAAATCTGGCTGTCGAGCGGCTCGCTCGTCACCGCCATGCGCGCCTCCTATGCGCTTCCCGGCGTGTTCGAGCCGGTCGTCTGCAACAAGCGCGTCCTCGTCGACGGCGCGCTGGTCAATCCGGTGCCCGTTTCGGTCTGCCGCGCCCACGAGCAGCGTCTCGTCGTCGCGGTAAACCTGCACTACGACCTTTTCGGGCGGGCCGCCGTCATCAAACACGCCGCCGACGTTTCCGAATCCGCGGAAGGCGATCAGGAGCCGTCAAACAAGCTCGTGGTCGACAAGGGAGCGTCTGACCGCGAGGCGCGGCTCGGCATCATGGGTGTGATGGTCGAGGCCTTCAACATTATCCAGGACCGCATCTCGCGGGCCCGCCTGGCAGGCGACCCGCCCGACATGTCGATCTTGCCCAAGCTGGGCCATATCGGCCTGAGCGAATTCTATCGCGCCGACGAGGCGATTGCGCTTGGCTACGAGTCGGCACGCGCGCAGCTGTCCGAACTGGGCAGGCTGCAGTCGGTCATGGCCTGACACCTCAGGCTGGCGCCGCATCCACGATCCGCAACTGGACGGTCCGGTTGCCGTTCCAGTGATTGATAGCCAGCGTACCGGCCACATGTATCTGCTGACCGCGCCGGTCCATCAGGAAACGTCCGAGTTCGGCATCCGCTGCGCGGAATGCGATAGCCGCCAGCCGATCGCCTGTCTCAGACCGCAATTCGGCGCGGATGTGGTTAGCGCCCACCAGCCTCGCATCCGCCAGCGTATGACGCGGCAGTACCATCAGCGGCGCGGCGTGACCGGCTCCATATGGCCCCGCCCGTTCCAGAGTATCGATCAGGTCGATCGTCGCGCCACCCGCCGACAGCGCTGCGTCGATCATCAGGCTCTCCTGGTCGCGCAGGGCGAACACCTGGCTTGCCGCCTGTTCCTCGAAGTACCCCCGCAATTCGCCTAGCCGGGCCCGCTCGACCGTGATGCCGGCCGCCATGGCGTGCCCGCCGCCCTTGACCAGCAACCCGCTCTCGACCGCCGAGCGGACAAGCCGGCCGAGATCGAACCCGGTTATCGAACGCCCCGAGCCCGTACCGACTCCGTTGGCGTTGAACGCCACCGCAAAGACCGGCCGCCGCGTGTGGTCCTTGAGCCGCGACGCAATGAGCCCGACGAGGCCCGGGTGCCATGCATCGCTCGCCGAGACAAGGATTGCCGGGCCTGTGCCCGACAATAGTTCGGCGTCGGCCTCCGCCTTGGCCTCCTCCACCATCTTCAGTTCCATCGCCTGCCGCTCGGCGTTGAGGCGCTCCAGCGTTTCGGCAATCTGCTGGGCTTCTGCTTCATCGTCGGTCGCAAGCAGCCGCGCCCCGAGCGCCGCATCGCCGATGCGGCCGCCTGCGTTGATCCGCGGTCCGAGCAGGAAGGATAGATGAAAGGTGCCGAGCGGCTCGCCGATGCGCGCCGAGCGCGCCAGCGCGGCAAGTCCGGGATTGTTCATCGCGCGCATCGCGATCAGGCCCTTCACCACGAAGGCGCGATTGACGCCAACGAGCGGAACAACGTCACACACAGTCGCAAGGGCGAGGATATCGAGTAGCTTGAGCAGATCGGGCGGCGCGGGTAGGTCCGGCCGTCCGCGCAATCTGCGGACGGTTTCAACGAGCGCGAGAAACACGACGCCCGCCGCACAGAGATGCCCCTGGCCGGAAAGGTCGTCCTCGCGGTTCGGATTGACCACTAGCGTGTCGGCAGGCAGCGCACCGCCGACCTGATGATGGTCGAGCACGACGACGTCCGCCCCCGCTCCGCGCGCCGCCGCGATAGCCTCGGCGCTGTTCGTTCCGCAGTCGACGGTGACGATGAGGTTTGCCGTTGCCGCGAGTTCCCGCATCGCGTCTGGATTGGGGCCGTAACCCTCGAATATCCGGTCGGGGATATAGATGCGCGCCTCGATCCCGTAATGGCGCAGGAACCGCGCCAGGATGGCCGACGAGGCGGCACCGTCGACATCGTAGTCGCCGAAGATCGCCACACTTTCCCCGTCCGACACCGCCTTCGCAAGCCGGTCCGCGGCAGCGCCCATGTCGGTCAGCGTCATCGGGTCGGGAAGCAGCTCGCGCAGTGTCGGATCGAGGAAACGCGGCGCGTCGGCGGACAACACCCCGCGCCCGGCCAGCACTCGTGCCACGATGTCAGGCAGGCCGTGATCCTGCGCGATGGCGAGCGCCGCGTTCTCCTGGCGCACGTCGAGCCTGTGCCGCCACGCACGGCCCGTGGCCGACTTCTCAACTTCGAGGAAGATTCGCCGTTCGTTTGTCACGCGCGCATCATGCGCGGACGGGCTCTCCGGTGAAAGTCGCCTGGGCGGCTATCCCCGCATAGCTGCTCAGAACTTCTCCATGTCCTGATGCCGCGCCTTGATCTCCCGCACGGTCTGAGATGACGAGCGCATGACGATGGTGTGGGTGTTGATCGAATCGCGCCCGAACTTCACGCCGGCGAGCAGGTTGCCGTCGGTCACGCCGGTCGCCGCGAACAGCACGTCGCCGCGCGCCATCTCGTCCATGCGGTAGACCTTGCCGGGATCGGCGATGCCCATTCTGGCGGCGCGCGCCACCTTGTCGTCGGTGTTGAGCTGAAGGCGCCCCTGCATCTGCCCGCCAATGCAGCGAAGAGCCGCGGCTGCAAGCACGCCTTCCGGCGCGCCTCCAGAGCCGATGTAGATGTCGATGCCGGTCTCCGCCGGATCGGTGGTGTGGATGACACCCGCGACATCGCCATCGCCGATCAGCCGGATAGCCGCTCCGGTATCGCGCACCGCATCGATCAGGCGGGCATGGCGCGGCCGGTCGAGAATGCAGGCGGTGATATCGGCCGGCGTCACGCCGCGCGCCTTGGCCAGGTTGGCGATGTTGTCGGCCGGCGATGCGTCGAGTTCGACCACGCCTGCCGGGAACCCCGGACCGATGGCGATCTTGTCCATGTAGACATCAGGCGCATTGAGCAGGCTGCCCTTTTCGGCAATGGCGATAACCGCTAGCGCGTTGGGCAGGTTTTTGGCGCAGATCGTGGTGCCTTCCAGCGGGTCGAGGGCGATGTCGACCTCGGGCCCCTCGCCGGTGCCAACCTCCTCGCCGATATAGAGCATGGGCGCCTCGTCGCGCTCGCCCTCGCCGATTACCACCGTACCCCGGATCGGCAGGCGGTTGAGTTCGGCCCGCATGGCGTCGACAGCGGCCTGGTCGGCCGCCTTTTCGTCGCCACGCCCCCGTAGTCGCGCCGCAGCAACGGCGGCGCGTTCTGTTACTCGCACCAGCTCGAGCGTGAGAATGCGGTCGAGGCCGGACTGAGCCGGTTTTGCCATCTGTCGTCTCCGAAACGGCCGCGCGCAAGGCGCTGTCGGCGCTCCTTCTGTCAAAGGAACATGCCCGCTTCAAGTGACGGAACGACGACCCAAAAAACTGAATCGATTGAACTTTTGCAGTGCGGCGAAAACCAGATGGAGGGCTGCCGAAATTTGGGCTGGAACGCGCCGAAAATACCGGATTTCGAGAACCGGAACGGAGCGTACATTCAGCTACGTGAGTACCGGAAGCGCAGAAAGCCGTTATTTGCAGGCCGGTCCGGCCCGAATAGCGGCGGGCCTCAGGCGGCCCGTTCGATCCTGATAACCTGCGCCTTGTCCACAAGGTGGCCGTCGCGCGTCACGCCATCGACAGCCTTGCGCACGGCGGCTTCGGTCGTCTCATGCGTCACGAGGATGACCGTCTTTTCGCTGGCCGGCTGGCCCTCGGTTGCATGCTGGACGATCGATTCCAGCGAGATGTCGTTGTCGGCCATGCGCTTGGCGATCGCGGCGAACACGCCGGCGCGGTCATGCACCGTGAAACGGATGAAGTAACCGCCCTCATGCGCCCGCATGCGCGCCCGCTTGTAGGGCGCGAGCTGCTTCGCCGGCCGGCCGAACACCGGCCCGTGCTGGAAACCCGGCCGGCTCTTGGCGATGTCGGCGATGTCGCCGACCACGGCCGACGCCGTGGCGCTGCCGCCCGCGCCAGGGCCGGACAGAAGCAGTTCGCCCAGAATGTCGGTTTCGATCGCCACCGCATTCGTCACGCCATGCACCTGCGCGATCACCGAAGCCGTCGGCACCATTGTCGGATGCACCCGCTGCTCGACGCCGCTTTCAGTGCGCTGTGCCACGCCCAGCAGCTTAATGCGGAAGCCGAGTTCGGCCGCGGCGCGGATATCGGCCTGGCTGATATTGGAAATGCCTTCGAGATAGATGTCGTTGGCAGCGATGCGGTGCCCGAACGCCAGGCTCGACAGGATTGCCAGCTTGTGCGCCGTGTCCTGCCCTTCGATGTCGAAGGTAGGATCCGCCTCGGCATAGCCCAGCCGTTGCGCCTCGGTCAGGCAGTCGGCGAAGGACAGGCCCTCGGCTTCCATCCGCGTCAGGATGTAGTTGCAGGTGCCGTTGAGGATGCCGAAGACGCGGGTGACATCGTTGCCGGCCATCGCCTCGCGCATCGTCTTGATGACGGGAATGCCGCCGGCGACCGCCGCCTCGTAGTTCAGCAACACGCCGTGCTTTTCGGCGGACTCGGCCAGCGACACGCCATGCCTGGCGAGCAGCGCCTTGTTTGCCGTCACCACATGCTTGCCGGCTTCGAGCGCTGCCTTGACTGCTGTCCGGGCCGGGCCGTCCTCGCCGCCAATAAGCTCGACGAAAACGTCGATGGTCGGTGACTTGGCCAGCTTGGCGGGATCGTCGAACCACTCGGCGCCGGAGAGGTCGATGCCGCGGTCGCGCTTGCGGTCGCGGGCCGAGACGCCGGTGACGACGATATCGCGACCGCATTGCCGGGTGAGTTCGGATCCCTTTTCGGTGAGCACGCGCACAACCGCCGCGCCGACCGTCCCCAGACCCGCAATCCCTATCCGCAACGCTTCGGCCATGTTTCCGGCGTCTCCCCTGCCCGGCAATGAAAGTGAGTGGCTTATCGGCGGGCGCTCAGCGCCACCACATTGTCCGGCTTGACCTCGGCGGATGCCAGAAACTTCTTGATGCTGCGCGCCGCCTGCCGGATGCGATGCTCGTTCTCCACCAGCGCGATACGCACGAAATCGTCGCCGTGCTCACCGAAACCGATGCCGGGCGACACCGCTACGTCGGCCTTCTCCACCAGCATCTTTGAGAATTCAAGCGAACCGAGCGCCCGGAACGGCTCCGGTATCGGCGCCCAGGCAAACATTGTCGCCGCCGGAGCCGGCACCTGCCATCCCGCCCGGGCGAAGGAATCGACCAGCACATCGCGGCGGCGGTGATAGACCTCTCGCACTTCCTCGATTTCGGCCCCATCCGAATTCAGCGCGGCGGTCGCCGCCACCTGGATCGGCGTGAAGGCGCCGTAGTCGAGATAGGATTTCACGCGCGTCAGCGCCGAGATCAGCCGTTCGTTGCCCACCGCGAAACCCATGCGCCAGCCGGGCATGGAAAACGTCTTCGACATCGAGGTGAACTCGACCGTGACGTCCATCGCTCCCGGCACCTGCAGCACCGAAGGCGGCGGATTTCCGTCGAAATAGATCTCCGCATAGGCCAGATCCGAAAGCAGGATCAGCTCGTGCTTGCGCGCGAAGGCGACCACGTCCTTGAAGAAGTCGAGCGTCGCCACATAGGCCGTCGGGTTCGACGGATAATTGAGAATCAGCGCCAGCGGCTTGGGCGTGGAATGGCGGATCGCCCGCTCAAGTGCGGGAATGAACTTGTCGTCGGGCTCGACCTGCATGGAGCGGATCACGCCGCCCGCCATCAGGAAGCCGAAAGCATGGATCGGGTAGGTCGGGTTCGGGCAGAGAATCACGTCACCGGGCGCGGTGATCGCCTGCGCCATGTTGGCGAAGCCTTCCTTGGACCCGAGCGTCGCCACCACCTGCCGCTCCGGATCGAGCTTCACGCCGAATCGGCGCGCATAATAGTTGGCCTGCGCGCGCCTGAGCCCCGGAATACCACGCGATGACGAGTAGCGATGCGTGCGCGGATCGCGCACCACGTCGCACAGCTTGTCGACGATGGCCTTCGGCGTCGGCAGGTCCGGATTGCCCATGCCGAGGTCGATGATATCGGCGCCCTTTGCCCGCGCGCTGGCCTTCAGGCGGTTGACCTGTTCGAAGACGTAGGGCGGCAGGCGGCGGACCTTGTGAAACTCTTCCATGGCGGCTTTCCGGAGCGTCGGCTTGGTGGCGGCGCGGTATACACCCATTACAGTGACCGGTCGATAGGACCGGGCTAGTTCTCGATCTGCTCGATCGTCTCCTCGGCGTGGGTTTGCCTTAGCCGGCGCAACCGCTCGACTTCCGTCGCCTGGCTGGCAGGCGCCGCGTTCTGGGCATCTCGCCGGCTTTGCAGGTTCACGAGTTGGGAAGCCGCCTCTTCATCGGTCAGCTGCTCTGTCTCGGCCTGCGGTGCGACGTTTATGTTGGGATAGGTGCCGGTGTTGCGGGCGCCGGGCACGACGTCCTCGATCGAGGCCGACTGGCACCCCGCGGTTGCCAGAAAACCCAGCACGGCGCACAGACGCGATAACGATGCAAATGCTGTCATGAATGACTAACCGCCTGCCGGTCTGACCTGCGTCAAATTGCTGACGCAGTTGGACGTGTAGGGACCTCTCATTGTAATATGTCAACAAAAAGCACGCTTGGGAGGACCGGCGCGACATGGGTGACCGGCGCGACGCCGCTGATAACGAAAACAAGGACAGCTCCGGTGTCGAGCAATATCTCGTCAAGGATCCCGAGCGCTTCGCCCTGAATTTCGCACGCATGATCGAGGAGGCGGGCAAAGCGGCCGCCGCCTGGGCCGAACCGCGCGAGAAAGGCGAAATCCGGGACACCATTTCCGACCCGGTGGCCGACATGGTGCGGACCTTCTCCAAGCTCACGGAGTTCTGGCTGTCCGATCCGTCACGCGCGCTGGAGGCGCAGACGAGGCTCGTATCCAGCTACCTCTCGATCTGGTCGAATTCCGTGCAGAGGCTAGGCGGCAAGGACATCCCCGACGCGGTTTCGCCCGAGCGCGGCGACAAGAGGTTTCAGGACCCGGAATGGGCGAAGAACGCCTTCTTCGACTTCCTCAAGCAGGTCTATCTCGTTTCCTCGCGCTGGGCGTCGGATCTGGTCGAGGACACCGAAGGGCTCGACGAGCACACCCGCCACAAGGCGCGCTTTTACGTCAAACAGGTGTCGAACGCGCTTTCGCCGTCGAACTTCATCCTCACCAATCCGGAACTCTTCCGCGAAACCGTGGCGAGCAACGGCGAAAACCTTGCGCGCGGCATGCATATGCTGGCCGAGGACATCAAGGCCGGCCACGGCGAACTCAAGCTGCGCCAGTCGGACGCCTCGCGTTTCGTAATCGGCGAAAACGTGGCGACCACGCCGGGCAAGGTCGTCGCTCGAAGCGAACTGGCGGAAATCATCCAGTACGAACCGACGACGGAGAAGGTGCTTAAGCGCCCGCTCCTCATCTGCCCGCCCTGGATCAACAAGTTCTACATACTCGACCTCAATCCCGAAAAGTCCTTCATCCGCTGGGCGGTCGCACAAGGCCACACGGTATTTGTCATTTCGTGGGTCAATCCTGACGAGCGCCACGGGCGCATGGACTGGGACGACTACATCAATCTCGGGCTGGAATTCGCTCTCGATACGATCGGACGGGCAACCGGCGAGCGTGAGGTTGCCGCCATCGGATATTGTGTCGGCGGCACGCTGCTGGCCGCCGCCCTCGCCCGCATGGCGCGCGACGGCGACGACCGCATCCGCTCGGCGACATTTCTCGCCACGCAGGTCGATTTCACTCATGCTGGCGACCTCAAGGTCTTTGTCGACGAGGACCAGATCGCGGCCCTGGAAAAGGCGATGACCGAGCGCGGTTTCCTCGAAGGCACCCGCATGGCGACGGCCTTCAACATGCTGCGCTCCAGCGAGCTCGTGTGGCCCTACGTCGTCAACAACTACATGCGCGGCAAGGCCCCGATGCCGTTCGACCTGCTGTACTGGAATTCCGATTCGACGCGCATGGCCGCCGCCAACCACTCGTTCTATCTGCGCAACTGCTACCTCGAGAACAATCTGAGCCGCGGCAAGATGAGATTGGCGGGCAAACCTGTCTCACTGGCAGACGTGAAAATCCCGATCTACAGCCTGGCGACTCGCGAGGATCACATCGCGCCGGCGCGCTCTGCTTTTCTGGGATGTTCGTTCTTCGGCGGGCCAGTAGAATTCGTTCTGGCGGGATCCGGTCATATTGCCGGCGTGGTTAACCCGCCCAGCTCCGGCAAATACCAGTACTGGACGGGATCAAAGCCCGCCGGCGAATTCGACCAGTGGTTGGCCGACGCGACAGAAACACCGGGTTCCTGGTGGCCGCATTGGCAGAAATGGATGGAAAAGCAGGACAAAAAGCGCGTCGATGCGCGTGTGCCAGGCGCAAATACCGAAGTCCTCGGTGACGCGCCCGGAGAGTATGTAAAAGTGCGCGTGTGAATTTGCGATAACGGCGAGAATTCGTTAGTTTGCAATTCGTGATTTCCGTATGAAGGTTAGACGAGCGACACGGGCGGTTTAGCCGTGCAATCATCACGGTACGGGGGCGAACGACGTTTGGTGGGGTGATCCTGCGCTCGCGCTCGATTCTGCCGAAAACCGAACCGACAAGACAGAAACCGGCGGCGCGCAGGCAACGCGCGAGCCTGACTGGGTGCAAGGGGAAGACGTTTGAGGGCAGACGGCTCGCTTCGGGGAACCTCGCTTCGGTATGTCGTGTTCAATCGCGCCTGCCCCGCCAGCATTGCGGTTCTGTTGCTGGCATCGTGCAGCACATCCTCCGATCCGTTTGCCCAGCTAGGCCTCGCAGCGCAGCCGGCCGCGCCCCGTGCCGCCGAGCAGCAGGTTGCGCAGACCGTGCCTCCAGGCGACGGCGGTATGTACTACATCATTGCCGAGGATGATCCCGAACTTCCCGAGCAGGTCGCTTATCGCCCGTCGCTCTCCGACGGTGGGGAGCCGCTGCCAACCGGCGACGCAGGCGCTCTGCCTGCGGTCGACGATGCGGTTCTGGCGGCCCGCATGGGTTCGAACGGAACCTATCTGGAAACGGTACCCCAGCAGCAGGTTGCGATAGCCGCCCCGCCACCCGAACCGCCAAAGCGGCGCGGCTTCTTTGCTTCGCTTTTTGCCGAACCGGCGCCCGAGCGGCCCGAGCCGGTTCGGGTTCAGACGCAGGCGCCCGCGCCGCAGACGGCCGGTCAGCCCGCAGCAGAGAGCGCCAACGCCGAAATCGGGCAACCCGGCACGGAGCTCGCGGCCGCAGGCGATACGCAGCCAGTCGCGGAGGCCCAGCCAACAACCTATGTCGAGAACCGTCCTCGGGAGGCAGTTGCGCCGACGCGGGAAGAGCCTCGCCGGCGTGGGTTCCTCTCCGCCTTCTTCTCCAATGCCGAGGCCGCGCCCCGCGTAGAGCCTAGGCGGCCGCAGCCCGTGATCTCGATGGCCACCATCGAGCAGCCGGTAACAGCGGCGGCGGCAAACACCAATGTCTACGGCCGCGACGCCCTGCCCGGCGTCCGCGACACCGACAGCCTCTACGAGATCAGCCGCAAGTCGGGCCTCGATGACGACAGCGACATCGACATCAACGAAGGCGACGGCCTGCAATTGGCGATGGCGCCGGGGCTGGCGCGCCTGACGCCCAACGGGCTGATGGTCCAGACCGAACGGGTAGACGTCGCCTGCCTCAAACCCTCGCTGGTTCGTGTGCTCAAGGCGATCGAGAATCACTACGGCGAGCGGGTAATCGTCACATCCGGATATCGCAGCCCGCCGCACAATCAGCGCGCGCGTGGCGCCCGCAACTCGCTTCACATGTATTGCGCCGCGGCGGACATCCAGGTCCCCGGCATCGACAAATGGGAACTGGCGCAGTACCTGCGCTCGATGCCCGGACGTGGCGGCGTCGGCACCTATTGCCACACAAAATCCGTTCACGTGGACGTCGGTCCCGAGCGAGACTGGAACTGGCGCTGCCGGCGTCGGCGGGGCTAGCAAAAATAGGCTGTTTTCGGCGCCTCGGCGGGGTTGCCGGGCGAAGCGAAGCTGATATAAGCGCTCCGTTCCGCGCGCCCATCGTCTAGCGGTCTAGGACGCCGCCCTTTCACGGCGGAAACACGGGTTCGAGTCCCGTTGGGCGTGCCAGCTTTCCAGAATAGTTATGAATCACAAAGGCACCGCAAGCGCGTTCGGTGGTGACGCGTGCTGTCCCCCCGCCCCCTGCAGATTAGACCTGACGCTCGCCAGCGGGCTTCCCAAGGCACTTCGCCGGCCCGAGTGAACGGTAATCACCGGCACCGGAATAGCCGCACCTACGATCGTCGCCCACGATGCCTCTGGCGTCGCGCGACAGCCTCCCGCTTAGCGTGATTTGCCGGTTGGGTGGATCGAAAAAAAATATTTTGGAAAACGAGGTCGGTCAAAGTCCCTCTGCGCAGCCAACCCCGCCCACAACACTATTCGGCACGACCGGAACGGCCAGGGCTCCTCAGCGCGAGTTACGCGCCGAATGCCGCCAAAGATAGCATCGGCTAGCCGTCGCGAGCCATGTCCGGCAAGCAGAAAGTGAGAGGTTCTCGCGCTGAATCGGCGGCGCCGGAATACCTATTCCGCACATCTAATCAATAGGTTAAGCTAAGTGCGGCGTCGCAGCGGCTAGCCGGTGTCATATTGCCAACGATAGGTATTCCTCGGTTTTCGCCGGATCACGCCTTCTCAGTCGCCGGGAGGCTGTTCGTAGCCCATGGGCGGGTCGATTTGCTCTCACCGATGCCGTTCTCGCCCTCGAGAAAGTCTGTTTCCGGGAGCGAGTGAGTTGACAGATTTGCCTGACAAAACCTGACAGAACTTTACGCTAAATTGACAAGCGAGCCCCGTCTGTCAGGTGGCCATGGCTACCTGCGTGTGCGACATGGGTGCCTCCGGATTGGGGTATCTGGGCGACCCGACGCATCGGGATGACTACAGGTCGCCCCTTCTAGGACTTCGCTCCCCATGGGGCGGCGGCTCCCTCGGGCGCGAAACGCCTTGGTTCCCCGCTTCGGCGCATCAGCGGTCCCTCAAGAGGGCGATCGACACGCTCTCAGGCGCGAGTATCGGTCCAGGCGACAGGCTCCTTTGTCGGGATCGGCAATGATGCACCTGGCGGCGCGTTTGTGGCTCGTGTCGCCCATGCCAATGGCAACGTCATGGTGTGCCACGCGGTGGCTGCCATGGCGCGCTTATTCCTTCTCGCTCTCTTTCCGGACGATCCTAATCTTTGCCCTCCCCTCCTCAAGGTCGCGCAGAAGGCGAAGCTTTCGCGTCGGCGGCAAGACGGTAACCACGTAGCGCCGTTGCTTCACGACGACGTAGATCCGCTCGAATCCCGTCCGAATTCGAACGGCGAAGAGCTCCTTGCCGTCGCCCAGATCCTGAAGCCATCGCGCCCTTCCCCTTTGGACGTCCCGCAAGAGCGACCCAAAATCGCCCGGCGCAAGAATGATCCGGTAGTGCGCGTAGAGGCGGCGGTGAAAATGCCAGTGCTTTGCCGGTATCGCCGCTCCCAGCCAGCGCGGATCGAAGTCATCGTCACTCACGGCCGCTGCCCTTCCTGGCCCAGCAATGCGCTCCGTGCCCACTACGGTCGGGATCGGCCGCCCAGGAGCGCACACACTCGGAATGCAGACACGCCAGGCGCACGGCCTGAACCATGGACAGCGAAGGCGGCGGCACGCCATCGGGCCATATGCAGCGCAGGAATGTCAGCCAGCTGGTTTCGTTTTCCGAAAGGCGTCCCGGCGTCGGCCCAACCGGCCGCCTGCGGCTAGTTGGACCGTCTTCCGGGATCATTCGCCGAATGCCTCCCGCAAGGCCCTCAGCAGCTTGCCGGTCGGCGCCGGGTCGCTTCCGCCAGATGCCGTCCTGATAAGCGAGACGATCTTCCGTTCGTTCTCGGTCAAGGCCATCCCGCAGACTTCCTCGACGATCGGCCACAGCATCGTGTCGTGCTGTTCGAGCGCAAGCTGGAGCAGGCGGGCCGCATCGACGTCGAGCGCCCTGGCGAGCGCCGGAACCCGGTCGATCGGTAGCTTCGTGCTGCCGCCGGCGATCATGGATAGAATGTTTCTCGAACGCCATCCGACCTCGGCCGCGATGTCGATCTGGCTCTTGCGCGGCCGCAGCTCAAGAATGCGGCGGCGCAGGAAGATTGCGAGCTTGGTGTTGGCGTGGGGCGCCCTGGATGTGCCAGTCAATGCAGTCGATCTCCGATAACTCATGAGTTGAGTTATAGCGACACCGGCGTGGGGGAATGCGGAGAACTCGTTTGTTTTCTGGCGGTTATCTTGTTCTTACAGGACGTAGTTTCGCTGGTGCGCTGGGGCGTCACCGCCGCGCCAAGATGGGCTGACCATACGTCTTGTGCTTTTCCATGACCCGTTCGACTTCTTCATCCGGAAGCACGGGAATGTCGCCGCGGGGCAGACAGTAAATGAGATACTGGGCCAGTTCCTCCACAATCTCAGCTACGTTAAGTGCTTTCGCCAATGTCTCGTGGGCGGCGATCACCCCATGGTGGGCGAGGAGGCACGCCCTGCGCCCTCTCATGGCTTCAACGGCGCGCTCCGCAAGTTGGGACGTGCCAAATGTCGCATAGGGAGCACAGCGTATCGTCGCGCCACCCACCGCTGCGATCCGGTAGTGCAGCGCCGGTATATCCATTTCCAGGATTGAGACGGCTGTAGCGAAAGGCGAATGGGTGTGAACTATGGCCCCAAGGTCTTCCCGGCTTTTGAGTATTTCCAGATGGAAAGGCCACTCGCTGGACGGCGCCATCCGCCCGATGCATGTGCCATCCCATCGCACCAGCACCATGTCTTCGTCCCGCATCCCGTCGCATGGCACGCCGGTCGGTGTGATGAGGATACCCTCGTCTGTTCGCACGCTAACGTTGCCCGACGTTCCCTTGACCAGGTTCTTCCGAGTCAGTTCACCGTAGATGCGGATGAGTTCTCTCCGCTGGTCGATTTCATGACCGCGGCTCATCCCACAAAGTCTCCCGCCGGATAGTGCTCGCGTCGCCTTTCCTCGGATGCGCCTATGCCCGACGGGGTTTGAGCAAGCGTCGAAGGCGCAAAAATCCCGCGACTGGTAACAATGGCCGATACGAGGTCCGGTGGCGTAACGTCAAAGGCCGGATACCAGCCTTGAGCCAGGGGGCTCGCGGTGCGGATACCGAGACAGTGCAGCGCCTCACCCGGATCCCTTTCCTCCATCTCCACGTCGCCGGGATTCGCGGCCTTGCGATCTGGTTCAATGACGGTTGCATAGTAGGGAATGCGAAAATACCGGGCGGCGATGGCAGCTTGCAGCGTTCCCACCTTGTTGATCACATGGCCGGACATCGTCACGCGATCCGCTGCGGTCATCAACTTGGTTGCTCGCGAACTGGCGATTGCATGGGCACACATCCCATCAGTGATTACCGTGGCCTTGACGCCCATTTCAGCGGCGCTGTGAGCAGTCAGCCTCGCACCTTGCAGGTATGGCCGTGTTTCGGGACAGACCAGCTCGACCTCCTTGCCGCTGCGCAGGACCGAGGCCAGTGTCTCCATCAGTGCTCCCTCCGACCAGCAATAGGTCATAAGGCGTTCGCCGTCAGATACCAGCGAAGCGGCGTGGCGACCAATTCGCGCCAGCAGGTCGCGGCGCCTCTCCCAGTCATGCCGGACGCCGTCCTCGATGTGGGCAGCGAACATTTCGTCAGGACCTTGAAAATCCGCGACTAGGGTAAGGGCATGGCTGACAGCCGATGCGATGTTGTTGTTGGTTGGTCGCGTGCGCACCAGCCGCGCCGCCGCCGCCTTCATGAAATCGATCCTTGCCTCGCTATCCAGCGTCGCGGCCTTTCGCGCGGCCAGAACCATGGCCGCGCCGGCCGCATAGAACGGACCGTTGCTCTGCGTAACCATTGCCTCAATTGCGTCCGCCACCTGTTCGTGATCCCGACAGACCACGAAGGTCGTCTTGAAGGGAAATTCGCGCCGATCGAGGATACGGACAGCGTCATCCAGGACAACGCTGCGACTGTAGAGAGTGGGCATTTCAAATGCGTCAGCTGGCATAGAAGTGCTTCCTGCTAGTGTTTGGCCTGATGCTCCTCGCGGACCGAAATTGATGAGCGCTTACCGGACGAGCGTAATGCCGCCATCCACGGCGAGGTTGGTGCCGGTGATCCAACTGGCCGCGTCGCCAGCAAGGAAAAGACATGCATTTGCAATTTCCTCAGGCTCGCCAATGCGCCCGAGCGGAGCGCTGTCCGAAAACCGTTTGACACCTTCGGGCCATGACTCGACCAGACCCGGGCGATTGACCAGCCCGGGCGAGACTGCGTTCACGCGCGCGCCCAATGGTCCCAACTCGACCGCCGCCGACTGTGTCAGATTCAGGAGTGCACTCTTGGATGCGGAATAGGCCGCCATACCCATGCCCGGCCTCGTACTGCGAGATGAAGCTATGTTGATGATCGAGCCTCCATGAGTCATCGCCGCCGCTGCACAACGCATCAGAGCGGCGGCGGCAACGACATTGACCTCCAGCACCGATCGCCATTCTTCGTCATTGGAACTCTGCAGATCGCCTGGCGGCTGAATACCGGCATTGTTCACCAGAATGTCCAAACGCCCATGGGTGTCATTGGCGGCCGCAACGATCCGCTCGGCGGAACCGGCAGCGCCAAGGTCGCACGAAACATAGGTGACCCGGCTAGGGTCCCGGAAACCGAACATTATTTCATCTGGGAGCTGCTCGGCACGGCCGCAGATAATCAATGACGCGCCGTAGCCCGCAAACTTGCGCGCCACGGCCAGGCCAATTCCTCTGGTGGAGCCCGTTACAATGGCCACCCTGCCGTCGAGCGACAGCAGATTCTTCGCGCTCATCGTATCAAGCATGGTGAGGCACCGGTGCAAGATCGCGGATCCGGTCCGCAGCCGACGGATATGCTGCAATCAATGCATCCACATCGGGGAATTCAAACCCCTCGGAACGGTAGCCTGGCGCCATCGTGGCTCCGGTGAGAGACCACGGTCCGTCGCTCCGGCTCCCCTGCCACACGCCTGCCGGGACGACCAGCTGCGGAACCTGCCCGGAGCGGTAGTCGTGGCCGAGGACCGGCTCCTCTACCCGGCCGTCCGGAAATAGAAGCAGCATTCTGCGTGGGGCGCCTCCGTAGAAATGGTAAACCTCCGTGCTCTCCAGCCGATGAAGCGCCGAGAAGTTTTCGCCACCTATGAGAGCGACAATTGCGGTGCCATAGCCGTCATCGAGATTCTGCATGATCAGCGTGCCTTCTCCATCCTCCTGAGGACGGAAATCAAACAGCTGCCTGAGTTTATCGAAACTTAGATTTTGGGTCACCATCGCTTTCCCTTCCGCATGTCTGCCGCAATTCATGGAAGCACATTGCCGCGCCGGCTTCAGAAGCCCATGGCCTCCGAAAGGCGGTTCGAATAGGCGGACATCTGTTTGCCGATCTCTTCGATCCGGCGTTCGTCGAGAAGTGCCGCAGGAGCCTGGATCGCAAAGGCCGCACGAACGACCGATTTTCGGTCGCGAATTGGAGCGCCGACGCAACGGACGCCAATAACCTGTTCCTGATTGTCGACGGTGTAGCCTCGTTCCACGGAGCGCGAAATCTCCCGGGCCAGCACATCCGGATCGACGATCGTGTGTTCGGTCAAGGCGGAGAGCCGACCCAGGGATGCAATCTCCGCGCGAAGCTGTGGCGCACCGAAAAGCATGGCCTTGCCCATTGCCGAGGCATGGAGCATGACCTGCGACCCCGGCTTCTGCGAGAAGCGGAGCTCCCGCTTGGACTCGATCCTGTGCAGGACGCCGACTACGTCGCCCTCGCGCACACCCAGGCTGACCGAATCCTGGTGTTTATCTGCGATATCCTCGAGCACGCGTATCGCGCGTTCCAGCCCGAAATGTCGTCTTGCCGCTTCGCCGACAAGAGCGGCGATCCCCCCCAGGCGATAGGCACCGGCTTCGCGGCCAAACGTCAGGAAACCACGACGCACGAGCGCGCGGGCAATGCGATGCGTGGTGCTGGGATTGAGGTTCAATTCCTCGCTGATCTGTGAAAGGCCGAGTTCGGCGCGCCCGTCGCCAAAACATCTGATTATGCTGAGGGCACGGTCGATCGCTTGCGATCCGGTCGCCTTCTGACCTTCGCCATTGACACGCGAAGGCGAGCCGCCGGTTCCGTTTGACGTCTTCATGTTTGCGTCCGCGGTCATGGTGCGGACCCGCTGCGGTCAGCTGAGATGTCGTTCGGACCCACGCGATTCTCCTTCTTTCGAATTTCCAGGCTTGGAGGCATCACCCTGCCTCGGCCTCAAACACGATCGCAGCTTTCAATGCACTTCGGATCATTGCATCGACCGCCCGGTCACGGGCGTCGAAATCGGGAATGGTATTGCCGGACTGCACATTCGCAACCATGCCGTCGATGGCGAGAATACAGGCCGTGGCGATGCCACACAGAGCACCCATGACCATTACCGCGGCGGCCTCCATTTCGTAGGCGAGGACACCCATCGCCGAAAGCGTCTTCATTTCAGATGCGGTAACCGGGCTCTGAAAAGCATCGCTCGTATGAACGACTCCACGATGAACACGCCCGTAGGCGCTGGCAGCCGCTGCAAGATGGTGGCTAAGGACCGGATCAGGGACGGCAGGATATCCCGAGGGTGCATAGTGGCGGCTTAACCCCTCGTCTCGAACCGCTCCTGTCGCGACGACCATATCTCCCGGCTGGACATGGCTCTGCCCCGAACCCGCTGTTCCGACCCGGATCGCCGCCGTAGCACCCAAAGCCGCGAGGTCGCGGACCACCATTGCTGCGCCCGGGCTACCCAAACCGGTCGATATTACCGAGATCGGCACACCTTCGAATTGGCCGAGGTAAGTGTGAAATTCACGGTTCACCATCTTTAGCTCGCCGCCATCGAGATAGCGCTCGCAAATCAGTTGAGCGCGAAATGGATCGCCTGGCAGCAAGACAATCGGAGCGACCTCGCCCCGCAGGCAGCGGATCGCTCGCGCCCGTGCTCGCTCCGCGTCGTTTGGGTCCGGCAGTTTCGACTTTTCACTCCAGCTCATCGTCGTCTTTCATAATATGAAATCAGAAACTCACAAACACATCTATAAACTTCTCCCCTTCCTGGGGTCAAGGCGCGATTTTGGGCCAAACTATCTTGACATACAGTGGGTGTGGTTTTTACGATGCATGGCATGATTTCACATTATGAAATCGTATCTGCATCAATCGGTGCACGGGAGGAGAAGCGAAATGAAACATACGAGCTGGACTTCAGGGACACGTTCGACGTTGTCTCGACGCCATGCGTTGCGTCTCGGCGCAGCCGGCTTGGCTGCCACCGGCGCGGCGCTGTCGGGATGGCCGTCGATCGCAACGGCGCAATCAACGAGAAAATTGACCAGCACGCTTTCATGGATCCCGAACAGCCAGTTTTCGGGCCTTTGGATGGCGTTGGAGAAGGGCTACTTCGCCGACAAAGGGATAGAGGTCGATTGGCGGCCAGGCGGGCCCAATACGCCCAACCCTGTCGAGCGCGTGGCGAGTGGCGAAGTCCAATACGGCCAGCAGGCAAACCCGCGGCCAGTATTGGAGGCGATCGCCCGCGGCAACGACTTCGTTGTTTTCGGGAGCACGTTCCAGCGGCAGCCGGGCGGGCTGCTTTCGCTTGCAGCCAACCCGATCAAGTCGCCCGAGGACATCGTGGGCAAGAAGATCATCTGCCCCAATCCAACCGACGTGCGAACCATCGAGGTGACGCTTCAGATCAACAATCTGCCGAACGATTTCACCTACGTTCCCGGCGGTTTCGATCCGCAGCCTCTGATCGAAGGTCAAGCCGACGCGATGCTGGCCTTCGCCACGTCCCAGCCCGTTGTCCTCGAGAACAAGGGCATGGAACGCGAAAGGGACTTTTTCCACCGCACGTGGGACGATCTTGGGCAGCCCGGCTACAACAACTTCCTGTTCGCCAAGCGCGAGTGGCTCGAAGAAAATCGGCAGCTAGTGGTCGATTATCTGAGCGCGGAGCTGCGCGGGTGGAAGGATGTCGAGGCTGATCCGGAAGCTGCCGCTCGCCTCACCGTTGAAGAATACGGTATCGATTTCGGGCTGGACGAACAGCGCGAACTCCGGTCGCTGCAGCTGATCATTCCGTTCCTTCACAGCGACGACACTGCCCAAAATGGCCTGTTTTGGATCGACGCGAACAGGCTGGGAGGACCGATCTATGACGCCCTGCGGCTGGGAGGGCTGGAAGGTCTGCCGGATGTCGACAAGTTCCTGGACATGTCGATCCTCATGGATGCTCACGCGGCATGAGCGCGGTTCCGCATCTCGTCGTGGCCCCGGATTCTCGAAATAGCGGGGCCGCCCTCCGGATCGAGTCGGTAAGCAAGACCTTCCGGCTCGGTCGCGGAGAGTTCGTTCCAGCGCTGGACCAGGTTTCAATATCAGCGGCGCCCGGCGAATTCATTGCAGTGGTCGGTCCCAGCGGCTGCGGAAAATCGACGCTGCTTCGCATAGCCGCTGGGCTTGAAGAGCCTGATTCCGGCAAGGCGCTGATCGGTGAACAGCCACCAGAAGCCGTGACGAAAGAACACCGTATCGGTGTGGCTTTTCAGGATCACGCACTACTGCCGTGGTTGAGCGTTGCTGAAAACATCATGCTTCCGGCCAGGCTGGCGGGCCTTTCGCCTGATCGCGCGCGCATGATGGAATTGGCAAAGCTGGTTGGACTTTCCGATTTCACGAAAGCGCGGCCCAAGCAGCTATCCGGTGGCATGCGCCAGCGTGTCGCGATTGCCAGGGCAATGATGCTCGAACCCATTCTGCTCCTGTTTGACGAGCCGTTCGGCGCGCTCGACCTGGTGACGCGACGGAGCCTGAATATCGAGATGCAACGGATCTGGTCGGAGCTTGGCACGACCACGATGCTGATTACGCATTCCGTCGATGAGGCCGTGCAACTTGCCGACCGGGTCTATGTAATGGCGTCCAGGCCGGGACGGATATTTGCGGAGATACCCATTCATCTGGACCGGCCGAGGGATCGCCGGGTGACGACAACCACTGCATTTTTGAACCTTGTCCAGGAAGTCTCCGTCGCACTCGACGACGCAAGCGACCAGAGTGCGGGGTAGCCGATATGGCGGTCGACAGATTCTCCGTCCTCTTCCGGCTCCTTGGCGCGGTTTCAATTCTGGTATTGTGGGAAATCGCAGGGAGGCAGGGGTGGTTGGGCACTTCCTTTCCACCCCTTAGCGAGATCTTCGGTGTATTCGAAAATGCAACGAGCCGCCGTCTGTTCGCGCGCGCGGTGTCGGCCACGCTCTACGCATCAGCCATCGCTTTCGTAATCGGCGCTCTGTTCGCACTGGTTCTGGCGCTCCTGTCCTTCACGCAACCCTGGTCGGAGCGTGGCCTGGACACGATGGCATCGTCCCTCTACGCCGTCCCGACCATTTCATTCGGCCCTGTATTTATTCTGCTGGCGGGGCCGGCGAACACGGCAATCGTTCTCGGTGCCCTGTCGACCTTCTTTCCCATTTACGTTGCACTCACAAGCGCGCTGCGATTTGCGCCACGAGGCTATGACGACTTGGCGACAGTCGTCGGAGCATCGCGGCAGAAGTCGTTCTTTCTGCTGAAGCTGCCGCACGCCGTGCCGGCTTTCGTGGACGGGCTGAGGATGGGAGCTCCGGCAGCCGTGCTTGGCGTGATCCTCGGCGAATGGTTCGGAGCGAGCCGCGGCCTCGGCATCGTCATCATCAGTTCGTTGCAGAATGTCCGAATTTCGCAGCTCTGGGCAGCCGCCTGCCTGAGCATCGCCTGCACGTTTGGCGCCTATGTGCTTCTGACAGTTATCTACCGGGCAGCATACCGGCGTTTTGCTTGGTGAAGGAATAGAGGCATGCTAACCCTGTCCATTCTCCGCTACAGTTTCTCTCATCTCTGGGCATTGGCGCTGCTCTTCCTGATCTGGCAGGCATACGTCACCATTCAGGATTTCAACAGCATCGTTCTTCCGTCCCCGACCAGAGTTTTCGGCAGCATTTTTTTCGAACTCGACATCTACGCAGCCAAAACATGGAAAACGCTGTGGGTATCGATTCTCGGCCTCCTGCTCGGCTCATTCATCGGTGCTGCCTTCGCCATACTGGGATGGGTATCCGTGGTCGCATCCGGAATGGTCTCAATCAGCGCGATCGTCGTTCGGTCCGTCCCGATCGTCGTCTTCGTGCCAATCCTCGCCGCCATGATGGGCTATACGACCACGATGGTCATCACGCTGGTGGCGCTGATGTCCTTCTTTCCGAGCTTTGTCATGGTCTCCTCCGGCCTGTCATCGCTACCTCCGGCGGCGCACGACGTTGCCCAGGTCTACGGCGCGACCAAGCTGCGCAAGCTGCTCTACATCGCCCTGCCGGCGTCGCTGCCCAATCTCCTCGCCTCAATAAGGCTGTCGGCCTCCAGGGCGATTCTGGCCACGATGGTCGCAGAATTCCTCACGGGCATCGATGGGCTTGGCACGCTCTTCCTGTTGGCGAGGGCCGACCTCGACAGTGAGGTGGCGCTCGGTGCTGCCCTGGTGGCGGCTGCCGCGGCGCTTGCTCTTTATTATGTCGCTGACATCATCGAGACGTCGATCGTTGAGAGGCTTTCCTGAAGTCCATGGCCATCTCACCGGAAGTGCGGAAAACGATCGAAAACCTGCCCAAGGCGGAGCTTCACGTTCATCTCGAAGGATGTCTTGAGCCGGAGATGGCACTCGCCTTTGCGCGGCGCAACAAGATCGACTTCCCCCATCTGACGGTCGAAGAGATCAGGAAGACCTACAAATTCCGTGACCTGCCCGACTTCGTCCGCATCATGCAGATGAATTCAGTCACCCTTGTAACGGAACTCGACTTCTACGAACTGGCCTATGGCTACCTAAAGCGTGCGCACGAGGACAATGTTGTGCATGCGGAGATGGCGATGTCGCCCCAAGGGCCGATGAGCCGCGGCGTTCCCTACGAGCGAGTCGTCGAGTCGGTAATTGCTGCATTCGAGGATGCGAGAAACGATTTCGGGATCACCGGAGGCGTCGTGCTGGCCTGCCTTCGCCAGGTCGATCCCGAAGACGGGCTCAGGATGCTCGCGAGACTGTCACCATATCGGGACAAGATTCTGGCGCTCGGACTGCACGGCCCCGAGGCTGGCTTTCCGCCCGCTCCCTTTGAGAGGCATTTCGCTATCGCCCGAGACATGGGTTGGCGGACGGTAGCTCATGCCGGCGAAGAGGGTCCGCCAGAATACATCCTCCAGGCATTGGACATCCTCAAGGTCGATCGCATCGATCATGGCGTCGCGTGCAGCCAAAACACGAACCTTATGGAAAGGTTGTGCGAGGAGCAGGTGCCCCTGACCGTGTGCCCAATCTCAAACGTGCTCCTGAAGGTCTTCCCTTCGCTCGAAGAACATAATTTGCCCGAACTCCTGACCACAGGTTTGAACGTCTCGCTGCATTCCGACGATCCTGCCTATTTTGATGGCTACCTGAACCAGCATCTGGCGACCCTCATCGAAGCTGGGCTGCTGTCGCCTGACGAGCTCGGGCAGGTGTGCATGAATTCATTCCGGTCATCGTTTTTGGATGAGCAGACAAAACAAGCTCACATCGATGCCTGTGCACGGGTCGACGGGCTGACCAACCCGCCAGCACGTGCCCAACCCGGTCTTCGCCCCCCAAATTGAGAGGACGTCTATCGATGCGAATGACTACCGAGGAAGCTTTCGTAAAGGTTCTTCAGAACAACGGAATTCGACATGCCTTCGGCATTATCGGTTCGGCGATGATGCCCGTTTCGGACCTTTTTCCTCGTGCTGGTATCACCTTCTGGGATTGCGCGCATGAAACGAACGCAGCGCTCATCTGCGACGGCTTTACGCGGGCGACTGGCGAAATGGGAATGGCGATCGCACAAAACGGACCTGGCGTGACCGGATTCGTGACCGCGATCAAAACGGCCTTCTGGAACCACACGCCCATGCTGGTTGTCACTCCGCAAGCGGCAAACAAGTCAATCGGACAGGGCGGCTTTCAGGAAGTCGATCAGATGGCGATGTTCGAGGAAATGGTTTGTTACCAGGAGGAGGTTCGGGATCCGTCCCGGGTTGCCGAGGTTCTCAACCGGGTAATCGCCCGGGCTTGGCGGCATTCAGCCCCGGCGCAGATAAACATTCCCAGGGACTTCTGGACCCACACCATCGACATAGAACTTCCTCAGATCATCCGGCTTGAGAAGCCGTCCGGCGGCGATGAAGCCGTCATTGAGGCCGCGCGGCTGTTGTCGAAGGCAAGCTTTCCGGTCATCCTCAACGGTGCAGGGGTCGTGATCGGCGACGCGATTGGACAAAGCATGGCGCTCGCCGAGCGTCTGGATGCCCCGGTCTGCTGCAGCTACCAACACAATGACGCCTTCCCCGGCAGCCATACTCTGGCGGTGGGCCCGCTGGGCTATAACGGTTCCCGGGCAGCGATGGAGTTGATTTCGAAAGCTGATGTGGTGCTGGCACTTGGAACCCGTCTGAATCCGTTCTCGACCCTGCCTGCCTACGGCATGAATTACTGGCCACGGTCGGCAAAGATCATCCAGGTAGATTTGAACCCCGACCGGATCGGTCTAGCAAAATCAATCTCGGTGGGAATTTGCGGTGATGCCGGCTGCGTGGCCGAACGTATCCTTGATCATCTGAGTCCGGAAGCGGGCAACGCCGGACGCGAGGACCGCCGCTCGCTCATACATCAGCGCAAATCGGCGTGGCTGCAAACGCTGGCCGCGCTCGACCACGAAGAAGACGATCCGGGCACGAGTTGGAACGTGCGCGCCCGAGAACGGGATCCGGACTATATGTCTCCCAGGCAGGCCTGGAGAGCTATTGTGAATGCCCTGCCGAAAGATGCCATCGTCTCCACGGACATAGGAAACAACTGCGCGATCGGCAATTGCTATCCCTCTTTTACAGACGGTCGGCGTTATCTCGCTCCCGGAATGTTCGGGCCGTGCGGCTACGGCTTTCCCGCCATTATCGGTGCGAAGATCGGGCGTCCCGATCTTCCGGTCGTCGGTTTCGCTGGAGACGGGGCATTCGGTATTTCGCTCAACGAGATGACTTCGATCGGTCGTGACGAATGGCCTGCAATTACGATGGTGATCTTCCGCAACTATCAGTGGGGCGCCGAGAAACGGAACACCACGCTTTGGTATGACGACAACTTCGTCGGAACGGAACTGAACACACGACTTAGCTATGCACGCATTGCAGAAGCATGCGGTTTCAAGGGGGTGGTCGCAAGGACCACACTCGAGCTGACTGAATTGCTGCGCACCGCCCTGGAAGAGCAGAACCAGGAAATATCGACTTTCGTCGAGGTGATGCTGAACCAGGAGCTGGGCGAACCATTTCGGCGAGATGCCATGAAACGACCGGTGAAGGTAGCCGGGATCGAGGCGTCAGATATGCAGGTGCCACAACCTGGCTGGATGAGGCGGTCGTCGCCCGGTAGGGCTTTGAACATAGCTCAATGAGTAATGGCCTGCTTTCGGTAGCGCACACGAGGGCGCAGTCCTGGTTCGGGCGGTTCGCACCCGGAATATTTGCTTGCGTCACGGCCGCGTGTGCGGCCCAATTCTTGGGACAGGCTCTCGACATCCCGGTCATGTTGGCCGCGCTTGTTCTTGGCTTTGCGCTGAGCGCACTGGGCAACCAGGACGCTGGTCGACCGGGCATTGATCTTGTGGGAGGCACCGTTCTTCGGACAGGCGTCGCTCTCCTCGGCGTGCGCATCTCAGCTGATTTGTTGACGTTCGTCGAAGTAGACCTCGTCCTATCCCTCACAGCGATGGTGCTCCTGACCATTGCGTTCGGACTGGTCGGGGCAAAGGTCCTCGGCCGCGGTTGGAGGCTGGGACTGCTGACGGGGGGAGCGGTGGCAATATGCGGTGCGTCCGCGGCAATCGCACTGTCGAGTGTGATTCCACGCAATGAACACTCCGACAGCAATCTGATCTTCACCGTCATAAGCGTTACCGTTTTGTCTACGATTGCGATGATCGCCTACCCACTCCTCTCCCTCGTGGCAGGGCTGGATCAACGCGAAGCCGGCATATTGCTCGGGGCGACAGTACACAACGTCGCGCAGGTCGTTGGTGCATCGTTCTCCGTCTCTCCTGACGCAGGTGTCGTAGCGACCCTGATAAAGATGATGCGAGTGGCGTTACTCGCTCCGCTGCTCGTCTGTTTGTCGCTTATGTTCAGGGCCCGGACGTCCGACGGCGTCCAACAGCCGCCCTTACTGCCTTCATTTCTGGTCGGATTTGCTGCTTTGTCCACGATTTCCGCACTCGATCTCTTGCCCTCTGCCTTACGAGGTCCCCTTGGACTGGCTTCAGACTGGGCACTTCTGTGTGGGATCGCTGCCGCAGGCATGAAGGCATCTGCGGCAGGTCTGCGCGAGGTGGGTGCGAGCGCCTTTACCCTGATAGTCGCGGAGTCGGTATTCATCGCCACCGTCGTTCTCTGCGCTTTGAAATTGATGAGCTAGTGCCGGGGACGATTTGAAGGCGCTTGAATCCATTCTCCGGCGGGCACGCAACAATCCTGGCCACATCGTATTGGCGGAAGGAGACGATACACGCGTCATTGATGCGGCACTGAGGGCCGTGCGAGACGAGATCGCTACCGTCACACTTGTCGGCGACACAACTCGCATATGCCGCGCCATCGAAACCATGGGTGGGCGTTCCGAAGAACTTTCGATCGTGGAGCCGGACCGTGCCCGCCAAGCAGGAGATGCAATTACGTTCGCTGCCCATATGGTCCGGCGCGGCGAAGCCGACGGTGTGATTGCAGGCGCCGTCGCTACAACCGCCGATACAGTGCGCACGTATCTGCAAGTAATTGGCCCTGCGTCGGCCAACAATATTGTTTCATCGTTTTTTCTGATTTTGCTGTGTGACGACGATCATCCGCGGAAAGGCGCATTTGCTTTCGCCGACTGTGGCCTCGTAATTGAGCCGACCGTGGAGCAGCTATCTCAGATCGCGATATCCTCCGCCGACTCCTTCGCCATACTCACCAACGAAGAGCCGAGAGTGGCAATGTTGTCGTTCTCAACGCTGGGCAGCGCCAAACATTCGAGGGTCGACAGGGTGGTCGAAGCGACAAAGGTGGTTCGGCAGTCCCGCCCGGACCTGGCGGTGGCCGGGGAGATGCAGTTCGATGCGGCATTCATCCCGCTGGTCTCTGCGGTCAAGGCACCCGGCTCGCATGTCGGTGGACAGGCAAATGTTCTCGTCTTTCCAAACCTGGAGGCCGGCAACATCGCATACAAGGTTGCCCAATGGATCGGTCGCGCTGTAGCGATCGGTCCAATCCTTCAAGGGCTTGCCAGACCGGCCAACGACCTTTCGCGCGGCTGTAGCGCAGACGATATCTATCACATGATCGCGATAACGTCGGTTCAGTCCGCCACCGACGTTGGACGTGCCAGCATTCCACCAATCAGACCGGCCCCTGCGAAACTGCGACGCTGGACGACTGATTGTTAGCGAACTGAGGCTGGTCGAAGCGTCAATTTCTCTGCGTAGTGACACGCTGCGAGATGTCCTGGCCGAATTTCGCGAAGTGCTGGGCTCTCCGATACGCAACGATCTTTCGCATAACGGCACCGCGTGCGGAAATGGCATCCGGACGGAGGAGCCGCAGGATTGGGCACATCTCCGGCAAGCGTAATACGAGGAGGCCTTTTGCGGCGGTGCGGAGGCGGCACTGCGGACATCAGCGCCTCGGTGTAGGGGTGCCGCGGATCGGCAAACAATTCGTCAGTGGGCGAAAGCTCCACGACCCGGCCGAGATACATTACTGCCACTCGGTGACTCACATATTTCACCACCGCCAGGTCATGGGCAATGAAGAGGAAGGCCAGGTTTCTGGACGCCTGCAGGTCAAGCAGAATATTGAGCACCTGAGCCTGAATCGAAACGTCCAGAGCAGAAACCGCCTCGTCAGCCACCACGAAAGACGGGTCGAGCGTCAGTGCCCTCGCAATAACGGCACGCTGCCGCTGGCCACCGGAGAATTCGTGGGGATAACGATCCATCATCTCCGGCGCCAGCCCGACACGCTCCAATAGCTCAGCGACCCGCTCCCGCCGCTCTCCACGATTGCCCATCTTGTTGGCGCGCAAAGGCTCGCCCACGTTGGACGCTAGCGTGAGCCTCGGATTGAGAGCGGAATACGGATCCTGAAAGATGATCTGCATGTCTCTGCGCAACAGCCGCAATTCATTGCTATCGGCTGCGACAACATCTGCGCGTTCGGGACCTCTAGCTTCAGCATAAGTCCGACTACGGAAATGAACCGAACCGGACGTCGGTTCAAGCAGGCGAAGTATCGTTCGTCCGGCTGTCGTCTTCCCGCAGCCAGACTCCCCCACAAGACCCACTGTTTCTCCGGCATGGATATCGAGACTGAATGCATCCACTGCAGGGATGATTGGGCGCGGCTTGCCCAGAAGGCTATGTTTGCCTCCGAAGTGTTTGGTAAGGTCTTTCACAGACAGAAGAGGTGTGCGGGCGACAGTCATAGTTCACCAGCCAGCCAGCACGCGGCCTGTTGACTCCCGTCGAGGACGTGCATCGGGGGCTCCTGTTCTCGACATTTTTCGAACGCATGCGGACAACGCGTGTTGAAGCGGCAACCAGACGGTGCCCTGGATAACGATGGAACCGACCCGGCTATCGGCGTCAGGCGGAGCTCTCGGGACATCTCGATAGTCGGGACCGAGCGGATCAATCCCTGAGTATACGGGTGCGCCGGACGCTCCAGAATGCTGGCTGTCGGCCCTTTCTCCACCACGGTGCCCAGATACATGACCGCGACTTCGTCGGCCATTTCGGCGATGACTCCCATGTCGTGGGTGATGAAAAGTATGCCGGTGCCGAGCTGCGATTGCAGGCTGCGGAGGAGGTCGAGGACTTGCGCCTGTATTGTCACATCGAGCGCAGTCGTCGGTTCGTCCGCGATCAGCAGCGCGGGTGCACATGCGATCGCAATGGCAATCATCGCGCGCTGACGCATGCCGCCAGAGAGTTCGTGAGGATATAGCTTGATCCTCGATTCGGGCGCTGGAATTCCAACCGAGCGCAACAGGTCGATTGAGCGTTCTTGCGCCGCCTGACGGCCCAGATGTTCATGGCGCCGCAAAACCTCTCCGATCTGTTCACCTATGGTGAAGCTCGGATTCAGAGCCGTCATCGGCTCCTGGAAAATCATCGCCATGTCCTTGCCGCGATGACGCCGGGCGGAGTTGGTCTTGGTCAGATCACTTTCGCTGCCGCCGGTGCGCAACATGATGGAGCCACCATCGATTCCGGAATCGGGAACTGGGAGCAATCCCATCACGGCGAGTGCTGTGAGTGACTTGCCGCAGCCGCTCTCGCCAACGACACCCAGAGTTTGCCCCTTCTTCACGCTCAGGCTTACACCACGCAGTGCCGGCACCCGGCCCCTCCCGGATCGGAAGCTGACTGAAAGATCGGCGACGTCCAGCAACAGGCTCATCGAACGCCTCCCCCTGCTCCCGCAACCGCATCGCGGCCTGCGGTGCGCGGGTCCAGTTGATCGCGCATCCAGTCGCCCAAGAAGTTGAAACCCACCACCGTGATCATGATGGCTACCCCAGGGAAAGTCGTCATCCACCAGGCGATATTGATCAGCGATCGCCCCTCCTGAAGCATGCCGCCCCACGAAGGTATTTCCGGCGGCGTGCCCAGCCCTAGGAAAGACAGGCCCGACTCGATGAGGATCACGTAGCCCAGTTCCAGAGTAGCGACGACGAGGAGAGGCCCGGCGATGTTGGGAAGGATGTGACGGGCAAGGATGTCGAGGTGCCCTACGTTCGCCGCGATACACGCTTGGATGAATTCGCGCTCCCTGAGCTCGAGCACGAGGCCATAGGCAATGCGGGTGAACTGAACCCACCGTGCAAGAATGAACGCCAACACAAGGTTGACGAGACTTGGTCCGAACACCGTCATGAACACAAGGGCGAAGAGTATGAATGGGATGGCTAGGACCACGTCCACCAAGCGCATGATCACCGTGCCGGTCCACCCGCCGAAGTAGCCGGCAAACAAGCCAAGAACGGCGCCCAACACGGCAGCTCCTGACGCTGCGACTACGCCAGCCAGCAACGAAACGCGCGAGCCGTAGATGATGCGAGAGAGAACATCGCGCCCAAGAGTATCGGTGCCGAGCAGGTGATTGATGCTGCCCCCTTCCTGCCAGGCTGGCGGTGCGACCGTCGCAAGCAAATCCTGCCTGTTCGGGTCAAGTGGAGCGATCCAAGGGGCCAAGAGTGCGCACAAGGCCACTGCCATGACAATCGCCAGTCCCGTGAGGCCCTTTGCATCCAGATTACGGATCAGACTCGTCATCGTTACTGCAACCTGATCCGTGGGTTCAAAACCGCGTAGAGAATGTCGACCGCCAGGTTGATCAGCGAGAAAGCCAAGGCGATTACGACGACGACAGCCTGGACCACCGGAAAATCGCGCTGATGCACTGCATTGACAGCAAGGCGGCCGACACCCGGCCATGCAAACACCGTCTCCGTGATGACTGCACCACCCAGCAGCGCACCGAACTGCAGGCCGACGATAGTGACGATTGGCACCGCAGCGTTCCGAAGAGCGTGCTTGAACAGCACTACCGGTTCGGGGAGCCCCTTGGCACGTGCCATCCTGACATAGTCCTGATGCAGGACATCGAGCATTGCGGAACGTGTCAGCCGCATGATGCGAGCCATTGAGTAGACCGCGAGTGTGGTGGCGGGAAGGATGAGCGCGCGCCATGACCCGCCACCCATTGAGGGGAGCAGGCCCAACTGAACACTGAACAACAGGATGCCGAGCAAGCCCAGCCAGTAGACCGGTGTAGCCTGACCGATCAGTCCGACCCCAGTGGCGACGGTATCGATCCAGGAATTGCGATATACCGCCGCGAGGACGCCAAGTGGGATCGCCAGAACGATGCTGAGCAACAGTGACGTTCCAGCCAGCAGAAGCGTGGCGGGAAAGCGCGACAATACGAGCTCGAGCGCCGGCTGCCGAAACCGGTAGGAACTGCCCAGATCACCGGTCGCGACGTCACCGATGAACCTCAGGTATTGGACGATTATGGGCTGATCGAGACCCAACCTTCTGCGGAGGTTTTCTCGCACGGTTTCATCGGCATCGATCGGCAGGAGCAAGTCGGTCGGGTCACCTGACAGGCGCTGCATGACAAAAACGATTGTGAGCACCCCGATGATAACCACCGCCAACTGGAGCAGTCTGCGGGCGAGAAATGCCGCCATCAGTGTGCTCCAAACTCGAAGAGAAAATCCGCCGTCGCCGCCATGAAGTCGCGCATACTGGCAACGTCGAGATACTCGTTCGGCGCATGAGCGTTGGCGCCGTGCCCCACACCGCCAAACGCATAAGGAATGCCGAGCACCTCGGTGAAGAGATGCATCGGCGCAGCGCCCGCATGTATCGGATAGACAGTCAGGTCGTTGGTATGCCTGCGGCACGACTTCAACAGGGCATCCACCACTGGCTCTCGCACCGATGTCTTGCTGGCCGGGTATGCGCTCGTCACTTCCAGCTCGACATGTCCGAAGCCGTGCAGATCGAGGTGCCGGCGAAGAGCATTCGCAGTCGCTTCGACCGTCATCCCGGGCACCAGCCTAAGGTCGAGCACTGCGTTGGCATGCCCCGCCAGATGCGTCGGCGGTTCGACGCCAGGGGGCGTATCACCGACCCACATTCCATCGATGTTGAGGGTGGAATCGAACAGGAGGTGTCGCAACAGGTCTTCGGGACCGGCGTCATATTTGAAGCGCCGGGCGCCGAGCTCCGTCAGCCATGCCTGCTTGTCAAAGCTGCTGGCGGCATCGGCGAGCAGCGCTTGGTCGTCTGGATCGGGGTCCAAGCCACTTGCAATGCCTTCTACCGAAAGCTTGCCGTCTCGCGATTGCAGCGAAGCAAGCGCCGACACGAGTTCGTTCGCTGGACTCGCTAGCCAACCGGAATGCATGGCATGGATGTCACGCTCGGCGGGCCCGCCCCACTCACCCCCACGCACCCCCAATTTCAACATCATGAGGCCCTTGAACCCAAGGCGAACGATTGTTTTGCCGGCGGCGTTCGTGCCCAGATAGGGGATAAATGCAGCGTCGCAGTCCCGCAGCAAATCGGCTCGCTTGCGCAGAAACGGTTCGAGTGACGGGCTCCCGATTTCCTCCTCGCCCTCGATCACGAAGACTAGGTTGACCGGCAATTCCACTCCGGCCTTGTTGAATGCACGAAGCACGTTCAGGAAACCGATCAGTGGCCCCTTTGAATTGAATGCTCCGCGTCCGATCAGTTTGCCGTCGCGCGAAATTTCAGCGGCGAATGGGGGCGATACCCAATGCTGCTGATCGGCGGGCTGCACATCGTAAAGGTCGTAGAAGAGCAGGGTGCGTTTTGCGCCAGGCGACCGGAGCGAACCGAAGACAATGGGCGCAATCTGCCCTTCCTCGAGTGTTGCCTCTGCACCGAGCAGTTGGAGCTGTGTCACCAACCACGCTGCCATTTCGTCCAGCCCCTGCCCCGTCTTGCTGACGCTGGGGATTCTGATCGCGGTCCTGATCGCCTCGATATAGTCGTCAAACCCGGCTTCGAGGGCTGACATGACAGCGCGCAATTCGCTCATGCCGGGAAAGCTCCATGCGTTGGGGCTGCCTGATGGCAGCCCCAGATTTACTGCTACTCGGCCACAGTCATTTCGGTGGCGAGTATCTGCTCATCCGGCCGCGGCTGCCAGGTGATGTCGGACGATATGCCGTATAGAACCTCTTGCGCATAAAGCGGGACGGCGGCGACGGTGTCGGCAACGTGCCGCAGCGTCTTGTCGAATACCTGGGCACGCTCGTCGACCGACACCTGGTTTGACTCGGCCAATAGCGAATCCAGCTGCTCATCGTCCCATGTAGAGAGGAAGCCATCACTGGCATGGAAAGCTTGAACCTGAGGGTATGGATCGAGCCAGACATTGCCTTGGCCCATCAGATAGAGTGGTGATACCTCGCCATTCTTGAGGTCGTCAAAGAAGCGACCCCACTCCTCCGGACGAACCTCGACGTTGAGACCGGCTTCCTGCAGTTGCTGCCCGACCGCCAGCGCGGTTTCGCGGTCATTGGGATAGCGGGCCGAGGGTGACCTGAGCACGATGGCGTCGCCTGGCAATTGCAGCTCTGCAAAAAGCGCTTTCGCGCCCTCCAGATCATAGGAATGAGTATAGTCGGTTCCCTTTGGCCATTCAGGAATGCCTGGGCTCAAGATCGAGTTGACGGGGACGCCGTAACCTTTCAGCAGGCCCTTGATGATGGCGTCCCTGTTGATGGCCTTTGAAACCGCCTGGCGGAACTTGAGGTTATCACCGGGCGGCAGCGTGTCATCAAACTGGATGACCATCACGCGAGTGCCAGGCGTTCGCCCCACCCGTATGTCATCCTCTGCTTCAAGGGCAGCCGCCTGCGTCGGCGACAGGGCCGCCACCACGTCCGCCTCGCCCGTCCGCAACGCGGAGATGCGCGACAATTCTTCGGGGACGACGCGGAAAACGACGGTCTCAATCGCTGGCGGCTCTCCCCAGTAGTCGGGGTTCCGGGAGAGCGTCACGGCCTCACCTTGGCGCCACTCGTCAAGCACATAGGGACCGCTCCCGATCGGCTTGCGCGCAAACTCCTCCTCACCGACATCCCCCAGATATTTTGGAGGGACCGGAGCGAGGAGAGTCATGCGAGCTCTAAACAGCGGATCCGGTCCGCTTGTGGTTATCCGCAGTGTTTGCGCGTCGACAATTTCCGTGCTGGTAAAGCCTTTCCACCAGCCTTGAGTGGGCGCTGCAAGCTCATCCGAGGCAGCTCGCTCGATGGAGAACTTCAATGCCTGTGCGTCCACAGGCTCCCCATTTGAAAAGCTGATGTCAGGCCGCAGCTTTACGAGCCACTGCGTTTCCGTTTCGCGTTCGACGGATTCCGCCAAGGCAGGACCGATCTCCATGTCGGCCCCCCGCTGTAGCACCGTGTCGAAGATGTGCCGCTGGATATTGCCAGTGGCCGTATCCCCCCGGAACGCTGGGTCCATCGATGTTGCGTCGGTGCTTTGGGCTATCACGACCTGCTGGGCAAAGGTCGCAGGCGCAGCAGCCAGCACAAGCGCGCAAGCCAGAGCTGGCGCCGCTACGCTGGTGCGGAACAATCCGTGCTTCGCTGAAAACATGGCTATCTCCTTTGTTATCCTTTTGTTGTCGTCCAGGTTCATGTCCGTTTCAGAGCAGACGGCTATCCGGCGCCGTTCCACACGGCGATCTTCCGGTCCAATCCAAAGACTTCACTGACGGATCGTCCGGATTCGACCTCCTTCAATCGCGCGAGCTCACCTTCCAGATGCGCGTCCGCCAGGTCGGCGACGCGCTCCGCGTCCTCGCGAGGGATGACGGCAACTCCGTCCCTGTCACCGACGACCACGTCGCCGGGCATGACTGCAACGCCACCGCAACTGATTGGGACGTTGATGGCGCCGGGACCTATAGAGCCGAAAATGCGAATGCAGGAAGCGCGGGCAAAGGTAGGCGGTGCATCACGGACCATTCCGTCCGAGTCGCGCACTGCACCATCGACGACTATTGCCACGGCCCCTTGCCGCTTGAAGAAGTAGCCGAGCCGCTCGCCGATAACGGAAACGTCCTTGTAGCCGTCGGCTGCAATCAGGATCACATCCCCCGGCTGCGTTACATCGATCGCCTTCTGCACGAACAGGGCATCACCGGGCTTGGTCAAAACCGTCAATGCGGAGCCGACGAAACGCATCGATGTCTCAAGCGGCTTGATCTCATGGGACATAGCACCCTGCCCGCCCATGGAATCGACGATCTTTGCAGTATCGTGGCGAGCGAGGCGCTCAAGCACGGCCGCTGGCGCTCTCTTTCCAATTTCGTTGATAGCCCCGTGCAGCCTATGACGCTCCAGACCCGCCATGCGTCGTCTCCTTCTCCTGAATTTGGTCAGGATAGGGAGGGCAATTCCATGATGTCTAATAGCAATAGCGCAGCGCCCAATAACCTCGGGTTATGACTAGAGAGCGCCGCTCAGCACGTCCCGGACCACCCCTAGAAACTCTTGGGAAAGTGACGACCGGGGCATATAACGTGATGAGAGTATCTCCGCATCCACAGCAAGCTGGGGATGAAAAGGCCGTGACACCACATCGGGATGAAGGGATTTCAGGTCTGAAAGATCATCGACAATTGCAACTCCGACACCGGCCGAAACAAGCGTCCAAGCCGTGGAAATCAAGCCGACTTCCACCGTCGATCGAGGCTCAACTCTCTGTTCCGTGAAGACAGATTCTAGGAGAGCTCTCAGGCCTTGCTCCTGCGAGTAGAAAATGAACTTGTGGCCTACAACGTCCTGCGGAGTGACCATGGAGAGCGATGTCAGCGGATGCGCTGGTGGCATGATGCAAATCAGGTGACCAGGGCGCAGGACCTCTGTCTCGACTGTCGCGTTTCTGGGAGCGAGGAATGCGAAGCCAAGATCGACGCTTTGGCTTGCGACTAGCTCTACTATTTGTCCGCGAGGCCGCACCTGAAACGAGATTTCGACCTCAGGCCGCTCTTTTAGGAATGCTGCTATCGCACGAGGCATTATGACTTCGCCTAGTGTCGGTATCGAAGTTAGGCTTAGTTGACCCGCTCGCCCGTGTCGGATGTCTACCGCAGTGCGATCTACGGATTGCAGATCGTCAAACAGCTTGCGCAGCGACGGGTAAAGGGTGCGTGCCTCGCTCGTGGGCACTAGCCGACCCTTTAGCCGATCGAACAGCTTGAACCCCAGCTCGTCTTCGGCGCGCTTGAGTGACTTCGTTACCGCGGGCTGAGATATTCCCAACAGCTCACCGGCACCTGTAACCGATCCGCATTGCATGATCGCGTGGAGGACTTCCAAGTGGCGAAGATTCATCACTGGTCCCTGTTCGCCGCTGTGTGAACAGCCGCCGCCGCCGCTGCCAAATACGTTGCTTTGCCTTAGATTACATCGTTTACAATCCGCCGAAAAACGCTGGAAAATCAACAGCCGCAATCTGCCCGGTTTCCACACCAAGCCATTGAAACCACTAATATCTTGCACGACCGTTGGGCGTGCCAGTTTTCCAGAAACATTATCGATAGCAGGCCCCACAGGCGGGCCGGCAAGCGTTTGCCGTGCTAGCCGCGCAGTAGCTCGCGCAGGTCGCGGCGCAGCACCTTGCCGTATGCGTTCTTCGGCAACTCGTCCATGAAGACGACACGCTTCGGCTTCTTGAAGCTCGCGAGATTTGCCTTGCAGAATGCGAGCACCGCCGGTTCATCGAGCGCCGGGTCATCTGCGACGACAGCGACGCAGACGCTCTCGCCCCACTCGGCATCCGGCAATCCGAAAGCGATCACCTCGCGCACGCCAGGATGCGCAGCGATCACGTCCTCGATCTCCTTCGGATAGATATTGCTTGCGCCGGAAATGATGGTGTCGTGGCGCCGATCGAGCACGCGCAGTCGGCCGCCTGCGTCGAAGCGACCGATGTCGCCCGTGTGCAGCCACCCGCCGCGCAGCGCCTTCGCCGTCGCTTCCGGATTGCGCCAGTACCCTTTCATGACGACTTCGCCGCGCACGCAGATTTCGCCGTCCTCGCCAGCCGGCACCTCGTTGTCGTTTTCGTCGAGGATACGGACTTCGACACCCGAGCGAATGTAACCTGCCGAAACGAGCGTCTCGTCGTCGGCGCCGAGATGCGCCGCCCCCGGCAGATAGGAGATGGTCATGGGCGCCTCGCCCTGGCCGTAGAGCTGGTGGAAAATCGGCCCGAAGCGCGCAACGGCGGCGCGGATATGCTCCAGATGAATGTTCGCGCCGCCATAGATCACGCCGCGCAGGGAACCGATGTCGCTGCGAGGCGGCGCTTCCAGGAAGCGCACGATCATCGTGGGCGCCACGAAGGCAACAACGGAGATCGAAAGCTCGGCGACGCGGTCGAACACCTCGTCCGGCCGGAAGGACGGACGGTCGTAGATGATGTTTTCCGCGCCGCGCGCCAGCGAGGGGATCAGGTAGATGCCGCTGCCGTGCGACAGCGGCGCGACGTGAAGCACCCGGTCGCTCTCCCTGAAATCGAACACGTCGGCGAGGCAGTTCACTGCCGAGGCGACGATGTTGCGATGGGTCAGCGTCGCGCCCTTCGGCTTTCCCGTCGTCCCCGAGGTGTAGGATATCCAGGCAGGGTCGTCGGGATCGACTTCGGCCGGATGATCGGCGTCGACCGGTGCCGGCAACTCGTATTCCTCGATCGCGAGAAGTTCAGCGTCCAGACTTGGCGGGAGCGACGTCCGAAGTTCCTCCATGTGCTCGGCATGGGCGATGATCAGCTTCGGCTCGGCGTCACCGGCGATCCACGCCACCTCGCGCGGATGCAGCTTGGCGTTGACAGGCACCACCACAAGCCCCGCCCGCATGGTCGCCAGCAGCAGCGCCGGAAATTCAAAGCCGTTGCGGATGAAAAGCAGGACCCGGTCGCCGCGCGAACAACCCATCGCGGCGAACCATGCGCCGAGTGCGGCGCAGGTTCCGTCGAAGTCGCGATAGGACTGCCGCCGTGAGCCCCAGGAAACGGCGGTTTCGTTCGCGCGGCGCCGGACGGCGTCGGCCAGCATGGAATAGACGTTCATGCCGGCTGCAAGCTCATGGTTTTCCAGTGAGGACCCGGTTGCGCAGGATGCCGATCCCTTCGACCTCCAGTTCGACCACGTCGCCATGTTTCAGGAACTTCATGTGCTCGAGCCCGCAGCCATTGCCCACGGTGCCCGAGCCGAAGAACTCGCCTGGATAGATCGTCTCCGATTGAGAGACGTGTGCGATCAGGTCTTCGAACTTCCAGTGCATGGTCGACGTGTTGCCCCTGCCCCACTCCTCGCCGTTGACGCGGCAGATCATGGTCAGGTTGTAAGGGTCCTTCATCTCGTCGGCGGTGACCAGACAGGGACCCATCGCATTGCCATAGTCGAAATCCTTGCCCTTGGCCGGGCCGAGTTGCCCGCCCATCTCCTGCGTCTGCGCGTCGCGCGCTGAGAAGTCGTTGAAGATCGTGTAGCCGTAGATGTAGTCGCGCGCCTTGTCGCGAGCGATATCGACGCCCTTTTTGCGCACGAAGAAGCCGAATTCGAGCTCGAAATCCATCAGCTTCGAATAGGTCGGCCAATAGACATCGACGTCGGTGCCGATGACCGAAAAGCGGTTCGCCTTGTAGTAGATCGGCTGCTCGTAGAACGTCTTCGGGATCGCGAGCTGCCCCGTGCGCTCGAACTCCTTCATAGCCGCTTCCGGGTCGGGCGTCGCATTGGCGCGGACACGCCGGGCTGCGTCGAAGGCCTGCTTGAGATGCGTCTCGAAGCACAGGCAGTCACGCATCTGGATGGGCACCGGCACCGGCGCGAGCAGCCTCACATCCTTTTTCTTGATGGCGTCCTTCTTGCCCTTTTTCACCGTTTCGTAGGCGCGATCGAGCGCATCGTCGCCGCCCTCGATCATCGCCTGAACGGAGTCGAAGGCCGGATAGCTCTTGCCGAAGGCGTCCTTGTGCGCTTGCGCGAGGTCGACGATCTTGCGGTCGCCGTCGACCAGCGCGCCGGCTCGAGGCTTTCCCTTCCTCTCATAAGTGACGAGCTTCATCGCTCTCCTCCCGTTGAATGTTTGTGTCGTTGTCCGGCGCCACCGCCTGCCGCCCTCGCGTGAAGCAGCGCCGCCTTCATCAGCGCCACCAGATATGTCGCGGTCGCCATCTCGTCTTCGGGGTCGCAGCGGCCGTCCGACAGCCGGCTGATGCGGCCCGTATCGGCCATGGTGTAGACCATGACACCGAGTATGGCCTGATAACCCCAGTTGATTTCCTCGACGGAGCGGTCGGGCAGCGCCTTCTGCAGCGCCTCCATGACTTTGTAGGCGATGGGGTCGAAGAACTCCTGGATCACGCCTCGCTGGTGCGATTTCGGATCAGAGACCTCGCGCGCCAGGATGCGGGCATAGCTTGAACTCTTCTCCGTGCTGCGCATGTGAAGGTTCGGCACCAGCACCGCCTTGACGATCATCTCGACCTTGCGTTCCTGGTCCGGCTCCATTTCGGCGAAGCGCAACCCCGCAATTCGCTGATCGACGATCATCGGCGCACGCATCTCAAAGATCGCCCGGTACAGACCTTCCTTGCCTCCGAAATGGTAGTTTATCAGCGCCACGGGCACGTCCGCGCGTTGCGCGATCCGCCGCACCGAGACGCCGTCGAAGCCGTGATCGGCGAATTCCGCCTCGGCCGCATGGATAATGCGCGAGCGTGTCATCGCCGCGTTGCGCTGCGATGCCTCGACAGCAATAACCTTTTGGTCCTGCTCGTTTTTTCTGGTTCTTGCCATCACTGTCCCAACGCGGCGAACGGCAGGCATTGGCGGTTCGCGACCACCGATTTGAACGTCATATCAAAATTCTTGTCAACTTGTTCAATTGCCGCTAGCGTTCGAAGCTCAAATGCGGAAGCTGGGAGTGAGCCGCATTCGACAAGGGAGGATTGGCATGTATCGCAATGCATTTTTGGGCGGCGTGGCCGCCATCACACTCTGTCTGGGCGGAAACTCCGCAGCGGCGCAGGAAACGATCAACCTGACGGTCGCCACCGGGCATCCGGAGGTGTTTCTCTGGGTGAAGCACCTGAAGGAAACCTTCATCCCGACGGTGAACGCCGAACTCGCCAAGACAGGCGAAGTCCAGGTCAACTGGACCGAAGGTTATGGCGGCACCATCGTCAAGCTGGGATCCGAGGTCGAAGCGTTCCAGACCGGCATCATGGATGTCGGCCAGATGAGCGGCGTATTCAATCCGGCGGCAATGGGTCTGCTCAACCTGACCTACGCCATGCCGTTCGGCCCGGCCGATGCGCGCGGCGTAACTGAAGCCGTCGAGAAGGCGCTGGTCGATACTGAAGGCGCACTTGCGCAGCTCGAGGAAGCGACGGGCGTGGTCTATATCGGCGGTGGCATCGCCATCGATGACTACAACATCGCTGCGACCAAGGAGCTGAAGACCATCGCCGATCTCAACGGCGTGAAGATCGGCGGCGCAGGCCCGAATCTCGGCTGGCTTGCCAGCACCGGCGCGGTCGGTGTCCAGGGCAGCTACGTGACCTTCTACAACGACATCAAGACCGGCGTTTACGACGGCAATATCGGCTGGATGACGGCTAACGTGCCGGCCAAGCTCCACGAGGTCGCGCCAAACTTCAATCTTGTGAATTTCGGCGCGATGTATATCGGCGGCATGGGCGTGGCAAAGCCGATCTGGGACACGTTCTCCGACGATACCAAAGCCGCGTTCCGCACGGCCGCGGCGGCCTACACCACGGCCTATTTCGACGAACAGGAAGCGCGTTACGAGTCGGCCAAGGCGGCGCTGCTAGAGGGTGGCGGCAAGCTGGTCGAGTTCGACCGCACGGAACGCGAAACTTGGATCAACAACCTGCCCAACCCCTCATCCGCCTGGATAGCAGCGGCGGAAGCGAGGGGCGAGCCGGCGCGGCAGGTGCTTGAGGCCTATCGCGACAACCTTGCCGCGGGCGGTTTCACTTTCGTTCGCGATTATCTCGCCGAGTAACATCCTCCCTGGCCCGGCGTCCCCTGCGGGCGCCGGGCTTCCGATCTCGGGCGGACGAGAGGACAGAGCGGATGGCGGGTGAGCCAATTCTCCCCGGCGAAAGGGCCGCGTCTACACGCGACGGCATTTTCGGCAGGATAATCGGCGCGATGAATGCGCTGGGCACGGTGTGGATCATCGGCCTGATGCTGCTGATCAACGCGGACATTTTCGGGCGGACGGCGCTCAATGCGCCGATCGCCGGCGTCGCCGAACTGGTCGCCTTCTCGATTGTCGGCATTGTTTTCTTGCAGCTGGCCCATACGCTCAAATCCGGCTCGATGACCCGTTCCGACGTGCTGCTCAACTACCTGGAGCGGCGCTCGCCGTCGCTTCGGCGCGCATTAATGGCGCTGTTCCACCTGGTTGGAGCCGTTCTGCTCGCCGTCATCGCATGGCGCTTCTGGCCAAGCGTGGAACAGGCCTGGCTTCATCCCGAACGCCATTTCATGGGCAATCCCGGCTTCTTCACCGTGCCGCAATGGCCGCTTTTCGCCCTTATGCTCGCCGGCATCGTCGCGACATCGCTGCAGTTCTTCATCGAAGCCGCCGGCCATGCCCGCGCGGCCGCGAGCGGTGGCCGCGCATGAGCGGCATCGAAATCGCCCTCGCCTCAATCGGCGCCATGCTGGTGCTGATTTATGCGGGCATGCATGTCGCCATCGCGCTGATGCTGCTTTCTTTCGTCGGCGTCTGGATGCTGCGCGACAATTTCCAGATCGCGTCGAACGTCATGGTGCTGGCGTTCAAGGATTCGATTTCCGACTACCTGTTCGGCGTCGTGCCCTTGTTCGTGTTCATGGGGCTGCTGGTCGCGGTGGCCGGAATCGGCCGCGATACGTTCGAGGTTGCGGCCCAGATCTTCCGAAAGGTGCTGGGCGGGCTAGGGATTGCAACGGTTGCGGCCAACGCTGTCTTCGCCGCCATCACCGGCATTTCGATCGCCTCCGCCGCCGTGTTCACCAAGGTGGCGGTGCCCGAGATGATGCGCCACGGCTACACTGGCCGCTTCTCGGTCGGCGTCGTCGCGGGCTCGTCGGTGCTCGGCATGCTCATTCCGCCGAGCCTGCTGTTTATTCTCTATGGCGTGCTGACCGAGCAGTCCGTCGGCTCGCTGTTCATCGCCGGGGTCATCCCGGGCGTCCTTCTATCGGTGGTCTACTGCGTCGGCATTCTGCTGCTGGCGCGGTTTGCGCAGGGTTTTGTGGGAAGCGCTTCGCATGCCGTCGAAGAGCCGCCGGACATGAGCGCCGGCGAGATGCTGGCGAAGATATTTCCCATCGTGCTCCTGATAGCGCTGGTGCTTGGCGGCATCTATGGCGGCGTCTTCACGCCCACGGAAGCCGGCGCCGCGGGCGCCCTCGGCGCGCTGGTGATTTCGCTCGCCAAGCGGCGGCTGAGTTGGGCGAGCTTCTGGCAGGTTCTCGTGCAGACCGGGCACACCACTGCCTCGATCTGCTTCCTGATCATCGGTGCAAGCCTCTATTCGCGCATGCTTTCCATGTCGGGCATGCCCGGAGCGCTCGGCGGCTGGGTAGCCGATTCCGGTCTGGGTCCGACGGGCATCATTCTTCTTCTGATGCTGGTGATCATGCTGCTCGGCACCATCCTCGATTCGGCGTCGATCATGCTGCTGACCCTGCCGATCGCTCTGCCGATCCTGATGGCCGCGCAGGTCGACCTGATCTGGCTGGGCGTTTTGGTCGTCATCGCGGTCGAAATAGGGCTTCTGACGCCACCCTTCGGCATCGCCGTCTACGTGATCAAGGCGACGCTCGGTCCCGACAGCAACGTCACGCTTGGCGAGATATTCACGGGCGCCGCACCCTTCGCGCTGATGATGCTGCTCGTTCTCATCCTCGTATTCCTGTTCCCGTGGCTTGCCACGGCCCTCGTCTAGCACTGGGAGAAAGACAATGGCGAAATGGCAATTCACCAAGGGCATCCACGACCTCGGCAATGGCTGCTACGCCTATCTTGTCCCCGATGGCAGCTGGGGTTGGTCGAATTCGGGCATCGTCGTCGATGGCGACTCGTCGCTGCTGGTCGATACGCTGTTCGACCTCAAGCTGACCGCCGAAATGCTCAAGGCCTACCGGGACTCCATCCCCGCGGCAAAGAAGATCGGCACGCTCGTCAACACGCATGCTGACGGCGACCACACCTTCGGCAACCAGCTGGTCAAGGATGCGCGCATCATCGCGACGCAGGGCACCGTGACCGACTTCGCCCGCTTCGATCCCGCCGTCGTGCAGAACATCGTCACGAACGCCGAGCAGTTCGGCAGCGCAGGCGTCTTCATGCGCGAGTGCTTCCGCCCGTTCGACTTTTCCGGCATCACGCTCACCCCGCCGACAGAGACGTTTTCAGGCACGCTCGACATCATGGTCGGGTCCAAGAAGGTGCAGCTGATCGAGGTTGGACCGGCGCACTCCCTTGGCGACGCCTTGATTTATGTCCCGGACGACAAGGTCCTCTTTACCGGCGACATCCTCTTCACCGGCGGAACGCCGATCGCCTGGTATGGGCCGGTCAAGCGGTGGATCGATGTCTGCGACATGGTTCTCGATATGGATGTCGAGACAATCGTTGCCGGCCACGGACCGATTTCGACCAAGGATGACGTTCGGGAAATGCGCGACTATCTCCAGCACGTCACCGACGAGGCACGTCCTCTGTGGGAAGCTGGCATGGATTACCTCGCCGCCTCCTACAAGGTCGATCTCGGCCGCTGGAAGGGCCGCGAAGACGCCGAGCGTGTCGTCGTCACCATCCAGACGCTGTTCGATGATTTCGCCAATGCTCCGGAGCGCCCGGTGCGCGCGCCCATCCCGTTCTTCGCGGAAATGAAGAGCTTCCGCCACCATTTGGGCCGCGGTCCTGTACATGAAGCCTACTGCAAGGCCTGCGGCCTGAAGCACGACGCCTACTAGGGCGCCGCTGCAATACGACATTGCAGCGCCGGCCGAGGCGGGTGTGGACGCACGCCGAACCGTTGTAGGGTGGCGGCGCAAACGGCCTGTTTCGCCCGGCCGTTTCGCCAGCTCTTGAATTACCGAGGAGACCGCCATGCCACGACGCATCGTCGATTTGTCCGTACCGCTGGAGACCGGCATAGCGTCGGATCCGCCGATGGCGCTGCCCGGGATCGACTATCTCGACCATCAGGCGACCGCGGAACAGGTGGTGTCTTTTTTCCCCGGAATGACCACCGACCAGCTTCCCAACGGCGAAGGCTGGGCGATCGAACAGTTGCGGATCACGACACACAACGGCACCCATCTCGACGCGCCCTGGCACTTCGCCTCGACCATGAACAAGGGCGAGCGCGCCATGACCATCGACGAAATGCCTCTCGACTGGTGCTACCGCCCCGGCGTCAAGCTCGACTTCCGTCATTTCGACAACGGCTACGTGGCGACCGCCAACGATGTCGAGGCCGAACTGAAGCGCATTGGGCATGAGTTGCGGCCGCTGGACATCGTCGTCGTCAATACGGCAGCGGGCGCGCGATACGGCCAGCCTGACTACGTCGCCACTGGCTGCGGCATGGGGCGTGAAGCAACGCTTTATTTGCTTGAGCGCGGCGTGCGCATCACCGGCACGGATGCATGGAGCTGGGACGCTCCCTTCGTCCACACGGCAAAGCGGTTCGCCGAGACCGGGGACCCGTCGATCATCTGGGAAGGCCACCGGGCCGGCATCGACATCGGCTACGGCCACATCGAAAAGCTGGCCAATCTCGACCAGCTTCCGCCCACGGGCTACGAGATCGCCTGCTTTCCTTACAAGATCAAAAGCGCATCCGCAGGTTTCACCCGCGCCGTGGCAATCTTCGAGGACTGACGCCGGGTCTTGCGATGGCCGCCTTCTGATGCCAAATCTGGTCTGTGTCGCGCTTCCCGCGGCTGAGCGAAACCCGCCGGACACCGTTATGGTCACTTATGTCGATGCAGATGTCGCGCCGCCGCGCAATACGGGCCAGATAAGGCTCTACGGCGAGGAAGCCTTCGAGGGCATGCGCAAGGCGTGCAACCTGACCGCGCGCTGCCTCGACGAACTGGCAGGCATGGTTCAGCCGGGCGTCCCGACCAACGAGATCGACCGGTTCATCTTCGAGTTCGGCATGGACCACGGCGCCATTCCCGCCACGCTGAACTATCGCGGCTACACCAAATCCTCCTGCACCTCGATCAACCACGTCGTCTGTCACGGCATTCCCGACGACAAGCCCCTCAAGGACGGCGATATCGTCAATATCGACGTGACCTACATCCTCGACGGCTGGCACGGCGACTCCAGCCGCATGTATCCGGTGGGCACGGTCAAGCGCGCCGCGGAACGGTTGCTCGAGGTAACGCATGAGTGCCTGATGCGTGGCGTGGCGGCCGTCAGACCGGGCGCCCGTACAGGCGCAATCGGCGCAGCGATCCAGTCCTATGCTGAATCGCAGCGCTGTTCGGTGGTGCGCGATTTCTGCGGCCATGGCGTTGGGCTGCTCTTCCATGACGCGCCGAACATCCTGCACTACGGCTCGTCTCAGGAAGGCATCGAGATGCGTGAAGGCATGATCTTCACCATCGAGCCGATGATCAATCTCGGCCGGCCGCAGGTGAAGGTGCTGTCGGACGGCTGGACCGCGGTAACGCGCGACCGCTCGCTGTCGGCGCAATACGAGCACACGGTCGGCGTGACCAGCGACGGATGCGAGGTATTCACGCTTTCGCCCGCCGGACTGGACCGGCCGGGCCTGCCGGCCGTCTCTTGAAGAAAGCGGCCTAATCGGCTGTAAGCGCAGCACTATCGGTTGATTGTGTCATGGGGACGGGCATGACGGGCGCCAGCGACGACGAACGCGGTTTCTTCGCCGAGATGCCGGCGGCGGCCGGCAAACCCGCAGCCAAGCCGCACTACCACGGGCACAGGAAACGCCTGCGCGATCGCTTCGCGCAGAACGGCCCAGGCGCCCTCGCCGACTATGAGCTCCTCGAGCCGATGCTCTTCCGCGTGTTTCCTAGGCGCGACACTAAGCAGCTCTCAAAGGCCCTGATCGGCCGCTTCGGCTCGTTTGCTGAAGTCATGGGCGCACCGCAACGCCTGCTGCAGGAAGTGGACGGAATAGGCGAAACAGCGGCTCTGGAAATCAAGGTGGTTGCCGCCGCCGCCGAGCGTATGGCGAAAGGCACTATCGCTGACCGTCAGGTGCTGTCCTCGTGGGCCGAGGTGATCACCTATTGCCGCGCTGCCATGGCTTTCGAACCGCGCGAGCAGTTCCGCATACTGTTTCTCGACAAAAAGAATGTGCTGATCGCCGACGAAGTCCAGCAGGTCGGCACCGTGGACCACACGCCGGTCTATCCGCGCGAGGTCGTGCGCCGCGCTCTGGAGCTATCGGCCACCGCGGTCGTGCTGGTGCACAACCATCCCTCAGGCGATCCAACGCCGTCACGCGCAGACATCGAGATGACGAAGACGATAATCGACACGGCGAAACCGCTGGGAATTACGGTTCACGACCACGTCATTGTCGGCAAGTCAGGCCATGCCAGCCTCAAAGGGCTGCAACTGATCTGAACGACTTGCGAGTTTCGTGAAGCCTAGAGGACGACGACCTGCGCGCCCATTCTGACGCGATTGTAGAGGTCGATCACATGCTCGTTGATCATGCGGAAGCAGCCGTTCGAGGAAGCGGTTCCGATGGTCTGGGGCTGGTTGGTGCCGTGAATACGGATGTGAGTGTCCTGCCGGCCCTGATGCAGGTAGATCGCGCGTGCGCCAAGCGGGTTGTTGACGCCGCCGTCCATGCCATCGGCGTAGCGGGCATACTTGCCCGGCTCGCGCCGCTGCATTTCCCTGGTCGGCGTCCAGCGCGGCCATTCCTGCTTGTCGCCAACCGTCGCGGTACCGTGGAAAGCCAGTCCCTCGCGGCCGACCGCTATCACATATCGCCGGGCCGTCCGCGGTGACTCGATGAGATACAGATGCCGCTTCTGCGGATCGATGACGATCGTGCCACGCCGGTAACGTGTCTCGTAGTTCACGGTCTGCGGAACGAAATCATCTCTGACGCGGAAGCGCCCCCGCGCATTGCGGTCCTCGAGAGCCCGATCGAGTTCCTGCGTCTCCGGCAAAAGCCGCGGCGCTCCACCGCCAAAAATGGCGCTGAAAAGGCTGCGCGGGCGCTCCGGTTCGCTGCGCAATTCGCCCTTGTTCACAACGGCGACCTCGTAGGGCTGCTGCGCCATGGCGGGTCCGGCCAGCCCCAATGCCATCACGGCAATTGCTCCGATCAGCGCAAGAAGGCGAAAAAGCATGACGATGTCCCGAAGCCGCATTTGCAGACGCGCCGGTTGCCGCAAACCTCGCATCTGCGGCTACCGTATGGTCACCATGATAGCGTTGCCATGCGTGAGTCCTCAAGCGGCCTCGCGCAGGCAGGCATAAAATTCTGTGTGATGTGCCGGGCGCGTTGCCGATCGGCAACGCCGTCATCGCTTACTGGTTCGGGACGCCGGGATCGGCCGGTGCGCCCGCCGGCGGCGTGTTGCTCCCGCCAAGCTGATCGAGGATGCCCGCCCCACCGCCGTCTTCAGCCGGACCGCCGTCGGCCGGCAAGCGGTCGAGGATGTCTCCAGGCTGGGCGCCGTAGCGAGCCATGATCGACAGGGTCAGCGAGGTCGCGAAAAAGGCGACCGCCAGAAAGGCCGTTGTCCGCGTCAGGGCGTTTGCGGCGCCGCGCGCGGTCATGAATCCGGAACCTCCGCCGATACCCAGCCCGCCGCCCTCGGAACGCTGGAGCAGCACGACGCCGACAAGCGCGACGACGACGAGAAGGTGAATGACGATTACAATGGTTTCCATATCGGCTTCCGGAGAGTGCTTTTCGCGCCGCAGGAACCGCGGCGACGGTTTGGGCGGCGGCATATACGGATTTCGTGGCTTTTCCAAGCCCCGGCGCCTGGCCGGCGCTTTCGCCTATATGGGGTTCCGATCGGCGCCCGCAATGCGCGGGCCGCTCACATCGACCGATAGGCGTCGGCGATAGCCAGAAAGTCCGCAGCCTTGAGGCTGGCACCGCCGATCAGCGCCCCATCGACATTGGCGACCGCCAGCAGCTCCTGCGCATTCGATGGTTTCACCGAACCGCCATAGAGCAGTCGCACCTTATGCGCGCCCTCGCCGATCCGGGTGGCAAGCATGGCGCGGATATGCGCATGAGCCTCGGCCACATCCTCGACGGTCGGCGTGAGGCCGGTACCGATGGCCCACACAGGCTCGTAGGCAACCACTGTGGTCGCTGGCGTCGCCTCGGCGGGCACCGAGCCGGCAATCTGGCGCGACAAGACATCGAGCGTATTCCCTGCATCCCGCTCTTCCTGCGTTTCACCGATGCAGATGATGGAAACCAAGCCTGCACGCCAACCGGCGGCAGCCTTGGCGGCTACCGTTTCATCCGTCTCGGCATGGTCGGTGCGCCGCTCCGAGTGGCCGACGATCACGAAATGCGCGCCGGCATCTCTGAGCATTTCGGCCGAGACATCGCCGGTATGCGCGCCGCTCTGTGCGGCATGGCAATCCTGCCCGCCAGTACGAACGTGGGTCGATGCGACAGCGTCCGATGCGCGCGCGAGCAAAGTTGCCGGCACGCAGATCACGGCATCCGCCCAGGCGTCGAGCCCATGCTCGAACCCTTGCCCGATCAGCATCAGTTCCGACAGCGCTGCCGAAAGCCCGTTCATTTTCCAGTTTCCGGCCACAAGCGGGCGTATTCCCGGGGTCATCGACGAGGCTCCTTCATGATGGCAGCGGGGGCTGCACTGACTACCAAAAACGTGCCACAAAGCAATCGACACTCACCCGCAAGGACGCTATTGCCCTCGCTCGGGTTACAATTCCGGGAAAATTTGCCGCCTATGCTCGACAGTCTAAGACAAGCCGCCAGTACCTGGGTTGCCAAGCTGCTCCTTGGCCTGCTCGTTCTGAGTTTCGCCGTTTGGGGCATCTCCGGATCGATTTTCGGTGGGCCGGGAAACAGCGTGCTGACCGCCGGCGAAACCAACGTCTCGATCCTCGAATACCGGCTCGCCTATGACCGGCAGCTGCGCGTGCTGTCAAACCAGTTCAATACCCAGCTTACACGCGAACAGGCCCAGGCGATCGGCATCGACCAGCAGGTCCTTTCGCAACTGATCGCCGGCGCGCTGCTCGACGAACAGGCAAGCGAAATGCGGCTCGGCCTGTCAGAAGACCGGCTGGCTCAGCTGACAGCTGAAGACCCGGCGTTCCGCGGCCCGGATGGCAGGTTCAACCGCCAGCAGTTCGAATATGTGCTGCGTCAGGTTGGCATGCGGCCCGAGGACTATCTCAAGAATCGCGAGCAGGCTGCGATCCGCCAGCAGATCGTCGAGGCGGTTGCCGACGGCATACGCGCGCCCGACGCCTATCTGCGCGCGGTTTCGCTGTACCAGGGCGAAGACCGCACGATCGAATATGTCGTCATTCCGCGTTCGGTGGTCGAGCCGATCGAAGACCCCACGGACGCGCAGCTGACGGAGTATTTCGAGGCGAACAAGCAGCGCTACGCCGCCCCCGAGTATCGCCGCATCGCCTACATCAAGCTCGAGCCTGAAGATATCGCCGACGAAGCGACGATCCTGCCCGAGCAGGTCGAGCGCTACTACAATAACAATATCGGCCGCTACACGACCCCGGAACGGCGGCGGATCGAGCAGCTTGTTTTTGCCAGCGAGGAAGCCGCGCAGGAGGCGCTCGACAAGATCCGGGCCGGAGCGAGCTTCGAGGATATCGTCGCCGAACAGGGGCGCACGATGGCCGATGTGGAACTCGGAACCTTCGCCAAGGACGGCGTCGCGGACGACGCCATCGCCGAGGCGGCGTTCAGCCTTGAAGCCGGAGCGGTCAGCGATGTCGTCCAAGGCAATTTCGGACATCTGCTGGTCCGCGTGACCGACATCGAGGAGGCTCGCGTCGAACCCCTCGACAGCGTGGCGGACCAGATCCGCACCGATCTCGCCCTCGACGAGGCCCGCGCTATCCTGCTCGACGTTTATGAAGCCTATGAGGACGCCCGTGCCGGCGGTGACACGATGCAGGAGGCCGCCTCGAAACAGCGCCTTAGCATCGACACTGTCGAAGCAGACAGCCGCGGCCGCACGCCGGACGGCGGCGAGGTCGACCTTCCGGCGCAGCAGGAGGTTCTGTCGGGCGCTTTCGAAAGCGATGTCGGCGTCGAGAACCCGCCGGTCAATATCGGTTCGAGCGGTTTCGTCTTCTACGAGGTCGAAGGCATCACGCCGGCGCGCGACCGCACGCTTGACGAGGTGCGCGACCAGGTGGTTGCGGACTGGCGCGACGATACGCTGGCGAGGGCGCTGGCCGAACGCGCCAGCGCCCTGCACAAGCAGCTCGAGGACGGTCGGCCGTTTTCGGAGATCGCAGCGGAACTCGAGCTCGAACTGAAGACGCGGCGCGGCCTGAAGCGCGACAGCGAGGACATCGACATCGGCAATGCCGGTGTTGCCGCCGCCTTTGGCGTCCCGCGCGGCGGAACCGGCGTCGTGCGGGGTCCAAGCGACGGAACGCAGGTCATCTTCCGGGTCACGGAGGTCTTCGAGCCGGTTGGCGCGGGGCCGGACGCGGTGCCCGAGCAGACGAGGAACGCGCTGGCGTCCGGCCTTGCCGACGACCTTCTCGACCAGCTGGTCGCAAAGCTGCAGACGCAATACGAGGTTCGGGTCAACCAGAGCGCGATCAACCAGGCGCTGAGCTTCTAAGGCCGGGGGATATGGCCGACTTCAAGACCTATATCGCGAAGGTTGCGAACGGCGACGCGCTGACCCAGGAGGAAGCACGCGCCGCTTTCGACATCGTGATGTCGGGCGATGCGACGCCGAGCCAGATCGGCGGCTTCATCATGGCGCTGCGGGTGCGCGGCGAGACCGTGCCCGAGATCGCTGGCGCCGTGGCGACCATGCGCGCCAAGATGCTGCCGGTCGAAGCGCCTGCCGACGCGATCGACATCGTCGGCACCGGCGGCGACGCCTCCGGCTCCTACAATGTCTCCACCTGCGCGGCCTTCATCGTCGCCGGCGCCGGCGTGCCGGTTGCGAAACACGGCAATCGCGCCCTCTCCTCGCGCTCGGGCGCTGCCGACACGCTGGCGGCCCTCGGCGTCAATATCGAGATCGGCCCGGACCGCATCGGAGCCTGCATTCGTGAGGCGGGTCTCGGCTTCATGTTCGCGCCGGCGCACCATTCGGCCATGCGCCATGTCGGCCCGTCGCGCGTCGAGCTCGGCACCCGCACCATCTTCAACCTTCTGGGCCCGCTCTCCAACCCGGCGGGCGTAAAGCGCCAGCTGGTCGGCGTCTTCGCGCCGCAATGGGTCGAACCGCTAGCCCATGTGCTGAAGGATCTGGGTTCCGAGGCGATCTGGGTCGTTCACGGTGAAGGCCTGGACGAAATGACCACGACCGGACCGACAAAGGTGGCCGAGTTGAAGGACGGCAAGGTGCGCACCTTCGAGGTGACGCCGAAAGATGCTGGGCTGGCGACTGCTGCCCCCGAGGAACTCAAGGGCGGCGACGCCGCCCACAATGCCGTGGCTCTCAAGGCCGTGCTCGAAGGCGTCACCGGTCCCTATCGCGACATCGCGCTGCTCAACGCGGCCGGCGCGCTGGTCGTCAACGGCAAGGCGGCGAACCTCAGGGACGGCGTCGGCATAGCGGCTCAGGCGATCGACTCAGGCGCGGCGCTCGCTGCGCTGGACAAGCTGGTCGCCGTATCGAATGCGGGCCGCAAATGAGCGACATCCTGAAACGCATCGAAGCCTACAAGCGCGACGAGATCGCCGCCGCGAAGGCCGCATTGCCGCTTGCCGACCTCAAGGCGCGCGCCGCGGATGCCGGCGCGCCGCGCGGCTTTCTCGCCGCGCTCGAAAGCAGGGCGAAAGCGGGCGAATTCGGCCTGATCGCCGAGATCAAGAAGGCGAGCCCGTCCAAGGGCCTGATCCGCGCCGATTTCGATCCGCCGGCGCTTGCCCGCGCCTACGAAGCCGGCGGCGCGACCTGCCTTTCCGTCCTCACCGACAAGCCGTCCTTCCAGGGCGCGCCGGAGTTCCTGACCGCGGCGCGCGCCGCGACCGCCCTCCCTGCCCTGCGCAAGGACTTCATGTTCGACACCTATCAGGTGCATGAGGCGCGCGCCTGGGGCGCCGACGCCATCCTGCTCATCATGGCGAGCCTCACGGACGACGATGCGAGGCGGCTCGAGGACGAGGCCTTTTTGCTCGGCATGGACGTGCTGGTCGAGGTTCACGACGAGGCCGAGACCGAGCGCGCGCTGAAGCTCGATTCGCGCCTGATCGGCATCAACAACCGCGACCTGCGCACCTTCGAGACGTCGCTTGCAACCTCCGAGCGACTGGCGCCCATGGTGCCGCGGGACCGCCTGCTGGTCGGCGAAAGCGGCATCTTCACCCCAGCCGACTGCGCCCGCCTCGCCCGCGCCGGCATCACCACCTTCCTCGTCGGCGAAAGCCTGATGCGTCAGGCTGACGTCGCAGCCGCCACCCGCGCGCTGCTCGCCGGCGAACAGGAAGCGCGCAGCCGCGCCGCTGTGTGAACCATGGCCGGCGACCGCGCCAACCTCACCCACATCGCCGCCTCCGGCGAAGCCCGCATGGTCGATGTCGGCGACAAGGACGTCACCGAGCGCCGCGCCCGCGCCGAGGGTCGCGTGACCATGCAGCCCGAAACGCTGGAGACGATCCTCGCCGGCAACGCCAAAAAGGGCGACGTGCTCGGCACGGCGCGCATCGCCGGCATCATGGCGGCGAAGAAGACGCACGACCTGATTCCGCTCTGCCACCCGCTCGCCCTGAACAAGGTCGTTGTCGATATCGAGCCCGACCGCGCCCTGCCCGGCCTGCGCGTGTCGGCGGAAGTGCGCGTTTCCGGCAAGACGGGCGTGGAGATGGAGGCGCTGACGGCCGTGTCGGTCGCTTGCCTCACCATCTACGACATGGCCAAGGCGATCGACCGCGACATGACGATCGGCGATATTCGCCTCATGCAAAAGAGCGGCGGCCGCTCGGGCGATTACAGGCGGGGTTAGGGCATGATCCCGAACCGAAGGTCCGCGAAAGCGTTGGCGATGGCCGATCTCCCCCCGTGTGGGGGAGATGTCCGGCAGGACAGAGGGGGGCGCGAAGGGGCGCAACCTTCAAAAACTCTGCGCCAAGGGGCAGTCATGCCTTCAAGCGATCGCCCTGGGATCAGGCTCAAGCAGGGAGACCGAATCGTGATGCCGATTCCACAAAACGGCATCGCGATCTAACGATGGCGCTTCTACCGGTCGACGACGCCCTCGCCCGCCTGCTGGCCGGCGCCGAAACGCTTCCTGCCGAACACGCCGCCCTGCATGACGCCGCATGGCGCGTTCTCGCCCAGCCGATTGCCGCGTTGCGCACCCAGCCGCCCTTCGACGCATCCGCCATGGACGGTTACGCCGTGCGGGCAGCCGACATCGCCGCCCTGCCCGCCTCTCTTTCCGTCATCGGCGAGGCGCCTGCGGGGCGCAGCTTCGGCGGCAGCGTCGGTCCCGGCGAGGCCGTCCGTATCTTCACTGGCGCACCGGTGCCCGAAGGCGCCGACACCATTCTCCTGCAGGAGGACGCCCGCCGCTCGGACGACGGCAAGACTGTCGAAGCGCTGGAGAGCACGGCGAAAGGCCGCCATGTGCGCAAGGCGGGTCTGGATTTCCGCGACGGCGACGCTCTGCTGCCCGCCGGTCGTGTACTCGATCCCGCCGCCCTCTCGCTCGCGGCCGCCGCCAACCACGCGACGCTGCCGGTCGTCGCGCGTCCCCGGGTCGCCATCCTCGCCACCGGCGATGAACTGCTTCCTCCCGGTTCCGACCCCGGCCCGGACCAGATCATCGCCTCCAATGGCTACGGCGTAGCCGCCCTCGTGCGCGCCGACGGCGGCGAACCGCTCGACCTCGGCATCGCGCCGGACCGTGCCGAGGCGATCGCCGCGGCGGTGGAGCGCGCCCGACAAGCCGGCGCGCATGTCATCGTCACGCTGGGCGGCGCCTCGGTCGGCGACCACGACCTCGTTCATGAGGTGCTCACCAGCCTCGGCATGACGCTCGATTTCTGGAAGATCGCCATGCGCCCCGGCAAGCCGCTGATGGTCGGCAAGCTGGACGGCGTTCACGTCCTCGGCCTGCCCGGCAATCCGGTGTCGAGCCTCGTCTGCGCGCATCTTTTTCTGCGACCGCTGCTGGCCAAACTTGGCGGCCGCGAATTCGCCCCGGACATCCGCGACGCCGTGCTAGGCGAGGCCATGAAGGCCAACGACCACCGCCGCGACTATGTGCGCGCCAGGGTCGAGGATCGGGGCGGCAAGATGGTCACCACGCCCTTCCCCACCCAGGACTCCTCGATGCTGCGCACGCTCGCCGAGGCCAACTGCCTGATCGTCCGAGAGGCGAATGCGCCTGCGGGCAACGCCGGCGAGTTCTGCAAGGTGCTGATGCTGCGCTAGGCGCGGATTGGCAAATGCGGTCAGGCTGATACCCGGCCGCTTACTCCAGCAGCAACCGGCCACCACATGAGGTCGCCACCTCTGGATTTGTGCCGCCCACAAAAAAGTCGCCAGTGCGGCTCCAACGGTCCGCGTTGGTTCACGTGGGTAAGCTAGTGAGAAACGCTATACTGTTCGCGAATGTAGTCGTTGAAATACGTACCCTTTGACCAAGCTGTTAGCAGCCCGTCATAGATATGCTGCGGCACGCCGTAATAGTCGTACGGCCCACCGCTTTCCAAGAACCAGATTGTCAGAACACGACGTGCAGAATCATATTCCGCGCGTTCGATGGCGGATGAGTTGAACCGTGGCATGGAGGCCCCTCCAATGGTCCGAATGACGATTGTGTGGTGGACGGCGAAGTTGCTCGCCGTCCCCGTTTCGATTGATGAGTGATTGATGAGTACTGGTTAGGGACTCACTCGCTTGAGCCAGGCGGCTCCAGCGGGGTTTGCCTTGAACGTAGCCCAGTCGAACCCGGGTAGAAGCTGGATGACTGCAACGCCGTCGTCGCCGTCCATTTCTGCCTTTAGCAGGTCTCGCACCGTGGCCGCCGGCCCGCGCAATTCTGCAAGCCACACGGATTCTAGAAGCGGCACCGCCTTGAAGCGGGCAAGCGCCTCGTAGAGGGACTTGTAGTCCCTCTTCTTACGCAGATCGTACGTGATCAGATACCAGTTCATATACTGCTCCTTCTGAGCCGGTTGCGACCATCTCGCACTTGTCCCGGAAGGCAGGAGCAGGTAGTATCCTCTGGCTAACGGGAGGTACTAGCGACTTCCTTTTCCGAGTGATCCGCGTGCGAGTGGCCAAACACGTTTGCGGATCATTTTTCGTTTCGAAGCCGGTTCGGGTTCCTAGGCCTGTGGCCGGCTTCGATTCTTTCTGACGCGAATCAGACACCCGCCAATCTAGCGGAGATGGCAAGAGCGGTGGAGTCCGGAACCGGCAACCGCCCCGTGATTCACAATCCGAAGCCCCAAATGGGGAATTTCGGGCAGAGTATTCCCTGGAAAATGTGGATAGTGCGCCAGCCTCTTAACGGGCAGGACGAGGGAAAGACTGCAACAGCAGGTCACGCATCAATCCGCAGGTCCCTGCTGGAACTCCCAAAGATAAGTCTGGAGCCAAGTCGCCGAAGCACTGATTCCTTCGCAGCGCCTGCCGCGTACTCATGCTGCGCTAGGCCGTGTGGACCTTCAGGTTTCGGGCGTGGCACTGAACTGAATAACAGCGCCTGGCGGTCAATCGTTGCCCTTGGTTCGGTGGTCCGCATTGCCGTGCTGAGGTTCCGGGTGGACGAACGGGACTCAGCTCCGTCATCCTCGGGCTTGTCCCGAGGATCTGCCATAGGCCGACCATGCGGGAAGTCGGCCCGTGGCCACGAAGCCTGTCCGATTCTCGCCACAAGGGCGAGAATGACGGCGTATAGGACATCGACCGCCGCGATTTCGTGGACAGATTTGGCGCCGACAGGATTCATTCCCCGCCAACCTATTGTCCCTATTCGCTATTCGCTACTCCCTACTCGCTTTTCCATCCCCACCCCCGATCCCGCTCCCACAATGCCCCGCCATGCGAAAGGAGCGGCGGCGATGGACTGGAAAGGCGCAATGGAGCAGGAACGGGCGGCGTTGATGCGCCTCGCCACCCTGCTTGGCGCGCTGGCCGGTCTGGCCGAACTCGCAGCCGGCCGTTCCCCTGCCATGCGCGGTTTCGTGCTCTGGATCCTGCGCCGTGCCGAGGCCGTGGCGCGGGATTTCGTCACCGGCGGCCAGGATACTGAGGTCGCGTCGATGCCGGTCGAACCGGCGGGCACGCGCCCGGCGGACGCGATGCGGCTGGCCGCCAGCCTTCGGGCGTTGGCCCGGGAACTGAAACGTCAGGCGAGGCTGATCCCAAGTAGGCGTGGCGGGCACGGCGCCAGGACACGACCGTCATTCGGCATGATGCCGGCTTTGCGCGGCGTCGCGATGTCCGTGCCCGCGGCGTCCGCCTGGCCGATACCGCTCCCCGCGCCCGACACGTCGTGAATGTCGGCAAGCGGTAACCACTGTCGATTGCATATCGCCCGTAGCCGGACCCCGGTTTCGGAACCGCCACCTATGGCGTAAATGTCGGCTCGCGCGCCGCTGTCGCGAAAGACGACCCCTGCTGATGCCCCGTTGATCCGACGATCACGAATTTTCATCGAAAATTAAACACTTGCGGAACAAGACTGGAACATATAGTGATTGTTCTGGTTTTGTTTGCCGGCGATTCTCGGCGCTAATTGGGTTCAGGGGACTGAAGAATGCTGACGCGCAAGCAACATGAACTGCTTTTGTTCATCCACGAACGGCTGAAGGAAACCGGCATTCCGCCTTCGTTCGACGAGATGAAGGAGGCGCTGGATCTGGCCTCGAAGTCGGGCATCCACCGGCTGATTACCGCGCTTGAGGAGCGCGGCTTCATCCGCCGCTTGCCGAACCGCGCGCGCGCCCTGGAGGTGCTGCGCCTGCCCGATTCGATTGCGCCCGGCCTCAGCCCGTCCCGCGGATTTTCGCCCAGCGTCATTGAAGGCAGCCTCGGCAAGAAGCCGGCGCCGTCGCGGGTACCCGCTGCCAGCAATGATGACGATGCCGCATCCGTGTCCGTTCCCGTGATGGGCCGCATCGCCGCCGGCGTACCGATCGAGGCGATCCAGCACCAGACCCATTCGATCGCCCTTCCGCCCGATATGCTCGGTGGCGGCGAGCACTACGCGCTGGAGGTCAAGGGCGATTCCATGATCGAGGCCGGCATTTTCGACGGCGACACCGTCGTCATCCGCAACACGCAGACCGCCAATCCGGGCGATATCGTCGTGGCGCTTGTGGACGACGAGGAAGCCACGCTGAAGCGCTTCCGCCGCAAGGGCGCGTCCATCGCGCTGGAAGCAGCCAACCCCGCCTACGAAACCCGCATCTTCGGGCCCGACCGCGTCAAGGTTCAGGGTCGGCTCGTTGGCCTGATCAGGCGCTACTGATCGTTTTCGGATTGCCGCCGCCACGGCGGCAGTCCCCTCGCCTCGCGCGACCATCGGCGATAATCGTGCCACGGCCGTAGTGCTTCCCCAATCGCGAAGCGGATTTCGGGTACTCCAGCTACGAAGCGGATTTCAGCGCTGCCGCGCCAGGCAAGATCGCGCTTGGTGATGACGGTTGGCCGGCGGCCGACACATACGTCCTCCGCGGTCGCATCGTCGATCACGATCAGCGCCGCAACGGCGCATGCGTCCTTCGCAGCCTCGCCTGTCTCGGCGAACGCGACGACCGCGCCGCTGGCGTGCCGGGCGATGCAGGTCTCACCCGAACAGACGAACGCTGACTCTGCGTCGGGCATGACTACATCGCCCTCCGCTCTGGCCGGCTTCACCGTTTCGTCCGCGCGAAACGCCTCCTGCCAGATGCCGAGCGTGAATTCTGATGGCCTCGACCGGTTCACTGCCAGCCGGTCGTCTTCGAGGCGCATCGCGACTAGCCGCCCATCCTCCGAGACCAGCACATCCGGCTGCTGTCGCAATGCGATCAGCACGAGGCCGACGGCCAGCAGCGGCAGCGCCGCCAGCCGCAGCCATGTCGTCATGATGGTCGCGACCACCAGCACACCTGCGAGAACGGCAACTGCAGATGCAGGCAGAGCCCCGACTATGTCGGGCGGCGACTGCTCGGCAAGCGCGGTCGCAACGGCGATGACCAGCGCCAGCGCCTTGCCCATGCCGGCGAAGAAGATGCCGTCGAGGCCGAAAGGCATGGTGAGGACGCCGGCCACCGCCAGGGGCATGACAGCGATCGTCACGATCGGCATCGCAGCCAGATTGGCGATCAGCCCCAGCGGCGCGATGCGCTGGAAATGCCAGGCAGCGAACAGGCCGGTCGCCAGACCGGCGATCAGCGACGTCATGGCGAGCCCGACAAAGAAAAGGCCGAGCAGGCGCAGCGCCGAGACGACCGGCGAACGTCGTTCCGACCAACCGGAAACCGGCCGGCGCATGCGGCGCTCCGAGTACCACCCATAGGCGCCGATCAGGGCGGCGGTCGCCGCAAACGACATCTGAAAGCTCGGCCCCATCACCTCGTGCGGCGCGATGGCCAGGATGATGATCGCCGCGATGGCGAGGTTGCGCATCGTCAGCGCCGCCCGGTCGAACAGGACGGCCGTCAGCATCACCGCGAACATGATGAAGGCGCGCTGCGCCGCCACGGCCGCCCCCGAAAGCACCAAATACGCCACCAGCGCGAACAGCCCGCCGACCGCCGCATATTTCTTCACGGCATGCCGCGACGCGAAGCCGGGAAACAGCGCGAAACCGGCCCGCATCGCGCCGATCACCGTTCCGGCAACCAGCGCCATGTGCAGACCGGAAATGGCGAGGAAATGCGCCAATCCCGTCCGCCGCAGCGCCTCGGTCACCTCATCAGGGATGCCGGCGCGCACGCCGGCGACGAGCGCCGCAGCGACCTCCCCCTCCGGCCCGCCGATGCGGGCGCGGATGTGAGTGGCGAGCGCAAGGCGCTGCCGTTCGACCCAGGCCGCTATCCGCTGCGAAAAGCCCGTCGCTACGCCGGTTTCGGCGACGAACGGCCCGGACAGGAAGAAGCCGTTGGCGCCGATCCCGTCAAAATAATTCTCGAAGGCGAAGTCGAAACCGTTCGGACGTGCCGGCCCGCTCGCGGGCAGCAGCCGCACGACGCCGGTGACGCCATCTCCGGGACCGAGCCGTTCCGGCAGATCACCCGCCGTCGCACGGAAGCGGTCCGGTGCGAAGCGCAGTTCCGGGCGCTCGGTCGAAATGAGGTCGATCGTCAGCCGGGTCCTGCCATTTGCCCGATCCTCAACCGCAACGACCGTACCGGTGATGCGAGTCGCTATCGCCGATCCCAGCATCTGGGTGGAATGCCGCCAGTTTTCGACTGCGCCCGCCGCGGCGCCAAGAAGGAGAAGAAAAATGGCGAGTGCAGCTGTGTAAGAGACCTGAGAGGAACGCAGGAGAAATGCGGCGAGCGCCGCCCCGACCACGAGTGCGACGAGAACGAGGATCGACGGCTCATGCGGCCAGCAGAAATAGGCGACGGCCCCGGCTGCAAGCAGCACCGGCGCGAATACGAAGCCCGTGCCGCGTTCGCGTTCGGTCTCGATCGCTTCCCGCAGCTGCTCCCGCGCCCATGCGGATCGCAGCGAAGGGTGCGCAGACGCAACACGTTCGAACCCGCCGCCGCCGTCGCCCGACGCCTCCCGTCCAAACAGGACTGGCTGCCTCTCAGCGTCGCCGGCGTCGGTGAATATCGATCGCTCGTCCGGGGCGTGCGCCGACCGTTCGCCTTCCATACAGGCGTTCCGTCCGTCCCAAGCTTGCGCCCCAATGGGCCTATGCTACATGAACCCGCTCGAAACGCCACCGGCCCTCCCGGCCGCCGCTTGAAGCAATCAGGACATTGGCATGCCCGATACCGTCGTCACGCGCTTTGCGCCCTCGCCCACCGGATTCCTCCACATCGGTGGCGCGCGCACGGCCCTGTTCAACTGGCTTTATGCTCGCCACACCGGCGGCAAGATGCTGCTGAGGATCGAAGACACCGACCGGGAACGCTCGACCGACGCGGCCACCGCCGCGATCGTGGACGGATTGAAATGGTTGGGGCTGGACTGGGAAGGCGCGCCGGTTTCGCAATATGCCCGTGCGGAGCGCCATCGCGAAGTTGCCGCCGAACTGGTCGCGCGCGGCAAGGCCTACTACTGCTATGCCAGTCAGGAAGAGCTGACGGAGATGCGCGAGAAGGCGCGCGCCGAAGGCCGCCCCCCCCGTTATGACGGCCGCTGGCGCGACCGCGACCCGTCGGAGGCCCCTGCCGGTGTGAAACCCGTCGTGCGCATCAAAGCTCCGCAGGAGGGCGAAACCATCGTCCACGACAAGGTGCAGGGCGATGTGCGCTTTCCCAACAAGGATCTCGACGACTTTGTCATCCTGCGGTCCGACGGCGGCCCGACCTATATGCTCGCCGTCGTCGTTGACGATCACGACATGGGTGTGACCCACATCATCCGCGGTGACGACCACCTCACCAACGCCGCTCGCCAGCAGATCATCTATGAAGCGATGGGCTGGAACGTGCCGGTCATGGCGCATGTGCCGCTGATCCATGGTCCGGACGGCGCCAAGCTGTCCAAGCGCCACGGCGCGCTCGGCGCCGAGGCCTATCGAGCCATGGGCTACCTGCCCCATGCGCTGTGCAACTATCTCGCCCGCCTCGGCTGGAGCCATGGCGACGACGAGGTGATGTCGATCGACGACATGGTGAGCTGGTTCGATGTCGGCGACATCAACAAGGGCGCCGCGCGGTTCGACATCCGCAAGCTCGAGGCGCTGAACGGCATCCACATGCGCCAGATGGATGACCAGGCGCTGTTCGATGCCCTGGTCGCCACGCTGCCGTATCTCGAGAACGGCGGCCAACTGGCGGATGGCCTCACCGAGGAACGCAAACACCAGCTGCTGCAGGCCATGCCGGGACTCAAAGAGCGCGCGAAGACGCTGGTCGAACTTGCTGATAGCGCAGCGTTTTTGTTCGCCGCGCGCCCACTCTCCCTGGACGAGAAGGCAGCCTCAATTCTGGAGGCAGATTCGCGCGCTCTGCTCGCAGCGATCCTTCCGAAATTCGAGGCCGCTTCGACCTGGGACGCCGAATCGCTGGAACAGATCGTTCGCGAGTACGCGGAAACGAACGAGCTGAAACTGGGCAAGATTGCCCAGCCGCTGCGCGCCGCATTGACCGGCCGCGCCACATCTCCTGGCGTTTTCGATGTGCTGGCCGTGCTTGGCCGCGACGAGAGTCTGGGCCGTATCGGCGACCAAATCGATTAGGTTTTCCGCTAACGCCGCGGCACCTTGCACCGCCCCTATTGCGATGCAACATAGCCATTGGGCGAGCTTGGCAGTCCCGCCCAAATGCGGTAGCTAGGGCACGCTCGCGACCTCGTTTCGAGGTGCCCGCGCCTTCCGGGAAATAGTCGAGACTTCGAGAGGTAGGACCATGACGGGTACGACGGCATCGCTGATTTTCGATAACAGCAAGACCGAATTCAAGGTCCGCGAAGGCACCGTGGGGCCAGACGTCATCGACATCGCCGCGCTCTACCGCGAAACCGGCATGTTCACATATGATCCTGGTTTCACCTCGACTGCCAGCTGCGAGTCCAAGATCACCTTCATCGATGGCGACGAGGGCATGCTGCTCCACCGCGGCTACCCCATCGACCAGCTCGCCGAGCATGGCGACTTTCTCGAGACCTGCTACCTGCTGCTCTACGGTGACCTGCCGACCAAGGCGCAGAAGGAGGACTTCGACTATCGCGTGACCCGGCACACGATGGTCCACGAGCAGATGTCACGCTTCTTCACCGGCTTCCGCCGCGACGCGCACCCGATGGCCGTGATGTGCGGCGTGGTCGGCGCGCTGTCGGCCTTCTACCACGACTCGACCGACATTTCGGACCCGCACCAGCGCATGGTTGCCTCGATCCGCATGATCGCGAAGATGCCGACCATCGCCGCGATGGCGTACAAGTACCATATCGGCCAGCCCTTCGTTTATCCGAAGAACGAGCTCAACTACGCCGCGAACTTCCTCCATATGTGCTTCGCCGTGCCTTGTGAGGACTACAAGGTCAATCCGGTTCTGGCGCGCGCCATGGAGCGCATCTTCATCCTGCACGCCGACCATGAGCAGAACGCCTCGACATCGACTGTCAGGCTGGCCGGTTCATCGGGCGCAAACCCGTTCGCATGCATCGCCGCCGGCATCGCCTGCCTCTGGGGCCCGGCGCATGGCGGCGCCAACGAGGCAGCCCTCAACATGCTGGCCGAGATCGGCTCTGTGGACCGCATTCCCGAATTTATTGCCCGTGCCAAGGACCGCGACGATCCTTTCCGGCTGATGGGCTTCGGTCACCGCGTCTACAAGAACTACGATCCGCGCGCCAAGATCATGCAGAAGACCACGCATGAGGTGCTGGGCGAACTCGGCATCAAGGACGATCCGCTTCTGGACGTGGCGATGGAGCTTGAGAAGATCGCGCTGACCGACGATTATTTCATAGAAAAGAAGCTCTATCCAAACATCGACTTCTATTCGGGCATCACGCTGAAGGCGCTCGGCTTCCCGACCACCATGTTCACTGTGCTCTTTGCCGTGGCGCGCACAGTGGGCTGGGTGGCGCAGTGGAAGGAGATGATCGAGGACCCGCACCAGAAGATCGGCCGTCCGCGCCAGCTCTATACCGGCGAGGCCGAGCGGGACTACGTGCCGATCGCGCGCCGCTAGGCGAACACGACCGACGCCAGACGGGGCGGCACGACGCCCCGCTCTACCCTCGGTTCAGCCAGAGACGACTGTCGGGTCAGCCGAGAACGGCCTCGTCCTCTTGCGGCACCTCCGACACCGGCGGCACGCAGAAGATGCGCTTCTTCCTGTTGGTGATGAAGTCGAGAACTTCCGCAACGCGGGCATCGTCGCCATAAGCTTCGCGTACCGCGCCGACATTCTCCACAACCGGCTTCGCCCGATCGAACAACATCTGGTAGGCGGCCCGCAACGTCGTCAGCTCCTGCCGCTTGGCGCCCGAACGCTTCAAACCGACAACGTTGAGGCCTCTCAGTTTGGCCCGGTTGCCAACGGCCATGCCAAACGGAATGACATCGCCCACGACAGCGGACATGCCCCCAACGAAGGCGTGATGGCCGACACGGACGAACTGGTGCACGGCCGCAAGGCCGCCGATGATGACGCCGTCGCCGATCTCGGAGTGGCCGCCCAGCGTAGCGCTGTGCGACAGGACGACATCGTTTCCCACAACACAGTCGTGCGCGACGTGCGCATAAGCCATCAGCATGCAGTTGTCGCCAACGCTGGTCGCGCCGCGATCATTGTCGCTGCCGACATGCATGGTCGCGGCTTCACGGATGAGACAATTGCGGCCGATGGTGAGCGTCGTCCGGCCGCCCTTGTGGCGCAGATTCTGCGGCTCACCTCCGAGCACGGCCTGGGGGTGCACCCGCGTCCCGCTGCCTATTGTGGTCGCGCCGGTCACGACAACATGGCTGATGAGTTCCACCCCGTCGTGAAGGACGACGTCGGGACCGACAGCGCAGAACGGCCCCACCCGCACTCCGGCGCCGAGCTTGGCGCCTGGGGCAATTTCCGCCAGCGGATGAATGGCGCCGGATTGCTGGCGCGTCTGGTTACTTTCCATCGCGGAACGAGACCATGGCGGAAACCTCGGCTTCGGCGACCTTGTTCCCCTCGACCTTTGCTTCGCAGGCGAAGCGGAAAATGCCCCCGCGCTGCTTCAGCTTGCGGACATGGATCTCGAGGCGGTCGCCCGGCACCACCGGCTTGCGGAACTTCGCGCCGTCGATGGTCATGAAATAGACGATCGGCGTCGCGCTGATTTCATCCATGTTGTTGATGCAGATGGCGCCCGCCGTCTGCGCCATCGCTTCGATTATCAGGACACCGGGCATGACCGGCATTTCCGGAAAATGGCCGGTGAAGTGCGGTTCGTTGAAGGTAACGTTCTTGATACCGATCGCCGAGTCGTCCCCGTCCACCTCGACGATGCGGTCGACGAGAAGAAACGGGTAGCGGTGCGGCAGCAAGGTCAGCAGTTTCTGCAGATCCAGCGTGGAAAGTTCCGACTTGTCCTCACTCATTCGGTTTTCCGCCTTTCCGCATCGAAATATTCACATCGCGCAGCGTCGTCATCTCTCTGAGGAACTCGCGGTACGGACGTGCCGGATATCCAGCCCACTTCGCCCCGGGAGGGACGTTGCTCATTACGCCGGAGCCTCCGCCGATCTGGGCTCCAGTACCGACTGTCAGATGATCCTTCAAGCCGGTGCCGCCTCCAATCGTCACATAGTCCGCCAGGGTGACCGAGCCTGAAATGCCGGCGTGGCCTGCAATCAGGCAATATCTGCCAATGCGCACATTGTGGCCAATCTGAACCAGATTGTCGATTTTGGTCCCCAGCCCGATGATCGTGTCGTTGATCGCACCACGATCGATCGTCGTGTTTGCCCCGATCTCCACATCGTCCTGAATTACCACGCGGCCGAGCTGCGGAATCTTTTCCGGCCCCGAATCGCCGGCGGCGTAACCATATCCGTCCTGGCCAATGCGAACTCCGGCGTGAACGATCACGCGATCGCCGATCATGGCGCAGACGACGGTTGCGTTAGGGCCGACATACGAGTCGCGGCCGACACGGCAGTCAGAACCGATCACCGCTCCCGGAGCAATCAGCGTGCCGGCGCCGATCGCCGCTCGCGGCCCAATCACGGCCCCGGCCTCCACGATCGCGCCATCCTCGATTGTCGCATCGTCGCCGATATGGGCAGCGGAAGAGATACCCGTTTCACCCGTCAACGCCTGCGGCCTTACTGCGCTCGGAAACAGCACCCGCGCTGCAGCAGCGAAGCCACGTTGCGGTTTGTCGATGACAAGCGCGGCGGTCCTGTCGGGCACGCGCTCCACGATTTCGGGCTTGCACAGAACAGCCGCCGCGCGGGTGCTGGCAAGCACGCTGGCGAAGCGGTTGTTTTCGATGAAGATCAGGGAGCCTTCGCGCCCTTCCGTGGCCGTCGCGACCGAACTGATTTCGACCGATTCGTGCTTGGGGTCTACGATCGTCGCCCCTGTCACCGCGGCAATCTCGGCAACGGTGAACCGGCGCGCCGGCGCGAAGAATACCGGGTCCGTCATGAACGCCTTATCCAAGGCCTGACGAGGCCCTGAAGCCCACTCAAGAGCGTGAACTCAGAACCGCGTCGAGATGCCGAAGTTGAAGTTCTGCACCTTGTCGGTAGCTGCGCGCGCCAGCGGCACCGCATAGTCGACCCGCAGCGGACCGAACGGCGATGCCCAGATCAGGCTCGCACCGACCGAGGCACGCCAAAACATGGCGGTGCCGACGGCAGTCGGAAGGGCGTTGCCGAACAGCGTGGCGGCGTCGGCGAACACCGCGCCGCGCATGCCGAAGCTCTTTGGCAGGATCGGCAGCGGGAACTGCATCTCGGCCGTCGCGTGGAAGTAGGTATTGCCGCCCAGCTGGTCGCCGGTCGCGGCATCGGCCGGGCCGATGCCGTTGAAGGCGAAGCCGCGGATGATCCTGTCATTGGCCTGATTGTAGTCGAATACCCGAAGCGGCGTACCGAGCGCCTGCACATGCCCGCCGCCGACAACAAGCAGACCGACCAGATCGAGCTCTTCGGAAATCTGCTTGTAGTAATTGGCGCGGCCCGACACCTTCACGTAGTTGGCGTTGCCGAAGATGCCGGCAAATTCGGCCGTGAACGACGCGTGGATACCGTTACGCGGGTCCTGAATATTGTCGATCGTGCTGTAGATGAGCGAGCCGCTGATCGAGGACTTGCTCCATGGATTGGCCAATGGCGCAGCACCTGCGATTGCCGCCTGGATCGGCGCCGCGACCGGACAGGGAGCCGGCGAAACGCCCGGGCAAACAGCCCCTGCGGTCGTCGTGTAGGCGTAGGTCTCGACCGAATAGTTGTACGCGAACTGCGTCGACAAATTCTCGGTAATCGGCAGTCCAAGGCGAACGGTGCCGCCGGTAACGGTGCTCGTATAGTTGGTGTAGGTGCGAGTCTGCCGGTAGATGTCGAAGCCAGCCGAAATGCGCCTTCCGAGGAAGTAGGGCTCGGTGAATGAGATCGTGTAGTCGCGCGCGTTCCTGCCGCCAGAAATCGACAGCCGGATCGCCTGGCCGCGACCAAGGAAGTTGCGCTCTGTGATGCCGCCTTCAAGGATGAAGCCGGAGGTCGCAGCATTGCCGGTCGAATAACCCGCGCCGATGGAGAACTCGCCGGTCGACTTGTCGACCACGTTGACGATGAGGATGACCTGATCGGGGGCCGAGCCCGGCGCCGTCGCGATGTCCACCGATTCGAAGTAGTTCAGCGCGTCCAGCCGCTTGCGCGCGCGCTGGATCAGCACCTGATTGAAGGCGTCGCCTTCGCTGATGTCGAATTCGCGACGAATGACGTAGTCGCGCGTGCGGGTGTTGCCGCGGATTTCGATGCGCTCGACATAGGCGCGCTGGCCCTGGTCGATGGTGTAGAGGACCGAAATCGTCCGGTTGACGAAATCGCGGTCGCCACGCGGCGTGACCTCGGCAAACGGATAGCCTTGTGCCGCAAGGCGCTCGGTCAGCGCAATCAGCGTGTCCTCCACGTCAGTCGCGCTGTAGGTGTCGCCGGAGCGGGTTTCGACCAAACGCTCAAGGCCGGTCGTGTCGACGCCCGGAATGGTGCTATCGATGGCGATGTCACCGAAGGTGTAGTGCTCGCCCTCATTCACCGTGAAGGTGATGGTGTATTTGTTCTCCGCCTCATCGAGTTCGGCATAGGACGAGACAATCTGGAAATCGGCGTAGCCGCGGTTGTAGTAGTGGCGGCGCAGCAATTCCTCGTCGACGCGCAGCTGGGCCTCGTCGAATACGTCCTTGCGGCTCAGGAACGACAGGAAGTTGGACCTCTTGGTACTGATGACGTCGCGCAGCCGGCTGTCGCTGAAGGCGTTGTTGCCGACGAACGTGATCTCGGCGATTTTCGTCCTTCCGCCTTCGGTAATCTCGAAGATGACATTGACGCGGTTGCCGCCGAGCTGCTGCGTGTAAGCCGTCACGCGTGCGTCCTCGCGGCCAATGGCGCCATAGGCTGCCTTGACCACCTCGATGTCGGACTGCATCGCCGATTCAGAGAAAGAACCGCGCGGCTTGAGCTGTACAGCGGCCGCTAGCTGCGCATCCTTGATCTTGCGGTTGCCCTGGAAGATCACCTGGTTGACGATCGAATATTCGACGACGACCACCACCAGCGTGGATGAACGCTGGTTGATCTGCACATCGGAGAACAAGCCGGTGGCGAACAGCCGCTTCACCGCCTCGTCGATGGCCGAATTGTTGAACGAAACGCCGGGCCGAATGCCGACGTAGTTGCGGATGGTTTCCGCTTCGACGCGCTCGTTTCCGCGCACCTCGATCGAACTGACCACGGCCGCTTCGGCCGCGGAGACCGACGCAAGCTGGACAGCCACGCTCCCGGAGAACACGACACACAATGCGAGAAACACCGCCGAGACGGCGCTAAACAAACTGGAGGCGGCCTTCATTGGGCTGTCTATACCTTTTTCTCGTAGTCCCCACAGCGAGAAATCCGGCCTTTTCGGCAGATTACACCACCGTATTAAACGGATTTCGCCCACACGCAAGGTATCTGGTTAATTTGCGTTTACGATTTCGCCAAGCGTTGCACACACACCACGGATTTTGGCGTGCATGGTAAACGCCCCCTCAATTTTCGCCCCTTTGTCAGCGCTTTAGCGGTCAACAGCCGAAAATGTCATTCCAGAACACGAACACCATGAACCCGAGCACCAGCAAAAGCCCGACGCGGTAGATGCCCTCCATCAGCCGCTCGGGCACCGGGCGTCGAATCACCGCCTCTATGCCGTAGAAGACAAGATGGCCGCCGTCGAGCGGGGGAATCGGCAAAAGGTTCAAAAACCCGATGCCGACTGAAAGCAGCGCCACGAGCTGGACCAGCCACTCGAATCCGAGCGCGGCTGCCTGGCCCGACATTTCGGCGATCTTGACCGGGCCGCCGAGCTGGCAGCGGTCCTCCCGGCCGGTGACAAAGCGCTGCAGAAACTGCCCGGTCCGCGCGATGATGTGCCCAGTCTCCTCCACCGCCTGCACCAGCGCCTCGCCTGGCGTAAACGTCAAAAGGCGTGGCTGTCCCATTTCCTCGTTGTTGACGACGCCGATGACGCCGATTCGCACAATGTTGCCGAGCGCATCCTCACGTTCGGTGAGTTCCGGCGTGGCGATGAGCGTCACCTCCTCGCCGTCGCGCAACATGACGAACACGATCTCGTCGCCCGCTCTGCCGGACACAATGCGCTGGACGTCGGAAAAGCTTTCGATTTCAACGCCATCGACCGTGACGAAGCGATCACCGGGCATAAAACCGGCCACCGCCGCCGGACTGTCCGGCTGCACCTCGGCCACCATGGGTTCCGAAACGAAGCGGCCATAGACGGCGAACATGACCGCGAACACAGCGATCGTAAGGATGAAATTGAACGCTGGGCCGGCAAACACCGTAAGCGCACGCTTCCACACCGCCTGATTGTGGAACGCCACGCGCTGCTCGTCCGGCGACAATGCCTCCATATGCTCCGGATCGGGCGTGCTGGTGGCGTTCATGTCGCCGACGAACTTCACGTAGCCGCCCAGAGGGATGGCCGAAAGGCGCCAGCGCGTGCCGCGGCGGTCATTGAATCCGAATATTTCCGGCCCGAAGCCGATCGAAAACGCCTTGACGCCGATCCCGCACCAGCGGCCGACAAGGTAATGGCCCATCTCGTGAACGAAGACGACGACGGTGAGCACGAACAGGAAAGGCACAATCGTGCCGATCAGTATCCCCTCGGTACTGAAAACACTGGTCAGGAAATCCGTCAAAAGGCCCCCGCGCAAGTTGGCCGTGGAATGCGGCAGTGCCGCGAGTCTGATGCCAATATCGGCATTTCGGTGGCGGTATCCACCCCCGTCAGGCGGCTTTTTTCGCCACTAGCCGGAGAAAAGACCGTTGGAGGGATTATCGAGGCCCGCCAGCATGGCCCCGGTGACGTAGAGCGCGACGGCTGCGGCGATGAGACCATCCACCCGGTCCATGACGCCGCCATGTCCGGGGATCAGTCGGCTGGAATCCTTGGCGCCGTGGCGGCGTTTGTAAGCTGACTCGAACAGATCGCCAGCCTGCGACACAACCGACAGCGCCAGCGCGGTCGAGGCGGCGACAAGCAGCGCCATCGAGGCCGGCCCCAGCAGCGCGACGATCGTGCCCGCTGCAACGGCGGCGACTGCGCCACCGATGGCTCCGCTCCACGTCTTCGATGGCGAAATCGCCGGGGCGAGCTTCGGGCCACCGAAGAACCGCCCGGCAAAGTAGGCGGCGATGTCGGTTGCCCATACAGCCGCGAAGAGAAAGAGCAGCGCCCACAGTCCGGGCGCTCCGACATCCCGCAAGAAGGCCAGGGCTGCGGCGGGCACAGCTGCATATGCCAAGCCGACCGCCAGGCCATAGCCTTCCCGCAGCACGGCGCCGAGCAGCGCGGCGGCTGCCGCAGCTGCTGCAATCCTCAGGAAGACCGTCGCCGCGTCGAAACCCAGCGCCAGCGTGCCTAGCGGGAGCGCAACCAGCAGCCATACGCAGATCCGATGGGTCAGCGAATGCCGATCGCCCGCCAAGGTCGACCACTCATAGAAAATCACACCGCCCAACGCGACGGCGAACAGCCTGAACGCGGTACCGCCCCACCAGGTAAGCGCCAGCACCCCGACGGCGAGAACCACGGCAGACATGACTCGCAATTGCAAATTGCTGCGCCCGCCGGCTTCGCTCATGACGCGTCGCGCGCCGCGACGCCGCCAAAGCGCCGCTCGCGCGCGGCGAATGCCTCGACTGCTTCGACGAGTTGCGCCCGGCCGAAATCCGGCCAGTAGCATGGCACGAAGACCAGTTCCGAATAGGCCGACTGCCAGGGAAGGAAATTCGACATCCGCTGTTCGCCGCTGGTCCGGATGACGAGATCGGGATCGGGAATACCGGCCGTGTCGAGATGCGCCGAAACCGTGTCCTCGTCGATGTCCTCGGCATTCAACCTGCCCTGCGCGACGGCGTCGGCAATCCGCTGGCTGGCGCGCACGATCTCGTCGCGGCCGCCATAGTTGAAGGCGATCACCAGATTGTGCCGACGGTTCAACGCTGTCAGCGCTTCGGCCTCATGCAGCAGCGAGCCGATCTCCGGATCGAGCCCGTCACGACGGCCAATAATGCGCACGCGAACGCCGCTCTGGTGCAATTCGGCGAGGTCGCGCCGGATAAAGTGCTTCAGCAGCCCCATCAGGTCCGAGACCTCGGATTTGGGTCGCGACCAGTTCTCCGACGAGAAAGCATAGACGGTGAGCCAGTTGATGCCGAGGTCGCCGACCGCGCGGACGGTGGAGCGCAGCGCCTCGACGCCGGCCCTGTGACCGGCCGCGCGCGGCAGGCCGCGGGCCTTCGCCCAGCGGCCATTGCCGTCCATGATGATCGCGATATGCTCGGGCTTCATCGTCCGTCCCGTCGAGGCGCCGGCCTTGCCGGCCGGTTGGAGCGTGGGTTCACGCCCCGCCTTGCCTAGACATGCATGATCTCGGCTTCTTTTTCGGCCAGCAGGCTGTCGATGCTCGCGATGGTGTCATCCGTCATCTTCTGTATCTGGTCGTGCATACGGCGCGCCTCGTCCTCGCTCGTCTCGCCGTCTTTCTCGGCTTTCTTCAAATGGTCCATGCCGTCACGCCGCACGTGCCGCGCCGCCACGCGCGCATTTTCAGCGTAGGTATGGGCGATCTTCACCAGTTCCTTGCGCCGTTGCTCGTTCAGTTCCGGCAGCGGAATGCGCAGATTGTTGCCGTCGACGATTGGATTGAAGCCCAGATTGGATTCGCGGATGGCGCGGTCTACGGCCTGCACCATCGACTTGTCCCACACCTGTACGCCGATCATGCGCGGTTCGGGCACGGATATCGTCGCGACCTGGTTCAGCGGCATGCTGGTGCCGTAGGCGTCGACATTGATGGGATCGAGCAGATTGGCCGACGCGCGGCCCGTTCTGAGCGAGGCGAGATCGGACTTGAAGGCCGAGATAGCGCCGTCCATCCGCCGCTGCAGATCCTTGAAATCGACAGCGCCTGCCATTGTGCTTCCTCCTGCTGACTGGGTTTCGTGCCGGCTCACCGCCGTGGCGGAAATGCCGCCTATTCGTCCGAAACCGCTGTATATCGCCCGTTTCCGCGCAGTATTTCGCTGAAACCGTGCTCCTCGTGAATGGAGAACACGATTATCGGAATGTGGTTCTCGCGCGCAAGCGCTATCGCGGCGGTATCCATGATCATCAGACCCTGGTTGATCACCTCGTCATGGCTCAGCCGCTCATAACGTGTCGCCTCGGGATCCTTCTTCGGGTCGGCCGAATAGACGCCGTCGACCTGCGTGCCCTTGAACAGCGCGTCCGCGCCGATCTCCGCAGCCCGAAGCGCCGCTGCCGAATCCGTCGTGAAGAAGGGATTGCCGGTGCCCCCGGCAAAGATGACCACCTTGCCATCATTCATGTAGGCGGTGGCCTGGCGCTGCGAGAAGCTCTCGCAGAGTTCCGGCATGGCGATGGCCGACAGGACAACCGCCTCGACGCCCATCTTCACCAGTGACGTCCTGAGCGCCAGCGAATTGATGACGGTGCCGAGCATGCCCATGTGATCGCCGGTCACGCGGTCGCCGCCCTTCGATGCTACCGCGACACCGCGGAAGATGTTGCCGCCGCCGATAACCACCGCAACTTCGACGCCGAGCGCGCGGGCCTGTGCGATGTCGGCCGCGATGCGGTCCACCACCGAAACATCTATTCCGAACCCCTGCCCTCCCATCAGTGCCTCGCCCGAGGCCTTCAGCAATACGCGTTTGTAGGGGGGTGATGCGGGCATGTGTTCCTCGTGTTCCACGCTTGGTCGGCGATACACGAAGGGCGCCGCGTTGTCACGCGGCGCCCCCGTCTGCTTGCAGTGCAGGCGAAGCTGCTAGTGCTTGACCGCGGCCGCCACTTCGGCTGCGAAATCAGACTCTTCGCGTTCGATCCCCTCGCCGAGCGCAAAGCGCACGAAGCCGGTGATCTTCGCCGGAGCGCCGATTTCCTTCTCGGCTTCCTTCAGCGCCGCCTCAACCGTCAGGTCGGGGTTGATGACGAAGGCCTGCTTCAAGAGCACGACTTCCTCGTAGAACTTGCGCATCCGGCCTTCGACCATCTTGTCGATGATGTTGTCCGGCTTGCCGGAGGCGCGCGCCTGATCGGCATAGATCGCCTTTTCGCGCTCGGCGACCGCCGGGTCGACTTCGTCGGGATTGAGCGCAAGCGGGTTCGTCGCCGCAACATGCATCGCAACCTGCCGCGCGAAAGCCCGCGCGGCATCCGCGTTGCCTTCGGTCTCGATCGCCACCAGCACGCCCATCTTGCCGAGATTGTCGGCAACGGAGTTGTGGACATAGGATGCAACAGCGCCCTTGCCGACGGTGAGCTTCGCCGAGCGGCGGAAGCTCATGTTCTCACCGATGGTGCCCACGGCATCCTTGATCGTGTCGGCAACGCTCTTGTCCGAACCAGGATATTTGGCATTCGCCACCGTCTCAGTCTCGCCGCCGACGGCAAGCGCGACCTTTGCGACGGCCTGGACCATTGCCTGGAACTGCTCGTTGCGCGCCACGAAGTCGGTCTCGGAATTCACCTCGACCACGACGCCTTCGTTGAGCGCGGCATCGACGCCGATCAGACCTTCGGCCGCCGTGCGACCGGCCTTCTTGTCGGCCTTCGAAATGCCCTTCTTGCGCAGCCAGTCGACCGCGGCTTCCATGTCGCCGCCGGTCTCGGTCAACGCCGCCTTGCAGTCCATCATGCCCGCGCCGGTAATGTCGCGCAGTTCCTTCACCTGTGCTGCAGAGATGCTCATCTTTGCCTCTTCAATCATATTCTGAAATGGGCGCCGCGCACCGCAATGCGGTGCGCCATAGCGCCGGAAATGACAGCCGGCTGACCGGCCGTCTCGCCTTATGCGTCCTTGTCGTCCGCCGCCGGTTCTTCGGCCTTCGCCTCCGGCGCTTCGGCTTCAGCCTTTTCGGCCGGTGCGGCTTCGGCTGCCGGCTCCTCGGCTATCGCCTCTTCCGCCGGAGCTTCTTCGGCTGCACCGACATCGACGCCCGAAGCGCCCTGCTGGCGGGCGATGCCGTCGATCGCGGCCTTTGAAATCAGGTCGCAGTAGAGCGAGATGGCACGCGCGGCGTCGTCATTGCCCGGGATCGGGAAGTCGATCAGGTCGGGGTCGCAGTTGGAATCCACCACGGCGACGACCGGAATGCCGAGCCGCTTCGCTTCTTGGATGGCGATCGCTTCCTTGTTCGTGTCGACGACGAACATCAGGTCGGGAGTCGAGCCCATGTCCTTGATGCCGCCCAGCGCGCGGTCGAGCTTCTCGCGCTCGCGCTCCAGGTTGAGGCGCTCCTTCTTGGTGAAGGCCGAGGCCTCCTCCTCGTTGACGAGCAGTTCTTCCAGCTTGCGCAGGCGCTGGATCGAATTGGAGATCGTCTTCCAGTTCGTCAGCATGCCGCCGAGCCAGCGCGCATTGACGTAGTACTGCGCCGAGCGCTTAGCCGAGTCGGCAATGATCTCCGATGCCTGGCGCTTGGTGCCGACGAAGAGAACGCGACCGCCGGTCGAAACCGTGTCGGATACCTTCTTCAGCGCCTGGTGCAGCAGCGGCACCGTCTGCGACAGGTCGATGATGTGGATGTTGTTGCGGCTGCCGAAAATGTACTCCGACATTTTCGGGTTCCAGCGGTGGGTCTGGTGTCCGAAGTGGACGCCAGCTTCCAATAGCTGGCGCATGCTGAAATCTGGCAGGGCCATTGTCTTGTCCTTTTCCGGTTGGCCTCCACGGACAAAGGCGCGCGACCCGCGAGGGCTTTGCGCCACCGGCGGTCTACGGGGGATGTCTCCCTCCCGGAAACCAAGTCCGTGTGTGGAATGCGCGCGCATATAGAGGGCGCGGCGGGGAATTGCAAGCGGCGGGCGGCGAACCTGTGGCCTATTGCTGGTCGCAGCCGCCTGCTTCGGCCTCGTACAGCGCCAGATCGACGAGTTCGCCTTTCATGGAATAATCGCCGTAGTCCATGAGGATGTCGTGGGTGACGCCGTTCTCGTGCAGTTTGAACGAAATGCGATAGCTCGGCAGTTCTTCGGCCTTCGACAGGTCGAAATAGGCGATGTCCACCGGCCAGAACCGGTCGTCGGCGAGCGACGCCATGGCCGCCTTCTCGGGATCGTTTGCATCCACCGGCTCCTTGTCCCCGATGACCACGGTGGTCGTCATGATCCTGTCGGCATCCTCGGAGCCGTCGAACAGGGTCGTCTCGTAGAAGGTCTCCGACGACAGGGCCTTTTCGATTAGCTCCTGCAGGTGCTCGGTCGGGAACTGGGTGCGCTGGAGCTGCACATTGCGGGCATCGGGCTTGTCGAGCTGCACCTCGATCGTGTCGCCGCTCCGCGTCGCCTCGCCCTTGATCTCGCGATCGAGTTCGCGGTCGATATAGAACTTGGTCACGAAGCTGAAATGATCGCCCGATGCATCCTCGTAGGTCGAGGTCTGCAGGTCGCTGATGCTCGAATTTTCGGAGGTATCGACCTGCGTCACGAAACGGAAATTGACGACATAGCCCTCGCAGGCCGAGCCGTCGAACTCATACACCATGCGCCCGGTGATGCCGGTTATGCCCGAGCGGTCGGAAGCCTGATTGAGCTCGATGTCGTAGACGGCGCGATGCGGCGCAAGCACCCGGCCGGCATGCGCGGCAACAGGGGCAAACGAACAGACCGCCGCGAGCCCGGCAAGAAGAAGGCGCCTTGAGCGCATCTGCGCATTTCTCCAAAACTGCTTGGGCGACACACAAGTCGCGTGTACCACAATAGCCGAAGAGGTGGCGGAAGCGAGGCACAAAGTCGATAGCCGCCGAACGATGACCACAAGCAATTACCGGAGCATCCCGCAATGACGACCGTCGCAGACCGCCTTGCCAAACTGGGTATCACGGTGCCCGCCGTTGCCGCACCTGCGGCCAACTACGTTCCCTGGGTTCAGACCGGCAAGCTGGTGTTCACGGCAGGACAATTGCCCTTCGTCGACGGCAAGCTCCTGCGCACAGGGCTGCTCGGCCGCGATCTGGACACTGAGGCCGGCCGGGAAGCCGCCGGCTACTGCGCGCGCAATGTCATCGGCGTTCTCGGCGCCGCCTGCGACGGCGATCTGGAACGCATTGCGCGCATCGTGAAGATCACGGTGTTCGTTGCCTCCACGCCGGATTTTCAAGAGCAACACCTCGTCGGCAACGGCGCCTCCGACGCGCTGGTCGGCGCCTTTGGCGACAAGGGCAAGCATGCGCGATCGGCGCTCGGCATGGCGGTGCTGCCGCTCAATGCACCGGTCGAGGTCGAAGCGATCGCCGAACTCGTCTAAGACCCATGTCCGACCTTGCATGGCTTACCGCGAGGCCTATCGCGCATCGCGGCTACCACGATCTGAACGACCGCCGTTGGGAGAACACGCTCTCCGCTTTCGACGCGGCAGCGGACCGCAATTTCGCCATCGAATGCGATGTTCACCTGTCGAAGGACGGCGTGCCCATCGTCTTCCACGATCTGGCCCTTAAGCGCTTGACCGGCGAACAAGGCACAATCGTTGAGCGCACCGCGTCAGAGATGTGCGCGCTGCGCATCGGCGGCACGGAGGATTACGTGCCGACACTGGAACAGATGCTCGAACGGGTCGCAGGGCGCGTGCCAGTCGTGATCGAACTCAAAGGCATCGAAGGGCACGACGACGGGCTGGTAGCCAAGGTTGGCGCGCTGCTCGCCGCCTACGGGGGCGAAGCGGCAATCATGTCCTTCAACCACTGGCTGGTGCGCCAGTTCGCGGAGGATGCGCCGGGCGTTCCTGCCGGGCTGACGGCCTTCGGCGCACAGCCCGAACATATGGAAGCGCATTTCTCCATGCTGGCGCACGGTATTTCGTTCGCCTCCTACCATGCCGCCGATCTGCCCAATCGCTTCACGTCGTTCCTGCGCGAAAAGCTGTCGATGCCGGTCATTACCTGGACCGTTCGCGACCGCGCCACCTACGACCTGACGAAAGCCCACGCCGACCAGATGACGTTCGAGGGGTTCGACCCGGACGACCCCTCCTCCGTGGCACAATTGCGCTGAGCGGCTTGCAACGCGCCATCGCCGGAATAAGTAAAGTCGGTGATCGACAAGGGGATCGGCGGCAGGCATGAACCAGCCCGGAGAGAACGGGACGAACGAAGCGGCGGGCGAGTTCTCGATCCGGGTCATGCCGTCGCTGAACACCGTCACTGCCGCCGATTGGGCGGTGCTTGGCGGAGCCAGCCGCTGCGAGGGCACCCCCTACAATCCCTTCCTGAATCACGCCTTCCTGTCCGCGCTGGAAGAAAGCGGCTGCGTGTCGCCGGACACCGGATGGATGCCGCAGCATCTGAAGCTGGAAGGCCCGGACGGACGGTTGCTCGCCGCGGTGCCCTGTTATCTCAAGTCTCACAGCCAGGGCGAGTATGTCTTCGATCATGGCTGGGCGGATGCTTTCGAGCGCGCCGGCGGCCGCTATTATCCGAAGCTGCAGGTCTCGATTCCGTTCACGCCTGCTACCGGGCCGCGGCTGCTGGCCGCGCGCGGCGAAGACAACACCTCCGTGAAGTCAGCGCTCGCGGAAGGGCTGAAGACCCTGTGCGAGCGCATCGGCGCATCGTCGGTTCACGTTACTTTCGCGCCAGAGCAGGAAGCGAACCTGCTGGAGGTTCGGGGCTACCTGCACCGCACCGACCAGCAGTTCCACTTCTTCAACGAGGGCTATGGCGCCTATAACGATTTCCTAGCCTCACTCTCCTCCCGCAAGCGCAAGGCGCTGAAGAAGGAGCGGCGCACTGCTCTGGAAAACGGCATCGAAATCGAGTGGCTGACGGGCAAGGACATCACCGAGGCAGCACTCGACGATTTCTTCGCCTTCTACATGGACACCGGCGGCCGCAAATGGGGACGCCCCTATCTCAACCGGAAGTTCTACTCGCTCGTTGCGGAACGGATGGCCGATGACATCCTGCTCGTCATGGCGAAGCGCGGCGGCCGCTATGTCGCCGGCGCCATCAACTTCATCGGCTCCGATACGCTCTACGGCCGCAACTGGGGCTGCATCGAGGACCACCCCTTCCTGCATTTCGAGGTCTGCTATCATCAGGCGATCGACTTCGCGATCGCTCACGGGCTGAAGGTTGTTGAAGCGGGAGCGCAAGGCGAACACAAGCTGGCGCGCGGCTACATGCCGGTGACGACGCATTCCGCCCATTACATCGTCCATCCCGGGCTGCGCGGCGCCGTCGAGGACTATCTTGTCCGCGAACGCCGCGACGTTGAGGCGATCGGGGAATTTCTCGCCGAGCGTGGGCCGTTCAGGAAGGGCGGTTAGTGAGTAGCGATTAGCGATTAGGAGGCGGTCTACCGTGGACCTGCTTTTTCCTATTCGCTATTGGCTACGCGCGATCCGCTTACGAGGTGCCCCGATGTCCACCGCCTATGACGACAGCAACGTCTTCGCCAAGATCCTGCGCGGCGAGCTTCCCGCCCACAAGCTCTACGAGGACGACGACACCTTTGCCTTCATGGACATCATGCCGCGCGGCCCTGGCCACTGCCTGGTCATCCCCAAGAAGCCCGCGCGCAACGTGCTCGATGTGGATGCCGACAGCCTCGCCGCTGTTATGCGCACGGTGCAGAAGGTCGCACATGCCGCGATGAAGGGCATGGGCGCGCAAGGCGTCACCATCCAGCAGTTCAACGAACCGGCAGGCGGCCAGATCGTCTTTCACCTGCACGTCCACGTCATCCCGCGTTTCGACGGCGTGTCGCTGAAGCCCCATACCGGCCAGATGGAAGACAACGACGTGCTTGCCGCGAACGCCGAGAAGATACGCGGCGGTCTCGCCTGATCAGGTCAGCGCCATGCCGATCAGCAGCACGGCCTCGGCGACGAAAATGCCGGCCAGCATGTGCTGGCGCGTGACAAGGTAGACGCCGAAGCCCGCCGCCACCGCCCCGACGCGCAACCACGCCGGCGCTTCCGCCAGGCCGCCATTCGGCGTCAGCACCAGACTGGCGATGACAGCGGCCACCAGAGCAGTCGCCACCGCTCGCACGAATACGAGCGCCTCGGACGTCTCGGAAATCCGGCCGCCGAGCACGACACCGAGAAAGCGCCATGCGTCTGTCGCCAGCCAGCCGGCGACGATGATGAAGAGGTATGGCCACCACCAGGCGTCTATAGCTTCGAAAGTCACGCGCCAGCCCTCCCAGCGGTGAACCGGTGGATGAGATAGGCGGCGGTGCCGCCGACCAGTCCCGTCACCAGCAGGCTGAACTCCGGCGTGAGCAGCGCGAACAGCGGCCCAAGCACGAGCCCCAGCGCCATCGCGACCCGCCCTGCCCGCTCGCGCGCCGAGCCCCACAGCGATGTGAGGAAATACATCGGCGTGAGGATGAGCAGCGCGGCCGAAACCGGCGCCGGCATGTCCTGCGCCAGCAGGTAGACCGCCGTCACCACACCCATGTTGAGGATGACGAGCGACGAACCGACGCCACCATACCAGGCTGTGCGTGCCCCCCGCGGGACCTCGCGCACCTTCTCCATGGCGATGACCCAGGAGGTGACGGCGACAAAGTGCGACAGCAGCAACAGCACCCAGTTGCGCGTGCCGCGTGCCTTCAGTTCCGGCACGAGCGCGACGACCATAGGGGTGAGCCGCACCGAGGACAGCGCCACGGCGAAGGCGGCGGCAGGCAGAGCGTTGCCCGCCATGATCGCGCCGATCAGAACCACCTTGGCCGGCAGCGCCCACACGATGCCGGTCATGAACACCGCCTGCGCCAGCGTGATGCCCGCTTCAAGCGCCAGGGCGGCGAAGCCGACGAAGCTCGTCGCCAGGATCAGCGCCGGCAGCGAGACAACCTCGCGAAAGCCGCGCAGGTACCAGCGAAAGCGTTCGCCGGTGATGTCGTCGTCGTGATCGGGAAGTGGTGCGGGGTCGGCCATCTCAGGGCCGCCTACCACAGGCTCGACGGTCCCGCGACGCTATTTTCCCTTTGGCCCAAGTGATTGCTCAATACGTCGCGCTCGCGCCGCAAGCGCCTTGCGCGGAGATGCCAGGGCTCGTTCGATCGCATCCCGCGCGATCGCCGCATCGATGCGGCCGGTCGTCGCCAGTTCGGCCAGGCCGGAGAGAGCCGAGGCGGCGGCGATGTTGGAGGGATTGCCGGTCTGCGCGACGAGGATATCGGCCAGCTGCTGCGTCTGGTCGTCGGTGATCGGCACGGCGGCGAGCACCTTGGGAAGCTGCTCGCCGATCTCCCACTGCGAGCATCGCCTCAAAATCGCAATCAGACGGTCGGCATGCGGTGCAAAGACGTTCGGCTCATCCCGGCCGACCTGCATCACCGCATGCGCGGCGTGCGACACGACCGCCGCGTCCCCATCCTCAAGGCAATCGACCAGCGGCCTCACCAACCCGGGATCGTCGAGCACCTCGCGAGCGACGCTGGCCGCGGCGCCGACTTCCTTGCGGTCGCCCCCGGCGAGCTTTCCTCTCAATTGGGGATGGGTGTGGCCGGGCATGGCCAGCCATGCCCGTGCCGGATCAGCTGCGGCGCGGAAGCTGCGGCACGATAGTCCGCTGCTTCGATGAATCACCGCCCTTCGGAGCAGCTTTCGCGCTCGTCTTACGGGCCGTCGTCTTGCGCACCTTTTTCTTCGGCTTGGGGCCTTCCGGGTCTTCCTTCTTGGGCTTCACCGGCTGGTCGTCGGCAATCGGCTCGAGCTTGAGGCCGGTTTCGCCGGTCTCCTTCTTGTCGACGACGACCCGCACCGTACCGCCCTTCTTGAGGCGCCCGAACAGCACCTCGTCCGCCAGCGGCTTCTTGATGTGCTCCTGGATGACGCGGGCGAGCGGCCGTGCGCCCATGCGCTCGTCATAGCCCTTGTCTGCCAGCCACGACACGGCCTCGTCCGACAGGTCGAAGGTGACGCGGCGCTCGGCGAGCTGCGCCTCGAGCTGCATGACGAACTTCTGCACCACCTGGTGGATGACCGGGACCGGCAGCGACCCAAACGGGATGATGGCGTCGAGCCGGTTGCGGAACTCCGGCGAGAACAGCCGGTTGATCGCTTCCATGTCGTCGCCTTCGCGGCGCGCCGAACCAAAGCCGATGGCGGCCTTGGCCATGTCGGCGGCGCCGGCGTTGGTGGTCATGATCAGGATTACATTGCGGAAGCTGATCTGCTTGCCGTTGTGATCGGTCAGCTTGCCGTGGTCCATCACCTGCAGGAGGATGTTGAACAGATCCGGATGCGCCTTCTCGATCTCGTCGAGCAGCAGCACGCAATGCGGATGCTGGTCGACGCCGTCGGTCAGCAGGCCGCCCTGGTCGAAACCGACATAGCCGGGAGGCGCGCCGATCAGACGGCTCACCGTGTGGCGCTCCATGTATTCCGACATGTCGAAGCGCAGCAGCTCCACTCCGAGCGACGCGGCGAGCTGTTTGGCGACCTCGGTCTTGCCGACGCCGGTCGGGCCCGAGAACAGGTAGGAACCGATCGGCTTCTCCGGTTCGCGCAGGCCGGCGCGCGCCAGCTTGATCGCAGACGCGAGCGCCGAAATCGCCGTGTCCTGCCCATAGACGACGCGCCTAAGCTCCTCGTCGAGATTGGCGAGAACCTTCTCGTCGTCGGCCGAAACCGTTTTCGGCGGAATGCGCGCCATCGTGGCGATCGTCGCTTCGATCTCCTTTACGTTGATCGTCTTGCGGCGCTTGTTCTCCGGCACCAGCATCTGCGACGCGCCTGTTTCGTCAATCACGTCGATCGCCTTGTCCGGCAGCTTGCGATCGTTGATGTAGCGCGCCGAAAGCTCCACCGCGGCCTTGATCGCCTCGTTGGTGTATTTGACGTGGTGGAAGTCCTCGAAATAGGGCTTCAGACCCTTCATGATCTCGATCGCGTCGTCCACAGTTGGCTCGTTCACATCAATCTTCTGGAAGCGGCGCACCAGCGCCCGGTCCTTCTCGAAGAACTGACGGAACTCCTTGTAGGTGGTCGAGCCGATGCAGCGGATCGTGCCCGAAGACAGCGCCGGCTTGAGCAGATTCGAGGCATCCATCGCGCCGCCCGAGGTGGCGCCTGCGCCGATAACCGTGTGGATCTCGTCGATGAACAGGATCGCGCCGGGGAACTCTTCAAGCTCCTTCACGACCTGCTTCAGCCGTTCCTCGAAGTCGCCGCGATAGCGCGTACCGGCGAGCAGCGTGCCCATGTCGAGCGTGAAGATGGTGGCGTTGAGCAGCACCTCGGGCACGTCGCCCTCGACGATGCGCTTTGCCAGCCCCTCGGCGATCGCCGTCTTGCCGACGCCGGGATCGCCCACATAGAGCGGGTTGTTCTTGGAGCGGCGGCACAGCACCTGGATGGTGCGGTTGATCTCGGGCCCGCGCCCGATCAGCGGGTCGATCCGGCCCGCCCGCGCCTTCTGGTTGAGATTGATGCAGTAGGCCGACAGCGCGTCCTGCGGCTTCTTCTTGCCGCCTTCGTCGGCGCCGGCCTCGCCCTGGTTCTCGGCGCTGTCCTCCACGCCGCGCGGGGCGCGCGATTCCGCAACGCCCGGCCGCTTGGCGATACCGTGGCTGATGTAGTTGACCGCGTCGTAGCGGGTCATCTGCTGTTCCTGCAGGAAGTAGGCGGCATGGCTTTCCCGCTCGGCAAAAATGGCGACGAGCACATTGGCGCCCGAAACTTCCTCGCGGCCCGACGACTGGACATGGATCACCGCGCGCTGAATGACGCGCTGGAAGCCGGCGGTCGGCTTGGAGTCCTCGTCGTAACCCGTGACGAGGTTGTCGAGTTCGGTATCGACATAGGTCAGCAGCGTCTTGCGCAGTTCGTCGAGATCGACATTGCACGCGCGCATGACCGCCGCCGCGTCCTGGTCGTCGACCAAAGCGAGCAGCAGGTGTTCGAGCGTCGCATATTCGTGGTGACGCTCATTTGCATAGGTGAGCGCCTGATGGAGCGCACGTTCCAGGCCCTGGGAGAAAGCCGGCATATTGAATTAGTCCTTATTTCTTCTCCATCACGCACTGGAGCGGATGTTGATTCTGGCGGGCGAAATCCATGACCTGTGACACTTTGGTCTCGGCCACTTCGAATGTATAGACCCCACATTCGCCCACACCGTGATTGTGAACGTGGAGCATGATTCTCGTCGCTGCCTCGCGGTCTTTCTGGAAGAAGCGCTCCAGAACGTGCACGACGAACTCCATTGGCGTGTAGTCGTCGTTCAGCAGCAGAACGCGGTAAAGGCTGGGCTTCTTGGTTTTGGTCCGGGTGCGCGTGATCACCGCCGTGCCGCGATCATTGCCCCGCGAACCGGCGTCGTCGTCGTCCTTGTCGCCCATGCGCGCCGCGTACCTCTTCGCGGCCTCGTCGTTGACCGTCATCTTGCCCCTGGCCTTGCCTCGCACCGCGAGTGAAGATGCCTCATCTAGGCACTTACCGGCTGAATTTAAGCCCTGTCGTCACGGCCACAATATGGCCGCATGGCCAGTTGCGGCAAGCCCCGGGGACTGCCATGTTCCGAGGATTCTTAACGCAAAAAGCCCGGCCGCAATGGATACGACCGGGCTCTTGCGCGGACCTTGCGGCCCGCATCAGATGCGTGAGTTACTTCGCCTTGGCGACGGCGTTTTCGAACGGCTTGTAAGCGTCCTTGGCCATCTCGGCGTAGATGTCGCCCATCTTGGCGGCCTGGGCCACGAAGCCCTCATAGGCCTTCTTGGCGTAGTCGGTCTGAATCTCGACCGCCTTGTCGAAAGACTTGGCCGAGAACAGCTTCTCGAGGGTGGCGCTGCCATTCTCCCATGAAGCCTTGGAGTAGTCGCCGGCCTCGCTGGCGAGCGTCTGCAGGTTCTTCGACAGCGAAGCGAAGCTCTTCAGGCCGGTGTCCATCATTTCGCGGCTGGCTTTGGTGGTGTCTTCAAAAGACTGAAACATTGGGGCGTTCCTTTCGGTATTCCGATCGATGCTGGGGCTTGTTCCGCACCGTTCATTGTGCGTTGCACACCAGATAGTGTGCACTGCACAAAAAGTCAACACCTTGCCGCTGCGTTATCCGGTTTGAGGACGCGCTTCCGCTAAAATGCGCCTCCTGCCGTCAACGAGGCAGTTACCATAAACGGATTGGTAACGCCGCCTTCGTACTGTCCTGTCGACCATGTGGCAGATCGCTGCCGCGCGTGAAATTTGTGACCAGACGGGTGTTCCAGTGCGTCAGGCGTACAATTGGGCCGCGATTCGGCCTGCCCTTCTTTCCAGGGCGCTCCTCTCAATCGCAATTGCAACGATGCTGGTGTTGGCCCAAACGCAGGGCGCGTCGGCCAACCCGAAATATGCGGCGATGGTGATCGACGCAAAGACGGGCCGCGTCCTGTTCGCCCGCAACGCGGACGCGCCGCGCTACCCAGCGTCGCTCACCAAGATGATGACGCTCTACATGGTGTTCGAGGCGCTGGCCAATGGCCACATAAGCAAGTCGTCAAGGATCACGATTTCCCGCAACGCCGCGGCAGAGCAGCCGTCGAAGCTCGGCCTCGAGCCCGGCTCCACCATCACCGTCGAGAACGCAATCCTGGCGCTGGTGACCAAATCGGCAAACGACGTTGCGACCGCAGTCGGCGAGTTTCTCGGTGGCTCCGAGTCAGGGTTTGCCAGAGCGATGACACAGAAGGCGCACGCCCTCGGCATGCGGTCGACCACATTCCGCAATGCCCATGGCCTGCCCAACTCGGCGCAGCGCACGACCGCACGTGACATGGCGACGCTGGGCCTCGCGCTGCGCGAGCACTTCCCGCAATATTACGGCTACTTCTCCACCCGCTCCTTCTCATATGCCGGGCGCAATTACGGCAACCACAATCGGCTGCTCGGCCGCGTGAGGGGCATGGATGGCATCAAGACGGGTTACACCCGCGCCTCCGGCTTCAACCTTGTTTCTTCCGTAGAATCCGACGGCCGCTCGATCGTTGCGGTCGTGATGGGCGGTCGCACGGCAGCAAGCCGCAACGAGCATATGGCCGAAATCATCTCCGCCTACATGCCTCGCGCCTCGCGCCGCGGCGGCGGCGGCGTGGTCGTCGCTCGCAACGCGATTGCGCCGACCCGGCCCGCTGTCGCAAGCGCCGGCGCCATCATTCTGCCCTCCGTTAACCCGCCCACGCCCGACGCCCGTCCGGTCCACAGCATCGCGCGCGATGAAAGCACGCAGACGACCACCGAGGTCGAGGTGGCCTACGCTCCCGCGCCGCAGCCCTTCCCTGCAGCCCGGCACAGCACCGCCGCTCAGGAGGCCGAAGAGATCGCGCAGGGCGATATCGACATGGTCGAAACGTCGTCGATTCCCGATGGCTGGGTTGTCCAGGTTGCGTCGCTGACAAGCGAGGCAGAGGCCCGCGCCTTCCTGGAAAATACCAGCAGCCGGGCCGGCGGCATCCTCTCCGGCGCGGTCCCGTTCACCCAGCAATTCACCAAGGACGGCACGCTCTACTGGCGCGCCCGATATGGCGGCTTCTCATCCAAAAATGCGGCCTGGGACGCCTGCGGGCGGCTCAAGGGTCGCGACATCGCCTGCTACGCAACAGAGCAATAGTAGCTCATCTGCCCGGTCTCCGGTTTGTATCGTGTCGAAGGAGTACTAGACTTGTTTGGACAGCAGCACGTCCTTGGCCGCGTTGATGCGGGCGGCAAGAAAGGAAGAACCGCCGAGATCGGGGTGCACGCGCTGCATCAGGCGGCGGTGCGCCTTGCGGATATCCGCCGCGGAGGCACCCGGCTCAAGACCAAGGATCTCGTAGGCTTCCTCCTCAGTCACGGGGCCAGAAGCCGGCGCTGCTCCCTTCCCGTGGCCAGCATTCGACTGCATGTCGTCGCGCCAGGCGGCAAAGCGGCCGTCAAGATAGGTTTCCAGCAGCTGTAGGCTTTCCGCGTCGGACAGAAGTTCGTCGCGTAGCGCCAAAAGCTCCGGCAGCGAAAGCTCTCCAAGCGAGCGGCCCTCCATGCTGCCGGCAAGCACAACGCCGTCGAGCGATCCGGTGTCGTGGTCGAGCTCCATTTCGAGCGCAGCCGTGCGGACATGCGAGTGGTTGCCCGGCTGCCGCCGGACCGGACGCCGCGCACGCGCCCGCAGGAACCATGTCATCGCGATCATCCACAGCATGCCCGCGACGCCGCCGCGCCCGAGCAGCAGCGCCCCAACTCCAATCGCGCCGAGACCGATCGGCCCGGCAAACCGAATCGAGTCAGCGAGCCGGGCGGGGTTCGCTCGCACGAACACCAGCGCGAACAGCACCACAGCCAGCGCCGCCATCGACAGATAGAGCATGAATGTCATGTGCCGCCCGTGCCCTTCAGGTGTTCGATCATCTGGCGGTCCTCAGGCCGTCCGCGCGCTTCCAGCGCTCTCAGTCCGCCCGTCGCAAAGACGGCCACAGCCGACAGCAGACGCGACAGCGTTGAGGCGGAATTGCGGTCGAAGCGGAACCATGCGCCCTTGGTCAGCCGCGCGATCTCCTTTAGGCCCATTTCGGCCGCGGCGTCGTGGCCCTCCTGGAATGCAAATATAGGCACACCGTGGAGGCCCAGCTCACCGGCTTTCTGGGCGAGATGGTCGATCTCCTCCTCCATCGCATCGCCGATATAGACCAGCGCATTGACCTTCTCGCGGCCGGTTTCCTTGAGTGCGTGGGAAAGCACCTTGCCAATCTGCGTGCGCCCGCCGCGGCAATCGATCTTGACCATCAGTTCTTTGAGCGCGTCGGTATCGGCGACGAAACGCGACGCCCGGCACTCGCCAAAGCCCCGGAAGTAGACAAGTTGCACGTCGAGCTTGCCGGTCTTGCCGACCGCGTCGAACATTTCGGCCTGCAGCCGGCAGGCGAGATCCCAGGTCGGCTGGCGGCTCATCGTGGCGTCAAGCGCAAGGATCAGCCGGCCCTTCCCCTCGCCCGGAACGGCCATGGCTCTCGCCTGGCGCAGAAAGGCGTCGATTTCGGACCCGCTCGATTTTCGCTGCGCCGGCGTATCCGCCGACGGCGAACGCACGGGGGGCTTCGGCTTGCTCATCGCCCTCAAAGATGTGACGCCGGAACCCGGCTGGCAAGTCCGCCGGTGTTCTGGCGCAGCCGTATCAGTTCACGAAAATGTCGGGCAGCGCGATCGGTCGGCTGATCGCCTCGGCGTAGCGCTTGCGCATCAGCGCCCGCTTGCGGCCGACCTCGTCGGTGGGCAGGCGAAGCGCACCAATGAGCTGCCGGATTTCCTGACGCGCGGCGAGGTGCGACAGCGTCGGCTTGGTTCCAAGGATATGTTCCTCGAAATCGTCCAGCGCCGTCAGTCCGATCGGGAAGAACTCGCGGAACACCACGCGCTCCGAAATGCCGTCGGCGACGCGGAAACCAAGCTGGATCGCAAGGTTCCTCAGGCAGGAGTCAATCTTCTGCTCATTGCGCGAGGTGATGCTCGCCATGCGGTTGCGCACCACGATCCAGTCGAGGATGGCGCTGTCGGTCTGGCGCCGCTGGCGCCGCGCATCGCGCACCGCCGAAGCATATTGCGACAAATCGAGAATCTCGTGGCTGATCGGATCGATCTGCGCCAGCACGTCGAAATCGACGAAGCTGTCATTCATCGGCGTCACCAGCGTATCGGCGATGCGATGCGCCATGCGGTTCAGGAACGTATCGGAACCCGGCGTATCGATGACGACGAAATCGTGGTTGTCCTGTATCTCGCCGAGCCCTTCGGTGAGCTGGCGGAACTCTTCGCTCTCGGTGTCGGCCACCGTCTCGCGGTTGGCCGGCGGCACATGAAAATGGCTTGGCGCCGGAAGCTCGATCCGCGCCTGCCTGGCCCACCGTTTGCGATTTTCGATGTAGTGCGTCAGCGACAGCTGCCGCCCGTCCAGATCGACGGTCGCGACGCTATAGCCGGATTTCAGCAGCGCGACAGCAATGTGCATGGCGGTGGTCGACTTGCCCGATCCGCCCTTTTCGTTGCCGCAGACAATGACATGCGCGGTACTGCGCGCCCTGTCGTCCGCGTGCCCGTTTACGCCCGACAAGAACATGAACCCGTACTCCCAACTGGGAAATAATGGCGCGTTTTCGCTGTTCAATCAATAACAAAGGCGAAGCGCCCCCAGGCCGCTGCCCGTTTGGTAAAGCAAGATGGTTAGTGCGACAGGCGTTTGACGGATGCGGCCGCTTTGACGGCTAAAGCAGGCCGAGTTCTGCGAGTTCGCTGCGCAGTTCCCCGGGCATCGACCTGATATCGGCATCGTCCGGCAGGTCCGCCGGCGCCTCGTTGACCTTGAGATACCGCCACCCCTGAAAAGCCCGTTTGGGCTGCCACTGCGTGCGCACGACCTTCGGTTCGAGCACGAGATGGCAACGTCCGATGCCCTCGGCGTCGGTGAAGGGACGAACCTCCAGCAGCCGCTGGCGGCACTGCACCTGCCCCTTGATGACCCAGTACAGCGATCCGCCCGAAGTCAGCTCGTCGGCCCGCTTCGGCATCATGCGCGTGGTGTGGAAATGCTCCACCGGCTGGCCGGCGCGCCGCCTCTCGGCAAGCCGGCGCTCGATCCACTCCTCGAGATCCTCGACGTCTTCGGCGCCGACGCAGAGCTTGATGAGATGCAGGGACATGTCCGGAACCTAGGGCTTGCGGCGGGGACAGAAAAGACCCGCCGGACGCGCTCCCACAGCTTTGGCGGTCAGCACTCCACCACATTGACCGCCAGCCCGCCCTGGCTGGTTTCCTTGTAGCGCTCGTTCATGTCGAGCCCAGTCTGACGCATGGTCTCGATGGCCGCGTCGAGCGGGACGAAATGCTGGCCGTCGCCCTTGATGGCGAGTGACGCCGCCGTCACCGCCTTCACTGCGCCCAGCGCATTGCGCTCGATGCAAGGCACCTGCACCAGCCCACCGACAGGATCGCAGGTCATGCCGAGATGGTGCTCCAGCGCGATCTCGGCGGCGTTCTCAACCTGCTCCGGCGTTCCGCCCATGACTGCGCACAAGCCCGCTGCCGCCATCGCCGAGGCCGAACCCACCTCGCCCTGGCAGCCGACCTCGGCGCCCGAGATCGACGCGTTGTGCTTGACGATGCCGCCCACAGCAGCGGCGGTGAGCAGGAAGTCGCGAATGTCGCGCTCGCTCGCCTCGACATGGAAATGCTGCCAGTAGCGGATGACCGCGGGGATGACGCCGGCAGCACCATTGGTCGGCGCCGTCACTATGCGCCCGCCGGCGGCGTTCTCCTCGTTGACCGCCATGGCGTAGACCGACAGCCAGTCATTGGCGAGCAGCGGGTTCGGCCGGTTGCGGCTCCATTCATCCTCGAGCTTGTCGTGAAGCTGGCGCGCGCGGCGCCGCACCTTCAGCCCGCCCGGCATGATGCCGTCCTGCGACAGGCCACGCTCGATGCAGGCGCGCATCGCTCCCCAGATCGCGTCGAGCCCGGCGTCGAGTTCCGCGCGGGACATGTTTGTCTCTTCGTTCGCCCGCTTCATCTCCGCTATCGACAGCCCGCTCTCGGCGGCCATCGCCAGCATCTGCTTGGCGTTGGCGAAAGGATAAGGAACGCCCTTCTCCACCGGCGGCTTCTCGCGTGCCTTGAGCTTCTGCAACTCTTCCTCGGAAACCACGAAGCCGCCACCGACCGAATAATAGACGCGCCTAAGCAACAGCCGTCCGCCCGCGTCGAACGCCATGAAGGTCATGCCGTTGGCGTGGCCGCGCAGCGGGTTCTTCTTGTCGAGGACGAGGTCGGTTTCCGGGTCGAAGCGATAGCCGGGGTGGCCGGGCGGCGACACGCGCTTTTCCGCCTTGATGCGCTCGATATCTGAATCGCTCTGATCGGGATCGACGCTCTCCGGCGTCTTGCCGTCAAGGCCGAGCAGAACCGCGCGGTCACTGCCATGCCCGACGCCGGTGAATGCAAGCGAGCCGTGCAGGCTAACCTTGAGGGCAGCGATATCGACGCCTGCCGGGCGCGGCCAGTCTCCCGAATTGATCTCGTCGAGGAAACGCGCCGCGGCCACCATCGGCCCCATCGTGTGGGAACTCGAGGGGCCAATGCCGATCTTGAACAGGTCGAATACGGACAGGAACATGGCGCACTGCGTTCGTTGGCGGAACGGATGCTGCGTCATATCACCGGCGCCGTCCGTCCAGCCAGCGGCATGGGGCAATACGGAATGCGCCAGATCAGTCGCGGGAATCAAAAAAGGCGCGGCTTGGGACCGCGCCTTTTCTGAAATTCGGTTCCGGCTGTTTAGCTGGCCGCCATGACGGCTACCGTTTCGGTTCCGCCTACGAGCCACGCCAGGAGGATGATGCCGGCGAACCCGATGACTGCTTTGGCGGTCACGCCCCAGCAGGACTTCTGAACGCTGTCTTCCATGTCACTTCCGTGAAATCAAAGAACCCACATCGCGGTCATTGCCGCGCGACGGCCCCACTCCGTCGTTGGCTCGCTCATATCCATTCCGCTGCGGCTCCGCAACGCAAAAACGGCGGGATTGAGGCTTACGCGCCGTCAGATTTCTGCATCATTCCGGCGATCTACCATGATTTTCAATAATTTATCGTAAAGGGCGGAATCAATCCATTGTTAACAAACATGGCTGGATTGCGCCCAGCGCATAACGCGTCGAACAGCCGTCACGGGCCGGGCAGCAGAGAATCAATGCGGCCGGCCATGCGGTAGGCCAGGAGACCGATCCATTCGCGTATCGCGAGCGTCGTCGCATCGAGCGCGTCGGCCGCGTTGTCGGAGGCGAGCCCGAAGCCTTCCCTGCCCGTGGTCCGGTAGTCGACAGGCCATGCCACGACGTCGAAACCTGCCTTTCTGAACAGCGCGGCCGAACGCGGCATGTGGAAGGCCGATGTCACCAGCAGCCACCGGCTGCTTGAATCGGGCTGCAAGAGATCGCGCGTAAACTGCGCGTTTTCATAGGTATTCCGCGACCGGCTCTCGAGCACGAGACGATCCTCCTCGATGCCCAGCGCAATCAGAAGCCGCGTTCCACTGTTTGCGTCCGGCTCGCCATCGATGAACAGCGATCCGCCGCCACCGGATACGATCACGGGGACGCCGGGCAGACGGCGCGCCAGCGCCGCCGCCTCGACCATGCGGTCGCCGCCGCGGTTAAGCTCGTAGCCGCCCCGCGCCTGATTGATCGCGCCTTCCAGCCCCCCGCCCAACACGATGATGCCAGCAATGCCGTCGGGGATTTTCACCGGCCGCTCGAAACGGTCTTCCAGCGGGTGCAGCACCAGCGCGCCGACCGACGTCCACGCAGACAGCACCAGGACAGCCAAGGCGATTCCTACCGCCGTTCCCGCCAATCGCCGCCTCCGGAGAAGCAGCGCGATCAGGCCAGCGGCCAGCAGCAATATCGACAGATTGAGCGGCTGCAGGAAAAGCCAGGCAATCTTGGAGAGGTAGTAGAACATCGCCCTCTAACTGCCGGCGGGCTCCGGCCCCTCGTCAGGCCGTGCGTCGTCCGAGGCCGGTTCTTCGGGCAGGTGCCGCCGGATCGCCGCCAGCGCCATCTCGGCCTCCTCAGCGCTCATGCCCATTCCGAAACGGCGCTCCGTCCCATCGGTCGAATAGGCGATCGGGCCGGTGATGAACTGGTTGCCCATTTTGGGGCGATTGGCCGCGTTCTCGAACCTGACGGCATCGGCGGCGAATACCCGTCGCCTGCGCAGCCGCCACAACCCGATCTCGTGGACGACGGCTCCGCCTGTGATGAACAGGCGCTCGACTCCGAAAAGCTGCCACAGCACGAACCACCACGCCAAAAGCCCGCCCAGCGTCCAGAACGTCACCCAGAAGATCAGGAAAAGGTTGCCGGCCAGCGGCGTGCCACTGCGAAATATCTCGCTGAGGGCGAAATACTCGCCGAAGCTCCACCCGCCGAGCCACAGAAGCAGGAACAGGATCAATGGCATTTGCCGCCGCGTCGGATTGTGAATTCCCAATCCGTCGCCGGTCTCGCGAATGGTGATACGCATGTCGCCCCGCTTTTGCAGAAGCTCCACGATCCTGCGCTGCGGGCCCGTCACATCGACCATGTCGGGACCTTAAGCCGATTCCCCGCTTACCACCACTTGTCGGGCTGGAAGCGTCCCGCCGCCTGCTCGATGACATGGCCGGTGCGGAACAGCATTTCCTCATCGAAGGGGCGGCCGATGAGCTGCAGGCCGAGCGGCAACCCTTTCGCGTCCAGCCCCGCCGGCACCGCGATGCCCGGCAGGCCGGCCATATTCACCGTCACCGTGAAGATGTCGTTGAGGTACATCTTCACCGGGTCGGCGCTCATGTCCTGGTCGGCAATGCCGAAGGCGGCCGAGGGCGTCGCCGGTGTCAGGATGGCGTCGATGCCATCGGCGAAAACATCCTCGAAATCTTTCTTGATCAGCGCCCGCACCTTCTGCGCCTTCAGGTAATAGGCGTCATAGTAGCCGGCCGAGAGCACATAAGTGCCGATCATCACGCGCCGCTTGACCTCGCGGCCGAAGCCCGCGGCGCGGCTCTTCTCGTACATGTCGATGATGTCCTTGCCCGGCACGCGCAGCCCATAGCGGACGCCGTCATAGCGGGCGAGGTTCGACGAGGCTTCCGCCGGCGCGACGATGTAATAGGCCGGCAGCGCGTATTTGGTGTGCGGCAGCGAGATGTCGACGATTTCGGCGCCCGCATCCTTCATCCAGTCGATGCCCCGCTGCCACAGCTTCTCGATCTCGTCCGGCATGCCATCGATGCGGTACTCCTGCGGAATGCCGATCTTCAGCCCCTTCACGGATTGGCCGAGTGCTGCCTCATAGTCCGGCACCTCGCGTTCCACGGAGGTCGTGTCCTTCGGGTCGACCGAGGCCATGGACTTCATCATGATCGCGGCGTCGCGCACGTCGCGCGCAATCGGGCCCGCCTGGTCGAGCGACGAGGCGAAGGCGACGATGCCCCAGCGCGAGCAACGTCCGTATGTCGGCTTGACGCCAACCGTACCGGTGAGCGCCGCGGGCTGGCGTATCGAACCGCCGGTATCGGTGGCGGTCGCGGCCGCGCACAGCCAGCCAGCCACCGCGGCCGCCGATCCGCCTGAGGAACCGCCGGGCACCAGCGCCTTGTTGTCGTCCTTCGCGCGCCAGGGATTGGTGACCGGGCCGTAATAGGAGGTCTCGTTGGACGAGCCCATGGCGAACTCATCCATGTTGAGCTTGCCCAGCATGACGGCGCCGTCGGCCCACAGGTTCGAGGTAACAGTGGATTCATAGCGCGGCTTGAAGCCGTCGAGGATATGGCTGCCTGCCTGCGTATGCACGCCCTCGGTGGCGAACAAATCCTTGATGCCGAGCGGGATGCCCTCCAGCGCACCGCCCTCGCCCGCCGCCAGCCGCTTGTCGGACGCGCCGGCCATTTCGCGCGCCTTGTCGTGCGTGACCGCGACATAGGCATTGAGCGACGGATTGGCCGCATCGATTGCGGCCAGATAGGCATCGGTCAGCTCGAGCGAGGAGAATTCCTTCGCCCTGAGCTTCTCGCGCGCTTCGGCAATGGTGAATTTGGTCAGATCGGACATCAGGAAAGCTTCTTCTCGTAGAATCGCGACCACCCGGAATCGGGGTAGTCGAGGACCGCGCCACACACGGTGTAGCCGCCGCGCTCATAGACCCGCCAGGCGGGTTCGAAACCGGGAGCCTCGCCGGTCTCCAGCACGAGGCGTTTGATCCCCTTTTCGCGCGCCAGCTCTTCGATGCGCGCAAGAATGAGTGCGCCGACGCGCTTGCCGCGCACTTCCGGCAGCGTGAACATGCGCTTGACCTCACCCACGCCGCCGCCATGGTCCTTCAGCGAGCCCATGCCGACCGGGCGGCCGTCGGCATCGCGCGCCACAAACACGGTGACCGTCGGCTCCGCCATCTGCTCGACGGTGAGCTGAAACTGGAACTCGCGCGGCGAGAGCGGCATCAGATAGTCGTTCAGCGCGGCAACGAGCGTACGTATCTCGTCCTGCAGCGGACTTTCGACCGCGATTGCGATCGCCATGCGCCTACTCCACCACCTTCGGAACGAGGAAGAAGTTTTCCTCGGTTGCCGGCGCGTTGGCGACGATGTCGGCCGCCTTGCCGCCGTCGGTGACGGCGTCCTGCCGCTTCTTCATCTCCATCGGCGTCACCGAGGTCATCGGCTCGACGCCGGAGACATCGACTTCGTTCAGTTGCTCGACAAAACCTAGAATGGCGTTGAGCTCGCCGGTCATGCGCTCCGCATCCGCCTCGTCGACGGCGATGCGGGCGAGGCGCGCGACGCGCTTCACGGTGGCGATGTCGACTGACATGGCGATTGCTCCGGCAGGAGAAGTGGAGGACAGCTAGCGCCTATAGAACCCGGCCGCGCGCGGCGCAACCGCCTCGACGGCTCCTAGACTGTCAGCGTGTCACCCAACTTGGGCGTCAGCACCTTCGTTCCGCTGCCTTCCATGCCCTCGACGAACTTGTCGGCGCTCTGGTCGATGATCCCGAAAGTCCCGAAATGGCAGGGAATGACGGTTTCGAACTTGAAGAAACGCCGGCAGGCGAGTGCCGCCACAGCGCCGCCCATCGTGAACCTGTCGCCGATCGGCACGATGCCGATCTGAGGCTGGTGCAGTTCGTTGATCAGCGCCATGTCGGAGAAGATGTCGGTGTCGCCCATATGGTACACCGTCTTCTCGTTCGGGAAGTGCAGGATGAGGCCGAGAGGGTTGCCGAGATAGACGGCGCGTTCCTCGCCGGTGTTGAACGACGAGGAATGGTCGGCCCGCACGAAGCTCACCGTGAAGCCGCCGCAGTCGACCGTGCCGCCGGTATTGCCCGGATTGATCTTCTTGTCGTCGGCGCCCCGGCTGACCAGCCACATGCAGATCTCGAAATTGGCGACCAGCATCGCCCCGGTCTTCTTGAGGATTTCGAGGGCATCGCCGACATGGTCGTTGTGCCCGTGCGTGAGCATGACATGCGTGACGCCCTCGGCCGCTTCCTCCCAACCCTTGCCCCAGGCGGGATTGCCCGTCAGAAACGGATCGATCAGGATTTTCGTGTCGCCGCTCTCTATTCTGAAGGCCGAATGGCCGAGCCAAGTGATCTGCATGGGTGTCCTCCGTTCCTTGTCGGTGCGGAGGATAGAGTGCAAGCAGGCGATGTCAAAAGCAGATAGCAGGCGAAATGGCCGTCGTATCGATCGAGGAAATTGCTGAGCGAATCCAGTCCGGGCAGACGCTTGCCGGCCTCGATCTCGGCACGAAGACCATAGGCCTCGCGGTATCCGACCGGTCGCTTCTCATGGCACATCGACGCACAGTCATTCGGCGCACCAAGTTCACGGCAGATGCGAAAGCGCTGTTTGCGGCGATAGCAGCCGACAATGTCGGCGCCATCGTTATCGGCCTGCCGGCAAACATGGACGGCAGCGAGGGGCCGCGTGCTCAGTCCACCCGCGCTTTCGCCCGCAATCTGGAGAAGGTGACTCCGCTGCCGCTCGTACTGTGGGACGAAAGGCTATCGACCGTCGCGGCAGAGCGTTCACTGATCGAGATGGACGTTTCGCGCGGCAAACGGGCTGAAATCGTCGATGCGGCCGCGGCCGCGTTCATTCTGCAGGGGGCGCTCGATCGATTACGGTCGCTGGCATCGGGTCCAGCATAGACGCCCGCTTTTCCTTCACCCACGCGATGATCTCGCGGCGGCGACGCAAGGCGTAAATGCCGAGGATCAGCAGCGTGTCGACCACGCAGGCCTTGGCCACCAGCGCCGGGATCGTCTCCGGATCGATGCCGAGAATGTTGCCGTAGATACGGAAGCTGAACACGTGGAACTCGTAGCTGAGAAACAGCAGCCCGAAATTCACGTCATTGAGGGACAGGAAGTACCAGCCCCAGAACAGGCCCAGCGGCAGCGCCCAGAAGAGGAGGATATACCGCATCAGCGGGCTCCGCCGCCGGCGTTTCCACCCTGAATTGGGAACGGAACAACATCCGCGCTGCGCGTCATAGGCGCGGCGTATGTGGAATAGAGATGTGCCGCTTCTATAGCCCGGTCACGGACGTGACGCGGCGCCAGCGTAGGCTTCGCAGGCGGTGCGGACCGCGCCAGCATCAGCGAGGCCGTCATCGCTACCAGCAGCAGAGCGCTTCCGGCCATCAGGATCGGCGCTGTGTCGAGGATCGTCGTCATGAAAACCACGATGCCGATGCCGAGCGCTCCGCCATGTGCGAGGTCGACCGGGCTTTCCAACGTGGTTGTAGCTGTGTCTTCGACAAGCAGAGCTGTTAGCAGCATCCAGGAAAACAGCGCCGCGACCACAGCGGAACCGAGAGACAGGCCGCCCATCATGGCCGGCGTTGCCAGAGGGCCGATGCCGAGCAACGGTGTCGCCACCGGCATCGCCTCACGTGCAGCTGCAGCGCCATCGACCGCTGCGATCAGCGTGACAACGGCCAGCGCGCCGAAAATGGCGATCCAGCAGGATGAAAGAATGACAAGTACCGTTTTGTGCATGCGACGCGACCCCTCGCCTGGCAAACTGGCCCTCCGGCAGCCGCGCCGCAATCGAAACCAATCGTTAAGGTTAACGGGAAACCGCGAATGCTAACACTTCGCCTTTACAGGCCCGCACGGGCCGCCTAAGCCCGTCACCTTCGCCTCCGGACCGGTTCCGCATGATCCCCATCTTCGAAAGCATCCTGCCGATCTTCCTGCTGATCGTGATCGGCAATCTGCTTGCGCGGGCCCCGATCCTCGACCGTCCGGCATGGGACGGGCTGGAGCGCATCAGCTACTGGATTCTCTACCCGACCCTGCTTTTCGCCACGATCCTGAGGGCCGACATGTCGAGCCTCAGCCTCGACGCGATGCTGATTGCGCTGTTCGTCTCGCTGGGCGTCATGGGCGCATTCGTGCTGGCTTTGTGGCCAATATTTCGGGCAACCGGAACTGCCACGAAAGGCGAGTTTTCGTCGATTTTCCAGACAGCTATGCGGTGGAACGGATTCATCGCGCTAGCCGTCGCGCAGAAGCTCTATCCGCCCGAAGCGAGCGCCGTCGTCGCGCTGGTCATGGCGGCAATCATTATCCCGCTCAACATATCGTCGGTCGCGGTCGTCCTCAGGTTCGGCAGCGGTGCTGCGAACTGGCGGCGCACGCTTTTCGCCATGGCCACGAATCCGCTGATCATCGGCGTAGCGCTCGGCATTCTCTGCCGCTTCATTCCCGGCGGTCTTTACGAACCGCTGGGGGAAACCATCGACCTGCTCGGCAACGCGGCGATTGGTATCGGCCTGCTCGCCATCGGCTCAGGCCTGCGGCCGGCGATGCTGCTTCAGCCACGCGCGGCGATGCTGGTGCCACTGGTGCTCAAGCTGGCAGTGTTGCCAGCGCTCCTGATTGCGGTGGCGCTGGCGCTCGGCGTCACAGGCCCGCAGCTGATCTATCTGGCATTGTGCGGGTCCGTGCCGACGGCGATGAACGGCTACGTGCTGGCGCGGCAGCTTGGCGGCGACGCCGAATTCTATGCCGCCGAAACCACCCTCCAGACAGCTGTCGCCTTCATTACGATGCCGATTGTGCTGGCGGTCGCTGCTCAGCTCGCTTCCGGATAAAGCGTATCGATAATGGCGCGCGCATCGTGCCGCCCGTCGAGCATGCCGTAGGTGCCGCGCCACTGGCCGGCGAGACGCGTTTCCACGAACGCATCGGCGATACGGCCTGCCCCCATACGCTTCAGTTCGGCAGCAGCCGCCGAAAGCGCCAGCTGTTCGGTAAGGAACCGCGCCGAGCCTTCATCCGAGGCGGCGACATCGATGGCCGCCCTGAGCACCTCGAACGCGCCCTTCCCGGCATTGCCGAGATCGCGGCGGATGCCCTCCAGAACTTCGTCGAACAGGCCGGGGCCGCGCCCCAGCACGCGCAACACGTCGAGCGCCATCACATTGCCGGAGCCTTCCCAGATCGCGTTGACCGGGACCTCGCGGTAGTAGCGCGCCAGCGGCGCCTCCTCGACATAGCCGTTGCCGCCGAGGCACTCCATCGCCTCGTAGAGCAGCGACGGCGCGATCTTGCACACCCAGTATTTCACCACCGGCGTCATTACCCGCGCGAACGCCGCCTGCTCGCGGTCATTTGCCGCCTCGTCGAAGGCCCGCGCCAGCCGGAAGGAAAGCGCGGTGGCCGCGGCCACGTCGAGCGCCATGTCGGCCAGCACGCGCTGCATCAGCGGCTGATCGACCAGCTCCTGCCCGAAGACCTTGCGGTGGCGCGTGTGGTGCACCGCCTCCGCCATTCCCGCTCGCATGATCGCCGAGGAGCCGAGCGCGCAGTCAAGGCGTGTCAGCGTCACCATGTCCATGATGGTGCGGACGCCCTGCCCCGGCTCGCCGACGATTTCGGCTAAGGCATCGTCGAATTCAACCTCCGACGAAGCGTTGGAGCGGTTGCCGAGCTTGTCCTTCAGGCGCTGGAAATGCAGCCCGTTGAGCGAGCCGTCGTCGCGCACTCGGGGCACGAGGAAGCACGACAACCCTTCCTTTGCCTGCGCCAGCATCAGGAAGGCATCCGACATCGGCGCGGACATGAACCATTTGTGCCCGGACAGACGGTAGACGCCGTCGCCCGCCTTTTCGGCAGTGCTCGTATTGGCGCGCACATCCGTGCCGCCCTGCTTCTCGGTCATGCCCATGCCGAGCGTAAGTCCGGCCTTTTCCGCCGGCGGTCGATGCGTGGAATCGTATTTGCGGGTGACAACGCGCGGCGCCCATTTGCGGAACAGCGCCGGAGTCCCGATCAGCGCCGCCAGCGCGGCGTTCGTCATCGTGATCGGGCACAGATGCCCGGTTTCGAGCTGCGAGGTGAGATAATAGCGCGCGCCACGCACCTGGTGCCGGCGTCCGGCCTCGGCCTCGGTGCTTTCCCACACGGATGAATGCAGCCCGAGCGTCACCGAGCGGCGCATCAGCGCGTGATAGGCCGGGTGGAAGTCAACCTGGTCGATACGCTTGCCCTGCCGGTCATGCGTTTTCAGCTTCGGCGTTTCGATGTTGGCGATCCGCGCCAGTTCCTGTGCCTCGCCGGTGCGCACGAATTTGCCGACGGCGTCGAGGTCCTTGCGGATCGCCTCGCCGAACTGGTCGCTTACCTGCATGAGCAGCGGGTCGCTGCGCCAGGCATTGGTGCCGGCAAGCGGCGGCGACTGGTTGATCACATCGTGAGTCACGCGTTCCTCGATAGGCTAGGGTCGAGCGGAATGTGCCGCATCTGGCTTAAGAAATACAGCAACGAGCCTTTACCCTGGGGCCGGTTTTTCGGGGAAAGCCCGCTCCCTGTCGTCTCCCCGCCTTGCGGGCTATCGCACTGGGCCCTATAGCAGCGCCTTGAGATGAGCCCGGCTTCCAGCTTCCCCCTGTTCCCGCACAAGCATCTGCTGGGGATTCAGGGGCTTTCCGCCGAGGACATCGAACTTTTCCTCGATCGTGCCGACGCCGCCGTCGCCATATCGCGTCAGCCGGAGAAGAAGACCGCGACCCTGCGCGGCCGCACGCAGATCAATCTCTTCTACGAATCGTCCACCCGCACCCAGTCTTCCTTCGAGCTCGCCGGCAAAAGGCTTGGCGCCGATGTCATGAACATGGCCGTCGCCTCGTCGGCGGTGAAGAAGGGCGAAACGCTGGTCGACACGGCGATGACGCTGAACGCCATGCGGCCGGACATTCTCGTCATCCGTCACGCCTCGGCCGGCGCGGCTGCACTGCTTGCCCAGAAGGTCGGCTGCTCGGTCGTCAATGCAGGCGACGGTGCGCATGAGCACCCGACTCAGGCGCTGCTCGATGCGTTGACCATCCGCCGCGCGCGGGGGGCATTGGGCAAACTCACCGTGGCGATCTGCGGCGACGTTCTGCATTCGCGCGTTGCCCGGTCCAATATCGTGCTGCTGAACGCGCTCGGCGCACGGGTCCGCGTCGTTGGACCGTCCACGCTGATGCCGGCCGGCATCGAACGCATGGGCGTGCAGGTCTTCACCGACATGAAGGCCGGGCTGAAGGATGCCGACGTCGTCATGATGCTGCGGCTGCAACGGGAGCGCATGGCCGGCGCCTTCGTGCCCTCGATCCGCGAATATTTCCGCTACTACGGCCTCGACGCAGACAAGCTGGCGGCAGCGAAGGACGGCGCTCTCGTCATGCATCCCGGCCCCATGAACCGCGGCGTCGAGATCGCCTCGGAAATCGCCGACGGACCTCAGAGCGTCATTCAGGAACAGGTCGAGATGGGCGTCGCCGTGCGCATGGCTGTCATGGAAGCCCTGCTCGACCCGCGCCGCAACGCGGAGGCGCCGTCATGACCGCCGCCGTGTTCGCCAACGCCCGCATCGTCGACCCCTCGCGCGGGCTGGACGAGACTGGGACGGTGATCGTCGATAGGGGCAAGATCCAGGCGGCGGGGGCCGACGCGCGGAACCAAGGTGCGCCCGACGGCGCGGAAGTGATCGACTGTCAGGGCATGGCGGTCATCCCGGGCCTTGTCGATAGCCGCGTCTTCATCGGCGAGCCAGGCGCGGAGCATCGCGAGACCATCGCCTCGGCCAGCCAGGCGGCGGCGGCCGGTGGCGTCACCTCCATCGTCATGATGCCGGACACCGACCCGGTCATCGACGACCCCGCCCTCGTCGAATTCGTGCAGCGCACAGCGCGCGACACGGCAATCGTCAATGTCCACCCTGCCGCGGCTGTCACCAAGGCGCTCGCAGGACAGGAAATGACCGAGTTCGGGCTTCTACGGCAATCGGGCGCGGTCGCCTTTTCCGAGGGACGCCGGACGATTGCCAATCCGCTCGTCGTCCGACGCGCCCTCACCTATGCACGCGACTTCGGCGCCGTCGTCGCACTTGAAACGCAGGACGCCGACCTTACCGCCGGCGGCGTCATGAACGAGGGCCTGTTCGCAAGCTGGCTTGGCTTGCCCGGCATTCCGCGCGAGGCCGAGATCATCCCCCTCGAACGCGATTTGCGGCTGGCGCGGCTGACCGGCGGCGCCTACCACGCAGCCAAGATATCAACCGCCGCGTCGGCGGAAGCGGTAACCCGCGCCAAATCGGAAGGCGCCCAGGTGACGGCCGGAGTCTCGATCAATCACCTGGCGCTCAACGAAATCGACGTCGGCGAGTACCGTACCTTCTTCCGGCTCTCCCCGCCTCTGCGCGCCGAGGAGGACCGGTTGGCGATGATCGAGGCGCTGCGCGACGGCACGGTCGACGTCATCTCCTCCTCCCACGACCCGCAGGACGTCGACACCAAGCGCCTCCCCTTTGCCGATGCCGCAACCGGCGCCATCGGGCTGGAGACGCTGCTCGCTGTCGCGCTCAGGCTGCACCACAATTGCGACGTGCCACTGCTGCGGCTGGTCGATGCGCTGTCGACTGCCCCCGCCCGCCTGTTCGGCCTGTCTGGCGGCACGCTGAAACCCGGTGCGCCCGCCGACCTGGCGCTTGTCGACCTCGACTATCCCTGGGTCGTCGAGGAATCCGACATTCGCTCGCGATCCAAGAACACCTGCTTCGAAGGCGCCCGTCTTCAAGGGAAAGTGTTGCAAACCATGGTTGCGGGCCGCACTGTCTATCGGGCATAGGCGTCGCCGCGCTGCGGAAAAGCGCTCGAACAGGCGGAGGAAAACGTGACCGGACTTGCCCTGACACTGCTTGCCGCACTTCTGTTCGGCTATCTGCTGGGTTCGGTCCCGTTCGGTCTGATCCTCACCCGCGCCGCCGGGTTGGGCGACGTGCGCAAGATCGGCTCCGGCAATATCGGCGCCACCAACGTTCTGCGCACCGGCAACAAGGGTCTCGCCGCCGCCACGCTATTGCTCGATGCGCTGAAGGGCACCGTCGCTGTCCTGATCGCCAGCGCCTGGGGGATCGAGCTCGGGCTGATTGCCGGTTTCGGCGCATTCCTCGGCCACCTCTTCCCCGTCTGGCTTGGCTTCAAGGGCGGCAAGGGTGTCGCGACATATATCGGCGTGCTGCTCGGCATTGCCTTCCTGCCGCTCATCTCGGCATGGGTTCCGTTTGTGACCTTCGCGGGCGTGTGGATCGCGGTGGCGGTTGTCCTGCGATATTCTTCGCTGTCCGCACTTCTTGCAGCGATCATCACTCCGATCGCAGCATGGTTTGTAGGTCTGCAAGACCCCGCCTATGGCCTTGCAATCATGTCGGCGCTTCTGCTGATAAAGCATCGCGCCAACATCAGCCGTCTGCTGGCCGGGTCTGAATCGAAGATCGGGGCCAAGGGGTGAAACCCGCCCCGGCTGCCGGGCAGAACCTGACGGACCGCCAGCGGCTTTCCTGGTTGCGCCTCATCCGCACCGACAATGTCGGGCCTCAGACCTTCCGAGACCTTATCAACCGCTTCGGTTCCGCCGAGGCGGCGATCGAGGCCCTCCCCGATCTCGCGCGCCGCGGCAACGCAGGCACAGCTATCAGGGCGATCTCAGTCGCCGAGGCTGAGGCGGAGCTGGAACAGGCGGAGCGGTTTGGCGCACGTTTCGTCGCTCTTGGCGAACAGGCCTATCCTCCGCTGTTGCGCCGCATTTCGGGCGCGCCGCCGCTTCTGGCGGTCAAAGGGCAGACAGCGGTGCTGGGATTGCCCTCGATCTCGATTGTCGGCGCGCGCAACGCCTCGCTCTCGGGAATCAAGATCGCGCGCAAACTTGCTGCCGATTTCGGCCGTCAGGGTTATGCCGTGGTCTCCGGTCTCGCGCGCGGCATCGACGCCGCCAGCCACGAGGCAACGCTCGACACCGGCACCGTCGCCATGCTTGCCGGCGGGCTCGACCGGCCCTACCCGCCCGAGAACCGCAACTTGTGCGATGCCATCGCCGAGCGCGGCGCCATCGTTTCCGAAATGCCATTCGGCTGGGAACCCAGAGCGCGCGACTTCCCGCGCCGCAACCGGCTGGTCGCCGGCGCATCGATGGCCCTTGTCGTCGTCGAGGCCGCCCGGCGCTCGGGATCGCTCATCAGCGCCCGCTACGCGGCGGACTATGGCAGGCTGGTCTTTGCCGTACCCGGCTCGCCGCTCGATCCGCGCGCGGCCGGCACCAACGGTCTCATCAAGGACGGTGCGGCACTTGTCACCGAGGCCGCCGACGTTCTCGACGCGTTGGCGCCGATGTCGGGCGTTCCCGCGCCATCGGACGACAGTTTCGCCGAGCCGCCCGATTTCGACGCCGCCCCTCCACCGGGCGACGACGACCGAAGCCGCGTGCTGGAAGCGCTGGGGCCAAGTCCGGTTGGGATAGACGAACTGATCCGCCACACCGGCGTTCATCCGGCCCAGTTGTTCATGATCCTGCTCGAGCTTGATCTCGCCGGCCGCCTTGAGCGCCACTCAGGCGGCGCTGTCTCGCTTGTCATGGACACGTAGCGGCCGCTCGCCGCGGATGATGTCGCTCACTTCGACGTAGGCCATCTCGACAAGGTAGGCCAGCATATCGCAGCGTTCGGCCTCGGCCATGTGGCGAAGCTGGCCGAGCATCGACTGCATGTAGTCCAGTGTGTCGGTCCGCCGTGAACTGCCGTTGGGTTGCCGCATTGGGCCTCCGATGCCTTCGAACCGTAGCGCAGCTGTTTCTTGTTTTCGCTGCACGGCCGGGCAAGAATCCTGTCTCGCGCCCCAACGCATTCCCGAGTCTATTGCATTTACTTTAAATTGCAACCAAGCAACCGCCATACACTCAAGGTTGTAGTCGGATGTTGCCCGTTTTTTCGCGGCCGCACTTGACCGGATGGCAAACCGCGGCCATGTGACGTGGCTGTTTTCAACCGAATTGCTGCGCCAAGGCTTCAGCCGAGCGTGAAGGGTAACGGTCCGCGCATGGACATTGTCGTCGTCGAATCGCCAGCCAAGGCCAAGACGATCAACAAATATCTGGGCCGCGACTACAGGGTCCTCGCCTCCTTCGGGCATGTCCGCGACTTGCCCGCAAAGGATGGTTCCGTGCGTCCGGACGAAGACTTTGCGATGTCGTGGACCGTCGACGGCGCGGCCTCGAAGCGGCTCTCCGAGATCGCCAAGGCGGTCAAAGACGCCGACGGCCTGATCCTCGCCACTGACCCGGACCGTGAAGGCGAGGCGATCTCCTGGCACGTGCTGGAAGTTCTGCGCCAGAAGAAGGCGCTGAAGGACAAGCCGGTCCGCCGGGTCGTCTTCAACGCCATCACCAAGCAGGCAGTGACTGAGGCAATGGCCAACCCGCGCGATATCGACGCGCCGCTGGTCGACGCCTATCTCGCCCGCCGTGCGCTCGACTATCTGGTTGGCTTTACGCTGTCGCCCGTTCTGTGGCGCAAACTGCCGGGCGCCCGTTCGGCCGGCCGCGTCCAGTCCGTGGCCCTGCGACTCGTTTGCGACCGCGAAGCCGAGATCGAGCGCTTCGTCAGGCAGGAATACTGGCTGCTGGCCGCGACGCTACTGACGCCGCGCGGTGACAACTTCGAAGCGCGCCTGACGGCATTCGACGGCAAGAAGCTGCAGAAGCTCGACATTGCGAGCAAGGGCGAGGCCGACGCCATCAAGGCGATGCTCGAAGGCGCCGACTTTCGCGTGCTGTCAGTCGAGGCGAAACCGACACGACGTAACCCGGGACCGCCCTTCACCACCTCGACTTTGCAACAGGCAGCCTCCTCGCGCCTCGGCTTCGGCGCGTCGCGCACCATGCAGGTCGCTCAGCGGCTCTATGAGGGCATCGACATCGGCGGCGAGACCACAGGTCTCATTACCTATATGCGTACTGACGGCGTCCAGATGGCGTCCGAGGCGATCGACGCTGCGCGCCGCCAGATCGCGGAAGGCTTCGGTGATCGCTATCTGCCCGAGAAGCCGCGCTTCTACTCGACCAAGGCCAAGAACGCGCAGGAAGCCCACGAGGCGATCCGCCCCACCGATTTCTCGCGCACGCCCGACAGCCTGCGCGGCAAGCTCGACCCCGACCAGGCGCGGCTCTACGAGATGATCTGGAAACGCGCAATCGCCAGCCAGATGAACCCGGCCGAGATTGAGCGCACCACGGCCGAGATCGAGGCGAAGGGCGGCGGCAAGACCGCTGGCCTGCGCGCGGTCGGCTCAGTCATCCGCTTCGACGGTTTCATCGCTGCTTACACGGACCAGAAGGAAGACGACGCGGAGGACGAAGAGTCCAAGCGGTTGCCCGAGATCCGGAATGCCGAGACGCTTTCGCGCGAAAAGGTCACCGCCACGCAGCACGAGACCGAGCCGCCGCCGCGCTACACCGAGGCGACGCTCATCAAGAAGATGGAGGAGCTCGGCATCGGCCGCCCCTCGACCTATGCGGCGACGCTGAAGACGCTCGAAGACCGCGACTATGTATCGATCGACAAGCGCCGGCTGTTCCCGCAGGCCAAGGGCCGGTTGGTAACCAGCTTCCTTGAGAGCTTCTTCGAGAAATATGTCGAGTACGACTTCACGGCCTCGCTGGAGGAGAAGCTCGACGAGATTTCCGATGGGCGGCTCGAGTGGAAGGATGTCCTGCGCGACTTCTGGAAGGATTTCTCCGGCCATGTCGACGACATCAAGGAGCTCCGCGTCTCAGAGGTTCTGGAGGCGCTGAACCAGGAACTTGCGCCGCTGGTGTTTCCCGCCCGCGAGGACGGCTCCAATCCTCGCGTCTGTCCCAAATGCGGCACCGGCAATCTGTCGCTGAAGCTCGGCAAGTTCGGCGCCTTTGTCGGCTGCTCGAACTACCCCGAATGCGGCTATACGAGGCAGCTTGGCGATGCCGCCAACGGAGCCAATGGCGCGAACGGTGAAGCCGAGGACAAGGTGCTGGGGACCGATCCCTACACAAGCGAACAGATCGTGTTGAAGAGTGGCCGTTTCGGCCCCTATGTCCAGCGCGGCGAGGGCAAGGAGGCTAAGCGCGCCAGCCTGCCCAAGGGCTGGGCGCCTGACAGCATCGACCATGAGAAAGCGCTGGCGCTGCTCGCCCTGCCCCGCGATGTCGGCAAACATCCCGAGTCCGGCAAGATGATCTCGGCAGGCATCGGCCGCTACGGCCCGTTCGTGCTGCATGACGGCACCTACGCCAATCTGGAGAGCGTCGAGGACGTGTTCTCCATCGGCTTGAACCGCGCCGTAACCGTCATCGCCGAGAAGAAGGCCAAGGGCCCCGGCGCACGCGGCGCGGCCACAGCGCTTGCCGATCTGGGCGAACATCCCGACGGCGGCAAGATCACAGTTCGCGACGGCCGCTATGGTCCTTACGTGAATTGGGGCAAGGTCAATGCGACATTGCCCAAGGGCAAGGAGCCTGCGAGCGTCACCTTGCCAGAGGCGCTGGAACTGATCGCCGCCAAGGCGGCGAAGGGCGGCGGCGGAAAGAAGGGCGGCCGCGGCAAGTCCAAAAGCGCTAAGAGCACGAAGAGCAAGGAATAGGCAGCGTGGCCCGGCGCATCTCCCCCAAGGGCAAGGCCGGACGAACGCAAGCAGATTCCGGCAGCCACCGCCCTACCCCGCAGGATATTGTCGACTTCCTCGCCGCCAATCCCGACCAGTCGGGCAAGCGCGAGATCGCGCGCGCTTTCGGCCTGAAAGGCGTCGACCGTGTCTGGCTCAAGGACGTGCTGCGCGAGATGGCCGACGACGGGCTGATCGAGAAACAGGGCAAGCGCCTCATCCAGCCGGGCGGCCTGCCCCATGTCGTCGCGCTCGATATCTTCTCGCGCGATCATGACGGCCTGCTTCTGGCTCGGCCTGCCGAATGGGCGGAGGATGCGGGCGCGCCGCCGCTGGTGCAGGTCCGCACCCGGCGCGGCAAGCCGGCGCCCGGCATCGGCGACCGCGTGCTGGCGCGTGTCTTTCCGGTCAAGGGCGGCGGCAAGGGTCCTGCTTACACAGCGCAGGTTCTGAAGAAGCTCGACCGCACTCGCGACGCGGTTCTGGGCGTGCTGCGCAAGACGGCCGATGGCTTCCGCATAGAGCCTGTCGTGCGCGGCGAGCCGGAGATCGAAATCCCCGCAGACGCATTGAACGGTGCGAAGCCCGACGATCTCGTCGAAGTCGAGCCGCAAAGCAGGGCGGGTCGCTACGGGCCGCCGCGCGGGCGTGTCGCCGCCGTCGTCGGCAGCATGGACAGCGAGAAAGCGATCTCGATGATCGCCATCCACGCCCACGGCATCCCCAACGTTTTTCCGGAAACGGTGATCAAGGAAGCCGAGGCAGCGAGGCCCGCGAAGATGTCGGGTCGGGAGGACTGGCGCAAGCTGCCGCTCCTCACCATCGACCCCGCCGACGCCAAGGATCATGACGACGCCGTGCGCGCCGAGCCCGATACGGACGAGAAGAACCCAGGCGGGTTCATCGTTGACGTCGCCATCGCCGATGTCGCCGCATACGTCACCTCCGGCTCGGCGATGGACCGCGAGGCGCTGAAGCGCGGCAACTCGGTCTATTTTCCCGACCGGGTCGTGCCGATGCTGCCGGAGCGCATCTCCAACGATCTCTGCTCGTTGCGCGAGAAGGAGGACCGCCCGGCGCTTGCCGTGCGCATGATCTTCGACGCGCAGGGCCGCAAGCTGCGCCATTCCTTTCACCGCATCATGATGCGGTCCGCCGCGCGTCTCGCCTACCCGCAGGCGCAGGCGGCAATCGACGGCAGCCCCGACGACAAGACCGGGCCGTTGCTCGACCCGGTGCTGAAGCCGCTCTGGGATGCCTACAAGGTGCTGAAGAAGGGCCGCGACAAGCGCCAGCCGCTGGAACTCGACCTGCCCGAGCGCAAGATCCTGCTGAAAGAAGACGGCACGGTGGACCGTGTCGTCATCCCCGAACGTCTCGACGCCCACAAGCTGATCGAGGAGTTCATGATCCAGGCCAATGTGGCCGCGGCAGAGACGCTCGAAGCCAAGCGCCGCGCCTTCGTCTATCGCGCCCACGATGCTCCGTCGCTCGCCAAGCAGGAGGCGTTGCGCGAATTCCTGCAGACCGTGAACATCTCGCTGGCGCGCGGCGCACAGATGAAGCCGGCGATGTTCAACAAGATCCTCGACCAGGCCGAGGGCACCGAACACGCCGAACTGATCAACGAGGTGGTGCTGCGTTCCCAAAGCCAGGCCGTCTACACACCCGAGAACCTCGGCCATTTCGGCCTGAACCTGCGCCGCTACGCGCATTTCACATCGCCGATCCGCCGCTATGCCGATCTCATCGTCCACCGCGCGCTGATCGGCGCGCTCGGCCTCGGACCGGAGGGCCTGAAGAAGGAGGAAGAGGATAGGCTTGAGGAGACGGCCGCCCTAATCTCCGCTTCCGAGCGTCGGGCCATGGCAGCCGAGCGCGAAACGGTGGACCGCCTCGTCGCGCGCCATCTCGCCGACCGTATCGGCTCCGATTTCGCCGCCCGCATTTCGGGCGTCACGAAATCGGGCCTGTTCGTCCAGCTGCCGCTTTTTGGCGCAGACGGTTTCATACCGGTGTCAACTTTGGGCGACGAATACTATTTCTATGACGAATCGGCGCACGCGCTGGTCGGCGAACGCACGGGCAAGGGCTTCCGGCTTGCCGACCGCGTCGACGTGCGATTGGTGGAAGTGGCGCCGCTCGCTGGCGCGATGCGCTTCGAGATGCTGAGCGAACCGGGCCCGCTTCCAGCAGGCAAGCGTTCGTTTCACAAGTCGATGCGCCGCGGCGGCGGCAGGACCGGACGGGCCAAGAGCACCGGCCGCAGCAGGAGACGATAATGGTCGACCATGTGACGAACGAATTCCGGCAGACGCATGGGCGCCCGGCCGTGCCTGCCATGCTGCGCGGCCTGCGCTGCCGCTGCCCCAACTGCGGCGAAGGGCGGCTGTTTCGCGCATTCCTGAAAACTCACGACGCTTGCCCGGTCTGCCACGAGGAACTCCACCATCAGAGGGCCGACGACTTTCCGGCCTATATTGTCGTCCTGATCGTCGGCCACATCGTGGTCGGCGCCTTCATGGGGTTCGAGCTCATGTTCGAGCTGTCGACATGGCAGCACCTCGCCATCTGGATTCCCGTCACGATCATCGCAGCGGTGGCGCTGATACAGCCAATCAAGGGTGCCGTTATCGGCCTGCAATGGGCACTCAGAATGCACGGGTTCGGCGGCATCGAAGACCGCCCGGAAGAACACTGAGCCATGGCAGACGACGGGGCGGACGCCATGGCGGGCATGACGCGCGAAGCGATCGACCGCGCCGAAAGCAAGGATTTCGCCCTCGGAGAAGGGCCGAAGCGGCCGCGCGACGCGGCAACGCTCATCTTGCTCGATGAAACAGGCGGCAAATTCCGGGTATTGCTCGGGCGGCGCAGCCGCCACCATGCCTTCATGCCTGGCCGCTTCGTCTTTCCCGGCGGGCGCACGGACCCCGCCGATGCGCGCATTCAGGTTGCGACGGACCTACACCCGGACGAGCAGGTCAAGCTGGTCGGCACAGGTGCGCGAGCCAGCGAGGCGCGCGCCCGCGCCATAGCGCTGTCGGCCGTACGCGAAACCTACGAGGAGGCCGGCCTCCTGATCGGCCGCGCTGGCGACTTTTCCACCCGCAATCCCGGCTGGCTGGGCTTTGCCGAACACCGCGTCGTGCCTGCTCTGGATCGCCTGCGTTATGTCGCCCGCGCAGTCACACCGCCGGGACGTGTGCGGCGCTTCGACACCCGCTTCATCGCCGCCTGGAAGCGGGATGTCGCGGTCGAACTGCCGCAAGGCGGCCCGACAGACGAACTCGAGGAGCTCGCCTGGTTCGACATCGCCGAGGCGAAAGAACTCGAAGTGCCGCTGATCACCAAGACGGTGCTTGCGGACCTCGAGAACCGCCTGCGCGCCGATCCCGGTCTCAACCCGGGCGGCCCGGTACCTTACTATCACATGCGCCATCGCCGCTTTCAGCGGGACATCCTCTAAGGATTGCAGTCGGTGACCGCGACGCCGCAGCCGCATCCCGGGCTGGACGCCCCTCCCACCCGCTGGCTGGCGATCGGAGCGGCGATTGCCGCAATCTCTGTCGTCGGCACGGCGATCGGGCTTGGCGTGCCGCTGCTCTCGGTGATCCTGGAGCAGCGCGGTTTCTCCGCCACCCAGATCGGCCTGAACACGGCGGTCGCCGGCCTCGCTTCCATCGCAGCCGCGCCGATCGCCATTCCGCTTGCCGTACGCTTCGGCGTTGTCGGCACCATGCTCATGATGATCGTCGCCGGCGGGCTGTCATTTGCCGGCTTCTATTACATCGAGGATTACTGGGCCTGGTTCCCGTTGCGCGCAGTCCTGCACGTTGCGCTGACGGTGCTCTTCATCCTCTCCGAATTCTGGATAACCAGCTCGGCGCCGGAGCAGCGCCGCGGCTTCGTGCTCGGCCTCTACGCCACTTGCCTGTCGCTGGGCTTCGCCTTGGGCCCGTGGCTCTTCGCACAGCTTGGCAGCCAGGGATTCGCGCCCTTCGGCGCGGTCCTGATTCTGATTGGCCTGGCGTCAATCCCTATCCTCGCGGCGTGGCGAGACGGCCCGGATATCAGCGCCGGCGAAGGCACAACGACGGGCGCCAGCTTCTGGCGCTACCTGTTCCTGGTTCCGACTGCGACCGCTGCCGTCTTGGTGTTCGGCGCAGTCGAGACTGGCGGCTTCGCGCTCTTCCCTGTCTATGGCGTGCGTATCGGCCTGAGCGAGGCGGACGCCGCGCTCATCCTCACCATGATCGGCCTGGGCAATGTCCTGCTGCAAATACCGCTCGGCATGCTCAGCGACCGTATGAAGGACCGCCGCCATCTCCTGCTTGCCTGTGCGGCGGTCGGCCTCGCCGGCATGCTCGTGCTGCCGTTCATTTATGCCGACTGGTACCTCTCGGCCGCCATGTTCTTTGTCTGGGGCGGCGTGGTCGCCGGGCTGTACACCGTCGGACTCGCCCATCTCGGATCACGGCTCAAGGGCCGCGAACTCGCATCTGCCAACGCAGCGTTCGTTCTTTGCTACGGCATCGGCATGCTTCTCGGCCCGCAGGCGATCGGCATCGCCATGGACGCAATCGGCACGCAAGGATTTGCACACGCGCTGGCCGTCTTCTTCGCGCTCTATCTGCTTCTCGTTTTCACGCGCATGCGGCCAGCCGCTTGACTTTCCCGGCCCAGCCTTTATGTGTCCGCCCGAATTCTGCGGTCGGGCGCGTCCCTGCGCTGTGCTGCTATCATCTCTGACATTGACGGAACCGGACAATGGCCAAGGCTACGACCATCAAGATCAAGCTGCTTTCGACGGCCGACACGGGTTATTTCTACACGGCGAAGAAGAACACCCGCACGATGACCGACAAGCTCACCATGCGCAAATACGATCCAGTTGCGCGCAAGCATGTCGAGTTCAAGGAAGCAAAGATCAAGTAAGCATCACTGCATCGGCAGTATTAACGCCGCCTTCGGGCGGCGTTTTTTGTTGTGGAAAAGCACCGTCGCAACGACGTCGCGGAACCTATTGCGATGTCAGTGAAAATCGGGGGCCGACCGGCATCTGGCAGCGGTACGAGGAGGCCACTTAGTGCCAGCGCCGGCCGGCCGACCCCACGGACCCAGGAGATGCGGCGGACCTGAGCATCATGGGGTATTGGCAGACGGCAACCGGCTAACTAGCCCCGTCGGTTTCCGTCCCGTCCCGCATCGACACTCGCGCAGGCCAGTTTGAAAATCAACAGTTTCTTAACTAACCGGCAGAGCACCTTGAGATTAAGGTAAATACGACGGGCACGTTAACTTGCGCCCGGCATCTGGCCGGACCAGTTCTATTTGCCGTCAGGCGGCTTTGGACACGACCCGGTTTCGACCGCCGTTCTTTGCCTCGTACAGCGCTACGTCAGCACGCTTGAGCAGTGCTGCCGCACTGTCCTTCGGTTGCTGCAGAGACGACACGCCGACGCTGATGGTCACATCGATCGTCTTGCCGTCGGATCCGTAGGCAAATGCATTGCCGGCTATTTCGGCCCTGATCCTCTCGGCCACGCGCGCTGCGACCGCGAACTCGGTGTCGGGCATCACGATGATGAACTCCTCGCCGCCGTAGCGGCAGGCCAGGTCTATGCCGCGCACATTGCGCCGCATGCGGGTGGCGAACTCGACCAGGACCTCGTCACCGACGTCGTGGCCGTGAGTGTCGTTGATCGCCTTAAAGCGGTCGATGTCTAGGATCATCAGCGACAATGGCCGCCGCCGCGCTACCGCCCGCTCGAACAGCGTCTCCAAATGGCTGTCGAGGTAGCGGCGGTTGTGAAGGCCGGTCAGCCCGTCGGTCACCGCCATCTCGATCGTCTGCGTCACGCTGGCGCGAAGCCGGTCGTTGTAGCGCTTGCGTTTCACCTGCGTCTTGAGGCGCGCCACAAGCTCCTGCTCGTCGAGCGGCCGGATCAGGAAGTCGTTGATACCGAGCTCGAGCCCACGGATCACGCGCTCCTCCTCTTCTTGAGAGGCAATGAGGATGATCGGCAGGAAGCGCGTGCGGTCGATTGAGCGCAGTTGCGAGCATAACCGCAGCGGATCGTAGTCGCTGAACGCCGTCGAGACGATCACGCAGTCGTAAGGCTGCTCCGCCGCCTCGAATACGCCCATCTGCGGATCGACCACCACCTTGACCTCGGCTTTGTCACGCAGGTAGCGCGCCACCTTGTCCGCCTGGATTTCACGCTCCTCGATGAGGAGCACGCGCGGCGTGCCGTCGTCGGTTCCGGCACCGCGGCTAAGAAGTTCCTCTATGCCGATATTGCGGGTCGTTGAAGCGCGCAAACGCAACTCGTCGGTCAGCATCTTCAGCCGCACAAGGCTCTTCACGCGAGTAATGAGCTGCAGGTCGTTCACCGGCTTCGTCAGGAAATCGTCCGCGCCCGCTTCTAGCCCGCGGATGCGGTCCGACACCTGGTCAAGCGCCGTCACCATCACGACCGGGATGTGCGACGTCGCCGGATCGGTCTTGAGCCTGCGGCAGACTTCGAACCCGTCCATGTCCGGCATCATCACGTCGAGCAGCACGACGTCGACGCGGTCCTTCTCGCAAATCTCGATCGCCTCTGGCCCGCTATACGCGCCCAGCACCTCGAAATACTCCGCCAGCAGCCGCGTTTCGAGCAGCTTCACATTGGCCTTGACGTCGTCGACGACCAGGATGCGCGCTGTCATCAGGCGTCACCCAGATAAGATTTGATGGTCTCGATGAAGCGCGGCACCGAAATCGGCTTTGAAATGTACGCCTCGCAGCCGCCCTGCCGGATGCGCTCCTCGTCGCCCTTCATGGCGAATGCCGTCACCGCGATCACCGGGATCGCATGCAATTCGTCATCTTCTTTCAGCCATTTGGTGACCTCAAGCCCCGAGACTTCGGGAAGCTGGATGTCCATGAGGATCAGGTCCGGACTGTGCAGCCGCGCCAGATCGAGCGCTTCCAGCCCGTTGCGCGTACGCACGGTCTCATAGCCGCTCGCCTCGATGAGGTCGCGGAAGAGCTTCATGTTGAGCTCGTTGTCCTCCACGATCATCACTTTCTTGGCCATCTGCGCCTGCCTCCGCCTGGAGCCGCGCTCCGCCCAAGGGCGGACGACTCCGTTTTGGTCATTTTAGCGTCCATTCATTGACGAAACGGAAACCGGATTGTTGATTTCCCGCCTGCCCGCGCAGCAACGGAGCCAAAGCTTGCCGCGCCACGCCAGCCGCGTTATCGCCATTAGACTGGCGGAGACATGGCGCGTTGAAAACAGGATCGCAAGACAGGGCGGCAGCCGAGGCGCTCGCCATCGAGGCGCTGGCCTTCATCGCATCCGACGACAAGCTGCTGCCCCGATTTCTGGCGATCACCGGCATCGAAGCTTCGGACATTCGCCGCGCTGCCGCGACACCGGGTTTTCTGGCCGGCGTCCTCCAGTTCATTGCCGCGCATGAGCCGACATTGGTGCAGTTCGCGGAAGCGACCGGCCATGCTCCTGATTCCGTCAATCGGGCGCTCGCCGTGCTGCCATTCGGCGACGGCGGTTACGACCGTTCGACATGAGCCTCGATCCGGAGACAGCGAGGCAGATCGAGGAACTGTCGCATGACGATCGTCCGCTTCTGGTCCTCGATGTCGACGACGTACTGATCGAGTTCATCCGACCGTTTCCCAACTACCTGAAATCAAAAGGTTATGAGCTTCGCCTCGAAACCTTCCGCTTGCACGGAAACATCTTCGAGACGGCCACTGACAGACCCGTCGAACGCGAACTCGCCTCCGAACTCATCGACGGCTTCTACGCCTCGCAGGCCGACTGGCAGACGATGACCGAAGGCGCATCCGATGCGCTCGCCAGTTTCGCCAATGCGGTGGAGATCGTACTACTCACCGCGATGCCGCACCGCCATCGCGATGTCCGCCGCCGGCATTTGCGGTCGCTCGGGCTCGACTATCCGCTGCTCACCACCGAGGCGTCGAAAGGGCCCGCAATTGCCGCGCTGCGCGGCCCGGCCGAGCGCGCCGTTGCTTTCGTCGACGACATGCCGAACAACCTCGCTTCCGTAGGCAGGCATGTGCCGGAGGCGCATCTCTTCCACCTGATGGCCGATAATTCCCTGCGCGAACTCATGCCGCCCATCGAGATCGAGGGGCTGCACATCGTCGAGGACTGGCGCGACGCACAGCCGAAAATTGCCCGCGCGCTGGGCGTTCCGACCTAACTACAACTCAAGCCGCATCAGCGGCCGCCCTGCCTTGCGCTCCGTGACGACGCTGAAGCCCGCAGCATCAAAGACCCGCTTCGATCCCACGAACAGACCGAGCGAGCGCGGCGTCTTCGCCTCCGTCATCGGGCACACCTCGAGCAGCCGGACCCCATTCGCCCTTGCGTATTCGATTCCCGCCTCAACGAGCCTGTGCGACAGGCCGCTGCCGCGCGCAGAGGATCGGATGAAGAAGCAAGAAATCGCCCAAACGGCCGGATCGTCAGCTGCGCCGTCCGCCATCGGCGCCGAGGCGCGGCCCTTGTTGTTCCATTCGGGCACGTCGGCGCGCGGACCGATCTGCATCCACCCCACTGCCTTGTCGCCGTCAAAGGCAAGCAGTCCCGGCGGCGGGCCGGCTTCGATCCGCGCCCTGATATGTGCCTTGTTGCCGACGTGATCGGACGCCCGCCTGGCCGCGGGCGGCAGCCGGAAATGGGTGCACCAGCAGCCATAACAGGCGCCCTGCTTGCCGAACAGGTTCTCGAAAGCCGGCCACAGATCCGGCGTCAGCGGTCTGCAAACACTCGCCACGCTCTGTCCCTCCCCTTGGCACGCTTCGCGCAGCGCTGTCCGCTTGCCGCGAACTGCGCCTGACCTTAAACTGCATGATTGTTCCTGTTATGTTCTCAGAATCGGCAATGGCTGTCAACGATCCCCTGCACGGATTCTGCCGTGACTGCCTGACCCTGCAGCGCGGCGGGTCAAGACGCTGTTCTGCCTGCGGCAGCCCTCGTGTCGTGCGCCACGCCGAGCTCTACGGCCTCACCATTGCGCATGTGGACTGCGACGCCTTCTATGCGGCGGTTGAAAAGCGCGACCGTCCCGAATTGCGCGACAAGCCGGTCATCATCGGCGGCGGCAAGCGCGGTGTGGTCTCAACTGCTTGTTACATCGCCCGAATTCGCGGCGTCCGCTCCGCAATGCCGATGTTCAAGGCGCTGGAAGCCTGCCCGGATGCCGTGGTGCTCAAGCCGGACATGGAGAAATATGCGCGCGTCGGACACGAAGTACGCGAGATGATGCGCGCGCTGACGCCGTTGGTGGAGCCCATCTCCATCGATGAGGCATTCATGGACCTGTCGGGCACCGAGCGACTGCACGGCGTGCCGCCGGCCATCGCTCTCGGGCGCTTCGCTTCCCGGATGGAGAAGGATATCGGCATTACGGCGTCGATTGGCCTCTCCTACTGCAAGTTTCTCGCCAAGATCGCGTCGGATTTCGAGAAGCCGCGCGGCTTCTCCGTGATCGGCCGCTCCGAGGCTCCGGGCTTTCTCGCTGCCCAGCCGGTCACTCTGATCTGGGGTGTGGGCAAGGCGTTCGCTGCGACCCTGGAGCGTGACGGCATCCGTATGATCGGCCAGTTGCTACGCATGGAACGCGCCGACCTGATGCGCAGCTACGGGTCCATGGGCGACAGGCTCTATCACCTCGCGCGCGGCATCGACGACCGCGCCGTCGATCCTGGCCAGGACACCAAAAGCGTTTCGGCCGAGACCACTTTCAATACCGACCTCGCCGCTCTCGACGATCTCGTCCCGATTCTGAGAAAGCTCTCCGAGCGCGTATCGGCGAGACTGAAGAAGGCCGAATTGGCCGGGCGGACCGTGACGCTCAAACTGAAGTCGCGCGATTTCCGCATACGCACGCGCAACCGGCAGCTGGCCGATCCAACCCGCCTTGCCGACCGCATTTTTCAGACAGGGCTGGAGCTTCTGCGGCGCGAAACCGATGGCACCGAATACCGCCTGATCGGCATCGGCGTGAGCGATTTCATGGACCTCGACCGCGCCGATCCGCCCGACCTTATCGACGTCAATGCCCGCAAACGGGCACTTGCCGAGGGCGCCATCGACGCATTACGCGGCAAATTCGGCAGCGCTGCAATCGAGACCGGATACACGTTCCGTGGCGACCGGTTGAAAGATAGAAATCACGATGATTCAGATAGTTAAGGCTCGCCCTTAAAGTTGCATTCGTCGACTGGGATGCACGAACGCCGACGGTGCGCCGGAATATTGACTAAAAATGCCCCTTCTCCGGTTACGGGAGCAAAATGGAACTCTGCTAGACCGGACAGCGTTGTTTGGCCATTCGGGGGAAGCGCCATGAACGCGATGAAAGACATGCTGAGCACGACCACCGTGATCACACTGATCATGCTGGCAATAGTGGGGGCCTTCTACTCCACGATGGATTTGCCGGCGGGGCCTAACGTCGTCGCTTCATATTCCGACAAGCCCTGAACAACAGCGCATGAAAAAGACGGGCCGCCGCCGGAGTGGAGGCCCGCCAGTTGCCAGCGGAAGGCGCTGGACGAAGAACGTCAGTTCGTTGCGTTGGAACCGTCGATCACATCGCCGAAGAGTTCCCAGCGCTCGCCGTTGAACCTCATCAGCTGCATCTGCTCGATCGGATAGAAGTCCGTCGCGCTGGTGTTGATCTTGATCCCTGGCAGCGCCGTGTCGGTTTCGAAGTCCGTGATGCTCGCGGCGGCCTTCATCACGCCCGCGCGGGTGAGATCGTCACACGAGGACTTCAGCACGTGCTCAAGCGTCTGCGTGACGCCGTAGCCGAACACCGTGAAGCTCGAAGTCTTGTCGCCGTCCGGATAGTACTTGTCCATGAAATCGCTCCACTTCTGGAGCCCCGGATCGCCCTCCCACTGCGGGTCCTGCGGATCCTTGCCGTAGTTGGCGCTGATGATGCCGACGGCATTCTCGAAGCCCGCCGGCTTCAGCACCGAGCCCACCGAGTTCGACACGCTGTTGACGATGTGCGTGGCTTCCCAGCCGATCTCCGCCGCCTTCTTGATCGCCTGCGCCGCGAATTTCGGCGTCGCGACGTTCAGGAACACATTGGCGCCTGAAGCCTTCAGGTTGATGATCTGCGAGTCGACCGTCGGATCGGCCACCTCATAAGGCTGTTCCATGACGATCATGTCGTCGGCCTTGTCGCCAAGGCCTGCGCGCAAGCCGTTGATGTAGTCCTTACCGTAGTCGTCGTTCTGGTAGAGGATACCGATCTTGGCGTCGTCGATATTGTCCAGGATGTAGCGGGCGTAGATCTTGCCCTCGGCGATGTAGTTGGGCTGCCAGCCCATCGTCCACGGGAAGTTCTCCGGATCGCCGAACTTCGAAGCGCCGGTTGCCACGAAGAGCTGCGGCACCTCCTTGATGTTCATGTAGTCGTGGATGGCCGAATTGGTGGGTGTGCCGAGGCCGTTGAAGATCAGGAAGACCTGATCGCTTTCGACCAGCTTGCGGGTCTGCTCCACCGTCTTGGGCGGGCTGTAGCCGTCATCATAGGTGATCAGCTCGATCTGCCGGCCGCAAACGCCGCCATTGTCGTTGATCATGTTGATGTAGGCTTCGTTGGTATAGGCGATCTGCGAATAGGCCGATGCCGGGCCGCTGAATGGCTGCACCAGACCGATCTTGATGGTGGTGTCCGTCACGCCGGTATCCTGGGCCGCGGCCGCGAATGCTATGACGGAGAAACCGACGACGGCGCTGAGGCCGCCAACGCGCTTGAATCTGTCTTTCATTGCTCACTCCCTGTCGTTTTAGCCCGCGGCTTCATCGCCGCGTCAGACGATCCGTTACGGTACGGATCAGACCTCCCGCCCCGGTCGGCATCACGTAGATCAGGAGGATCAGCATGAGGCCGTACATCGCGCCGGAGAGACCCTTGCTGATCTCCTCGGCGATGTTCGGAACGAATACGATGAAAGCGCCTCCGACGATGGCGCCCGGCAGCCAGCCGACACCGCCGACCACCAACCCGACGAGCAACGCCACCGACAGCACAAAGGTGAAGCTGTCCGGCGCGACGAACTGGATGACGATGGCGCCCAGCGCCCCGGCTATGCCGGTGAACAGCGCGCTGACACCGAAGGTGAGCGACTTGTAGAGCGCAACGTTGACGCCCATCGAGCGCGCTGCGAGCGGATTGTCGCGGATCGCCATGATGGCTCGGCCGGACCGGCTTTTGACCATGTTCCGGGCCGCCCAGTAGAGCAGCAGCCCGACGAACAGGGTGAAGAAGTACAGCCATTGATCCTGGCTCAGCGGCAGGTCGAACGGCGCCTTGGGTTTTCTGATGACGATGCCCTGCACGCCGCCCGTCCAGTGCTCGAGGATCGAGAGCTTGAGCATCTGCGGCGTGGCGACTGCCAGCGCGAAGGTGGCAAGCGCCAGATAGACGCCCTCAAGCCGCAGCGCAGGCAGACCGAACAGGAAGCCGGACACGAAACAGATGACCCCGGCTGCCGGCAGTGTCCAGACATAGCTCACGCCAAACGTGTCGATCAGGATGGCGGCGGTGTAGGCGCCGATTGCGTAGAACGCGCCGTGCCCAAGCGAGAACTGCCCGTTGAACCCGGTCAGCAGGTTCAGTCCCATGATCGCGATCGCGTAGATCAGCATCAGGTTGAGCTGGAACGTCTGGAAGCCGCTGATGAAGAACGGGCACAGAACCAGCGCCGCGAGAACGACCAGCGAGGAGATGGTCGCTGCACTGACGGAGCGTGCCTGCTGCTCCTGCCTTGCCTCGACTGCCGAGACTTCTTCCTGCTGCACTGTCATGTCACACCCGCTGGACCACTCTCTGGCCGAACAGGCCGGTTGGCTTGAAGACGAGCACGGCCACGATCAGGAACAGCGCGATCGGGAGCTTGAGCTCCGCGCCGACAACCGGGATGTAAGTGCCCGCGAGATTTTCCACGACGCCGACGGTGAAGCCGCCGAGCACCGCGCCGCCCGGGCTGCTCAGACCGCCCAGAACCGCCCCGGCAAAGCCGTAGAGCAGGATCGACAGCATCATGTTGGGCTCGAGGAAGACGACGGGCGCGATCAGGATGCCTGCGACAGCGCCGACCGCCGAGGCCATGCCCCAGCCGAGCCCGGTCATCACACCGACGCGGATACCGACGAGTTTCGCCGACTCCGGATTGGCGGCCGCCGCCCTCATGGCGAGGCCGACACGCGTGTAGCGGAAGAAGGCGAACAGGATCAGCAGAACCACCAGCGTGATGATGATCATGCCTGCCTGATGGCCGCCTATGAGCCCGCCGCCAAACAACGGCGCGTTGCCGAACGGGCTCGGGAACGGCTTGATCGTGAAGTCCCAGATGAAGCCGGCGAGACTGTTGAATATTGCGAAAAGCGCAATGAAAATAACGATGTGGCTGAGCACTGGCGCGTTATGGATGGGTTTGAAGACGCTGCGCTCCAGCACGTAGCCGCCGATAAGCGAAATGACGATCGTCAGGCCGAACGCCAGCCAGTACGGGATGCCCCACTGCAGCAATTGCCAGGCGATGAAGGTGGAGAACATCGCCATCTCGCCCTGGGCGAAATTCAGATGGTGGATCGCCTGGTAGATCATGACCACGGCGAGTGCCATGCAGGCATAGATGCCGCCCGTCGCAATCCCCGCCAGCACCTGTTGGATGAAGGTTTCCATGATCAGTATCCGAGGTAGGACGCGCGCACGGACTCGTCGTCGCGGATTTCCGCGGCGGGTCCGGAAAGCGCGATGCTGCCGGTTTCAATAAGGTAGGCCTGATCGGCGAGTTCGAGGGCCAGCGAGGCGTTCTGCTCGACGAGCAGCATGCTCACGCCCATGTTCTCGCGAATGTCGGCGAGGATCGCGAACACCTCCTTCACGATCAGCGGCGCCAGCCCGAAGGAAGGCTCGTCCAGCAGCATCAGCTTCGGCCGCAGCATGAGCGCGCGGCCGATCGCGAGCATCTGCTGCTCACCGCCCGAAAGCGTTCCCGCCTGCTGGCTGGCCCTCTCCTTGAGGCGCGGGAAAAACGCGAAGATGCGGTCGATGTCGCCGGAAATGCCGTCGCCGGCGCTGCGCGTCATGGCGCCCAGCCTGAGATTCTCCTCCACCGTCAGCGAGGTGAAGGTTCCCCTGCCCTCCGGCACATGCGCGACGCCGAGGCGGACGATGTCCTCGGTCTTCATGTTCGCGATAGAACGGCCTTCGTACTCGATTGTGCCCGAGCGCCGGATCATGCCGCACAGCGCGCGCAAGGTCGTGGTCTTGCCGGCGCCGTTGGCCCCCAGCAGCGTCGTGACGCTGCCCTCAGCGATGTCGAAGTCGAGGCCGTGCAGCACCTTGAACGCACCGTAGCTCGCTTCGAGGTTGCGCACCTTCAGCGTGGCGCTCATGCCGCATCTCCCAGATAGGCGCGAATGACCTCGGGGTCGGCCTGCACCGCCTCGGGCGTGCCTTCCGAGATCTTGCGCCCGAAATTCAGCACAACCACCACGTCCGAGATCGCCATGACGAGGTTCATGTGATGCTCGACCAGCAGGACCGTGACGTTGCGCTCATCGCGTATCTTCTTGATGCGCTCGCCGAGTTCGGTGATCTCGTCATGGTTGAGGCCACCGGCGGGTTCGTCGAGCAACAGTAGGGTCGGCTGGCTGGCCAGCGCGCGGGCCAGTTCGACACGCTTGAGCGTGCCGAACGGCAGGCCCGCCACCGGCATGTCGGCGACAGCGCCGATCTCCAGATAGTCGATCAGTTCGTCGACGATTTCATCGATCCTGGCTTCGTTCCGGCCGACCCATGGCAGCCGCAGCGCGTCGCTTGCCATGTCGCTGCTGCTCGCCGAATGCGCGCCGATGCGAATATTGTCGCGCACCGTCAGGTTCTTGAAAGTCGCGAGGTTCTGGAATGTACGACCGATACCGGCCTCGGCGATGCGGTGCGCCGGCCTGTCCAGAAGCGTTGAGCCCTTGAACAGGATATCGCCCGAACTTGGCGTGTAGAGGCGGCTGAGGCAGTTGAAGAGCGTCGTCTTGCCGGCGCCATTGGGACCGATGAGGCCGAGTATCTGCCCCTGCTTCATGTCGAAGCTGATGCCGTCGAGAGCCTTGATGCCCCCGAACTGAACGGCAATGTCGCGGACCGACAGCAGCGGATCGGGAGCGGCGGCGCTCACCTGGCGAACCCTCGTCTGCCCAGCGCTCTGCACAGCGCCGGACGCGACGTCCGGATTGTCGATTGTGTGGCGCAGCAACCGCCTGCCGCGCCCGGATGCGTTCGCACCGGCAAGGCCGCCTATCCTCCCAATTCCGCTCTGCGAAATTCACTTTCGCTTTCGTTGATTTATTGATAGACAGCGGCTTGAAGCAAAGTCAACATTGGTCGCCAGATGGACGCAAAAAGCCCGCCGGGATCGGAAGAAAGTGAACACGACGAAAGGTTTGCCCAGCGCGGGCAAGACCGGAAATTCGTGGTGGCGCTGGCGCGCGGGCTGGAGGTTTTGCGGGCTTTCAGGGTGCGCGACGGGTTTCTCGGCAATCACGAGATAGCCGAGCGCACGGGCTTGCCGCGACCGACCGTTACCCGGCTCACATACACGTTATGCGAACTCGGCTACCTCATGCACGTGCCGCGCATGGGCAAATATCAGTTGGCGCCGTCGGCAATCGCGCTGGGTTACGCTGCCCTCGCCAATCTTGGTATCAGGCAGGTGGCGCGGCCGCTGATGGCCAAGGCCGCCGACGATCTCGCGGCGCCGATCGCGCTGGGGGTGCTCGACCGCAACCGCGCCCTCTATCTCGACATCGCCAGGGGATCATCCACCTTCACCGTGCAGCTCGATGTCGGCTCGCGCATCCCGCTCGCCAAGACAGCGATGGGCTGGGCGCTTATTGCAGCAATGGATCCGCTGGAGCGTGAGGAAACGTTCGACCGCCTTGCCGAACGCCACCCGAGGGAATGGCCGGTTCTGCGCGCCGAGATCGAGGCCGCGGTCGCGCAATATCCGAAGAAAGGCTATGTGCGGTCGCCCGGCCACTGGCGGTCCGACATCCATGCCGTCGGCGTTGCCCTGAAGACCGCCGACGGTTCCGGTATCTACGCCTTCAATTGCGGCGGCCCGCCGCACCAGTTCACGCCGGAGAAGATCGAGACTGTCTACGGCCCGGCGATGGTGAAGCTGGTCCGCGACATCGAACTGGTGCTGCACGGCAGCTAGGCCGCCTCGCCGATCTAGTGCGTTTCGCCGGCCAGCTCGTCGAGGATCGGACACTCCGGCCGCCCGTCGCCATGGCAGTTTGCCACCAGATGGCTGAGCACACCGTGCAGTCCTTTGAGCTCGACGATCTTGCGCTCGATCTCGGCGAGTTTCGTCTCGGCGATTGCCTTCACCTCGGCGCTCTCGCGCCCGCTGTCGCCGTAGAGCGACAGGAGCTGCCTGCATTCTTCGACCGAGAAGCCGAGGCTGCGCGAACGCTGCAGGAAACGTAGCCGGTGCACGTCCGCGGTCGAGTAGTCGCGGTACCCATTGTCGAGCCGCTGCGGTGCAAGCAGCCCGATATCCTCGTAGTAGCGGATCGTCTTGGCGGGTAGCCCTGCCCGATCTGAGGCGGTTCCGATATTCATCGTTGTACTCCCTGGTCGAGGCGCAGCGAGCGCAGCCGGAGCGCATTGCCGATCACCGAGACCGACGACAGGCTCATGGCCGCGGCGGCGATCATCGGAGACAACAGCGTACCGAAGACCGGGTACAGGATACCCGCTGCAATCGGCACGCCCACTGCGTTGTAAACAAAGGCGAAAAACAGGTTCTGCTTGATGTTGCGGATGGTGGCGCGAGCAAGCGTCCGCGCCCGCACGATGCCGTTGAGATCGCCCTTCACCAGAGTGATGCCGGCGCTCTCGACGGCAACGTCCGCGCCCGTGCCCATGGCGATGCCGACATCCGCCGCGGCAAGCGCCGGCGCGTCGTTCACGCCGTCACCGGCCATCGCAACCTTCGATCCGCCGGCGCGTAGTTCGTCGATGAGCTTCTGCTTGCTTTCGGGCAGCATGTCGGCCCGCACCTCGTCGATGCCGAGCTTCGATGCCACGGCTTTCGCGGTGCGTGCATTGTCGCCCGTCGCCATGATGATCTTGAGCCCGCTTTCGTGCAGGGCGCGGATCGCCGCGGCTGTCGTCTCCTTGATGGGGTCGGCGACGGCGACAATTCCCGCCGCCTTGCCGTCGATTGCGACGAACATCGCAGTCTTGCCCTCACCGCGCAGCGCGTCGGCGGCACTCTGGAGTGCGGAGACATCCGCGCCCAGTTCCTCCATCATCGCGGCGTTGCCAAGCGCAACGGCCTTGCCCGATACCTTGCCGGACACGCCCTTGCCGGTTACGGCGTCGAAGTCCGTGGCGGAAACGAGCTTCGCGCCCCTCCCTTCTGCCCCGGCAACGATCGCCTCGGCCAGCGGATGCTCCGAACCGCGCTCCAGCGACGCTGCGAGCGACAGGACTTCCTTCTCGTCAAATCCTTCGGCCGCCTTCACGTCGGTCAAGCTCGGCCGGCCCTCGGTGAGCGTCCCGGTCTTGTCGACAATCAGCGTATCAACGCCAGCGAATCGCTCCAGCGCCTCGGCGTCCTTGATCAGCACACCGGCCTGCGCACCGCGCCCAGTCGCCGTCATGATCGACATTGGCGTTGCGAGCCCGAGCGCACATGGGCAGGCGATGATCAGCACCGAAACCGCCGAGACGATTGCAAATGCCATCGACGGCGACGGGCCGAAGACGCCCCACACGACGAAGGCGACAATCGCGACCAGCACGACAGTCGGCACGAAGTAATACGACACTCGATCGGCCAGCCCCTGGATCGGAGCGCGCGAACGCTGCGCTTTGGCGACCATTTCGACGATCTGCGACAGCACCGTGTCGGAGCCGATCTTCTCGGCCCGCATGACGAGGGAACCATTCTTGTTGAGGGTGCCGCCGGTAAGCGCGTCGCCCTCGGTCTTCTCGACCGGCACCGGCTCGCCCGTAATCATGCTCTCGTCGACCGAAGACCGTCCCTCGACCACCACGCCATCGACAGGCACGCTGTCGCCCGGCCGTACGCGAAGCTTGTCGCCGGTCTGGACCTCGTCGAGCGGAACGTCGACCTCCGAACCGTCGTCGGCGATGCGCCTTGCGGTCTTCGGCGCGAGGTCGAGCAGAGCGCGGATCGCCGATCCGGTGCGCTCGCGCGCCCTCAGTTCCAGCACCTGTCCCAGGAAGACCAGCGCGACGATGACCGCGGCGGCCTCGAAATAGACCGGAACGGTGCCGCCGTGCCCGCGGAACTGATGCGGGAAGATGCCGGGGAACAGCGTCGCTACCACGCTGTATGCGTATGCCGCGCCGACGCCGATCGAGATCAGCGTCCACATGTTGGGGCTGCGATTGACGATGGACTCGTAGCCGCGATGGAAGAACGGGATCGCGGCCCAGACCACGACCGGAGTCGCCAGCGCCAGTTCCAGCCACACCGCGACTTGCTCGCCGATCCACTCCCGGACCGGCAGGCCGAGCATCGGACCCATGGCGACGATCAGCAGCGGCAGCGCAAGAACGGCGCTCACCCAGAAGCGGCGGGTGAAGTCGATCAGTTCCGGATTAGGCCCCTCGTCGCCGGTCGGCACGCCCATCGGTTCCAGCGCCATGCCGCAGAGCGGGCAGGAGCCGGGCTTGTCGCGGACGATCTCCGGGTGCATCGGGCAGGTATATTGCGTGCCGGCGGGCATCGGCTCCGGCGCTGGCCGGTCGCCGAGATATTTCGCCGGGTCTGCCTCGAACTTCGACTGGCACCCCGCCGAGCAGAAATAGAACGCCTGCCCCTCATGGCGCGCGAAATGCTTCGCGCTGGAGCGGTCTACTGTCATCCCGCACACCGGATCGGTCGCGGTCAGATAATCCTGCGGAGCCTTGGAGAACTTCGTCCGGCAGCTCTCGGAGCAGAAATGATAGGTGTGGCCGTCATGTTCCGCGGTCGGCTTGCCCGCGGAGGGATCGACCGTCATGCCGCATACGGGATCGCGAACGACCGCCTCGCCCTTGGCGCCGGCGGCATGGTCATGAGAGCAGCAGCTTCCCGCTGCGTGATTGTGATGATGATCGTGTGCCATCGTCATACCCCTGATAAGATATGACAGGCGAGATAATCCTTCCAGTCACTGGAAGGTCAAGAGGTATTTTTAGACAGCCCGGGCCGCGGTCTTGCACGCGGCCCGGAAGTTCGAAATCAGGCGCTCTTCCTGGTGCGCCAGCTATCCTCGGCGTAGCTCTCTCGCGCCTCCCGCGAATAGGGCGTCGGCGAAACGCGCACCCTGATCTCTGCCTGCTTGTGGCGCTCGGTGGACGTCTTGTTGCTGCCGCCGTCGGGTTCGCCCCAGACAAGCGTCAGCACGTCGCCTTCCTGCACATCCTGGCTCACCACCCCAAGCGAAAGCACGCAGCGCTCGTTGAAGGAGTAGCCGTTGAACATCGACATGCCGACCTGCTTGCCGTCGCGCATGATGAGGTCGGCCGACGACGAGGCATAGTTCGGCTGCGGGAAGTCGATCCATTTGTATGGCGTGCCGTCCTCGAAGCCGGAGGCGATGACCTTGAGCACGTCGTCGCGGTTCCATTCGAAGGTGACTTTCTTGCGGTTCGGGCCGTCCTTCATCTTCGCCAGTGCGTCCTTGCCGATAAAGTCGGACTTCCAGCCAATATAGAAGCCGTAGCCCAGTTCGAACGGGTTGACGTAGTAGTCCTCGATGTTCTTCGACACCATCGAGCCGCCGATGGAGCCCATCGCCTCGTAGCTGTTGGCGCCGAGCCACTGCCGGTATTCCTTCAGCATGCCGTCACCGGTGTAGATGCCGGGCAGCGGCGAGGGAATCCAGCCCGATTCCAGCGTGTTGGTCGAGTAGGCGCGGCTGCCGCACGGAACGAGGTTCACGCCGGCGTCGCGGGCGGCTTGCATGATGGTCGACTGGATGTAGCTCTTGTCGGCGTATGGACCCCAGATTTCCAGCCCCGGCGCACCGGACATGCCATGGCGCAGCGCCTGCACGCGCTTGGAACCGACATTGATCCAGTCGACATGGAAGAACTTCACGTCGGGAATTGGCCCGCCATTCATCTTCTCGAAGACCTTTGACGCGTCCGGTCCCTGGATCTGAAACCGATAGTGCGTGCGGTAGATCGCCTTGCCGTCCGGTCGCGAATCCGAGCGCGGGTCGCGGTGCAGCCGCACGTTCCATTTGCCCACGGCCTGCTGGAACTCGACCCAGTTTGCCGTCGGCGCGCGGCCAACGAGGACGAACTTGTCCTCGCGCTCGCGGAAAATGATCATGTCGCCGATGACATGGCCTGCGGGCGTCACCGGCACGAAGTGCTTGGCGCGGTTCAGGTCGAAATTGGCGAAAGAGTTGATGCCGACATGATCGAGGAATTCCGCCGCCTGCGGCCCTTCCACGATGAGCTCGTCCATGTGGTGCGTCTGGTCGAACAGGACAGCGCTGTCGCGCCAGGCCCGCTGCTCGTCGCGCCAGTTGGTGAACTCGGGCGCCACCACCGGATAGACATACATACCGATCTGAGAATTGCGCAGCATATCGACGGCGTTGCCCTTCTCCGTGAGCACCGTCTCCAGGCTTGAACCTGACATCGTTAGTCCTCCCATACAGATTGTATACATAATGTGCCGCAGGCACGCCGCCAGCGCAAGCGCAGATGCACGAGTGGGCGCGCAAATGATGCCGATTGAGACCATGGGTGGCCGCATCGAAACGACCAGCCCACATTCGTCCCATCGCGAATGTGTATACATACCGGCGAAACCCGCCGGCCGCGCTCCAGCTAAGCGGCCGAGCCAGTCAGGTTGAGCCCGATATAGCGGTCCAGTGTCGCCTGATCGTTGAGCAGCTCGTCAGAGCGGGCCTGATGCGCGACGACGCCCCGCTCCAGGATGATCGCCTGGTCCGTCAGCCTTAGCGCCACGTCGGCATGCTGCTCGACCAGCACCAGCGCGATGCCCTCGTCCTGCGCCATTTTCCGGATCGCGCCAGTGAGTTCCTCCACGATGATGGGCGCAAGCCCCTCCAGCGGCTCGTCCAGCAAAAGCACCGAGGGATTGGTCATCAGCGTGCGGGCGATGGTCAGCATCTGCTGCTCTCCGCCCGAGAGCTGGTTGCCCATGTTCTGGCGCCGCTCCTTGAGCCGTGGGAAGAGACCGTAGATCGAATCGAGGTTCCAGCGGCCGCGCGTGGCGGCGACCGTCAGGTTTTCCTCGACATTGAGCGAGGGGAACACCTCGCGCTCCTGCGGGACCCAGCCCAGCCCCGCCCTCGCCCGCAGGTGTGGCTGCAGCCGTGACACGTCCCTGCCCTGCAGCGTGATCGATCCGCGCATCAGCGGCACGATGCCCATCATTGTCAGCAGAAGCGTAGACTTGCCGACTCCGTTTCTGCCGAGCACGGCAAGGCTGCCGTTCGCCGGCACCGATACGGAGACTCCGTCGAGCACCACGGCCTCGCCATAACCCGAGCGCACGTCTTTGAGTTCGAGAAGCGCCTCAGCCATGGTGGGCGTTCCCGAGATAGACCTCGCGCACGCGCGGGTCACTGCGCACCACCTCCGGCTCCGCTTCGAGCAACACGCCGCCCGACACCAGCACGATGATGCGTGTCGCGAACTTGAAGACGATGTTCATGTCGTGCTCGATGAAAAGCACCGAGATGTCGTCCGGCAGCGCCGCCACCACCTCGAACAGCATCGCGCTTTCGTCCTTCGGCACGCCGGCGGCGGGCTCGTCGAGCAGCAGAACCTTCGGCTTCGTTGCCAGCGCCAGCGCGATTTCGAGCAACCGCTGCTGGCCATAAGCGAGCGTGCGCGTTTCGCTGGTGGCGACATTGCCCAGCCCCAGCTGCTGCAGCGTTTCGAAGCTTTCCTCGACCGTTTCCTTGTGGTCGGTCAGGCTGCGCCAGAACTGACCGGCCTGCTGCTTGCGCTCCGCCACCGCGAGCGTCACCGCCTCAATTGGCGTGAGCGCCGGGAAAAGCGTGTTGATCTGGAAGGTACGGGTGAGACCGCGGCGCACGCGCCCAGCGGTTGCTACGGCGGTCACATCCTCATCGTGCAGGAGTATCCTGCCGGAATCCGGCTTCGTTTGCCCCGTTATGAGGTTGATTAGCGTGGTCTTGCCGGCGCCGTTCGGACCGATCAGCGCATGGCGCGCTCCGCGCGGCAAGGAGATCGAGACGTCTCGCGCCACCTGCAGCGAACCGAAATTCTTGCACACGGCTTCGGTGCGCAGCACGCTATCGCCTGTCGTCATCGGCCAAACCTCCGCACGAGGTCCGACAGGCGGCCGAGAATGCCCTTGGGCATGAACAGCACAACCACCATCAGCAGCAGGCCGATCCAGAAATACCAGTATTGCGGATTGATGCCGGCAAGCTGGTCGCGCATCAGAAGGAAGATCAGAGCGCCGAGGATCGCCCCGTAGAGCCGGCCCGTGCCGCCGAGGATCAGCATCACCACGACATCGGCCGAGCGCTGGAAGCTGAGCACTTCGAGCGTGACGAAATTCGTCGTCTGCGTCAGCATCGCTCCGGCGATGCCGGCGATGACGGCGGAAATCGTATAGATCTTCTGCAGGTGCCAGCGATATTCCGAGCCGATGACCGGCATGCGCGCGGTGTTTTCGCGAATGCCGCGCAGCGCCAGCCCGAATGAGGAATTGACGATCCTGCGGCTCGCCAGGAAGCCGATCAGCAGCGCTGCCAGCGAATAGCCATAGGCAGTGTAGCCCCATAAATCGAACCGGAAATAGCCAAGGATGTCCCAGGTCTTGACGCCGAGAAGGCCGTCCGTGCCGCCGGTAAGCCAGCTCATGGAATTGGCGAGTTCATAGGTGAGCAGCCCGAGCCCAAGCGTTACCATGATCAGCGCCAGATGCTGCACGCGCACGATAAGGAAGCTGACCAGGAAACCGACGAGTCCGGCGAACGCGCCTGAAATCATCAGCCCCGTGATCGGCTCGCCCCAGCCCAGCTTGGCGCTGAGCAGCCCCGCGACATAGGCGCCGAGCCCGAAGAACATGGCGTGACCCAGCGTCACGATGCCGGCATAGCCGAGGATCAGGTCGACCGAGATAGCGAACAGCGCGGCAATTGCGATCTGGCTGAACAGCGTCAGATAGGTGGGAAAGAAGAAGAACGGGATCAGCGCGGCGACCCAGAACAGGAGCTCGAACACCGACCAGCGGCTCTGTCCTTTCAGCCACTCTAGCGGCTGTTGCACAGCCGTCGAACGCCGCTCGATCTGGGTGTGCTCGGCGCTCATCTTTTACCGAACAGTCCGAGCGGCCGCACCAGAAGTATGCCGACCAGAAGCAGATAGATCAGGAACGAGCCGATTTCGGGCACGAAATATTTGCCGGCCACGTCGCCGATACCGAGCAGCGCCGCACCGACAAACGAGCCGGCGACCGAGCCGAGCCCGCCGACCGCAACCACGATCAGCACATAGACGAGGAAGTGGAAGCCGAAGGACGGATCAAGGCCGACGATTTCGATGGCTAGCGCACCGCCGAGCCCGGCAAGGCCGCTGCCCAGAGCGAAGGTGACTGCAAATATGCGCTCGACATCGAGGCCCAGCCCCTGCGCCACGCGCTGGTTGTCGACGGAAGCCCTGATCTGCGCACCCATGCGCGTCTGCTCCAGCCCGAAATAGACCAGCGCGACGATGACAAGCGCTATCGCGATCAGGAAGATGCGGTAGACGCCCAACCGCAGGCCGGCGATTTCCACCGAGCCGCGCAGCCAACTGGGCAGCACGATCGGCTGCTGCCCGGTGCCGAAGAAATAGGTGGCGACCGCGGTCGCCACGAACACCAGGCCGATGGTGAACAGGACCTGGTTGAGTTCGCCGGCCCGGTAGAGCCGGCGAAACAATGTGCGTTCAAAGAAGACGCTGACGAGCGCCGCTATCAGAAAGGCCGCCGGCAGCGTGAGCAGGAACGGGACGCCGAACTGCCGCATCGCGAGCACGGTGACGTAGCCGCCGATCATGCCGAATGCGCCATGCGCCAGGTTGATGAAGTTCATCAGACCGAGCGTGACCGACAGGCCCACCGACAGGACGAACAAAAGCATCCCGAAGGCGAACCCGTCGAACAGAACGATGGCAATGTTCCCGATCACGGGTCAGGCATACCTGCTGTCTTGAGAAGCGAAAAGTGCCTCAGTTCGCTCCGTGCAGCGGGTCCTTCACCTCCGGAATCGAGTGGATGATGACGTTCTGCAACTCGCCATCGACCTCCTGCACCTCGCGGATGTAGACGGTCTGCACGATATCGCGGGTTTCGGGATCGATCATCACCGGGCCGCGCGGGCTGTCCCACGCCATTCCCTTGGCCGCTTCCACGAACGCCTCTGCGCTCGAGTCGCCGTTGGTCGCCTTCAGCGCCTCGTAGATCAGGTGCATGCCGTCATAGCCGCCGATCGAGAACAGGTCGGGCTTACGGCCGTTGTTGGCGGCCATGTAGCCGTCCACATATGCCTTGTTGAGCGGATCGTCGCGCTCGAGCGTGTAGTGGAAGGTCGTGATGACGCCGCGCGCCGTCTCACCCATGCTCTCCAATGCTTCCGGATGGGTCAGTTCGCCCTGGGCGAGGATCTTCACGTCCGGCGGGGCCAGACCGCGGTCGACCAGCGCCTTGCCGATGGCCGCCGGCTGCGCGCCACCCGGCACGAAGATGTAGACGGCTTCCGGATTGGCGTCCCTCACCCGCTGCACATAAGCGGAGAAGTCAGGGTTGGCGACCGGAGTACGGTCGGAACCAAGGATCTCACCACCGGCTTCGGTGAAGCCCTTGGCAAACGAGGCTTCGGCGTCATGGCCCGGGCCGTAATCGGCGACCAGCGTGTAGGCCTGCTTCACACCAGCCTCTTCGGCGGCCCATTTGCCGAAGGCGTAGTTGAGCTGCGGAATGGTGACCGAGGTGCGCACGATGTTCGGTGAGCGCTCTGTCACGATCGACGTTGCGGCGTTCATCACAACCATCGGCACATTGGCCTCGGTCGCGACGGGAGCGGCGCCCAGCGCCTCGGGCGTGAGTGCGAAGCCGGCCAGGATGTCGACCTGATCGCGCACGACCAGTTCCTGCGCAGCGCGCTGCGCGGCGTCGGCGGCCGGGCCGCCTGTGTCCTTCTTGATCAGCTCGATCTTGCGGCCGGCAACCTCGCCACCATGCTCCGCGATGTAGAGGTCGATGCCCGCCTGAAGCTGGTTGGCGGCGTCCGCGAACGGACCCGAATAGGGCAGAATCACGCCGATTTTCAGCGTTTCCTGCGCGGTTGCGGTCGTTGCCCAGCCCATAGCGAGCCCGAGCGCCAGCGCCGCGGTAATCCTCTTGACCATATCAATCCTCCCTGGTGCCGAATTAGCGGCTTTGCCGTTTCACGCGGGCTTGGCGGCCCCGCGCAACTTCATTGTATACACCCGGTATGAAATTCCAAGTGCGCGCCGCTCCGATTTCTGCAGGCTTGCGATCGAAAACCTCATTTGTTTTCAAGCTGCCAGCAGCGCGGGCGGCTAGTGGAATGCCCTGCGGCTTTGCCCGTCCGGGCGTTTGTGTATACATCAGGCGTCACTCGCCGCGAATCCGCAGGGCAGCCTCACCACATGATCGACCTTGTGTCTTCAATCCTCCCGATCGCCCTTCTGGTCGGGCTGGGGTTCGTGGCCGTCTACACAAATGCGCTCAGTTCCGAACTCGTCAAGGCGCTGGGGCAGTTCGTCCTGCATTTTGCCCTGCCTGCGCTGGTTCTGTCCGCGCTACTGCGACAGGACCTGCGCGAGACGCTCAACTGGGGCTACCTGATCGCATATGGCGGCGGATCGCTGCTCACCTTTACCGCTGTGTTTGCGACAATGCGCTTCGCCATGGCGCGGTCGACCGGCCTCTCGGCCGTCGCCGCCCTTGGCGGCTCCGCATCCAACTCCGGTTTCGTCGGCTTTCCGGTCGCGTCGCTGACGCTTGGCGCGCCGGCGTTGACCGCACTGCCGCTCTGCATGGTGGTCGAGAATATCCTCATCGTCCCGCTGGCGCTCGCGCTGGCCGAATCGGCCGATGCGGGCAATGGCCGTCCGCTCGCCGCACTGCGAAGCACCGCGTTGAGGCTCGCCCGCATGCCGCTGATCCTGGCCATCGTCGCCGGCGTCGTGCTGTCGGCGCTCGGCGTCAATCTGCCTCTCCCGGTCGTCACCGCCGTCGGCATGATGGCTGACGCCGCCATCCCCTGTGCGTTGATCGTCGTCGGGGGCACGCTTGCGTCGCTAGAGGTCCGTTCGGTCGCCGCCGACGTGCTGCCCGTCGCGCTCGGCAAGCTGATCCTTCACCCGCTTCTGGTCGGGCTGAGCTTCTTCCTGGTCGGCGGAATACCGACCGAACTGATGGCTGCCGGCATCATATTCGCAGCAGCTCCGATGATCACCGTCTACCCGATCCTCGGTGCGCGTTTTGGCCACGAGCGGCTGGCGGCGGCGGCCCTGCTCGCAACGACGCTGGCGGGCGCGGCAACCATGGTCGCCGCCCTCGCCTACGCATTGCCATAGCGCTTAGACGATCTTCGAGATGTCCGGGACGGACGACAGCAGCATGCGGGTGTATTCGTCCTGCGGGCTGTCAAATACCTTGTCCACCGGCCCCTGCTCCACCAGCTTGCCCTGGTTCAGCACGCCGACATCATCGGCCATAGTGCGCACCACGGCGAGGTTGTGGCTGATCAGCAGATAGGTCAGTCCGAATTCGTCCTGCAGCCGCCGCATCAGGTCGAGCACCTGCGCCTGCACCGACACGTCGAGCGCCGAAGTCGGCTCGTCACAGACAATGAACTCCGGCTGGCTGGAAAGTGCCCGCGCGATCGCGATGCGCTGGCGCTGGCCGCCCGAAAACTCGTGCGGGAACTTGCGCATGGATGCCGCGTCGAGCCGCACCCGCTCAAGCAGGTCCGCCACGCGGTCTTCGACCTCGCCGCGCCCCGACGCCAGACCCAGCGCCTTGATCGGCTCGGCGACGATGTCGCCGACCCGCCAGCGCGGATTGAGGCTGGCATAGGGGTCCTGGAATATCATCTGCACCTTGCGCCGGCGCTCGAACGCACCGGCCTGCCAGATGTCCTTGCCGTCGAGCAGCACCTCGCCCGCCGTCGGCCGGATGAGACCGACCATCATGCGCGCGCAGGTCGACTTGCCGGACCCTGACTCGCCGACGAGCCCGTAGGTCGATCCTTTGCGGATCGAGAAGGAGACATCGTCCACCGCGTGCACGACCTTGGCGGTGCGCCCGAAAAGGCGGTCGAACATCGACCCCGATAGGTCGAAGTCACGCACGAGGTTCTTGACCTCCACCAGCGGCGTCTGCGCCGGCGGCTTTTCGTGGACCCGGATCGGATCGGTGATCGACGGGATCGCGTCGATCAGCTTGATCGTATAGTCCTCTTTCGGCCGCCTGATGATGTCGCCGACCTTGCCGGTCTCGACGATGCGCCCTTTGTTCATCACGATCATGCGGTCGGCCGTCTCGGCGATGACGCCCATGTCGTGGGTGATCAGCATCACCGCCGCGCCGTGTTTCTCGCACAGCCGCTTCAGCACTTTGATGATCTGCGCCTGCACCGACACATCGAGCGCCGAGGTCGGCTCGTCGGCGATGATCAGCTCCGGCTCGGCAGCCAGCGCAAGCGCGATGACGACGCGCTGGCGCATGCCGCCGGAAAACTGATGCGGATAGGCATCGATGCGGTCTTCCGGCGAAGGAATGCCAGCTTCGCGCAGCAGGCCGATCGCCCGTTCCCGCGCCTCCGCCTCGCTCACCGGCAGGTGACGGCGGATCGTCTCCACGATCTGGTCGCCGATGCGGTAGAGCGGGTTGAGACTGGTAAGCGGGTCCTGGAAGACCATGCCGATGCGTTTGCCGCGCAGCTTCTGCATCTCGTCCGGCGGCAGATTGTCGATACGCTTGCCGTGCAGCAGCACTTCGCCGGCAGTGATGCGGCCGGGCGGCTCGATCAGGCCGATGATGGCGGAGCCCGTCATCGACTTGCCGGCGCCGGACTCGCCCACCACGCCGAGCACCTCGCCCGGCATGATGTCGAACGACACGTCTTCCACGGCACGGAAATTGCCGCGCCGCAGCGGGAAGTCGACGGTCACGCCGCGCACGGAGATCACAGGCGTTGTCGCCGCCTCGGTGGCTGCTGCTTTTTCCATGATCTCGGCCATCAGCGGAGCCTCGGATTGAGCGCGTCGCGCAGCCAGTCGCCAAGCAGGTTTACTGACAGCGCCAGCAGCACCAGCGTGACGGCAGGGAAGAACAGGATCCACCACTCGCCGGAGAACAGGAATTGCTGCCCGATGCGAATCAGCGTGCCCAGCGAAGGTTGTGTCGGCGGCACCCCGACACCGAGGAAGGACAGCGTCGCCTCCTCGATGATGGCAAGCGCCAGCCCGATGGTGGCGATGACCAGTACCGGCCCGAGCACATTTGGCAGCACATGGCCGACGAGAATGCGCAGCGGGTTCACACCCATGATGCGCGCCGCCGACACGTAATCCTTCTGCCGCTCAACCATCGTGGCGCCGCGCACCGTGCGGGCAAACTGCGCCCAGTTGGCGAGACCGATGGCAATGATGAGCACCCAGACAGCCATGCTCTCATGCTGGCTCGGCGGGATGATGCCCCGCGCCACACCGAAAATCAGGAGCGCGATCAGGATTGCGGGAAACGAAAGCTGGATGTCGGCGATGCGCATCACGACGCTGTCGTAGACGCCGCCCACATAGCCGGCCGAAAGGCCGAGCGATATGCCGATTGCCATGGCGAACAGCGTCGCCATCACGGCTACGAACAGCGACACGCGGCTACCGTAGAGAATGGTCGACAGCACGTCGCGGCCCTGATTGTCGGAGCCGAAGACGAAGTAGTTGCCCATCATCGATTCCGACAGCGGCTCGGTGAAGCCGTCCATCAGGTTGAGGCTTGCCGGGTTGAACGGGTTGTAGGGCGCGATCCACGGCGCCAGCAGTGCCGCCAGCACCAACGACACGGCCACGGTGGCCGCTACGATGGTGACCGGCGAACGCCGGAACGAAAACCACACATCGCTGTCGAAGAACCGGGCGACGGCGCCTTTCGGTTTGGCCGTCTGCGTGAGCTCGCTCATTGCGCCGCCCTCCCGATTCTGAGCCTCGGGTCGACCACGTAATAGAGGATATCGACGATGAGGTTGATGACGACAAACACGAAGGCGATGAACATCAGATAGGCGGCCATCACCGGCACGTCGACGACCTGCACGGAATTCACGAACAGCGAGCCGACGCCCGGCCACTGGAATACAGTCTCGGTGACGATGGCGAAGGCAATGACCGAGCCAAGCTGCAAGCCGGTGATGGTGATGACCGGCACCAGCGTGTTCTTGAGCGCATGGCCGAAATTGATGGTGCGAGCCGACAGGCCCCTCGCCCTGGCGAACTTGATGTAGTCCTGCCTGAGCACTTCCAGCATCTCGGCGCGCACCAGCCGCATGATCAGCGTGAGCTGGAACAGCGACAGCGTGATCGCCGGCAGTATGAGGGAGCGCAGCCCGGACTCTGTCAGAAGGCCGGTCTTCCACCAGCCAAGGTCGACCACCGCGCCCCGCCCGAAGGACGGCAGCCACTGGAGCTCGACCGCGAATACGTAGATGAGGCCAATGCCAATCAGGAAAGTCGGCAGTGACACGCCGACCAACGACAGCGTCATCACCAGTGCGGTGGCGATGCTGCGCGGCTTCAGCGCCGACATGACGCCGAGCGTGACGCCGATCACCAGCGCCATGAGTGCCGATGCAAAGGCGAGTTCGATTGTCGCCGGCAGACGGCTGGCGATCAGTTCGCTCACCGGCTGCTGCAGGCGGTAGGAAATGCCGAATTCACCGCGCACCGCATTCGAGATGAAATTGGCGAACTGGACGTAGAACGGGTCGTTGAGGCCGAGCCGCTCGCGCAGCGCGTCATGGTCCTGGATGCGCGACTCTTGCCCGAGCATCGAAGCCACGGGGTCGCCGACATAGCGGAACAGCATGAACGCGATCAGCGCGACCACGAGCATGACCACGACGGACTGCACGAGCCGCTTCAGTATGAAGGACAGCATGGAATATCTCCGACTGTCGCCCCGCTCAGGATGTGCCTGCGCGAAGGCAACCGGACGCAAGCGCAGCCGATTGCCTGTGGGTCGACGTTAGCGGAACCTGCCCGCCGCGTGAACCGCGCGGCGGGCAGGTCTCATTATGCCTGTTAGTCGAACGTCACCGTGTAGATGCGCGGCTGGTTCTCCGGATGCACTTCCAGGGTGATGTTGTCCTTCATGGCGTAGGCAAGAACCTGATTGTGGATCGGCAGCAGCACGCGGTCGCCCTTCACCACTTCCCAGATCTCCGCGATCGTTGCGTCGCGCTTCTCCAGGTCAACCTCGGTGCCCAGCGACTCGATCTTGGCGTCGAGTTCCGGGTTGGAGTAGAGGCCGACATTGTAGGCGCCGTAATGGCCTTCCTTGGTGTGTACCAGGTCGTTGAAGATGTAGGCCGAATCGAAGGTCGGCACACCCCAGCCCAGCAGGTAGAAGTCGGACTCGTTGTTGATGATGACCGGCGAGTGCTGCGCGATCGGCCGCGAGGCCAGCGTCACCTTGATGCCGATCTGGCCAAGCATGCCAACGACCGCCTGGCTGATCGCCTCGTCATTGACGTAGCGATTGTTCGGCGTGTCGAGCGTCACCGTGAAGCCGTCCGGATAGCCGGCATCGGCGAGCAGCGACTTGGCGGCCTCGACATTGGTGGCCGGATAGGCGTCGAGCTCTGGCGTCCAGCCGTTGACGAAGGGCGGGGTCGGCACGCCGGTCGGGATCGACTGGCCGCGCATCACGACGCGCTTGATCGCCTCGCGGTCGATCGCCAATTCCATCGCCTCACGCACCTTCGGATCGTTGAAGGGGTTCTTGTCGGTGACGTTGGAGCTCTTCAGCGGCTCTTCGCCGAACTTGTAGCCGAAATAGATGACGCGGTTTTCCGGGCCGGTCTCGACCTTGATGCCTGAGGTGCCGGCGAGCCGCTCGATGTCCTGCACCGGAACGTCCTGCACGATGTCCACCTCTCCCGACAGCAGGGCGGCGACGCGGGTCGCGGCCTCGGCGATCGGCAGGTAGATGATCTCGGTCACAGCTGGCTTCGTTTCGGCCCAATGGTTCTCGTTGAGGGCCAGCACCGAGCGTACGTCCGGATCGCGCGACACGAGCTTGTAGGGACCAGTGCCGTTTGTGTTGCGAACAGCGTAGTTGTCCTCGCCGGCGCCGAAATCCTGCACCTCGACTACGTCATTGGTCTCGGCCCAGGTCTTGTCCATCATGAAGGTGTTGGTGAGGTTGTTCGGATAAAGCGGCGACGGCCCCTTCATCTTTACTTCGACGGTGTAGTCATCGACCGCCGTCACGCTCTCCACGTCGGCGTGGAGCTGCTTCATGTTGGACTTCTCCGACCGCGCGCGGTCGAGCGAGAAGACAACGTCCTCGGCGGTGAAGGCTGCGCCGTCATGGAAGGTGACGCCCTGGCGCAGTGTGAATACCCACACGGTCGGGTCGCCTTCTTTGACCTTCCACTCAGTCGCGAGGCGGCCTTGCAGCGTGCCTTCGGAGTCACGATCCAGAAGCGTCTCGTAGATGTGGTGGTTGAAGGTGTGCGTGACGCCCTGGTTCTGGGAATGCGGGTCCAGCGTCAGCGCATCGCCCGAACGTGCCCAGCGCACGGTCTCCGCGGATACAGGCGTAGCGGCGGCTGCGAGCGCGATGACGCTCGCTGCGAGCAAAAATCGTTTCATGTCTCTTCCCGTTTATTTGTTTGGTTTGACGTTCCCGTGCCGGCGGTTGTCTCCGCCCACGATTGCGCGGCACATTATGCGAGGTGCGCCTGCAACACAAACGCCAAAAAGGTGGTCCAGCCGCCCAGATTGGGTGACGTCGGGTAATGCGGCCGACGGCAAACAGCTGCGTCGTGAATATTCCTACCGCAATCCAGCAGAGCCCTGCCCACAATTCTGCCCACTGAAACAGATGTGGGCAGTCTGTGGGTGCTTTTATGGTTGCCCTGCTGGGGAAATGGGTTCAAATTTTTAGCGTGCCGACGGGAGGATATGTTCGGTACACACCTTTGGAGGGCAGATGATGGCGCTTTCGCGCTGGCCTGCTTGGGAGGATGAGTCTCGGCGAAATCGATAGCGGCTCGCTGCTGCAAGACATAAGAGACTATTGCCAGTCGTCCGGAATGGCCGAGTCCACCTTTGGTCGCCTCGCCGTAAATGACGGCAAGCTGGTTTCGCGCCTCAGATATGGCGGGCGGGTGACGCCCGAAACGGCTGACCGTCTGCTCGCATTCATGAACCAGCCGCCACCGGCGCGTGGACTTGCCAAGTCGCGCCAAAAGAGTGGGGACGGGCCGGCTCCGGTGCGGCATGCCGATACGCAGCCGCAGCCAGCCCCGAGCGGGGCGCAAAAACAGGCCGCTCCACGTTCAAAAGACACCGCCGGCCATCCCAAGCAGAACTTCAGGTTTTTCGACAATCGCCAGAAGTACCTGATGTTCGTGAATACCTGCAGTGAAAAGCGGGTCATTGCCGAGCGGATTTCGCAGGAACTGGGCTTCATCCATCCCCGGCCACCGGCCATCCGCGTGTTCGACGCCGGCGTTGGCGACGGCACCATCATGTCGCGTCTCATGCGTGCGATGCATCAGCGCTTCGAGACGCTGCCCTTCTATTTTGTGGGAAAGGAAATCAGCCTCGAGGATGTGCGGCTCACCCTTGAGAAGATACCCGACAGGTTCAATGAGCATCCGGCGACGGTCGTCATCCTGACCAACCTCTATTACTCGGAAGCGCCGCTGCTGCTGCCGAGCTCGGCCTCGGTTGCCGCACAGGTGGTCTGGCATGAGGTCGCGCTGTCAGGGCGCTCGGCTGCCGAATACGAGCAGCAGATCAACGATCTCGAACCGTTTCTCGCACAGCACTGGCGCGCCAAGGTCAGTGAGAAGACCGGGAACCCGATCTACGAGCGGCCCACCGTGCTGGTGCTGTATCTGGAGAGCCACCGCTTCCTGCTCGATCAGGTCATTCCAAAGCGCGGTGCGATCACGGCTGACTACGATCTGATCGTCGCCTCGCAGCCCTACAGGGCGCGCGCATCGGCGGCCTTCAAGGCCCGCAAGGTCCTTGCGCCACTTGTCCAGAGCCTCGCTCCGGGCGGCAGGCTGATCGGCATCCACTCCTGCGGAGACGATCCGGCACTCGAAATCGTACAGGGCGTGTGGCCGAACGAGTCGCCATTCAAGAACTCACGCCACGACATCCTGCGCGAAACCAAGGCCGCCCTCGGCAGCAGCGCGCGCCGCTACAATTTCAATGCCTACTCCGACGACCGGTCGAAGTTCCGCTACCAGATGTACACGCTGCCCAACGAGATCGACGCCGAAACGACGTCGATCGGCACGTCGACGCTTCTGGCCGCCTGGAACAACGCCACCTACGTCGCGCAGATCGAGGACAACCGGCTGTCGGAGGCCATGTCCAACTCGAAATACCTCGACGTCACCAAGGACGTGCTGAAGCAGCACAACGGCCTTTGGTTCAACGACGAATATTACGTCATTTCCAGAAAGCGCGGCATCTGAGCCTCCTGATGCTCGGGTGAGGTAGAGACATGCTGACCCTGGCATCGCATACAGAAACCGGCAGACCGACGGCTCCCGACTACAGCATTCAGGCTGCGCATTTCGACGTCGCGCTGGCGGCTGCCGGTGCCGGTCCCGCTGAACTGGTGTCGCAGGGCCTTTCGTCCTCAAGCGGCTCAACGATGCTGCTGAACTGTGCCGACTGCGAGGCAGGACGGCCATCAAAGGCGTATCGAGGTAAGGCAATGAACCTGGACATTGCCCTGACATCCGGCTCACGGGAGACCGGATTTGGAACACGCGATCCTGATGCGATCTTCTACACGGCCATGAAGCTTCTGTGCTTCGATGACCAGTTGTTCAATCGCAGAGGCGGATACGACTTCGTGCGAATGTCGGCCTCCGCAGCCCGGCGCGCGGGCAGGATGACGGCGCTGCTTTGTACGGATGCGCGCACCGCGTTCACGAAGCGGGACGAAATCGTCGGTTCGTTCGGCGGCGTGTTCGACATCGTTGCGGGAGAACCGGCGGCAGTGCTTGCGCTGTTCGGCGTGAACCGCATCGACACGCTGGTTCCGAAACTAGCGCGGAGTGGAACCGGTCTGGTCCTGCATCGCGTCGACTTTCCGCCGATTTGTCTGAGGCCGCGAAGCGCGGATGTCGATGTCGGGAAAGCCCCGATTTCCCCGACCAGCTTCTGGTCTGAATTCGTTCCCGCCGCATTCGGCGATCTGGTCAAGCCGAGGCTTCGCGCGGCGTGATGCTCGTCAGCGATTGTCCACGCGCTTGCTGAATGCGTGGATCTCGACGGTTCTCCACACATTCGCGGCGGCAAACGGGTCGGCCCGGTTGAACGCGACGACTTCCTCGCGGTTGTCCGCTTCGACGATGAAGAGCGAACCGATCATCGTTTCGCCGTCGTCGGCGACCAGCGGCCCGGAAACCACGGTCTTCACCGGGCTCGCTGCCAGATAGGCCTTGTGCGCGTCATAGTTCGCGAGCCTTCGCTCCAGCCCGTCCTCATGATCGAGCGCGTGGATGGCAAACAGCACCGGTCTATCCCGTCCGTTCCCGATCCCTGCGGGCCACGCTGAAGAATGTGGCGGCAACCAGCGTGACGGCGCCTAGCACGATCAGGTGGATCGCAGAATCCTGATTGACGAAGGAGGATGCGCTCGACAGCGACTGCACCAGCGCCGCGCCAATCAGGACCGACAGCACCGAGCCTCGCCCACCGGCGATGCGGGTGCCGCCCAGCACGACAGCGGTGATGCTCATTAGCGTGTAATCGATGCCAGTCGCCGGCGAGCCGATGCCGACCTGCCCGGCAAGAATAAGCCCGCCGATGCCGGTCAGCACGCCGGACAGGACGAATGCCAGCACGATGTGCCAGTTGACGCGGATGCCGACCCGCGCCGCGCCGGTCGCATTCGATCCCACGGCGCGCAGCCGCCTCCCCAGCCTTGTCCGGAACAGGATGAATTCGAACGCAATGACTGTGACCATGATCGCAATGAAGCAGGCCGGCATCCCGAGCCAGTTCGCTTGCGTCACGTCCGAAATGGTGTCCGTGATCGCCCCGGCAGCCTGTGGTCTCAGGACCAGCGACATGCCCTGCAGGCCGATAAAGGTGGCCAGAGTCACGACGATGGCGGGGATGTTGAGAACGGTGATCAGCCAGCCCTGCACAAGGCCGAACCCGGCAGTGATCGCCAATATCAGTGCGACGCCTTCGACCGTTTCCCCGATACTTGCGCCATACGGGGTCAAATACGACGCCAGCACCACTACGAATCCGGCCAGCGCACCGACGGACAGGTCGATCCGCCCGACAATGATGGTGCCGAACTGCGCGATCGAGAGAAACGCCAGTATCGAGAGGAAGGTCAGCATCGTCTCGATGTTGAAGGGCGACAGGAAATACGGACTCATCGACGCCGTGCCGAAAAGCACGATGGCGGTCAGAACTGACAGCACCCCAGCCGGAAACCAGTCCGCCGCCATTGCGCGACGCAGAGCTGAGTCCTCTTTCTTGACGCGGGCCGGGCCGCCGGCGCGCGCCACCGTTGCCGTCAGGTTCGCCTCGGTAATCGCCGCGTCGGTGAGGTTCTCGCCTTCGAGTTCCTTGACGATCTGGCCGCGAGCGAAGACCACCACCCGATCGCACAAACCTTCCAGCTCGATGCCGTCAGAGCACGACACCACAACGGCCACGCCACTGTCAGCGAGCTTGCGCAGGTGATCGTAAATTTCGGCACGCGCGCCGACATCGACGCCCTTGGTCGGTTCGTCGATGAGAATGACCTCGGGTTCGCCGGCGATTTCGCGCCCAATCAGCAGCTTTTGCTGATTGCCGCCCGAAAGCTCGGCGGCCCTCGTGTCGTCGTCATCCTTGATGCGGTAGCCGGTGTACACGCCGAGCCGGCTCATCACGTCCTTTGTTAGTTCAAGGTCGCGTTTGCGGTTGATGACGCCAGCGGTCGATATGCGATCGAGCGCGCCGATGCCGACGTTCTCACGCAGCTTCAGCGTCAGGAACAGGCCTTCCTCGTGGCGGTCGTCGGTGACGAAACCGACGCCAGCTTCGCGCGTCGCCGCTGTGGAACTGCCATCGACCGGCTTGCCCGCGATCCGCACCGATCCCGCCGTGCGCTTCTCCAGTCCGGCAATCGTTCGCAGGAACTCCCGCTGGCCCTCGCCTTCGACACCGGTGATGCCGACGATCTCGCCGGCCCGCGCGGCGAAGCTGATATTCGTAAAACCTGGCCCCGAAAGGTCCTTGACCTCCAGCTTGACCTCGCCGGCTTCCCTCGCCTTGTCGGGGAAGACCTGGTCGAGCGGGCGCCCGGCAATGAGAGTGATGATCTCTTCGGTCGTTATGCGCGACGCCGGCCGGCTATCGATCGATTTGCCGTCGCGCAGGACGGTAATGTGATCGGCAATTTCGCGGATTTCGTTGAGCCGGTGGGAAACGTAGACGATGGCCACGCCTTCGTCGCGCAACCGACGGATCAGCTTGAAGAAGATGTCGATGTCGGCTTGCTGGAAAGGCTCCGTAGGCTCATCAAGAAACAGCACCTTGGGCTTCGACGCGACCGCTCCGGCAATCTCGATGATGTGAAACTGCGCCAGCGTCAGGTCGCGCACGCGGGCATCGAGCGACATTGCGTGCTGTTCGGAAGCAACCGATGCCAGCAGCCGTTTCGCCTCCTCGCGGCTGGTCAGCTCCGGCGCCGCCAGCTGCAGGTTTTCCATGACCGTCATTTCTTCGGCCAGTTCGGGGTGCTGGAAGGTCACGGCCACGCCGGCGCGATGCAGCTTCTTGGCCGTAGGTCGCTTGATCTCCTTGCCGCCGACGCGGATGACGGCAAAATCCGGGCGCACGGCCCCGGCTGCGATGGAAATGAGCGTGGTCTTGCCGGCGCCGTTCTCGCCAACGACGGCATGCACCTGGCCGCGCCGGATGTTGAGGCTGACAGCCTTGAGCGCCTGGACGGGACCGTAATATTTGGTTGCCCCCACGATCCCCATGACAGGGGCGCCCATCAAGTTCCGCGTGCCGCTGCTCATTCTGTGATTTCGAGTCTCTTTTTCAGTCGCAGATAGAATGTGCGCCAGCGCGTCCTGGTTTCCGGCGAAACGTCCACCAGCCTCTTCAGCCCCAGGCGGGTCATCGTGTTCACGTAGATCACGCGTATCCGGTATTCGACGTCGGGCTTGGTGATCCAGAACTTGAAGCGGATCCACTCGAACTTGATCCGCCGCCCTGCCTCGACGATGCCGACGCTGGCGATGATGATGATGGCCTGGACGATGTTCTGCGCGGATGTCTCGAAACCGACGGCGAGCACGAGCTGGCCGAGATAGGTGAGAAACAGCGCACCGACGATCGTGGCCGTGATGCTGCCGCGCAGGCCGCCGCCGATCGGGTTGCCGCCGACGACGACTGCGGCGACGGTCGCCAGCAGATAAGGCATGCCGCTGAAGACTGTCGGCGAGAGAACGTAGCCCGCCAGCAATACGCCAGCCGCGGCATAGCAGAATCCCGCGAGCGCATAGGTGGCCACGCGATAGGCATCGAGCGGGATACCCACGGTCAGCGCCGCATCTGGATTGACACTGGTGGCGATGAACCGCCGCCCGACGGTGGTCTTTTCGAGCAGGAAGATCGCCACCGCTGCAATCACGATAAGCACGTAGAGCGTCAGCGGCACCTCGAGGAACTTGCTGACGCCGAACTTGTTGAGTGGCGGCGGGGCCTGCTGGGAGAACCCGCTGGTGACGTACATTGTGATCCCCAGCATCAGCGAATTCATGCCGATGGTGGTGACCAGCGAATTGACGCGCAACAGAGCCACCAGCACGCCGTTCACCGCGCCGACGCCCAGGCCCATTGCAAGCGCGAGCGCCACATAGGCCAGTGTTTCGGCGATGCCCGCCTGCGAACCCGGCAGCGCCGACACGATGACGGCTGAGAACGACATGATGCCGGCGACCGACAGGTCGAGGCCGCGCTGCTGGATGACCAGATGCTGGCCGATCGACGCGACCGCAAGGATCGCGAAGAAGGGCAGCATCAGCTGGAGCGCACTGACGGAGACCGTGCTGGGCGCGACGATGCCGCCGCCAACGATCAGCAGGACCGTGGCGGCGGACACAACCAGCAGGCGGTGAAGGGGCTTTTTACGCCCCTTGTATTCCCGTCTGGTCCAGGTGCGCTCCGGCCTTCGCCGCTCTGGCGGCGGTTGAACCGCCGTCGCGCCTCTCGGGGGTAACATCGCGGCTGTCGCCGGAAGCCGAACTTACCTGGACAGGATCTCCTTCATCACCTCGCCGGAGACCATTGCGGAAGGAATCGCCGTCGGCGGCAGATCCTTGTCGCACTTCACTGCAAGTGCCGGGTCGGACGACGTGCTGTCTTCAGAGAACGGCAGGTCGATCAGGCTGGGCTCAAGATTGTCCATGCCATTGACCGCTGCGAGGCCCTTGCGCAGGGCAAGCCGAACCAGCCAGGTATGCGCGCTGGCGGTTGCCAGCTTGAAGGTCGGATTGGCCTCGTGGTTGTCCTGCCACAGGCAGCTCAACTCGTTGAGGTCCTGCCCCGCCCATGCCGGAATCGGACGGCCGGCCGCCAGAAATGCACGGATCGGGCCGGTTGTCTCGGCCATCATGCCGTCGATCTGGTCGTATTTGGCGATCGCCGCGGCCGTAACCCGCTGTGCAAGCGCCGGATCCCAGTTCGTGTCGACCGGCCCTTCGAGAACGGTGATCCCCGGATTGGCGGCGAATACCTCCCGCCAGCCGACCGCCTGCGAGGCCGTCATCGGATTGCCGGGCGTGCCGCCATGGACAATGACATTGCCCTTGCCGTCGAGCGTCTCGACCATCCATTCGGCGAGCTTCGCGCCGAGGCCAATCTGCGTTTCCGTCACGCGGGTGAGATAGTCCACGCCGATTTCGCCGAACGGGGCGTCGCCGGTGGAGAACGGAACGACCGCAATGCCGGCTTCCGTAGCCTGGCGCATGACCTTGAGCTGGGCCACGCCGGTGTCGGCGAAGACGACGATGACATCGAATTCCTGAGCGATCAGGCCGCGAATGTCGGCGATCTGCTTTTCAGCCTTGAATTCGCCGTCGGTGTAGCGGACTTCAGTGATATTGGGGCACTTGGAAGCCTCGTCTTCGAATTCCGCGCGGGTGATCTGGCGCCAGTAATTGCCGCCCCAACCGTCAGAATAGGCGACCTTCAGCGGCTCGGTACCGCAATATTTCGAAATGTCTTCCATGTCTTCGATGCCACCGCGCTTGTCCGGGGCAAGATCGACATCTGCAAGCTGAGCTGCTGCCGGCGTCGCGGCAGCAAATTGCCAGGCGAACGCTGCTACGGCGACGCCACGGACAAGGTTGAGCGAATAAGCCATTTCTACCTCCCGATTGATGTCGCGCACCGCTTCTCTTGAACAGTCCGGCCGGTTATAACGACGGAGCCATTATAGTTAAGAACAATCGGTTTTCCAGACGGCATTTCCCCGGGGGAGCGCATCAAATGAAACTCAGCACGGACAGGATACTCACCACCCACACCGGCAGCATGCCGCGTGGAGAGCCGCTGAGTTCGATGCTGATCGATCAGGAGGAAGGCAAGCGCGTCGATCTCAGGAAGGTCGACGAAGTCACTGACGAACGTGTCGCCTACATCATCAAGAAACAGATGGATGTTGGCATCGACATCGCCAATGACGGCGAACAGGGACGCGTCGGATTCCAGACCTATGTGCCGCAGCGCTGGAGCGGGTTCGGCGGCAGGTCGAGCCGCCCGTTCGGCAGGGAGTTCGTCGAGTTCCCGAAGTTCACCGAACGTATGCAGGCACGCATTCCCAAGACCGGCAGAGTGTTCGATGCGCCCGAGGCGGTCGATGAAGTCCGCTATCGCGGCGAGAGCCAGCTGCAGAAGGAGATCGATCGCATCAAGCAACAGGGAGCAAACGCGAACGTCTCCGACTGGTTCATGAACGCGCCGTCTCCCGGCATCATCGCTAGCACGATGCTGAATGCCTACTACGAGACCGACGAAGCCTATCTCGATGCGATCGCTCAGGAGGTATCGAAGGAATACCAGGCGGTGGTTGACGCCGGCTACATCCTGCAGGTCGATGCGCCCGATCTCGCGATGGAGCGTGTGCTGCTCTACCAGGACCTGACCGATGAAGAGTTCGCCGAGCAGACTGAAAAACATGTCACTGCTCTGAACAAGGCGCTGGAGAACATCCCGCGCGAAAGCGTGCGCCTGCACGTATGCTGGGGCAACTGGGAGGGGCCACACCTCTATGACGTCGCGATGGACGTGATCTTGCCGGTTATCTATCAGGCGGACGTCGGCGCGATCGGGCTGGAATTCGCCAATCCGCGCCGCCAGCACGAAATCGCCGCGCTCAAGGCACACAAGCTGCCCGACGATATCGCCATCATCCCTGGCGTCATCGATTCCAAGTCCAATTTCGTCGAGCATCCGCAAGTGGTGGCCAACCGCATCCTGGCGGTGGTCGACGCGGTCGGCGACAAGGAGCGGGTCATCGCGGGCGTCGATTGCGGCTTCGGCACGTTCACTGGTTGGGAGTGGGTTGCCGAGGACGTTGTCTGGGCAAAGCTGCAATCGCTCAGGGATGGCGCCGCCATCGCCTCGAAGCAGCTGTGGGGATAGTCGGCGATTTGCACCTGACGAGGTCAGGAACAATCCCGTTAGTCAGCACGGCAAGGTCTGGCCTGTCCGCTTAGAGCGCATGTTCGCCAGAATCGACGAAGATGTGGTGGCGGTGGTGCGCCACCCGTCCTCACCGGCGCGCGCTGGTGAAATTCTGAAGTCTGAAATCCCGAGTACCGCTCGCGCGTTGCGCAACGCGGACCCGTGCCGCGTTGTTGCGCGAATTCGCACACAAAAGCTCGCCCCTCGGTATGTTGACATAAAGATGTCTTTATGTGTTTATCTCCGCTCCATTCGCATAGGGAGCGCAGTATGTCGGCAGTTGACGGGTTGTTCGGACCAGTCGGCCGGAAACCAGATGGTTCGGAAATCTACACGCAGCTTGCGGTGGCGGCGCGCGAACGCATCCTCGTGCTCGACGGAGCGATGGGAACGCAGATTCAGGCGCTGGGTTTCGGCGAAGACCACTTCCGTGGCGACCGCTTTGGCGGCTGCGCCTGCCACCAGCAGGGCAATAACGACCTTCTCATTCTGACGCAGCCCAAGGCGATCGAAGACATCCACTACGCCTACGCCATGGCGGGTGCCGACATCATCGAGACCAACACCTTCTCCTCAACGTCCATCGGGCAGGCGGACTACGGGATGGAAGAGATGGTTTACGAGCTCAACCGCGATGGCGCGCGGCTGGCGAAGCGCGCAGTGCGACGCGCCGAGCAGGAAGACGGCAAGCGCCGGTTTGTGGCCGGGGCGCTCGGCCCAACCAACCGAACCGCTTCGATCTCGCCCGACGTCAACAATCCCGGCTACCGGGCGGTCACATTCGACGATCTGAGGATCGCATATGGCGAGCAGCTGCGCGGCCTGATCGACGGCGGCTCGGACATCATTCTGATCGAGACGATCTTCGACACGCTGAACGCCAAGGCGGCGATCTTCGCCTGCGAGGAAATCTTCGCCGAAAAAGACATCCGTTTGCCGTTGATGATTTCGGGCACGATCACGGATCTTTCTGGGCGAACGCTTTCCGGGCAGACACCGACGGCCTTCTGGCACTCCATCCGCCATGCAAAGCCGTTCACGGTCGGCCTCAATTGCGCCCTGGGCGCCGCCGCGATGCGCCCCCACCTTGCCGAACTTTCTTCCGTCGCCGAAACCTTCACCTGCGCCTACCCGAACGCCGGCCTGCCGAACGCATTCGGCGAATATGACGAGAGCCCGGAGTTCATGGCCTCGCAAGTCGAAGAATTCGCGCGGGAAGGCCTCGTAAACGTTGTCGGCGGCTGTTGCGGTTCGACTCCGGAGCACATTTCAGCGATCCGCGACGCTGTTGCCAAATACCAGCCGCGCGAGCCGGCCGAACATGCGCCGCTGATGAGGCTGTCGGGGCTCGAGCCGTTCACGCTGTCCAAGGACATTCCGTTCGTCAATGTCGGCGAGCGCACCAACGTCACCGGCTCGGCAAGGTTCAGGAAACTGATCACGGCGGCAGACTATGCCGCAGCACTTGAGGTCGCGCGCGACCAGGTTGCGAACGGGGCACAGGTCATCGACGTCAACATGGATGAGGGCCTGATCGACTCCAAGAAGGCGATGGTGGAATACCTCAATCTCATCGCCGCGGAACCCGACATCGCGCGCGTGCCGGTGATGATCGACTCCTCCAAATGGGAGGTGATCGAAGCCGGCCTGAAATGCGTTCAGGGCAAGCCGATCGTCAACTCGATATCGATGAAGGAAGGCGAGGAAGCCTTCCTGCATCAAGCGCGCCTGTGCCGCATGTACGGCGCCGCGGTCGTTGTCATGGCTTTCGACGAAGTCGGCCAGGCCGACACCAGGGATCGCAAGGTCGAGATATGCACGCGCGCCTACAAGCTCTTGACCGAAAAGGCGGGCCTGCCGCCCGAGGACATCATCTTCGATCCCAACGTGTTCGCGGTGGCCACCGGCATAGAGGAACATGACAATTACGGCGCCGACTTCATCGAGGCAGCCGGCGACATCATCGATACCCTCCCGCATGTCCACATTTCAGGCGGCGTGTCCAACCTCTCGTTCTCGTTTCGCGGCAACGAACCGGTTCGCGAGGCAATGCACGCAGTGTTCCTATACCACGCCATCCAGCGCGGCATGGACATGGGCATCGTCAATGCCGGCCAGTTGGCGGTGTACGAATCCATCGAGCCGGAACTGCGCGAGGCCTGCGAGGACGTGGTTCTCAATCGCGTGCCGAAAGCCGGCGGGACTGCTACCGAACGCCTGTTGGAGATCGCGGAGCGCTTCAAGGGCACGGGCGGCAAGGAAGCGAAGGAACGCGACCTGAAATGGCGCGAGTGGCCGGTCGAGAAGCGGCTCGAGCACGCGCTGGTCAACGGCATCACCGAGTTTATCGAAGCCGATACGGACGAGGCGCGGCTCAACGCGGAGCGGCCGCTGCATGTGATCGAAGGGCCGCTGATGGCCGGCATGAACGTCGTCGGCGACCTGTTCGGTGCGGGCAAGATGTTCCTGCCGCAGGTGGTCAAGTCCGCGCGCGTCATGAAGCAGGCCGTGGCCGTGCTTCTGCCGCACATGGAGGCGGAGAAGGCCGCAAACGGTGGCGGCGAGAAGCGGAGTGCCGGCAAGATCCTCATGGCGACGGTGAAGGGCGACGTCCACGATATCGGCAAGAACATCGTCGGGGTCGTGCTCGCCTGCAACAATTACGAGATCATCGACCTCGGTGTCATGGTGCCGGCCACCAAGATCCTCGAAACCGCAAAGGCCGAGAATGTCGACATTATCGGCCTTAGCGGACTGATCACGCCATCGCTGGACGAGATGGTCCACGTCGCCGCCGAGATGGAACGGGAGGAGTTCGACATTCCACTGCTGATTGGCGGCGCGACGACCAGCCGCGTCCACACGGCGGTCAAGATTCACCCGCGATACGAGCGCGGGCAGGCAGTCTACGTGACGGACGCCAGCCGCGCCGTCGGCGTGGTCGGCAGCCTCCTCTCGCCCGAGAACAAGCCCAACTATGTCGAGACGCTCCGGGCCGAATACAAGAAGGTCACCGAGGCGCACGAGCGTTCGGAGCGCGACAAGCAGCGCCTGCCCCTGGCGAGAGCACGCGCCAATTCACACAAGATCGACTGGGCGAATTACACGCCGCCGCGGCCCGCCTTCACCGGCACGAAGACCTTCGAAAGCTGGGATCTGGCCGAACTCGCCCGCTATATCGACTGGACGCCGTTCTTCCAGACCTGGGAACTGAAGGGGCGATACCCAAAAATCCTCGAGGATGAGAAGCAGGGACCTGCCGCGCGCCAGCTTTTCGACGACGCGCAGGCGATGCTGAAGAAGATCATCGACGAGAAGTGGTTCGCGCCGAAAGGCGTGATCGGCCTGTGGCCAGCCAATGCCGTCGACGACGATATCCGCCTGTTTACCGACGAGAGCCGGAATGAGGAGATGGCGACGCTCTATACGCTGCGTCAGCAGCTTGCGAAGCGCGACGGCAAGGCCAATGTCGCGCTGGCCGATTTCGTCGCGCCGGCCGACAGCGGCAAGCCGGACTGGATCGGCGGTTTCGTCGTCACAGCCGGCATCGAAGAAGTGGCGATCGCCGAGCGCTTCGAGCGGGCGAACGACGACTACAATTCCATTCTGGTGAAAGCACTGGCCGACCGCTTCGCCGAGGCCTTCGCGGAACGCATGCATGAGAAGGTTCGCAAGGAGCTCTGGGGCTACGCGGCCGAGGAGAGCCTCAAGCCGGACGAACTGATCGGCGAACCCTATCAGGGCATCCGCCCCGCGCCCGGCTATCCCGCCCAGCCCGATCATACCGAGAAGGTCACGCTATTCCGTCTGCTCGACGCCGAACGGCAGGCGGGCGTGAGCCTCACCGAGAGCATGGCAATGTGGCCGGGATCGTCCGTCTCGGGCATCTATCTGTCGCACCCCGAGAGCTACTATTTCGGCGTCGCCAAGGTGGAACGCGACCAGGTCGAGGACTATGCGGCCCGCAAGAATATGGATATCGCAGACGTCGAACGCTGGCTTGGGCCGATCCTCAACTATGTGCCCAAGCATCTCGCCAAAGCGGCGTAGTTCGGTCGTGCGGATTCGCCGCCCACACATGCGCTAGCCTACCAGAGACTGCTGGCCAGAGGGTGATGGAGGGCTCGAACCTACGACCAATGGCGGTAGTGCCCTCCATCCCGGCGATCAGCCTAGGGGGTCGAAAATCGCTATTGGCACAGCGATTTCATTTCCATCCGCAGTTCGGACACGACTCCTTCGGCCGGGCGTTCAACATCTTCGACCGTAAGTGTCGCCCCACGTTGAACATTCCGCACAACGCGCAAGCCGTGCGCCAATCCGATCGGCAGGGCCTCCCGCTCAAGTGAAACTTCGGCGGGAATAGCCTTCCCCCAGACCGTGTATCCGCCCTCCCCGTCCAGGGTGTCGCCAACCGCGAGGTCGCGCTTGGCAACGGCGACGGCGTCGCCGCGGAACGCTCGTGCCTGGCCGGTCGGTTCGCCCCGAACAGCAGCCGAAAGCACGGAAATACCGAGTTCCATCCCTATCAGGTGGAACGGCTTGTACATCGCTGCATATCGTCCGGTTGAATCCACCGGTAACCCGTATTGACGGAAACAGCCCGCTGCATATGCGTTGGGAGCCTCGATCACGACATAGACGCCCCAACGCAGATCCCGAAAGACCGGCCGCCCATCGCGTTCGAGAGAGGAGACAACCTCAACAACTCCTCGCCCCGCAACGAGCCCGCCGTCTGAGCTTGGCCGCAACGTTCGCGCGAGGTCATCCACACCGCATGGGAAGAACCCTAGACCGTCCCCGGGCACATTCAGGTCACACGCATTGGCCACCGCCGCCATTTCGATGGCTGATTTGGTGCCGTCTAGAAACGAGTTGAACATCTGGCTGTTCATGCCGGCCTCGGCTGCGTGCTCGGCAGTAAGGCCGTAGTGATCCCAGACGCTGTCCGGTGTCACTTCGTGATAGCCGGGCAGATACTTCGTGCCCTTTCCCGCCGCCTGGACGCCAAACCCCGCCGCCCGGGCCCAGTCGACCATCTCGGCGATCAGCGCCGGCTGATCCCCGTAGGCCATCGAATAGACAACGCCAGCCCGTCTGGCCCGGCTGGCCAGCGCGGGTCCGACAAGGACATCGGCCTCCACATTGACCATGACTATATGCTTGCCGGCATGAATTGCCGCCAGCGCATGGCGAATGCCGGCAGCCGGCGATCCCGTCGCCTCGATGACCACCTCCACATCGTCCGCGGCGCAGAGTTCGCTCCCATTCTCGGAAAAGCGCGTCGCCGAAATGCGTTCCTCGCTCCAGCCGACCGCGTGGCAGGCTTTCCGGGCCCGGTCCGGCGCAAGGTCGGCAATCTCGACGACTTCCAGTCCCGGCGTCGACGGAACCTGAGACAAGAACATGGAGCCGAACTTGCCCGAGCCGATGAGCCCCACGCGTACCGGACGGCCGGCGTCCAGCCTTTGCTGCAAACCCTGGAATAGGTTCATGGAAGACGCTCTGAATTTCTGGGTGGCAGTGGTTTTGGCAAATCGAGTGGCTACGGCGAGCTATGCCTAGCTTTGCCGTTGCTCCCTTATCCCGTTGAGGATCCAGCGCGCGACGAGGACGAAAACATCATACCAGTAACCATCGACCTTGTGCGCGCCGGGATGCTACGATGGGCGACATTGTCGAACGGCTCAAGACGGTATGGGGCACCTATCGGGAAACACCGGTATTCTAGTGGCTGGCGATCAACGCAGTCGGCTGTGCCTGACATGAAGCCGATCGTACTCCCCTATGGGGGTGTCGAACCCGAATTTGCGACGCCGCCAGCCTACGCGGCGTCGGGCTCGGCGGTTCTGGGCCGCGCAAAGATTGGCCGCTCGGCATGGCTGGGCGAAAGGTCGGTCATTCGTGCGGACGGCCACTTCGTCGAGATAGGCGACGACTTTCGCCTTGGTGCCGGGGGTACCGTGCATATCAGTCACGACCTGCTGCCGACACGAATCGGCCATAGGGTGACTGCTGGTACAAACTCAGTGATTCACGCCTGCAACGTTGGCGACGACTGTTTCATTGGCGATGACGTTGTCATCCTGGACGGCTCGGAAGTCGAGAATGGATGCGCGATCGAGGCGGGTTCGGTGGTGTTTCCACGGTCCAGTCTACAGACGGGTTGGCTCTATGGCGGTTCCCCGGTGGCAAAAATCCGCGAACTGAGGGACGGTGAACTCGGCGAACTGCACTCGCGCCAACGGTCGACGCCTGATCGTTCGACAGACACTGCCCAGACAACACCGGACTTGCGTGCCGGCGGCCACGTGTTCGTTGCCACGTCTGCGAGACTCGCAGGGCAGATTGATTGCGAAGGCGAAAACGGCATCTGGTACGGCTGCGTGCTGGATGCCGGCAAGCGGTCCATCTCGGTCGGCCTCCACACCAACATCCAGGACAATACGACTATCCGAAGCATCGGCGCCGACGTACGCATCGGGCGTAACGCGACCATCGGGCACAACGTCACGATGGATGACTGCACCGTTGGAGACGCCAGCCTGATCGGCATCGGCGCGACCCTGGCGCCTGGAACTCTGGTCGAGTCGGATGTCCTTGTAGCGGCCGGCGCCGCGACTGAAGCGGGTCAGAAGCTCGACACCGGGTGGCTCTACGCCGGCAGTCCGGCTCGCAAACTTCGGCCGCTGGAGGACAAACACAGAGCGCTGATCGCGGGAACATGGCCTGTCTATTGTGAGTACGCGCTTCGATTTGCCCGCGCCCAGGAAAAGGCATCTATATGACCGGCAAGTCACCGGTGTCACTTTGGGAGGAGACGAAATGGCAAGAGGATCTGTTCGCACACCAGCGCCCGACCTGACCTATTTGCCAGCGGGTCGGCCTCAGTCCCAAGGTGCCTGCGGTCGCTTCCATCGAAAGCTCAATTCCGTTGCGACGCGTGAAGTCCGGGATTTCGCGATCGAGATGAGGGGCCAGGCCCCTTGGCCACTGGATGCCGACCCGCGTCGGCGGGCGTCAAGCGCCGTTGGCGCGGCGTCGCAATAAGCGAAACGCCAACGGATTGACCAGGTGAAACGGGGTCAATGCTGCAATTAGCGACAATACGCCAGCGCTAGTCTGAGCGCTGCCGACGGTTCTCTGCCAGCAGTTGAAGTCCTTGCGGATCGGTAACTGTGACTTTCTGCCGACTGCCGCCAACAAGGCCATCGACTTGCCAGGCGCTGAGCAGCCGGCTGACCGTATGAAGGGTTGTGCCCGTCATCTCCGCGATGTTCTGACGTGTAATCGGAAAATCTATCTCGACGCCGGCATCTGTCTTCCGTCCGGATCGTTCGACCAGGCGCAGCAGCGCCTGAGCTACCCGCTGGTCCACCTGCTCGGTCGCCATCTCGACGACCCGCTCCTGCGTCTCCTGCAGGCGGGCGCCGATCGTCTGGTAGGCCGCGGCGGCGAATGCGGGTACGGCAGCCTGCAGTCTGGTCCATTCGCTGTTCGCCCATGTCAGCACGATGCAATCGACGGCGGCGACCGCGGCCGCCGGATAGCTCTCACGCCCCATGGCGACAGCAATGCCAAACAATTCGCCCTCATTGATGTACCGGGCAATCAGCTGCTCACCAGAAGGCGTCGTTTGCACGACGCGGACGTGACCCGACAGCAGAAGGAAGAACGAGGCAGCTTCCTGACCCTGAGAGAATATTTCCGAATTCCTGGGATGCCTCGATGATCGCGCTCCCCGAAGAACCAGTCCGAGTTCGTCATCCGACATTGCGGCGAAGGCAGGCAGCCCCGCGATCAGGGAACGGTCGAGCATGGCAATTACCTCTCATTGTGGTCGCCGTACTAACGGACAATGTTTCCGCTTTCACTTTGCGCCAGCGCAAATTCGTCTACCCCAAATCGGCGTATCCAATCGGCAACCCTCCCGGGAAGAAAGGATAGACCGATGAGAAAACTGATTGCGATGCTGACCCTCGGTGCAGCGGTCGCCCTCGCGGGCGCAGCCTATGCCGAGGAACATGAGGTCCTCATGCTCAACAAGGGCGAGAAGGGCATGATGGTGTTCGAACCCGATTTCATCCGCGCGGCGCCCGGTGACACGGTGCGCTTCGTGCCGACCGACAAGGGGCACAATGCCGAGACCATCAAGGGGATGATCCCCGAGGGCGCCGAGCCCTTCAAGAGCGCCTTCAACGAGGAGATCGTCATCACCCTCGACCAGGAGGGCATCTATGGCGTCAAGTGCGCCCCGCACTACGCGATGGGCATGGTGGCACTGATCGAGGTTGGCGATCCGGTCAATCTCGAAGAAGCCCGGGCCGTCAGGCACGCTGGCAAGGCAAGGACGGTATTCGACGAACTCTTCGGGTTAGCGGTAGCCGCCAACTAGGCGGGGGCCACTCGCGACACGAATCTACCCGAGAGGCCGGAGGGAGCGCGGTGGCTTCCTCCGGCTTCGTATTGCAAGTGGCAGGACTCAGGATCGCTGGCGTTCGCGGAACAGAATTGGTGCGAAGCGTGCTGCGAACAGCAGGAACGAGGCTGACCAAAGCGCTCCCCCGGTCAGCAGCAGCAGCAAATGGTGGTCGAGCGCAAGCGCCGCGGCCACGCGCAGAAGTGCGCCGAGCGTCACCGCCGCGTAGATCGCCAGTGTCCAGCCGTCGGCCATTATCTCGCGGCCGGTGTGGCCAAGGCTGGCACGCGTCATCACCCCCAGGGTCATGGTGCCGACGGCGCCTGCGGTGAGCGCATGAATGGCCGCGCTCTGCGGCACAAATGCCCAGATGACGGAACAGCCCAGCAACAGCACCGAAAGAGCCAGCCAGCCGTATCCAAGATGCAGGATGAGCACGATAGGCTCGCGCCAGGAGGCAGCGCCCGCCCAGCGAAGCAGCCGGACCGCAAGATGCGCTCCCGACGCCAGCAGCGCAATCCCGGCGAACTGCGTTTGCGGCAGGGCGATCCATGACAGCATTGCAACTGCGGTCACCAGTAGCGCCGCCTTGTCCGGCCGCCCGAACGGCGCTGGCAGACGTGGCTTGCCCTGCTTGACCAACCAGTTGCGCGTGAAGCTCGGCACGATCCGCCCACCGATCAACGCGATCAGCATGGCGATGACCGCCAGCGCCAGCTTCGTGCCCAACCCTTCGGGAACCAGCCCGAATCCTTCCATGTGATGAACTGCGTTCGCCAGACCGAACAGTGTGAGCATGCCCGCGACTGGCGCGTTGCGCCAGTTCTTGCCGACGATCACCTCGCGCCAGATGGCGGCGGCGAGCGCGGCAGGGAACGCCAGGTCGATCGCCATCGCGAGGACAGGATCGGCGACGAGCGCCATCGCGGCGCGTCCCCCCGCCCACAGCAGGACAAGTGCCGCGAGCGGCAAGCCACTGAGCGGAAGTCTGCCCGTCCAGTTGGGCACGGCGGTGAGGATGAACCCGGCGATGACGGCGGCAAGATAGCCGAACAGCATTTCATGCGCGTGCCAGGCCGTCCCCTCAAGGGCTCCGGGCAGATCGACGCCCGTATGGTAGAGCACCAGCCAGGCAGGGACCGCCAACCCCGCATAGAGCGCAGCAAGAAAGAAGAACGGCCGAAAGCCGTAGTGCAGAATCGGCGGCATCGAAGCGACACGCCCTCGCCCGTCGCGCGTCGCGTCTCCAGAGGCGCGCAAGCGGCGAAGTACGGACCGGTCCTGCGCCCGTTGCGTCTGGATGTCTGCCATCATTCAATGAGCCGAGCTGCGCGGTCCGGCTGCACGCAGGGCGGACTCGGCCCCGCGTGCCGCAAAGTCCGACAGGTCGCCGAACAGGGCCGCGAGCTCGTAGAAGACTGACTTGTCCGGCTCGTCCACAGTCAGCTCGTCGAGCTCGCCCAGCAGCGCGCTCACGATCAGGATCGCGTCCCGCATCTTGCGCGCGTCGCCAAGGGCTGCATCGCGCGTGGCGCGGTCTCCATCCTTGCCGATACGTTCCAGAATGGCATCGGCCGTCTCACGGCACTCGCAGTCGAGACCCGCTTCGGCCAGCCCGCGCCGCACTCTCGTGACGACGGAATCCTCGCCAAACGTTTCCCGAGGAAATTCCGGGACGCCTGCCCGGCCCCTGTTTCCGATAGCCATTGTCTTTCACCCTTCCTGTTCAGGAAACCGGTCCGCTGAAGATCGCTCCCCACAGACCGTCAAGGAGCCGCTGAGGCAGTGAGCGTCGCGCTTCGCGCACGAGCCGGAAGCCGAGGTTGTCCGGCGGCCTGCCTACCGCGCAGCCGCCGCTGACCCCGTCACGGACAAAATCGGACATGTAGGCCCGGTGACGACCTTCGGCGATGTGGACTCGGCAGTTCTCGATTCTGTGGGCTGCCTCGCCACTTTCCTGATCGAGCGTGGTTCGCTGATAGCAGGTGGAAGTCCACTCCCAGACATTTCCGCCGAGGTCGTGAATTCCCCTCGTATTTGGCCCGAAATGACCCAGCGGATGCGCCACCGGGTCAGGAGCGCGGCTGAGCGCCGCCTCTTCCTCGTAGCGCCTTATCCATGCAACGGCCGGATTGTCAGGATCGCTGGCGATTGCCGAATAGCTCTCGCCGACGAAGCGTTCCGCCGCGGCATAGGCCCATTCGGCGTCGCTCGGCAGCCGCCAGTGCTCGCCCGTCTCACCCGAGTACCACGCGGCGTAGGCCTGGGCGTCGAGATAGTTCACACCTGTGATCGGTCTGATGTCCGCGTCGGCCGAAATCGTCGCGTCGGCGGCCTTGCAGGCGCCGGCATCAACACAGCGCTGATATTCGGCCTGGCTCACCTGGTATTTCATCATCGAGATTGGGCGAGCGATAAGCTGCTCGACGACCGGCGCGTTGGCGGGACGGCCGTCGGAGAGAAATTCGCCCGGCACCGGAAAGTTGAATGCCCCGGGCATGATCTCAACGACTGCCCCAGTCTTTGACACAACGGGCACCGGCTCACGTGCAAAACTGATTGCGGCCAGCGGTGTTGCGACCGAAACCGCGACAGTGGTTGCAACAAAGAGGCGGTTGAAAATCATCGAACGCTCCGGCCGCATTGGCCCGGCATTGCTGCCGGGCCATTTCTCGTTTCGGACCCGATCAGTTGGTCTGGATCGGACCGGGCGCGGCGACCTGCTTCATCAGATCGTCGTTCCATTCGCCCTCGACCACGAAGTGGGCTGTCGCGCCGAGTTCGACCGCCTCGATAAGATTGTGGTTCACGTAGGCGTAGATGCCGGGTTGCAGGAAGGTGTACATCGCGGCTCCCGCCGATCCGCCCCGGATGAACCAGGTCTCCAGATCCTTGGCCGGCGGATTGGCGAACTTGCCCTCCTCCCAGACATAGTCGCCGTGACCGCCGATCAGGTGCGGACGGCTGTCCCTGTTGGCCTGAGAGTGGACGATGAGCACATTCTCGCCGACCTTCGCCTTCAGTGCATTCTCGCCGGTCAGAGCGCCCTTGGCGCCGTTGAACACCACGTGGGTCGGCGTGAGAGTGCGCATGACCTCGACCATGTCGCCATAGCCCTCGCCGGGCGAGTCGTAGTTCTTGAAGGCGCCGTTCTCGTCGCGCGGGATATAGAAGTCGTTCTCGCCGATGTAGAACACGTTGTCGTAGGTGACGGCCTCGCCCTTCTCGTTCTTCAGGCCGTCGCGCGGCAGCACCATGATGGCGCCGCTCATGCCGGAAACGACATGCCACGGGATCATAGGACCGCCCGGAGCGCAGTGGTAGACGAAGGTGCCGGTGCGGGTCGCCTTGAAGCGCAGCTTCACCTGTTCGCCTGGGTTGACAAACGTCAGCTCGCCGCCGCCCAGCGCGCCGGTCGCGGCATGAAAGTCGATGTTATGCGGGAGCGAGTTGGTTGCGGGGTTGACCAGCGTGAGTTCGACGTAGTCGCCCTCATGCACGACCATCAGCGGGCCCGGCACGGAGCCGTCATAGGTCATGGCCTGAAGCGTGGTGCCCTCGTCGTCGATGACAATCGGCTTTTCCTGGATCGTCATGGTGAATTCCACCACCTTCGGACCGCTCGTTGCGACCTGGTCGTGGGCATGTACGTAAGGCGGCGCGACAAGCGTCACCTTCTCGCGCGGAAGGGCGGCAATGTCCGCTTCATTGGCCGCGGCCGCCAGAGGCGGCATTGCGGCCAGCATGGCGGTAGCAGCCGCCCCCATCAAAGCCTGGCGTCGCGTGAACATGTTCGTTCTCCTTGTAAGTGCATCGGTGTCGATGCGGAGAACTCTACGCGCGCGCGCAATCGGGCTCTTTGCGCTGGCGCAAACTTCTGCGTCTATTCGTCGAAAAGCACGCGTTCGGCGGCGCCGTCCAGATCCTCGTACTGGCCGCTTCGCAGGGACCAGAGGAACGCGGCAAGCCCGATGGCCCCGAGGCCCAGCGCGATCGGGATGAGCACGACGAGATTGGTCACGACGCGCTCACCAGCGGGGCAGGCCTGACTTCACGGCGCATCGCCGTATTGGCGTCCGTCCGCATCGTCCGAACTGTCAGACGCATTGCATTGGCAATGACAATCAGCGACGAAACCGACATGGCGATAGCAGCGATGAGCGGCGTCACATGCCCGGCAATGGCGATCGGGACCGCGAGGAGGTTGTAGCCGATCGCCAGCGCGAAGTTCTGGCGGATCAGGCGTCCCGCCTTGCGCGAAACGTCCATCGCAAGGGGCACGGCGCCGATGTCCTCGCGAAGGAAGACGAAATCGGCCGCGTTGCGGCCGACATCGGCAGCCGTCGCCGGCGCCATCGAGACATGGGCCGCCGCGAGCGCCGGCGCGTCGTTCAGGCCGTCGCCGACCATCAGCACCCTCGTGCCCTCGGTCGCCAGCGCGGCGAGGTGCGCAGCCTTGTCGCCGGGCAATACCTCGGCGCGGAACCGGTCGATCTCCAGCCGGTCGGCAATTGCGGCAACGGCAACCTGGCCATCGCCGGACATCAGTTCGATGCCGATGCCGCGCGCCTTCATCTCGGCCAAGGCCTGCTCGGCGCCTGGCCGCAACCGTTCCTCGAAGCGGAATGCTGCCTTCGCCACTCCATTTCGCGAAAGCACGGTTCCCTGCGCCTCAGGCAAATTGTCTCTGGTCGTCGAAATCGCCCAATCCGCTCGCCCAAGCCGCCAATCGGTGCCATTCCGGGTCGCTTCGATGCCGTTTCCGGCTACCTCGTCGACGGCATCGAAGGCAACCGGTGCCGAGGCACCAGCCGCAGCCACGATCGCTTTCGAATAGGGGTGCCTGGAATGCGCGGCCATCGCCGCCGCGACGGCAAGATCGTCGGGGTCGGTGTCGCCTGTGTTGGCAAGCACGGGGGCGCCCGTGGTCAGCGTGCCGGTCTTGTCGAAGACAGCGAAATCGATCTCCGCCATCCGCTCCATGGCGGACCCGTCCTTGACCATGATGCCGTTTTCGAACAGGCGGCGAGCGGCCACAACCTGGACGATCGGTACCGCGAGGCCGAGGGCACACGGGCAGGTGATGATCAGAACCGCGATGGCGATGGTCGTGGCGCGATGCCAGTCGCCCGTTGCGGCGATCCAGCCAACGAAGGTCAGCAGCGCGGTCAGGTGCACGACTGGCGAATAGAGGGCGGATGCCCGGTCTGCGATGCGGCGATAGCGTGCCCTGCCTCCCTCGGCCGCTTCCATCATCCGAACCATCTCGGACAGGAACGAATCCTTCGCGGCCGCGGTCGCCTCCACAGTAAGCGGCTGAGCCAGATTGAGCATGCCGGCGCGTAGGACGGTCCCCGTGATCGCGCGCTGCGGCACGCTCTCGCCCGAAACCAGCGAGCAGTCCAGATCGGACGAGCCCCTCACGACAAAACCGTCGACGGGGATACGCTCACCAGCGGCAACGAGGAGACGCATGCCGGGCTCGATCTCGGCGAGAGGCAGATAGTCGCGCGAGCCGTCACGCCGCACGACCATGGCGCCGCGCGGTGCCAGCTTCGCGAGCCCGTTTACCGCGGTGCGGGTCCGTTCCCGCATCAGGTGGTCAAGTGTGCGGCCGATCAGCAGGAAGAAGAGCAACGACACGGCCGCGTCGAAATAGGCATGCGGACCGCTGATGATCGTCTCGTAGAGGCTCATCGAATAGGCGAGCGACACGCCGAGCGCGATCGGCACGTCCATGTTCATCCGTCCATGGCTGAGCGCGTTCCACGCCGAGCTGAAAAAAATGTGACCGGCAAAAGCGAGCGCAGGTATGGCAATCAGCGCCGACAGCCAGTGGAAGAGGTCGCGCGTCGCGTCGTCGGCTCCCGACCACACCGAGACGGAAAGAAGCATGATGTTGCCGGCCGCGAATCCGGCGACGGCAACGGCACGGATGAGCTCGGCGAGCGTTTCGTCTCTCACCTTCGCATCGGTATCGAAGAGATGAGCGGGATATCCGAGTGCGTTCAGGGTATCGACTAACGATGGGGCGGTTTCGCCGCGCCAGCGCACAGAGACGCGCTTGGTCGACAGGTTGACGCGCGCTCTTTCCACGCCCTCAAGCCGGCCGAGCGCGGTCTCGATCGCCCGGATGCAGGCGCCGCAATGAACGTCCGGCACCGACAGGTCGGTTTGCCAAAGGCCGTCGCCGAGCGAGCGGCTGGCGAGGTGCAATTCGTCGCGCGAGGGCCCCGCCCTGTCGAGCGGGAGCGCAACGTCCGTGCCGGGCGCGCAGCAGCTCATCGCAGCGCGCCGCCAGAAACGAAAACCCGCTTTGCCGTTCGGTACGGCCGGTCGATGCCGGCGTCAGCGGCGATCTCGACTATCCAGCCGCCATCGCCAAGGTCGACCGCAACCGCGACGGCCCCGTCGCCAACCGGCCGTAATACGACGGTCATGTCATCTTGCCCCGAAACCGGGCGATAGATGACGGCGGTCGCTGATTGGGAAACAATCGCCGCGCCTTCGGCGTCTTCAAGCGAAAAGCGCAGTTGGCCATTCGCGATTTCCAGCCGCTCCGTCCAGCCCAGAGCCGCCTGCGCTCGGGCGGCAGCGGCGTTCTCGTTGAAATGCTGGCTGGCGACGTAGGAGTTCTTCACCACGAGCCCGGTCCAGCTTCCGGTGGCGAACATCGCCATGGTCATGTTGACGGCAATGATGGTGCCGAAAAAGGCCAGCATGACGAACAGCATGTGGCGGCCGGTGAAGGTGCCTGACTGGCGGGCGCGGGAGGTCATCGCGCGGGCTCCGGTGCGTTGAAGGTTGCGGAATAGACGTCGGTTTCGAAACTCGCCTTGTCCTGGACGACGAAACGGAAATCCTGGGTGCCCGAGGTAGACAGGCCCGAAGGCTGGCGCACGAAGATCCTGAGTTCGCGCAACCTGTCCGGTTCGACCGGAACAGCCAGCGAGCGGCCCTCTGGCTGCTCGATCCCGATGGCCGACATCAATGCACCGGGCAGTCCTTCGATCGAAACGAAGATCACCCGCGGCTCGGGGATCATGTTGAGCAGCTTGACGGTATAGCCATTGCGGATAGCGCCGTCGGCCAGCGTCACGAATTGCGGATTGCGGTCGTGAAGGACATTGACCTCAAGCCGGTCGCGGCTGAGCAGCGCATACACCATGATCAGCCCGGCCAGCGCCCAGGCGCCGAAATAGATCAGCATGCGCGGGCGGAATATCTTGGCGAGATGGAAATGGGCGAGACCCGAGGCGATCCTTCCGTCGGGGGTGCGCACAAGTCTCGGGTCGATATGGTAGTCGCCGCCGCCGGTAGCGATCGCCATGTTGTAGTTGTAGTCGGAAAGCGTCGCATACGAGATCAGGCTGCGCTCGCGCCCGAGCTTGTCCATGACTGCGTCGCATGCATCGATGCACAGTGCACAGGTGATGCACTCGAGCTGCTGGCCGTCGCGGATGTCGATGCCCATCGGGCACACCGCAACGCAGGCGTTGCAGTCGACGCAGTCGCCAACGATCTTGCCTTCCGCCATCGCCTTCTTGGCGTGGCGCGAGCGCGGTTCGCCGCGCCAGTCGTTGTAGGTGACGGTGAGCGAGTTCTCGTCGAGCATCGCGGCCTGGATACGCGGCCAAGGGCACATATATGTGCACACCTGTTCGCGCATCAGCCCGCCGAAGACATAGGTCGTTGCCGTCAGAACCCCGACAGTGGCATAGGCGACCGGCGCGGCGTCTCCCGTGAACAGATCGACCAGCAGGGTCGGCGCGTCGGCAAAATAGAATATCCAGGCGCCGCCCGTCGCCACCGCAATGAGTAGCCACACGGCGTGCTTGGCCGTCCGTTTGGCGACTTTGTCTGTCGTCCACGGCCCGGCGTCGAGCTTGATGCGTGCATTGCGGTCGCCCTCGAAAAAGCGCTCGACGGCAAGGAATAGATCGACCCACACGGTTTGCGGACAGGTGTAGCCACACCAGGCCCGCCCGACCGAAGAGGTCACCAGAAAAAGGCCGATCCCCGCCATCACCAGCAGCCCGGCGACGAAGAAGAATTCCTGCGGCCATATCTCGATGAAGAAGAAATAGAAGCGCCGGTTGGCGAGGTCGACCAGTACGGCCTGATCGGGCGCGTATGGCCCACGGTCCCAGCGCAGCCATGGCGTGAGGTAGTAGATGCCGAGCGTGACCGCCATAACGATCCATTTGAACCGGCGGAAACCTCCGCTAACGCGCTTGGGGAATATCTTCTTGCGCGCCGCATAGAGCGGTTGTCGCAGAGCGGCAGAGTTGACCGCCTGCGCATCTATTCTTTCGATTTCCTCGGCGTTCAGCATCGGCATCAACAGGCCAAGTGTCCTCTCCACGGTATCGCGGGAGTTGGGACGCTAGGTTCGATCGGGTTGAGGTGCATTGATCGGAATCAAGGAAGGCCCGGCCGTCAGCCGGGCCTTCCCTCGCTCGAGGCGGCTTGGAGGAGCCCCTGCCCTGGTTATTCTCCACCGCCGAGCGAATGCACATACACTGAAAGTTGCTTGACCGTCGTATCGCCCAGCCGGTCCGCCCATCCGGGCATCATGCCGTGCCGGGGGATCCGCACCTGCTGTGCGATTTCCTCTTCGCTAGCCCCGTAGAGCCAGATTGCGTCAGTCAGGTCTGGTGCGCCGAGATCCCGATTGCCTTCGCCGTTCTCACCATGGCATGCCGCACAATTGTCGGCATAAACCTGCATTCCCGCTTCGGCTGCCACTGGATCGGCCGCTGTCCCCGAGAGCGACGCGACATGGGCGGCAACCTGGTTGATCTGCTCGCGTTCGAGAACGTCTCCGAAAGCCGGCATTAGCGAATAGCGCGACCCAGCATCACCGGCGAAGCGGATGCCGTGAGCAATGGTCTGGTGGATGGCTTCGATATCGCCTCCCCACAGCCACTCATCGTCGTTCAGGTTGGGATAGCCGGGCGAACCCTGCGCACCGGAACCGTGGCACTGCGAACAGTTCACCTTGTATGCCGCCGCTCCCGCCGACGCAGCGAAGCGGCGCAGTTCCTCATCCGCAAGAATTTCAGCCAGCGGCTTCTCGGAGATGGCGGCCAGCCTCTCTGCCTGGGAGGCGGCCACGCCGTCGAGCGTGCGGCCGAGCTCCTGCCGGCTGGAATAACCGAGGATACCGGTGGTGGCCGAGTTAATCAGCGGCCACGCGGGATAAAGGATAGCGTAGCCGATCGACCAGACGATGGTGGCATAGAAGGTCCACACCCACCAGCGCGGCAGCGGATTGTTCAGTTCCCTGATGCCGTCCCACTCATGTCCTGTGGTCGAAACGCCCGAGACCTCGTCGATATGGTCGTTCTTCATGTCAGTCATCCTTGAGGGGTATACGGGCGGCGTCTTCGGCGTGCTTTCTGCTGCCGGGCCGGAAGGCAAAAATGACGGCGCCGACGAAGAAGACCGTCATGGCGAGCAGCATCCAGCTGTCGGCGAATTCGCGCATTGCCGTGTAGGTTTCCATCGCAGGCTCCTCAGCGGTATCCGGCGGCTTCGTCGTAGGTCGAGAAATCGACCAGCGTGCCGAGCATCTGCAGGTAGGAGACGAGCGCATCCATCTCGGTGAGCGCCTGCGGGTTGCCGTCGAAATCGCCCAGCGGCGCCTTGGGGTATCGCTCTTCAACGCCGGATGTGTCGGCATTCGGATCAGCCTGCGCCTTCAGGTCGGCGACCGCATTCGCGATCATCTCTTCCGTGTACGGAACGCCCACCCGCGCATTGGCGACGAGTTCCGTCGAAAAGTCCTTCACGTCGATCGGAGTGTCGGCCAGAAAGGCGTAGCTCGGCATGATCGACTCGGGCACGACCGAGCGCGGCTCGATCAGATGCTGGACGTGCCATTCGTTGGAGTAGCGGCCGCCGACGCGCGCCAGGTCAGGTCCGGTCCGCTTCGACCCCCACTGGAAGGGGTGGTCGTACATGGACTCGGCGGCCAGGCTGTAGTGGCCATAGCGCTCCACCTCGTCGCGGAACGGGCGGATCATCTGCGAATGGCAAACGTAGCAGCCTTCGCGGATGTAGATGTTGCGACCCGCAAGCTCGAGTGGCGAATAGGGCCGCATGCCCTCCACCTTCTCGATGGTGTTCTCCAGGTAGAACAGCGGTGCGATCTCGACGATGCCGCCGATCGTGACCACAAGGAACGACGCGGCCAGAAGCAGCGTGGCGTTGCGCTCGAGGATCGCGTGTTTGTCCATCAATGCCATTGTCTGAATTCCTTATTCGGCCGGCTGCAGGGCGGACACACTGCCGTCGAACGGCGTCTCCTGGCGGCGATGACCCAGGATTGTCATGGTGATGTTGAAGGCCATGATCAGCGCGCCAGCGAGGTAGAGTACGCCGCCCAGCGCCCTGAGCACGTAGTAGGGGAACATGGCGGCGACGCTCTCGGCGAACGAATAGACGAGGAAGCCCTGATCGTCGTACTCGCGCCACATCAGGCCCTGCTGGATGCCCGACACCCACATCACCGCCGCGTAGACGACGATGCCGAGCGTCGCGAGCCAGAAGTGCCAGGTGACGAGGCGCAGCGAGTAGAGACCGTCGCGGTTCCAAAGCTTCGGCACCATGTAGTAGACGGCGGCAAATGAGATCATGCCGACCCAGCCGAGCGCGCCGGAATGCACGTGTCCGATGGTCCAGTCCGTATAGTGACTGAGCGAGTTGACCGCCTTGATCGACATCATCGGGCCTTCAAAGGTCGACATGCCGTAGAAGGCGATGGCCAGCACCATCATGCGGATGATGGGATCGGTGCGCACCTTGTCCCATGCGCCCGAAAGGGTCATCAGGCCATTGATCATGCCGCCCCAGGAAGGCATCCACAGCATTATCGAGAACACCATGCCGAGCGTCTGCGCCCAGTCAGGCAGCGCGGTGTAGTGCAGGTGGTGCGGCCCGGCCCAGATGTAGAGGAAGATCAGCGCCCAGAAGTGGATGATCGACAGCCGGTAGGAATAGACCGGGCGGTTCGCCTGTTTCGGCACGAAGTAGTACATCATGCCGAGGAAGCCCGCGGTCAGGAAGAAGCCGACGGCGTTGTGGCCGTACCACCATTGCGTCAGTGCATCCTGCACGCCCGCGAAAAGCGAGTAGCTCTTGGAGCCGAACAGCGACACCGGCATCGCCAAATTGTTGACCACGTGCAGCATCGCGATAGTCACGATGAAGGACAGGTAGAACCAGTTGGCTACGTAGATGTGCGGTTCCTTGCGCTTCACGATCGTGCCAAGGAAGACGATAAGGTACGCGACCCACACGACGGTCAGGAACAGGTCGACGTACCACTCCGGCTCCGCATATTCGCGGCTTTGGGTGATGCCGAGCAGATAGCCGGTCGCGGCCATGACGATGAAGAGCTGGTACCCCCAGAACACGAACCAGGCGAGATCGCCCCCGAAGAGACGAGCCCGCGATGTGCGCTGCACCACATAGAATGATGTCGCTATCAGCGCGTTGCCGCCAAAGGCGAAGACGACGGCCGACGTGTGCAGAGGCCGCATGCGGCCGAAACTAAACCAGGGTTCGATGTTGAGGTCGGGGAAGGCGAGTTGCAGCGCCACGACGACGCCGACCAGAAAGCCAACCACGCCCCAGAATACCGTGGCGATCGCGCCGTAGCGGATCGGACCATCCATGTAGCCGTTCGTGTCGGGATTGAGCGGGATGCTTGCCGCACCTGCAGGCGCAAAGGTCGTTTTGCGCATCAGGACAATTGTGGAGACCGCCAGCACAAGGAACAAAATCCACATGTGCGCCTCGAAGGCCGCATCCTGAGCGAATGCCGCAGCCACCAGTGCCAGGAAGGTCGCCAGGGTCAGACCCACGATCTCGACGCCGTATTTCATTGCGAAGTCCCCGATTCTCGATTCGAGCGAGCCTGTGCCGCTGGTTCGCGGTGCTCGCGTTAGGGTCTTCGCCGATGGCCCGGTGCCTGGCCTTGATCTGTGTCAACGACCGCCCGGCCTCGATGACGGATCGGTCGCGGTTGAATTGCGTCACATGAGCGGAGAACTGCGATGACCGCCGTTGCGCCTAGCCGCGTTTCACGACCGACCGGGATATCGCGGCTGACCGAGTCGGTGCCGCGATACACGAGCTATCCCACCGCGCCGCATTTCCATGCAGGCGTTGACGGCGCGACGTTCCGAAGGTGGCTCGCGGCGGTCGGCGACGGCGAGGAGATCTCGCTTTATGTACATATCCCCTTCTGTGACCGGCTGTGCTGGTTCTGCGCCTGCCACACCAAGCAGACACGCCGTTACGAGCCGGTGGCGAGCTTCCTGAAGGCCCTCCACGAGGAAATAGCAACTGTAGGCGCCCTGATCGGCGACCGGACCTTTGTCCGCGCGGTGCATTTCGGCGGTGGCTCGCCGACACTCCTGGCGCCGATGGACATGGTCGCACTCGACAGTGCGATGCGGCGGGCGTTCCGATACAAGCGGGACGTCGAGATAAGCGTGGAACTCGATCCCAACGACATGGACGAGGCTCGATTCGACGCGCTGGCCACGATCGGAATGACCAGGGCGAGCCTTGGCGTTCAGGACTTCGATCCGAAGGTCCAGCTGGCGATCAATCGCGAACAGACTTTCCAGCAAACGAAACGGGTCATCGACGGGGTGCGGGCGCGCGGCGTCGGCTCGGTCAATCTCGACCTGCTCTACGGCCTGCCGCATCAGACCGAAGCCAGCGTTGCCGAAACCGTTCGCCAGGCACTGACGTTGCGGCCGGACCGGATCGCACTGTTCGGCTACGCACATGTCCCCTGGTTCAAGAAACACCAGACGATGATTGAGGACACGACACTGCCTGGCCCCGAAGAGCGGTTGGCGCAGGCAAGGCGGGCCGCAGGTGTTGTCAGCGGCGCTGGCTACATGCCGATTGGGCTCGACCACTTCGCGCTGCCAGACGATTCGCTGGCGGACGCCGCCAGCCACGGCAGATTGCGCCGCAACTTCCAGGGCTACACCGACGACGCCTGCGAGACGCTGGTAGGCTTGGGACCATCTTCGGTCAGTAGGTTGCCCACGGGCTATGCACAGAACATCTCCGCCACGGGACTCTACGAGCGGCGAGTTCTGGCCGGCGGGCTTGCGACGGCACGTGGCGTCGCTCTCACCGAGGAGGATCGGGCGCGTGCGTGGGTCATCGAACGGCTGATGTGCGACTTCGCCTTCCCGCGCCGGGAACTCTGTGAGCGTTTTGGCGAACTCGGCCGCGCAATTGCCGCAGAAGCCGAAACGTTGGTTGCCGATGCAGAGGGTTTGCTCGAACTGCGGGGGGATGACTTCGCGGTACCCGAGGCAAGTCGCGCATTCGTCCGCACAGCGGCCGCACTGTTCGACCCATACCTCGGGCGCGGCCAGGCGCGCCATTCGGCCGCCGTTTGATATCGATGCTGACGGGTCATGAAAAAGCCGGCGAACCAGGTTCGCCGGCCAGTCGGGAGTAGATGCTCTGGAAGGCTAGATCGGCACTCAGGAGCACATTGAAGCGAGCGCTTCGACCTTGACGATGTCGACCGCCCGCGCACCGGTCAGCCTGATGTAGCCCTTCTCCTTGAACTTGGAGAACACGCGCGACACTGTCTCGATGGTCAGGCCGAGATAGTCGCCTATGTCGGTGCGCGACATGGCCAGCTCGATGTTCGGCAGGTCGCCCTGACGCTCCACCATGTCGAGCAGGAAAGCTGCGACGCGCTCGGCCGCGCTCTGCCGTCCGACGACCAGCAGATGCTCCTGCGCCCGAACCAGGGCCTTCAGGGCGACCGGCAGGATTTCGCGGGCGATGTCCGCATCGATCGGCTGCCGGTAGATTCGGATAGCGGAGCTGCATATCGCTTCGGCGAAGAAGTGGTGCTGGCCGTCGGCCTCGAAGCCGAAAACCTCTCCGGCAACGTGGAAGGCGCTGATCTGCCGCCGTCCGTCGGCGAGCAAGCGGTAGATGCGGACTGCGCCGAATTCGACCTGGTACAAGGCTCTCGCCTTCTCGCCCTGGCCGTAGATCTCGGCATTGGCGTGATAGAACTGCACCTGATGAGGCTGCGTGGGCGCGAAGACCGGCGCCGCAGCGGGAACGCGGGCGCCGGCGTGGCCGGCGGTGAAGGTCATTGCATTACGGGGGGCCTGGGCAAGCATCGGTTTGTCTCCAACCTGAGTTGGCGACAGAAATGGGGCAAACGGCGTTTGGCCGAAATTCGGTTATATCCCTACGGGAAACTACGTAGCCAAGCCATATTGGCGTCCGGAGAGAGCTCTTTCGACGGCCTCGACGACCGCGCTTCCGAGAAAAGGCTTTTCGACGAAATATATGCGATCTGACCGCGGGATGTCGTTCCGCTGATCGACAAGCAATACCACGGGATGCGAGAGGGCGCCGAGTTCACCGAGGCGCATGAGCGATTTGCCGATCACCTTGTGGTCGACGATTGCGCAATCATAGGTCTCGCGCAGAGCAGCGGCTTCGGCCAGCGTCTCGACCGCGCGCGAGGCGTGCCCTTCCGCTTCCAGCATGAAGTGCAGTGATGTTTGCACTGTCGGCTCCGGTGAGACGACGATGATCCGAGCCTTGTTGGGCAAGGCAGCGACTCCTGGGCAGGAAGGCACCAATGCCGTCCGCAAGTCGCCTCCATGGCGGCATCGCCACCAGAATGCATTGCCCTATGTCAAGTTTCCGGATTCAGTCCGCCGTTTCGCCGGCGGCAAGGACCATGCGTACAAGCTCCGGCAGGCTCCTGGCCTGCATCTTGGCCATGACGTTGGCGCGGTGCACCTCAACAGTGCGCGGGCTGATGTCGAGATCGTAGGCTATCGTCTTGTTCGGCAGCCCTGCCACGACGCCCCGCATGACCTGCCGCTCCCGGTCGCTGAGTTCCGTGAGCCGGTTGCGGATTGCTTCGCCGTCGTCCTCTGTTCGCGGCCGCTTCTCCAGTTCGGCCACGGAGCGTTCCACTGCCGCGAGCAGCACGTCGTCGGCGAACGGCTTTTCAATGAAATCCAGCGCCCCCGCCTTCATGGCTTCGACGGCCATGGGTACGTCGCCGTGGCCCGTAATCACGATCGTCGGCAGCATTGCATCCTGTTCGCGGAGGCGGTGGAGAAGTTCGACGCCGCTCATGTCGGGCATACGCAGATCCGTTATCAGGCAGGCGCTGCGCAAACCGCTTGCAACGGAAAGAAATGCCGTCGCGGATTCGTGCGCCCGCGCCGCAAAACCTGAAATGGACAACAGGAAGGCCAGTGATTTCCTGACCGGTTCCTCGTCATCGACGATGTGTATGATGACGTCACTGGCCATCTTGGCCCGCCTGCTCCCCGATTGCCGGCAAGGTGAAACTGAAGGTGGCGCCGCCGTGCTCGTTTCGATGCATCGAAAGCACGCCGCCATGGGCCTCGACTATTCGCTTCGAGATGGAAAGTCCAATCCCCATCCCACCGGGCTTGGTCGTTACAAACGGCTTGAACAGTTGTTCCGCAACGTCATCCTGAACGCCTGCGCCGGTGTCTGCCACCTCCACCCGCAAGTAGTCGTTGTCGGCCGGCACGATCCGAACCGTCAGTTCGCGCCGTTCGCCGTCTTTCATTGCTTCCATGGCGTTGCGCATAAGGTTGATGAGCACTTGCTGGATCTGCACCCGGTCCACCATCACGTGCTCCGGGCCCGACTGGAAATCGAATACCGTCCGCACGCCGAGTTCGCGCGAGCCGACAAGCGCGAGCGCGCCGGCCTCTTCCACCAGTTTGCGCAGGTCAGCGAGCTGCTTCTCCGTCTCGCCCCTGGTCACGAATTCGCGCAGGTGACGGATAATCTCGCCGGCGCGCAGCGATTGCTGCGCGGTCTCCTGCAGCGCCTCGCGCATGCGCGAGGCTACGCCGTCGTCCATATTGGCGAGCAGCCGGTTACAGCCCTGAACGTAATTGGCGATGGCCGACAGCGGCTGGTTGAGTTCATGTGCCAGTGTCGAGGCCATTTCTCCAAGCTCGTTGAGCCGGGCGAGCCGCGCCAGTTCGGCTTGGATTTCCTCGAGCCTGGCTTCAGTTTCGGCTCGTTCCGTCAGGTCGCGGATGAAGCCTGTGAAGAAGCGCTGGCCGCCGCTCTGCATTTCGCCGACAGCGAGTTTCATCGGAAAGGTCGAGCCGTCCTTGCGGCGTCCGACGACGACACGGTCGATGCCTATGATCCTGCGCTCTCCGGTCGTCAGATAGCGGTTGATGTAACCGTCATGCTCGCCGCGGTATGGCTCGGGCATGAGGACGCGCACATTCTGGCCGATTGCCTCGTCTTCGGAATAACCGAACTGCCTGACGGCGGCGCGATTGAAGGAGATGATGGTGCCGTCGACGCCGATCACCACCGTCGCGTCCGGCACCGTGTCCAGGATCGATTTGAGATGCGCCTCGCGCGCCAGAAGCTGCTTGCGATCGTTCAGCGCGGCGCGGCGGCCGCGTCGATAGGCTTCCCCGGCCGCGACAAGGGCTGCCGCAAGGGCAAGAGACAGGGCGACAGGCACGGCATTGCCCGCCGGCGCGAAACCGTAACTTTCGCCGCCAAGCACGACCGCAGCCCCCAGTACCACCGCGATACCGCCTGCCATCCAGCCGCCAAGCACCGCAGCCGCCAGCGCCAGCACTGGAAGCAGCATAAGCGCGATTTCTCCGCTTACGGGCGCATCGACGCCGGTTAGCAGGATGAACAGCCCGGCCGCCCCCGCAACGGCGGCGAGGTAACCGTAGATGTCTGCAGGGAGGACGGGGGCGCGAGAGGCCTGCAAATGCTATTCCTGAGGGCAGCTAGGTCGTGCGGGTTTGCCGGTTCCTGTCCTTTTACCCTCCGCGCCTGATCCGTCACAAGGAGCTTCCCGGATAGATCAACCGGGAATCGCCTCAGGCACCAATGCCGGTTAGAAATAGTTGGCGTTCAGTATTTCAGCCTGGAAGAACGGCAGATAGGCCTCCGTACCGAAGTGGTTGCCCATGCTGATGCGGCTCGGAATTGTGAAACCCTGGAACTTGGACTCTGCCTGGTGCCCCCACGGCCATTTGGCCTATGGCATCCGCCGAAAAACTACTTGAGTGTGGTCCCAAGGGAATTCGAAACGCTCAGCGCCCTCTCGCGCAGTTGGTTCTTCTGGACCTTGCCGACAGCGTTGACCGGGAATGAGGTCACCACCTCGAGCCGCTCGGGGAATTTCTGCTTCGCCAGTCCCAGCCGATCGAGATGCGCGGCCATGTCGGCGAATGCGAAGCCGCGCCCCTCCGACGGGATGACGAAAGCGACCACCATCTCGCCGCGCTCGGCATCAGGCACGCCGATGACCGCAGCCTGCCGGACCGCATCGTGGCGTGCCAGCGCGTTCTCGATCTCCAACGGGCTGATGTTTTCGCCCTTTCGGATGATGATGTCCTTGGTGCGGCCGGTGATCTGCAGGTACTTGCCATCAATGCGCCGTCCGAGATCGCCCATCATGAAGAACCCGTCGTCGAGAAAGACGCCTTCGTCATCGCGCGGGTCAAGATAGCCCAGGAACATGCGCGCCGCCTTGACTGCGATCTCCCCTGGCTCGCCATCAGGCACCTGTTCGCCATCCGGACCGATGATACGCAGTTCGGCCTCGCATTCGCCGTCGGTCTCGGCGCGCACCTCGGCCTCCGCCCTGTTGCGTATGCCAGGGCACACGAGCGGCACTTCCGACGAGCCGTAGGCGCGCGATACCACCGCGTTGGGAAATCGCGCCAGTCCGCGCCGCACCAGTTCGGGCGGGACGCTTGCCCCACCGCAGATGAATCGCCGCAGGCTGGGCAGCGACGTTCCGGCGCGCTCGGAAGCGTCGATCAGCCCTTGCAGGAACGGCGTTGCGCCGGCCATGAAGGTGCAACCACCTACCTCGATGTCGCTGACCGCCCGGTCGGCATCCCAAATTTCGGCGAGCACGGCCGTGCAATCCGTGATCCAGGGGAATTCGAACGCATAGATCGAGCCCCCGATATGGGCGATCGGCGACGGGATGTAGAGCCGGTCATCCGGCCCGATGCGCCAGAACTCTCCAGCCATCCGGATGATCGCCTCGATCGAGGCGTGGCTGTGCAGCACCCCCTTTGGATGGCCCGTGCTGCCCGAAGTGAAGAGTATCATCTTGGCGTCGTCGCCCGGGGGCAACAGTGGCTCGGCAGGTGCATGCGCGAGCAACGTTTCGAAACTGTCGGGTCCGGGCGCGCCGCCGCGCAGCGTCAACACACGCCGGGGCGGCTCCGGCAGGCTTGCGATGAGTGCTGGAAAGTCCTTGCCCCGGTATTGCTGTGGTACGAAGAGCGCCTCAACACCGCAGGCTGGGAGGATCGTACCGAGCTCCGCCGACCGGTAAATCGTAAGCAGCGGTACCAGCCGGTAACCGAACAGTGCCGCCGCCAGATTGATGACGCAGGCCTCCCACCAGTTCGGCAGCTGGAAGGCTATGACAGCGCCAGGCTCTACACCCCGTGAGAGCAGTGCGCCGCCCAGGCGGCATGCCATGTCGACCAGCTCTCCGCGCGTCACCTGGCGGTCGCCTTCGACCACGGCAACTTTGTTTGGCGCCGCTGCGGCCTTCTCCATCGCGACAGCGCCGACGCTGCGGCCGCGGGCCAGGCTCATTCTGCCCGCGTCGCGCAGTTGCTGCAGTCTTCGGTCGAGGGGCTTCATGTCGATCAACTGGGGCTCGGCGCGCGTTATGCCCCGCCCTTCCTGCCGATCCGCTCCCTCATCGCCTCAACGGCGGCGCGGTGTTCTGGAGAACGGACCGTAAGGGCCTCATAGGCAATGCCTGTATCCATAACGGCATGGGCGATGCGCTTCAGTTCGATATTCACGGTCGCCTTGGTCCAGCGTATGGCCTGCGCCGATCCCGCCAGCAGCTTCTCGCAGAACGCATCGACGCGCGCGTCGAGGTCGATGTCGGGAACCGCATGATTGATCAGCCCCATTTTCGCGGCTTCGGGCGCCGGGATCAGGTCGCCTGTCAGGAGGTACTCCTTGGCGCGCGCGAAACCGACGAGCTGCGGCCAGATGACGGCGCCACCATCCCCCGCGACCAACCCGACCTTCACGTGCGGATCGCCGATCTTCGCGGTCTCTGCAGCGAATATGACATCGCATAGCAATGCGATGGTCGCGCCGAGACCGACCGCATGGCCGTTCACTTTCGCTACCACCGGTTTTTCAATTTCGAGCAGCCGGAAGACGATGCGTTTCGCGTCCGCTGCGTCGACGGCAAACGCATCCGGATCGGCAATGCATTGTTCCATCCGCTCCAGATCGCCGCCAGCGGAAAAGGCGCGTCCGGCTCCCGTGAGTACGATGACATCCGACTCCGCATCGCGATCGGCAAACGCAATTGCATCGAGTATCTCGACATGCATCCGCGCATTGAAGGCGTTCAGCACATCCGGCCGGTTGAACGCGAGCGTCAGCAGCCGGCCGCGCCGACTCAGGTTCAGGGTCTCGTATTCAGGCATGTCCCTCAACGGCTCCCCCACCGCCTCTTCGCGATCAGCGCCTGATTCAGCTGCGCGCCGCCGAGCGACGAACGCAGCAGCTTGGCGCGATACGTCCAGCGGTGCAACGGATGTTCCAGCGTCAGGCCCATCGCACCCATGAACTGGTGGAAGTCGTAGACGACCGTCGTCGTGGCTTCTTGTACATATCCGAGCGCGGTTGCTGCATCGACCGGATCGCCCGTCTGGGCTGCCTTCAGGACAAGCAGATAAGACGCTTCGATCGTCACCGCCGCCTCGGCCAGCCGGTGCTGGATTGCCTGGAAGCTGCCCAGCGGCCTGCCAAACTGGTGGCGGTCGCGGACATGGGCTAGCACGGCTTCGAGCCCGCCCTTGAGCGACCCCGCAATCTCCGCTGCAACGGCCACGCGCCAGCGGTTACGCGTCGCTTCGGCGTCGACATCGACGGACGACCATTCCAGTGGCACGTCGCCAAGCACACCCATGGGGTAGGCAAACAGGCTTTCTGACGGCACGACGGCGCCTGCGGGAAGCAAGGCGCACCGGACGTCCTGTTTGCCGATATGGATCAGTGACCGCGCGACGGGCAGGAAACGGATCGCCGAATCGGCTTCGCCGTCGATTACTGCGATTGGGCGCGGCAAGTCGGGCGCGCAGAATGGGCGCAGCAGAGCGGAAGCCGCCGATTCAACAGCGACCGGCAGGCTATTCAGCCTGTAAACCATGGCGGCCGCAGCAAGCGGGCCGAGCGTCTCTTCGCTGGCGCAATCGTAGTACCCGTTTTCCTCGAGCGTGCGGTCCAGATCCTGCGACCAGTCAAAGCGCTGCCAGTTCTCGGCGGTTTTCCAGCCCGCCTCCGCCGACAACATGATCTGGTCGAGAGCCGAGGCAAGTGCGGCTTGGTCTTCGTTGAATTCAAACCGCATCAACACGCCTCTCTTGGGAGCATTAGATGCCGCCGCGCGATGATGCCAAGCTGGATTTCCGCCGCTCCCGCCGCAATTCCCGCGACGATGGCCCGCTCGTGATGTGCGAGATGAGCGTGGTGGTCGCCGCCCGAATAGGTATCCGGCAGAAAGTCCAGCCCGAAATCGGACACCGCATGATCCGCCTTCGCCACAGCGACACGGGCAATGTTGGCGTCCGTCCCTGGATCCTTGCCGTTCGCAAGCTGGTCGACGACCCGATAGACAAGTAACCGTGCCGCCTCGCAGGCAGCCGCCGCCGCCCCTGCCCGCGCCAAAACGTCTGTGTCGCTGAACGCGCCGCGCACGATCAGCTCGTTGACCATGCCTTCAAGGACTCGTGCTGACAGCTCGTAGCGCGGAATGCCCACACGTTCATTCGCCAGCGAATAGTTGATGATCGACCATGCCTCGCCTTCGGCGCCGAGTCGGGCGCTGGCCGGGATGCGAACATCGGTGAAAAACGTCTCGTGAATGTCGCCATGGCCGATAAGGCTGGGGATCGAGCGCACATCGATCCCTGGCGTGTCCATCGGCACCAGAAAAATCGTGATCCCAGACTTGTCCCCGGCTTTCCCCGAAGTCCGCGCCAGCAGGAAGCAATGTTCGGCGAGCCCCGCATAAGAGGTCCATATCTTGCTGCCGTTGACAACATAATCGTCGCCGTCGGGCGTGGCGCGGGTGCGCAGCGCCGCGAGGTCGGAGCCGGCATTCGGTTCGGAGAATCCCTGGCACCAGATCGCCTTGCCCGCTGCCATCTGAGAGACATAGCGGCGGCGCTGCTCATCGCTGCCGAAACGCATGAGCGTCGGCCCGATCCAGTTGACGTTCATGTACTGGGCGCCGCGAGGCTCGCCCGCGGCCCACATTTCCTCACCAAGAATGAAGTGTTCCCAGTTGGAGAGGCCGCCACCACCCCACTCGGCAGGCCAGTGCGGCACCAGCAGACCGGCCGCCGCTAGCTTGGGGCAGAACTTGAGGCTGAACTCCGTCTGCTCGCGCGATCCCGGTCCATGCCGTCGGATCTCGTCCCAATTCTCTGGCAGTTCCCGGTCAAGGAAATCGCGGACCCGTGCCCGAAAGGCCCGATCCTTCTCGGTCCATTCGAAATCCATTCCCGCTCCACTTCCTCCACATTATGGGACATAAAATCCCATCGGAACAGCGCGCCATAGGTGACGGCACAATCGCGCACTGTCAAGGATACATTGCACTTTCATTCATTTCCCTGCTATCCAGGGTCATTCAGGCACTGGGATCGATGCGGCCGCTTGAGCTATTCGATGTCCCATATTGTAAGACGTGGTTCTGACGACTGGGATAGAGAGCTCAAATGGTCCGCCGTTTCTCTCTGGCCCGGAGACGGACTAAAAGATCGGGAGAACCGAACAAGCCGATGCGTCACTTGAATTCAGCATGGACCTGACATTCTCACCAGCGGACGAGGCGTTCAGATTGACCGCCCGCAAGTGGTTGGCCGACAACGTGCCTGCCGACCGCGCGCCCTATGAGGGACAGGCTTCCCGCGATTTCGCGCTGGCGTGGCTCGCGCGCTGCAATGAAGGGGGATGGGCCGGCATCGCCTGGCCGGAGGCATATGGCGGACGCGGCCTTCCGCCGGAACGGCTGGTGATCTGGTATGAGGAATATGTCAGATCGCGCGCGCCATCCGTGCTCGACTGCACGTTCGTCGCCCTCAACCACGCCGGCCCAACGCTGATTGCCTGCGGTAACGAGGAACAGAAGGCCTTTCACTTGCCCCGCATACTGTCGGGTAACTCGGTCTGGTGCCAGGGGTTTTCCGAACCCGGTTCCGGTTCCGACCTTGCCTCGCTGTCGACTACTGCCGTCATCGATGGCGACGAGCTGGTCGTCAACGGGCAGAAGATATGGACCAGCTACGCCGACATTGCCGACTATCAGGAACTGCTCGTCCGTACCGAAAAAGGATCGAAGCGACACCAGGGTCTGTCCTGGGTCATCTGCGACATGAAGGCGCCGGGCATCACGGTGCGCCCGATCAGGAACATGGCCGGCGTGTCGCACTTCGCCGAGGTCTTCTACGACGACGTGCGCATTCCCCTTACCAATGTCGTCGGCGCGTTGAACGACGGATGGCGGGTTGCAATGACAACGCTCGGCTTCGAACGCAAGACCGCCGCGATCGGGCTGCAGCTCGAACTGTCGGTCCGTGTCGAGGACTTGATCTTGCTGGCGCAAGCGCAACCCGGCTCGGCAATGGCCGAACGTCTGGCAGAACTGCGTGCCGAAACCGCCGCGTTGCGCGCCATGACCTACCGGACGCTATTCAGGCAACCGGCAACAACCTTCGACGGCTCGCTTGTGCGGCTGCGCTTCGCCGAGCTCTCGCAGGCCATCCATCAGATCGCCATGGACATCCTTGGACCGGACGGACTGGTCGACAGCCATTGGACGCACGACTATCTCGAGGCCTACAGCGAGACCATCGCCGGCGGCACGGCCGAAATCCAGCGCAACATCATTGCCGAGCGCATTCTCGGCCTGCCGCGGGAGTAAGCCCATGGCCTGCGACCTGAACCAGAACGACGAGCAGCGGCAGATACTGGATGCCGCGACGGCGTTGCTGGAGGAAAGCTTTCCGGTATCGCGGTCGCTCGGGGACGATCAGGAGCGAATCGACAAGCTTGCCGAATTCGGTGCCTTCGCGCTGGCGCTCGACGACGATCTGGGCGGAACAGGTTTCACGCTGGTAGAAGAAGTGTTGCTGCATGTGCGCTTCGGCCGCCATATCGTGCCGGCCGGCGCGCTTGCCGCACCGGTTGCCGCCCGCATCGCTGCGGAGCTTGGCGACAACGATCTGGCGCGCGAGATTGCAACGGGGCAGATAGCCGTCAGCGCCGGCATTCTGGCTGGAGACAGGCTCCGCACTCTTGATGACACGAAAGCCAAGCTGGCGCTCGTCTTCGACCGCAGGCGGCTGGAACTTGTAGAAATCGCCAATGCCGATGGCGAGACGGCCACCGGCCTCGGCCAGGGTGCAGAGCTTACTGAATTCCCCTTCGTCGCTACCACACGCATAGGCGCCAGCAACAGCGCGTCGATCCTGAATGTCGCCGACTTGCTGGTATCGGCACAGCTTCTCGGTATCGCCGAAGCGGCGCGCGACCTGGCCGTGTCCTATGCCGGAATGCGCCGGCAGTTCGGCAAGCCAATCGGCGCCTTTCAGGCAATCAAACATCACTGCGCCAATATGGCTATTTCGGCGGAGATGCTTTCCGCACAACTCGACATGGCCGCCATTGCACAACGCGATAGTCGCGACGATGCAGCGTTCCAGACAGCGGCTGCCCGGCTGCTTGCGCCTCGGGTCGCCCTCGCCAATGCGCGGCTGTGCATTCAGGTACACGGCGGTATTGGCTTTTCGGCTGAAGCCGACGCGCACCGTTTTCTGAAGCAAGCTCATCTACTGCGGCAACTGGGCGGCGGCGCGGCGATGCTCGACCTTGCTTCGCCGATGGCTCCGCACCGGTAGAAGGAACAGGGAGGACCTCATGCGCGCTGCACTCATTACCGGTGCGTCGAGCGGGATTGGACTGGCAACCACGCAGGCCTTCCTGAAGGCAGGCATTGCGGTTGCCGGCATCGGCCGCGACCCGGACAAGCTCGCAAAACTCGAACAGGAATGCGCCGGCTTCGACGCGCCAATCGCAACGCTGGCGCTCGACGTGATGGACGACGATGGACCTCGACGCGCAGTCGCTTTGGCGGTCGAGACGTTCGGGCGTCTGGACCATCTGGTGAACAATGCAGGGATCGGCAGCCCGAAACCGGTTCACCAGACCGACGACGGGACGCTCGACTATTTCCTTGGCCTGATGCTGCGCGCGCCGTTTCGCATGTGCCGCGAGGCGCTGAAGGCGTTCGGCGACGAAGCCACGATCGTCAATGTGAGTTCGACCTACGCAATCCTCGGCGGGCTGCGCGGCGGCGCCTATTCGGCTGCCAAGGCCGGGCTACATGGGCTGACCACGCACCTCGCCTGCCAGTACGGTTCCGCGGGCATTCGCAGCAACGCTGTCGCGCCCGGAGTCGTGCCTACCCCGATGACCTTTCATCGGCTGGAAAACGAGGCGTTCCGCCGCATGAACACCGACATGACGCCATCGCCGCGCATGGGAAAACCCGAGGACGTGGCGGAGGCAATCCTGTTCTTGTCCTCGCCGCAATCGGGCTGGATCAACGGACAGGTGCTCGCCGTCGATGGCGGCTGGTCATCGACCAAGTTCCTCACCGAGGAGGCGCTGACGGCTGAGCGTACCGTCACCAAGCCGGACTGGACCCACTCCGGACGCCCGAAGTCGAATGACGCCTAGCAGCTGCTGTGGCCAAAGCCGGTCTCACCAGAACGGCATGCGGGCCGGGTCGAGCTTGAGTTCGATCAGCAGAGGCCGGTCGCGGCGCTCGATCGCCTCCCGGACTATGTCGAGGTCCTCTGCTGTCCGCACGGTCACTCCCCTTCCGCCGAGGGCATCCGCCAGAGGCGCGAAGTCAGGCCAGTCGAACAGGCTGAGCGCCGGATCCATCTGCTTGTCGCGGAGGATGGCGTATTCTGCGCCATAACAGTTGTCGTTGCAGAGGATGACGATCAGATCCAAGCCGTGCCGCACGGCAGTGTTGAACTCTGTCAGCCCGCCCAGCATGAAACCGCCATCGCCTGTCGTGAGCACCACAGGACGGTCGGGCTCGGCCGCCGCCGCGCCGATCGCCTGTGCAATGCCGAGACCGATCGAACCGAAGCTGGCTGTCTGCACATAGAACCGGGGGTGTTCGACCTCCAGATATTGCATCGCCTTGACCATGTGGCGGCCGGCATCGGTCACGAACACGCGGTCTGACGGCAATAGGTCGTTCAGCCTCGAAAGCATGTCGATGTAATCGAGATGTTCGCCACCGGGTTGCGCTTCCGGATAGTCGGCGATGCCGTCAGTTGGCAGCTCTCCTCGAAATCCCGATGGCGCGATCTCGGCTTCGTCCAGCCAATAGATAATCCTGTTCACTGTTTCCACCGTGCCGCCAACCAGGCCGACATCCGGCGTATGCCCCCGCCCAATCCCCGCTGCATCAGGCGACACCTGCACAACGCGTTTTCCCTCGACGAAAGCCCCTTCCGACGTGGTGTGAAAGTTGAGGCCGGCGCCGAAAGCGACGATGCAGTCGCTCCTCATTATGGCGTCGATGGCCGCTGGAGCGCTCAGCGTTCCCATAATGCCCAGATTGTAGCCCGCATGACCGAAAAGGCCTTTCGCGCGTAGTGTTGTGGCAAGCGGCGCCTCGATCCGCTCGGCCAGCCTGATGAGTGCTTGACTGGATTCTGAGTCGATGGCGTCGCGGCCAGCCAGCACGATCGGTCGTTTGGCCGATGCGATGATGCCGACCGCGTTGTCGAGGTCATCGTCCCCAGGCGTAACCGCCGGCCGGGCAATGTTCATGGGCAGGGGTTCGATAGGCCGCTCGACAAGCTGGTGCTGCAGATCGGTCCTGAAATTGAACGCGACCGGCCGGCGCTCGGCCTGGGCCCGGCGGATCGCACGCGCGAGATCGGCAGCTGCCGTCTCCGGCTTGTTGAGCTGCTCGAAGCCGGCGCCTGTCGCCAGGATGAGTTCGTGTTGCGCAATCTTCTGCAGGTTCTCGCGGTCGCCGGGGGCGGTGTCGCCGCAAAGCAGCACCATCGGCGTTCCCGCTTTCACGCCCTCGGCCAGCGCGGTCAGCGTGTTGGTCAGCGCCGGGCCGTGGGTTACCGTCGCCAATCCCACCCTGCCCGAGACCGATGCATAGCCGAGTGCCATCAGCGCGGCCCCGTTCTCGTTCGCGGCCGCGATGAAGCGCCCGCCATGCACACGCGAGAAGCAGTCGATCATGTAGACGTTCGCGTCACCGGTAACGCCGAACACGGGCACGTTCCCGGTCGCGGCCAGCATCTCGGCAAGGACCTCGAAAACCTTCACTTTTGCAGCCACGACTTCACGCTCCCAACGTCGCCGAAACGATGTCCCATATTCTGGACACAACCCTCAGCTTGTAGACTGAGTGCTTCCAGACACATGGCCGTATGTCAACGATTTCATGTAAAACGCTGCGTCGTCGCGCGTCCTACAAAGTGGGAAGTTGATAGCCGTGGTGCCTCAATTGGCGATTGTGGCCGCCTCGCGTCTCATGCGCTCGAAGTGCTGTTTCCAGGACGCCACATTGTCGTCGGTAGCCAGCGAGTTGTGCGCGGCGATGCTCACGGCGAGCGTCGCAGGCCCCTGCCCGTTCGGCAGCGCCATACCCAACCCGAAGACACTTTCGGCCACAAAGCTGCGGCTCTCGGTAAGGCCAGTCTTGCGAGTTTCCTTCACGTTCCGGCGGATCTGCTCGACGCTGAGCCGCGGAAATTCTTTCAAGTGAGGCTCGATCGCTGCGAGAACCTGCTCGGCATCGGCCTCCGACGTCGCGGCAAGCAGCGCCGTCGCTGCCGCGCCAACACCAAGCGGCCTGCGTTGGCCGACCTCGACGGGTATGGCGCGCAGCACGGAGGCCCCTTCGGCCTTGTAGAGGCACACACTCTCATGTCCGCTCCTGCCGATGAGATAGGCGGTCGCCCCGCATGACCTCGCCAGCTTCTCGACAAGAGGCCGCCACAGCAGGATTTCACGCTGGCGATCGGCGGCGGCGAGGCCGAGCTCGTACACCAGACCGCCGATGGAGTACCGGCGCGCCGTCTGGTCATATTCAAGCAGCCGCTCGTCCATCAGACACTTGACGATCCTGTGCGCGGTGGAGCGCGACAGCCCGGTCGCCTCCGAAACCTGGCGCAACGAAACGCCGGCATCGGCGCCCCTCGCAGCGTGCCGCAGCACGGCCGCCGCGCGCCGGATCGCCTGTGTCCCGTCCTGTTTCAGATCCTTGTCCGACATTTCGCTTTCCACCCGGCGAATGAAAGTTGCGGCCCGCGGCGGCTATAGCACCGGACCCGCGGCGGCAAAAGAACGCCAACCCGCCCGGATCGCGCCGGTTCGAAGCGGACATAGCTCATCACACCCAAATAGTTTCCATATTGTGGGACAAAATTCAATCAAGATTGATCGGAAACGATGCCCTGGAACAGATCCGGGGATGCGGTCCGGATAACTCGAATGCAACGACATTGCCTGAAAACATAGCCTAATTAGGCGTTTGCGGCACAAAAGACGTGATCTCGCTGTCTCCGGTCGTCAATCCGCTTCAATCTCTTGTTGTCCCACATGGTAGGAGATGATAGGAAAAACACGCAAGGTGTGAATGCGCTTTGCAACGGCTTTGAATTTCCGGCGACGCCGGAGGGAGGAATCGAATGAACCGCATCAACAGTTGGACTGGCCTGTCGATCGTGGCGATCATGACCACCGGCATGGCCGTCGGGTTTCCGGCAGCCGCCCAGGACAAGGCGTGGCTGGAAGAGCTTGAGCCGCAGGTACTCAAACTGGCGGATTTCTCGGGTGACCAGAACGCCAATTTCGGCAAGGCGATGGTCGAGTGGGAAAACGCCATAACGGAATTCACCGACGGCAAGATCACCTTCGAGAACTATTGGTCGTCGTCGCTGCTCGGCGCGCTCGACACGCTGAAGGGCGTCGGCGACGGCGTTGCCGATATCGGGCTGATCATCCCGAGCTACCATCCTAAGGAGCTGCCCGTCGGCTCATGGCTGTTCGGCCTAGGCGCAGCGCTCAGCGGCTCGACTGTGCACGACGTCGCAGCTGGTGGCGCCGCTTCGCTCGAAACGGTCCTCACGCTGCCTGCCCTGACCGAGGAATACGCCTCGCACAATGTGCGCGTCCTTCAGGCGACGGCCACACCTGCCTACAACCTCCTGTGCAACAAGCCGATCTCCTCGCTTGAAGACGCCCAGGGCAAGCGGGCACGTGCAATCGGCGCGGTCTGGTCGACCACCGTCGAAGCGCTGGGCATGACTCCGGTGAGCATCGCCTGGAACGAGGCTTATGAAGGCCTGCAGCGCGGCGTGTTCGACTGCATGGTCATCAATCCGAACCAGTATGCCGATGGCCTCATCCTGAAGGATGTTGCGCCCGAATATGTGCCGGTCACCATGGCGCAGCTTCAGGCCTCCACCTGGGTCATTAACAAGGATCTGTGGGACAGCTTCCCGGTCGAACTGCAGAACTTCATCACGCAGGAGAACGTGCGCGCGGCCTACAACATCTGGAAGGGTTACCTCCAGATCGAGGCAAAAGCCGGCGACCTGATCGCTGCGGCTGAAGAAATCCGCACCAACGACGTGTCGGCGCTGGAGCCGATTGCGGCAAAGCAGAGGGCTGAGTATGTGGCCGGCCTCGCCGAAATCGCTCCAGGAACCGTTTCCGACCCGCAGGCCGTTGTAGACAGATACCAGCAGCGCATCGCCTATTGGACCGACGCGCTGGAATCACAGGGCTACGCGGTCGCCGAGCGCACACCGGAAGCAATCCTCGAGGCGTTCGCCGGACTGCGCGATGTCGACCTGTCGGGCTTCTACGAGAAGTTCAACAAGGAAGTCACTCCGACCCTTCAGAAATAGCGCACAGCTCCTCCCAAGAGCGCCACGGGCCGTACTCGGCCCGTGGCAACGGGTTGTCTCCGGCTTCTGGAGCGGGCATGCAAAGCGCTACGCTTCTTGCCGGTCGGGAGGACGGCAGTGTGATGCCTCAGGCTGATCGAAGGACAAAGGCGAATTCTGTAGGGCGACAGCGGCTCGACGCGGCACTTCGCATGATCGACCGCCTGGGAAATTTGTTCGCCTTCGGTGCCGCGGCTGCGCTCGCGCTTCTCGCCCTGCACGTCTTTTTCGATGTGCTTGGCCGCGCCTTCTTCAACCGACCGCTGAGCGGCACACTGGAAATGACTGCCTACTGGTGGATGCCCATGCTGACCCTGCTCGCTTACGCCTACACCGAGCAGAAGCAGGAGCACATCAAGGTGACGATCCTGCTGGACGCACTCCCTATGCGCATGCGGCAGCTCGTAGAGGGATCCTTCGGCATCCTGGCCGTCGCACTGCTAGTTGCCCTGACATGGTTCACGCTCATCGACGCGTTGGAGAGCGCGGAGATCGGTCAGACGACGGCCTCCTCGCCGCCCGTTCACATCTGGCCGTTCAAATTCGTCGCCGTGGCAGGGGTCGCGCTGCTGGCCCTTCAGGTTGCGGCCACAACGATCCGCTATTTTGCGGGAGTGCTTCCGCAACGCGCCGAATTCGACACCGACGCGGATATCGGATGAGCGCGCCAGCACCAGCAGACGGCCAAAAGAATGCAACAGGCGCACGGTCGCACCGCGCCGCAGTGATCTTCTTCGCAGTCAGTCTCGCAGCAGCGCTCGGCGCGGTGCTGGCGATGGCCTTTGGCGACCTTCCCAAGAACGCCATTGGAGCGCTGGTGATCCTGCTCAGCATCGTGCTGCTGCTGATGGGGATTCCAGTCGGCATCGCCATGCTGGGCGCAGCTCTGATTGGACTATGGGCGCTCAGCGGCAGCCGGGTTGTAACGTCGACGATGGAGTCGATCGCCTACGACGCCGCCGAGTCGTGGTCATACAGCGTCATCCCGATGTTCATCCTCATGGGCATGATCCTGTGGAAGTCCGGGCTCACCGCTTCGGCATTCGAGGCCGCGCGCCGCTGGCTCGGCTGGATGCCTGGAGGGCTGGCCGTTGCTACCAACTTTGCGGGCGCCGCTCTTGCGGCCAGCAGCGGCAGCACGATCGGCATCACCTATGCTCTTGGTCGCGTGTCCATCCCCGAGATGCTGAAATCGGGATACCATCCGCAACTGGCGGTCGGCAGCGTAGCCGCCGCCGGAACGCTGGGACAGATCATACCGCCCAGCCTGTTGCTTGTCGTTTATGCCGGCGCGGCCTCAGTGCCGGTCGGTCACCAGCTTCTGGCCGGCGTCGTGCCGGGCATCATGCTGGCGCTCGCCTTCGCCATCATGATCGTGTGTCTTTCGGCCGCCAGGCCGGCGCTTGCGCCGCGCATCGACATGAGCGAGATAACATGGCGCATGCGTATGCGGTCGCTGGCCGAGGTCGCGCCGATCGCCATCGTCGTGCTTATTGTCATCGGCGGCCTGTTCGCCGGCATCTTCACGGCCACCGAATCCGGCGTCTACGGCATGTTCGCCGCCCTTCTTTTCGGCATCATCCACCAGTTCCGCACAGGCGGATCGTGGAGGGGCGTCCGCACAATGGTGCATGAATCGGTCATTGGCACGTTGCTGGGCAGTGCGTCTGTGTTCCTGCTTATACTTGGCGTCGAGGTGCTGACGCGGGCCATGGCCCTGAGCCAGGTGCCGAACGCGCTGGCGCAGACCATCGTCGACATGGGACTCGACCGCGTCGACCTGCTCTTGATCCTGATACTCGTCTACCTGGTGCTTGGCATGTTCATGGACACGCTTGCCATGATGCTGCTGACCATCCCGGTGCTGCTGGCGCCACTCAAGGCAGTTGGTGTCGATCCGCTCTGGTTCGGCGTCTTCCTGGTCGTTATGGCCGAAGTCGGGCTGCTGACGCCACCTCTCGGCATACTGACGTTCATAGTCCACCGAATTGCATCGGACCCGGAAACCAATCTCGGAAGGCAGATATCGCTGCCCACCGTCTTCAAGGGTGTCGCACCCTTCGCAGCGACGGCAATACTGGTGCTCCTGTTCCTGATCGCGTTCCCCGGCGTCGTGACGTGGCTGCCGACCGCAAGCTTCAGCCGCTGATCACTAGCTTTCGCACCCTGGGTTAGCCGCGGCTGGCAAGCAGAGGCGAGCTTGTGGCTGCATCGTCCCAACTGTCGGCGGGCTCCTCGTTAGCCTTTTTCCGTGCACATATTTGGAACCGTCTTATGCTAAGCGCATGGCCTTCACGATCCGGCAACTTCAGTACTTCGTCGCGGTGGCCGAGAAGGGTTCCGTTTCGGGCGCCGCCCATGCGCTATCGATATCGCAGTCGGCGGTCACCGAGGCGATCAAGGAAATGGAGTCCGATCTCGGCGTCGTCCTGTTCGACCGCCATCCGCGCGGGCTGAACATCACCCACAAAGGGCACCAGTTCCTGCGACACGCAACGGCGATCCTGAGTAGCATTTCGGATGCAAGGCGCGCGCTCAGCGACGTCGAGGAAACGGTCGAGGGTACGCTGCATCTCGGCGTGACTTCGCTCGTTGCGGGTTACGTGCTCTCCGACATTCTCGCCCGCTACAGGCGGGCAAATCCGTCGGTGAAGGTCTCGGCAACCGAGGACAATGGCGAATACCTGGAACATCTGCTCATCGGCGGCGAACTCGATGTCGCGGTGATGGTGATTTCCAACCTGCGTGACCGCATGGCGCTGCAGTCGGAGATCCTGGAGGTCTCGCCCTACAAGCTCTGGCTGCCGCTCGGTCACGCCCTTTCCACCGCGATGAGCGTCAGTCTGTCGGACGTGCTCGAGGAGCCGCTGATTATGCTGACGGTCGACGAGATCGAGGAAGCCACCATCAAGCTTCTCGGTGCGCTCGGCACGCGGCCCAACGTGGCTTTCCGCACGCGCTCGGTAGAAGCCGTGCGCAGTCTGGTCGCGACGGGCGCGGGCGTGGCCCTGCTGCCCGATCTCGTCTACCGGCCGTGGTCGCTGGAAGGCGACAGGATCGAGTCGCGCGATGTCTCGGCTTCGCTTCCGGTGGTCCAGGTCGGCGTCGTCTGGCGCCGGGGTTCCGCGCTGTCGCGCGCCGCCCGGGACTTCATCGGCGTCGCACAGGCGCAGCGGATGGCGCGCTAAGCCTGATATCGGAAATATCGATACCGGCGTTCTGATAATTGAAATTGTGAAAGCGGAAATCCGGTCGCAATCTCGCGATGGGAACACACGACCGCCGAATGGCGGCCCCATCAACGGGAGATCACCATGCACCGCTTCCTCAATTCGACCACAGCCCTGACCTTGGCGCTCGCGTTCTCGGTCAACACCGCCTCGGCCCAGCTTGCCGCGATCGGTCCGGGCGAAGGCCAGCTGAACATCGTTGCCTGGGCAGGCTACATCGAACGCGGCGAGACCATGAAGGAGTTCGACTGGGTCACCAAATTCGAGGCCGACACGAGCTGCAAGGTCAACGTCAAGACCGCCGCAACCTCCGACGAAATGGTGGCGCTGATGAACGAAGGCGGCTTCGACCTCGTCACCGCTTCCGGCGACGCCTCGCTGCGTCTCATCGCAGGCAAGCGCGTGCAGCCAGTCAATGTCGACCTGGTGCCCAGCTGGAGCACCGTCGACGATCGGCTGAAGGACGCGCCGTGGCACACCGTCGACGGTGTGCACTACGGGGTCCCCTACATGTGGGGCCCGAATGTGCTGATGTACAACACCAACGTCATCAAGACGCCGCCTACGTCGTGGAAGGTCGTGTTCGAGGAAATGACGCTCGACGACGGCAAATCGAATGTCGGCCGAGTGCAGGCCTATGACGGCCCGATCCACGTCGCCGACGCCGCGCTCTATCTGATGACCCACAAGCCGGAACTCGGCATCAAGGATCCGTACCAGCTCAATGAAGACCAGTACAAGGCGACGCTCGACCTTCTGCGCCAGCAGCGCACGCTGGTCGGCCGCTACTGGCATGACGCATTCATCCAGATCGACGACTTCAAGAACGAGGGCGTCGTCGCGTCCGGCTCATGGCCGTTCCAGGTGAACCTTCTCAAGAGCGAGAACCAGCCCGTGGCCTCGGTCTTCCCCGATGAGGGCGTTACCGGCTGGGCCGACACGACGATGCTGCACGTCGACGCCGCCAATCCGAACTGCGCCTACATGTGGTTCGAGCACCAGTTGTCATCCAACCTGCAGTCCGACCTCGGGGTGTGGTTTGGCGCCAACCCGTCCGTGCCGGCCGCCTGCACCGACGGTCGCGGCATGCTGACCGCTGAGGGTTGCACGACGAACGGCTTCGACAATTTCGAGAAGGTCCATTTCTGGACCACGCCGACAACGAAGTGCGAGACGCAGGGCGACGCATGCGTGCCCTACTACCGCTGGGTGTCGGACTATATCGGAGTGATCGGCGGACGCTGAGCCTCCCTCTTTCCGGAGCGGTTGGCGTGATTTGGGGTGGAGCAAGTCTCCACCCCGGCCGGCCTTGCGTGGCCTCGCGCCGGGGAGGAAACTCTTGCTCCGTTCCCACCTGACAACAGGATCGAGATGACCTCAGCCGTCACATTCCAGCGGGTATCGAGGCACTACGGCAGCGTGCGCGCCGTGGACGAGGTCGATCTCGACATCGCCGAAGGCGAGTTCTTCGCCATGCTGGGTCCGTCGGGGTCGGGCAAGACGACAAGCCTGCGCCTGATCGCCGGCTTCGAGCAACCGACGAAAGGCCATATCGAGATATTCGGCCAAACGGCCGAGGGCATCCCGCCCTACCGGCGCAATGTGAACACGGTGTTCCAGGACTACGCGCTGTTTCCGCATCTCAACGTCATCGACAACGTCGCCTACGGGCTGATGGTACGAGGCGTTCCGCGCGCCGAACGAACCAAAGCCGCGGAAGAGGCGCTGGCGCTGGTGCAGCTTCCCGGCTACGGCGCGCGGCGGCCCGGCCAGCTCTCAGGCGGCCAGCGGCAGCGCGTCGCGCTTGCCCGCGCGCTGATCAACCAGCCCAAGGTTCTGCTCCTCGACGAACCGCTCGGCGCGCTCGACCTGAAGCTTCGCGAGCAGATGCAGGAGGAGCTGAAAACGCTCCAGAAATCGCTCGGCATCACCTTCGTATTCGTGACGCACGATCAGGGCGAGGCGCTGTCGATGGCCGATCGGATCGCCGTGTTCAATCACGGCAGGATCGTCCAGACAGGCACGCCGGAGGAAATCTATACCAAGCCGGTGTCCCGCTTCGTCGCCGACTTCGTCGGCTCGTCGAATGTGCTTCCGCCCGAACTCGTGGAGCGGCTGACCGGCAACAGCCGTTGGGCGAGCCTGCGGCCGGAAATGCTGAAAATGAGTTTGAAGGCTTCGAACGGCGCCATGCCGGCACGTGTCGTTTCGACAAACTATCTGGGTTCCACCACGCGCATCGCGCTCGACATGGAAGGCCTGCGCCTTCATGCAACCGTGGCGGCGGGGACGGCGGTGCCCGCAATGGACGAAACCGTCTACCTGTCCTTCGACCGCGATCGCCTGCACCTCATGGACGACGAGCGATGAGCGCCGCATCGGCAGTCGTGGCGCAAACGGCCTCTCCCATCATTCTGGAGGGCCGCAGCGGCATGTTCGGGCGCCTGTCCGATTTGTTCTGGCGCAATCCGCGCCTGCTGCTCTTCCTGATGCTCACCCCGCCGCTGCTGTGGCTGGGCATCGTCTATGTCGGCTCGCTGTTCGCGCTGCTCCTGCAGAGCTTCTTTTCCATCGACGAGTTCTCAGGCCTGATCCGCTACGAGTTCACCCTGAAGACCTATGGCGAACTGCTTCAGCCGGCCAATCTCGACATCATCGTGCGCACGGTCTCGATGGCGGCCTCGGTCACGCTGGCCTCCGCCATCATCGCCTTTCCGATCGCCTATTTCGCCGCCCGCTACGCACGCGGGGCGTGGAAGGCGCTTTTCTATCTCGGCGTGATGCTGCCGCTATGGTCGAGCTATCTCGTCAAGGTCTATGCCTGGAAGCTGATCCTGGCCAAGGAAGGCATCCTCAACTGGCTGTTCGCCAAACTGCATCTGACCTGGCTGCTGGAGGCCTGGCTGTCTCTCCCCATAGTGGGCGGCAACTCGCTTTCGATCTCATACACCGGCACCTTCATCGTGTTCGTCTATGTCTGGATGCCGTTCATGATCCTGCCGCTGCAGGCCGCCCTAGAGCGCGTGCCTGTCAATCTCGTGGAGGCATCCACCGATCTTGGCGCGACGCCGAGACAGACATTCCGGAAGGTGATTTTTCCGCTGGCGCTGCCCGGCCTGATCGCAGGCTCGATCTTCACCTTCTCGCTGACGCTGGGCGACTACATCATCCCGCAGATTATCGGCACGTCGCGGCTGTTCATCGGCCAGGCCGTCTACGCACATCAGGGCACCGCGGGGAATATCCCACTCGCCGCCGCTTTCACTGTCGTGCCGATGGTGGTGATGGGGCTCTATCTCTGGATGGCCAAGCGCATGGGAGCGTTCGATGCGCTCTGACCGGCAAACCAGCGCTCCGCTCGGCCTCAAGCTCGCGGCAGCCGGCGGGCTGCTCTTTCTCCATCTGCCCATCCTGCTGATCTTCGTCTACGCGTTCACGACCGAAGACAAGAGCTACCAGTGGCCGCCGCCGGGCTTCACGCTCAAGTGGCTGGGCGTTACCTGGAGCCGGCCGGATGTCTGGCAGGCGCTCGGCCTCTCGGTGCGCGTAGCAACGATCTCTACTGCCGTCGCGCTGGTGCTCGGCACGCTCTGTGCAGCAGCAGTCAGCCGCAGCCGCTTCTTCGGCCGCGAAGCAGTTTCGTTGCTGGTCATCCTGCCGATCGCCCTACCCGGCATCATCACCGGCATCTCGCTGCGCTCGGCCTTCAGCATCGCCGAAATCCCGTTCTCGACCTGGACGATCGTTCTCGGCCACGCAACCTTCTGCGTTGTCATCGTCTACAATAACGCGGTGGCGCGGTTCCGGCGCACATCCGGTTCGCTGATCGAAGCGTCGATGGATCTGGGCGCCGACGGTTTCCAGACGTTCCGCTACGTCATCCTGCCCAATATCGGCACGGCGCTTCTGGCCGGCGGCATGCTCGCTTTCGCGCTGTCGTTCGACGAGGTGATCGTCACGACCTTCACCGCGGGCCAGCAGCAGACGCTGCCGATCTGGATGCTTGAGGAACTGGTGAGGCCGCGTCAGCGCCCGGTCACCAATGTTGTTGCGATGGTCGTCGTGCTCGTGACTCTGCTCCCCATCCTTGCCGCTTTCTACCTGACACGCGACGGCGACCAGGTCGCCGGCGCCGGAAAATGACGCCGTCCCAGGAGGATCCCACAATGGACACGCAAATGCTGATCGGCTCGAAGTTCCAGGCCGGCACCGAGACGGAGGAGACGATCCTCAATCCGCGGACGGGCGAAAAGATCATGGCGCTCCCCGAGGCCTCCCAGAAACAGATCGACGCCGCGGTTGCGGCCGCCGAAAAGGCGTTCGCGACCTGGTCGCGCACGACACCGGGCCAGCGCTCGGGCTATCTGCTCAAGATCGCAGAGCGGATCGAAGCGGAGGCTCAGGCATTTGCCGAACTGGAGGCATTGAATTGCGGCAAGCCGGTCAATGCGGTTCTCAATGACGAGATACCGGCGATCGTCGACTGCTACCGCTTCTTTGCAGGCGCGGTGCGCGCCATGCCCGGCATGGTGGCAGGCGAATACATGCCCGGAATGACCTCGATGATCCGGCGCGACCCCATCGGCATCGTGGGCTCGATCGCGCCGTGGAACTATCCGCTGATGATGATGGCGTGGAAGCTGGCGCCTGCCATCGGCGGCGGCAACACAGTCGTGTTCAAGCCCTCCGAGCAGACCCCCCTGACGGCACTGAAGCTGGCGCGAATACTCGCCGATGTGCTGCCCGAGGGGGTCGTCAACGTCGTGCTTGGGCGCGGCGAGAGCGTCGGCAATGCGCTCATCAACCACCCCAAGATCAACATGATCTCGATCACAGGCGACGTGGCCACCGGCAAGAAGGTGCTTCAGGCGGCAGCGAAGTCGGTCAAGCGCACGCATCTCGAACTCGGCGGCAAGGCGCCGGTCATCGTGTTCGACGATGCCGACCTAGGTCAGGTCGTGAACGGCCTGCGCGCCTTCGGCTACTACAATGCCGGCCAGGACTGCACCGCCGCCTGCCGCATCTATGCCGGCGAGAAGGTCTACGAGAAACTCGTCGCCGACCTCACGACCGCGGTGTCCTCCATCCGCTTCGGGCTGGACGACGACACGCAGAACGAGATCGGGCCGCTGATCTCCATGCGCCAGCGCGACCGTGTGGCGAGCTTCGTGGAGAGGGCATCCGAGCTCAAGCACATCGAGATCACCACCGGCGGCAAGCCGGCCGGCGGCAACGGTTTCTACTACCAGCCGACGGTTGTTGCCGGCGCGCGCCAGGAAGACGAAATCGTGCGGCGCGAGGTGTTCGGCCCGGTCGTGTCCGTCACGCAGTTCAAGGATGTCGATCAGGCCGTCGCCTGGGCCAACGATTCCGACTACGGGCTGGCGTCATCGGTGTGGACCAAGGATGTGAGCCGAGCCATGGCGACGGCGGCGCGTCTCCAATATGGCTGCACCTGGATCAACACGCATTTCGCTCTCGTGAACGAGATGCCGCATGGCGGCGTGAAGCAGTCAGGCTACGGCAAGGACATGTCGCTCTACGCGCTGGAGGACTATACCGCCGTGCGGCACGTTATGGTCGCGCACTAGACATCGAATTGGCCGAGAGGGCGCGAACCGGTCCTTCGAGCGAGCTCGGCTGACGAATCGGAGCAGGGCACCAATTGCACATGCAAGCCAGGCTGTAACCTACGCCTGCTCATTCGGAGGGCTGTTGGGCCAGAACCTCTGCTAACCTGCAATGAAATTTGGTGGGTGATGTAGGGATCGAACCTACGACCCGCTGATTAAGAGTCAGTGACAATATGCTTTCATAGCCTCCCATACAGGCTCATTGCAAATCAAAATTTTATAATAAAATCTGATATTTGCCGTCAATTCATCTCAGGTTCTATCATAACATCACTTCCCAAAACGCAGCCGGTTTGTTACCTACGACGTAACCTAGGGATTGCATCCGTGCCAAAAACAAACCTCACCGCGGCGTCCGTCGATCGCCTCAAGCCTCCCCCCAATGGACAGGTCGAGTATTACGACCGTCGCCTCCCCGCCTTCGGCCTGCGCCTGTCGCACAAGGGAACCAAGGCTTGGTTCGTCATGACGAGGATCAACGGTAAGCTGGCGAGGCTGACGCTCGGTCGCTATCCGGCCCTGTCCCTCGCCGATGCGCGCCAGAAAGCCGGAGAGGCGATCGACCTTACCGCCGCCGGCAAGGATCCACGCCTCATTAAGGCCGCTGCGGACGAAGAACGGCAGCAGCGGCTGCGCAATACTTTCTCGGCCTGTGCGAGCGAGTTCATGCGGCTGCATGCAGAGCGGCGCCTGCGTCCTTCCACACAGCGGGAATACAGGCGACTTCTGTTCGGTCCTGATACCAACACTCTGCACGACCGCCCGATCAGCCACATCACCAAGCGCGATGTCCTGGACGTAATCGAAACCATCGATGCACGCGGCTCCCCTGCGGCAGCTTCCAGAACCCGCGCCTATCTCAGCAAGTTCTTCAACTGGTGCGCCGAGCGCGACATCATCGAGACGGTGCCGACCGACCGCATCCCCGCGCCCAATCCGGAGGTCAAGCGCGACCGAGTTCTGGATGCCACGGAGCTGCGATACCTGCTGCGCGCGCTCAACCAGGAAGTAACTGCCATTTCGAAGGTGATCCGCATCCTGCTCCTGACCGGACAACGCAGGTCTGAAGTCGCGGGCATGCGCTGGTCGGAACTGGACAGGCTCGACGGCGCTGAGGCCACTTGGCAGATTCCCGGAAGCCGAACGAAGAACGGCGAGAGCCATCTCGTGCCGCTCAGCCCGCCCGTCGTCGATCTGATTTCGGCAATGCCGCGAACGAACAGCGATCTTGTGTTTACCACGACGGGCGACACCCCAGTGTCAGGCTTCGGCAAGTTCAAAGCGCACCTCGACCGATCAATTAACGAATTGAGGGCCAAGGACGACCTCGGCCCGATGCCGCACTGGCGCATTCACGACCTGCGCCGGACGATGGTCACCTTAATGAATGAGAGGCTGGCAGTTCCGCCTCACATCGTCGAAGCAGTAGTCAATCACATCAGCGGCCTGGCAAAGGCGGGCGTGGCCGGCGTCTACAACCGTGCGCTCTATATAGACGACCGGCGGAAGGCGCTGGAAGCATGGGGTCACCTGATTGACGACAATCAAAGGTGAACTCAGGTCAAGGGGCAGTCGCGTCATTCAAAGCATCGCGAATGGGACAAGTGCTAGCGCGTTCGAAGGACTCCTAATGCGCCATCGTAGAGATTGGGCATCGGCACCGGCCGTAGGGCGATCGTGCCCTGTTGGAAGACGCGCAACTCCGCCATCATGGATGACACACTGCCGCCGCGTTGGTCGAACAGCAGATTGCCGAGCGAGAACACCGACTGAAGCGCTCCGCCGGCTGCGATTTCCACTTCGTTTGAAGCATTGTGGCTGTGCGCGCCAATGACGGCACCGACCCCACAGTCGACAAACGTGCTCAGCGCTTCGTTCTCGAAAGGACCACTGGAAGAGGTGTAATTGCCACCCCAATGCGCAAATACGATGAGCGGCGGCTCGGCTTCGACGCTGCAGGCGGCGGCCAACTGCTTGTGGTTATCGATAGCGGGATGATCGTGAAAGAAGCTCCGCTTGAACGTCAGTGGCAGCAGCCGAAAGGTGCCCATATCTGTTACTTCGCCATGCAGTAGCGGCACAACACCCGCAGTGCGAAGCACGCGCTTGCTACGCTCAAGTCCCTCGGCCCCGAAATCCCAGGCGTGGTTATTTGCCAAGCTGGCAGCCGTGACGCCCAGCTCCGCCAGAATCGGCCGGCTCAGCCTTTCGGTCATGAAAAGCTGTGTCGCTCGGCTACCCGCCGGTCTCTCCTCGAGAACCACGCCCTCCAGGTTGAGGACGAGCGGCGCCCCATGCGTTCGGGAACGGATCGCCTCGACAATCGAGGAACGACTCATCTGGTCCTGTAACAGGCCAGTGATGCCGCGGCCAAGAAGCGTGTCTCCGCCGAAAAAGACGACCGTCTGATCGGGATAGCGGATCGCGCCTGCTGCCGCCGCATCCGTTGTGAACAGTGTCACAACGTAACTTGTCGTGGTGCCTTCGCCAGGGACGTAGTCGGCGGAATTGCGATTGCCTACAATGAGCGGTTTGGCGCCGTAAACATGCTTTTGCAGATACATCTGAATGTACTGCGCGGCACTGCTGTCCAGATGCGAGGGCTGATTGAGCATGCGGCTCGCCTCGGGCTCGCCCGAGCTGATGACACTTAGCGTTTCCTGATCGCGAAGCACGGCGCGAAAACGCGGCAGGTGATGTGAGTAGTCCGTGGATTGGACGACGAGCGTCTCGGGCCCGATCAGCGATGCAAGGACAGTACTTGCCTCGCGCCAGTCTTCGATCGTGCTTGAGGACGCCGCGGTGACGGCGACGACTGCCGCGTCCGGAAACACCTTGTGCACGAACGGCAGAACGCTGTGAACACCGTGCTCACCTTCTGCCGTGCCGATGTCGGAAAAGAGTTTTCCTGCCTGGAGAATAGCCGCAGACAGCGCTGCATCGCCTTTAACGCTCCCCGTAACGGGCTCGAAACCGCTCGTAGTCACGCCAAAAGGGGTGTCCAGAACGCGAAAGTGATCGGGCGCGATTATGAGCACGCGACTGTAGCTTCCTGAGGAAGCCGCCAAGATGCCGCGTGCGATAAGGTCTGCGGCCAACATGTGGTGTGGTACGGTGACACCGGTAATGACTGACGGAGGCGGCGTAGCCGGCATTTCCGCCCCGAGTGCGCCTTCAATCGCGGCCAGGTCGCGTGTCTCTTCCATGAAGCGCCCGGCAGTGTCGAACGCATTAGTCGGCTGGCAAAACAACAGCCCAAGCATCAGAACAATCGCTTTGGCGGCGCGCCAATCCGGCAAGATTTTCTGCATCGCGAGGTTCATGTATTCTCCGATTGCTCTTGGCCCGATGCAGATTGACTGCCGCGAAGCTTTTTGCACCTATACGCAATAGATCGGGAGGTGGGCAAAGGATGATTTCAGCGACGCGGGAAGGTCCATGGCCGCGCCGGCTCCGGGCTGTCGCGGGAACTGTCGTTGCCGCAATCCTTTGGATTCAGGTCCCCTCACCCGCGCTGGCGCAGGATATTCAGCCTGTCACTTCCGCCGAACCCGCCGAGCGCATACTGCTGCCGGGTCGGCAGACGCACACATTGCGCACGCGTGTGCAGCTCGTTTGGGACCAGTCGGCCGGCAAGCTGAGGCGAAACCGCTACCATCTCTTCGATCCGCTCGCCGCCGAGCAGCTTGATTTCTTCTGGGAGCCGCGTTTCCCGGCCCTCGACCGCCCCGGGCACATATCGGGCGAAGGCGTGCTGACATGGCGCGAAGCGGGTTCGCTCCAGCACGGGCGGGAAACCATCGTCGCCCAGTATCGCGGGCATGTGATCGACGGGAAGCTGCACGGCGAAGGCACCTTCCTCCATCGCAGCCGGCTGCGCTACGACGGCGCCTGGGTGAACGGCCTGATGCATGGAGAGGGGCACCTTACGTTGCCCAACGGCGATGTTTACGCGGGCGGCTTTCGTGATGGCCGCCTGCACGGGCATGGCTTGTACATAGCTGCGACGGGCGAGATTCACGAAGGCGGATATGCCGTCGGCGCCCGCCACGGACACGGTCTGGTTTCCGAGGCGAACCGGTATGCCTATGCGAGTTACTGGAACGCGGGCATGGAGGACCGTCAGCGGCGGGCTTCGCCGCCTGCCGACTGGCCGAAACTGGTGCAGGTCCAGGCAAATGCGAGCGGCCCTGCCGACCTCGCGGTCGCCGTCAGTGTAGAGGGCCAGGCAGCCTTCTGCTGCTATGTCGGACCACCGGCGATTTCCTACACCTCTATTTCCCGGCCGGACCGCCTGGAGATCATTCCCGACGCGCCAAACATGCTCGACATCTGGCGTGGCGAAGCGAACATCGCCTTGGATGATGCCGTGACCTTCGATTGGGATCGGGCGGGCATGGCGGAATACAGTTTCCTCAACTACTCGAAAATGCACATAACACCCGTCATTCTCCTGATCGGCCTGGAGAATCGCGGCGCCGACGACGCGCATATCGTTGGGGCACATCTGGAGGTGGACAGGAGCGCCGTCGATAACGAGCCGGCGCTTCAGGCTTTGCCGCTGTGGCCACTCGAAAACCAGAACATCGACTTCAGCATCGAGAACTATGGCTGGGGCACGGCTGAAAACGCGCGCCTTGAATTCAGCTTCCGCAATCCCGAGAAGGATTTGACATCGGAACCGATGACCATCGAGATCGGTCATCTCGACAGCGTGCACGATTTTTCGTTCGAAGGGCCTATGGCTTCGCTTGGAGCCGATATCGAGAAGATTCGAACGCTCGGTGCCGGCTGCGGCTGGAATGACGAAGAGTGCTTGAGGTTGGCCATCAACAGAACCGCGTTCGGCGATCTGCTGCCCTACCTCCGCGAAAATAAGCTGGACGTCGGTTTCGACGTCGACGGCCATCTCGCCTACGACTGGCTCGACAGCGATGGCAAGCGGCAGTCCGACCGTGCTCCCTTCACTACATGGGTAGCCGTCGAGAGCTTTGGCAGCCGGGCGGAATGCGAAGGTGCCGATATTGTAGACATTGCGGGGCTGGAGCCCTTTCCGTTTCAGGAGCAAGCCACTGCCTATCGAATGCCTCTTCCGGTTTCAGGTGTCGTTCGTGCAGGCTCCGTGAGCCGCTGGCGCGTTGCCGTTGATGCGCGCAAGAGCTCGTTGCACGATTTTCGTGTCGTCTTCGAGCTTGCGGACGGCCGCGCCGCGCAGTCGCGCCTCATCGATCTGCTTTACTTCCGGCCCAGGTCCTTTCCGGAAAGCGTGCGGCCTTTCCAGCCGCGTTGCTGACGGAGGATCCAATGGTCCTCGAAATGGCTTCAACGACAATTTGCAGGGCGTGGATCGCCTTGGTTGCCGTGTTGCAGCTGCAGTCAGCCGCTGGCGCCCAGGACTTGGCTATCGAACCGCGCTTCGACTTTGCGGGTACCTTTCATGACGGTGCTGCGCCTGTGCAATCCGGGGGGCTTTGGGGGCTCATCAACGAGCAGGGTAAATGGCTGCTCGAGCCCTCCTATGACGAGATCGGTCCTGGCGGTGACGGCCGGTTTGCCTTCCTGGCAGGCGGACGCTGGGGATATCTCGACAGCACCGGCGAGGTGCGCATTTCTCCCCGTTTCGACGAGGCGCGTCCCTTTGAGGAGGAAATCGCTCCCGTAAAACAGAACGGCCTTTGGGGATTCGTCGGCACGGACGGCGCCACCGAGGTGGACTTCCGCTTTGAAGATATCGGCAGCCACCAGGGCGGATATGTTTCTGCCCTCGACGCTGAGGGTTGGGCGCTCTTCAAGGTCGCTGCCGAAAAGACTGTGTTTTGGTACGAGACATCCGACGGTGGTGCCGTGCATAGGCCCGGGCAAGAGCCGGAATTCGCAACGGAATTCTGGAACGCCGTCGACGATGAAGAAGATACCTTCCGCTCCGAACCATCGTACAGCGGCGAGATCGACGGTGAATGGCAACACATAACTCCCGAGCGCCTTTACTCGGTATCTGACCGGGCTGTTATCGCTGCGTCGGATCAGGGTGAATGGCTCTTCAATCTTGACTATTTCGCCAACCCCGGGTCGATGTGGAAATACAAACACTCGAGCCTCTTCTACAGCATACGCAGGCGCGGCGAAGGACTTGCAGCCGTTGCGCGGGAGAAGGGTCGATGGGGCTATCTCCACTGGTCGGGACGTGTCTATTGGGACGGCAGGTTCGAGGATGCGAGCGTCTTTTCGGAGGGATTTGCCGCGGTGAAATCCGGCGGCAAGTGGGGTTATATCGACAAGTCGGGCAACTTCGTCGTCGAGCCCCGTTACGACGCTGCATACCCCTTCAGGGACGGCTATGCCGTGGTACGGATCGGCGATAAGCGGGGCTTCCTCAAGAGGGACGCATTCGACCGCATCGCCGAGTTCATCGCGCCGCGCTACGAGGATGCCTTTCGCTTCAGCGAGGGCCTTGCCGCCGTCAGGATCGGCGGCAAATGGGGTTATGTCTCTGACCCGGACTACCGCCTACTGGTCGAAGGCAATGTCACACAGATCGAACCCGAATAATATGCCGCTACCACCGGAAAGTGCGTGAGTTACAAGCTCTTCCTGTCATCGCCATCCGATGTCGCCAACGAGCGCGATGCGGTCAGGCGCGTCGTCGATCGCATCAATGCAGAGCACGGCGACGATCCGCCTTTCGAGCTCATTCGGTGGGAGGATTGGTACTATACGGCTGAGAGCACTTTCCAGGACCAGATCGACAAGCCGTCGACCTGCGATCTCGTCGTGTGCATTTTCTGGAAGCGCCTGGGCAGCGAATTGCCGGAGGCGTATCGGCGCAGCGACGGCACCCTACCTACCGGCACCGAATACGAATTCGAGGAGGCGTTGCAGAATGCGGCGCGTTCGCCCGGCAAGGTCCCTGACATTCTGGTGTATCGGAATCGCTCGGAAGTGTTTTTCGCCGCGACGACCCACGAATTCGAGAATGCCCAGCTCCAGCGCTTCCTCACTTTCTGGAAGCGCTGGTTTCAGAGTGAGCAGGGCCACTTCGTTGCCGCCTTCCAGAACTACGACGCCGTTAATGAATTCGAGCGACTGTTCGAACTTCATCTGCGGCAATGGCTGGCCCGGCGACGCGGCGACGTCGTGTGGACCTCAGGCTCTCCTTTTCGCGGGCTCAAGCCTTTTGACGTAGAACACGAGCCGATCTTCTTCGGCCGGAGCCGCGAAACAGCACGCATACGCGCACGCTTTCTCGCCAATGCCGTATCGGGCATTCGGTTCCTGACGATCGCCGGCGCTTCCGGTTCGGGCAAGTCCTCGCTGGCTCGGGCTGGCCTGCTGGCGCAACTTATCCAGCCCGGCGGCATGGGCGAAATCGCCGGCTTCGCCCGCTGGGCGGCGGTGACGCCATCCAGCCTCTCGCCAGACGGACGCGAATGGGCCGACGGACTGGCGCAGGTGTTCTTTACAACGTTGGGACCGGGGCTTCAGGAAGGCGATTTCGGTACGCCAGAGCTGCTGGCTGCGCAGATCGCCCGAGGTGGGTCCGAGGCTGCCGCGCCGATCGCACGCGCACTCGAACGCATGAAGGCTTCAGACACCGAACTGGCGCGCGCATCCGGCTCTTTGCCTGGGGCCTTCCTGCTTTTGACGGATCAATTGGAAGAAGTGTTTGCATGGGAGCGCTCCGACGCCGAGCGCTTCCTGTCCTTTCTGGAGGCTCTCGCAAGGTTCAGCGCGCCCCTTTTTGTGATTGCGACGCTCCGCTCCGATTTCCGCCACCGGATAGCGGACTACGAGCCGCTTGCGCGATTGGCGGCGATCGGCGAGCCGCAAGCGCCTGGCGAGCACGATCGCGTCGTGGACCTCGCTAGCCCGAGCGCTCGGGATGTTGGCGAGATGATTGTCGGGCCGGCGCGCGCGGCCGGGCTGCGCTATGAGATGCGCGACGGCCGCGACCTTCAGGCGACAATCGAGTCCGAAACTTCGACGAATTCCCTTCCAGCTCTCCAGATGCTGCTGTCGGAACTTTACCAACGCCGCGATAAGGACGATCTGCTGCTGCTCTCTGCCTACGACCAGCTCGGAGGCGTTGCTGGCGTGATGGCGGCGCGCGGCGAGGAGGTGCTCGATGGGCTGAGCGTGGAGACACGCGCGGCCTTCCCACAGCTGTTTCGCGCCCTGATTGCGTGGAATGCCTCCGGCGGGCCGGCGGTCTCGCGCACCCTGATGCTCGACGCTCTTCAGGAAGGAACGCCGGTTCATCGTCTGGCTCTCGCGCTGCGGGACGCCACCCTGCTTTCGTCCGACGAAGGCCGGTTGCGCATCGCCCATGAAAGCCTGATCACCGGGTGGCAGCGGCTTGACGATCTGTTTCGCGACGAGCAGCGCTTGTTCGAGGTGCGCGAGCGGCTCCAGGCGTGGCAGCGGAAATATGAGGAGGTTGAACCTTCCGCGACGACAGCGCGGCGGGAGCGGTTGCTGCAGGGCTTTCAACTGCAGGAAGGGCGCGACCTGGTCGTGAAATGGGGAGCGTCGACCCTTGAGACGACGGCGCCGGGACTGGCTGCATTCGTCGCGGCTTCGCATTCGCACGAGCGGACGCGTCGTATAAGAAGGGTTGCTGTTGTCGTCTCTTTCGCCGCCGTCGTTGTTGCATTGCTGGGAACGGCGGGGTGGTTCGGCGCTGCGAAGCTGGATGCCGAGCACCAGGCCAGCATCCGACTGAATTTGGGTCGCGCCGAGGCAGCACTTCGTGAACGGCGCTGGGTTGACGCCGTGATCGCAGCCGCCGCCGCCAGACGACTGGAGGACAATGCGGAGACCCGATCGGTCCTGCTCACCGCTCTGTCGGAGCATTCGCCGCATCTTGTCAGTGTCATACAGCCGGATGGTTTGGCCACCCACTGGACCGGCGAGGCATCCGCCGCAGTCCTGGCCAAGGCTGGTGCGCTTGTCGAGATGGACGCAACCGGCATCCGCGAAACCGCCGTTCAGCCTCAGCAACCGGGCTCACCGCTCATTCGTGAGCTGTCTGGCAACCAAAGCGGCTATCTCGCTTTGCGGCAGGATGGCGCCCTTTTTGCGTTGCCCCGTACGGTGGGCGATTCACGTTGGACCGAAATCGCGCCTGCATCCGGCCACTGGCTCTCCTATGACCACCAGGCCGAGCTTCGCGTAACGCCCGAAGGCTCGCTCTCGGCAATGGCCGATTTGGCGAAGGGCGCAGTTCTCCGTAGCTGTACCATTGCTTCCCCGCCCTCTTGCCAGGTCGAGCGCATCTCGGGGCCCGCCCAGGTCGTGGCGTTCTCGCATGACGGTGCGCGGCTGGCCGTGGTTCATGCCGACCAGGGGCGCCCTCAGCTCGATATTCTCAACGCGACCACGAGAACCGTGGATGCGAGTGTCACTCTATCCGACGAGCAGCCGCTCAACGCCTATCTCAGCCTTGCATGGTCACACACCGGCGACATGCTCGCGCTGGGAACCAGACCTGGTCCATCCTCCAGTGCAGTGCCTGAGGCCGGATCGATCCGGATCGTCCATTTCGACGGCGGGATCCGGTTGGGAAGCAAGCTCGACGTGGGTGTTCCCGTGACGGCTCTGGCGTGGTCTCCCGAAGCAGAGGTGATAGCCTACAGTTGCGCCAACAACTGGATTTGCCGGGCGGCTGCCGGCGACAGCGAGCAGTTCGTGCCACTGCGGCCGCTCATGGGAAGCGACAGCCCAACAACCGCGCTTCGCTGGTCGCCGGGGGGGGACCTGCTGACGTCGCTGCACGCGGACGGCGAACTGCGCCTGTGGCGGCACGAGCCCCGCAATCCCGTCCTCGATGTCGTGCTATCGACGGGCGGAACTCCGCTATCGGCGATAGCCGTTTACCCGCCGACCGGGCTTGTTGCCGCCGGGGACAACGAAGGCGCGATCTGGATACTGCCGCAAGGCGGCGGGCGGGAAAGGCTGGCGCCTGCGGAGTCGACGCGCACGGCGGTAAAGCACATCGCTTTCAGCGACAATGGTGACCTGGCTGTGGCGCGAACCGGCGGGACAGTTGAAGTCAGGAGTGGACAGAACCTCGAGAACAGTCGGATTGTTACCTCGCTTGGTGATGTCCAGCGCGTTGCCTGGGTAGGTAACCGCGTTGCCGCTTCCGGATCGAAAGACAGTTTCGCTGTTGTGTCTCAGAGCGGAGACACTAGAAGAATCGCCACGGAATCGACCGCCGACGGCCTTCTTGGCCTTCCTGACGGGACACTTTTCGCCAGTCATGTCAATGGTTCGATCCGGAAATGGAACGTCGAATCGGGTGACTCTGAAATTGTAGTGACGGCGGAGCGTGTGGCCGATGGAACGTCGGGGCTCAGCCTTTCTGCTGACCCGTCCGGCCGGTGGCTTACGGCAACGCGTTCCGACCAGGCCCTCAAGCTCTACGATCTGTCATCGCGAGGCCGTTCTGTCGTTCTCGACATCTTCAGCAGCGGCAGCAAGACAGTCGCGTTTTCGCCGGACGGGCGCCGGCTGGCGCTGCTTGGTACGGAGGGGCAGATTTATGTCTGGCGCTTCGATGCCGAAAACGGTGACTCTGAACTGATCGCATCCGTTCCGGCCGTGCCGCAGACCGCGCGTGCCCGCGCCGAGCAGGCTGCGCCGCGACCGGCGAGCTGGCTCCAATGGTTGGACGCGGACCGTTTGGCGATCGCGACCGCTTTCGGCGATGTCCTTCTGCTTAATCTGAACGAGGCTGCCTGGGACGACAATCTGTGCGCGATAGCGTTGCTCGATCAGCCGGCCGCGACGCTCGGCGGCAATGCCGCCATCCCCGCGGAATTTGAGCGCGAATGCGCCCGCCGAAATTAAGGGTCGTTTCGGAGTATCAGCCGGCCGGCATTTTGGGTTGCTGAATCCTAGTGGGACCGCGCGCCCGTCTACTCGCGGTGATCCCCGATATGACCGAGCAGCGGAGTTGGCTGAGCAGGCGTTATCTATAATGGCTGCTCTGAACGCATGCATGAACAAGATGCGGCAATTCATTGAAATCATTGGTGAGTTCGCAGGAAACACCTCGAGCTAAGGAAGGCAGCCTCGCAAGATCACCTCCACGATTGTTTCGCGGGCATCGGTGTAGTCGGTACGGCGGAGCGCGGGCCGCTCGAGTGTAATGGCCGCGACCTCTGCCGAGTCGGCGTAGAACTGCGTCGAAGCCCAGAGCATTATGAAGAAGTGCTTCGGGTCGACCTTGCGCAGCTTTCCCTCGCGGATCCAGTTATCCACGACCTCCACCCGCTCGCGGGTAACTTCCTGGATATGACGGCGCTGGGTTCGGGAAAGGAAACCGCCTCCGCGCAGCATCTCGTTCGCAAAGAAGCGTGATTCAACAGCATTTTGACGGGAATAGTCGAGCTTGGCGGCGATGTAATCGGCTATCGCTTCGCGCGGTTCGCGGTCGGCACGTATGTGCTCCAGCGCAATGTCCCAGCCGGCGAGCAACCGCTCGATCAGCGTCGCGTAGATCGCCTCCTTGGTCTCGAAATAGTAATAGACGTTGGCCTTGGGCAGCTTGCTGGCCTTGGCTATTTCGGCAATCCGTGTCCCGTCAAAACCCTTTTGGGCGAACAGGTTTACGGCCGCCTTGAGGATTGCCGCCTCGTTGCGTGCGCGGATGCGCTCCTCAGGCGCCTTGGCCGTCTTTCGACCGGCCGTAGCTCTGTCCTGCGTCATGCACACCCCTCCGGTTTGCCGTCGGACGCATTTCATACATGGCAGCCGCCATGTTTTCCAATCGATTGCGGTCATGCAAGAAACTGACGTTTTGGTCAAGAAATTGCGATTCAGAAGTTGACTTTCTGGTCAACTTTTGGATTCGTAAACATGCGACTGGGGTGAGGATGAATGACCGTTCGACTTGTCGATGCGTTGCGTGAGACGCTGGAGGGGTGGATCGACGACCTCCCCGCAGTCTGGCGCACGGCGTTGGGCCCGGTCGAACTCGGCTTTGCAGACAGCGACGAAAGCCTTGAGCTTGAAATCTGGGAGCCGATCTTCCCGCCGCGGCGGGGCCGGACCTTTCCCGGCGCGCCGGCGGGCGCGCACATGTTGCGCGCATTCGATCGGATCGCGCCGGATGACGTGCGCTGCGTGGTGCTGGGTCAGGACCCGTATCCCGAGCCCGGTTTTTCCACGGGGCGCGCATTCGAGTCCGGAAATGTCGCCGAATGGCGCGAACTCGACAAGATGTTCTCCAGGAGCGTCCGCGCCTACATGCAGCAGATTTGTGCCGCGCGCACCGACCGGCCTGAACTGGCGTCATCATTCGCGGCATGGCCGTCCCTGCTGGCAGAGATCGAAGCGGGCTCGGTCGAACTTGAGCCCCCAAGTGCCATAGCGGACCGCTGGGAAGACGAAGGCGTATTGCTGCTCAATTCGTCGCTTACCCTCTCGCGTTTCGACAGGGCGATCGATCGCCACCAGTCACACGGCCATCTGCCGGTGTGGCGTCCGCTGATGCAAGCCGTCCTGAAGCATCTCGCCGCCGCGCGGAGGCCAATCGTCTTCCTCGCATTCGGCGACGTCGCTGCGGAGAATCTGCGCCTGGCCGGAGTGCACGAACCGGCAGCGCCGCAGGCGGCCATCCTGCGTCCGCATCCCGCCGCGGCGGACGAACTCCTTTCACTCGAAAACCCATTCGTGGCCTGCAACCGCCATCTCGCGGACGCTGGTGTCGCGCCGATTGCCTGGTAGTCCGATGAGCCAATCCGATTCCTATGACTACATCATCGTCGGCGCCGGTTCGGCTGGGTGCGTACTAGCCAACCGCCTGTCAGCCGATCCCGCCAACCGGGTGCTTTTGCTGGAAGCGGGCGAACGCGACGGCAACCCGCTGTTTCGCTTGCCGATGCTGATGGGGAAGCTCTTCCAGTCGGGCATATACAACTGGCACTATCACACCGACCCCGAGCCCTATCTGAACGACCGGTCGCTTTATTGGCCGCGCGGCAAGGTGCTTGGCGGGTCGTCGACCATCAACGGCATGATCTATGTGCGCGGAAACCGCCACGACTACGACCGCTGGTCGCAGCTTGGACTTCCTGGGTGGTCGTATGAGGACGTGTTGCCGGCCTTCCGCCGGTCGGAGGGGCACATCCAGCGTGATGACGAATTCCACAATGGCGACGGCGAACTGACTGTCTGCCGCGCCCGCGGCAAGAACATGCTGCACAACGTTTTCGTCGAGGCGGGGACCGAGGCCGGGTATCCGTCGAACGACGACTTCAACGGCGCGGAACAGGAAGGCTTCGGCAAGTTCGACTTCACCATCAGGGATGGCAAACGCTGGTCCACCTCGTTTGCGTTCCTCAGGCCGGTGCTGTCGCGCCCCAACCTGACGGTCGAAACCGAGGCGCTCGCAAAGCGCATCGTCGTCGAAAACGGCCGCGCGGTCGGCCTCGAATATGCGCAGCGGGGGCGAGACCGAACGGCCCACGCAGACCGCGAAGTCGTGGTCGCCTCTGGTACAGTCAATTCGCCGCAATTGCTGATGCTCTCGGGCATCGGCCCGGCGCAGGAGCTTGCGGAACATGGCATCGCGTCCGTCCATGACCTGCCCGGCGTCGGCAAGAACCTGCAGGATCATGTCGACTGCGTGATGGTATGGGAGTGTCCGAAGCCTGTGACGCTCTTCAGCGATCTGCGTGCGGACAAGCTCGTCCTGTCGGTTATCCAGGGCATGCTGTTCGGCAGCGGCGTCGTCACGACATTCCCATACGAGAGCGGAGCATTCCTGAAATCGCGCGCAGGACTGGATGCGCCCGACATTCAGCTCCATTTCATGCCGGCGCTGGAAAAGACGGCCAACCTGCATTTCCCGAACCCCTTCCGGAAGAAGGAGGCAGTGGAAGCCAACCACGGCTTCACGCTCCGTGTCGGGCCAGTCAATCCCGAAAGCCGGGGCGAAATCAGGCTGCGTTCGTCCGACCCGGCGGACAAGCCGCGCATCCGCGCAAACTATCTGCAATCCGATTTCGATCTGCGCACGATGATCGCCGGCATCCGGATGACGCGCGAGATTATCGGCCAGAAGGCCTTCGATCCGTATCGCGGCAAAGAGCTCGCTCCCGGCCCTGCCATCGACGATGACGCGGAGCTGGAGAGTTGGCTGCGCGCGACCGCTATGACGACCTTCCACCCGGTCGGCACCTGCAAGATGGGCAACGACCCAATGGCTGTGGTCGACGCACGGTTGAAGGTGCATGGCATCGATGGGCTGCGCGTCGCCGACGCTTCCATCATGCCGATCATCTCAAGCGGAAACACCAATGCGCCAGCCATCATGATCGGCGAGCGGGCATCGGATTTCATTCTCGAGGAGGCCAAGGCGTGATCGTCGAACACCGCACCTATACGTTCCGGCCGGGCACCGTCGATGGCTGGCTCAAGAAGTACGAGGCCGAGGGTCTGCCGGTCCAGAAGCGGCACCTGAACCGCTTCCTCGGCCTCTATGTCAGCGAGATCGGCGCGCTCCACACGACTGTTCTGATGTGGGGCTACGACAGTCTCGCCGATCGCGAGGCGCGCCGCAACGCGATGTACCAGGACCCCGACTGGCAGGCTTTCATTTCCGGCATCTGGGAGCTCGATGCGATCCAGAGCCAGACCGTAATGATCATGAATCCGGCATCGTTTTCACCGGGCGTCTGATCAGCATGCGAACCACGATCAATTGCAACCAGAAGAACCGGGAACCGGCACCAATCCAGAGGATGGAACTGAAATGACCAATAATACGAATGCTCTATCGCTGCTCCGCTCGTCGATCGACCGGCGCTCGTTCCTCAAGTACAGCGCTGGCGCGACCGCTGCCGCGATGACCGGCGCGCTCACTGCGGCCGTTGCGCACGCACAGGGCGGGCTCGTTGCCCTCGTTCACACCCAGGCCGCGGGCGACGCCGGCCCGGTCGATTCGATGATCGCAAAGCTCACGCAGCTTGCCGAGGAGAAGGGCCTGGAACACCGCGCCATCTACGCACAGGATCCGGCCACCTACGAGACCATCTTCCGCACGCTGGGAGATGCCGGCGCGGCCGTGGTTGTGTCGACCTTCAATGAGGTCGCCGAACCGTTCAAAGCCGTCGCGCCGGACTATCCGGACACGAAGTGGATCCAGTTGTTCGGCGATGCGTTCGAGCCGCCGATCCCGAACGTCGTCACAGTCTCGTACGACTACTACCTCGGCTGCTATCTCTCGGGCATATTCGCAGGCCATCTCACTAAGTCGGGCAAGGTCGGCTTTATCGGCGGCATTTCCATCCCGCCGCTGAACGCAGACTTCAACGCGCTGAAAGCAGGCGTTCTCTCGGTCCGACCGGATGCGACGGTTACGGCCGCTTTCGCCGGCTCGTTCCAGGACCCGGCGAAGGGTCAGGAGATCGCGACCCAGATGTATTCGGACGGAATCGACTACATCCAGACCGACGCAGCAGCCACCGACTTCGGTATCATTGCTGCCGCCAACGAAGGTGAAGGGCGGCTGGTCAGCACTCTCGATCCCGCGCAGTTCAAGCTTGGACCCAAATCACTCATCTCGATCGTCGGACTCGATTTCGGCGTTTCGCTGTACAACGAGACAACGAAGGCGCTGGGTGCCGACTGGAGCGGCGGCTCTCACGTGAATACAGGCCTAGGCACGGGCGTCATTGAGTTCATGCTGTCACCGCTGTTCCAGGAGCAGGGATCGCCGGAGGTCGTGGCCAAGTCGAAGGAAGCGTTTGTTGCGGTCGAACAGGCTAGAGCGGGCATTCTGGACGGGTCAATCAAGGTGCCGTTCAATACGACGCTCTGACTCTTCGTCGTATTCGGGGATCATGCCGTCATGAAGGAGCTGCCGGGCGTTGTCCTTGCCAGCCGCAACGCCACCGTGAGGTATGGCGATGTGGTGGCGCTCGATGACGTCTCCATTAGCTTTTCCGGCGGCATGATCCACGCCGTTGTCGGCCAGAACGGGGCCGGCAAGACGACCTTTGCCCGGATGGTGTCGGGGTTGGTACGACCTGCCGAAGGTTCGCTGGAGATCAATGGCAGGTCGATAGCGGGCGGAAACGTCAATGACGCCCGAAGGGCCGGCGTGGAGCTCGTCCACCAGAGTTTCGCTCTTCCACCATCGTTCACCGTTGCCGAGGCGATGCAGTTCGGAGCCGACGGCGGGCGGCTCTACACGCGCGCCGCGCTCGAACGGCGCTGGCAAGCGCATCTCGATGCGCTTGACGTCAAGGTTAGCGCTGGGGCGCAGATACGCACGCTGACTGTCGAGCAGCAGCAGGCCGTCGAGATCGCGCGTGCATTGGTGACGGACGCGAGCCTGCTGATACTGGACGAGCCGACAGCCGTTTTGTCGCCCGAAGGCGCCGAGAAGCTTTTTGAACGCATACGCCGCCTCAGGGAGCGTGGCGTTACAATCATCCTAATCCTGCACAAGATCCGCGAGGTGCTGGCGGTTTCCGATACAGTCAGCGTCCTGCGTGGCGGTCGGTTGATCGACGGACCACTGCCTGTCGCCGACATGGACGCGGAACGGCTCGCTTCTCTCATCATCGGGCCATCCGGTCGCGAGTTCGCCGGGGACGACCTTGAAGCGCTGACCGGAGCATTGTCCCCGGTCGCGGGTGGAGCGGATAAGACCTCCGCACCGCAATCCGAGATACTGAGCATGAGGGACCTTTCCACGCGCACAGACGGTGACGGTCCGCCACTCAACTCCGTCGATCTTGCGGTCCATGCGGGCGAGATCGTGGGAGTCGCCGGTGTTGAGGGCAACGGACAGCGCACATTGGTGCGGGCGATATCCGGGCTTGCCGACATCATGGACGGCTCGCTGGAGATCGACGGGCGCGACATGACCCGCAGTTCGCTGCTCGCGCGGCGCGCGATGGGGCTGCGTGTCATTCCGTTCGAGCGCAATGTCGAGGGCCTGAGCCTGACAAGTGCGCTTTGGGAAAATTGGTCGGTCGGGCAACTGCTGGGCAGACCCCTCCACGCCGCAATCACCCCAAAGGGACTTCGGCAGGGCTGTCGTGCGGCCCTGGACAATTGGGATGTGCGCTACAGCACAGTGGAACAGCGCGCGGGCTCGCTCTCGGGTGGAAATGCGCAGAAGGTGATCCTGTCGCGCGAGATGGACGATGCTGCGCGCCTGATCGTCGCCGCACAGCCGACGCGCGGCCTCGACATTGGCGCCACAGCCTTTGTCTGGGAAGCGATGCGCGATGCGCGTCGCCGGGGCTGCGGCGTTCTCTTTGTTTCCTCCGACCTCGACGAGATCTTCGACATCGCCGATCGCGTTGTCGTCATGCTTGCAGGAAAGATCGTCGGCGAGTTCCGGGCGCCGTTCGATCTCGCAAGCGTCGGGTCGGCCATGACCGGGGCACGAGCATGAGCGCAAATTTCTCAGCGATCATCCGCGCTGCCGTCTTCATCGTCATTGCGCTGGTTCTGTGCGGCCTCATCTTCGAGATCGCCGGCTACCCCGGCGTGCAGACATTCGACGCCATCATCGATGGCGCATTCCTGCGCCGCAACGCGCTGGAGCATGCCCTTCGCTGGGCGCTCCCGCTGTTCATCACGGCGACCGGCGTCGTCATCTCCTTTCGCGCCGGCTACTTCAACATCGGCGCACAAGGGCAGTTCTATGTCGGCGCGATATGCGCCGCATTCGTCGCCGAATGGCTGAAAGGCTATCCGGGAGCCGTTGTCGTTCCGCTCTGTTTCGCCGCGGGCATGACCGGCGGCGCGCTGTGGGCGCTTTGGCCTGGCCTGCTGCGGCTGCGATCCGGCGCCGACGAAGTCATCACCACTTTGATGGGCAACTTCCTCGCCGGTCTCCTCCTCGTTTACGTCACGGCCGGCCCGCTGAAAGACCCCTCCGGCTCCGGCCAGCAGGCTTCCAGCCGGCCGCTTGAAGCAGCCTATCGCATCAGCACCTCGAACGGAGTCTCTCCGATAATCATCGGCATTGCGATCTTTGTCGGACTGGCGATGTGGTTCCTGGTCAACCGCACCGCCTTCGGCGTCCTGTCGGGCCTCGGCGGCCGAAACCCGACAATGGTTAAGTGGCAGGGCGCCAGCGTGTGGCGTATCGGCCTTGCCAGCTTTCTCATCAGCGGCGCGCTTGCGGGACTTGCAGGAACGATCGAATTGATGGGGCCGAACGGGCGTCTCGCCGGGGGTTTCCTGCCTGCGCACGGGTTCACGGCCGTGCTCATCGCTCTCGTCGCCGGCCTGTCGATCACCGGCACGGCTATCGCCGCCTTCTTCTTCGGCGGGCTTGCGTCAGCCGCGCTCTACCTTCCGGTCATAGCCGGGCTGCCCTCGGCAGCCATCGATATCATCAACGCCGCAATCGCTCTCTTCATCACCGCGAAGTCGCGATTTGTGGACCGGATCGCAAGCTTCTGGAGGCGACCGTGGACGACATCGTGATCGCTATCCTGCGCTCCGGCACGCCGCTCGTCTATGTCGCGCTGGCAGGCGTGATCGCCCAGCGGTCGGGCATCTGGCACCTCGGCCTCGAGGGGCTGATGATCACCGGCGCCTGCGCCACAATCGTCGGCACGGTGCTCACCGGATCTGTCGGGCTGTCGCTTCTGATTGCAGTTCTGCTTTGCGCGCTGGGCTCCATCCTGTTCTGGTTTGTGGTGGAAGTTCTGAAAGCCAATCAGATCATTGCCGGCCTCGGTCTAACCGGGCTCGGGCTGGGCGGTACTTCGCTTGCCATCCAGGCAATCTTTGGAAGTCAAGGCGCGGTCAGCGCGCCGGCGGGGCTCCCGAAAATCGGTGCTGCATTCGGCGCCTATGGCGGTCTTTCCGTACTCGTGCTGGCAATGCCCTTTGTCGTGTTCCTGACCTGGGTCCTTTTGTGCCGAACCCGGTTCGGGCTTCGGCTCGCCGCCTCGGGCGAGCATCCCTTTGCAGCGCGCAGCGTGGGCGCCAATCCCGCCATGATGCGTCTGGTGGCGCTGGTTATCGGCGGCGGCTTCTGCGCGCTGGCAGGCGCCGAACTCGCTGCCGGCAGCCTGCAGATCTTCTCGCAGAACATGACAGCGGGACGCGGATTCATGGGATTCGCCGCGGTGATCTTCGGCGCCGGACACCCCGTCTGGGCAACATTTGCGGCGCTGTTCTTCGCAATCGTGGGCGCGATCGGCATTCGAGCGCAGCTCGTCTTCGGCGACCGCATTCCGCACGACCTGCTGCTTGGACTTCCCTACATCGCCACCGTTTTTGGCATCTGGCTGTCAGCCCGGCTACGCGGCGGCGCAAGGGGTGCCACCGGCGGCTTCGGCGAACTGAAAGATCCCTGATCCTTGACACGCAAACTCATCGTTCTGACCGATCCGGGCCAGGATCAAGCCGCTGCCCTGCTCATGATCCTCGGCGCGCCGCAAGCCTTCGAGGTTCTGGGTCTGGTAGCGACAGCCGGGAACATCGATCTCGGATACACGATCACCAACTGTCTGAAGGTGCTTGAACTGGCTGGCAGGTCTGACATCCCGGTGTTTGCGGGTTGTCCGGAGCCGATGACGCGACGGCTGGTGACCGCCGAGCACGTCCATGGGCCGACCGGGCTCGACGGGCCCGATCTGCCTGAGCCGACGACCGCCCCTGCTGCCGGCCACGGCGTCGATTTCATCGTCGACACGCTGCGGCAGGCCGAGTCCGGCACGGTAACCATTTGCTCCCTCTCGCCGCTGACCAACCTAGCCATGGCGCTGGTCAAGGCGCCGGATATCGCGCCGCGCATCCGCGAAATCGTGGCAATGGCGGGCGCCTATTTCGAGGTCGGCAACATCACGCCATCGGCCGAGTTCAACGTCTATGTGGACCCCGAAGCGGCGCGCATCGTGCTCGACGCCGGCATCCCGACCACGCTGCTGCCGCTCGACGTGACGCATGAAATGCTGTCGACGCGGAGCCGGCTGGACGCGATGCGCGCGCTCGGCAATCGCTGCGGCGTCGCGACGGCCGAGATGCTAGAGTTCTCCGAGGCGTTCGACCTCGAAAAATACGGCTGGGACGGCGCTCCCCTCCACGGCCCTTGCGTGCCGGCGTTCATGCTTGAGCCCGATATCTTCACTGGCCGCAGCATCAACGTTTCGGTCGAGACGCGCGGGCAGCTAACCGAGGGCATGACCGTTGCCGACTGGTGGGGGATAACTGACCGGCCGAAGAACGCCTTCTGGGTGCGCCACGGCAATTCCGATCGTTACTACTCGCTGCTCAACTCTTGCCTGGCGAACCTTCCATGAGCCAAACCCTTATTCGAGGCGGGACCATCCTCACTCTGGATGGGTCCACCGGGACGCAGCCGATCGAAGGCGACGTCCTGATAGAGGGCACGCGGATAGCGGCCATCGGGCAAAATCTTGAAGCCATGCCGGGTGCGCGGATCATCGACGGGCGCGGCAAGCTGATCATGCCCGGTCTGGTCAACGCACACACGCATTCGAGCGAGACCTTCTTCCGAGGGCGCTATGAGAAGATGCCGCTCGAGGTCTGGCTGCTCTATGCCTACCCGCTGCTGATGGGGCCGGTGATCGACAAGGACCTCCTGCATCTGCGCTCCCTGCTGCTGGCAACCGAGTCGCTGAAGGCTGGCGTCACCACCCTTTCGGACTGTTTCTTCGACCCGCCCAGTCATGAACTAGACCGGCTGGGGACCGTATTCGGCGCGTACGAACTTTCCGGTATCCGCGCGAACGTATCGAGCGGCGTCATGAACATCCCTACCCTCGACGCGCTGCCATTCGCACGTGATGTCATGCCGCAGGACGTTCAGAAGCAGCTCGACTTCGGGCCGCCAATAACCGCAGCCGGCTATGTCGACTACTGCCGCAGCGCCATAGACTGTTTCGACGGCTGGGCAGGCCGGCTTAAATTCATGATCGCGCCCTCGGCGCCGCAACGCTGCACCGCCGACCTTCTAACGGGTTGCTTTGAACTAGCCGTTGAACGCGGGCTGCCGTTCCACTGCCATGTGCTGGAGACGATCACGCAGGCGGTGACCGGGCCTGAGCTCTATGGCCGAAGCCTGATACGCTACATGGATGATCTCGGCGTGCTTGGCCGCAATACCACGATCGCCCATTCCGTCTGGGTCGACGACGCCGATATGGCGGCCATGGGCAGCGCCGGCGTCTCGGTGGTTCACAATGCCGTTTCCAACCTCAAGCTTGGCGCTGGCGTTGCGCCCGTTCGCCGGCTCATGGACGTTGGCGTCACGCTGGCGCTCGGCACGGACGGCGTATCCTCCAACGACACCGCAAGCATATTCGACGTCATGCGCGTCGCTGGCCTGTTGCATGGCGCAAGCGGGCCTGATGCAGACAGCTGGCTGTCGGCGGCAGAACTGCTTCAGGCTGCCACCCTTGGTGGCGCACGCAGCGCCATGATGGAAGACGTGTGCGGCTCGCTGAAGCCGGGCAAGGCCGCCGACATAATCATGCTGGATATGCGCGACTGCGCCTTCACGCCGCTCAACGACATTGCCCGGCATCTCGTCTACGCCGCCAATGGCGCCAATGTGGAGACAGCGATTGTCGCCGGCGAGCTAGTGATGCGCGATCGTCGAATGACCCGGTTCGACGAAGACGCCATGTTCGCTGAGATACGTGAGCGCGTTCCCGCCTATCTGGAGGCGCACGCCGCGGTGGAGCTGCGAAATCGGTTCCTCGAACCCTATTTCGCGGAGATCCACCGCCGCTCGGCCGCAACGCACACTGGCGTCTACCGCTACGCCGGCGATGCACCTTTCAGCGGCCGGAATTGGGCCTTGCAGTAAGTGCCGTGCAGGCGAGGTACAAATGGATGTGCAACTAGACAAATGAGCCGCTGACGAACAGTCAGCGGCTCCGGACCAAGCGCCATATGCAATATCAATGGTTTGGCGAGAACGGTTCGCCGGAGTACGCTCACAGGTAACACTGTAGGTTACGACGTACTGGCTTCACCCGCTTTTTCCTCTCGATCCGCCATTCGTTCGAGTAAACTAAACATCCTCCCCAGCCGGTCCTCGTCGTCCCGACGGTTGCCGACGGCGTTGATCAATTCGCCTTGGCGTGCGGGATCGATATGGCCATAGCTCCGGAAGGTGGTGATCATCTCTTCGTGGCCGAGATTCTTGCTCCAGGCTTCGAACTCTTCCGGCGTGCGGCACTTCTTCTTGCCGAGCGCCACCAGCGTGTCGCGGAAGGAGTGCGGATTGTAGTAGTCGAGCCCGGCCATGCTGAAGGCCCGCCTGAACGCGACGCGGATCGGTTCGGCATTGGCCCAGAATTCGGGCACAATGCCATCCGCGGTGAAGCAGCGTTCCTCATCGTGCGCTAATCTGGTCTTCGGAAAGACTGGCGCATCGTTGCCGAACAGGTGCTCCTCGCGCAACTCGCGCACCCAGTCGAGCACGATCGCGTGGAGGTCGGCACCGACCGGGAAGAAATAGGTCACGATCTGCTTGGAGAACTTGGTGCGCATTTCCAGCGGGTTCTGGATCACGCGCTTCAGATCGGTCTCCACATGCTTGAGCCGGATCGAAGCGATCGCGTCGTCGCGCATGCCTGTGACGATGGTGAAGGCGATCAGCGCCCTGTCGCGGCGCTCCGCGACCTTGTCGACAGGCATCGAGAAGACGACATGCCGGATCTGTTCGAGCGTCGGGAAACGCTTCACCGCCGGCTGCTTGGCCGCGCGCACATCCTTCTCCGACAGGTTCAGATAGTCGATGTCGGTCGGATTGATCCGCGAGCGATAACCGGCCTGGCCGTAGAGCCACTTGAAGAACGCTTTCAGAGCGTTGGTGGTGGCGTGCATCGTCGATTTCGACAGCGGCTTGCCGGTCCGCTGAGCAGGGGTGGACGCCAGCTGCTTCTTGAACGCCACGGCCTGGTGCCTGTTGAAGGTCGCAAGGTCCTTGAAGCCGGTATGGCTCTCGAACCGGTTGATGGCCTTGCGCACGGCGTCGATGGTGGTCTGCGACTTGCGATCGGCCTCGGCGAGGTAGCGGAAATACTCCTTTTTGATCCGCTCGTTCTTCGCACTGAAGTCAGGCATGTTCCGTCTCCTTCGCTAGGTGACACTTGTCGACAGCATCGCATCGGGCGGGTAGTCGTTCCGGTGCTGCCTCGCGGACAGCGAAGTGGTTCCCGTATTCCGGGAGTTTCGCGATTGAGCCGAAGCGGTTGAGCCGCGTGCCGCATTCAGGGCAGACCCCGATCAGGATGAGTTTTGTTCGGCCGCGGCGATGGACCTCCACCACGCCGTTCACCGGCCGTCGCGGTGCGCGGCAGGCGCAGCAGTAGATCTGCCCGGGCGGGACCGATTTCTTGCGCCCCTGCTGGGTCTCGCTCAGAAACCGGATGATCTCCGATCCGTGGAAGAGCAGCGGCCGCCGTTCGTCGATCGGGGTGAGGCCGCGCTGCTGCCAGCGGCGCACTGCCTGCGGGTGCAGCGAGAACAGCTCGGCGATCTCGCGGATCTCGTAGCTCAGATCGCGCCTTACCAGGCGGACATTGTAGGTACGGCGCTTGCGGCGGGGCCGGCGCGGGATGTTGGGTCGTTCAGCCATCGGCCCCCTCCCCGCACTGTGCGTCGCGCCTCTGTTCGAGCCAGGCCCGGATTTCGCTCTCCAGCCAGTAGTTCCGGCCATTGATGGCGAGGTGGCGGGGAAACTGTCCGGCGCCTTCCCAGCGCCAGATCGTCATGTCGGAGACCGGAACGATCTTCCTGAGCTCGCGCCTGGGCAAGAGCCGTTCGTTCGGGTCGTTGGGTGTGGGTTGGCAAATGTGATCGTGTGTCATGGCTGAAAGCATCAGCCGAGGCGCATCCACCTGATATGGCCATGGCGCGAGATTGTCGTGACGTTCAGGCGCCCGCAACAGCTCCGGAATCGGAGGTTCTGCCTTGGTGTCGTGACGCCTGTCCGCGACTTGCGTGACATTCCGGCCTGATCTCGTCGGCCTGCACCAGCCGTACGGCGGGGTTCAGCCGGTATCCTTTCCACGTGGCCGATTCGATAACCGCCTCGCTGCTGAGGCTCAGCCCATGCCGGCGGTCGAACGCTTCCGCCACTCTCTTCCGAAATCGCGTCACCCGCCGTCGCAGAGTCGTGTCATCCACGCTCAGCGCGCTCGTCAGCCGCCTGGTGCCACAATAGCCGCAATGGCTCGGCGTTCGTTTGGCTTTCAGGTCTTGTTCGAACTGGGCTGCCAGTTGGTCGAGCAGTGCAAACGTCGCTGCGCCCGTTATGGGCTCCATGCCGGCGATCAGCACTTCCCTGCGCCCGTGATCGAGGCCCAGCACGATCTGCGACGAACGGACGTGTGGCGACGAATTTGGTGGGCAGGCTGCAGCTACTGGTTGTCTCGCCTCCTTCGCGAGAGGGGCGCCTCCCCCGACAATGCGCAGGATCGAGTCGGGCGGAAGGGTTCCCGCCGCGAGTTCCCTGGCATGACGGCGGAACCCATTATGCAGCACCGACACCACGGCCTGCCCGTGCCGGCGGTGGAGATCGATCGCCTTCCGGCTGACCTCGTCGGCCGACAGCCTCTCGAAGGCTCGCGTGGTGCGCGCGAGTTGGCCTCCGAACGTCGCCATGAATTGTAGGTCGTCCATCCGGGCGAGCGAGCGGGCGTGACGCACGAACCCTTCGGCCATTGCGCGTGGGATCCCCGCCTCGCGCGCCCCGGTCAGAAGATCGACGCCATATTGCCCGGACGGGTCGAACTCCCCGAGACCTGCGGACAGCACCCCGAAGCGCCGGTCGAGGCATTGGGAGCATTTGCCGCAATGGGTCTTCTCGCGCGACATGGTGTGTACGGAACTGCAGCTGACGCTTTCGCCAAGCAGGTGTGCAAACCCGGCGCTGTCGAGTAGTCCCGCAACCTCGCCTTTGGTGTGCCAGATCAGCGGATTGTCGATGGCAACGGGGCGCTCGAGAAGCAGCGTCACCAGGCCCTGCAAATCTCTCAGGACCTGCGGATGCGTGGTGCGGGTGGCACGCGCTCCCACCACCTGCTCGGCGATCGGCAGATTGTAGCTGACCACGCCATTCTCGAAGAAGCGGAGCCGGTCGGCGCCAACCAGGCTCGCGACGGTTGCCGCAATGGCGGCATATAGGAAGCTGCGCGTCCGCTGCGTGTTCTCGACCGCTTTGATCCCCGTCTTCGTGATACGCACCGGCGCGTGAACGATGCGGCCGGGGAAGCTAGCGGAGAGTTCGGAAATCAGCTTTCGCTGGCAGGCCGCAATCTTGGTCGACGATTGATGACTGATGAGCAGCAGGCGAGAATGCGAATTGCGCAGCGTATGTGCAGCGCCGGCGAGCGAATCGAGCCCGCCCGAAAACAGCGCAACCTCGTCGCTTGGCAGGGTGGAGTCGCTGTCACCGTAAGTGAGATATGTGTCGATCGGCTCCGGCTCCGCCTGGGCGACGAAATCGAAACTGAAGTCGTCGTCGGCCATGAACCCCAGCGTCGACTTTAGCGCGGCCTTTACCGCTTCGTCGGTCCAAAGCGCGGGCCGCCGCACCGGGACAACGAAGCGCCACTGCCGCCGCCAGTCCTTGCCGAGACTACGTGAGGTCTGCCCGCCCCTGCTCACCAGCTGGTCGGCGCAATAGACATAGGCCGCGACCTCGATCAGATCGGCGAGCTGAGCCTTCACGTCCGACAGCATCCGTTTCTCGATGTCCGACAGCTCGAGCCGGATGTTGGCGTCCTTTCCTGCCAGGCGTAGCCTGAGCACATTGGCGGTGCCGTCATCGCGCGCGGCTGCCTCGCCGCAGAGCACGAGCGTTTCAGCCATTGGTACCGCGCCTTGCCTTGAGCTCGGCCCCGATCTTCCGGAGCGCCACTAATGCGAAGCCGCGCGCCTTTTCTGGCGTGATCCCGGTTTCGTACTGCGTCTTGGAAAACCACGTCCCGGCAAAATCCTCGACGATGCGGGAGGCTTCGCGGCAGTGGAGCTCCAGCGCCTCATTGAAGCGTGTAGGGTCCGCGACGTCGTCGAATCTGCTTGCCGTGCCGACGAAATCCGGCATGGCACGGCTGAGATAATAGTCGAGATGCTTGAGCGTAAGCGTGGCCAGAAAATCGCGTGCCAGGCGCCCGAATGAGTCCTTTCCGGCAAATCGGCCCAGCGCCGATCGCACGTCCTCGGCAGTCGAGCCGAACAGCTGCGGCAGTTCCCTGCCCACAACAGATGCCAGCGACTGGACAACCGCTGATTGTGCAAGTTCTCCGAGGTCGGTCCTGCCGCCGGCAAGGAGTGCCTGACGATCCACGCTCTCGGCGACAGCCCCGGCCAGATCGCTGAGCCCGGGATTGGCAGGCACATCGAGCCCCAGGTCAGCCAGTGCGCGTTCGAAATCGCCAGAGCGTGCCGCAAGCGGCAGTTGCGTCAGCAGCCAGAAGGCGTGGAGCAGCGCCGGATCGTCTCGGGCCGCCGAGAGCGACGCCTCGGCCGCATTCGCGCTCGCGCCGGCAATGTCGCCGACCGGCGCCCGCTCGCCCAGCAGTGCTACGACTTCATTCCATTTCCGTGTCGCAGGCAGCCTGCCGAGCCGGACATGTCCCATCTGCGCCCTGCCTTGTCGAGGTACAATGGAACGGTGGTCGAGCTAAGAGGTGGTTACGATTATCGTCGGCATTTTAGCAGACGTGCACCCGCATGCCAGCACGCTCCAGACAACGTGCCCGGAGGCGGCCCGCTGCCAATATGTATATGTGTCAAAGCGAATCGTCGGTGCATTGCGTTACGCCCACCCGGCTCGGCGACAACGACCGGCCCGCTCTAGAAGCCGACGCTCAGCCTGAGCGCTGCATTCGCGGGTTTAGCGGGACAACATTAGCTTCGTCTCTTTCGAATAGGCTCAAGAGCTCGCCGGAAACCACCGGCTTGGAAAACAGATAGCCCTGCACTTCATCCACGCTCAATTCCTGCAGCATGCGAAGCTTGTCGAGGTTATCCACTCCCTCGGCGGTCACTGCGAGGTGGCAGTCCTTCGCAATCCTGCAAATCCCCGAAAGGATCTTGCGCGCACGAGTTCCCTTAAGCGCTTCGTCAAGCAAAGACTTGTCTACCTTGACCTTATTGACGTTGAACTGCCGGATGTAGTTGATACCGCAAAAACCTGCACCAAAATCGTCAAGGGCAAGGCTCACTCCCAGTTCCCGCAGTTCGCGCAACTGCGGACCAATGACCGAAACATCGCTGATCAGAACGGACTCGGTAATCTCGATCGTGAGGCGCCCTGCCCTCAGCCCGGTCTCGCGGAGAGTTCGCCTCACAAGTGCGGGGACGCTTGTCTTCAGGAAATGTGATACCGACACATTGACAGAAACTGCAACCTCATCGGGCCAGTACAATGCTTCGGAACAAGCTTCCTTCATCAACCATTCAGTGAGTTCGACAATCTGGCCCGTACGCTCGGCCACCGGTACAAACTCTGCTGGAGACACCAATTGTCCATCGTCGCGACTCCAGCGCGTCAAAGCTTCAACCGCACGCACCCTGCCAGGTGCGCCCATGTCGAAAATCGGCTGATAAACTAGGAACAGTTCGCGCTCACGCAGTGCTCGCCCCAAATCGCGCTCGAGCCGTTGTTGGCGATCCGCTTCATCTCTAATCGCTTCCTGAAAGAAGCCTATTTGAAGATCCGCATTACTTGCCCGGTGCATGGCAAGGTGACCAGCCTTGAGGAGGTCTCGTGAAGATGCGGCGTGCAAGGGCCAAAGAGATATCCCCACTCGGAGCTTCACATCCACTGTATGCCCTATGACATCGAAGCTCCCAGAACCATCCTTGATCAAGCGTCGCGCCAACATGCTTGCTTCGGATTCCGACTGCGCGTGCGACTGTACCAGAGCGAACTCATCGCCCCCGATTCGTGCCAGGTAACAACTATCGCCTGCAACGGTGGCCATCCTGTCGGCCACTGCCTGAATCAATGCGTCCCCTGCATCGTGGCCGAGGGTGTTGTTGACGCTTTTGAGAGCGTCGATGTCCACGTAATGCAAGGCAAAGCCACGAACAGTCTTCCCCGAAATTTTGCGCTCGAGATACTCATGTAAGGCATAAATGTTCGGTAGGCCCGTCAGTTGATCCGCGAAGGCAATCGTCCGCAGCTGTTCGGAGGCTCGGGCAAGCCGGCGAACGGTCCATCCCAGCGGATAGAGAAACAGCGGAGCCACAACGCCTGCGATCCCCGCCGAGAGCGCGACGTGATGCTGCCACATATATGCTTCCGCGCCGATCGCCCAATATGATACGGAGGCGGCCGCAACCGACATGAGAACCGCAACTGCGGTGAGCGCCAGCACCAACAAAGGTAGGCGGAGGCGGCCTTTTGCAAGCCAATCATAGGTGACGCGCAAATCGACCTCCTACTGTTCGCGGGAGGACACGCACGCCAAGGAGTGCCGCCGCCTCGACTACGAGACGAGAGCTCTCAATATCGTCGAGTTCGACATCGAAGGCCGCCAGCTTCAACATTCTGGTGGCGGCCGGCACATCGACTACGCCGTCCCGACTGTTCATCCTGACAGCGAATAGGATTGCCGACTGCAGTCCGCCACGAGCGGCTTTGCGTTCTGGAAGAGGCGCGTCCATCGCGTCCTCCTTTCGTTGCCCTCCCCGAGCCCCGAAGAGTTAGGTTCGTGTTCCGAACTTCTGCTCGTAATCGTGCGTATCCAGATGTTTCCGGTTGGTTAGCGAGGCCCTCCACTTTTGCCTAGTTGTTTACCGGTGCAGGGACGCCGGTGAGATGGCGCCTGTATTCGGCGGACCGTCAACACGCAGTGTGCACTAAGGTGGTATCAATCGGCGGTTGTTGTGCGGCGTATGCTACTTGATACTAGGCACGCGCGGTTGCGTGCTGACTGTTGTTGAGGACAACAGCGATTTTGCTCGGCGGGCCGCGCTAGTCGAGTGTATCGAAGATGCCGGCCACGTCTCTCAGTTTCTAAATTGGTAAACGCCAAGCATGTGTAATGCTATCCGATCTGGCAGCGGTAATTGTCTTCCAAGCTCAGCGAGGCCGATTTTCCAACTACTCGGATCGGGGTCGTTTGCCAGGGCGGTTGCCTTCATCGCAGCGGGATCGTGAGCTGGGTAGCTCCGCCCCAAGTCACAGCCCCGGGGGCCCCGATATTGCTTACATTTGCTGACATGTCGAACGCCGCGCCACTCTGTGTAGCCAAGGTAAGGCCCGCTCGTAATGTTCCCGACAATCCATTGTGGTGGGAGCCGGTGTATTTGCTGCCGCCGCCACTGGTGAATTCATAGTCGGCCGCGAATTCGGCCCACGGCCGGAACAGATACCCGCGGTGTGTTCGGTGGTGGTATGAAACTGTCGGGCCCAGTCTCACTAAGCCCTGTCTGAAAACCTGTTCAGGTATATTGATTCCCAAACTATCGATGTAGGACGATTGGCGGTCTTGAATGTACTGAACGGACGCCGTGGGCCTCAATGTCCAGTTGTCGACCTTCACGTCTCCAACAAGAGCGGCCGAAACCAGCCAGCGCTCAGTCTCGAAGCGATCCTCATGTGTGCCAAGGGGCCTGATCGAGTTGGTCGATCTCCCCCACGCAGCCCGAAAATCCAGCTTGAGGCTCGGCGCGACGCGCAGCGTTGCATAGGGGCCGATCATCCAGCCTGTTCCCTGGGTTGTCCTTTCAGTGCCCAGCCCTTGGCCTAGCCAGTCAATCTGGCCCATGAAACCGATCAGCGCGACATCACCGACCAGATAGTCGGCGCCAGCATAGAGAACGCCAAAGTTGCCTCTGTCTCCCTCATTGCCAGCCGTCCATGCGAGGTGACCTTCGGCCCAGATATCCCAGCGCGCGTTTGTGCCATGGGAGCCCGCCAAATCACCGCCCACGCCGGATGTTATGATCTGCGCGAGGTTGGCATCGAACGTAAAGCCGTCCCGCAGTATTGTTGCATTGAAAGCCAAGGGGTTCTCGAAGCGAAGCCCTGCAGCGGCAACCATCGGCCCTGACGAGGCGTGTACTCCGTCAAGCCTGTCGAGCCGGCGGCCTCGATCGGGCTGGTGCCTCAGTAGGAACGAATTTCGTCGGCGGACGTACTTGCCAATCGCCCGCTGCGTCAGTCCGGACACATCAGCGTAGACAAACGTACAGATAACCTCCTCGCTCGCGGCTAGCTCTATGAGCAGGCGCCTTTCCGCGGGCGAGCCGATGGAGTCGGTGTCATCACAATCTATCTGGGTCACAGCGTAACCCAGCGGCGTCAAATCCTCTGATGACAGAGTGTAGACGCCTTGTGGCAGGCCATCCACCGTCACGGTCGCCGCCCCACCCTGAGCATTGAGCGTGAAGTTAAGAGCTGCCTCCGATGAACTGAACTTTACAGAGATATTGCCGTCGTTGCTCCTAAGCTGGATCGTGATACGAGTGTTCATCGGCGCGCCGTTGGTCACGGTCAACGTGGCAGTTGCCGGGCCTGAGTTCCCGCGGCTCGAGGTAAGGCCGCCGGAGGTGTTGTCATAGCTGCCTGGAGCAGCCGCGGTGATGTCGACGCGAACGGTGCATATGCCTGTCGCCGAGACGCTGCCACCGGAGTAGGAGATCGTTCCCGAACCCGGATTTGCGGTCAGCGCCCCGCCGGTGCAACTGGACGAAGCGTTTGCAGGGCTCGCCACCGACAGCCCGGTCGGCAGGTTGTCGGTGAAATTCAGCGACGATGCGGCAAGCGACGATGCACTGTTGTCGATGGTGAAGGTGAGCGTGGACACGTCGCCCGCGGTGATCGTCGCCGGAGAGAACGCTTTGGAGAACAGCGGTGCGCCGTTGGTCACGGTCAACGTGGCAGTTGCCGGGCCAGAGTTCCCGCGGCTCGAGGTAAGGTCGCCGGAGGCGTTGTCATAGCTGCCTGGAGCAGCCGCGGTGATGTCGACGCGAACGGTGCATATGCCTGTCGCCGAGACACTGCCACCGGAGTAGGAGATCGTTCCCGAGCCCGGATTTGCCGTCATGGCCCCGCCCGTGCAGCTTGAGGAGGCATTTGCCGGGCTTGCCACCGACAGCCCGGTCGGCAGGTTGTCGGTGAAGTCCAGAGACGATGCGGTAAGCGACGATGCACCGTTGTCGATGGTGAAGGTGAGCGTGGACACGTCGCCCGCGGTGATCGTCGCCGGGGAGAACGCTTTGGAGAAAGAGGGTATGTCGTCATCGACGGTCAGTGTCGCTGAAGCACTGTTGACCCCCGCTCCCGTCTCGGCACTTCCGAGCGTGCCGGTGATGTTGTTGTAGGAAGACGCAGCGGTCCCGATCACGTCGACGGAGATGCTGCAACTCGATCCGGGTGAGAGTGATACTCCACTCACGAGGTTGACCGCGGTTCCGCCCGAGTTGATCGCAGGCGAAAAATTGGCGGGAGCGGCGCCGCAACTCCCAGAGAGATTTGGCGTTGGCGCAATCTCCATGCCGGCCGGAAAGGCGTCGTTGAAATTCAATCCCGTAAGCGTGGTTGTACTGTTGGGGTTGCTCAATGTGAACGTCATGGTACTCGGCACGTTTACGGCAACGGTGCTAGGTGAAAACGCCTTGGAGATTTCTGCGTCGGTGATGCTTACGGTCAACGTATCGGACGCTGGCGGGCTGGTACCGGCCGAGGACGTGGCGGTCGTCGTTTCATTGTAGTGATCGCCAACGGTTGCCGAGGTGACGTCGACTGTAATCGTGCACGAACCACCGGCTTCGACACCCGCCCCACTGATCACGATCGTGTTGGTGCCCGGTACTGCCGTAACTGCCGGTACCCCCCCCTGGCAGGTCGAAGTAATGTTGTTTGGATCGGCCACCACGATTTCAGGCGGCATGTCGTCCGTGGCCGCGAAACCGCTCACCGGAAGGGCAGAGCCAGAATTGTCGATCGTGAACGTGAGCGTCGAGATATCTGTGGGCTCAATTGTAGCCGGTATGAACTCCTTGCCGAAGTCGACCGTCTGCGCTGATGCTGGCGCACTTGCCCAGATCAGCGCGGTCAGGATTGCTAGGGGAAAAAGGAAACGCGAAATCAATGCCAAACCGTGTGCTCGAATTACGGTTTGGCGACATTCCTAAATCTATGAGCAATAAACCGTGGACAGGTGCGTAGAGATTATTACAGGCAGACTGCCCTGTATTCTGGCCTTACCCCAGTTAACTGGAATAACCGGCAGCCAGGTTGCAAGATATTGTTAGGAAATTTGACGGTCAGTGTTATTCGCGGCAAGACAGTTTCGCCCTGCCGATTTTGCGGTGTAAAGGGCCTCGTCCGCGCGGGTGTACAGAACCTCGCTTTGCTCATTGGCTCCAGACTGGGCCACCCCGATGCTTATGGTGCACCGGATTGTCCGATCGTCCCATGGTATGGCCACTTGCTCGATCCCGCTGCGAAGCCTCTCCGCCAGATATTTGGCGCCAACAACACACGTTGCTGGCAACACGATCATGAACTCTTCGCCCCCGACACGCCCCAACGCGTCTGAGGGCCGAACAAGGGTGGTCATGCGCGCTGCCACCTCCTTGAGAACTCGGTCGCCCGCGGCGTGTCCGTATCCATCATTGATCGCTTTGAAGTGGTCGATATCCACCGACAGAACCGAAAGCGGCGTTCCGGAGCGACCGGCGCGGTCCAACTCCCGCTTGAGCTGCCTGAAAATCTCGCCGCGGTTGCAAACGCCCGTCAGGGGGTCATGCGTGGCGGCATAGTCCAACTGATTGGCGAGTTGGAAGAGGCGGCGACGCTGATTGTCTATCAATACGCCGAAGATCGTCATGACTGCCAACGTCACCGCAAGCAGCAACGTTTGTGCCACGATATTTTCAGATCCGAAAATCTGGTTCAGGCTCAGGGGCAGCATCACGAGCAGCGCGGCAACCAGCAACAGATCGCGAAGTCGCGTCAGGACAAACACCGCCACCACTGCAACGCTCATCTGGCTGGCCGCCAGCCAGAAGGCTGTCTCGGCTGGCAAGGTCAGCGCAATTGCGGTGTTTCCAGCGCTGGCCACCGTAGCTGAAAGAATGAAGAAGGTTGAAAGGTCGACCTCCTCGTAAACCCGCACAAGCCCGAGGACGACCAGCAATAGACAGGCAACACACAGACGCAGCATCAGGAGCGCATCGATATTAGCGCCCGCAATGAAATAGTCGCCAGCATGATTGACGAGGTAGGCTGCGGCGCCCGCCGCCAGTGCGATGGCAAGAAGACGGCGGCTTCCAGCATTTGTCTGCACGAAATAGACCGCTTCTTCCCTGGGCGTTAGGGATGGACGATCCCAGCACGCAGCGCTTTCGCCACGGGCCTTGAGCCATCCACTATCGGTTTGCTGAGTGCTCACTTACCAGCCTCCGCCTTGACGGCATGCCATCGCTCGGTCAGCCGCCTTGGCGATTTGCATAAGTCGCCGGGCTTCGATCGTTCTGAGGAATCTGACACCAGCCGCAGAACAGTTTGTCCACATTACGTGCGCCCCCACCCACTCGTCGTCCACGGCCAGGCTGATTCGAGTTCCGACCTCGAGACGAGTTCGGCTCACGACCATCGCGCTAACCGGATTGATGTTTAGAACTTCGACAGGCTGGTAGCTGGACTTGAAGCGGATGGTTGACTTCAGTGGTAAGCGGAGACGGTTGCAGCAGACCTCTTCAGCGCTGCCCCAAGCAAGGCACCCCAGCGAGACAAGTATGGCAAAGCACACCATCAGGTTGGATGTTGCTGCTAGGTCTGCATAGACGCCGTGGGCCGCAATCGGCGCCGCACCGGCTTCAATGGAACTGGAGGAGCAAATGGCGATCGCTGCTGGCCATCGAACGTCTCGGAAATGCATGCCTTGCACTCCATTGCAGCGAAAAGCACGCAGGAGGGACCACCTCACCCGGTGCACAATTTATCGATATGATCATTCTCGCACTATGAGGAAAAAAAGAAGAGTCGATTTGCGATACAAGGAAAACGACGCCCTTGCTTTCGATGAACTGTAATTGCGGGGAATAAAGACTGCTAGTACAGCTCAGGTTTTATTACTAAGGAAATCAACCGGCTCAAGGATACGGCTGGTTAACCATCATTGTCCGGATTGTAACGTCTAGCGACGGTACGCAACCCAGCGGGATGAGGCGCCGCGCATACGGGATCACGAGATGGCCCTAGCGAAGCCAACCTTTTTCGAACACAATGGCAATAGCGTTTATTGTGTTTTTCGCGCCAAGCTTACGGCACGCTGAAGCGACATGGTACGATACGGTGTGTTCGCTCAAACTCAGCGAGTGACCAACTTCGACCTGGGTTTGTCCGGAGGCCAGTGCCTTCAGGCACTCTATCTCGCGCGCCGAAAGCGGATTGTTCTCCAGGCTGGTTTCGCGGACTTCTTCGAGACGCGCAAATAGATGGCTGCTCCTGTATGCAATTCGCTGCATCTCCGTGTGGCTGCACTTACCACGCTCCCCTGCATAGCTGACCCCTCCAACCATGCTGTGGGTACGGCAAGGGATGTAGGCAATGCCGCAGTGACCGTTCTCAATCAGCATTGCCATCTGTCGTTGTGACGTGTCGTCCGTCACAGTCTGTATCTCCTCGCGCCAATCCCTGGTTACGGGGACCGCCGATTCGGCAAGTTGCGGATAAACATCAAACTTGCTGAAAAAGTCGCTTTCGATGCACTTGTGCAGCAGCTCGGGCCGCCAGTTGGTCAGGACAACGAATTCGCCTATCCTCGTCGTAAACGAGCCGTCGCGCGGTTGCCTTGTCACCAGAAAGCGCTCGAAATTGTGCTCCGCGCAAATCCCCTTGAGCAGCTTGAAGATATCATATTCCGTTTGCGCCGACCGGACCGAATCGATGAACGATTCCAGTGAGCGGTCGTCAAATGAGTGCGAGATGCCGTTTTCGGAAATCGAGCCGACCGTGGTCGCTTCGCCGTTGCTTATGTCTGAACTTCTTTCTAGATGCATCCGCCTGATCCGTGTGCTTGCGCGGCGAGCACGGAGACGACCCGTCCCCGTGCTTTCAGATGCGTTCGATGCTCGCTGTGAAATCCGAGCGCCTCTGGTCCGCCGCGTTATCGAAGTGTCACGGCGGGAATGGGCTGGCTATTCCGTATGACTACTTAGGTAGAATTTGAATAAAGGTTGACTGAAGCACGACCTGCCGACGCATCTGGTCGCTGCACGCAGCAACTGAGCGAAGCCGAAGCACCTATCCTCTTATGAGCTCACTGAGTTGATGAAGGTCAGATAGCAGAACGAATAGGGACTTTGAGCTTGTTACCCCGAACTTGCGGTATATGTTCCCTCTGTATACGTCCACCGTTCGAGGACTGAGCTGCAATAGCCTACCTACTTCTTTGGTAGTGAGACCCTGGAGGATGGCGTCCAACACCTCTCTCTCTCGATTGGTCAGTTCAGCCAAACGCTCTACGATCGGCCGTTCGTGAATGGCCGTGCCTGCTTCGTCCTCCGCTTCGTTTCGGGGATTGTCGCCGATTAGGATGATGCACTGATGAGCATTCCATGTGACGTCAAAGGCGCGCAGGCCGCGGACGACGTTTGCTTTTTCGGGGCCTTCCAAATGGTAGACGCCTAGATGTCGCGGCTGATCGCCGATCTTCTCGAGCTCAAGAGCGAACGTCTCGCGCTCGGAGCTCACCATCAAGTTGACAACAGATAGCCCGAGCTGCCTGTGGCGCTCGCAATTGAGAATCCGAACCGCAGCCCTGTTGACCTCACGAACCTCCCACGTCGTTTTCATGCAGATCCAGATTGGTAGCGGATGACGATTGAACAACGATTGCACGATCGTGTTGTGGAGCCGCTTGGCATTGAGCCGGAAAAGATTCGCAACCAACAGAGCAAGATCGTCTGCGAGTGCGCTGAGCTGCGTGATTGCTGCTTCATGCGGTCCAATCGAACGGGCTGCGCCCACGGCAATCACGGCCTGGACCCTATTTGCAATACCAATTGGGAATGCGAACCACGTTTGCATTCCGGCATTGGCGGCAGCCTGCGCTCGCTGAAACACCGTCGGCGGACACAGCCTGACGTCGGAGATGTATTCCTGTCGTCCCGAGAGCCATACGCGCCCCGGCAGACCCTGCCCTGACTCGAAAAATGTGCGTTGCGTCAATTGTTCAAAGTCGGCGAAGCGGTCCATATCTGATGACCATTGCGCACGAAGTGCCATCCGCTGGTCGAACTCGTTGGTCCACAATTCGCCGTGGTCCCAGCCAGCCCACCGGCAGAGAGCGGCCAACAGGCGCCCCCCGCCCTTTCACCGGCCGTATCCTCGATGATTTTCGACATCCGCCGAATGATCTCCCGGCTACCGTCCGGTTGATCACGCACATGTAGAATCGCGAGAACACACTTGCGGCCGGAGGGCGTCTCCAAGTATGTGCAACGTGTATCTTGATATGCGCGCTCTCCCTGTCGGTTCAGAAAGCCGATACTCTCGGCAAAGAACCCATCTTTTGCTATCCGACGGATCGCGCGCCGCAACATCGGCTTGAAATCTGGCGTATCCGCAACAAAACGGCTTATGTGAGAGCCGGCTAATTCATCTCGGTTGTAACCAAGAAGACGTTCACAGGCAGGGTTGCAATCCAATACTTTTCCGGTGCGCCGCTCAATGAGTACAGCGGCATCGCGCATCGAAAATAACACCTGATCGAAACCGTCCATTCGTCCCGGCACATCCACTCTCTAACTTAGAACGGCAAGTATAATACCTCCCATACGGTGCACTGCTTATCAATAGTGATCCGATGTTTTCAGTGCTACCGGCACGCCGTTACACCTTGGGCTTGTCCAGCGGTTGCGCGCAGAGTCGGCGCGTCTCCTCAGTCACGGCAGCAGCAAACTGTGGCACGACAGAAATGGCTTGGATGCGTTGCGCCCGTTCGACTGCCCGACATTCACCGTAACATTCGATCAGTCGGGTCGCGATCCAAGTCGCCTGCTTGTGAGAGCTCGCTGACATTGCGCCGTCCTCAGAGCCAGACCTAGCAAGCATCGTCCATCCCGTCGAGGGCATCTATAGCGATGCCGCACACAGTCTCGCTATCACTCGCGCGACGCTCGAAGGCCGTTCGGAATAATATCGGTGGGCTTGCGAGATCGAGTTCCTACCGCGGGGCCAATGATCACACAATCAAAAGCGGGAGGAGCCAACTCATCGTTACCTAGCATGTAACCTAAGCGCGCTCCTTCGAAACACACCTGAACCGAATCAGCGCTAAATCATTGAAAACATTGGTGGGTGATGTAGGGATCGAACCTACGACCCGCTGATTAAGAGTCAGCTGCTCTACCAACTGAGCTAATCACCCGCCGGGCTGCGGGGTCACTCGACCGCGCAGGTGTGCGCCTATAGCGGTCGCCGCCCGTCATGTCCAGCCTCGTGCTGCGGCGGAACCGCGCGGCCCCGCGCCACAGCCTTAAGCGCATCTATGCGGTCAGCGTTCCGGTTGCCACGCGCACCGCATTTCCACCGATACGGGCACCGGATGCCGCCCCGCCCTCGACGTCGATTTCGAGCCTGAGGCGCGACGTGCGCTTCATCTCGATCCCCTGCTCCACCCAGCCCTGCCATGCCCCGTCGGTGGGCTGGTCGAAGGCGAGCACAGCGCCGGAGAAGGCGGCGAGAGCCGAACCCGTCGCGGGGTCCTCGTAGCTCTGCTGCCCGCCGGTGAACATGCGCGCGTGAAACGCGCTATCGTGCATCACCGTCTCGCGGCAATAGACATAGGCGGATGCGGGAACCCCGTTGCCGCGGTCCGGCGCGATCTCTTTCCAGGCGCGCGAATCGAGCCGGGCTTTGGCCGCCACATCCAGCCCGCGTACGGGGACGGTGATGTAGGGCACGCCGGCGGAAAACGCCGCCACTCTGTGGTTTTCGAATCCGATCTCGTGCGGTCCGAGCCCGAGTGCGGCGCCAACCGTTTCCGCCGAAGCACTGATCTCGATCGGCGAGGACAGTTGCGGCAGGTCGAATTCTGCGAATACCCCGCCGCCATTGCGCGTCACCACGCAACGCACATCGCCGATCTTTTCCTCCAGCACGAGTATCATCGTGTCGCCCGCGCCCTCGCCCAGACCGCGCCCAAGGGCAAGCGACACCGCGGTACCCACCGTTGGATGTCCTGCAAACGGCATTTCGAAATTCGGCGTGAAGATGCGGATCTTCGCCGTGTGGTTGGCGTTGGCCGCTGGCTCAACGAAGACTGTCTCCGAAAGGTTGAATTCTCGGGCGATCGCCTGCATGCCGTCGCTGTCCAGCCCGTCGCAGTCATGCACGATGGCCAGTGGATTCCCGGCCAGCGGCCGGTCGGTAAAGACATCGAATATCTCGTAGCGTCTGTCGCGCATCGCGCCACCCTGCTGAGAACATGGCCAAGTTTTAATTTGTAATCGCCCGGAAATGGGCCGATCTACAGATCGAAGGGATCCGGGAAGGAGCCATTGGTCTCTGATGGATCAGATTGTCAAGCCGCGCAGCGGCAGCGCGCCGGTCGATGTGGGCAATGCTCTCGGGATTGACCCGAGCCGCCCTGCCCGCGCGCGCCGTTCGCGCTGGCCTTGGCTTGTGCTCGCCATCGTCCTCATCGCCGGAGCGGGGACATGGTTCTTCTATGGCCGCACCGATACTGCGGTCGCCTATCAGACGGTGCCGGTCGAACGCGGCACCATAACCGTCGAAGTATCGGCCACCGGCACGGTCGAGCCGCTCACCCAGGTCGAGATATCCTCGGAGCTCTCGGGCGTCATGCGCGAGGTGCTGGTGGACGAAAACCAGCGCGTGGCAAAAGGCGACGTGCTGGCGCGCCTCGATACCGCGCGCATCGCGGCACAGGTGGAACGCGCCGAGGGCAATGTGCAGGCGGCCCAGGCTCGCGTCGAGGATGCCCGCATCACGCTTGCCGAAAACGAGACCGCCTTTGCCCGCACCGAGCAGCTTGCCGGCCGCGGCCTTGCGGCGAACCAGTCACTTGAAACGGTGACGGCTACGCGCGACCGCGCCGCCGTTGCTTTGGAAACCGCCGAGGCCAATCTCGTGGTCGCTCGCGCCGACCTGAGGCTGCAGCAGGCCGATCTGGAGAAATCGACGATCTATTCGCCGATTGACGGCATCGTGCTGACGCGCTCCATCAATCCGGGCCAGACGGTCGCGGCTTCGATGTCGGCCCCGGTGCTTTTCGTCATCGCCGAGAACCTGGAGCGCATGGAGGTCAAGGCGGCGATCGACGAGGCAGACATCGGCATGGTCGAAAAGGGTCAGCCGGCGCGTTTTACCGTCGATGCCTTTCCGGACAGGCCGTTCTCCGCCGAGATCAGCGACATCTCGTTCGCCTCGCTCGCAACGGAGGGCGTGGTCACCTACGAGGCGCGTCTCGCTGTCGACAACTCCGACCTCCTGCTCAGGCCCGGCATGACGGCCACGGTGAACATCGTCACCCGGCAGGCCGACAGCGTGCTGCTCGTTCCGTCGGCCGCCTTCCGGTTCAGCCCGGCGGAAACCGCCGAAAGGCGGTCCTTCTCGCTGCGAGACATTTTTTCACCGCCCGGCCGGCGTGGTTTTGGCGGACGCGGCAGTGATCGCGCCGGGGGTGGACAGGCGCTGTATGTGCTCGAAGACGGTGCGCCGGTACGGCGCCGGGTGGAGATCGGCGCCAGCAACGGCGACATGACTGAGATTATCAGCGGTCTCGACCAAGGCGACCGGGTTATCACCGGAACCGCGCAAGCGGGTTCCTGATGGCCACTGCACGAGAAGCGCTGCTGACCTTCGACAAGGTCTGGAAGACCTATGGTGAAGGCGAGGCGCAGGTCCATGCGCTCGCGGGCGTCGACCTCACGGTGGAAGCAGGCGAGTTCGTCGCGATCATGGGTCCGTCCGGTTCGGGCAAGTCCACCGCGATGAACATCATCGGTTGCCTCGACAGCCCCACATCCGGCCGCTACGGCTTCGGCAATGTCGATGCCGGCCGGCTCGATCGCGGCGCCCGCGCAACGCTGCGCAACCGCTTCATCGGCTTCGTTTTCCAGGGCTACAACCTGCTCGCCCGCACCACGGCGGCGGAAAATGTCGAACTGCCGCTCATCTACCGTGGCGTCCCCGCGCGCGAGCGCCGGCAGCTGGCGATGGACGCGTTGGAGCAGGTCGGGCTGGAGAGTCGCGCCAACCATACGCCGGCCGAACTCTCCGGCGGCCAGCAACAGCGCGTGGCGATCGCCCGCGCCATCGTCAGCCGCCCTGCCCTGCTGCTTGCCGACGAGCCGACCGGCAATCTGGACACCGCCCGCAGCCACGAGATCATGCAGTTGCTGACGCGCCTCAACGCGGAGAGCGGGCTCACGGTTCTGCTGGTGACGCACGAAGCCGACATCGCCGAATACGCTGACAGGGTCGTGTCCTTCCTCGACGGTTCGATCGTGTCCGACACCGCAGCGCGGGCGGCCGCCTGATGTTCTGGGAAACGGTAAGGCTCGCTTTGCGCTCCGTCAGGCGAAACGCGCTTCGTTCGTTCCTGACCTTGCTCGGCATCGTCATCGGCGTCGCCGCGGTGATCGCCATGATCACCATCGGCAGCGGCACCACGGCCAAGGTGAAGCAGGACATCGGCAAGCTGGGCTCGAACCTGCTGGTCGTTCGTGCGGCCCGCCCATCGCGCGGCGGCGGTGCCGATTTCACCGTCCGGCCGCTGGACGAAAAGGACCTCGCAAGCCTGCGCCGCGAGATCGACAACGCCACGGCGGTATCAGCCGCATCCCAGCAGGGTGCCCGCGTGGTCTTCGGTCCACGCAATGTACTGACGCAGGTCACAGGAACCGACACCGAATATTTCACCGCGCGCGACTGGTCGGTTGCGCTCGGACGCACTTTCACCGAGTCCGAAATCCGCTCCGGTTCCCCCGTCTGCATCCTGGGTCAGACCGTACGCACCGAACTGTTCGGCGCAGGCAACCCCGAGGGACAATCCGTGCGCGTCGGCCAAGTGACGTGTCGCGTCATCGGCGTGCTGGAATCGAAGGGCTTCTCCGGCTTTGGCCAGGATCAGGACAACGCATTGCTGATGCCACTGGCGGCCTTCCAGCGCCGGATCGCGGGCGACCGTGACATCGAAACAATCTTCGTAGCCGCCCGCGACGGCGTGCCGACCGCCCAGGTTGTCGAGGAAGTGGCGGTCGCCCTGCGCCGAACGCGCAACCTCACGCCGGGCCAGGGCGACAATTTCGACGTCCGCGACATGACCCAGATCGCCGATGCGCTCGCCAGCACCACGGCCGTGATGACCGGCATGCTCGGCGCGCTTGCTGGCGTCAGCCTTCTGGTAGGCGGCATCGGCATCATGAACATCATGCTGGTTTCTGTGACGGAGCGCACGCGCGAGATCGGCATACGTCTCGCCATCGGTGCCCACGAGCGCCACATCCTCGTCCAGTTTCTCGTCGAGGCGACGGTGCTGTCCCTGCTTGGCGGGCTTATCGGAATTCTCATCGGCCTGTCGCTTGCCGGCGCGGCCACCTGGTCGCTCTCGATCCCCTTCGTTCCGAGTATCTGGGTGATCCTGCTTGCCGTCGGCTTCTCGGGGCTGATCGGTGTTGTCTTCGGATTTTTCCCGGCAATGCGCGGCGCGCGCCTCGACCCCATCGACGCGCTGAGGCATGAATAGCCCGCATGGGACGCTGGATCGAAGTCGACGACCGGATGCAGACAGGTTACCGCTACGAGCTCGTCGCCAAGACAGGCGGCGACTTCGACCCCGAATTCACGCCTGACCTGACGCCGAAGCAGATGCTGGCGCTCGGCGTCTTCGGCGGCAAATACATGACCGACTGCAGGGACGAGTTTCCGTCCGACTGGTTCGAGGGCGCAAAACTTTCGCCCGATGGGCGCGACCTCTCGCTCAACTATTTTGGCACCGACGCCAGCCAGCCGCTTTCGGTCTGGCGCGAGAAAGGCTGGATCCACCCCGACGATCCGCGCGGCTGGTTCCAGTGGTATTGTCGCTATTTCCTCGGCCGCCGCTTGCCCGACGAGGACCGCCGGCAGATCGGCCGCTGGCGCGCGATCCGCCGCCACGTCGCGCAGATCAGGAAGAACTGCGAGCCGGGTGACCCTTTCTGCCGCCCGCGCCAGCGTCAGGCGCTGCTGCAATGGGCCTATGACAGCCGCAAGCTCTGACGCCTAATAGCGGAATTCACTCCGGCAACGTTTCGAGCAGGACGCGTATCTGGTTGCCGCCCATGGCCTGTCTGATCTCGGCTTCCGAAAAGTCCTGCTCCAGCATCGCCTCGGTAATCAGCGCGAGTCCGGTTGTGTCGAAAGGCGTAGCGACCGCTCCGTCGAAATCGGACCCTAGCGCCAGGTGCTCGGCGCCGATCAGGTCGGCGACGTGCCGCTGCGCCTTCGCGATCGCCGCGGCATCGGTTCCGCAGATCGCCGTGTCCCAGTAGCCTATTCCGATCAGTCCGCCATTGGCGGCGATTGCCTGAAGTTGCTCACCGCTGAGGTTGCGGTTGTTGTCGCAGGTGCCCTTCACGCCCGTATGTGAAACGACAACGGGCTTCGTCGCCATCGCCAGAACGTTGTCGATCTGCGCTGCCGAGCCGTGGGCGATATCTACGATCATGCCGAGTTCTTCCATGCGTTTGACCATTACGCGGCCCGCATCCGTCAGGCCGCCTTTCTCAAGACCGTGCGCGGACCCCGCCATTTCATTGTCGAAAAAGTGGGTCGCCGACATCATCCGGTAGCCAGCCTGGAACATTACATCGACATTGGCCGGGTCGCCCTCAAGCACGTGCGCGCCCTCGAGCGCGAGCAGACCGGCGACGATACCCGGCTCGGTCTTTCGCCGTTCGAGGAAGCTTTCGAGGTCGCCGCGCGTACGGATGATGACAAGCTGTCCGTTGGAGCGTTCCGCCATGTCGCGCAGCCGTTCCGCCTGATAGAGCGCGCGCTCCTTGAGGTTCGTCCATGTGCGAATAGGCCAAAGTTGTCCGATCGCCAGCAGGGTAACGTTGTCGCTATCGTCGTCATTCGCCTCGATATTGAGCCCGCTCGGCGTCTTGCTCACCACGCTGAACACCTGCAGCGCGACATTGCCCTCGATCAGCCGCGGCACGTCCACCTGGCCGTAGTCTGTCCGCTCCAGCAGATCGCGTCCCCATAGCAACGGGTCTGCGTGCAGGTCCGCAACCGTCAGCGTCTCGTGCAGCGCCGCGGCGTCGTCCGATACCTGGTAGGGCGGATCGACCAGAACTTCGTTGAAGGTGTCCGCGACATAGTCGGGCAGGACCAGGAAAAAGACTGCGGCGCCGACAGCCGCCAGCAGTGCAAGCAGCCCCGCCCCGTATTTCAGGATGCGTTTCATTGGAACTCCCTCCCCGTAGTCCAACGCGGGCACGATAGCCGATTGCCCAGTCAGGCCAAGCCGAAATGCCAGTCGACGATCGCCCGCATGTGGCCCATCAGCCCTTCGGGGAGGTTGCGCGCGTCGCGAATAATGACCGGCTCGGTGATCTCGGGCTCCACCTCGGCGGCAATGAAGCTGCGAACCTGCTCCGCAATCTCGTCGGCCCTCTCAGTTAAGCGGTAGCGCCGGAAGATGGCGGTTCCGATGGAAGCGGAATAGGCGAGATAGCCCGGATCAGGTTGCAGTGCCGACAGGTCGAGACCGGTTTCTTCGCGTACCTCTCGGATCATGTTGCCGTCGACGTCGGCCCTGCCGTCTTGAAAGTCTTCCGGCTCGAATGAGCCGGCCGCAAAATAGACCTTGCCGGCATTGACCGTGTGCGCAGCCATGCGCGCGGCGACGAGAGCGCCATCGGACGAAATCAGCATGGCATGCGCGAAACAGTGCTCACTCGCCGACGTTTCGCGATGTTTGAGCCAGTAGAGCAAGGTGGAATAGCCGATCTCGTGACAGCGTCCGACAAGCCGTCCGTCGCGCAGTGCAAGCGACGACAGCAGCACGGATCTGCCGTTGAACAGCGCGGGATTGGCCTCCAACTCGGCCTGCCAGTTTGCTGCGATCGCATCCCGGTTTGCGGCCTCGAACGCCAACGGCTCGCCGGCAAGCCTGACATCGACATCGCTGACTTGGAAAACGCGCTCGCGCGGCAGGTCGAAAGCCATTTGTTTCCCTAGACGAGGTCGATCGTCACAGCGACCGGACAGTGATCCGACGCCTTTGGCCTGTCCCAGCCGGTGCGCGGGAACCGGTCCACTTCCTGCCCTGGCGGAAAGACGGTGCGATAAGGCTGGCCGTTACGGATGATATCGGGCCGCGCCTTGGCGTTGCGATCAGCCAGGCGCCGCGACAGGAAGAGATAGTCGAGCTGGCACAGATGCCGCTCCTCCGGCCCGCGCGTGTGATAGAGCGTCCACCGCTCCTCCGGCGGTAGGCGCTCGGCCACGTTCTCGCAGAAACCGCCGGCCGTCAGCACGTCGAGCGACGATGCTTGCTCGTGCCTAACATCGAAACTGTAACCGTTGAACGCGTCGCCGCCGATGACGATGCGTTCGCGATAGTCGTTGAGGTCGCCGGCGATCACCCAGTTCTTGTTCGCCGCATGGTCGGCTCCGAACCGTGACTCGATGATATGCCGCACCGCCTGTGCTTCGGCCACACGCACCGGCATCGTTGCTTCGCGTCCATTCATGCCGTTGCGCGGGCTGCCCATCGACTTGAAATGAACCACGTAGATGGTCAGCGGCTTACCGCCGATGCGGAAGTCGATCTCCAGGCAGTCGCGACGGAAGATGCGCTCATGCGCGCTGTTGCCGGTCTCTTCGAGCTCCGGCGTGTGCAGCCCGAGCTCGTCATAGGTCAGGTGCGCATGGCTGGTCATGCGCACGAACTCGATCGGCTCGCCGTGTGCCGTTTCGTTCCGGGCCATGACAGCGAGGTCGATGCCGCGGCTGTCATTGCCCCGTGTGACGTATTTCTCGCGGTAGCCAGACCCGATCATCTTGAACAGGTATCCATATTCGAATGCCTTCAGCGCATCGACATTGTCGACCTCCTGCAGGCACACGATGTCCGCTCGCGTTGACGCGATCGTCAGCGCGGTCAGCTGCCGCGTATCGTCGGTGTGGGCGATCATGCGCGCCCGCTCGAGTTGGCGGTATTGCGCCTCGTCCTTGATGTCGAAGAGCGCGAGCACCCGGTCCTGATAGAGCTGGTTGTGGAATCCGGTGAAGTCGAACCTGTTCATCAGGTTCTCGATGTTGAATGTGGCCACCCGCACGGACATGGCCGAGCAATGCCCCGCCGCGCCGCCGATGACAACCCTGCCCGGACAGGCACGGGCCGCTTTTCGGCCCGTTCATCCTTGGTTCAGGTTCGCCCCGTCATGGTTAACGGCACGGCGCTGCTGGAGCCTGTTCTCCCGGCGCAGTGATTCACCTCGCCCCCAGGAGGAACCCATGAAACAGCCTATCGTGAAGCTTGCATTCTCCGCCCTGCTGGGCGCTGCGATCGCCGGCTCAGCCCTCACTGGCGCCGCGCATGCGCAGTCGGCCGGTCAGCTCGCCGCGCCGCAGATCGTTCCGCTCGCTCAGACAGCTACGGTCGAGGCCGAACAGGTCAACCACCGCTGGCGGCGCCACTACCGCCATCACAGGCGTCACCACGATCGCGGCGGCGGGATCTATTTCGACTTCGGCAATGGCAGCTTCTCGCTGACCGTGCCCCCGCGGCGCTACGACAACCGCCGGTATTACAGCTACCCGCGCTCCAGCGCCTCGGCGCACGTCCGGTGGTGTTATGCCCGCTACAAGTCTTACCGGCACTGGGACAACACGTTCCAGCCCTACCATGGGCCGCGCCGGCAGTGCTTCTCGCCCTACAACTAGGCGACACTATCGGAATCCAACGGCGCGGCTTCGGCCGCGCCGTTTCGTTTGTGGCGTTAATCGTTTGCTAACCCTCGATGTACGGCCTGCGCCGGCAGGTCTTGAGCGCCATGAAGCAGTGCGCATCTAGGGGTACATGATGCACATGTCAGCCTTGCGCGCCGATCACCAACACGAGCCGGAACGGCAGCGCCGTCCTCGCGTGCTGAAGGGCGCGTCCATCCTGTCGGGGATTAAGAACTCCGAAATCGGCTGCACGGTGCGCAATATGCATGAGCAGGGCGCCGAGCTGCGCGTTCCTGCGGAGATGACCGTACCTGACCAATTCCTGCTCTACGTGCCGGTGGACCGCACGGCCTATCGTTGCGAATTGCGCTGGCGCGCCGGCGAGCGCTGCGGCGTGGAGTTTCGCGGCACTGCGCCGAAGCCGCATTGGCACTACGGCTGAGAGACAACGAAAAGCGGGCGGCGCCGCCACGCCGCCCGCCCCCAGCCCGGAACCGGCCGCAATCGCGGCCGGCCCCCCAAGCGGAGAGCGGTGCCACTTACGCAGCACTAGTCGTGGTCGCTCTCCGGGCAGTGTGCCGCGCGGCCACCCCCAGCCCCGCGGCGATGCTCAGCGGGAAAACTCGATGCCGACGTCCTCCAGGCCACGCCAGCGGATCGCCGCCCTGACGGGCGTCTCGCTGCCCGCAAGCCAGAAGTCGAACTCCGATGGCACCGCGGCTGTCTCGCCAAAGGCGAGCCGCGCGCCGGTGTCGGAAAGATTTCGGACGATGCACTCCAGCGCGGCATAACCGCGGTTGTATCTAAGCGTGCCGCCCTTCAGGACGCGCCGCCGTGGCGCACCGCGTCTCTCGGTAAAGACTTCGCCGTCAACGCCGATGGAATTCTGGGTGATGGGCTCCATCTGCAGCCTCCATTTCGTTCATGGACACTGCGATGCGAGATGCATGCCAGCGCAATCTGTGCCGGAATGGGACGCCGATCTGCATCGACGGTTGACTATGGATACGGCGCGGCAATTCTGTCGGAGCGATTCCGGAGGAGGCTCGGGCATGACACCGCACAACAGCGCTACGAAGGGTGACTACGCGGAGGCCGTGCTTCTGCCCGGCGATCCGCTGCGCGCCAAATGGATCGCCGAGACCATTCTCGATGGCGCGCGGTGTGTGAACAGGGTGCGCAACTGCCTCGGCTACACGGGCACGTGGAAAGGCAAGCCAGTCAGCGTGCAAGCCACCGGCATGGGCCAGCCCTCGCTCGCGATCTACGTGCACGAGCTCATCAACGTGTACGGCGCAAAGCAACTGATCCGGGTCGGCACATGCGGCGGCCTATCGGAGAAGGTAAAGGTACGCGACCTGGTGCTGGCCCTGACCGCCAGCACCGACAGCTCGATGAACCGCAACGCCTTCGGCGGATTCGACTTTGCTCCGGCCGCCGATTTTGCGCTGCTGCGTGCCGCGGCGACCGCAGCCGAAAAGGCGGGCGTGCGCTGGCATGCCGGCGGCATCCTGTCGTCGGATGTGTTCTACCAGCCGGACGGGTTGGACAGCTACGCAGTGCTTCGCGCGCACGGCATCATGGCCGTCGAGATGGAAACCTCAGCGCTCTACACGCTTGCCGCCCGCTTCGGCGCGCAGGCGGTGTCGATCTGCACGATGACCGACTGCCTCGTCACCGGCGAGGAGCTGAACGCAGACGAACGCCAGTCGTCGCTGGAGGATATGGCGCGCATCGCGCTGGATGTGGCGGTGGGCGAAGGATAGGTCGGGGGACTTTGCCGCCGAGGCGATTACCGAAACCAGCCCTTGCGGGCAGGCGCCTCGAAGCTCACACCCGCGTCATTGCCGCGCCGCCATCTCACGGCAACGTCGCGCCAGTTGCGCTCGCCGCCGATCTTGAGCTGGAATTTCTGCGGCAACCTGAGCTCGATCTTGAAAGTCAGCCTCGCGCCCTTGCCGGATACGTTGCGCACGCGGCACTCCGCTGTTCCACCTTCGGGGAATCGGACAGCCGCGCTGGCCGAACCGCTGCCGCGCTCGGCGCTGCGCCGCTCGTTGAACATTCTGGCTGTAGACGATGCCCTGCTTTGAACCGGCATGTGCCTCACGCTCCATCGGCCTCTCCGGCGCGTCCGGGACCGACGACGAAATCAGTCAGTTGAGGCAATCGCCCGATTAGAGCGCGGAACGGTAAATTAAGGGTTTCCCCGCGCGCCCGCAGGGCAAGGCCCCGAGGGCGCGCAGATAAGAGAACCGTGGATCGTTCCTAGTTCTTCGCCTTGTCCACCAGCTTGTTCTTGGCGATCCACGGCATCATGCCGCGCAGTTTTTCGCCGACTTCCTCGATCTGGTGGCGGTCGTTGAGACGGCGCGTCGCCTTGAAGCGGGCGGCGCCCGAATGCCACTCCTGCATCCATTCTGACGTGAAGCGGCCGGACTGGATATCGTGCAGCACACGCTTCATCTCAGCCTTGGTCTCGGCGGTGATGATGCGCGGACCGGATACGTACTCGCCCCACTCGGCGGTGTTGGAGATCGAATAGTTCATGTTGGCGATGCCGCCCTCATAGATCAGGTCGACGATCAGCTTCACCTCGTGCAGGCACTCGAAATAGGCCATCTCCGGCGCGTAGCCGCCCTCGACCAGCGTCTCGAAACCGGCGCGGATGAGCTCGACCAGGCCGCCGCACAGCACCACCTGCTCGCCGAACAGATCGGTCTCGCACTCTTCCTGGAAAGTGGTCTCGATGATGCCGGAGCGTCCGCCGCCGACGCCGCAAGCGTAGGACAGGCCGAGGTCGAGCGCATTGCCGGACGGATCCTGATGCACGGCGACGAGACAAGGCACGCCGCCGCCCTTCTGGTACTCGCCGCGCACCGTGTGGCCCGGACCCTTTGGCGCGATCATCAGCACGTCGATCGTGTCCTTGGCCTCGATCAGGCCGAAATGGACGTTGAGGCCGTGCGCGAATGCGATCGCGGCGCCGTCACGGATGTTGGGCGCGATTTCGTTCTTGTAGATGCCGGCCTGCAGCTCGTCCGGCGTCGCCATCATCATCAGGTCGGCCCATTTGGCGGCGTCTGCAACGCTCATCACCTTCAGCCCGTCGGCCTCGACCTTCTTCGCCGTCGCTGAGCCCGGCCGCAGGCCGACCGCCACTTCCTTGACGCCGGAGTCCTTCAGGTTGAGCGCGTGCGCCCTGCCCTGTGAACCGTAGCCGATGATGGCCACCTTCTTGCCCTTGATGAGATTGAGATCGGCGTCGCGATCGTAATAGACACGCATTGGTTTCCTCTCCGATTTGGATTTCAGTTGACTGTGTGCGCTCCGAAAAGCGCGAAAAACCGGTCGATCGCCTCTTCTGCCATCGCCTCGAAAGTGTCGGGCTGCCGCGCCCCCTTTTCGCCAAGCAGCATGCGCACATGCAGGTCGCGCACGATCAGCCCGTAGAGTGTGTGATAGGCCGCCTCGCGATCTTCATAACGGATCAGGCCGCGGCGCTTGCCCGCCTCCAGCAGCGCCATGGCGCTCTGGTCGATGCGCTTGCGGCCGCGCTCGATCAGCAGTCGGCCGAGCCGGGAGTCGGCATGGCTCGCCTGCCCGATCGCCAGCCGGTTGAGCGCCAGCGAAACATCGCCCGAAAGCACTTCCAGCAGGTCATGCGCGAAGGCAACGAGATAGGCGCGAAACTGAGCCGCATCCATCGCGTGGCCGTTTTCGGCGCTGGCCCGCACCTTGCTCGCCTGGTGCGCGATCATGGCGGCAAGCAACCCGTCGCGGTCGCCAAACCATTTGTATATGCTTTCCTTGGAGCAGTTGGCTGCCCGCGCCAACCCGGCCGTGGTCAGCCCCTTCTCGCCACCCGAGACGAGCAGTTGCAGCGCGCAGTCGAGCACCGCCTGCTGCCTGGGCGAGAATTCTTCGTGGGACGTCACCATCTGGTCCAAAACGCCAACCCGTCTTCCGTACCGTACCGTTCGGTACGGTTATCGCACAGAGTAAGCCGGTCGGCAAGAAGCTACTTGGTCGGCACGCGCCAGTCCGGCTCTTTCAACCCCGCCAACGTGAAGGGATCGAACAGTGTGCCCGACACCATGGCCGCAAGCAGCGCGGGCATTGGCGGCACCTTCGCGACTGTCGCGACCAGCGTGTCGCGCAACATCGGCAAGAGCCGCGAATTCGACTGGTAGAAGGGCGTCAGCGCATAGGACAACCACTGGAAGAGGTGCACATGCCGCCGCCGCATACGGCAATAGGCTTCGAGCGCTGAGGCGATATCGGGCGATGTCTCGATCGCGTGCGCCAGCGCAGCCGCGTCGAGCAGCGCCATGTTGGCCCCCTGCCCGAGCTGCGGGCTGGTCGAATGCGCCGCGTCGCCAATGAACGCCAGATCGCGGCCGGTTGGATGTTTCAGCGTGTGGTGCCCGTAGCGCGCCAGCGTCAAATCATCGAAACTCCCGATCTGTTCCAGATAGACCCTCGCCTCCGGCCAATAACCGGCAACCTTGTCCTTCCAGACGTCCAGCCCGCCCGCACGCACGGCGTCGGCTTCGTCGGGCTTGAGGCTCCAGAAGAACGCCGCCATCGGCTCGCCGCCGGACGCCATGCTGCCGATAGGCAGCACGCCGATCATCACGCTGGCTCCGCGATAGCGTTGCATCAGCGCATTGGGATCGAAGCCTTCCGCGCGCCATTTCAGCGACGCCCAGAACGCGCCGTAGGCGAGCGGCTTCGGCTCGGCCGGCTCCCGGGCGTATTGTCCGATCAGCTTCGAGCGCCCGCCGCTGGCATCGACAACAAGATCGGCGAACTTGATCGCCGGCTGGTTGGACCCGAACAGCGCAGGATATTCTTCCCGGTAATTGATGCCGGAGATCTCATTGTCGGTGACGACATCGATCTTCTCGGCGCGCACCGCGCCGTAGAGCACGTCAAACAGCGCCCCGCGATGCACGGCCACCCCGTAACGCCCTCGCGGAGAAACGTCGTAGCGCACGTCAAGCACGGTGCGCCCGCTTGCAGAATCGGTGCCGTGCAGCCTGTCGATACGCGCGCCAAGCGCCTCGATCTGGCCGCGCAGCCCCAGCGCGTCGAGCACGGTCAGGCCCGTCGGCTGCAGGATCAGCCCCGAGCCGAGCGGCTTCGGCTCCTCGAAACGCTCATAGATTGTGACCTTGTGGCCGGCGCGATGCAGAAACAGCGCAGCGGCCAGACCGGCCGGCCCGGCGCCGACGATCCCGATCTCTTTTGCCCGGCCCATGCGGCCTCAGTGCCATCAGGCTGGCGCATGCGCAATCCCGTCCATGGCCGTGTCTTTTGCCGCCGGACGGGGTACAGCTTCGGCAGCCAATGTCAGCAACGGACCCACCACGTGAGCACGTCAGCCTCCGAGCGCTTCCTGCGCTACGTCACCATCGACACGCAGTCCGACCCGCGGTCGCCGGCCCAACCCTCGACCGAGAAGCAGAAGGATCTCGGCCGTTTGCTGGTCGAGGAACTGCTGGCGCTCGGCCTCGGCGACGCGCATCTCGACAAACACGGCAATGTCTATGCCACCGTGCCGGCCAACACTGACAAGCAGGTGCCGGTCATCTGTTTCTGCTCGCATATGGACACCGCGCCCGACTTCTCCGGCACCGGCGTCAGGCCACAGGTGGTGGAGAACTATCAGGGCGGCGACATCCAGCTGAAGGGCGATGTCAGGCAGGTGATCCGCGCGGCTGAGAACCCCCAACTCGCCGACCAGGTCGGCAACGACATCATCACCACCGACGGCACGACATTGCTCGGCGCAGACGACAAGGCGGGAATCGCGGAGATCATAGCCGCTGCCCAGATTCTGGTCGAAAAGCCGGACATCCGGCACGGCACAGTGAAGCTGCTATTCACGACCGACGAGGAGATCGGCCGCGGCGTCGACAAGGTAGATTTCGAAAAGCTCGGCGCGGATTTTGCCTATACGCTGGATGGCAGTACCGCGGGTTCGATCGAGGCGGAGACCTTTTCGGCCGACCGAGTGGATATCGGGATCACCGGCGTCGCAATCCATCCAGGTTACGCCACCGGCAAGATGGAGAACGCGCTCAAGATCGCAGCGGAAATCGTTGCCCGGCTGCCGAAGGATCAGGCGCCGGAGACCACCGAGGGCCGGCAGGGCTTCGTTCACCCGACCGATCTTTCCGGATCGATGGAAAAGGCCGCAATCAGCCTCATCGTCCGCGACTTCGAGGATCAGGGTCTGGCCGAGAAGGAAGCGATGCTGGAAGCGATCGTCCGCGACGTCATGGAAGGCTACCCCGGCTCCGCCTACACCTTCACGGTGACCGAACAGTACCGCAACATGAAGGTCGTGCTCGACCGGTATCCGCAGGTCGTGGAGTACGCGCAGGAGGCGGTTCGCCGCGCCGGCATAGAGCCGAAGATGGGTCTGGTGCGCGGCGGCACCGACGGCTCGCGGCTGTCGCATATGGGCCTGCCCTGCCCGAACATCTTTACCGGCGGCCACGCCGCGCACTCGCCGCTCGAATGGGTGAGCCGTCAGGACATGGACAGGGCTGTCGCCACGATCATCGAACTGGTGAAGCTCTGGGAGGAGCGCGCCTAGCCGGCCGGGTGGTCGAGCGCCTTGAGGAAGCGCCGCACCGTCTCCGCCATGCCGAACTCGAGCGCATCGGCCGTCAGGCCGTGGCCGATTGAGACTTCGGCCAGTGCGGGTAAGCGTTTCGCCAGCGCCGGAAGGTTGGCGACGGTCAGGTCATGCCCGGCATTGACGCCGAGGCCAGCGGCTAACGCCATGTCCGCCGTTTTTCCCAGCTTTTCCAGTTCGCTGGCGGCCTTGGCGGAATCATCGTGGCAAGCGCCATACGGCCCTGTATAGAGTTCGATCCGGTCCGCCCCGGTCGCCTTGGCGGCCCCAATCTGCCCGTCCGTTGCATCCGGATCACAAAACAGCGAAACCCGCGCGCCCGTCTTCTTCAGCCGCGCCACGATCGCCTTCAGCATGTCGCGGTTTGCAACGAAGTCCCAGCCATGGTCCGAGGTCGGCTGCTCCGGATCGTCTGGTACGAGCGTGATCTGCTCCGGCTCCGCCGCCTCGACGAGCGCAAGAAAATCGCCTGTCGGATAACCCTCGATGTTGAACTCGGCATGCGGGAATGCGTCGTCGATCAGCGCCCGCAATTCCGGCAGGTCGGTGAAGCGAATATGCCGCTGATCAGGACGCGGATGCACCGTCAGCCCGTGCGCGCCCGCCTCCAGCGCGATACGGCCGATCCCGGTCACGCTCGGCCACGGCAGGTCGCGCCGGTTGCGCAGGAACGCGATCGCATTGAGATTGACGGAGAGCGAAGCGGCCATTCTTTGTCACCAAATTTGCTGTGCGGTCCATAGCACGACACAGCGGCAGGCGCTGGGAACAGGCCGCCATATTCCTATGTTACAGATCGGAACTGAACGCCACGGCCTGAGGAGACCCGATGTCACTTCATCCGCTTGAACCGATCCCCGCCGTTCGCCGGCTGGACACCAACCGCTCCGCGCTCCTTGCCGTTGAGATTGCAGGGCACGTCAGCGCAAACGACATCGAAAACCTATACGGCCTGCTCGAAGGGGCCTACTCGCTGCACGAACGCATCGACCTGTTTATCCGCGTGGTCGACCACGACGGCGCGGACTGGAGCGAGGTCTCGTCCGAAACAGTCGCGGATGCGCGCAGCCACGCCGAAAAGCATATCGCGCGCTGCGCCACGGTCGGCGACCGCCGGGCGACGGCGCGCATGGCCGAAATCTTTTGCCCTTCCAATGCCGAACACCGGCACTTTGAATCAGAAGACGAAGCGGCGGCATGGGCGTGGCTCGACGCGCGCGAGCAGTCCTGAGCCGCCTTATCGTACCACCGTCAGCCGCTCCGCCGCGCGCGTGACGGCCGTGTAGAGCCAGCGCTGGCGCGTGTCGCGGAATGCGAAACTCTCGTCGAACAGAACGACATTGTTCCATTGCGAACCCTGCGCCTTGTGCACGGTGAGCGCGTAACCATAGTCGAAATCGTCGAAGCGCTTCTTCTGCTGCCAGGGAATGTCGGCGTCGGGGTCCTCGAACGCAGCCTTTAAGAGCTTGATCTTGGCCACGCCGCGGTCGGGATCGTCCTCTTCCGGCGACACCAGCAGATTGATGCCGGGCTTCACCGTCTCCTTCGACGACGTCATCACCTTCCAAAGCGAGCCATTGAGCAGCCCCTTATTGGGATCGTTGCGCAAGCAGACCAGCTTGTCCCCCGCCTGCGGATACATCGCGGCGAAGCCTTTGAGCGAGCGCAGGCGCTGGTTGTAGCGCCGCCGCGTGCGGTTGGTGCCGACCAGCACCTGGTCTGCATCGAGAACCAGCTCCTGGGTCACCTCGTCGCGTCCAATCACCTGCGCGGCGCCGTAGTCGCCCTTCATGAACTCGCGCCCCTCGCGTACGTCGAGCGCCAGCCGGATGATCGGATTGTCGCGCGCCTGCCGGTGGATTTCCGTCAAGAGGTGGTCCGGCTCGTGCTCCGTGAAGAACCCGCCGCCCGAAATCGGCGGCAGCTGCGCCGGATCGCCCAGCACGAGGATCGGCGTGCCGAAGCTCAACAGGTCGCGGCCCAGCGCCTCGTCAACCATCGAGCATTCATCGACGATCACCAGTGCGGCCTTGGCGATCGGGCTCTGCCGGTTGAGCGAAAATGTCGGCGACATGGTCTTCTTGCCGGTCGCCTCGTCCTCGATCTGCTCCTCCCCGCGCGGCCGGTAGATCAGCGAATGAATTGTCCGGGCGTTCACCGCACCCCGCGCGCGCAGCACCTGCGCCGCCTTGCCGGTGAAGGCCGCGAACTGCACCTGCCCGTCGACATGCTCGGCGAAATACCGCGCCAGCGTCGTCTTGCCGGTCCCGGCATAACCGAACAGGCGGAAGATCTGCGGCCGGCCTTCCTTCAGCCACCGCGACACGGCGGTCAGCGCCGCATCCTGCTGGGGTGAAAACTGCATCAGCGGTCAGTGGCAGGATTCGATGAATGCTTCAACTGACGGCAGCCCGCGAGCCCGCTTAGTTGCTTTCCGGATTCCGGTGGTAGCCCGGCCCGACCGTCAGAGGCTCGTCCGGTGTCTTGGCGTCGCTGATCTGGCTAGAATAGCTGCGCGTTGTAGACCAGATTTCGCGTGTCTCCAGCCGGTCGAGAACCCGGATGGTCACTTGGTATGGTTTGTGTGCCTCCACGCCTTTCAGCGGCGGCGTACGCAGCGCATAGCGGTCGGTCATCGGGCTGACCCGCTCGCGCACCACCAGCGGAGCACCGCCCGCCGGGTCATCGAAGGTCGCCTCTATGATCGAGCCGGATTCCAGCGGCCGGCTGACGATGGCCGTAAAGCCGTAGAAATTGTCCGCGACCCGGTAGTTGAACACGAAGCCGCCACCGACGATCTGCAAATAGGGCTTGTTTGCGGGATCCTCGCGCATCAGCCATCCGATAGCAAAAAGGATCGCCAGCAGCACGACGCCGGCACCCGCGACGCGGAACGGCGTGAACAGCGCCTTCATGACCGTCAGGCCCGCCGGCGTTGCGGATCGTTTTCGAGAGCGATCGGCATTCCATGCGGCGTGGCGTGCGCCGCCCGCCTCCAGGCCGCTGCGACGTCCTCCATCGCCGCTTTGGTCGAGAGCCCGCGACCCTCGATCAACTGCTCCAGTGCCGCCACGACGCTGTCGTAATAGTCGGAGCCGTCGTCTTTCAGCCCGTGCACGGCGCGCTCTCGGCCGAGCGCTTCGGCCCACTCGCCAGCCGTGATCACTCCGGCGTCCTGAAGCGCAAAGGCAAGCGCGAGGGCTTGCGCCTGCCAGGGCTCGTCGAAACCGCGCTCGTCATTCATTGCTCTGGTTCCAGGTAGCTTTCCCAGGCGTCGATGCTCACGGTCAGGCTGGCATCGCTTCCTTTGCCCCACAATGTGCGCCCGTCGAAAACGACGGTGTAGAGGTGTTGCGGCGCCTCGCCCTTTCCGTGCGCATTGCTGTCCGGAAAGACATAGGCCCCGCGCGCCGCCTCCACGGTCCCGGTCTTGCCGCGCGCATATCGCGGCAGCCGCGTGTGTCCCGTCGGATGTTCGTTGATCGTCTGGACCCGGTCGCCAGGCTTGAAACGCGGTTCCGCGGCGACTGGGCGGTCGCACGGCCCGCCCTTGGCAAGCACAGGTGCGACATCGGCCGCCTTCAGTACGCGCTTCGGCGAGGCACCCGATGCCTTCGAACGACCAGCCCCGAGCTCGTCGGCAGTGACGAAACCGTGCCGCACGAGCAGCGCTTCAAGCGCCTTGATCCAGATCTCGTAGTAGCTCGACGCGTAATAGTCGGACGGATGCAGGCTTTCGCGCGCGTGCCGGCTTTCGTCGATGTTCCAGTGGCCCATCGCGCCGGCTGCCAGCGTCACACCGAGCGCCCGCTTTTCCCAATCGGCGTGGAAATAGGGCTCATCGGGTTCCGGCGCCACCGGCCCGAAACCCATCTGCCCGCCGAGATCCTGCGGGCCGTTCACGCTGCAGCTCCCGGGGCCAACGCATGCCCGGCGCCGATCATGGAATCGCGCGTGACCAGAGCCGCCAATTCATCCTCGCCAAGCCCGTCGGTTCCCTGCGGGCGTAGCGGCACCACGATGTAACGAAGTTCCGCGGTCGAATCCCAGACGCGGATATTGGTAGTGAGCGGCAACTCCAGCCCAAATTCGGCCAGCACGCCGCGCGGATCGATCACCGCCCGGCTGCGATACGGCGGCGACTTGTACCAGACCGGCGGCAGGCCCAGCACCGACCACGGATAGCAGGAGCACAGCGTGCAGACGACCAGATTGTGCGTTTCGGGCGCGTTGAACACCGCCTGCATATGCTCGCCCTGCCGCCCGCTGTAGCCCAGCGAGGCAATCGCGGCGGTAGCATCCTTCGCCAGCCACTCCGCATAGGCCGCATCGCTCCAGGCTTTCGCGACGACCCGCGCGCCGTTGCGCGGCCCGACCTTGTGTTCATAGGTCTCCACAATGGCATCGACCGCGGCCGGGTCGATCAGCCCTTTTTCGGTCAGGATGGTCTCGAGCGCCTTCACGCGCGCCGCCATCGGGTCGAGGTCGTTATCGTGGTCGTGATCGTGGCTCATCGGCAGGAAGGTAAAACCCGCCATGCCGCCAAACAAGCGTCGTGGCATTGGGCCAGTTGCACAATGCGAACCGCAAAACACTGTGCTGCGATAGTTTATCTTGCCTCTTAGATCGATTTAACTATGCTTTTCTCCGCATTCCCCTGCGGCAGATTTGTCGCCGGCGAAGCCACACGGGAGGAGAAACGACATGATCGACGGCGCCATTCGGCGCCGGGCTATGTGCTCGGCCGCAATCGCAACACTGTTTCTGGCATCCGCCGCGTCCGCCGCCGAACTTGCCGTCAATGGAGACTTCGCTGGCGGCCAGGACCCGTGGTGGGCGACCGGCAACCTGTCGCCGCGCATGGTTGATGGCAAGTTGTGCGCTGATGTTCCCGGCGGTACCGCCAATCCGTGGGACGCCATCATCGGTCAGAACAATATCGCTGTCTCGCAGGGCGACAGCTATCAGTTCTCCTTCACCGCCTCCGGCGATCCCGGCGGTCCGGTGCGCGGCGTCGTGCAGATGCCGTCCGATCCCTACACGGCCTATATCGACCTCAGACTACAGGCCGAGCCTGATGGCGGAACGCAAAGCGGCGGCTTCACCGCGCCGGAGACGCGGCTCGACGCGCAGATCGTCTTGCAGGTCGGCGGCCGTGCCGAGCCGTGGACGGTGTGCTTCAGCAATGCCTCGCTGGAGAGCGGCGCCGAAGTGAAAGCCTACGAGCCCGACACCGGCCCGGTCGCGCGGGTCAACCAGCTCGGCTATCTGCCCGACGGACCGAAACTCGCGACTGTGGTGACAGACGCCGAAACCGCACTGCCCTGGCGCGTCCTCGACGCCTCGGGTGCAGAAATTGCAGCCGGCGAAACGACGCCGCGCGGCGTCGACCCGTCGGCCGGCATCAAGGTCCACACAGTCGACTTTTCGTCTGTCACGGCCACCGGCGACGGCTTCGTGCTCGAGGCAGGCGGCGAAAAGAGCCATCCCTTCGCAATCTCGGATGACGTTTATTCCGGCCTCGCCCGCGACGCGATGAGCTATTTCTATCCCGTCCGTTCCGGTATCGAGATTGACGGCGCCATTGCCGGCGAGAAATACGCCCGGCCGGCCGGCCATGTCTCCTCCCCGCAAGATACGTCGAGCCCAAACATGGGCGACAACGCCGTGCCGTGCCAGTTGCCGGAGAGCTCGCAGAAGGCCTATGGCGAGCCGTGGACCTGCGACTACATCCTCGACGTCACCGGCGGCTGGTACGACGCCGGCGACCACGGAAAATACGTCGTCAATGGCGGCATCTCGGTCGCTCAGCTTATGAGCGCCTATGAGCGCGCGCTGCACATAGAGGGCGCCTCGGATGCGGCCTTCGCCGACGGCGCGCTTCCCGTGCCCGAAGCCGGCAACGGCGTGCCGGACGTGCTCGACGAGGCGCGTTGGGAGCTGGAATTCATGCTCAGCATGATGGTGCCGGACGGCAAGCCGCATGCCGGCCTGGTGCATCACAAGATTCATGACAATGAGTGGACCGGCATCCCGCTGATGCCGCACCTCGATCCGAAGGTGCGCGAGCTGCACCGACCGTCCACGGCTGCGGCGCTTAACCTCGCCGCTGCCGCCGCTCAGGGGTCGCGTCTGTTTCAGCCCCATGACGCCGAGTTTGCAGCAACGTTGATTGCAGCGGCCGAGAAGGCCTATGCCGCCGCAAAGGCAACGCCCGACCTCTATGCGACGGTGGAAGACGGCGCGTCTGGTGGTGGCCCCTACAATGACGACAAGGTGGACGACGAGTTCTACTGGGCTGCCGCGGAGCTCTTCATCACGACCGGAAACGCGTCCTACCGCGCAGATCTGGAGGCCTCGCCCTACTGGTCGGGCGACGCGTTCCCGGTGACCGGTTTCGACTGGGGCAACGTTTCGGCCCTCGGCCGCATGTCGCTCGCCACCGTGCCGAACGGACTCTCGGCGGATGAGGTGGACGCGGCCCGCCAGTCGGTGATTGCCGCAGCGGACGGTTTCATCAAGGCGCAGGACAACGAGCCCTTCGGCCAGATCTATTCGCCGCCGGAGCACAAATACGACTGGGGTTCGACGCATCTGTTCGTGCAGAACGCCATCGTTGTTTCTCGCGCATACGACTTCACTGGCGACGCCAAATACCGCGATGCCGCGCTTGAAGCCGCCGACTATATGTTCGGCCGCAATGCACTGAACATCTCCTACGTCACCGGCTATGGCGACCACTACGCCAAGAACCAGCATTCGCGCTGGTTCGCCAACCAGGCCAATGCCGACCTACCTAACCCGCCAAAGGGATCGCTCGCCGGCGGGCCCAATTCGTCGATACAGGACCCTGTCGCGCAGCGCCTGCTCAAGGGCTGCGCGGCGCAGTTCTGCTATGTCGACGAGATCGAAAGCTGGTCGACCAACGAGATCACGATCAACTGGAACGCCGCGCTCAGCCAGTATGCGGCGTGGCTGGTCGAGCAGTAGATCTCAGCGCAGCATCGGCCAGAGGGACGCCACCAGAAGCAACCCCATTGCGATGTTGAACCACTTCAGCCGCTCGGGATCCGAAAGGAATCCGCGCAGCGCTGTTCCGAACGCTGCCCACACCGAAACGCTGGGCAGGTTGACCGCGCCGAACGCGACCGCCACGAGAATGACGGTCAGAAATGGCGCTTCCGGGCTTGTGTAGATCGCCATCGCGGTGACAGCCATGACCCACGCCTTTGGGTTGACCCACTGGAAGGCGGACGCTTCCAGGAAGGTCATGGGCCGCGCAACGCTTCCATCCTTAGCACTCATAGAACGCGCCATTGCGATCCGCCAGGCAAGGTAGAGCAGGTAAGCCCCGCCAGCGACCTTGAGCACAAGGTGCAGTTGCGGAAAAGCACTCAGTAGGGTGCCGAGCCCGAAACCGACCGCCAGCAACAGCACCACGAACCCCGCTCCGATGCCCAGCATGTGCGGCAGCGTGCGGCGGAAGCCGAAATTCACGCCCGAGGACAACAGCATGATGTTGTTCGGTCCCGGCGTGATCGACGAGACGAAGGCAAACGCCAGCAGCGCAAGAAAGATATCGAGGGACATGGCCGGGACCCGATTATGTCAGCAATACTGACCTTAGTCGGGCAATGGTGCCATATGGCAGCGCCGGGCCGTCATTGGCTCAATAAAAGAGCCTACATCCCCTCCGGGCCGCGGTTCATCGCCGCCACGCCGGTACGACAAACCTCGACCAACCCGAGCGGCTTCATGATGGCGATGAACTGCTCGATCTTCGACACCCGGCCGGTGATCTCGAAGATGAAGTGCTCGGTGTTGGCGTCGATCACGCTGGCGCGGAACGCATCGGCCAATCTCAGCGCCTCCACCCGGTCATCGCCGGTGCCGCTCACCTTCACCAGCGCCAGTTCGCGCTCCAGCGGTCGGTCGTGGCCGCGCTCGCGCGCCACTACAGTTAGATCGACCACCCGGTGCACCGGTACGATGCGCTCCAGCTGATGGCGTATCTGCTGGAGTACCTGCGGGGTCGCACGCGTCGCGATGGTGATGCGCGAAAGGTGCTTTTCGTGCTCAGTCTCCGACACGGTCAGGCTGTCGATGTTGTAGCCGCGCCCTGAGAACAGGCCGATCACGCGCGCCAGCACGCCGGGTTCGTTGTCGACCAGCACAGAAAGCGTGTGGCTTTCTGGCTTTTCCGTCTCCGTAGCTATGAAATAGGCGGAGCCGGTCGGTTGAAGATGCTGGGCGTTCATCGCTGAATCACTTTCTCGAAAGACCTGTACAAGTCATTGAAATCCCTGCGGCGCGCTAGACGAGCGCCTTACCCTTGGCGTCGATGGCGGTCGCCACCGCCTCGTCCGTCGCTTCGTCCGGCAGCAGCATCTCGTTATGCGCCTTGCCCGACGGGATCATCGGGAAGCAGTTCGCGAGATTGGCCACGCGGCAGTCAAAGATGACGGGCTTCTTCACCTCGATCATCTCCTGGATGGCGTCGTCCAGATCGCCGGGCTTTTCGCAGCGGATGCCGTGCCCGCCATAGGCCTCAGCCAACTTGACGAAGTCCGGCAGCGCCTCGGTGTAGGAGTGCGACAGCCGGTTGCCATGCAGCAGCTGCTGCCACTGGCGCACCATACCCATGTACTGATTGTTGAGGATGAATATCTTGATCGGCGCGTTGTACTGCACCGCCGAGCTCATCTCCTGGATCGTCATCAGCACCGAGGCGTCGCCTGCAATGTCGATGACCAGCGCGTCCGGATGCGCGATCTGCACGCCGAAGGCGGCCGGCAGGCCGTAGCCCATCGTGCCCAGTCCGCCCGAGGTCATCCAGCGGTTCGGCTTCTCGAAACCGTAGTGCTGGGCGGCCCACATCTGGTGTTGGCCGACCTCGGTGGTGATGAAGGTATCGCGGTCCTTGGTCGCCTCGTAGAGGCGCTGCACCGCATATTGCGGCATGATCACGTCGTTACTCGGCCGATAGGCGAGCGAATCCCGTGCCTTCCAGCGCGCAATCTGCTCCCACCACGGCGCGACAGCCTTCTTGTCGGCCTTGGCAGAGGCGCGCCACAGGCGGACCATGTCCTCAAGCACGCGGCCGACATCGCCGATGATCGGCACGTCGGTGCGCACGTTCTTGTTGATCGACGACGGGTCGATGTCGATGTGTATCTTCCGCGACCCCGGCGAGAAGGCGTCGAGCCTGCCGGTGATGCGATCATCGAACCGCGCCCCGATGCACATCATCACGTCGCAATCGTGCATCGCCATATTGGCTTCGTATGTGCCGTGCATGCCGACCATGCCGAGCCAGTTCTTGCCGCTCGCCGGATAGGCGCCGAGACCCATCAGCGTCGAGGTGATCGGGAATCCGGTCAGGTCCACCAGTTCGCGCAGCAAATGGCTTGCCTCTGGCCCGGAATTGATGACGCCGCCGCCGGTATAGATGATCGGCCGCTTGGCGCCGGCCATCATGGCGACGGCTTCCTTCACCCGCTCCAGATCGCCCTGGACCTTGGGCTGATAGCTGGCGCGCGGCGCCGTCTGCGGCGAAACATAGGTGCCGGTGGCGAACTGAACGTCCTTGGGAATATCGACCACGACGGGCCCCGGCCGCCCGGTTGACGCAACGCGGAACGCCTCGTGGATCGTCGCGGCGAGTTCGTTGACGTCCTTCACCAGCCAGTTGTGCTTGGTACAGGGGCGCGTGATGCCAACCGTGTCGCACTCCTGGAAGGCATCGGAACCGATCAGTGAGGTTGGCACCTGGCCGGTGATGCAGACCAGCGGAATGGAGTCCATCAGCGCGTCCTGCAGCGGCGTAACCGCATTGGTCGCGCCCGGCCCGGACGTCACCAGCATCACGCCTACCTTGCCGGTCGAGCGGGCGTACCCCTCGGCCGCGTGACCGGCGCCCTGCTCGTGCCGCACGAGGATGTGCTGCACCTCTTCCTGCTGGAAAAGCTCGTCGTAGATCGGCAGGACGGCGCCGCCCGGATAGCCGAAAATGTGCTTCACTCCGTTGTCGCGCAGCGCCCTTACGACAATCTCGGCGCCCGTTATCCGGTTGCTGTCGTCGTCTGCCTTGCCGTTGCTCATCGGTCTGTCCTGTCTGTCGTCGTCTGGCGCAGATGTCCTTTAGTCCGCGCGCGGCCAATAAAAAAGGCCCCCGAAGGAGCCTGTCTTTCGCGCATGGTGCTTTCGCCCGGCGGTTACACCGCCTTGCCCATGCGCGTTCCTACTACGAGAATGATCGTGTTTGTCATAGCGCGCGGACAATAGGTGGCGTTGCGCGCCTATGTCAACGCGCTTGTTTTGAGCGCCTAGTTCGCCGTCGCCCCGCCTTGATCTCGGCAATGCGCGCCGCATCGTCTTCGCTGAGGTGCCGGCCGCGCTCCAAGATTTCGAGCGTGTATTCCTTGTAGGTGAGGCCAAGCCGCTCTGCCCGGTCCAGCCGCATCAGCGCAATCTGCGGCGGGACCGATTTCCACGCCGCATCCACTGCCCTTTTCCAGTACAGGAAGATGCGCGCATCGCCCTTACCCCAAGGCGGCCCTTCGTAGTCGTCAAGCGGCGGCCCGCCATTGTCGCCGATCCGCACAAGGCGTTGCATGTCAGCCACGCCGAGCGACCAGCGCGACAACGTAGATCGCAGGCTGTGGCCCGGGCGCATGGTAGCGCCGAGCGGCCGGCGCCGCGCCCATGCGGTAGCAATCGCCGGCGAGCATATCGATGACCGTATCGCCGTCGGTGAACTTCAGCCTGCCCGACAGCAGCCAGATCATCTCGGACGACACACCGTAGACGCCGGCTGGGAAGTTCACCTCCTGGCCGGGCGGCAGCCGCACATGGATCAGCTCGAGGCCGTCCGGACTGGGCGGCGTGATATGACGCCGCACATAGCCTGTTCCAGGGTCGGTCCACCGCCGTTGGTCTTCGGCTCGTAGAAGCAGCCCGCCGGCCGAGACTTCCGCAAGCGCGATCAGCGACGACAGCGTCATGCCAAAAGCGGCCGCGATCCGGACCAGAAGTTCGGCCGTAGGGCTCGCCTCGTCTCGCTCGATCTTGGACAGCATCGCCCGCGATACGCCAGAGCGTTCGGCCAGGTCGGCCAGTGACCACTGCCGCATCGCCCGCTCAGACCGTATGCGCTCGCCGAGGCGCAGCACTGTCTCTTCGATAGTAGACATTCTTCCACGATAGTAGAGATGCGACGCCACGGCAAGGCGGCGCGGCGCACTTTAATGGTCCCTAAACCACGCATGAACACCCGGCCTTAACCCTCTTTGGGCAAACTACGGCTGTTGGGGGTTACAGGGACGTTCGACATGTATGTGGAAAGGGGCTCGGTCAATCCCGAGGCCACGAACCAGGAACGGCGTGCAGATTCGCAGAGCGAGGAACGTATTCTCGGTCGCGTGGTCCGCTGCGACGGCGCGCGCGCAACGATAGCAGCGTTCGCGGGCAGCTCCGACGGAGGCGACTCCACATTGTGGTCCGTCGGCCGGATGATCTCGATCAATCTCGGCGAAGCCCGCACCGTCGGCCTTGTCTATACAGTCGACCGTCCCGGTCATGCCTGGAGCGAAACCGGCGACAATGCCGTCGAAGTCAGCGTCGAACTGATCGGCGAAGTGCGCGATATTGACGGGAAGCCGCGTTTCGACCGCGGCATCACCCTGTATCCGCAGATCGGCGCAGCGGCGCATCGCATTCGTGGCCGCGATCTCCAGGCTGTCTATGATCTCGGCGGGCGCCGCGCCATTCAGATCGGCACACTTTCTCAGGACGACAGCATTGCGGCATATGTGTCGGTCGACGACACGCTCAATCGGCATTTCGCTGTCGTCGGCACCACTGGCGTCGGCAAATCTACCGCGGTCTCGCTGTTCCTGCGCAAGGCGATTGGCTCGCGCCCCGACCTGCGAGTCCTGATCCTGGATCCGCACAACGAATTCGCGGCCACCTTCCCTGACCAGGCGATACGCATCGATTCCGGCACTCTCGACCTGCCTTTCTGGCTGTTCCGGCTGGAGGAATTCATCGAAGTGCTCTTCCGAGGCCGCGAGCCGGTGGCCGAGGAGGTCGAGCTTCTACGCGGTCTGATCCCGCAGGCGAAGCAAATGTTCCGCGGCGGCGGCCAGCCGGTGCAGCTCAAGCGCAGCAACGAAGCCGGCGCCATCACGGCCGACACCCCCGTGCCGTACCGCATGGCCGACCTCATCAGGCTTATTTCCGATCGCATGGGCTTGCTCGAAGCCAAGGCCGACAGGCCGGTCTACCGTGCGCTGCGCACTCGGCTCGAAGCAGCAATGAGTGACCCGCGCTACCGCTTCATGTTCAACTCTCGGCTCTATGAGGACACGATCCAGGAGACGATTGGCAACATATTCCGCGTTCCGCACAATGGCCGCCCGATCACCTGCGTGGAGATGGCAGGCATGCCCGCCGAGGTGGTGAACTCGGTGTGTTCGGTGCTGGCGCGCCTCGCCTTCGACCTTGCGCTTTGGAGCAACGGCAAGCTCAAGCTGCTGGTTCTCTGCGAGGAGGCGCATCGCTACATGCCGGCCGACACGCGGCTCGGCTTCGCACCCACCCGCCATGCCCTGTCCCGCATCGCCAAGGAGGGGCGCAAATACGGCTGCTATCTCGGTGTCGTCACCCAGCGGCCGGGCGAGCTAGATCCAACGATTCTGTCGCAGTGCTCGACCGTGTTCGCGATGCGTCTTGCCAATGAGCGCGACCAGGAGATCATCCGATCCGCAATCGCCGATTCCTCGGCATCGACCCTGTCATTCCTGTCCTCCATGGGGCAGCGCGAGGCAATCGCGTTTGGCGAAGGCGTCGCAACCACCATGCGGATGAAGTTTGAGAAGCTGGCGGGATCCATGATTCCGGGCTCGACCACCAAATCGGGCACCATCGGCGACCCGGTCGACCGCGACGCCGACATTGATCTCGGAGAACTGGTCAACCGCCTGCGCAACCTGCCCAAACAGTCGGAGGACGACGACCTGTTCGGCCCGTCCTCGCTCGTGCGTCGCCACCGCAATGAAGGCTACCGCCGTGAGGATTACGGCGAGTCCGCGGATACCAGCGACGACAGCGTCTATGGCCGCCGCTCCTACGACGGCCCTCCCCGCGCACCTTATCGCTGAGTCCTTCCCCGCCCGCCTTTGCATAAACCGCTGCGGGTCATATCCTTTCGCCGCTTGATGATTCCCCGCCCCGCAGGGCATCGCGCGAGGACTGGCCGTGGAAGGTGAGCCCGCTTATCGCAGGGACGACCCGCCCGAAGCGCTGGACACCGACCATCCGGCCCTGCGGCCCACGTCCGACCACCGACGGTCAAGCGTCGTTCCTCTTGTCACCTTGGCGTTTGCCTTCGGTCTGGCCGCCGCTGTGCTGGCCGTCGTCAGGTCGGGAGTGCTCTCAGCCGAAGATGGGATGAGCAGCAATGGAAACTGGCGCGTCTCCGCGCTGCTGATCGGCATCATTTCGGGAACATGGTTCGCAGGTGCCGTGCACCTCGTCAGACTTGCCTGGCCGGGAACGGCCAACACGCCGGCACATTCTGCCTGGCCGGCAACGCTGGCAGCATTCGCCGCTGGTCCGCTCCTGCTGGCGCTCTTCTTCTTCGGAACCGGATTGGCGCGCTTTCCGGGCGTCGGCATTGCGGCCTATCTGGTTGCAGCTTCTATCGTTCTGGTGCTGCTGTTTGCCCGACGCGGCACGCGATTGCTGGCCGAGCGTCTGCTGGCATCCTTCATGATCTGGCTAGGCATTCTCGTAGCGCCGACTTTCTGGCGCGACCCGGTCAACGATCAGTTCACCGGGTTCCTTTTCGACCTGCTGCAGACCGTGGGGCTTCTCTGACGGTAGGTCAGGCGCAGACGCGGTTTCGGCCCATGCGCTTGGCTTGGTAGAGTTGCTTGTCCGCCCGCCGGAAGAATTCGTCGGCCATTTCCTTGCCGTCCCATACCGCCAGGCCGATGCTGGTCGTTACCTTGAGCCGGACATTGGAGGATGTCGTCACCGTCAGCATCGAGATCGCCTTGCGGATACGCTCCGCCAGCTTGATGAGCGGTTCGTCGGACATATTCGGCGCCACGATCGCAAACTCCTCGCCACCCAGTCTGGCGACTACGTCGTGGAAGCGCGTCATGTCGCGCAGACAGCCGGCCACCTCGCGAAGAACCCTGTCGCCGACGTCGTGGCCGTGTGTGTCGTTGACCTGCTTGAAGTGGTCGAGGTCGAGGATCATCAGACCCACCGGCTTGTCGACGCGACGAAACTCGTCGAGATACTCGCGCAGCGCATCATCGAAATAACGACGGTTCTGCATGCCCGTCAGACCATCCGTCAGCGCTGCCTGCTCAAGCGTCTCGGACCGGGCGCTGAGCGACTCTGTCATTTCGCGAAGCTTGTGCTCCTCGCGCGCCTGCGTGCGGATGAGCGGGTAAATCAGGAAAACGCCAAAAAACAGCGCCGTCGCCAGCAGCACGCCGCTGCCGAACATCAGCTTGGCGACATAGGTGAAAGTCTCGAATCCATCGGGAACGTAAAACAGCTCGCCCGGGGCCAGAATGATCCCGTAGGCATAAACCGTCAGCAGGCCCGCACCGAGGATGAGGGCCATGAAGACAAAGAACGCCGATTCAGACTTGTGAAAGCGCATAAGTCCCCACGTGAGAGTTCCCGCAGAAGCAATGACACACACTCGCCTTACGCGAGGTTAATTCGGCGTCGAGATTCTAAAAATTACGCGACGTCAGATTGCTGCTCCCGTCGGCCGCAGATCCTGGCTCGAAAATTCCTTGGAATCCTTTAATTTCCGCCATTCCGGACCGGTCTGGTTGCGAAACCAGGTCGACTGGCGTTTGGCATATTGGCGCGTCGCCACACGCACCTTCTCTGCTGTCTCGGCAAGTGACGCGTCTCCATCTATGAATGCCGCAATCTCGCGCACCCCGATGGCCTTCATCGCCGGGCGGTCCGCGGCCAGGCCCAGCGCCAGCAGCGCCCTGACTTCTTCGACCGCGCCTTCCTCAACCATCGTTGAAAACCGCGCGGCAATCCTGCGGTCAAGTTCATCCCTGTCTGGCTCCAGCACGATCATCGTCGCGCTTTCGCGTTCGACAAGCGGCGCACCACGCTCGCCCTGCCATTCGGAAATCGAACGCCCCGAGGCATCGAGCACTTCGAGGGCCCGCACGATGCGCTGCCCGTCGGCGGGTTTGAGCCGCGCGGCAGTATCGGGGTCTTCCTGCTGCAAGTGTCCGTGAAGCTTGGCCGCGCCCTCCTCCCTCAGCCGGTTACGCCAGCGCTCCCTAGTGGCCGCGGGAACGTGGGGCATCTCCGACAAGCCCTCGAGCAGCGCCTTGAAGTAGAGACCGGTCCCCCCGCAGAAGATCGCCGTGCGCCCGTCGAGTTCGCTGCCGGCCAACGCCCGAACATCACGCAACCACTGTCCGGTGGAATAGTCGGTTGAGGGATGCACATGCCCGTAGAGCCTGTGCGGCGCAGCGGCCAGGTCTGCCGCGCCGGGCCGCGCGGTCAGCCTTTCGAGCACGCCATAAACCTGCATGGAGTCGGCATTGACGATGATGCCACCCGTCTCCCGTGCCAGACGCAGAGCCAGCGCCGACTTGCCGCTGGCTGTAGGCCCGGCTATCAGGATCGCGCCTTTCAGCGTCCCGTCCCTATCTCCGTCATCCGGCAGGCCCATGCCGCTCATCGCCACACTGCTTTCCAATCCGGCCGCTGCCGCGCTCACCGCCCCTCTGGCGGAAAAAGCCCGCGCCGCCCTCGGCGCACCGCATATAGTCTGGCTGGCTCCGGATGTCGCCTGCGACGTGCCTGTTCCCGAAGGCATCGGCGCTGATGACGCTACTGCGCGGCTCGCTGATGCGCTTGCCGCAGCGCCTGTCGATCACGCGATCCAGAACAGCGAGAACCGCCGCAAGCGCCTGCTGATCGCCGACATGGATTCGACCATGATCGACCAGGAGTGCATCGACGAACTGGGCGACGAAGTCGGCCTGAAGGATCGCATCGCGGCAATCACGGCCCGCGCCATGAATGGCGAAATCGCTTTCGAGCCGGCGCTGCGCGAGCGCGTCGCGCTGCTCAAGGGGCTGGATGAGGCGGTCATCGACCGCGTGGTCGAGAACCGCATCACGCTGGCTGCGGGCGGCAGGGAACTTGTCGCCACCATGAATCGCGACGGCGCTGCGACCGCGCTGGTTTCGGGCGGGTTCGACGCCTTCACGGGACGTATTGCCGCGATGCTGGGCTTCCGTGAACATCGAGCCAACCGTCTGCTGGTCGAAGATGGCCGTCTGACCGGCGCGGTGGCGGAGCCGATCCTCGGCAGCGAGGCCAAGGTCGCGGCGCTGCGCGAGATCACAGCCCGACTAGGCATCACACCAGACGACGCCATCGCCGTCGGCGACGGCGCTAACGACCTGCCGATGCTCAAACTCGCCGGAACCGGCGTTGCACTGCATGCCAAGCCCTCGGTAGCAGCGGCGGCAAAGATTCGCATCGACCACGCCGACCTGACCGCCCTGCTCTACATTCAAGGTTACCGCCGCGAAGAGTTTGCGTCGTGACGCCGATTGTCTCCGGGCGCCTTATCCTGCGAAATTGGGAAGACCGCGACCGCGAACTTTTCCACCTGATCAACTCCGACGAACGGGTAATGGAGTTCTATCCGTTCCGACTGTCGCGAGCGGAAGCGGACAATCTGCTCGACAAGTGGCGTCGGGAACTGGATGACACCGGCCTCGGCCTGTTTGCCATTGAACTGGCCGAGAGCGGCGCCTGCATGGGTTATTGCGGCGTCAAGCATCCGAACGTCATGCCCCATTTGCCGAAGGAAACGATCGAGATCGGCTGGCGGCTTGCCCCGTCATTTTGGGGTCGTGGTTACGTCACCGAAGCCGCCGCGCAGATGTTGCGATACGGTTTCGAGACGATCGGCCTACCCGAGATAGTCTCGTTCGCAGTTGGCGCGAACCGGCGCTCGACTGCTGTCATGCAGCGGCTTGGAATGCGCCGCGACGAAGAGAGTGACTTCGACCACCCACGGGTGCCGGAAACGCACCCGCATTTGAAACGCCATGTCGTGTATCGCCTCGCGGCCGAGGATTGGCGACGCGGCAGGACCGCCGGCTAACCCAGGCGGCACCCGACGCGGTCAAATTCTGAGCGCATTATTGTTAAGAATCAGTGCCTTACTGGATTCAGTTCATCCGTACGGTCTCAAAACGCAGTTCGCCTGTCCGCGATGACAGCATCAGAAGCGCGTTCCTGCGACCCCGGCTCCGCAGCGAGTTGATGCGCTCCATCGCCTCACCCGGATCGGATACCGTCTCCTGCGCGATCTCGGTGATGACCTCACCGGCGACAATCCCTTTTTCCGCAGCCACGGAATTCGGATCGACTTCGGTGATGACCACCCCGCTCACGCCTTCGGAAATCTCGAACTGGGCGCGCGTCTCGTCATTCAGTTCCGCGATCGTCATGCCGAGCATCGTGGCGGTTGCAATCGCGCCCTCTTCGTCCGGCTGCGCGGAGGCGCGCGCCGAAGCGACACGTTCGCCATCTTCGAGCCTGCCGAGCGTCACGCGAACCGTCTTTTCCACGCCCTCGCGATTGATGACGATCTCAACATCCTTGCCGACCGGTGAGTCGGCTACGATGCGCGACAGATCGCGCGCGTCGCCGATCTCCCTGCCGTCGAAGCGCAGGATCACGTCGCCTGCGAGCAGGCTGCCATTGTCCACCGGGCCATCCTTGATGATTCCCGAGATCATTGCGCCGCGCGCCGCGCTCATGTTCCGCTGCTCCGCCATGTCGGCGGAAACGGGCTGGATGCGCACGCCGAGCCAGCCACGTCGCGTCTCGCCAAACTCGCGCAACTGGTTGACGACGCCGGTCGCAAGTTCCGACGGTATCGCGAAGCCGATGCCGATCGAACCGCCGGTCGGCGATATGATGGCCGTATTGATGCCGATCACCTCGCCATCCATGTTGAACAGCGGTCCGCCGGAATTGCCGCGGTTGATCGCCGCGTCCGTCTGGATGAAATCGTCGTAACGGCCTGAGTTGATGTTGCGGTTGCGGGCGGAAACAATGCCGACACTGACGCTGCCGCCAAGGCCGAACGGATTGCCGATCGCCATGACCCAGTCACCGATGCGGATCGCATCCGAATCGCCGAACGGAACCGCCGTCAGCGTGTGCAGGCTCGGATCGACCTTCAACACGGCAAGGTCGGTCTCCGTATCGCGTCCGACCAGCTCGGCCTTGAGCCTTGTGCCGTCCGAGAAGATCACCTCGATCTCGTCGGCGTCGGCAATCACGTGGTTGTTGGTGACGACGACGCCCTCTTCGGCATCGATCACGAAGCCAGATCCCAGCGAGTTGACGCGGCGCGGGCCGGGCGCGTTTTCGCCCTGGCGCTGATTGAAAAAGTCGTCGAACAGGTCTTCGAAAGGCGCGCCTTCCGGCAGTTGCGGCGGCGCGACCTTGGGGCCGCTGGTGCCGACATTCTGCGACGTCGAGATATTTACCACCGCGCTGAGCAGTCCTTCAGCGAGGTCCGCAACCGAGGTCGGACCATGCGGGGCGGGTGTCACCTGCGCCTGAGCCGGCACGGACATGCCGATCATGCCGGCTGCGACCGCCACTGCCAGCGCGCCGCGCACCGGAACGGAAAGATAGCTGGACAACATGGAAATGCTCCGAAGTCCTCCGGGTCCGACCGACAAATACCCGGGCTGATGATGGCAACAATTAGGGCTTGTTTGCGGCCTTGGACAGCGACCGGCGATAAATCATCCGTTATCCCCTGACCAGCCAGACAATGCCGACGCCGGCGGCGATCGCTATCAGCCCGCCGGTCCTCAGCGTGCCTTCGGGTATCTTGATGACGTCCTCGGCAAGCCGCTTGGCGAGAGAGGGCATGCCGCCATAGACCACGCCCTCCAATACGAGGACGAGGCCCAGGGCGGCCAGAAAGTCACTCACGCGGCTACTACTCGGTAGCGCCGGTCACGCTGTTGCTGCCCTGCCCGCCGGCAGGCGTGTCTCCTGGATCGACGTTCCGTCCGGCCTGCGAGCCGAAGAAGCGGAAGAAGTCGGAGTTCGGCGACAGCAGCATCGTCGTTCCTTCCGCGTTGAGGGCCCGGCTATAGGCCGCCATCGAGCGGTAGAAATCGAAGAAGTCAGGGTCGCGCGAAAACGCTTCGGCGAAGATCGCGTTGCGCTCGGCCTCGCCCTCGCCTCGCAGGATCTCCGATTCGCGCTGTGCTGCAGCAACGATCTCGACAACCTCACGGTCGGCCCGGGCGCGGATGCGCTGTGCCGCCTCGCGGCCACGTGCACGCAGACGCTCGGCTTCGGCCAGACGTTCGGCCTTCATGCGGTCATATGTCTGCTGCGACACCTCCGCGGTGAGGTCGGTACGCCGGATGCGCACATCCGTGATGTCGAGCCCGAGCTGGTTGGCGTCGGGGCGCAACTGGTCGCGCACTTCGCGCATCATCGAGGCGCGCTCGTCAGAGAGCGCCGCCTCGAAACCGCGCAGACCGTAGACACGGCGCAGCGCCGCATCGAGACGCGTGCGCAGCCGCTGTTCGGCGAGCGGAACGCTGCCGGATACGGTCTGCCTGAACGTACGCGGGTCGGAGATGCGGTAGGCGACGAAGGCGTCCACCTCGTAGAACTTGCCGCCCGAAACCTGGACACGGATGTCGTCAAGGTCGAAGCGCAGCACGCGGTCTTCGATGATCTGGACGTTGTCCGCCTCGAGGAAGGCAAATGGCGCCTTGAAGTAGATGCCGGGTTCGGTCTTGACGTCGACGATCTCGCCGAAGCGCAGCACGATCGCCTGCTCGCGTTCGTTCACCACGAAAATCGACGAGTAGCCGAGGAAGAGAAGGACGGCGACGATGACCGCTATGATCGGAAGACGGTTGCTCATCAGTTGTCACCTCGCGAAAGGGTGCGCGTTGCGCCGGTCTGACCGGTGTTGCCCCGGTTGAGTTCGGGCAGCGGCAGATAGGGTATTACGCCCGGTCCGCCGTCCTGCTCGACAATGACCTTGTTCGAGCCACGCAGTACATTTTCCATGGTCTCCAGGAACAGGCGCCGGCGCGTCACGTCGGGCGCCTTGGCGTATTCCTCGTAGACCGAGACGAAGCGCTGTGCCTCACCTTCGGCCTCCTGGACGACGCGGTTTTTGTAGGCGGCAGCCTCTTCGCGGATCTGCGCCGCCTCGCCTCGTGCCTGGCCGAGCTGCTGGTTGGAGTACTGGTTGGACTCTTCGACGAAGCGGTCCTCGTCCTGCTCGGCGCGCTGCACCTCGTCGAAGGCGTCCGCCACTTCGCGCGGCGGCGCGGCATCCTCGATCGAGATCGCGTTGATTGCGAGCCCGGCGCCGTATTCCTCGAGCGTGCCCTGCACGATCGAGCGCACTTCTTCGGCGATGCCCTGACGGTCGTCGCGGAAGATGTCCTGTGCCGGCCGCCGGCCGACGACCTCGCGGACCGCGCTCTCGGCGATCTGGCGCACCATCTCGTCCGGGCTGGCGACGTTGAACAGATAAGCGCCGGGGTTGGCGACCTGGTAGGCCACCGAGAACTTCACGTCGACGATGTTCTGGTCGCCGGACAGCATCAGGCCGCTCGACGTAGAACCGCGCACCTCGCCGATATCGACCAGCTTTTCGGCCACGTTTGCGACTTCAACCGTCTCGACCGGCCAGAAGTGGAAGTGTAGGCCCGGTTCCGAGATTTCATCCTTCGGCTTGCCGAACCGCAGTTCGACGGCCAGCTCGTCCGGCTGCACCGTATAGATCGCCTGGAACAGCCAAACAGCTACCAGCACCACGGCGATCAGCACGAACAGCGCCGGGCTGGCGCGTCCGCCGCCGGGCAGTGCCTGCCTCAGCCGGTCCTGGCCGCGCCTAATGATGTCTTCAAGGTCTGGCGGACCGCCCTGCGGGCCGCCGGGCCCGCGCGGTCCCTGTCCCCATGGGCCGCCACTGCCATTATTTCCGCCACCGCCGCCCCAAGGGCCGCCGCCGGTCTGATTGCTCCAGGGCATGAATGTCCTCTTTTTCTGTCCGGCGCAGCCTGAGCATGCCGGAACCGCCCGATTATTGCTTCGTTATAGGTAACGGCCCCTGCGCTTTCAACTTGACGGGCCGTGAGCCCGGGCGCGCGAGCTGGCCTGGCGACGCCCACTTAGACCCCTCATCGCACGGACCGGCGGCGCTCGTAAACAGTGTAGCGCGTGGGGTGGTCGTCCTTTTCGCCGGCGGGCACGCGCTCCTCATGCCCCACCTGCCACCGCTCGGGATCGATCACGGGAAAGCTGGTGTCTCCATCTGCGGTCGCCTCGACGTGCGTGACGTGCAGCCGGTCGGCCCGGCCGAGAGCTTCCGCGTAGATCTGCCCGCCGCCGACGACGCAGACCTCGCCGCCGCATTCGGTACCAGCAGCGAGTGCTTCGTCGAGCGAGCCGAAAACGTCCGCCCCTTCAGCCTCATACTCCGGATTTCGCGTAACCACGATATTGCGGCGCCCAGGAAGCGGACGTTTGGGAAGACCCTCCCAGGTCTTGCGCCCCATGACGATCGGCTTGCCCATGGTCAGCGCCTTGAAGCGCTTCAAGTCCGTCGACAGCCGCCACGGCAGGCCGTTGTCGCGCCCGATCACGCCGTTTTCGGCGATGGCGACGATGATGCTGATTGTCATGGCGCGCCGGCGGTCCTCACACCGCCACGTCGGCGGCGATAGCGGCGTGCGGTTCGTAACCGCTGACCTCGAAATCCTCGATCCGGTAATCGTCGATGCTTGCAGCGTGCCGCGTCAGCCGCATCGTCGGCCACGGCCGCGGATCGCGCGAAAGCTGCTCCTCCGCCTGGTCGAGATGGTTGAGATAGAGATGCACGTCGCCGCCCATCCAGACGAATTCGCCGGGCTCCAGCCCGGCCTGCTGCGCCAGCATCATCTGCAGCGCCACCGTGCCGGCGAAGTTGAACGGCACGCCCAGCAAAAGGTCCGCCGAGCGCTGGAACATCAGGCAGGAGAGCCGCCCGTCGGCGACATGGAACTGGTAGACCATGTGGCAGGGCGGCAGCGCCATGCCGTCCAGTTCGGCGACGTTCCATGCATGGAAGATCATGCGCCGGCTCGTGGGGTTCTCGCGCAGCAGGTCGATCAAGTCGGCGATCTGGTCGTGCTCGCGCCCGTCGGGACCGACCCAGCGCCGCCACTGCTTGCCGTAGACCGGGCCGAGTTCGCCCCAGCGCGCTGCGAACTCAGCGTCACCCAGCACGCGCTGCTCGAAATCCTTCTGGCTGATCGCGTCGCCTGTTTCCTTACGGTAGCGGGCCAGCGGCCAGTCGGACCAGATGCGCACATTGTCCTGAAGCAGCGGCCTGATGTTGGTGCCGCCGGTCAGAAACCATAGCATCTCCTTCACCGCCGTCTTCCAGTAGACGCGCTTGGTGGTGAGGATCGGCACCTTGTGATCGCGCAGGTCGAAGCGCGCCATCGCGCCGAACAGCGACAGCGTACCGACGCCGGTGCGGTCGACGCGCTTGTCGCCGCGCTCGATCACCGCGCGCATCAGATCGAGATACTGCTCTTCGGGATGTCGCATTTACAGGCCGATTCGTTAGCTGGCCCAGCATAGCGCAGAGGGCGAGGAGACGCACCCGCCGCGGCAGTCCGGATCGTGGAAAAGCCTATTCCAGAACCGTCGGCCAGTTGGCCTCGCCCTTGGCAATATTGCCGGAGACATCACGCACCCACTGCGAGCGTACGCCCTTGGAATAGTTGAGATAAAGCCGCTCGTCGACGACGCTCCACGCCTCCGGGTCGCCATGCGCCGTGTAGCCGCGCGAAACCGCCCAGGCGCAATAGCCACCGAATTGCGGCGCGTAGCGCGCAGGATCGGCCTCGAAAGCGGCACGGTTCGCCTCGCTGGCGAAACGGTAGGTGATGCCGTCATGCGAAGCAGTGATGGTCTCGTCGCCGGGCACCGCTGCCTCTTCCGTCTGGTATGCCACGACGTCGAAGCCGCCTGCCCCCACCCCGTCGATGACGCCGGTATAGACCGCAGGCTTGCCGGCTATGGCCGGGGTTACGCTCATAACGGCGACTGCCGCCAGCACGAACAGGAAATTTCTGCGTCTCATATTGGCCCTCCGGACATAGCTGCAGCGCAGATAGCACGGACGCGGGCATGACGCCGGACACGCTTGAACAACTCCCGGTCAAATGACCGCGAGCCCTCAGATTTCACGGAGTTTGTCGAGATGCTTGGCGACCAGATAGTAGAAGGTGACGCGGCTCTTCGCGTTGTCGCCCCCCATAGTCTCACACACCAGTTCGACGATCATGTCGCCCTTTGCGGCATCATCGACGCCCAGCTTCTTCTCGCACCAGCGCTCGCGCACCCGGTCGCGCTCGCTCTTGTCGGTGCAGGCCACGAGTGCGGAGTCGCGGTTGCGCAGTGCGACACCCAGATACTTGACGATCTTGTCGACGATGTCGGCGTCGGCCAACGGGTCGTATTTGCGCACGTCCGCCAGATAGTCGGTCATCGGCGCCCCTCGCTGCCGCTTCACCCTGGGAAAGCTTTGAGGAAGGCGGCGCACAAGTCAATCGCAGGGCCGCGGGCCTTTCAAAGCCGCGCTTCAGGCCCTATATTCGTTCTGTCGGACTTGTTCCGACTATGGCGATAAACGGCCGATGCAATAAGCCATTCGGACCCGGGGGCGGTACCCGGCGCCTCCACCAGGAACAGCCCGCGCGGGCTGCTGCTGATGGGGGCGAAATAGGATCGACGAGGGTGTAAAGATCGGACTTTTGCCCGGCATGATACCACCGTTATCGGGTCAAACTTATAGTTGCAAACGACAACTATGCTGAGGCACGTCTCGCTGCGTAAGCAGCGCGATAGTCTCGAATTAAGCCCTGCGGGTTAGCACCTTCAGGCGGGGTTCGGAGGCACCTGGCAACAGAAGCCTCCACTTCTCGCATTTTGCCGGCGAACCAAAGAAAAACCGCGCCGAGCCCCATTCCGCTGTGGTCTGGCGCTCCATATCCGGTTTACGGCGGCCCGAACCGGCACTAAACCAGAACAGCCGACTCGAAATCAGCGTTTGGTTCTTATGGCAGACGACCATATCCGCTACGACATTCTCGCCCAGGAGGCGCTGCGCGGCGTCATGCGCAAGGTGCTGACTGAAGTGGCGCGCACCGGCCTGCCGGGCAACCACCACTTCTTCATCACCTTTGTCACCAACGCGCCGGGTGTGCGCATCTCGTCCCGTCTGCGCGAGCGTTATCCCGACCAGATGACCATCGTCATCCAGTACCAGTACTGGGATCTCAAGGTCACGGAGACCGGCTTCGAGATCGGCCTGTCCTTCTCCGACATTCCCGAGAAGCTGGAAATACCCTTCTCCGCCGTGCGCGGCTTCTACGACCCGTCGGTCAGCTTCGAGCTCGAGTTCGATGTCAAATCGGAAGCCGAGATCGAGGACGTGCCGGTTACCGCGCTACCCAGCGTCGAGGCCGATGCCGCACCCAAGGCCACACCTGCTCGCAAGAAGGCGCCGGCCGCAGACAAGGCCGCCGCCAAACCGACGACCGGCGACGAAGAAGAACCCGACGCGGACGGCAAGAGCGCCGAGGTCGTTTCGCTCGATTCCTTCAGGAAGAAATAGGCGCGGGACAAGCGGCATGGGCGACGTCGTCAACCTGCGCCACTTCCGCAAACGAAAATCGCGCGAGGATGCCGCCCGGCGCGCCGGCGAAAACCGTACCTTGCACGGAGAGACAAAAGCCGCCGGCGCGGCGCGCAAGGCCGAAGCCGATACGGTGGTGCGCATGCTCGACGCACACAAGCGCGACAAGTCTCCGGACGAGACCGATTGAGCAGGGTGCGCAAGCGGTCGGTCACGATCGGCGGCCACAGAACCAGCTACTCCATCGAGGATGAGTTCCATACGGAACTGACGGAGCTTGCCATGAAGCGGGGCATCGCGCTCGCAGTGCTCGTAGCTGAAATCGATGCCACGCGGCCCGCCGGCACGAACCTCTCATCCGCCCTTCGGCTTTTCGTTCTCGGCTCCCTGAAATCCGGGATTGGCAGTCAAAGTTGAATCGGAACGGCAAGCGGCGAAAGCGCCCGTTACCTTTTTAATATCAACAGGTTAGTCGCACCCGGCGATTCACCATCTGAGCCAGTTGAATCAGATTGTGAACCAATCGCGCGGGCTTGCGGGCTACTGTTCGAGCGCCCGCAACAGGCCTTCCATCGTCATGTTTGACCCGCGCACCGCTCCCGAGTCCTCCGGCGGCGGCAGCGTCTCGCGCTCGATTGCCGGATCGCTGGATTCCGCTTCGGCCTCCAGCCTCGCCGCCTCCTCGGCCCGCAGCCGCGCTTCCTCGTCGGCCTGCCGCCGTGCCTCTTCCTCAAGCCGCCGTGCTTCTTCCTCGGCGGCGCGCCGGGCGTCGTCTGCCGCTCGCCTCGCCTCCTCGGCGGCGCGGGCCGCCTCCTCGTGCTGGCGCAGTTCCTCCGCCAGTCGCTGGCGCTCGTCCATCAGCGAAGCATAATAGCGCACCTCTCGCCGCAGCCGCTGTCGCTCGAGCAGTTGCCCCTGCATGGCCTCAACCCGGGCCTGTTCCTTCTCCAGTGCTCGCTGCGTGAGAAACTGCCCGAGCGGGGCCGTGTCGAGACGCACCGTCACCTCTCCCGGCGGCCCCGATACTTCGAAGCGCACCGACGGTTCCGCGCCGACAACCGCGTCGGCGCCGGCGACGTAGGCGAGTTCCCCCGAAGCCCCAAGGCTACCGGCGCCAAGGTCTGCACGCGCCTCAACCGTGAGCGCCGCCTCTGGCCGTTCGAGCACCACCGGCGGCGAGCGCAGCACGCCGCCAGCGACCGTCAGCGGAAACTCTGTCGCCTCGGTCGCGAACTCGTCCTGCAAGATCAACTCCGGCGCGAACTGCTCCGCCTTGTCATTGTCGATATCGGTCCCGGCCGCGTCCGCGACGGCAAGAATGTCGTCCAATGCAAACGGCGAGATGCCCGGGATCACCAATTCCTTCACCGAGGCGGTGCCCGACCCGGCCAGCGATGCCATCATCGCCTCGATCGTCTTGCCATTCGCGGTGAGCGTTGCGGAGAAGTCCGCGCGCCCGGTCAGGCCGGCTTCGGGCAGAAGCGACGCCAGCGGCGCGTCGGACGCCTTGACCTGTCCGGAAAAAAGCCCGGTGCCGCCATTATTGCTGAGTTCGATGAGTCCGCCGATCGTGCCGCCGTTGAATTCCGCGCTAGCTTCCGCAATGCGCGCACCTTCGCGACTCAAGCGGGCCGACATGCGTGCATTGGTCGCCCACCGTTCGCCCTGAAGGATCACCTCGTCGGCCGCGATCTCGAGATCGGCCGTGAATGGCGGCGTCGCCGCCGGCTCGAAGGGAATGCGCGGCCAGGCGCCGCCACCTTCCATGTCCATCGATGCTTCGCCCAGCACTGAAGCCGCCGCGAGACCAAGATCGAGCGTGTCGAGGTTCACCGCGCCGGTGAAGTGAGGCAGGCCATCGCGCACACTGGCGTTGATGTCGCCGCTGATTGCGTTGCCTGCCACGGAGCCTTCCAGGCCGGACGCAATCAGCAGGTCGTCGGCAAAGTCGAGTGATGCCGTCAGCCTGGCCGGCAGGCCGAGCCCCATTCCGGGCAGCACGACGCCGGCCGTCATCAGGTAGGTCTCAATGTTGTCGGCCTCGATGCTTCCCGTGCCGCTAGCAGCGAAAGTCCCGGGCCCGGCAGTCACCGTGCCGTCGAATGTGGCCAGCAGGCCCTCTCCTGTCGCCTTGAACGTCGTTGCCGCGCCTTCGCCAAGCCTGCCGCTAAGCTCGAGTTCGGTTGCAAGCGCGCCGGCAACGCCGAACGGAAGTTGCTGGAAATTGAACGGCGCGGCGGGAATGCCGTAGAGCGCGTAAAGAGCGCCCGGCTCCTCGTTGCTGGCGATAAGCGTGAGTTCGAGCGCGGCGTCGTACGGCTTTTCGGCTGCGCCCGTGGCGGTAAGGCCCAGGCTGATTTCGCTGCCGCCGGCTGTGCCGCGAATATCGACCCGCAGCCGCCGTTGCTCGGCCTCTGCCGCGGCAAGCGACGTCACAACGTTCAGTTCGGTTTCGTTGTAAATCTCCGGATATGCCCGCGACCGAGCATCGAGCGCAGCCAGGAGCGGATTGTTGGGGAAGCGATCGGCGGCGAGCGCCACCAGCGGCGCCAGATCACCCGCCTTGATATCGGTGTCGAGCTTGCCGGTCGGAGTACCCGTGACATCGTCTAGCGCGCCGCTGATCCCGATGTCTGCGCCCTCCACGCCATTCATCGTCAGCTTGTCGACTTCCAGCCTGCCGTCCCGCAGCCGAAGTTCTGCGTGGGCGTTCTCAGCGGTGATGCCGGCGACGGTGACCGGTCCCGCATCAATCTTGAAATCGAGATAGCGTTCCGCCAGCCGTGTCGTCCCTGTTTCGCCGACGAAGAGCGACGCGAACGCCGCCAGTCCCTCCACGTCCAGCGCGCCGCCGTCCAGCACGAGCTCCATACGCGGTTCGCGGTCGACCGGCTGTTCGTTGACGATCCGGCCGCGGAACGCGGCGCTGCCCAGTTGCAATTCCAGGTTCTCGAAGACCTGTTTCTCCGTTCCGAGATCGACATCGGCTTCGAAGCCAGCGCGCGGCAGCCGCCGGATGGCCTCGTCCACGTCCTTGGCGAGCCATGCAGCGAAGCCCGAGGGCTGCCTGACCGCCAGCCGCAGCTTTCCGGTCAGCCCGAAATCGCCGAATGTCGTGCGCAGATGCCCGTTTTCGATTTGCAGCGTTGCGCGGCCGGGTAGCGTCGCCGACATGGCGCCGATCGACCAGCCGCCCTCCACCGGTTCCGCCGCCAGGCTGACATCGCGCACGGTCGTGTCGCCGGCGACGATGGCGGGCAGATTGACCTTGATCGAGCCGGGTATCTCGGGCGTCGGCAGGTCGTACATAACCTCCTTGAACGCCTCCAGCCGCGCCGCGAACGCCAGCGACCCGTCGCCCGCTTCGGCCACGTCCTGAAAGCGCAGTTGGGCTCCGTCGGCTTCGATCTCGAAGCGCGGCTCGCTGCCAAGCGTTATGGAGGCCTTGCCCTCCGCCATGTACGGATCTGCCAATGGACCGGTCTCGAAGCGAAACGCGGATACGTCGAACAGCTCGTGATCGAGCCTGAAATCGCCGCTGACCCGGTAAGCGGGTGGAGCGTCCTTGTCGCTCGCAGCCGCTGGCTCATCTTCCTCCAGTTCAATCGTCTCACCATCGGATGTGCGCAGCCTCTCGGCCTTGCGCGCCGCGATCTTGAAGGTGCCCTCATAGCCGAATGCCCCGGCGACGATGCTGGCATTGCCGTCTGCTTCCAGATTGAAACCGTAACGCTCGGGCTCGGCGCGCACGCGCATGCGCATCCGGCCGCTATCGTCGAGCGGACCGGTGGAGATCGAGAACGCCGTCAGCGCTCCGTCTAGCCGCATCGAACCGTTGACGCGCCACGGCCCGGCCAGCGTGCGGGCGGAAATCTCGGTGTTGACCTCGGTAAGTTTGTGCGTCCGGCCACTGGCCGCATGCGCCATTTCGATCTGGCCTTCGGTGATCGTGACGTTTTCCAGCGTCACCTGGCTGGCGTCGAAGGGTGTCGAAGGCCGCAGCGCCCAGTCGACCGTACCGTCTTCTGCGATACTGATGCGCGCCTTTGGCCGCACGATACGCATATCGAAGATCAGCAATTCACCGCGCAGGAAGGGCGCCAGTTCGGCATCCATCGAGAACGTCTCGACGGTAACCGCCGGTTCGCCGGGCTCGGTGCCCGCCACCTCGACATCGGTGAAGGTCACCGACGGGAGCGGCAGGAGACGCGCGCGGGCATCGCCGCGCACCACGACCTCGCGGCCCAGAATGCGGCTTGCCTCGCGTTCAAACTCAGACTTGTAGGTTGTCCAGTCGATGAAAAACGGCACGACCAGCACGGCGGTCAGCACCAGCACGATCAGGCCACCGAAAATGACGAAAAGCCGGGCCAGGCGATTTCTCCCGCGTTCAGCCGGAAAGTCTCGAAAGCAGCTGCCACCTTACCTGCATCAGTCTGTCGATAAAGTGGCAATCGGCCTTGCAGGCGCCGCTCAGCCCTCCAGCGGGAAGATCTTCCCCGGATTCATGATGTTGAGGGGGTCAAGCGCCTGCTTGACCGCCCGCATGTAGTCCACCGCCGGACCAAGCTCATGCTGCAGGAACTGCATCTTGCCCTGGCCGATTCCGTGCTCGCCCGTGCAGGTGCCGTCCATGGCGATGGCGCGCATGTTGAGCCGGTCGACGAAGGCCTCCATTCGGGCGAGTTCGTCGGCGTCGTCCATGTCGGCCAGCACCAGCACGTGGAAATTGCCGTCGCCGGCATGGCCGACAATTGGTGCGGTCAGCCCGCTTTCTGCAATGTCGGCCTCGGTCTCCACGATGCAGTCGGCCAGCCGCGAAATCGGCACGCATACGTCGGTCGACAAGGACTTGGCGCCGGGCCTGAGCGCCATTCCGGCCCAATAGGCGTCGTGACGCGCTTTCCAGAGCTTCGCCCGCTCCTCGGCCACGGTGGTCCACTGGAATGGCCCGCCGCCATATTCGGCCGCCACCTCGCCGAACATCTCCGCCTGCTCGGCAACACCGGCGTCAGAACCGTGGAACTCCACGAATAGGCACGGCCCTTCCGGATAGTTCAGCTTGGCGTAGGCGTTAATAGACTTCATGCCGAGGCCGTTGATCAGCTCGATGCGCGCCACCGGCACGCCCATCTGGATGGTGCCGATTACCGCGTTGCACGCCGCTTCCATGCTCGGAAACGGGCACACGCCGCCGGAAATCGCCTGCGGTATGCCATGCAGCTTCAGCGTCAGCGAGGTGATGATGCCAAGCGTGCCCTCCGAGCCGACGAGCAGCCGCGTCAGGTCGTATCCCGCCGACGACTTGCGCGCCCGCTTCGCGGTCGTCACCAGCCGCCCGTCAGGCATCACGGCAGTCAGCGAGATCACGTTCTCGCGCATCGTGCCGTAGCGCACGGCATTGGTGCCGGACGCCCGCGTCGAGGCCATGCCGCCAAGGCTGGCGTCGGCGCCCGGATCGATCGGGAAAAACAGCCCGGTGTCGCGCAGATATTCGTTGAGCTGCGTGCGCGTCACGCCGGGCTCCACCGTGCAGTCAAGGTCCTCGGCATGCACCGCAAGCACCCGGTTCATCTTCGACAGATCGACCGAAATCCCCCCGCCCGGCGCATTTACATGGCCTTCCAGCGAGGAGCCGGTGCCGAATGGAATGACCGGCACACGATGGTCGGCGCAGATGCGCACCACCTCCTGCACCTCCTCCGCCGCTTCAGCGAAGAACACGCCGTCCGGCGCCTGGCCGGGGATGTAGGTCATGGTGTGGCCGTGCTGGTCGCGGATGGCCTGTCCGGTCTGGAACCGTTCGCCGTAGCGCTGGCGCAAAATGCCGACGACCGTCTCGATGCCCGCCTCGTTGCGTTCGACCTTCGCGATCCCTGCCAACGCCATGAAATGCCTCCCAGCCGGAGCGTATTCGGCGCGCCGGTCGTGTTGTTGTCAGGTGAAGCTCCTAGCGGCTTGTTTTGCAACCGTCAAAACGCGATCCTGCGCGTCACGACAGAAGGAAACACCGCCGCATGAACCTCACCGACGCACCGCTGATCACCTCCGAAATGGGCATCGAGCCGGGCTGGATCGACTATAATGGCCATCTCAACATGGCTTACTACAGCGTGCTGTTCGACCGCTCGGCTGATGACGCCTACGAGCTGCTCGGCATGGGACCGAACTACGCCAGGGACCGGCGGCTCACCACCTACACCGGCGAGTTCCACATCTGTTATCTGCGCGAAGTCCATCTCGACCATCGCATGCGCTGCCGCTTCCAGATCATCGATTTCGACGAGAAGCGCTTCCACACCTACCAGGAACTTTTCCATGTCGACGGCTGGGTGGCCGCGACGGCGGAATCGCTCACGCTTCACATCGACATGTCCGGGCCGAGAGTCGCGCCGATGCCGCCAGACGTCTACGAGAAGATCAAGGCGATGCACGCGGCCCATGCGGCACTGCCGCGGCCCGAGCGCGTGGGCCGGTCGATCGGCATCAAGAAGAAGCAGGCTTCCTAGCCGAGCTTCTCCCTGAAGAAGTCCACCGTGCGCTGCCACGCCAGCTTGGCCGCTTCCTCATCGTAGCGCGCCGCCGACGTGTCGTTGTTGAAGGCGTGGTTCACGCCGTCATAGATGTGGATCGTGAACTCCTTGCCCGCCGCCTCGAGCGCGGCGCGATACGCGTCGATGCCGGCATTGATGCGCTCGTCGAGCCCGGCATAGTGGAGCATCAGCGGCGCCTCGATGCTGCCGACCGCATCGGCAGACGCCTGGCGTCCGTAGTATGCGACGCCGGCATCGAGATCGGGCGCATTGACGGCAAGGTCGTTCACCGCGCCGCCGCCCCAGCAGAAGCCGACGGCGCCGACATTGCCGTTGGACGCTTCATGCCCCGCAAGAAACGCAACTGTCGCTACCGAATTGGCGATACGCTGCGCGCCGTCCAACTGGCCGATCATCTCGCGCGCCTTGTCCTCGTCCTCCGGCGTGCCGCCCAGCGGCGACAGGAAGTCCGGCGCAAGCGCCACGAACCCTTCCAGCGCCATGCGCCGCGCCACGTCCTGGATATGCGGATTGAGGCCGCGATTCTCGTGGATGACGATGACGGCCGGCAGCGGGCCGGAGCGGTCGGCGGGCATCGCCAGATAGCCGCTCATCTCACCGCCCGCGCCCGGCCATGTGACGGTTTCGATGCTTAGGCGGTCGTCGTCCGCGGCCACCATCGCCGCATGTGCACGGTTGGCGGCGAGCAACGGCGCGATCGCCGCAGCCGCGGCGCCCGAGCCGGCCAGCCGGGTCAGCTTCGTCATGAAGCCGCGCCGGTCCAGCGTCAGATGGGTGTATTCGTCATAGGCGTCGATCATCGCCTGCGTGATTTTCGGCTGCTCCTGCATCACCTTGTCCTCCGTCGGGTCACGATCCGCCGGGCGGCATAGTTGGAAAGCAGTGACCCATCGTCCAGTCAAAGCAGCGTGAAGCTCAGCCGTGCTGGTGCCCGTGCTCGTGGTTGTGGCCAGACGCCTCGCCTGTCCGCCACTCATGGGCCGACTGCCTGAGAATCTGGAAGGCGGATGTGAGGAACAGCCCCGACATGATGCCGGCCACGATCAGATCCGGCCAGGCGGTCGCCGTGAACCACACGCCTACTGCCGCGAGCATGACAGCGACATTGCCGATAGCGTCATTACGCGAGCAGAGCCACACGGAGCGTACATTGGCGTCACCGTCCTTGTAGCGCATCAGGATGATGACGCTGGCGACATTAGCGGCGAGCGCCATGAAACCCACCGCACCCATCACCTGATGCTCCGGCACACCCTGCACGAGCACCTGATAAATCGTCGTGCCCGCCACCCAGAGCCCCATGCCGAGCAGGCTGATGCCCTTGGCGATGGCGGCACTTGTACGTACGCGGATCGATTGCCCGATCACGACAAGCGAGACGAAATAGGTCGCCGCATCGGCGAAAAAGTCGAGCGCGTCGGCCTTCAGCGCCTGCGAACCGGCGAGCTGGCCGGCGGTCATCTCGACGCCGAACATCGCGGCGTTGATGGCGATAACCGCCCACAGCCGCCGCTTGTAGTCGGCCGACAGCCCCTCAAATTGATGGTGATGCCCGCAAGATGCGCTCATGTCATGCCTCTTGAATTGTGCCTGACCTGAACGTAGTTGCTCTAGCGACTAGAGCTTCAAGAGGTATTTTTTCAGATGCTGACCATCGGCGAGCTGTCGCGCCGCACCGGCGTGAAAATCCCGACTATCCGCTGGTACGAGCAAGCCGGCCTGATCGACGAACCCGGCCGCACCGCCGGCAACCAGCGCCGCTATGACGACGCCGACCTCGAGCGCCTTGCCTTCATCCGCCATGCCCGCGATCTCGGCCTCGGCATCGAGGCGATCCGCGAACTGATCGACCTTGGTCAGCATCCCGACAAGCCTTGCGCCGACGCCGACCGCATCGCTGCCACGCATCTGGCCGGCATCCGTGCCCGCATCGCCCGGCTGAAGCGGCTTGAGAAGGAACTCGCCCGCATTGCCGGCTGCCGTGGCGACACGATCGGCGAATGCCATGTGCTCGCCGCACTTTCCGACCACAAACAATGCGCGGCCGAGCACTGACGGCCGCGAGGCATTCAATCCTGCCTGACTAAGGCAGGATGCGAGCACTGTAACCGGTTTTCTTTCCGGACTCCTTCGCGCCGCTTGAGTTGGCTCAGTGGCGAAGGTGGGCTCGCGCATTTGCCGTGGCAAGTGCAATGGCACGCCATGCCAGCCGCTCCGCGCGTGATCGAACTGCCTCCCCATACGCATGACTCATAAAAAGGAGAGCAGCTTGATGGCCTCCAGAAAAGACCGCGACAAGTTACCGAAGACACGCACCAAACGCACAGGTGCCAAGCCCGTCGTTCTTATCACAGGCGCTGCCGGCGACATCGGTTCGGCGCTCGTTTCGGCGCTCGCCTCGAATTACAAGGTGGTCGGCCTCGATCTCGAGGGCAAGCAGGCGGATTGCGAGACCTTCGCGGTCGATCTGTCGTCACAGGATTCAGTCAGGCTAGCGCTCCGCAACTTCCGCGACAGGCACGGCAACCGGATCGCCTCTGTCATTCATCTCGCAGCCTATTTCGACTTCACCGGCGAAGACCACCCGCTGTACGAAAAGGTCAATGTCGAAGGGACGCGCAACCTCCTGCGCGCGCTGCAGGATTTCGACGTCGGGCAGTTCGTCTATTCAGGCACGATGCTCGTCCATCGTCCCTCTGAGCCGGGTCAGCCTATCGACGAGCATGTGCCGATCGAGCCGAAATGGGCCTACCCGCAATCCAAGGCCCGCGCTGAAGAAGTCATCCGGGAGGAGCACGGCGACATTCCCTTCGTATTGCTTCACCTTGCCGGGCTTTACGACGACCACACCGCCGTTCCCACCCTGTCAGCCCAGATCAGGCGCATCTACGAGCGCGACCCCAAAGCGCACGCCTATTCCGGATCGCTCGATACGGGCCAGTCGTTCGTGCACAAGGACGACATGATCGACGCCTTCGTGCGCGCCGTCGATCGCCGGGAAAACCTGCCCGCCGACACAACGATTCTCGTCGGCGAGGCAGAGGCTGCATCTTACCAGACGTTGCAGGAACGCATTGGCGAACTCATTCACGGCGAAGCGGAATGGGCAACCTACACGGTACCCAAGGCGATCGCCGGCGCCGGCGCGTGGCTGGAGGAGAAGAGCGAGCCGATCGTTCCCGACGATTTCGACCAGGGCGAAAAGCCGTTCATCCGCCCCTTCATGGTCGAGATGGCCGACGACCACTACGAACTGGACATAACGCGCGCTCGCGAACTTCTCGGCTGGGAGCCGCACCACTTCATCCTCGACACGCTTCCTGCGATGATCGACAACCTGAAGGCCGACCCGATCGCCTGGTACGAAGCGAACGGCATCACGCCCCCGGCTTGGCTGGAAGCCGCGGATAGCCGCGGGGCACAGCCGGAAAAATTGCGCGAAAGCGCCGAAGCCGCCTATCGTGAAGCCCACCACCGCTTCTTGTGGGCGCCGTTCCTCAATATGGGCCTCGGCGCCTGGCTGATCACCAGCCCGCCAATGCTGGCTTATGACTCACGATGGATGGTCTGGAGCGACATCCTTGCCGGCATCCTCGTTGTCGCACTTGCCTTCGTGTCGCTGTCCTGGCGGTTCGGTCTGATCCGCTGGGCCCTTGCCGCGGTCGGGGTCTGGGTCATGGCCGCGCCGCTCGTCTTCTGGGCGCCGACCGCGGCAGCCTATCTAAACGGCACTTTGGTGGGTGCGCTCGTCTTCGGCCTTGCCGTTCTGGCGCGCCCCGTTCCGGGCGTCGGCATTCTCGGGGCGACGACCGGGCCGACCATCCCGCCCGGCTGGGAGTATTCGCCGTCCAGCTGGTTCCAGCGACTGCCCATCATCATCCTCGCATTTTTGGGGCTCTACGTTTCGCGATACATGGCGGCCTACCAATTGGGCCACATCGACGGTGTCTGGGAGCCCTTCTTCGCCGGCGCCGCTGGCGACCCGAAAAACGGCACCGAAGAGATCATCACCTCCAGCGTGTCGCAGGCATGGCCGGTGCCCGACGCCGGTCTCGGCGCGCTGACCTACTTGCTGGAGATCCTCACGGGCATCATTGGCTCGTCGCGCCGCTGGCGTACCATGCCCTGGCTGGTCGTGATCTTCGGCATCATGATCGTACCGCTCGGCGTGGTTTCCATCACTTTCATCGTCATCCAGCCGATCGTGCTCGGTACTTGGTGTACCCTGTGCCTGATCGCTGCCGCGGCGATGGTCATCCAGATCCCCTACTCGGTCGACGAGCTGATCGCCACTGCCCAGTTTCTCGCCCGCAGGCGTCGCGCCGGCCGGCCGATCCTTCGCGTCTTCCTGTTCGGCGACACCGACGAAGGCGACAGCCGCAGCGGCGAGGACAGCTTCGACCAGTCGCCGCTCGCCATCCTGCGCGATATGCTGGGTGGTGGCATCTCGGTGCCATGGACGCTGGCCGTTTCGGTGTTGATTGGCGCCTGGCTGATGTTTACGCGGCTCACGCTCGGAACATCGGGCTTCATGGCCGACGCAGATCACCTCATCGGTTCCCTCGTGATCACGACCAGCGTCGCAGCAATGGCAGAGGCGATCCGGCCGCTCAGATTCATCAACACGCTCTTCGGAATGGCGCTGGTCATCATCCCGTTCGTCGCGGACACGACCATCATGCAGACCGCAGCGGGCGTCGTCGCCGGACTTGCGCTGATCGCGCTCAGCGTGCCGCGCGGGGCGATCCGCCACCGCTATGGCGGCTGGAGTCGCGTCATCGTGTGACGCCCGACCTCGCCGCCGCAAGATCGGAGCGCAATACATGCCGTCTTTCGCCGACTTTCCCGTCTGGCTGAACATCGTTGCGTTCGCGCTCTCCGCGGGCGCGGTCTGGATCGCCGGTACGCGGCTGTCCTATTACGTCGACGCGATTTCGCGCCACACAGGCCTCGGCCAGGCCGTGCTTGGCGTCATCCTTCTTGGCGGCATCACCTCCCTCCCGGAGATAGCCGTCGCCGGCACCGCTTCGCTTGGTGGCAACGCGCCGCTGGCCGTCAACAACTTGCTTGGTGGCTTCTCCATGCAGGTCACCGTCCTTGCCGTGGCCGACCTCGCCATGCGCCGGAACGCGCTCACCTTCGCCGTGCCCAACCCGATTGTTCTCCTGCAGGGTGCGCTCGGCATTCTGCTGGTGGCACTGATCTGCTTCGGCATTGCGGTGGGCGATGTCGCGATCCTGGGCGCCGGTGCCTGGACCTGGGCTATTTTCGCCCTGTTTCTCTTATCGATCAGGCTTGTCGCCAGATCGGAAAGCCGACCCTCATGGCAGGTCGTTGGCCAACCGCCAGGCCCCGAGATCGGACAGACCGAACCCGAGGTGGAACATTCCCTGCGCCATGCAGCCATCGGCACGGCAGTTACTGCATTCGTCATTCTGTGCGCCGGCTATGTTCTGTCCGTAAGCGGCGAGGCGCTGGCCGAGCAGACGGGGCTCGGGTCGAGCTTCTTCGGCGCGGTCTTCGTCGCGATCTCCACGTCCCTGCCCGAGGTCAGCACGGTGCTGGCGGCGATCAGGCTGCGCCGCTACGTAATGGCGGTCTCCGACATCTTCGGCACCAACCTGTTCGATCTGGCGGTCATCTTTCTCGTCGACCTGCTCTATTTCGGCGGTCCGGTCCTGAACGAGGTCGGACAATTCTCCATAGTCGCCGCACTGGTGGGTATCCTGGTTACCGGTCTCTACCTCGTCGGCCTGATCGAGCGGCGTAATCCGGTGGTATTCGGCATCGGCCTCGACACGATCGCGGTCACGGCCACCTATCTGGGCGGCATCGTATTCCTTTACGCATTGCGCTGACTTCAAGTCAGACCGGATGCATGGCAACGTCCAGCGCTTCGATATCAAACCATATCGAGAGGCTTGTCGGCAGCCAGGCCGCCGCTTCTGGTCTTTCGAACCCGAATCGCTACATTCAGGCCAATGTCCGGAGTTCCAGAACAGCCACCCTTCCCCGACAGGGATGGCCCCGCCCCGCGCACGGGCGGGCTGGCTGCACGCGCCATGGCCGCGCGGCAAGGCCAGCGCCCGCCCTATCTCGACGGGCTGAACCCCGAACAGCGGCTGGCGGTGGAAACAACCGAGGGCCCGGTGCTCGTTCTGGCCGGCGCCGGCACCGGCAAGACGAGGGTGCTGACGACCCGCATCGCGCATATCCTCGCCACCGGCCGCGCATATCCCTCGCAGATCCTCGCCGTCACCTTCACCAACAAGGCCGCCCGCGAAATGAAGGCGCGCATCGGCGTGCTCGTCGGCGAGGCAGTCGAGGGCATGCCATGGCTCGGCACGTTCCACTCCATCGGCGTGAAGATCCTGCGCCGCCACGCCGAGCTGGCAGGCCTGAAGTCAGGCTTCACCATCCTCGACACCGACGACCAGATCAGGCTCATCAAGCAGCTCATCCAGGCCGAGGGCATCGACGACAAGCGCTGGCCGGCGCGCCAGTTCGCGCAAATCATCGACGGCTGGAAGAACAAGGGTTTCGGCCCCAAGGACATTCCGGAAGGCGACGCCCGTGCCACCATGAACGGCCGCGGGCGCGAGATGTACCAAGCTTACCAGGACCGGCTGGCGACGCTCAACGCCACCGACTTCGGCGACCTGCTGCTACACCCCATCCGCATCTTCCGCGAGAACCACGACGTGCTGGCGGAGTATCACCGCAGGTTCAAATACATTCTCGTCGACGAGTACCAGGACACCAACACGGCGCAGTATCTGTGGCTGCGCCTGATCGCGCAGCGGCCCGAACCTAGAGGCGGCGTTCCGGCCGAAGGCCGCAAGCCCGATCGGGCGTCGGCCGGTCAGGCCGCCCCCGCGGAGGCCAGCGAGCGGAGCGAGCGCTCGGCCGTGAGCGAAACCAAGAAGCAGCAGATAAACATCTGCTGCGTCGGCGATGACGACCAGTCGATCTATGGCTGGCGCGGCGCCGAGGTCGATAACATCCTGCGCTTTGAGAAGGACTTTCCGGGTGCCACCGTGATCCGCCTGGAGCGCAACTACCGCTCCACAGCCCATATCCTCGGCGCCGCCTCCCACCTCATCGCACATAACGAGGGGCGCCTTGGGAAGACGCTCTTCACTGATCGCCCCGACCCCGACGACTCCCTCGTCAAGGTCCATGCCTCGTGGGACTCCGAGGAAGAGGCGCGCGCCGTCGGCGAGGAGATCGAGGCTGCGCAGCGCCGCGGCGAAAACCTCAACGACATGGCGATCCTCGTCCGCGCCTCCTTCCAGATGCGCGAATTCGAGGACCGCTTCGTCACGCTCGGCCTGAACTACCGCGTCATCGGCGGCCCGCGTTTCTATGAGCGCATGGAGATCCGCGATGCGATGGCTTATCTCCGCGTCGTCGCCAACTCAGACGACAGTCTCGCCTTCGAGCGCATCGTCAACACGCCCAAGCGCGGGCTGGGCGAGGCCACCATCCGCCAGGTGCATGACGCCTCGCGCGCACTGGGCGTGCCGATGCTGGAGGCTGCGGCCCGGCTGGCCGAGTCCGACGAACTGAAGCCGAAGCCCCGCGCCGCGCTGCGCGAAGTGGCGGCCAATTTCGCCCGCTGGCAGGACCTGCTCGACACCACGCCGCACACCGAACTGGCCGAGATCATCCTCGAGGAAAGCGGCTACACCGACATGTGGAAGAACGACCGCTCGGCGGAGGCGCCCGGCCGGCTCGACAACCTCAAGGAGCTGATCCGCTCCATGGAGGAGTACGAGTCGCTGCGCGGCTTTCTCGAGCATGTCGCGCTGGTCATGGACGCCGAGCAGAACGAGGACATGGACGCCATTTCGATCATGACCCTGCATTCGGCCAAGGGACTGGAATTCGGCACCGTATTCCTGCCAGGCTGGGAGGAAGGCCTGTTCCCGCACCAGCGCGCGCTGGATGAGGGCGGCCGCGCCGGGCTGGAAGAGGAGCGCCGCCTCGCCTATGTCGGCCTCACGCGCGCCAAGCGCAATCTGCATGTCTGGTTCGCCTCCAACCGTCGCATTCACGGCCTTTGGCAGTCCACCATTCCGTCGCGTTTCATGGATGAGCTGCCGGAAGCGCACGTCGAGGTGGCGGACGAAAGCGCCTCCTATGGCGGCTACGCCTCGTCGCAGGGCGGCGGCAGCTTTGGCCGCCGCAACCCCTATGGCGCCTCGCGCTTCGACGAGCAGCAATCGTCATTCTCCAACACCTACGCCACGCCCGGCTGGCAGCGCGCGCAGGCCAACCGCACCGAAGCGACCGACATGAACTGGGGCACGCGCTCCGGGCACGCCGTGGAGCGCATCGGCTATGGCGAGGTGGATTCGGGCTATGGCGCCGGACGCGGATCGGTGAAAGGCCGCACCATCGAGGGCGAGTTGGTGGCGAAGTCGGTATCCGACACCCCGTCGGCCTTCTCGGTCGGCGACCGCGTCTTCCACCAGAAGTTCGGCAACGGCAACATCGCCTCTATCGACGGCAACAAGCTCACCATCGACTTTGACAAGGCTGGCCAGAAGAAGGTGCTGGACGGGTTCGTGAAGGGGGTGTGATATTCAGTCCATTCAGGTTGACTACAACCACAACCTGCGAAACCAACCCGCACGTTCGCAAACGATATGCGAGGGTTAAAAAATGATCGAAATATCGCCAGGCTTAGTGGCGCTAATAAAGCTTGGCACGGACTTGCTATCCAAGGCCAAATTACCAGCACTCAGCACAACTACAACTGTGACGCAGGCCGCGCTTGAGCGCCACTTTCGCCTTATCGAAAACTGGTCAGCATCAATCGGCCTCGAAGGTTTCATAGACGGTCAGAAAAATACTGATTCATTATCAATCCCGCTCCAAGCACGATTGGGCGCACGCCGCTGGCGCAATTACCAACGCCAAGACAGAGAAATTGCCGACATCGAAGAAAATATAATACAACAGGGCGCTTCAGCCCTCTTACTCGGCGATCCGGGAAGCGGAAAATCTACAACTGTTAAACGCATACTGCGATCTTATATTTATCCAGATATATACAAGATCGACATAGAAAAATCAAAAACTCACTTCCCACTGTTGATACGTGTACGTTCGATGGTAACAGAAAATCTATTTTGCGAAATATGCCACATCTTAGATATACATTACGACGTGGTCACGGACAAAAGGGGCGAAGTAGTCAATGACAAAACGGGAAAGCCACAATATCACGTAAATAATATGGAAATCGGTCACTTCGTTGTCGATCTCATCGAGAGCATGTCTGTTATTATCTGCGTCGATGGTATTGATGAAGTATCCTTTGATTTGAAGTCGCGAATATTTTCAGATATATCTTTCATTGCTCTTCGCGTAAGGTCCGCAGCAATATTGGCCACTTGCCGATCTGGCGATGTTAATCTTGCACCAGAAGGTGTGGAAATTTTCGAGATTCTTCCTCTGACCCGCGACCAGGTTCGTGATATCACGAATATATGGCTGGATAATCCGAATAGATTTTTGGACCAGATGAATGAAAAATTACTCTCTGATGTAGCATCCCGTCCGCTATTCTTAATTCAGCTCATCATCATATTTGATGAGTATGGCGACCTTCCGCAGCAATCTATACATATCCAGGACAGGCTACTAAGCCTCATGATGACCGCTTGGGACAAGAAGCGCGGCGTTCATCGCGAGACAAAATATGCAAAATTCCTTCCAGAAATTAAGTTGCGTTTTCTTGCGGATTTTGCCTTCTGGCTTCTCTATAAGGCCGCACAAAAAAAATCTTTTTCAAAGCGCGATATAGGCGAATTTTATAAGATATTTGCGCCAAAGTATGAGCTTCCAATCAACGAGTCTGACCAAGTAATATCTGAGATAGAGAGTCATACAGGTATTATTAATATGGTATCTGAAAATTTGTACGAGTTCTCACATTTGTCTATACATGAACATTTGGCAGCAAGAGTGGTGTCGGCAAGCCGAAATATACGCTATATTGGTCAATACTTTGTATATTACAGCCCGCCGGTAGCAATTTCAATTTCCCTCTCTCAGAAGCCATCCGAAGAACTATTTTCCGTTTTGAACAGGATGGTGGAGCATACTTTTACGGGCGACGCAAATGATCTACCCGATATTAGGGTCTTCTTCAGAAGATTGCATATAGAAAGCCCGTTTTTCGAACCAGGGTTGGAACTCGCTGTATCCGCGTGCTTTTTGTTGTTCCATTGTGCTGACCCTACGGATACGATAATGGAGAAAACTTGCTTGGAATTTTGTAGGCGCGATTCAGTTAGGGCTTCCCTTGGCCAACTTTTTCAATCAGACAAGGTACGAACGGCAGACATCTCTTGCCCAAACGGGAAAGAAAGCCACTACATATACGAAATTAATTATCGCGATCTGTCTCCAGACGACTATAGGGTGTTTTCATCTTCGCTTCTTGCGGGAAAAAATTCAATTTCACTCCAGACCAGATTTTTCTATTCTTAAGGCATTCAGGTCAGCGATTCGCTTTCCATTTGAGCTTCCATGCCTTAAGCAGCCGGTTCGCTGCAGAGCACCGGGGCCTGTATGAGGCGGCGACTGCCAGTGACCCGGCGCTCTCGCGGAGGACCGCCGCGGCGCAGCCGAATAGCTCGCAAGTGAAATCAGTCCGCGCACTCCTCCCTTTGGGAGTGCGTCCGCCGCTGGCCTAAAGGTGGGAAGTAGTGGATGTCTGTTTCGAACAGCGCCCGCAACTGATCGGTCCGCGCGCCGTGGTGCAGCGCCAGCTCGATGATGTCGGGTGCACGGGTGTAGATCGCGTAGTTCAGTGCGCTGCCGGGCGCATCCTCGTGCCGACCGGCCTCGTCGCCGCCCTTACCGGCCTGTGGATGACGCAGTATTATGTGCCTCCGCCCTTCGATGAAGGATCGTGCTCTATCTCGTCCGCTGGGCCGTCGGCGTTTTCATGTCCGCCTTCCTCGTGCTGGGCTACCTCGCCATCAGGCGCAAGGAGATCGCCACGCACCGCGCCTGGATGATGCGCGCCTACGGGCTGGGCATGGGCGCCGGCACCCAGGTGCTGACCCACCTGCCCTGGACATTGCTGGTCGGCATGCCGGCCGACACCGCGACCCGTACCTTCCTCATGACCGCCGGCTGGGTCATCAATGTGCTGGTGGTAGAATGGATTCTGGCGCGCACCGCGAAAAAGCGCGGCCGGGGAATGCAGGAAGCGGCTGTGGTGTCATAGGGACCAGCGACGAAGGCACCCCGGCGTCTGCGAGTGCAACCAATCACAAAATCGTGGTGGCCGTTTACCGCGTCTGGCCGCCGACCTAATTCATCCGGCATCGGAAATGCGCTAGTTTCACCCTGCGTGGCACAGCCTCAGCGATGGAACTGAGACGCGCACAGAAGGAGAGATCAGCATGGCCGAGTTCGACCGTCGAACCCTCCTCGCAGGCAGTGGCTTCGTTGCCGCGACAGGCATTGCCGGCCTCGTCGTGCCGGCCCGTGCGCAGGGCGTCGTGCCCACCCCATCCATGCGCGGCGGCGCGAACAACTATCTGCCCGGTGCGCCGATCGTGGAGCGCATCGGGGGTGGTGGTTTCTGGATGTCCGGCACCGTCCGTCGCGCCGGCGACGGTGCGCCGCTCGCCGGCCAGCGCATCCAGATCTGGGCGCACACCACCGAGGGCCACGAGCGCGACCCGCACAGCCACGGCGCCACGCTGACAGACGAAAACGGCGCGTTCCGCCTGGAGATGCCGCAGATCGTCCCCGCCTTCGGCCAGCCGCACGGCCACCTCGCCTATGACAGCGGCGAATTCGAAACGGTCTTCCTGCGGCCCGTGATGAAGAGCGCACGGGACACCAGCCTGGAGGCGCATTTCGTCCTGCAGCCGGCCTGACCTGGCTAAATGCGCATGCACATGGCCCGCACGATCCTGATCTGGGCCGTGCTGGCGCTGGCGATTGCCGTGCCGCTGGCCTTCGCCGCAACCAGCGAATATCTGGCATGGCGCAGCCCAATATACATCGCCGCAGGTCTCGCCGGCGTGATGGCGCTCTGCCTGGCGCTTGTCCAGCCGCTGCTGGCCGGCGGCTACTTGCCGGGCCTGCCGTTGCTGCGCGGCCGCAGGCTGCACCGCGTCATCGGTCCCGTATTGGTCGCAGCCGTTGCGATTCACGTCGCCGGGCTCTGGATCACCAGCCCGCCTGACGTCATTGACGCTCTGCTTTTCCGCTCACCAACGCCGTTCTCGGCATGGGGCGTTATCGCCATGTGGGCGCTCTTTGCCACCGCATTTCTGGCGTTGTTCAGGCGTCGGCTGCGCCCGCGCGTCTGGCGCGTCGCCCACACCTCATTGGTTTGTGTGGTAGTCATCGGCGGTGTCGTCCATGCGCTCCTGATCGAAGGCACGATGGAAATCTGGTCCAAGGCAGCGCTCTCAGCGCTGGCCGTCGCGACTACGGCAGCCGCCGTGGCCGACCCATGGCTACGGGCCAGGCGGCGGTCCCAGCACCACGATCCGCAGCCCCGCAACGGCGAGGTTTGAGTTCGTAGCCGTGATAGGCTACCGCCTTGATATGACGGCCCCGAGACAATCTCTGCGCGATCGGCTTGATGCCTTGCTTGGCAACGCCAGCACCACGGTCGTGTGTCTTGCGGTCTACGCAGTGGCAATCGCTGCGGCCTGGTGGGCGACGGGGCTCTTCGCCCAGCCAATGCTCGCCGTCCTCGCGAGCATGGTTGCCGCAACCCTTGTTGTCTTCGCCTTCGCGACGCTGATCGGCAACGCTTCGCTCTATGATCCGTTCTGGAGCGTCGCGCCACCGGTCGTGCTCGTCTGGCTGATGGCGATGGAAGTCCAGCCCGGCTTGCGCGCCTGGATCGTTTTCGCCGTCGTGCTGTTCTGGACGGTGCGCCTCACGACGAACTGCCTGCTGCGATGGCCAAAACTGGCGGAAGAGGATTTTCGCTACATCGACCTTCGCACAAAGACCGGCCGCCTCTTCCCGCTGGTCAATCTGGCCGGCATCGAGATGTTTCCAACCCTGCTGGTTTTTCTGGGTTGCCTGCCGCTCTTTACCGTGGCCGGTTCCAGCCGCTTGTTGGGTTGGCTCGACTTCGTCGCCACCGCCGTCGCCATCGCGGCCATCGCTCTCGAAACCCTGGCCGACCGGCAGCTGCGCGCCCACAGGCTCTCGGGCTCGCGCGAAGTGCTCAGGTCGGGCGTCTGGGGCTGGTCGCAACATCCGAACTATCTCGGCGAGATCGCCTTCTGGTGGGCGCTCTTCCTGTTCGGCGTCGCTGCCGGCGCGCCATGGTGGACGGGTTTTGGAGCAATCGCCATGACGGCCCTCTTCTGGTTTGTATCGATCCCACTGATGCTGACACGCAAACGCGCGCGCTTCGCCCACTATGACAAAGCCGTCGCCGGCATCCCTGTGCTGCTGCCCGGGATTGTCCGTCGCTGACCGTCGCTCTCAAGGCAGCGTGGACTGGCACTGTCTGATCTGCCGCCCAGTATAACGGAACAGGCTGAGTTGGCCGGACGGCTCCAGATAGGCCCGCTCGACCTCGCCTGTGTCGCGCACGCCGGCGATCCTCAACAGTGAAAAAAGTTCGCGCTGTGTGACGGAACCCGATCCAAGAGCGCGCTCGCAAACCTTGCCCTTCTCCAGCACCAGCAATGGAACGCCCTCAACGGCATTTTCCAGTCTGCGGTGCCGTTCGAGCACATAGCCCGTGCCGCGGTGAAGAAGGATCACAACCGTTATGACCAGTATGCCCTGCAGCAGGCCGATCTCCGGGTAGAACATGGGGTCGCCGGCGGCGGAGCCGACTGCGATCACGAGAACAAATTCAAATGGGCCAATTTGGCCGATGCCGCCCTGACCCACCATGCGCGCAAGGAAGATCGTGTAGAGGTACATAACGACCGTGCGCAGCACGACTTCGAGATAGAAGGGAAAGTTGGCGGTATCGGCTTCGCCGAAGAAAATGCGGAAGAGGTCGGACCAGTTTTCCATGCGCAGGCTCCAGGCTGCGCCCCCGCAAAACTGTACTCGCGCGCGCCGTTTCGCACAACTGTAGCCCGTGCCGGATGATAACGGCTGAACGCAGCGCTTGGTGCGGGTCGCACCCTGTGGCGCCGATCCGCAACCTGTCGCCACCCTGCCGCGAAGACTGCAAAAACAGATTGTTCGGTCGGCCGCTGCCAGACTGCTGGCGTGGGCGTTGAGAGGCCTGCACCAACCGCGTCGGGCGGCACGCCACATATGCCCCTTCCGGCCTCACCCCCCAGCCAAGCCGGAAGGGGCTATTTGCCCTCCCAGCGGTCGAGAAAATCCTCGGCTGACAGAGTCTGCATGTCGGGTACCGCTTCGAACAGCGTCTCCCGAGGCCAATCCCACCATTCCAGGGCTTCCAACCGCGCACCGATCTCCGGCGCGAAGCGCGGCCTCAACTCGCGCGCCGGCGCGCCGGCAACGATTGTGTAGGCAGCCACGTCGCGCGTCACCACGGCGTTCGCCCCCACGACTGCGCCGTTGCCGATGGTCACGCCGGGCAGGATCACCGCTCCATGTCCGATCCACACATCGTGGCCGACAACAACGCGCTTGCCACGCCGCCGCTCGAGGAAATCCTTGTCCACGCCGAGATAGCGGAAATATTCGTTCGGCCGGTAGCTCAGCTTGTGCTGCGTCACCCGCTCGATTGGATGCTCCAATGCGTTGACGCGGGTGTTTGCCGCTATCGAGCAGAACTTGCCGATAGTCGTGTAGATCGCCTCCGCGTGCCGCTCGAAATAGGAATAGTCGCCGACTTCCACCTCGCGCAGGACAACGCGCTCGCCGACCGAGGCATAGCGCCCTAATCGGCAGGATTTGAGCTCCGCGGTCGGATGAATGCGCGGCTCGTCATCGGTGAAGCGCAAGTCGCCGCCCATGCGGTCCTGCTCAGGCCCGGACGGGGCGTATCATGCGCCTCAGCACATCGGTCTTCAGCATGAAGTGCTGGTAAAGCGCCCCGGCGACATGCAGCGCGATCAGTGCCAGAAGCAACTTGAAGACCGTCTCGTGCACGTCGCCGGCCTGGCCTATGCCGAAATACCAGGCCGCAAGTCCTGACAATGGCATGACGATAATCGCCGCGTAGATCAAAAAATGCGTCGTTTGGGCAGCGAACCTGAGCAGCGGATGCTCGTTCTCCGGCAAAGCAGGCACCCCACGGGTAAAGCGCAGCCACAGCCTTGCCAGCGCCAGTAGGAGCACCAGCAGACCGGCCACCACGTGCGTATTGGCCATAAGGAGGTCGGTCTCGCCGGGCGCCTGGCCACGCTGGAATGCATCGTTGGCGTGTTCCATGCCCTCGTGCGCAAGAAACTGAAAAACGATCAGCAGCACCACGGCCCAGTGCAACGCTATCTGCAGGCCGGAATAGCCGGCCACATTGCGGTTCGCCATCGCGTTCGCCCTTCCCATTACCGACCCCCGACAACGTCGGCATTAAAGCGGGCGCGGAAGGGGCTTGCAACGAGCGCCCCGCGTCAAAGCGCACCTTTTGTCGCCGGGCCGAAGCGCTATATTGACCCCATGAAGATCGGCTCCAACAGTCGCCTTGTACCCGCTGCCGGCATTGTGCTGACCGCGCTGGCGCTTGCGGCGACAACGGGCGTGGCGTTCTCGGCCTGGGTCGAGAAAGGCGCCGCAATCTTCATGACCTACGCCGAAACCGGCCTGTCCTGGTGCTTCTGAGCGCTGCCGGGCCGCAAATCAAAAGTCTGTTCCCGACATGATGCGCTCCATACTGATCGGCATCCTCGTGCTCATGGCCGCCGGCGTGGGCTACATCACCTTCGACTGGTATCGCTGGCAGTATGCCGGCAAGGCCTTCGGCGGCCCGTTCACTCTCGTCGACCAGAGCGGCGGCGAGATCACAGAGCGGGCCTTCCGCGGCCAGCCGACGGCCGTCTTCTTCGGCTTCACCCATTGCCCCGAGGTCTGCCCGACCACGCTGTTCGAACTTGACGGGTGGCTCGGCCAGTTGGGCGAACAAGGCGAGGAAATCGACGCCTATTTTGTATCGGTGGACCCCGAGCGCGACACGCCCGAGGTGCTTGGCGCCTATGTATCGAACGTATCGGAGCGTATCACCGGCATCACCGGCGACCCCGAAAAAGTCGCGGCAATGGCAAAATCCTTCGGCATCTATGTCCGAAAGGTGGAGCTCGACGGCGGCGACTACACCATGGATCACACCGCATCGGTGCTGCTTCTCGACAGAAACGGCGACTTCTGGGGCACTATCGCCTACGGCGAAAACCCCGATACGGCGGTCGAGAAGCTGAAGCGTCTGGCGGCCGGGACGTGAGCAAGCCAGCCGCCGCGTCGAGCGGCCAGCTCCGCTATTTCGTCGTAGCACCCGAGGCTGAGGCGCATCGACTCTATGCGCTGCTTGAGACGGAGTTCGAAGATGACGGCCTTCCGTTGTCCGTCTTCGAGGTCGACGAAGCGAAGGCCCTTCACGAGGTTTCAACATACGCTCAAGCGGGCGCAGACGACGTTGAACCGCGCATTCGCGAGGTAATGGCCGGCGCGGGCATCGCCCTCCCCCTGCAACTAGAGGAACTGCCCGATATCGACTGGGTGGCACACACGCTGGCCGGGCTGAAGCCCGTCGCCGCCGGTCCGTTCGTCGTTCATGGTTCGCACGACCGACAGCGGCGCCACAGCGGCCTCATTTCCATTGAGATTGAGGCGGGTCTTGCCTTCGGCACCGGCCATCACGGCACGACGGCAGGCTGTCTGGAAACGATTGCGCGGGTCGCAAGGCGCGAACGGCCGCGCCGCATTCTGGATCTCGGAACCGGTAGCGGCGTGCTGGCGATCGGCATTGCAAAGCTGCTGCGCACCCCTGTGCTTGCCACCGACAATGACCCCGTCGCGACCGAAGTGGCGGCCGCGAATGCGCGCCTCAACGGTGTGTCGAATCTTGTTCGCACCGCCACTGCCGCCGGGCTGCGTTCTTCCGCCATCGCCCGTGCCGCGCCGTTCGACCTGATCGTCGCCAACATCCTTGCACGCCCGCTGATGTCGCTCGCCCCGTCGGTTGCGCGTGCGGTCGCGCCCGGTGGCTCGGTCATCCTCTCAGGCATTCTCGCCAGCCAGCGCCGCGCCGTCATCGCCGCCTATGCCGGCCAGCGGCTCCGCCATGTCTCTACGATCTGGCGCGATGGCTGGGTAACGATGCACTTCCAGCGTTGAACGCAAAAAGAAGGGCGGCCGGAGCCGCCCTTTGTCTGACCTGACTGGAGTGATCAGATAATGCTGGTGAAGTGGCGCGCGCCGCGCAGCTGATCGCGTGAAACGCCATGGGTGCGTAGGGTCTCGTCGTCGAGCATCATCAGCGCGCCGTTCACGTAGCGCTGCGCCTGCTTTTCGCGCGCCTCGACCATTGCGTCGAACGCCCTGCGGAAGAAACCGCGACCTGCATTGGTTGCCATGTCCGTTCTCCTGAAATCCTTTGGAAGACCTGTCCTCCACGAACGCTAAGGTAGGTGGCGGCACCGCCATCCACCAGCGCCATTTGTGCATGGCACCTATTCGATATTGCAGCGCAACATACTCGCGATTGCCGCGCGAAAATGCATTTGCATATCAATAGGTCAGACCGGTCCCGGCGATTGCTTCCGAGGCAGGCGGACTGTACCGTCCGGCCCACTTCAACAAGGCGCGGCAAGACAAGCATATGTTCCAGTCATTCGAAGCGTCGGCCAATCCCGCCCAGGGGCGCGACCGCGTCGCACGGCTGCGAGAAGCGCTTTCGGAACTCGGTCTCGACGGATTCCTGGTGCCGCGCTCGGACGAGCACCAGGGTGAATACGTTGCGCCGCGATCCGAGCGTCTCCAGTGGCTGACCGGTTTCACAGGCTCCGCGGGTGCGGCCCTCATTTTGAAATCCAAAGCGGTGCTGTTCGTGGATGGGCGTTACACGCTACAGGCGCGCGTGCAGACCGACCCGGAGCTGTTCGAGATCGACAGCCTGGTCGACAACCCGCCATCGGAGTGGCTGGCCGCCAACGCGAAAGCGGGCGCGCGGATCGGCTACGATCCCTGGCTGCATACGATTGCCGACGCACGATCCCTGCGCAAATCGCTCGAGAAGGCTGGCGCCAAGCTCGTCCCGGTCGACAACAACCCCGTGGACGGGGTCTGGACCGACCAGCCCGAGCCGCCGCTCGGCCCGATATCGGTTCACCCCGATGCCTATGCAGGGGAAGTCGCCGCCGACAAGCTGGACCGCATGGCAAAGGCGATTGGCGACGCCGGCGCCGGCATGGCAGTGCTCACGGACCCTTCTTCGCTGGCATGGACGTTCAACATTCGCGGTTCCGACATTGTGCACGTACCGGTGCCGCTCGGTTTCGCAATTCTGGACGCCGCGGGTGACCACGCAATCTATCTGGACGATCGCAAGCTTGCCGGCGAAGCCGCCTCCCATGTGAAGAGCCTCGCCCGCGTTCGCGCGCCGGTATCTCTCGCCGATGACCTCAAGGACCGCGCAGCAAATGGAGCCAAGGTCGCGCTCGACCCGGCCCTTGCCGCTGACAAGCTGCGCATCGTTGTCGAAGAGGCCGGTGGAAAGGTGGTTGAAACACCTGACCCCGCCCGCCTGCCCCGTGCCACCAAGAATCGGGCCGAACTCGACGGCGCCCGCGCAGCGCATCGCCGCGACGGAGCCGCAATTGCAAAGTTCCTCTATTGGCTAGATACGCAGCAGCCGGGTTCGGTCGACGAGATCGCGGCTGCCACGCGTCTGGAGGAAATCCGTCGCACCAGCGGCGACGAAACGCAGATGCCTCTGCGCGAAATCTCGTTCGACACGATTTCCGGCTCTGGGCCGAACGGCGCGATCATCCACTACCGCGTCACGCGAAAGACCAACCGCCGTCTGGGTGACGGCGAACTCTATCTCGTCGACTCCGGCGGCCAGTATCAGGATGGCACGACGGACATTACACGCACCGTTCCGATCGGCAGACCCACACCGGAAATGCGCAGCCGCTACACTTTGGTGCTCAAGGGCCTCATCGGCATGTCGGCGATCCGCTTTCCCGTCGGCACGCGCGGCCGCGAGATTGACGCCGTCGCCCGGCTGGCGCTGTGGAAGGCAGGGCTCGACTACGCGCATGGCACCGGCCACGGCGTCGGGTCATTCCTGTCGGTGCATGAAGGGCCGCAGCGCATCTCCAAGGCCGGCGACGCCAAGCTGCTGCCGGGCATGATCCTGTCGAACGAGCCCGGCTACTACAAGGAAGGCGCTTACGGCATCCGGCTGGAAAACCTGATCGTCGTCACGCCCGCCGAGGGTATCGAAGGCGGCGAACTGCCCATGCACGGCTTCGAGACGCTGACGCTGGCGCCGTTCGACCGCCGTCTGATCGACCCGGACCTGCTGTCAGCCGAAGAGCGCGACTGGCTCGATGCCTACCATGCCCGTGTGCTTGCCGAGATCGGCCCCATGCTCGACGGCGCGACGCTCAATTGGCTGGAACAAGCGACTGCGCGGCTGGACGAGTAGGCAACCTCAGCCAACGAAGTTGCGCAGCGCGATCAGGACGACAGCGCCGGCGACGAACCCGGCCATCATGCCGCCGCCGCGCAGGAAGATCGCACCGGCGACAAGCAGCGACGCAGTCTCCGGAATACCGCCGGTGGTGGCGACCGGCGCCACCAGCGTCGTCAGCACCGCGGCAGGGACGGCGTTCAACGCTGCTTCCACCCGAGGATGAATGCGCTCGAAGCGCGACAGCACGAGGTCGCCGCCGATCCGGGTCAAATAGGTCGCCAGCGCACCGGCAAGGATGATCCACACGGTCGAGGTCATATCACCGCCCTGTCGAGCTTCTCATGAGCGATTTCGACCTCTGCTGCCGCAGGCGGTGGCATGATCACGGCGAGCAGGATGCCCGCCACCGCGCCGATTGAGACGTGCCAGGGAGACCCGACCGTGTAATAGGCGGCAGTGGAGACCACGGCACTAACGACGACGACCGGCAACCACAGCGGCCGCTCACGGAACTCCATCACAAGCCCGAGAAAATAGATCGGCAGCAGGAAGTCGATGCCAAGTGCCTCCGGATTGGGTATGAGCTTCCCAAAAAGGGCGCCGATCAGCGCAACGCCCACCCAGAACAGGTAGATCGGCAACGCAAGGCCCATATACCAGGCGAAAGTGATCGGACGCCGCTCGGCTACCCGCCGCTCGGCTTCGGCAAATTGCGGGTCGACCAGGAAGAAGAACGCAAAATAGCGTTTGAGCGACGACCAGTGACGCGTCGCGCGGCCCGACACCGCTGAATAGAGCACGTGGCGAAAATTGACGGCGAAGATCGACAGCACGACCACCCAGGGCGCGATGTTGTCGCCGAAGAGCTCGATGCCGACCATCTGGCTGGCGCCAGCGTAAACGGTGGCGCTCATCAGCACGGTTTCTGCAACGGTTAGTCCGTTCTCGACCGCGATGGCACCATAGAGCAGCCCGAAGGGCGATGCGGCGATGATAACCGGCCATGCGCGGCGCATGCCGCGCCGGAACTCGGCGCGCCCGTCCGAAAAATCGATTGTTTCAGCCATTGCCGCTCAATAGGACAGCAAAGCTGTCCTGTCATGCCAATTCAGTTGAACCAACCATCATCTGGGTTGATGATGGCGGTCATGGAAAAGCGAAACAGAAACATCGCGATGGTCCTGGCCATTGTCGGTGGCCCGCTGCTCACCTTCGCTGCGGCGGCCGTATTCGCGTCTGGTGTCCGACCCCTTCTGCGAACCTACGGCCTGCCATTGGTGCTGATCGTCGTTCTGGTGTCGGTGGTCATCTACCAGGTCTCCATGGCTATCCTGACAAGAATGACCGGACGCGACCGCTAGGCCTCCCCGACGAGATCGAACCAGGCGTCCTCGTCGATCACCTCGACACCAAGCTCGGTAGCCTGCTTGAGTTTCGATCCCGCTCCGGGTCCGGCCACGACCAGATCGGTATTGGACGAAACCGAACCGGCTACCTTCGCGCCGAGCCGCTCGGCCATCGCCTTCGCCTCGCCGCGCGACATTTTTTGCAGGCTGCCGGTGAAGACCACCGTCTTGCCCGCCACCTGGCTGTCGGCGGAGATGTTGACGACATAGGGTTTTGGGCGGACCTGCTTGAGCAGTGCGTCGATTACGTCGTCGTTGCGTTCATTGCCGAAGAAGTCGGTGAGCGCCCCTACCACCGTGCCGCCGATACCGTCGATGGACGGGAATACCGTCATCGGGTCTTCGGCCGCCGCTGCTTCCCTGCCGACGCGCATCAGCTCCTCGATCGTGCCGAATGTGCGAGCCAGCACCGCCGCCGTCGTGCCTCCGACATAGTGGATGCCGAGCGCAAAGATGAAGCGGTCGAGTTCCGGCTCGCGCCGCGAGTCGATTGCCGCGAACAGCTTGTCCAATCCCTCGAAGTTGCGATCCTCGACACTGCGAACGTTCTTGCGGGTCTTGCCTGTAGCAAGTTCCCGCTGCCGGGCTTGCTCCTCGCGCTTTTCGGCCAGCACGCGCTGCACATCGGCACGGCGGTCCTTCAGCGTGAAGATATCTGCAGCGGTCTCGATAAGCCCAGCATTGAAGAACAGTTCGATGTTTTCCGCGCCCAGCCCTTCTATGTCCAACGCGCCGCGCGACACGAAATGCCGCAATCGTTCGACGGCCTGCGCCGGGCAGATCAGCTCGCCGGTGCAGCGCCGGCGCGAATCCTCCTTGCCCGTCTTCTCGTTCACCTCGCGCGTCGCAGGCGATCCGCAGATCGGGCATTTATGCGGGAATTCGTAAGGCACTGCATCTGCCGGCCGTTTGTCCAGCACGACATCGACGATCTGGGGAATGACGTCCCCCGCCCGCTGGATGGTGACGGTGTCGCCGATGCGGATATCCTTGCCGTCGCGGATCGGTTGGCCGGTGCTGTCCTTGCCGGCGATGTAGTCCTCATTGTGCAGAGTCACGTTCACCACCGTGACGCCGCCGACGCTGACGGGATCGAGCCTCGCAACCGGCGCCAGCGTCCCGGTTCGCCCGACCTGGATGTCGATCTCCCGGACGACCGTAGTCGCCTGCTCAGCCGGGAATTTATGCGCGATCGCCCAGCGCGGCTCACCGGTGACAAAACCCCAGCGGCGCTGCAGGTCGAGCCTGTCGACCTTGTAGACGACGCCGTCGATGTCGTAGCCGAGCGACGAGCGCTGTTCCTCGATGCGCTTGTAGTGCTCAATCAGTTCGTGGGCCGATTTGGCGCGGACCATCAGTGGGCTGATCGCAAACCCCCAATCGGCAAGTTTCTGAACGGAGTCATACTGCGTCGGCGCCGGGTCTTCCGTCGTGTACCCCCAGGCATAAGCGAAGAATTTCAGGTTGCGGCTGGCGGTGACGGCCGGATCCTTCTGGCGCAGCGAGCCGGCTGCCGTGTTGCGCGGATTGACGTAGTCCTGCCCGCCCGCCGCGGCGGAACGTTCCTTGAGGGCCTGGAATTCGGCATAGGTCATGTAGACCTCGCCGCGGATTTCGATGGTCTCCGGCCAGCCGGCGCCTTCCAGCCTGTGCGGAATGTCGGCGATCGTCTTCAGATTGGCGGTGATGTCCTCGCCCACCGTGCCGTCGCCACGGGTAGCGCCCTGCACGAAGACACCGTTTTCATACCGCAGCGACGCCGACAGCCCGTCGATCTTGGGCTCGGCGGTGAATTCGATCTCGAGCCCCTCGTCGCGCTGGAAAAAGCGGCGGCCGCGTTCGATGAAATCCAAGACATCCTGATCGGTGTATGCCTTTGCAAGGCTGAGCATCGGCACCGCGTGGCGGACCTTGGCAAAGCCTTCCGCCGGTGGCGCGCCCACCGATCCTGTCGGGCTGTCGGGCCGCACCAGATCCGGGAAGGCTTGCTCTATCTCGGCGTTGCGCCTGCGCAGCGCGTCATATTCGGCGTCTGTGATCGTCGGCGCGTCCTCGCCGTGATAGCGGCGGTCGTGCTCGGCGATCTCGGCGGCGAGCCGCGCCAGCTCCTGTTCGGCCTGTTCGATGGTGAGTTGGTCGACGGGCAGGTCTGCGGTGGGCATGAGGCGATTCCGGTCTGGGCAATGCCGGCACAATAGCGCGACCGGAAATCGATTTGGATAGGCCAACCGGCCCGGCCACGACACTCCTGTCAGTTGGCGATGGCCGCGTTTTCCCTGAGCAACCGGTCTGCGGCCGCGCGTGCTTCGGACGTGATGGTCGCACCTGCCAGCATGCGCGCCAGTTCCTCCTGCCGGCCGTCCCGGTCCATCTCCACGACGCCTGTCGACACCTTGTCCGCGCCGCCGGATTTGGAGATCAGGAAATGCGAATGCGCCCGCGCCGCCACCTGCGGCGCATGGGTGACGGACAGCACCTGGATATTCTCAGCCAGCCGCGCCAGCCTCTGGCCGATGGCATCGGCCACCGCGCCGCCGACTCCGGTGTCGATCTCATCGAAGACCAGCGTCGGCGCCGAGCCGCGGTCCGCCAGCGCTACCTTCAGCGCCAGCAGGAAACGCGACAGCTCGCCGCCGGACGCCACCTTCATCATCGGCCCGGCGCGCGTGCCCGGATTGGTCCTGACCCAGAATTCGACGCTGTCTATGCCGCTCTCGGTGCGGTCGTCGGCCTCGCTCGACATCTCGACGATGAACTCGGCGCGTTCCAGCTTGAGCGCCGGAAGTTCGGCGGCGACCGCCTTGGCGAGATTGGCGGCGGCTTCGCCGCGGAGCGCCGAAAGTCTTGCTGCCGCTTCGTCGTAGCGGCTCCGCGACTGAATGGCTTCTCCCTCGAGCGCAGCAAGCTTGCCCTCGCCTGCGTCGAGATCGGCCAGCTTGGCGGCCATCTCGTCGCGCAGGGCGGCGAGATCGTCGACCTGCACATTGTGCTTCCGCGCCAGCGCGCGCAGCGAAAACAGCCGCTCCTCGGCCCGCTCCAGCGCGTCCGGATCGAACTCGGCGGCACGCATCGCGGCATCGGTAGCCGACTGCGCTCCGTCGAGCGCCACCAGCGCCTCATCCAGCGCCTTCACGATTGGATCGAGAAGGGCCGGTGCGTCGGCCGCTTTGCGCTGCAATCGCCTCAGCAGACCGGAGAGTGCAGGCACGGGCGAATTCGCACCCGACAGCAGCTCCTGCGCCTCGCCGATATCGCTGGCGGACTTCTCGGCGCGCATCATGTCGGCACGCTTATCGGCAAGCGCGGTTTCTTCGCCAGGCTGCGGATCGATCTCGGAAAGCTCTGACACGGAAGACCGCAGGAAATCTGCCTCGCGCGCCGCCGCCTCAACGCTCGCCCGGTGTCGCGCCAATTTTTGCTCGGCCTCGCGCCAGTCCCGCCACGCCTGCCCGACATGCGCCACCTCGCCGAGATGTCCGCCGAAAGCATCGAGAAGGCCGCGGTGGATAGCGGTATCGACCAGCGCCCGCTCGTCGTGTTGGCCATGAATTTCCACCAGCGCCCGGCCGGCATCGCGCATCAGCGTCACACTCGACGGCTGGTCGTTGATGAAAACGCGGGTGCGCCCATCCGCGCCCTGCACGCGGCGCAGGATAATGTCGCCCTCGTCGTCGATGGCGTTTTCGCGCAGGAGATCGCGGGCCGGATGGTTCTGCGGCACGTCGAAGACGGCCGTCACTTGCCCCTGGCTCGCTCCGTTGCGCACCAGCGCGGTGTCGCCGCGCGCTCCGAGCGCCAGCGACAGGGCATCGAGCAGGATCGACTTGCCGGCGCCCGTCTCGCCCGTCAGCACGGAGAGGCCGGACGAGAAGTCGATGTCCAGTCTTTCAATAAGAACGATATCGCGAATCGACAGATGCGCCAGCATCAGGCCGCAATAGCATCAGGTGCTGCGGCCGAACAGGTTCAGGCGCGAGAGCCAGGATCCCTCGTTTTCGCGCGGCTCCAGCCCACCGGACTGCAGCAGCGTGTAGGAATCCTTGTACCACTCGCTCTCGGGATAGTTGTGGCCAAGCACCGACGCCGCTGTCTGCGCCTCGGAAGCGAGCCCCATGGCGAAATAGGCTTCGACGAGGCGGGCCAATGCTTCCTCGACATGGCGCGTGTTCGAGTAGTTCTCGATCACGTAGCGAAAGCGCTTGATGGATGACAGGTACTCGCGGCGCTCGAGATAGTAGCGGCCGACCTGCATCTCCTTGCCAGCGAGCTGATCGCGCGCGAAGCGTATCTTGGTCTGCGCGTCCTGGACATACTCGGAGTCCGGCCAGCGCTGGACGAGCTCTTCCATCGCCTCGATCGTCTTGCGCGATTCCCCCTGGTCCTGGGTCACGTCGCGAATCTGGCGGAAATAACTTAGCCCGACGAGGTACTGCGCATAGGGCGCATCCTCGGTCGACGGATAGAGCTGCACGTACCGACGGCCGCTATTGATCGCCTCGGGATATTTGCCCTGCCGGTAGTTGGTGAAGGTGCTCATCACCATCGCCTTGCGGGCGAACTCGGAATAGGGATGCTGCCGGTCGACGGCCTCGAATTTTCGCGTCGCCTCGGTGACCTTGCCTTCGTTCAGATTGGCGAGCGCCTGATTGTAGAGCACGTCGGCTGGCTCGACATCTTCGACATAGGTGGAGAGGTCGATGTCCTTCTCGCCGCAGGCGGCGAGAACAAGCGGCGCGAGCGCAAGCGCAATCACCGCGCGTCTGATCCGCACGGGAACGTTCGGTCCGGCCGGTACTCTACTCGACATCTTCGCTTCCGCCCCTCCGGTGGCGCAGGCCTCGCGATCAGACGGTGTCATAAATCACAACTGCCCCTCGATGGGCAACGACATGCCCGCGCAATGGCGCTTTTTTGTGGCACCGTGCAAGCCGGATTTCCAAATATGGTGAAACCGTTAGGCCCTCAGCCTAGATCGCCCAGGGGGCATAGACGGGGGCGCTGACCTGCACCATTTCGGCCGAGCGCCCACGCTCCGGCCTGACCGTTTCAACGATCTCGAACGCGGTCGGGTCTGAAAGAAGCTGTTTCAGTGCGGCTGCATTGAGCTTGTGTCCGCCGCGATAGGAACGGAAGAGGCCGATAAAGCGAGCGCCTGCCAGAGCCAAATCGCCCATGGCGTCAAGCGTCTTGTGGCGCACGAACTCGTCCTTGTAGCGCAGGCCTTCCATGTTGATGACCTTGTGGTCGTCGCCGATCACCACGGAGTTCTCAAGCGAGGAGCCGAGCGCGTAACCCGCGGCCCACAGCGACTCGACGTCCTTCAGGAAGCCGAACGTACGGGCGCGGGCAATGTCGCGCCGGAACACGGCCGCATCGATATCGCTTTCGAACGTCTGCCGGCCGATCGCCGGGCTGTCGAAGTCGATCTCGATCTCGAACCGCGTGCCGTCATGCGGACGGAATTCGGCCCAAGAGGCCCCATGCTCGATCCGTACCGGCTTGCGCACTCTGATGTAGCGGCGGCGCACGGCCTGCACCTCAATGCCGGTCTGCTCGAAAGCATCGACGAACTGCGCGGCGCTGCCATCAAGAATGGGCATTTCGCTGCTGTCGACTTCGACATGCACATTGTCGATGCCAAGCGCGAACAGCGTCGCCATCAGGTGCTCGACGGTGCTGACATGAAAGCCGCGCGGGTCACCCAGCACGGTGCAATGGTCAGTACTGCCGATGGTCGCGACACTGGCCCGGATCTCCTGCTCTTCGGAGGATCCGTTGGTGCCGTGAAAAACGACCCCGGTATCGGGGTCGGCTGGGCTGAAATGCACTGAAACGGGCTTGCCGTTGTGGACGCCGACTCCGGAAATCGATACGGGCGCCTTTAACGTAGACTGACAGTCAAACAACTCGTTCCCCATAGGCCCGTCCCGCTCGCGATAGCAGCGCTATCGAGTCTCGCCGCATCATCGCAGCGCGCGAAACCTAACCCCTCAAGTTCCGCGTCCTGAAGCTTGTTCAGGAAGATAACGATCCGCAAATCATGTTCCAAATCACGGATTCTTACCCAATGTTACCGGCACAATAGGCCGAGCGGCGTCGCAATTGAAGCCGGATAAGGTCGTTCTCCAAAGCCAAAACGGGCGCCAGGCGCCCGTTCCGGTAAGCCGTTCGCTTGGCTCTACTTAGTTAGCTTGCCGGCGCAAAAACGCTGGAATTTCAAGCTGATCCTCTTCCTGCATCTGCCGTGGCTGCGGCGTGGCGCGACCGTGGTCGTCCAGCTGCCCGCGCCGCGGGGCGTAGAGATCGGGATCCTGAGCCGTCGCACGACGCGCTTCGGGAGCCTGCTGCCGCAAACGCGGCTCGCGCGGCTGAGCCGGCGTCAGCCGGGGTTCGTCCTCGCGGCGTGCGAGTCCCGTGGCCAGGCGGCGCAGCAGGCCGATCGGCCCGCGGTCGTCGTGCTCGCCGCCATCATGCCCTTCGGTTTCGAGTTCGGCGCGCGCCACGGCCGGGAAATCCTCGACGCGCGGCATTCTTGGTGTCTCCTCGACCCGAGGCTGCGCTGGCGTCGCTGGCCGAGCTTCGGCCGGAGGTGCCGCAAACAGCTTCGAATTGACCTTGAACTCACTCTCGGCGGGCTGTTCGGCCGCCTGTGTCGGAGCCTGCGCGGCGCGAATAGCGTCGGCGATGGGGTCCTGCACGGGTTTCTGTTCGGCGACAGGCGCCTGGGCCGGGCGTGCCGGCTGCTGCGCCGGTGCGGCAGGACGCGCCTCGGCCGCCGCCGGAGCCTTCTGTGCGGGCCTGGCCACGGGGCGCTGGATGGTCGGCGCTGCGCCCACCTCGCTGGCGATCTTGTCGATGCCGGTCGCCACGACGGAAACGCGGATGATGCCTTCCAGTTCCTCGTCGAAGGTCGCGCCGAGGATGATGTTGGCATCCTGATCGACTTCCTCGCGAATGCGGGTCGCCGCCTCGTCCACCTCGAACAACGTCATGTCGCGGCCGCCGGTGATCGAGATCAGCAGGCCCCTGGCGCCCTTCATCGAGGTTTCGTCGAGCAGCGGGTTGGCGATCGCCGCCTCGGCGGCGGCCATCGCGCGGCCCTCGCCCGAGGATTCGCCGGTGCCCATCATCGCCTTGCCCATCTCGCGCATGACCGAACGCACGTCGGCGAAGTCGAGATTGATCAGGCCTTCCTTGACCATCAGGTCGGTGATGCAGGCAACACCCGAATAGAGCACCTGGTCGGCCATCGCGAAGGCGTCGGCGAAGGTGGTCTTGTCATTGGCGATCCGGAACAGGTTCTGGTTCGGAATGACGATGAGCGTATCGACGCATTTCTGCAGTTCCTCGATGCCCTGGTCGGCGGTGGTCATCCGCCGCTGGCCCTCGAAGTGGAACGGCTTGGTGACGACGCCGACGGTGAGGATGCCCTTCTCGCGCGCCGCTCGGGCAACCACCGGGGCAGCACCTGTGCCGGTGCCGCCGCCCATGCCGGCGGTGACGAAGCACATATGCGTCGCTGAGAGATGATCGACGATCTCGTCGATGCATTCCTCGGCCGCAGCGCGCCCGACTTCCGGCTGCGAGCCTGCGCCGAGGCCTTCTGTGACGTGCGCGCCAAGCTGGATCAGTCGCTCGGCCTTCGACATCGTCAGCGCCTGCGCATCGGTGTTGGCGACCACGAAATCGACGCCCTTGAGGCCCGCCGTGATCATGTTGTTGACCGCGTTGCCGCCGCCGCCGCCGACACCGAACACGGTGATGCGCGGCTTAAGCTCGGTTATGTCCGGCTTCTTCAAATTGATAGTCATGGTCCTCGTCCTTTCCGCCTTTCCTGCCGCATCGCCGCCGCGGCTGCTATTTTCGGGGTCACCCACCAAACTAGAAACTGTCCCTGAGCCACTGGCCCATGCGCTGGAACCGTCCGCCGGTTCCCGTTGCAAGGATCGGCGCGGACCTGCCGCGCCGCATGCTTTCGAAACCCGCCACCTGCGGGTAGATCATCAGACCGACCGCCGCTGCGAAGGCGGGACCCTTGGCCGCTTCCGGCAGCCCGGAGACGCCCAGCGGGCGTCCGATCCGCACGTTGCGTCCGAGAATGCGCCGCGCCGTCTCAGGCAACCCGGCAAGCTGGCTTGCGCCGCCGGTGAGCACGACGCGCTTGCCGATCGCCCCGCCAAGGCCGGACTTGTTGATCCCGTCGCGCACCATCTCGAATGTTTCCTCGACACGGGCGCGAATGATCCTGTTCATCGCCGCGCGCGGTATCTGGATCTGCTGGTCCGGATCGTCGCCGGCAATCGGCTGGATCGTCACCATGTCGCGCTCGTCGCCGCCACCCGGCAGCGCCGAACCGTGCATGACCTTGAGCCGCTCGGCATGTTCCGTGCGTGTCGACAGCCCGCGCGCCAGGTCGCCGGTGACATGACCGCCGCCGATAGGCAGCGCGTCGGCATGCATGAACTTGCCGTTGATGAAGATCGAGATGCTCGTTGTCCCGCCGCCAAGGTCGATGCAGGCCGCGCCCATGTCGGCCTCGTCTTCGACAAGTGCGGCAAGTCCACTGGCATAGGGTGCGGCGACCATGCGCTCGACCGAAAGGTGCGCGCGGTTGATGCACAATTCGAGATTGCGCAGCGGTGCTGCGTCGGCCGTCAGTACATGCATATCGACGCCCAGCGTCTCGCCGATCATGCCGCGCGGATCGCGTATGCCGCGCTCGCCATCGAGCGAGAAGCCGACGGGCAATGAATGGACGACCTGGCGCTCCGCCTTGAGCGCCTGGCGCGAACCGGCGCCCAGCACCTGGGCAATGTCCGAATTGGCGGCTTCATGGCCGCCGAGGCGTATCGTAGCCGACAGCGGCTCGCTCTTGATGCGGCCCGCCGACAGGCTGACCAGCAGCGATTCCACCGTGAGCCCCGCCATGCGCTCTGCGGCATCGACTGCGAGCCTGACGGCCTGTTCGGCGCGGTCGAGATCGACGATGACGCCGGATTTCACGCCACGCGACTTCTGGTGGCCGATGCCGAGAACCTGGATCTGGTGCGTGCGTCCCGGCAACAGACGGCTGTCCTCGCAGGGCTGCAGGCGCGCGATCACGCAGCAGATCTTGCTCGACCCGATATCGAGAACGGTAATGACGCCCGAGCGGCGTCCCGTGCCTTCCTTGCGCGCGCCCAGCCAGTTCATGTTCGCTGCCCCGGGCGTTTCGACATGCCGAGTTGCTCGCGCATCGAGGCGCGGAACACGTCCGCTCCCTCGGTGGGCAGTTCGATGCCGATGCGGTCAGCAAGGCGCATGTCGATCGAGACGGCTCCGCGTGCCAGCAGCGCCTGCTCCCGGTCGAGAGCGACCAGTTCCGCCATGGCATCTGCGGCGTTGCTCTCCGGCAGCTTGATCGTCGCCCCGTCATTGAGGCGCAAGTCCCAGCGACGCTTGGCGACGAGCGTGTAGGCCGTCACGCGCTTCGCCAGATGCGGAAACCGCGAGACGGTGGCCACGAAATCCGCCGCGCGCTCAGGCGCGCCCGAACCGACAACAAGCGGCAGGGAGGCGTTGCGTTCGTTCGTGAATGGCGCAATGACGCGGCCGTCCGCCTGGATGACGGACAGCACCTCGCCATGCTGCCAGATAGCGAAGGGCGCACGCTCCTCGATGATGATCTCCAGCGCGTTGGGATAGACCTTGCGCACGCGCGCGCTTTCCACCCAAGGCAGTTGCTCGACATCGGCGCGCACCTGCCCGGCGTCCATGCCGATCAGGGAGGTGAAACCGCTGAGATCGACCTGCCCCAGCACGTCGATCTCAGACGTTTCCCGATGACCGCTGATGCGGATATCGTTCACGGCGAACCCGGTGCGTGCCGTCACATTGGACAGGATGGATGGGATGTGGCCGCCGATCGCGACGCCGTAGATAGCCGTCGCGGCGAAGAGCGAGCCGGCAAGCAGCACGCCCGCATAGCGCGGCGCCTCGACTTCGCCGGCGAAGATGCGCGACAGGAACCTGGCGGGCCGGCGAAGGAAACGCGGATAGACCATGCCCTGGACAGCCGGGCGCTGCGAAGCCGCCCAGGAAACCCTGACTGGTCCCGACTTCAACGCGAACACGAAGCGTCCTCCACCATCCAGCGCAACAACTCGCCAAAGGAACGCCCCGAATGAAGCGCCAATTCGGGCACGAGCGACGTCGGCGTCATCCCCGGCTGGGTGTTGACTTCGAGCCAGACGAGTTCGCCCTCGGGAGAAGCATTTTCGTCGAAACGGAAGTCGGATCGGGTCACGCCCCTGCAGCCGATCGCTTGATGAGCCTTAAGGGCCAGTGTCTCAATTTTTTGGTAAATATTCGGTGAAATTTTTGCCGGGCATTCGTGTTTTGAGCCGCCCGCGACATATTTTGAATCGTAGTCGTAGAAGCTGTGCCCGACCGGGATGATTTCGGTCACGCCGAGCGATTCATCGCCGAGGATGGCGCAAGTCAGTTCGCGCCCGGGAATGTAGCGCTCGACCATGACCACATCGCCGTAGCGCCATTCGGGCGAAGCGATCATCTGTGGCGGATGCGACTGGTCCTCGCGCACGATCACGACGCCGAAGCTGGAGCCCTCGGCGACCGGCTTCACGACATAGGGCGGCGCCATCGGGTGCTCACGCACGATGTCGTGGCGGTTCATGACAAGAGCTGGCGCCACCGGAATGCCGGCGGCAACGGCGACCGTTTTTGCCAGTTCCTTGTGCATTGCGAGCGCCGACGCCAGCACGCCGGAATGGGTGTAGGGGATTTCGAGATATTCCAGCACGCCCTGAATCGTGCCGTCTTCGCCATAAGGACCATGCAATGCATTGAAGGCGACATCGGGCTTCAGGCGGCCGAGCACCTCGGCGACATCGTGATCGACATCGACTGGCGTGACGCGATAGCCCTCAGCCTTCAACGCGGCCGCGCACTCCTTGCCGGACGACAGGCTGACCGGGCGCTCCGAGGAGAACCCGCCATACAGCACCGCTACATGCTTACTCGTCATGCCCAGGTCTTCCCCTTCCAGACGGGCCGCCGCGGCGCGGGAAATGAATAGAGTCCGAGTCCCCTCCGAATCGCACATTCTCCGGAGGCTGACGCGTTACGCGTTTGGATACCGACTCAAATCAGGAAACGCCGCGACCCCAAAGAATCAGAGAGTTGATTCCGTGGCAAGTCCTTGGATCGGAAAGATTGATCTTCGCCGCGCCAAGATGAGCCGCATTGGCGGAGCGACTAGAGAAGCTGCCCCAGGAACTCGTCGATCTCGTGGCCGTGACGGAATTGGCCGACGCGCTTGATCTCCCATTCGAGGCGGGTGCCTGAATGCTCCATGACGCGCGCCCGCACGGTCTCGCCTAGATATTCGAGATCGTAGCCGGTGGCGGTGCCCGTATTGATCATGAAATTGCAATGCATGGGCGACATCTGCGCCCCGCCGATCATCAGCCCCCGGCAGCCGGCCTCGTCGATCACTTTCCACGCGGACCCGCCGGGTGGGTTCTTGAACGTAGAGCCGCCCGTCTTCTCGCGGATCGGCTGCACGGTCTCGCGATGATGCTGCACGGCGTCCATTGCCGCCTTGATCTCGTCATGCGGCGCCTTCGGTCCCTCGAAGACAACGCTCGTGAAGATGAGATCGCGGGGTGCTGACGAGTGGCGGTAGGCGTATCCCATGTCGGCATTGGTGAGCACGTGCCGCTCGCCCCTGCGATCGATGGCATGAACTTCAACCACACGCTCCGCGGTCTCTACCCCGTTGGCGCCGGCGTTCATGCGCAGAGCACCGCCGATAGAGCCAGGGATGCCGTGGTAGAAATGCAGGCCGCCGATGCCGGCTTCCAGCGCCGCGGCGGCAACACGCTTGTCGGGCGTGGCGGCTCCGGCGCGCAGCCTCGTGTCCGATATCTGCTCGATCTCGCCGAAACCCTTGGCAGACAGGCGGATGACGAAGCCCGGAATGCCGCCTTCGCGAACCAGCAGGTTGGAGCCGATGCCCACGGTGAGCACCGGCACATCCGCCGGTACGGCCTTCAGGAAAGCGGAGAGATCGTCTGAGTCAGCCGGCTGGAACATGACCTGCGCCGGCCCGCCGGCGCGGAACCACGTCACCTTGTCCATGCCGGCATCCGGCGTGAACCGCCCGCGAATACCGGCAAGATCACCAGCAAGCCGGTCCAGCAGCACCTGACCTCCCGGCTGCATGGTCATGCAGCCTTCTCGGCCGAGGTGAGCTCGCCCGGTGCCGCGTTCGCCCATTGGGTGATGTTGCCTGCGCCGAGATAGATGACGAAATCGCCCTGCCGCGCCTCGGCACGTATCACGGGAAGCACTGCCTCGGGCCCCGGAATGAACCGCGCGTCGCGATGTCCGCCGGCCTTGATGCGAGCAACGAGCGCCTCAGCGTCCACGCCTTCAATCGGATCTTCGCCGGCGGTGTAGACAGGCGCAATCATGACTGTGTCGGCGTCGTTGAAGCACGACGCGAAATCGTTGAACAGGTCGCGCAGCCGCGTGAAGCGGTGCGGCTGCGCGATTGCGATCACCTTGCCGGAGCAGGATTCGCGCGCCGCCTTAAGCACCGCCTTGATCTCGACCGGATGGTGTCCGTAGTCGTCATAGATCTTCACGCCGTTCCACGTTCCGGTCAGCGTGAAGCGCCGCTTCACGCCGCCGAAGCCTGAAAGCCCCTTGGCGATCTTCGCCGGCGGAATGCCAAGCTCGTGAGCCACCGCAACCGCCGCCGTCGCGTTGGCGATGTTGTGATGGCCGGGCATCGGCAAGGTCAGTCCGTCGATCCTGACAACCTCGCCGGTCTTTCGGTTGTGGATGGCAACGTCGAACGTCGACGCGCCGTCGGCCATGCGGACGTTCGAATAGCGCACATCCGCCTGCGGGTTCTCGCCATAGGTTATGACGCGGCGGTCCTCGATGCGCGACACCAGCGCTTGCACTTCCGCATGGTCGATGCACATCACCCCGAAGCCGTAGAACGGCACATTCTCCACGAATTGCGCGAATGCCTCGCGCACCTTCTCGAACGAGCCGTAGTGATCGAGGTGCTCGGGGTCGATATTGGTCACGACGGCTATCTCGGCGGGAAGCTTGAGGAAGGTCCCGTCGCTCTCGTCCGCCTCGACGACCATCCAGTCGCCCTCGCCCATGCGGGCGTTGGTGCCGTAGGCATTGATGATGCCGCCATTGATGACGGTCGGGTCGAGCCCACCCGCCTCGAGCAGCGTGCCGACCATCGAGGTGGTCGTCGTCTTGCCATGCGTGCCGCCGATCGCCACTGCCTGGCCGAAACGCATCAGCTCCGCCAGCATTTCGGCGCGCCTGACGATCGGCAGATGCCTTTCGCGCGCGGCGAGCAATTCGGGATTGCTCTTCTTGATCGCCGTCGAGACGACGACGACTTCCGCTTCGCCGAGATTCTCTGCCTTGTGGCCGACATGGCAGGCGATGCCCTTGTCGCGCAGCCGCTGAACATTCGCGTTTTCGGCCTGGTCGGAGCCCTGCACGGTGTAGCCCAGATTGTGCAGCACCTCGGCGATGCCGCTCATGCCGATGCCGCCGATGCCGACAAAATGCACGACGCCGATGGTTTCAGGCATTTTCATTCGCTGCGTTCCCTCTGAACTCGGCCACCGATTTGCCGCCCGCAATAGCTTCTACCATATCGGCGAGCAACCGCGTGGCTTCCGGGCGCCCCGCGCTTTTCGAAGCAGCGGCCTGAGCCGCCAGCGCCTTCGGATCGGCGATTGCCGAGCTTATCAACTCCGCCAGTCTTTCCGGCGAAAGCTCCGACTGCGGCACCACCTGCACCCCGCCGGTGGCGGCCAGCGCCGCGGCGTTCGCCGCCTGGTCATGATCGAGCGCATGCGGATAGGGCACGAGAATGGCGGGGCGGCCGATTGCCGCGATTTCCGACACCGTCGATGCGCCCGACCGAGAAATCACCAGATGAGCCGCCGCCATGCGCTCCGCCAGATCGCCGAAAAAAGGCGCAACCTCGGCGTTCACCCCCATCCTCGCATAGGCGTCGCGCACGCCCGCCTCGTCCTCAGGCCGCGCCTGCTGAGTCAGCTTCAAGCGTTTCTGGAGATCGGCTGGCAGCAGCGCAATTGCCGCCGGTACACCGTTCGCGAAGAACTGGGCGCCCTGACTACCGCCGAAGACGAGCAGGTTGAACGGCTTTCCCTTCGCAGGTGCTTTAAACGGCACCTTGCTAGCCGCAATCACGGCAGGGCGAACCGGATTGCCGGTTTCGACAACCTTCGGACCGTGTGTGCCTACAGCCTTCAGGAACCCGCCGGCAATCGCGTTGACGCGAGCAGCGAGTGCCTTGTTTGCCCGTCCCATGACGGCATTCTGTTCGTGAATGATCGTCGGCACGCCCCGCCGTGTCGCGGCATAGACTGGCGGCAGCGTCGGATAACCGCCGAAGCCGACGACCGCCTTGGGTTGCACTTTGCCGATCAGCGCCGAGGATTGCCGCACGCCGGTCCAGATCGACCACAGCGTCCGGGCCATGGCGGCCGGATTCCGCGAACCGAACGTCGCTGATGCAACCGTATGGATTTCCGTCGCAGGGAACTTCCCGGCATAACGCTCCGCGCGGCTGTCGGTGACAAGATCGGTGCGCCAACCCCGCGCCTGCAGTTCGTGCGCAAGCGCCTCCGCCGGAAACAGATGGCCGCCGGTCCCGCCAGCCGCCAGGAAGATGGTGCCCTTCTCCATGTCAGCGCGCGGCTTGCATGCCCTGCCATGCGCGCCCGACACCGTGTTGCATGCGCTTTTGCGGCCGCCGCCGGGTCAACGCCAGCACCATGCCCATGGCGATCGCCATCGCCAGCAGCGACGAGCCGCCATAGGAGATGAAGGGCAGCGTCATGCCCTTGGCCGGCAGCAGCTGAACGTTGACGCCCATATTGATGATCGACTGGAAGCCGAAAACCGTCACCAGCCCGGCAATGGCGTAGCGCGGAAAGTCCTCGTTCTCGCGCATCGCGATGAACAAACCGCGCACCACGATGAAGGCGAACACCGCCGCGATCATGATGCACAGCAGCAGGCCGAACTCCTCCGCCGCAACCGAGAAAATGAAGTCGGTATGGCTGTCCGGCAGGATGCGTTTCACGGTGCCTTCGCCCGGCCCCTCACCCAGCCAGCCGCCGCGCATCATCGCCTCGCGGCCGATATCGACCTGGAATGTGTCGCCTTCGCCGGTGAGGAAGCGGTCGATACGCTCGGCCACATGCGGGAACGCGCCATAGGCGAGCACCGCGCCGCCCACGGCCGCCGCGCCCAGCGCCACGATCCATATCCATGGCAGGCCGGCCATGAAGAACATCAGCCCCCAGGTCGCCAGAACCAGTAGCGACTGCCCAAGATCGGGCTGCGCGACGAGCAGCGCCAGAACGACGCCCAGCAGGATCATCGCGAACAGATTGCCCGGCACCTCCGGGTGGCGGGCATTTTCGGAGAACAGCCAGGCGCAGATGATGACGAATGCCGGTTTCAGATATTCGGACGGCTGCACCGAAATCCCGGCGATGTAGATCCAGCGGCGCGAACCCTTGACCTCGATGCCGAGATAGAGCGCCGCCACCATCAGGAACAGCGAACCCACAAGCATCAGCAACGCCAGCCGGCGAACATAGCGCTGATCGAGGAACGACACGCCGATCATGATCGCCAGCGCCGGCACCATGAAAGTGATCTGGCGCGTCACGAAGTGGTAGGGATCGAGCCCGATACGTTCGGCCACCGGCGGGCTGGCGGCGAACGAAAGCACGATGCCCAGCACCATCAGCGCCAGAAACGCGGCCAGCAGCCAGCGATCGACAGTCCACCACCAGTTGGCCACGGGCCCGCGATCGACACGGCTCACCATCAGTTCTTTCCCCCAATCGGTTCGGCGCCCGGAAGCGCCAAGACGGCGGCGCGATAGGCGTCGCCCCGTACCTCGAAATTCCTGAACTGGTCGAAACTCGCACAGGCCGGCGAAAGCAGAACGACGCTTTCGGGGCTTTCGTCCGCGGACGAATCGGCTGCCGCATGGTCTACCGCAGCTTGCAGCGTTCCGGAAATCTCGAATGGCACCGTTTCGCCAAGAGTCGCCGCAAATGCAGGCGCGGCTTCGCCGATGAGATAGGCGCGGGCAACGCGCGGGAAATAGCCGCGCAGCGGCTCGATCCCGCCTTCCTTGGGCAGCCCGCCGGCGATCCAGTAGATGCGCTCGAAGCTCGACAGCGCCGGCGCCGCTGCATCGGAATTCGTCGCTTTGGAATCATTGACGAAGAGCACCCGGCCCCTCCGCGCCACCGGCTCCATGCGGTGCGCAAGCCCGGGAAAGCTCGCGAGGCCTGCTCTGATCTCGTCGAGGTTCAGCCCGACGGCATGGCAGGCCGCGACAGCGCCAAGCGCATTCTGGGCATTGTGCTCGCCGCGCAGCGTTGTGATGCCGTCGAGCGAAGCGACATGCTCGCGTTCGCCGCCCGACGCACGATAGAGCTGGGTGCCATCCGCAAAAAGCCCGTCTACAAGAGCCTTCCGCTTCGAGATGCGCACGACCTTCCGGCCGGAACCGACCAGCTGCTCAGCAATCTTTTGAGAATGCGGGTCGTCCACACCAACGATCGCCGTATCGCTCTTCTCCACCAGCCGCGCCTTTATCGAGGCGTAGTGTTCCATCGAACCGTGCCGGTCGAGGTGATCAGGCGACAGGTTCAGCAGCAATCCGGCCGTGGGATCGAGCGAAGGCGCGAGGTCTATCTGGTAGGACGAGCACTCGACGACATGAAAGCGGTCTTTCGCCGACACATCGAGAGTCAGCACCGCGCGGCCGATATTGCCGCCCATCTGGCAGTCGCGGCCGCTGGCCGCGATGATGTGGGCGATCAGCGCCGTCGTCGTCGACTTGCCGTTGGTGCCCGTAATGGCGATGAACGGCGCATCAGGGCACAGCGCGCGACGCTCGCGCGCGAAGAGTTCGACATCACCGATAATCTCGACGCCAGCCGCACGGGCGAGGTCTACCGTCCAGTGCGGCTTCGGATGAGTAAGCGGCACGCCCGGCGAGAGCACGAGCGCCGCGACATCGCTCCATTCTATACTTCTGAGATCAGCCGTGCCGATCCCCTCACCCGCAGCTTTGGCGACGCTGTCCGGATTGTCGTCCCAGGCAATGACATAGGCGTCGCCGGCCGCAAGCGCACGGGCCGTTGCGAGGCCCGAGCCGCCGAGGCCGAACAGCGCGACCTTCTTTCCAGCGAGGCTGCGTACCGCGATCAAGCGCGGCCTACCTGAGCTTCAGCGTCGACAGGCCGATCAGCGCCAGGATCACCGCGATGATCCAGAAGCGGATGACGATCTGGCTTTCGGTCCAGCCGAGCCGCTCGAAATGGTGGTGGATCGGCGCCATCAGGAAGACGCGCCGCCCGGTCAGTTTGAAGAAGAATACCTGGATGATGACGGACAGCGCTTCCATGACGAAGAGCCCGCCGATGATGGCGAGCACGATCTCGTGCTTCGTTGCCACGGCAACTGTCCCCGTCAGCCCACCCAGTGCCAGCGAGCCGGTGTCGCCCATGAAGATGGCGGCAGGCGGCGCGTTGAACCACAGAAAGCCGAGCCCGGCGCCTATCACCGCGCCCAATATGACCGCCAGTTCGCCGGTGCCCGGCACGAAGTGGATCTGCAGATAGTCGGCGAAGACCGCGTTGCCGGAGAGGTAGGCGATGACGCCAAAGGCGGCCGCGGCCACCATGATCGGCACGATCGCAAGCCCGTCGAGCCCGTCGGTCAGGTTCACCGCATTGCCGGCGCCGACGATGACGAACGCACCGACGACGATGAAAAGCAGGCCGAGATTGATGATCCAGTCTTTGAAGAACGGGAAGGTCAGCGACGACGAAAAAGGCGGCTGGCCGGCGCGCATGATCACCCACGCGGCGATTCCCGCGATCAGGAACTCCGCTGCCAGCCGGAACTTGCCGGAAACGCCGAGATGGCTTTGCTTCGTCACCTTCAGGTAGTCGTCATAGAAACCGATGATGCCGAAGCTCACCGTGACCAGCAGCACGGTCCAGATGTAGACGCTGGATAGGTTGCACCACAGCAGCGCGGAACCGAGTATGCCCGTCAGCATCATCAGGCCGCCCATCGTCGGCGTGCCAGCCTTCTTGAAATGTGTCTGCGGACCATCTGCCCGGATCGGCTGCCCCTTGCCCTGCCGGATACGCAGCGCCGCGATGATGCTTGGCCCGAACAGGAAGACGATGATCGCCGAGGTGATCAGCGCCCCCCCGGTCCGGAAGGTGATGTAGCGGAAGACGTTGAAGACCGACACCTGGTCGGCGAATTCAACCAGCATCATGAGCATGTTGGTGGTCTCCCCGCTCCTTCGTCGCCGCGGCCCGCCTTTCGCCGGCGGCCGCCGGGAATTGCCTGAGCAGAGCCTGAACGATGCGGGCGAAGCCGATACCGTTCGACGATTTTATCATCAGGACGTCCCCCGGCCGCACCGCCGACAGTACGGCAGGCTCCAGTTCGTCCACGCTCGGCAGATATTCCACTGCCATCGTTTCGCGGAGCTTGCCGTCAAGCACCGCCATTTCAGGCCCACCGAGCAACACCTTGTCCACCCCGGCCGCTGCCAGCGGCTCGGCGAGGCCGGCATGTAGCTTTGCCGAATGGTCGCCTAGCTCCAGCATATCGCCGAGAACGGCGATGCGGCGTCCGTTCTTACCGACCGGCGTAGCGGCCAGCAGCTCGAATGCTGCCCGCATCGATGCAGGATTGGCGTTGTAGCTCTCGTCGATCAGCGTGAAGGTGCCTCGCGGATGCCGCAGCCGGTGCTTGCGTCCGCGGCCGGCATCGGGTGCGAAGCTGGCCAGCATGGCGGCGGCCTTGTCGACGTCAGCCCCAGTAAGACTGGCCGCACCGAGAGCTGCCAGTGCGTTGCGGGCCATGTGACGCCCCGGCGCGGCAAGCGTGACCGCATGGTCCTTGCCGGCGATCCGCGCCGTAAAGGTCGAACCGCCCTCGCCCGGCGCAAAATCGACCAGCTTGAACTGGGCCCGGCTGTGTTCGCCGAAACCCCAGACATATTCGATGCCGACGGCGCTGGCCTTTTTCTCGAGCAGCTTCCAGCGCTCGTCGTCGCGATTGATCAGCGCATTGCCGTCCTTCTCGACGCCCTCGAATATCTCCGCCTTTGCATCGGCGATTTCATCGAGGTTCTTGAAGTGCCCGAGATGGGCCGCCGCGATCAGCGTCACGATCGCGACATGCGGCCTCACCATCCGCACCAGCGGCCTGATCTCGCCGGCATGGTTCATGCCGATCTCGAAGATCGCATAGTCTGTGTCGGCCGGCATCCGCGCCAACGAGAGCGGCACGCCCCAATGGTTGTTGAACGACCGGTCGGAGGCATGCACCTTGCCGGACGGCGCGAGCGCGACCCGCAACAGCTCCTTGGTCGTGGTCTTTCCCGCGGAGCCGGTGACCGCGATGATCTTCGCCTTCGAGCGCGCGCGTGCGGCAATGCCGACCGCCACCATCGCCTCCAGCACGTCGGGCACAACGATCATCGGCATGGCGAGGCGGCCAAGTGCCGGCAGCTTTGCCTCGGCGACGACCAGCAGCCCGGCGCCAGCGCCCATGGCGGAGGACGCAAAGTCGTGCCCGTCGACACGGTCGCCCTTGATGGCGAAGAACGCCTCACCCGGCTTCAGCGAACGGCTGTCAATGGAAATGCCCGTGACATTCTCGGGGAGCCGACCCAGCGGACGGCCGGCCGTCGCCACCAGCAGCTCCTGTCCCGTCCAGAGCTGGCTCATGCGGCAAGCCCCTGCAGCGCGCGGCGCGCCTCGGCATGGTCGGAGAATGGCAGTGTTTTGTCGCCGATGGTCTGGCCTTCCTCATGCCCCTTGCCGGCGACGATCAGCGTATCGCCCGACTGAAGCAGCGCCACCGCTTCGGCGATCGCCTGCCGGCGGTCGCCGATCTCGCGCGCACCTGGCGCTGCGGCCAGAATGGCGGAGCGTATCGAGCCGGGTTCCTCCGAGCGCGGATTGTCGTCGGTCACGATCACGACGTCGGCAAGGCGCGAGGCGATCTCGCCCATGATCGGGCGCTTGCCCCTGTCGCGGTCGCCGCCGCAGCCGAACACAACGACGACCCGTCCGGTGGTGAAGGGGCGCACTGCCGCAAGCACATTCTCCAGCGCTTCGGGCTTGTGCGCGTAGTCGACATAAACCGGCGCACCGTTCGCCTTGGTTCCGACCAGCTCCAGCCGTCCCGAGGCGCCCTTAAGATGCTCGAGCGCCTCCAGACTGGTGTCGATCGGTGTGCCTGTGGCGACCGCCAGCCCTGCCGCGACAAGCGCGTTGGAAATCTGGAATTCGCCCGCGAGCGGCAGGCGGATTTCATGAATGCGGCCATCCGCCTCGATTTCGGCGCGCTGGCGGGCGCGCTCGTGCTCGACCCGCTTGAGCGTCAGCAACTGCCCCTTGCGCCCGACCGTGAGAACGACGCGCCCCGCGTCTCGCGCGGCCTTCTCGGTCGCTTCCGACCAGATGTCGTCGGCGAAGATCACCGCAGGCGCGGATTTCGGCAGCAGAGTATCGAACAGCCGCATCTTGGCGCGGTGATACTCCTCGATTGTCGGATGGTAATCGAGGTGGTCGCGCCCGAGATTGGTGAAGCCTCCGGCAGCCAGCTTGACGCCGTCCAGCCGCCGCTGGTCGAGCCCGTGGCTCGACGCTTCCATGGAGGCGTGCGTGACGCCGGCATCGGCGAGTTCCCGCAGGAGCTTGTGCAGTGCCACCGGGTCCGGCGTCGTCAGCGAACCGTATTCCGTACGGCCCGGAGCGGTTACGCCCGTCGTGCCGATGCTCGCAGCGGGATGGCCGGCATGTTCCCAGATCTGCCGCAGGAACGAAGCGACGGATGTCTTGCCGCTCGTGCCGGTAACCGCCGCCATGGTCGCCGGCTGCGCACCGTGGAAATGCGCGGCGGCAAGCGCCAGTGCGCGACGCGGGTCGTCTACCTCGATAACCGGGACACCGGGCAAGTCTTTGATCGCACCGGGCGCGGCCACGACCGCCACTGCGCCTTTGCCGGCCGCGTCCGCAGCAAAGGAAGCGCCATCGGCCTTTGTACCTGCCAGCGCAAAGAACAGATCGCCGGCCGCCACCTTGCGCGAATCCGAGGCGATGCCGCGCACGGCCACGTCGCCTGCTCCGCCAAGGGGCAGTATTCCGGCAAATTCGCTGAGGTTCATCGTGTCAGTACCGTCCGCTGGCGCCAATCATTCCCTCGCGCTGTGGAGGATTCACTGAGTGGATACAAGCAGGGCTGCACTTTCATGGCCAAATTCCGGCATCACGCCAAGTAGTGGCGCCGAACGGCGAACGACATTGGACACGACCGGCGCCGCGTTGAGGCCGGATGTGGCGCTCATTCCGGGCTGTTCCGGCTTTGGTTCGTCCAGAATGACGAGAACGACATATTGCGGGTTGTTCACAGGAAATGCCGAAAGGAAGGCGTTGAAGCGCTTGTCGGTCGAATAACGCCCGTTGACCACCTTCTCGGCCGTCCCGGTCTTGCCGCCGACGAAATAGCCCGGCACGTCGGCGCGGCGGCCCGAACCCTTTTCCACATTCAGGCGGAACAGATAGCGCATGGCGTCGCTGGTCGACGGGTTGAGCACGGCCGTCGCATGTTCGACTGCCTCTGACGTGTTCCGGGGCAGGAATGTCGGATCGAACAGAACGCCGCCATTGACCAGCGCAGCCGCCGACACCGCCGTCTGCAGCGGCGTTGTCGCCACGCCGTGGCCGAAAGAAATCGTAATGCGGTTGACCCGCTTCCACTCTTCCGGGCCCGTAGGCGTCGCAACTTCGGGCAGTTCGGTGTCAAGTTTGTCGAGAAGTCCTATGCGCTGGAAAAATGCGCGATGGTCTTCGATCGATATCGTTTCGGCCATGCGGGCCGTGCCGATGTTGGACGAGTAGATGAAAATCTCCGGAACCGACAGTACGCGCCCTTTGCCATGGAAATCGCGGATCGTGAACTTGCCGACCTGCAGCGGCCGCCGCGCGTCGAAGCTGTCGTTCAGGGTCACTAGGCCTGAATCGAGCGCCATGGCGGTCGTAAAGCCCTTGAACGTCGATCCCATCTCGAAAACGCCGCCCGACATGCGGTTGAGCCGGTCGCTGCGGTGCGCATCGACGGGATTGTTCGGGTCGTAGTCCGGCAGAGAGACCATGGCGACGACCTCGCCGGTCTGCGCGTTGAGCACGACGCCGCCCGAGGCGATCGCCTGATAACGTTCCATCGCCCGTGTCAGCTCGTCATGCAGGATATGCTGCACCCGGATGTCGAGGGCCAGCTGGAACGGCTTAAGCGATGCGCGGTCGGCGAGCCCGATCTCGCGCAAATCGGCGAGGCCCTGCTGGTCGATGTATTTCTCGATGCCGGCGATGCCTTTGTTGTCGATATCGACCAGCCCGAGAACGTGCGCTGCGATGGCGCCGCCCGGATAGAAGCGCCGGTTCTCTGAGCGGAAGCCGATGCCCGGAATGCCGAGCGCCATGATCTCGGCCTGCTGGCGGGGAGACAGTTGCCGCCTGAGCCAGACGAAACCGGCGTCTGTGCGCAGACGGTGATAGGTCTGCTCGTAGTTGAGGTCGGGCAGCACCGTGACCAGCTTCTCGATCGCCTCATCCACGTCGACGATGCGGCGCGGTTCGGCGAACAGCGAAAATGTCTTGATGTCGGTCGCCAGTATTTCGCCGTTCCGGTCGATGATATCCGGCCGCGCCGCTGTGTTGCGCTGCGCCGGGCCGCCATCGTCGGGCAGGTCCTGGAGGCCGAGATAGACCAGCCGGCCGCCGATTGCGGCATACATGGCCATGAACACCGCCATGGTCATGACCAGCCTGTTTCGCGCCCGGCCGCTGCCGGTGCGTGCACCTTCGACGACGATGTTCCCGTCATCGCCGGCGCGCTCGAACCTGCCTTTAATCCACCGGACGTACCGTCTGATCATTGGGAAACGGCGCCTGTCTTGATCGCATCGGCGATGGCATCGGTTTCAGGCGCTTGCTCAGCCGCTATCTCGGTCACGGTCCGCAGCGTTTGCCCGATCCTGTCCATCGAACCGATCTGGTCGGGTTCGACCGGATTGAGCTTGAGTTCGGCGTTGTAGGCGTCGACCAGCCGCTGCAGCCTCTCCGGCTGGGTTAGGAAACTCCAGTCGGCGCGCAGCACATCGATGGTGTCTTCCTCGGTGCGGATTTCCGTCTCGAGCCGGCGAACCTCATCGAGCTTCATCTCGGCGTCGTGCTTGACCTTGAAGGTCAGTCCTGCCGCGCCGATCATCGCGGCGATCAGGATGATGTCGGTCGTGCGGAACATGTCAGCCCCTCCGCGCTTCGGTGGCGACCGGCAGACCGGCGATGCGTGCGGCCTCAAGCTCGTCTTTCGGGGCCGTCGGCGGCGCGTCGGTGCGCACTGCGGAGCGCAGCTTCGCCGAGCGGGCGCGTGGATTATGCGCAATCTCCGCCTCACCCGCTTCGATCACCCGCGCGATCTTCTCGAATGCGGCGGCGCGCGCCTCGACCACCGGCTGGTGGCGCGAGCCGCCGGCCTTGCCCGAGCGATCGGCGAGGAAACGCTTGACGATGCGGTCTTCGAGCGAATGGAAAGTCACGACGGCCAGCCGCCCGCCGGGCCTGAGCACCCGCTCAGCCGCCTGCAGGCCGAGCACGAGCTGCCCGAGTTCGTCGTTCACATAGATGCGCAAAGCCTGGAAGGTTCGCGTTGCCGGGTCGATCTTGTCCTTCGGGTTACGTCCGATCGTTGCCTCGATGACAGCGGCAAGGTCGCGGGTGCCGGTGAATGGCCGCTCGGCGCGCCGCCGCTCGATCGCGCGGGCGATGCGCCCGGCATGCCGCTCCTCGCCATAGATGCCGATGATACGGGCGAGGTCGCCCACCTTGAAGGTGTTGACCACATCGGCGGCGGTCATCCCCTCGCCGCCCATGCGCATATCGAGTGGCCCGTCGGCACGAAACGAGAAGCCGCGTTCGGCCTCGTCGAACTGCATGGAGGAAACGCCGATGTCGAGCACGACGCCGTCGACGGGCTCGCCGGCGTGCCGGTCCAGTTCGGCGAACACGCCACTGACCAGCTTCAGCCTACCACCGGCTGCATCGACCAGCGCCTTGCCGGCGGCTATGGCTTGCGGGTCGCGGTCGATGGCGACGACGTTTGCGCCTGCCTCCAGAAGCGCGCGGGTGTAACCGCCTGCGCCGAACGTACCGTCGATAATCGTTTCGCCCGCCTTCGGCGCGAGCGCCGCAATCACCTCGTCGAGCAAGACCGGAATGTGGCGGGCCAGTCCGCCACCGGCGTGGAGATCCGCGCCGGGGCCCGCCATCATTCCGATTCCCCCGCCTGCCTTGACTGCGATTGCCTCTGCTTGAGCGCCTTCAGGCGCTCGCGCACCTGCGCCGAATATTCCGCCAGCCGCCCCGGCTCCCAGATCTGGAAATAGTGACCACGCCCAACAAACGCGGCTTCGGTCGTGATGCCCGTGTGCTCGCGGATGAAATCCGTCATTGTGATGCGGCCGTCCTGGTCGAGCTTCAGAAACGCCCCGTCGCCGTAATAGAGGAAGGACATGTCGTCCGCCGTCTGCAGGAACGGGTCTTCCTCGGCGATGCGGCGCTCGAACGCGTCGAGCAGGTCCGGGCCGCCCACATCCATCGAAGCCGTATCGAGCGAGCGCAGCAGATAAAGCTCGGCATAGCCGCGCGCCTGGACGATCGACCGGAAGCCCGCGGGGACGGAAACGCGCCCTTTCGCGTCGATCCTGTTCGTGGCACTCGACAGAAACCGGTCCATTACAGAATTTGGAGCGAAGCCCGCCCGTTCCCCTCGTCATGTCCTCGTCCGCGTCCACGCCACGATCGGTCCGGTTGGTCGCCTTGCGAATAAACCTTGCTCGTCCCCGAAAGCCGCCGCAGGCTTCCGGATGATACGCAACACCACCGGCTTCAGGATCGTCGCTTGACTGCGTATTTGGGATAGCATGGGCCAGTATGGGCGTCAACGGGACAACACCCCACGAATGGGCCGCAAGGGAGCCCGGCGGCGACATTCGTCCTTTATGTCCCGTTAACGCTAACAAAGCGTTACGCGAGGCCCCCTTTGTGCCAACAGAAAGGCCTTGAGACGCGGCGTTGCGCTGGATAGCGTCGCGCGCTCCGGCATCGCTAGACATTGGAGGCCCGCTTGGCGGATGAGATGAAGCTTCGCGCAGCCCGGATGCTGCACCTAAGGCAGTCAGGCCTTGCCAAGGGCGACCCGGTCTCGCTGTCGCTGGCGATGACCTCCGTCTATCACCTGCCGGGCGAACCGGCCGGGCACCGCCAGTACGGTCGCTTCGACAATCCCACCTGGGAGGCAACGGAAGACCTTCTCGGTCATCTGGAAGACGCTCGCTGCATCGCATTTCCCTCTGGAATGGCGGCAATCACGGCCTCGCTGCTGGCCTTCCTGAAGGCGGGCGACCGCGTCCTCCTCCCCTCCGACGGATATTACACGCCGCGTGTGCTGGCCGACCGATTCCTGTCCGGGTTGGGCATCGCCTTCGATACACGGCCGACCGCTTCGTTTCTCGACGGCGGTTTCGACGACTACCGTATCGTCTTCGCGGAGACGCCGTCCAATCCCGGCCTAGACATCGTCGACCTCGCGGCGGTGTCGAAACAGGCGAAGGCAGCAGGCGCAATTATGGTTGCCGACAACACGACCATGACGCCCTTCGGGCAGCGGCCGCTGGACCTTGGCGCCGATCTCGTCGTGGCAGCCGACACCAAGGCCGCCAACGGGCACTCCGACGTGCTTTTCGGCCATGTCACGACCCGCGATGAGGCCATGCACGGAGCCATTGCTGACTGGCGGAAACTCTCCGGCGCCATACCCGGTCCGTTCGAGGCCTGGCAGGTGCACAGGGGCATCGAGACGCTCGAGCTGCGCTTCTCGCGCATGTGCGACAATGCCGAAATGCTGGCCCCCAGACTGCGCGAGCACAAGGCGGTGTCGGCGCTGCGATATCCCGGCCTGCCCGACGATCCGGCGCACAATCTCGCCCGCATGCAGATGGACCGTTTCGGTTTCCTGATTGGACTGACCCTGAAAGACGCCGCAAAGGCAGAGGCCTTCATCGATGGCTGTGAGATGATCCAGCCTGCCACGTCCTTCGGCGGGCTCCACACGTCGGCCGAGCGCCGCGCCCGCTGGGGCGATGAGGTCGCACCCGGATTCGTCCGGCTGTCGGTCGGCTGCGAGCCGCCCGAGCCGCTGTGGCAAGCGATCGGCGACGCGCTGGACGCCGCCGTCTGAGGGAAGGAAGAAGTGCCAGCCGGCCTGTAAGCCGGGTTCTGTATGGCCCCGCCCGCCTTGCGGCAGACGAAACGTGGCGGCCATTCATCTGGGACGGATGTTGCCATCCGCCTCATGCGACCAACCCGGGCGGCTCGGCCGGAAAAGCCTGAAGGTTGCCCTTCGCGCCGCCTCTATTCGGTCTTGCTCCCGGTGGGGTTTGCCATGCCGCGACCGTTGCCGGCCGCGCGGTGGGCTCTTACCCCACCCTTTCACCCTTACCCCGCCGGCAAATAGGCCCGGCATATCGCGCGGCCGATTGGCAGGCGGGGCGGTTTCCTTTCTGTGGCACTTTCCCTGAGGTTTCCCTCGCCGGATTTTCTCCGGCACCGTATTTCCGCGGAGCCCGGACTTTCCTCTCCTGCATCCCGAAGAATGCAGGAGCGGCCGCCCGGCCGACTGGCAAACCGTATAAAGGGGCTAATGCGTTGAAACGCAATCTTTGACCCCGGAAATCGATCAGCTTACGCCAAGGCGCTCCATCACCTTGGCGCAATAGGCGGCCGAAATCGGATTCATGCGCTTGGCGCCGTGGCCGGCATTGTATTTCAGGATCGTGCCGCAGATCGACCCGTCGCTGCGCTTGCGCGCGCCGCCGAGATACATCATTCCGTAGGCGATATTGGTTTCCGGGTGGAACAGATCCTCGATCGTTCCGCGATAGCCCATCAGCTCCGCCGTTGCCGGCATGATCTGCATGAGACCAACCTCGCCTGCCGCGCCGCGAACCTTGATCCTGTAGGTGCTCTCGGCCCAGACGACCGCATGTGCGAGTTCCAGCGGCACGCCATTGGCCTGCGCATGGCGGGCGATGATCTCGCCGATGTTCACCGCGATCGGGCTACGCTTCAGGTTCTCCTCGGCGATCAAATCGTGCTGTGGTGAGATCGGCATAGGGTCGAGGCGATTACCCTTGCCGTCGAAACATCCGAAGAGTCGGCATTCGATGGCAAGGTCAGCCGTTGCGGCGTGCGCGCTCAGCACAGCCTGCTGCGCCATCTGGCTCAGTGCGGCTACAAAAAGCATCACGGACGCGACGAAGATCGCCGGTCGGATAAGCGTCATGATCATGCTTATTCACTTTTCAAAGGCGGGCCGGCGCCGATCGCCAGCCTGCCGCTCACGGGGTCAACGAATTACTAAGAACGGGAATTCGGTCTTGGGGGACGGGGCGCACTAAACCGCCGTCTTCGGTTCAAAAAGGGCAAAATCGATCAAATATTGTATCAAAATGTAACAACTTCACCGCCAGAATGGGGCGGCAGACCTAGTTGCCGCCCCAGTTTCGTGCTGTGCTCAGCTGATGCCGAGGTGCTGCCTGACCTTGGTGCAATAGGCCGCCGAGATGCGGTTCATGCGATTGGCGCCATGGCCGGCATTGTATTTCAGGATCGTCCCGCAGAGCGATCCGTCGCCCAGCTTCTGGGCCATACCCAGATACCTCATGCCGTAGGTGATGTTGGTTTCCGGGTCGTAGAGACCCCTGACCGAACCCCTGTAGCCCATGGCACGCGCGGTGGCCGGCTTGATCTGCATAAGCCCCACTTCGCCCGCTTGGCCGCGTGCATTCGCTCGATAGTTGCTCTCGATGCGGATGATAGCCCGAGCGAGGTTGACCTCAATTCCGTTGGCCGACGCATGTTTCGTGATGATCGAACCGTACCGGTCATCGGTCGCTGCCTTCGGCGCCTGGGCCTCGGCGCTTGCTTTTGCAGTTTCGGCGCCCGGGCGCTCCACACGATTGTTGTTCTCGTCGTAGCATCCGAGCAGAAAGCAGCGGACGCCTTCTGATTTCCCCAAATTGGCGGTTTCGTTTGCCGATGCGTCGGCCGCAAAGGTGGGCAGTCCGGCGGCAAGCACCGCCGTTGCAAATGTCAGTTTCTTCATGAACCCTTTTCGTTCGGCTGGTCGCCTTCATGAGGCGAAGCGGACAGGAATCCGGCACACTTTCAGCGGTCCCGGATACGAAAGACCGCTCGCTGTTGGCGCAATGTGGCGCCAACAAGGACCCCACTGGTCACTTCTCGTGTCCGAATATTACGCCTTGCCACCTGGGCCTGTTTGCAGTGCGCCCAATGGAGCATCTGCCGAGAGCAATCGGTCGAGCGTCTCGACTGTCGATCGGTCGGCGACTCCGTCAACGCGCCCGGGCCTGAAGTGCCGCTGAAAAGCTTCGATGACAATGCGCGTTCGGTCATCGAAGCTGCCGGTCGGTTCGATTCCGTAGCCGTAGGACAAGAGCTTCGATTGCAGTGACTTAACCGCGTCGCCGGAATCGCCCTTGCAAAGACCGACATCATTTCCGATCGGTTCCGGCTCGACCCAAAGGCCAATGCCGGCCTCGGCCAGCAAGTGCCATGGAAACTTCTCGCCCGGGTCGATCTTGCGACCAGGTGCAATGTCAGAGTGCGCCAGAACCCGCTCAGGCTTGATCGCGTGCCGCGCCACAATGCCGCGGCACAGTTCGATCACCGCGCCCACTTGTTCCCGAGGAAACGCGGAATAGCCGAGTTCATGGCCGGGATTGGCGATCTCGATTCCCACTGAATGCGAATTCATGTCGGCGATGCCCGCCCACACGCTTTTGCCCGCATGCCACGCGCGGTCGGTTTCCCTCACCATCTGGACGATCCGTCCGTCCTCGTGGATGAGGTAGTGCGAGGATACCTCGCTGGCCGGGTTGCACAGCCAGTCTTCCGCCGCCTCGCCGCTCTCCATCCCCGTATAATGCAAGATAATAGCGTCTGGCCGGTCGCACCCGCGCCGATCGCCGAAATTGGGCGATGTTCGGACCGTCGCACCCGGATGATCCGGGGCGAATCCGCTCACACGAACCTCCAGCTGGCCTCTATCGCCGCGTAGGCGGCATTGATGGCGGCCATGCGGTCATTGGCGATGCGGATAAACTCGGCCGGAAAGCCGCGCCCCATCAGCCGGTCCGGATGATTTTCCGCCGCAAGCTGCCTGTAGCGACTGGTCACCTCGTCGCGGCTGGCATCGGGCGACACACCGAGCACACGAAACGGATTGCCCTCGCCTCCTACGGCGTGACGGGCAAGAATCTGCTCGAAATGCGATTCCTCGATCTCGAAGATCTCGGCGACACGGCGCAGGTAGCCGAGTTCGTGTTCGTGGATCAGCCCGTCGGACTTGGCGATGTGGAATAGGCCGTCGAGAATGTCCTCAAGCATCATGCAGTTGGGTCCGCCCGAACCGCACAGGTTGGCCATCTGCTGCGCATAGGACTCGAAGCCCGCGACGTCCTGCCGGGCGAGATTGTAGAGCCGCGCCACGTTGCGCTCTTCATCCGCGGGAATCTGAAAAATCTGCCGGAAGGCGCCCACCTCGGCGTCGGTCACAACGCCGTCGGCTTTCGCCATCTTGGCCGATAGCGCGATCATGGCCACGGAAAACGCCACCTGGCGGCGCAATTCCGGGTCCACTCCGAAGTAGCTCCGAAGCGTCTCGACCATAGCCGTCAGCGATGGGACGGGCATGCGCGAAGCAAGCGCGCCGATATTCGTCCAGATAGACATGGGCCCTAGATAAATCGATTTGTCCCGGCGCGCGAGGGGCACGTCGCGCCGGGACTTGGGACAATCGTCCCAACCGACCGGAGGATCAATCGGGGAGGGCGTTTTTCCCCGGCCGGAAACTATCGGCCTAGTTGGCCGGCGCAGGCTCCTGCGGTTCGGTCGGTGCGACCATCGGATCATCCTGCTGCATCTGCTGCTCCTCGAGCGGGGGCTCATCGATGCTTTGCGTCTGGGTGTCGTCCGTATCGCTGCACGCTGCAAGCGCGAGAAATGCCAGCGACGAAACGGAAGCGATCAGAATTTTCTTCATCTCTTCTCTCCTTGCAGTACGCCCCCAATGTCGGAACGAAAGGAGGCGCTGGCGCGTCAAAGCCCGTCACTTTGCGTTTCGGATTGTGACAAGTTGGGAGACTGAGGGGACCAACTGCATCCCGATATTGCCGCCGCGCGGCATCCCCCCTAACAGTGCCGGCAACAGCTGCGGGAGATGTGCATGGCCGGCAAATGGGACTTCTGGATCGACCGTGGCGGGACGTTCACGGACGTGATCGGCCGCGATCCGAGCGGCGCGCTCCATGCGCGCAAGCTGCTCTCGGAAAACCCCGAGGCCTACAGGGATGCCGCCATTCAGGGCATTCGCGACCACCTCGGCATCGCTGCCGGCGAACCGATCCCGGCCGGCGCGGTCGGCGATGTGAAAATGGGCACGACTGTCGCCACCAATGCGCTTCTCGAGCGCAAGGGCGACCGCGTACTCCTGCTCATCACAAAAGGCTTCCGCGACCAGCTCAGGATCGCCTATCAGGCGCGACCAGATATTTTTGCCAAGGAAATCATCCTCCCCGAGCAGCTCTATGAGCGCGTCGTCGAAGTCGAGGAACGCGTGCGCGCAGACGGAACCGTGGAGCGGGAACTGAACCCCTCTTCCCTCACCGCTCATCTGGAGGCCGCCCGCAAGGACGGCATCGACGCCGTCGCCATCGTCTTCATGCATGCATGGAGCCACCCGAAGCACGAACTGGCCGCCGAGGAAGCGTGCCGACAAGCCGGCTTTGGCCAGATATCCGTCAGCCACAAGGTCTCTCCGTTGGTGAAGCTCGTCGGCCGTGGCGATACGACGGTGGTCGATGCCTACCTCTCGCCGATCCTGTCGCGCTACGTGCAGCGCGTCGCTTCGGAACTGGGAGCCAACCCGGCCGAAGGCCGCAAGCCTGACGGGGCGTCGGCCGGTCAGGCCGCCCTGGCGGAGGCCAGCGAGAGTAGCGAGCGCTCAGCCGTGAGCCCAAGATTAATGTTCATGATGTCGTCGGGCGGCCTCACCGCAGCCGACCTGTTTCAGGGTAAGGACGCCATCCTTTCCGGCCCCGCCGGCGGCGTGGTCGGCATGGCGGAGACGGCGCGCATCGCCGGCTTCGACCATGTCATCGGCTTCGACATGGGCGGCACGTCCACCGACGTGACCCATTTCGACGGAGACTACGAACGCGCCTTCGACACCGAGGTCGCAGGCGTGCGCATCCGTGCGCCGATGATGCGCATTCACACCGTGGCCGCCGGCGGCGGCTCGATCCTGCATTATCAGGACGGACGCTTTCAGGTCGGGCCGGATTCGGCCGGCGCAAATCCCGGCCCCGCCTGCTACCGGCGCGGCGGCCCGCTCGCCGTCACCGACGCCAATGTCATGCTCGGCAAGCTGCGGCCCGACTTCTTCCCCGCGATCTTCGGCCTGGACCAGAACGAACGCATCGACGCCGAAGTAGTGCGCAAAAAATTCGCCGAACTTGCGACAGGTACAGGCGACGGCCGCTCAGCCGAACAGGTGGCGGAGGGTTTCGTCACCATCGCCGTCGAAAACATGGCCAACGCCATCAAGAAGATTTCCGTCCAGCGCGGCCATGACGTGACCGGCTATCTGCTCAACTGCTTCGGTGGCGCCGGCGGGCAGCACGCGTGCCTCGTCGCCGACGCGCTGGGCATGGAGTCCGTCCTGATCCATCCCTTCTCCGGACTGCTGTCGGCCTACGGCATCGGCCTTTCGACCGTCTTCGCCTCGCGCCAGCAAGGCCTCATGGAGCCATTGGCCGACAAGACGCTAGCGGCGATCGGCAAGACGCGCGCCATGCTCAGCGCCGAAATCGCTGAAGAACTTGCCGCGCAGGGCATCGCCGAGGCCGACATCGCCTGGCGGCCGATGCTGCACATTCGCTACGGCGGCACCGACACCTCCCTGCCTGTCGACTTCAGCACAGGCTCGCTTGTTGAGGCGAAGAAGGCGTTCGAGGCAGCGCACAAGGCGCAGTTTGGCTTCATCTATGACGACAAGGAGATGATGGTCGAAGCCGTCGCCGTAGAGGGCAGTGACGCCCGCACAGCCGGCCGCGACGAAGCCGACCACGAGCTGGCTGACGCCAACGCGGATGCAGGCGAGACCCGGCGCTTCTTCGCCGAAGGCAAATGGCACGACGCCGCCATCTACCGCCGCGAAAACCTCAAGCCGGGCAACCGCATGGCCGGCCCGGCGCTCATCATCGAGCAGCACCAGACCATCGTCGTCGAACCCGGCTGGCAGGCCGAGATCACCGTTAAGGACCACGTGCTGCTGCGCCGCGTCGAGCGCAAGCGCCGGCAGGCCGCGCTCGGCACCGAGGCCGACCCGGTCATGCTCGAGGTCTTCAACAACCTGTTCATGTCGATCGCCGAGCAGATGGGCGTGACGCTGCAGAACACCGCCTATTCGGTGAACATCAAGGAGCGACTCGACTTCTCCTGCGCCGTCTTCGACCGCGAAGGCGCGCTGGTCGCCAACGCCCCGCACATGCCGGTGCATCTGGGTTCCATGGACCGCTCGGTCGAGACGATCATCCGGTTGAACGAAGGCGACATACACCCGGGCGACGTCTTCGCGCTGAATGCGCCCTACAATGGCGGCACGCATCTGCCCGACATCACCGTCGTCACGCCGGTGTTCAGCGACGACGAGAAGACCATCCTGTTCTGGTCTGCCTCGCGCGGCCACCACGCCGATGTCGGCGGCACGGCGCCGGGTTCGATGACGCCGCTCGCTACGACCGTGGACGAGGAAGGCGTGTTGTTCGACAATTTCCGCATCGTCGAGCGCGGTCGCTTCCGCGAAGAGGCACTGCGCACTCTGCTGACAGACCATCCCTACCCGGCCCGCAATCCGGACCAGAACATCGCCGACCTCAAGGCGCAGATCGCCGCCAATGAAAAGGGCGTGGCCGAACTGAGGAAGATGGTCGCACAGTTCGGGCTCGACGTGGTCGAGGCATATATGGGCCACGTTCAGGACAATGCGGCTGAAAGCGTGCGCCGCGTGCTGGAGCGCCTGCCCGACAGTTCCGAGTACGAATACCCGACTGATACCGGCCAGGCGATCCGGGTAAAGATCACGGTGGACCGCGAAAAACGGGAAGCGACCGTCGATTTCACCGGCACATCGCCCGTCATGAAGAACAATTTCAACGCGCCGGAGCCCGTCGCGCGCGCGGCGGTGCTCTATGCCTTCCGCGTCATGGTCGAGGGCTCGATCCCGATGAACGCGGGCTGTCTCAGGCCGATCCGCATCGTCATCCCCGAAGGCTGCATGCTGAAGCCGGCCTACCCGGCCGCAGTCGTTGCCGGCAATGTCGAGACGTCGCAGCACGTCACCAATGCGATGTTCGGCGCCATGGGCGCGCTCGCCAACGCGCAGGGCACGATGAACAATCTCACCTTCGGCAACGATCAGTACCAGTATTACGAGACGATCTGCTCGGGCTCGCCGGCCGGCCGCATGAATGACGGCCGCGGCTTCAACGGCACGTCGGGCGTGCACACGCACATGACCAATTCGCGCCTCACCGATCCAGAAATTCTGGAGCTCCGCTTCCCTGTCCTGCTGGAGGACTTTCACATCCGCGACGGGTCCGGCGGCAAAGGCAAATGGTCTGGCGGCAACGGCACGCGGCGCACCATCCGTTTCCTAGAAAAGATGGACTGCGCCATCCTCTCCTCCCACCGCGCAGCACCGCCGCGCGGCATCGAAGGCGGTGGCGATGGTCAGGTCGGCAAGACCGAGGTTCGCCGCAAGGACGGCACGGTCGAGACGTTGAAAGCCTGCGACCAGACAGTGCTCGAAGCCGGCGAGGCGGTCATCGTGACGACGCCCACACCGGGCGGATACGGGCGCGGCTGAATCCTCCACTGCGAAGCGGGGGAGGGGGACCGCTGAAGGCGGTGGAGGGGGCCGCCCGAGCGCCCTACTCCAGATTCGTCTGGATCCACTCCGGCGACATGTGGATATCGAGCGTCTGCAGCCGGCCGGGCCCGAGGTTCTCGAACCTGTGCGGCAGGCCAGCCGGCCCCAGCACGGTCTCGCCCGCTTCGGCGTCGATCACCTGGTCGCCGACGAAAAACCGCGCCCTGCCCTCCTGGATCACGAACACCTCGTCATAGGGATGAACATGCAGCGGCGGACCGACACCGGGTTCGTCATTGCCGTAGGTCAGCACGGTCACCTGCGCGCCGAGCACCTCGCCGTTGACGGAGCCGCGATAAGGACCGGGCTGCGTGGCGTCAAAGAGCCGCGTCTTGGCTGGCGGCCGGCCGTCGTGCGTGATGGACGAGGGGTCAAAGTCGCGTCGTGCCATGCCGATCTCCAGATCCTGTGGTCACATCACAAGATAAGTGCGATGCGGCGCGGGCGAGATGGGCCAGTAATCCGAATGCTGCGGTGGCAGGCTCAGGCAACCAGCTCGCCGTTTGCCATCATCGTTTCCATGCGCGCGTAGCTCGCTTCCATGCCCTCTTCCATGCCGGTTGCAAGCATCGCCTTGCGTGTCTCTGCATCGGGAAGCGTCATGCGCAGAGTCAGAAGCGTTCCATCGGCGTCCGCCTCGAACAGCGTCTCGACGTGGTTATCCGGCGTCGGGTCGGGCATATGCATCCGCTCGACATGAACCGTGCGGCTGAAAGGCTCGACCGCGATGTACTCACCCGTCAGGTAGAAGTCCCCGCCCTTGCCGTCGGTCCATTCGCAGCGGATACGACCGCCCGGTCTTGCCTCGTTGATGCAGACCGGCATCCACCAGCCCTCCGGCCCGAGCAACCATTTCTGCATAAGCTCCGGCTCGGTGTGCGCGCGAAAAACGCTCTTCGGCTTCGCCGCAAACCTGCGTGTGACGACGACCATATTGTCGCCGTCGAGCCTGACTGTCAGCTTGGTCATTGTTCATCGTCTCCCGTGGTTTTCTCAAGGTCCGCCAGCACTTGATCGAGCCGGTCATAATTCCTTGCCATCGCCTCCCGCAGCCAGTTCAGCCACTGGTCGATCTCGGCAATCGCATCGGGCGCCAGCCGGCAGGGGCGTTTGGTCCCCTCCACCCGGCGGATGATGAGCCCCGCGCCCTCGAGCACCTTGAGGTGCCGCGACACCGCCGGCTGGCTCATCTCGAAGGGAGCCGCAAGCTCCATTACCGTCGCCTCCCCCATCGCCAGACGCGCGAGAATCGCTCGCCGCGTCGGATCGGCCAGCGCCGAGAATGCAGCGTCGAGGCTTTGCATAACGATTCCTTTCTATAACTTTTTATTTATATAATAAAAATGTTTGCGTCAAGCGTGTTTGATCCAATGTCACCTGCCTGTCATGGGCAGGCGCTAGCCCCTCTCAACCGCGATGTATGGGCTGCGAATCATGACCGACCTCTCCGCCGAAATCGGCTTGCGCAGAAACCGCCGCCTCGGCGAAGCGCTCTACCAGCATCGTGCCTTGTCGAAATCGGGCCTGTCAGAGCGCCTGTTCGCGCTGCTTTTCTCCGGTCTCGTCTACCCGCAGATCTGGGAGGACCCGGAGGTCGACATGGAGGCGATGCGGCTCGATGAAACGCATCGGGTCGTCACCATCGCTTCCGGCGGTTGCAACATTCTCGCCTATCTCACCCGTTCGCCGGCGAGCATCGACGCCGTCGATCTCAACCCGCATCACGTCGCGCTGAACCGGCTCAAGCTGACAGCACTGACCCACATGCCCAGCTTCACTGAATTCGAAAGGCTCTTCGACGGAGCCGGCGACCGGCAAGCCACTGCGATCTACGACCGCCACGTCGCACCGCATCTCGATGCCGGAACCCGCAACTATTGGGACAAGCGTCGCTGGAACGGCCGCCGGCGCATCGCTGCCTTTGGTGGTAACTTCCACCAGACCGGCCTGCTCGGAGCCTGCATCCGCGCCGGCCATCTGGTCGCCCGCCTGCACGGCGTGAACCCCGCCGAAATCATGAAAGCCAACACGCTGCGCGACCAGCGGCATTTCTTCGAAGACCGGCTTCGCCCCCTGTTCGACCGCCCTTTCATCCGCTGGGCGATGGGCCGCAAGTCGTCGCTCTTCGGCCTCGGCATTCCGCCGCAGCAATACGATGCGCTGATCGGCTCACAAGGCCGCACCATGGCGCAGGTCGTCGCCGCGCGGCTGGAGAAGCTCGCCTGTGAATTTCCGCTCAGAAAGAACTATTTCGCCTGGCAGGCCTTCGCCCGCCGATACCCGAAGGCCAGGGAAGGCTGCCGTCCGGCCTATCTGACAGAAGCGAATTTCGAGACGATCCGCGCCGCCGCGCCGCGCGTCGCGATCCACCATGCTAGCTATGTCGAACTGCTTCGCTCCAAGTCGGCCGAAAGCGTCGACCGCTTCATCCTGCTCGACGCACAGGACTGGATGAGCGACCGCCAGCTCAACGAACTCTGGGTCGAGATCACCCGCACCGCCGCGCCGGGCGCACGCGTGATCTTCCGCACGGCAGATGAGCCGTCGCTGTTGCCTGGACGCGTATCGCCGGCAATTCTCAATCGGTGGTGTTACGAGGTGGAGGAGTCGGCGCGCCACCTCGCCAATGACCGCTCGGCCATCTATGGCGGTTTTCACCTCTACGTGAAACGGGACGACGCATGACCCTGGCAGACGCCCCTGCCTCGCACGCAGCGCTGATGGACCGGGTCTACCGGCATCAGCGCCATTTCTACGACCTGACCCGCAAATACTATCTGCTCGGCCGCGACACGATGATCGAGCGGCTCGACGTGCCGAGGCATGGAGCCGTGCTGGAAATCGGCTGCGGCACCGGCCGCAACATGCTCAAGGCGATGAATCGATATCCGAGCGCCAGCTGGTACGGGCTTGATATTTCGGAGGAAATGCTGGCGACCGCTCGGACATCGCTGGCACGAAAAAATGCTCCGGACCGGCTGACGCTGGCCGCCGCCGATGCGACCGATTTCGACGCCGAAAAGCTCTTCGGCAGAACGAGCTTTGACCGCGTCTACATCTCCTACGCCCTGTCGATGATTCCGGACTGGCGCCGGGCGCTCTCGCTCGCGGCAGACTGCGTCGCTACCGGGGGCTCGCTGCATATCGTCGATTTCGGCCAGCAGGAGCGGCTGCCCCGCTGGTTCCGTTCCGGCCTGCATGCCTGGCTGCGCAAATTCCATGTCGAGCCGCGGGCGGTGCTCTTCGAAGCGCTGCGGGAAGAGGCTGGCCGCATCGGCGGCCATGTCGACTGCACGCCGCTGCATCGCGGCTACGCCTGGCACGCCATCCTGTCGCGCCCTGCCCGCTGACGCCTACTCCAGCGCCTCCACCAGCGCCTGCACGAGCCCCTGCGGCTTGTAGCCGAGTTTCTGTGGCGTCAGGCCCATTCGGACAACAACCAGATTGGCGGAAGGAACCACGGTGGTCGTCTGTCCGTCATGGCCGAGAAACCAGTAGGCGTCTGCCGGTAGCGTGAAGCCCGTGTCCGAATGCTGATCTTCCGGCGTGGTGCCGCGTGGCCCGTGCAGCCATAGCTGCCCGCGCCCATAGGCGCCATCCGAGGCCGGCGCCGGGTCGCGCATCCAGTCCACATAGCCCGGCGGTAGGATCGCATTGCCGTTCCACACCCCGCCCTGCAGCATGAACTGGCCGAAGCGCGCCCAGTCCCGCGCCGTCGCATAGAGATATGAAGAGCCGACGAGAGTGCCCCTCGCATCTGTCTCGAGGATCGCACTGTCCATGCCAAGCGGCCCGAACAGCGCACGGCGGGGCCATTCCAGGGCAGTCTGCGGATCGTCGAAGGTGTTCTGCCAGATGCGCGACAGCATCACCGCGGTTCCGGACGAATAGTAGAAATTCTCGCCGATTGCCGCCACCAGCGGCTTGTCCGCTGCAAACGACGCCATATCGGGTTCCAGGTAGAGCATGCGTGTTACGTCGGTGACGTCGCCATAATCTTCGTTGAAGGCAAGCCCGCTCGACATCGACATCAGGTCGGCCAGCGCAATCTCGTCGCGGTCGTCGGTTTCCCACAACTCGAACAGACCGGTACGCTCGAGTTCGATGCGCCCGTCTGCAACCGCAGCGCCGATGATGGCAGCGTTCACCGATTTGGTCATCGACCAGCCGAGCAGCGGCGTTTCGGGTCCGAAGCCTTCGCCATAGCGCTCGCCGATAATCCGGCCATTGTGCACGACCACGACGGCCCGCATGCCTGGACCGGTCATCGCCGGATCGTCGAGGATCGCGTCCAAAGCCGGGTCCTGTGACGGCGCCACCTGATTGCCGGCCGGCCACAGTGCGTCGCTGTTGCGCGGTTGCGCCGGCGGAAGCGAATAGGTCTGCGCCGCGCGCACATCGCCATCGGGCACCGCCGCGCAGCCCAGCCCCTCGCGGCTGGCGGCCACGCTTTCTCCGAATAGGCCGAACAGTGCCGCCGACACCGTACCGGCTTCGCGGTCGACGTCGATATCGACCAGGCGCAGGACCGGGTGGCCGGGTGCCTGCACGTCGTTGATCAGCACCGGATCCGGCGCGCGCCCGGCGATGAAGACGTTGGAGCACACGATCTTGGCCGCATAACCGGTGGCGACGCGGATCATCGCCGGCGGCGCCGCGTAGAGCCAAACACCGATGCCCACCACCGCGACGACAACCAGCGCAATCAGCCATTTCAGGATTTTCGCGATCACGCGCATGCCAGTGCCTCCCTAGGCCCGTCCGTCACGGAATCGCCGTCAATGGCGGGCCGAATGCGCCAGCTTTGGGCGGCGGGAGCGAAAAATCAATGACAATCGGCGATGCCCGGTGCGAGACCGGCAACCGTGACACCGCACGGCCATTGTCCTATCCCCGGGCCGGCTGGCCGGGCTCCGATTCGCCCGCGTCGGCGCGATTGGGCGGGAGAACGGCATGAAGCGAATATGGCTCGCGGCAACCGCGCTCGTGTTCGCCTCAGCCTGCACGTCCACCGGCCCCAACTTGGCAGACCTCGCTCCACAGCCAAGTGGCCGCACGTCGCCGCCGACGGCCGGCCCACGTTTCGGCGACAACGATCCGCATGAATGGTCGGGCCGCGCACCCTGGACTTATGCAGTCCATGGAACCGACGTCGCCAAATACCAGAACACAATCGACTGGCATGCGCTTCGCCGCGGCGGCATTTCCTTCGCTTTCATCAAGGCGACGGAAGGCGGCGACCGGGTGGACGAGCGTTTCCACCAGAACTGGCAGGCGGCCAAGGCGGCCGGCATTCCGCGCGGCGCCTACCATTTCTACTATTTCTGCCGGCCGGCGCACGAGCAGGCGGAATGGTTCATCCGCAACGTGCCGCGCGATGCGAGCTCCCTCCCCCCGGTACTCGACATGGAGTGGAACCCGTTTTCGCCGACCTGCAAGCTGCGTCCGCCGGCCGCAACGGTTCAGGCCGAGATGCGCACCTTCCTAGAAATCGTAGAGCGCCACTACGGCAAGAAGCCGATCATCTACACCTCGATCGATTTCTACGAGGACAACAACCTGCACGAGTTCCACGGCTACCCGTGGTGGCTTCGTTCGGTCTCCGCCCACCCGATTGAGCGCTACGCCGGCCGGCCGTTCCTGTTCTGGCAGTATACGGGCACCGGCGTCCTCCCCGGCATCGAGGGCGACGCCGACATCAACGTGTTCCACGGCACGGCCGCCCAATGGCGCGACTGGCTGCGCGAGAACACGGGATGAGTGTATTCGCATCGAAATGACATGCTAGGCTTGTAACTGAACCCTGTTCCGACGCTTTGAGGAGATTCCCCGTGAGATTACCCGCTGCATTGGCCGCCATCGCCGCGCTCGGCATTTCAACTCCGGCACTCGCCCAGCAATGCGGCGGCGATTTCGGCGCATGGAAGCAGCAGGTGGCTGCCGAAGCGAGACAGGCCGGTGTCGGCCAGCGCGGCATGTCGGCGCTCGATGGCGCCCGGATCGACCAGCGCGTGCTGTCGCGCGACCGCGCTCAGGGCGTCTTCAACCAGACCTTCATCGAATTTGCCGGCCGGATGATCAATTCATACCGGCTGCAGCACGGCGCCAACAACATGCGGAAATACGCCTCGGTCTTCGAGCGCGCCGAGCGCGAATTCGGCGTGCCCGCTCCGGTCATCACCGCCTTCTGGGCGCTGGAAACCGACTTCGGCGCCGGACAGGGCGACTTCAACACGCTCAACGCCGTCGTCACTCTGGCGCATGATTGCCGCCGCCCTCACCTCTTCCGCCCGCAGATCGTGCCGCTGCTGACGCTTATCGACACCGGCGCCTACCCGGCCGACGTTACGGGCGCATGGGCCGGCGAGATCGGCCAGACCCAGATGCTGCCATCCGATATCCTGACCAAGGGCATCGACGGCGACGGCGACGGCCGCGTCGACGTCAAGAACTCGGTGCCCGACGTCATCCTGACCACCGCCAACAAGATCAAGGCGCGCGGCTGGATAGCCGGCGTGCCGTGGATGGAAGAAGTCCGCGTGCCCGACCGTCTGCCCTGGGAGCAGACTGGCATTGTCAACCGCCTGCCCGTCTCGCAATGGGCGGCATGGGGCGTGACCAAGCGTGACGGCAGCCCGCTCACCAACACCAACCTGCAGGCCGGCCTGGCCCTGCCCATGGGCCACAGGGGCCCGGCCTTCCTCGTCTACCCGAACTACAATCTCTATCTCGAGTGGAACCAGTCCTTCGTCTACACGCTGACCGCCGCCAATTTGGCGACGCGCCTCGCCGGGGCGCCGAAATTCGACCCCCGCAACCCGCAGGAAGGGCTGTCAGGCCCGTCGATGAAACTGCTTCAGGAGAAGCTGCAGGCGCGCGGCCATGATGTCGGCGGCGTTGACGGCATCCTCGGCGAAAAGACCCGCGCCGCCGTTCGTGACGAGCAGCTCCGCCTCGGCCTTCCCGCCGACGGCTGGCCGACGCCCGCGCTGCTTTCGAATTTGTAGGGTGCAGCCGGCTATTGGTGAACGAGTATGTTCACTAGCTTGCCCAGAGGATCTCGCACGAAAAAGCGCCGGACATTCCAAGGCTCGTCTGCGGGGCCGTATTCGACCGCATAGCCGCCTTCGCGCACGCGCCGCAGCGCCTCGTCCAGATCGTCCACCTCAATGGAGATGTCCGGCACCGACGTGCCCGAGCCGCCTTCCGACATGACGCTGAGCTGGACCGTCATCTGCTTATCCGAGCCGTAGGTCGCGATCCAGCCCATGTCCATCAGCACGTCGAGCCCGAGAACCGCGCCGTAGAAATGCTTCGCCGCGGCGACGTCATCCGCAGCGATGTTTGTGACGATACGCTTGACTTTCATCGTCTCAGCCGAAGGCGACGACCGCGAGCACCAGCGCCGCCACCGAAGCAACCAGCGCGACAACGCCCAGTACAGCCATTGGTCCGGCCGGCGGCGGTGTTCCGGTACGCACCGACCTGATGCCCATCGTCTGGAGACCGATTGCTGCCATCGTCAGCACGACAACAAATGCGAGCTTGGCCCACACCATGGGCGTCAGCCCGCTCCAGCCGCCATACACAGCATAAACCATGTGTATGCCGGTGATCCAAAGAAGCAGCAGCGCGATTGCCGAGGCGCGGCCTATGCGTCCGCGAATTTGACCGAGCGCTGGGCCAGCGCCTGCTGGAGCCGATGCAGCCGCCATGCCAATGATCATATTGGCAACGCCGCCGCCGATCCCGACAGAGAAACTCAGAAAATGGATTATCTTGGATAGTTCAAGCACGCGATCCTCCCTAGTCCGCCATCGTTTCGAGACTGGCAAACCCCTGCGGCGCCTCGCCTTCCTCGAATGGCGTTGTCACTTCGACGAAGTCGTCGGGATAGAAGCCGTTGAAACGCGTCCGAAGGGACAGCGAATAAGCGCCGATATGGCCGATCTCGATCCAGTCGCCGGTGTCGACGGTTTCGGGCAGCCAGAATGGCCGCGACAGGATGTCGACCGAATCGCAGGTCGCGCCGCACACCTTGAACGGCACGATGTTCTCCGCGTCGCCATTTCGGCTCCGGATCGCCGGATCGGGGATGAAGCGCGCCGGCAGCGTGATCTTGCCGGTCCATGAATCCGACAGCGACGCCCAAATGCCGTCATTGATGTAAAGCCGCCGGCCCTTGCGCATCAGCACGCGCACGATGAGCGAGAACGCGCGGGCAACGATGACGCGCCCGGGCTCGGCAACCAGCGGCACATCGTCGAAGCCCCATTCGGAGATGTCGTCGCGCAGCCGCGCCATCAGCTCGTCGAGCGACGGCATTTCCGGCTTGCGGCTGTTCGGATCGCGCCCGTATTCGGCCGGAAACCCGCCGCCGACATCGAGCGCTGCAAGCGTCACGCCGGAGCGGTTGCGCACCCAGTCGGCCGAGGCCAGCGCCCGCTCATAAGTGTCGGGGTCCTCGATCTGGCTGCCGACATGGAAGCAGATGCCGACCTTGAAGCCGGTGCGCGCAAGCCGGTCGAGTAGTTCAACCGCAGCTGCCGGCCCTGCGCCGAACTTCTTCGACAGCTCGTAGGCGGCACTCCCCTTGGTCTGGATGCGCACGAACACCGTCATGGAGCCCGGATCGATATCGAGCGCGCGCACCACCCGCGTCAGCTTGGTGATCTCGTCCTCGTGGTCGATGGCGATGACGCGGATACTGTAGTCCTCGAGCGCCAGCCGGATATGCGACTGCGCTTTGACCGGGTGCATGTACAGCATCTCCGCGTCCGGAGCGACCGTACGTACAGCGGCGAATTCCGCCGGCGACGCGACGTCGAATGCGCTAACGCCGGCTTCGGCCAGCGCCTTCAGCACCAGCTGCTCGCCATTGGTCTTAACCGCGTAGGCCGTCTTGCCCGGGAACATCGCCATGAAGCGCCGGGCGTCATCCTTCAGCACCTGCGGCCGGAAACAGTAGACTGGATCGTCCGGCCTCAGCGCGAGCGCTGCCTCGCGCGCATTTTCGAATCTCTGCATGGGGCTCCTCGCAAGCGCGGCTACACTATCAGCGCCGCCTTAGCCGAAAAAGTGCCGCCACTGCCGGTTCGATTAATGGACCAAATCAGTTTTCGGGTGGTCAGCGCACGCAGGCGCGAATAGGTCCCTCACCAGTGTCATGACCTCCGCCCCGCACCCAACCCAAACGTCGATTTCCACGCGTGACTGGCTGCTGATCCTGTTGCTCGGCACGATCTGGGGCGGGTCGTTCTTCTTCGCGCGCGTTGCAGTGCAGGAGATCCCGCCTATCACCTTGGTGCTGCTGCGCGTCGCTATCGCGGCAGCTGCGCTGCAGCTCTATCTGGCGCTCGCCGGCCCCTCCTTCCGCGCTGCCCTGCCGCTGGCGGTCAGCTTTCTCGGCATGGCGGTGCTGAACAACGTCATCCCGTTTTCGCTGATGTTTGCCGGCCAGACCGCGATTGGCGCCGGGCTGGCCTCCGTGCTCAACGCGACGACGCCGTTCTGGACCATGATTCTCGCAAATGCGTTCCTGCCCGACGAGAAGCTGACACGTGCCAAGGCGCTCGGCATCGTGCTGGGAATAGCCGGCACAGCGATCATGGTCGGCCCGGGCGTGGTCGCCGGGCTTGGCGGCCCGGTCTGGGCCAAGCTCGCTCTGATCGGAACCGCCATGTCCTATTCCTTCGCCTTCATCTATGCGCGCCGGTTCCGGGGCGTCGCGCCGCAGATCGTGGCGACCGGCCAACTGACAGCATCGACGCTGATCATGATTCCCGTGGTACTGCTCGTCGATGGAACGGCCGGCCTATTTGGCGCCTCCGCAGGTGCCTGGTGGTCCGTGCTGGGCCTTGCCCTGCTTGCCACCGCCTTCGCTTATATCCTTTATTTCGCTATACTTTCTTCGGCCGGCGCGACGAATGCGTCGCTGGTAACGCTGATCGTGCCGGCAAGCGCAATCCTGCTTGGCGCTGTCTTCCTCGGCGAGCGGCTGGAAGCCTTTGAACTAGTCGGCATGGGCCTGATTGGCCTTGGCCTGCTGGTCGTCGACGGGCGGATATTCGCCCGCCGGCGGGTGCGCTAGAGGCAGCTTCATGCCTCCCAAGCTCGGCCGAATTTTTTCGGCTCCCGGACAAATGATTTTTTCAACAGGCCCCGTCACGCGGATTTCGCAATGAAATTGCCACCCTTAGACAAAAGTCTTGGATGGATATTTCCCGGCGTTGCCGCAGCGCAGCATATTTTGCGCTTGTCTGAAGCCGGCTCTGCCATAGACTCCGGCTCATAGTCTGCAGAGGAGGCTATGACATGGGACTATCCAGACCGCTTAATGCGCTGGTCTTTTGTGCCGTGTTCGCATTCATAGGCGCAGCCGTCGTGGGGCTGCTCCCCTGAAGGCGGGAGACACTCCCAGGTAACGAAATAGAGGAAAGGCCGGCGCAAGCCGGCCTTTCCCGTTTCCGCTGGCTGTTTGATCAGGCTGCGACAGCCCTGTGGCCGCCATTCGCCTCGCCGGGCCGAATGCCGATCAGGTGGCTCATGGCAAATGCCAGATCGGCCCGGTTCATCGTGTAGAAGTGGAAGTCGCCGACCCCGCGTTCCACAAGGTCGAGTACCTGCTCGGCCGCGACCGCCGCCGCAACCAGCGCATGCGTCTGCGGGTCGTCATGCAGGCCGTCGAAGCGCTCGGCAAGCCAGTTGGGTATGTGCGCCCCGCAGCGGCCGGCGAAATTTGCCACCTGCTTGAAATTGTGGACCGGCAGGATGCCGGGCACGATCGGGATGTAGATGCCGGCGGCCCTCGCCTTCTCGACATAGCGCTCGAACTGGTCGTTCTCGAAGAAGAACTGGGTGATGGCGCGGGTTGCGCCATTGTCGACCTTTCGCTTCAGCATGTCGAAATCGGTCGCAAAATCCGGGCTTTCTGGATGTTTTTCCGGATAGGCGGAAACCGAAACGTCGAAGTCGCCTTGCCGCCGGATCGCGCCGACCAGCTCCGCTCCGTTGGAATAGCCGCCGGGATGCGGCGTGTAGCATGCGCCAACGCCCTCGGCCGGGTCGCCGCGCAGCGCCACGAAGTTGCGCACGCCCATGGCGACGAAATCGGCGATCACCTCATCGACCTCTGCGCGCGTGGCGTCGACGCAGGTCAGATGCGCTGCCGGTGTCAGCGAGCTTTGCGCCAGGATGCGGTTGACGGTGCGCGCGGTGCGTTCGCGCGTCGAGCCCCCAGCGCCATAGGTCACGGATACGAAATGCGGCGCCAGCGGCTCCAGCCGCTTAACAGTGTCCCACAGCCGCGCCTCCATGTCGTCGTTCTTTGGCGGAAAGAACTCGAACGACACGCGAACGCTATCGCCGATGTCGGGGCGTCGCGAGAGTCGGTACTGGGACATGTCAGGCATTCTCCGTCTGAGAAGTTGAATCGTCGCCGGCAATCAGCAGCCTGCGGTCGCGCGCGAACCACAACTTGACTGTGAGACCAGGTGCCGCCGCGGCGCGGCGGTCGAAATCGCGCTTTTCGACCAGTTCGAGTTCGGCCTCCGTCAACCATTCCTCGATCTGCCGGTCGGAAAAGCCGAGCTTCACATGCGCGTGGTCGTCACGCAGGAATTCGAGCCCGTGGGTCGCGAAATCGACGATCAGCAGTCGACCGGCCGGCCGCAGCAGCCGCGCTGCTTCGGCGATGGCAAGGCCTGGCTCCTCGAGATAGTGCAGCACCTGGTGCATGGTCACGAGATCGAAGCTGTTGCGCTCCACCGGCGGCGCATAGAGGTCGCCCTGCCGCACCTGCGCATTGGTAACACCGGCGCTGTCGAGATTGGCGCGCGCCACCGAAAGCATCTCGCGCGAAAGGTCGATGCCGACGCCGCGCCGGTAGAGCGGCGCGAAGAGTTCCAGCAGGCGGCCGGTACCGGTGCCGAGATCGGCCATCGCCTGAAAGGGTGTGTCGCCGATCAGCTTCAGCATCGCCGTTTCCACCGCCTGGTCGGGCACATGCAAAGAGCGGATACGGTCCCAACTGGCGGCATTGGCGCTGAAATATTCGGCCGCGCGCTGCTCGCGGCGGCGTTTGACGATGACCAGCCGCTCGAGGTCGCGGCTGACGATCGGGTCCGACAGATCGACCCGCGAAACCGCGCCGGCGACGAATTCGCGCGCGGCTTCCGCGTCGGACAGCCGGAAATAGGCCCAGGACCCTTCCTGATACCGTTCGATGAGCTGCGCATCGAGCAGCAGCTTCAGGTGGCGCGAAACGCGCGGCTGCGACTGATTGAGCACCTCCGTCACGTCGGAGACCGTCAGGTCGCCCCGCGACAGGAGCAGCAGAATGCGCAGCCGGCTGGATTCGGCCGCCGCCTTCAATGTATCAACCATGGCGTTGAGCGCGATGGACGAACGGCTGAGCATGGCACCTTCCTCAAGATATAAAGATATCTTTATATCATTTGCGTACGAACGGCAAGGCCCGCGGCGAATGTCACATGGCTGAAGCGCGTGAAGGCGAGGAGGCGCTTGATTTCGACCCCGGCGCGCTGCCGGGCGATGGCAAAATCGTCTTCATCGGGCGGCTCAATTCGCCGTGGAAGAGCCGCGACGAATGCCCCAAGAACATGGCCGATGCACGTAAGCTCGGCAGACCGGCCAGTGTGGCGATCGACACGCTCTACCGGCGCGGTCTGACAGGTCTGGAGCGCTTCAGCCATGTCATCCTGCTGACCTGGCTCGACCGCTCGCAGCGCGATCTGATTATCCAGAATCCGCGCCATGCGTCGGAGCCGCGCGGCACATTCTCGCTGCGCTCGCCTGTGCGACCGAACCCCATCGGATTGCATGTTGCACAGCTGGTCTCGCTGGATATCGACAGTGGCATTCTCGGCATCGATGCCATCGACGCGCTGGACGGCACGCCGGTCATCGACGTGAAGCCCTATTTCCCTTCCATCGATTCGATCCCCGACGCGACAGGATGACCGCGAAAACCGGCCGCCAGCGCGCCATCGCAAAGGCCCTGACGGTGCTGCTGCCAATGGCGCCCTTTGCCGATATCGTGGCGATCCGCGAAGCGGCGCTTGCCCGCAAGATGCGCGAGCTGCCGCCCACGATCGCCGTGTGGATCGCCACGGTCGCCCATGTGCGCCACGCGCACACTCAGTACGAAGCTCTGCTGGACGAGGGTTACGACCGCGACGCCGCGCGGCATTTCGTTGTCGACGAAATCAACCGGGTGCTGACCGGATGGCGCGCGACAAGGCTGTTGGATGAGCAAGAGAGCGAGTAGCCAATAGCGAATAGGGATATTGCGGCAGAGCCGACGCGCCGATATCGCCCCTATTCGCTACTCCCCATTCGCTACTCGCTTCACCGATAAATCCACTGCTCGGGTATGCGCACAGACACTTGTTCGCCGCGCTTGATCGTGCCGGGTTTCTCGACCCAGGCGACCAGGCCGCGCAGCCGCTTGGCGGCTTTCGGGAAAAGCAGCGATCCGGCCTCGTGGTCGGGCATGCGTGCGTTCTCGGCAACAGCGCGTCCGGCGACCCGGCATGGGCCGTTCTGGGCATCGACCTTGAGCGTCACCCCACTCTGGAAGAAGAGCAGCGTGCCAGCCGGCAGCATGGAAAGCTGCGGAACGCCGGAGATCGAGAGGTTTGCGCCGACCCACTCGGCCTTCACCTCGCGAATTTCCATGCGCTTGGCGATCTCGGCCAGCTCAACGGGAGAAACGATGGAGAGCTGCCGCTCGTTGCGTATTTCCGTGCCGCGCGGATACCACGGCTCGCGTCCGCCTGAGCGGCGCGTATAGCCGGCATGGAAATCGCCCTCCACGCCCTCGAAAGTGAGCGCAATCTCGTCCGCCTCGCGCGTCTGGAAATGTCCGAACGGCGCATTGTAGACGCCAGCGACTTCGCCCAGCAGCTTCTTCGCCGGCACGATTTCCGGTCCGTCGTCGGCGCGCGCGAATACGTCGAGCATGGCAATCCCCTCCGTGGCAGGACGCACCATGCCACGCGGGTCGGTCAGGTCCAGCGAATTTGCCTGGGTTGGCCTCGGCGGGCCTACATCATCCTCAGCAGCGCACCGCCGATCGAGTAGCCCGCGCCGAAGGCGCACAGAAGCCCGTGCTCGCCGGGCTTCATGTCCTCGTGGTTTTCCTTGAGCGCGACAATGGCGCCGGCCGCCGCCGTGTTGCCCAGCTTTTCGAGAACGGTAGGCGCCCGGTCCTGATCGACCTCATGACCGAAGGAGAGCTTCAGGATCATCGCATTCATGCGCGCATTGGCCTGGTGCAGCCAGAAGCGGCGGATGTCCTGCGGCGTGTGGCCGTGCTCGGCGAGGAACTCGAGAATGAATTTGTGTCCCGCGACGGTGACTTCCTTGAACACGCGGTTACCGACCTGCTTGATCATGTTGCCGGCTGTCGGCACGGACGACGTGTCCTCCTGCGCCGCGCGGTTGAGGAAGCCGAAATTGGTGCGGATGTTGTTGGAAAACTGCGTCCAGGTACGGGTGTCGATCACCTCGAAGCGGCCGGACCGCTGCTCGTTCTCGGCCATCGCCTCCACCACCATCGCGGTCGAAGCGTCGCCGAAGATGAAATGGGTCTGCCGGTCGCGAAAATTGAGATGGCCGGTGATGATTTCCGGCGTCACAACCAGCACGCGCCGCTGCGCGCCCGAGCGCACCAGGTTGAACGCAACATGCAGCCCGGCCGCGGCCGACGAGCAACCAAGGCTCATGTCGAAGGCAGCGCCGTGCGTGCCCAGTTCCTGCTGGATTTCGATGGCGATAGCTGGATAAGGCCGCTGCTGGTGCGAGGCGGCGCAGATCACCATGTCGATGTCGCCGGCCTCTAGACCGGCATGATCCAGCGCCTTGCGCGCCGAGGCGACGCCGAACTCGGCCATGACCGACAGTTCGCTGTCGGGCCGCTCGGGAATGCGCGGCGCCATGCGGTCGGGATCGAGTATGCCGTCGGGCTGCAGCACGTGGCGGTTTTTCACGCCCGAAGCGTATTCGATGAACTCGACGCTGGATTCCGACAGCGGCTCCTCGCCGGTCTTGGCGCGGCGCGCGTTCTCCTTGGCGACCCAGGCATTGAAGCTGGCGACCAGCTCCTCGTTGGATATCACCGCCTCGGGAATCTCGATGCCGATGCCCGAGATGCAGGCACGCAGCATGGTTCGTGCTTCACCGCTCCGGGCAGCATCCTGCCCGATGTGGTCGATACGCCGTAACATGTTCATCGCCGTCGCTGTCCCCTCTCCGCCACCCAAACGCATTCCTGCGGAGCCGGCCTCGCACCAAGCCGCTGACACCCTAATGCCAAATGCCCGTGAAATTCTAGGCACATCTTTCACGAAGGGTGTTGCGAAAGTGTGATCGGGGCGGAATTTGGGGAGTGCCAACAATCATACGACAATGTTGCCGACAACGATTCGCCAATTATCCGTGCTTGTCAGCCTTTTGAATGAGCATTTCGCTCACTGACACCGAACCGGCCTTCTCGATGGTTCGAAATTCCTTCAAAGAAAGTACGACCTGATCAGGGTATTCAACATCGATACCGAATAACTCTCTCATTCCATTCTTGAATTCTTCCATTTTGGAAAAAATTTCATCGGAAAGAATTCGATCTCGAACCAAGTTGAAGGTTTCAAATCGTTCAACAGAAACATCTCTCAACTGCTGCAGTCTGCTCGAATAACCCTTCGAGTCCTTGATCGGGCTCCCAAATTCATCTGAAATTAGCTTTTTTGCCTCCTGCTCGGTTCTGCTAAAAACCATGCTTATTTCATTAACATCGTCAATCACTATATCGAAAAGAAAATAGTCATCGAGAAACTTCTTAGTTTCTGAAAAATCTATCTCCTGGCCAAGATCCGAATGAACTCTTAGAACACGATTGTATAGCTCCCAAACATTTGCCCATCGTCGCCCGACAGATCCTCCCCACCGCCCCGTGCTAGCTTTTTCTTTCAGAATTTCACTTGAATATATTTCAACTATCGATTTCAGCTGCTGAACGAGCTTGGCCGCTTCTTTCTGCTTTTCTTCCCACAATTCTGCTTCAAATCCCAGCCCCTTAAAGCGTTTGAATCTGGATAGGTTGGAATAAAAGAAGGAAAAGAACGAGAAGCCGAAAGCAGAAGCCGACGTCGTTACGTCGCCAAGCACAAGATAGTAGAATCCGAAAACACCCAGCGCGACGCCAACAATCGCAAACAGAGTACGTTCCCAGTTTTCAGATAACCAACGCATTCATTAACCCCCTACCGCGTCAGCCTTTTATACGTCACGCGCTTGGGATTGACGCTGTCGGGACCCAGCCGGCGCACCTTGTCGGCCTCGTAATCATCGAAATTGCCCTCGAACCATTCGACATGGCTGTCGCCCTCGAAGGCGAGGATGTGGGTCGCCAACCGGTCGAGGAACATGCGGTCGTGGCTGATGATGACGGCGCAGCCGGCGAAGTTCTCCAGCGCGTCCTCGAGTGCCGCCAGCGTTTCGGTGTCGAGGTCGTTGGTCGGCTCGTCGAGCAGGAGCACGTTGCCGCCCTCTTTCAGCAGCTTGGCGAGATGCACCCGGTTGCGCTGGCCGCCGGAGAGGTTGCCGACCTTCTGCTGCTGGTCGCCGCCCTTGAAGTTGAAGGACGAGGCGTAGGCGCGAGAGTTCACCTCGTGCTTGCCGAGCTTGATGATGTCGTTGCCGCCGGAGATTTCCTCCCAGACGGTCTTCGAACCGTCGAGGTGGTCGCGGCTCTGGTCGACATAGCCCAGATGCACCGTGTCGCCGATGCGGATTTCGCCGGCATCGGGCTTCTCCTGCCCGGTCAGCATGCGAAACAGCGTCGTCTTGCCGGCGCCGTTCGGCCCGATCACGCCAACAATGCCGCCGGGCGGCAGCTTGAAGGAAAGATCGTCGATCAGCAGCTTCTCGCCATACGCCTTGGTGAGGCCCTCGACCTCGATTACCTGGTTGCCCAGCCGTTCGCCGACGGGAACGATGATCTGTGCATCGCCGGGGCGCCGGTCGGCGGCAGCCTTGACCAGCTCGTCATAGGCCCTGATGCGCGCCTTGGACTTCGCCTGCCGCGCGCGCGGGCTGGAGGCGATCCATTCGCGCTCGCTGGAAATGGCGCGCTGACGCGCGGCCTCCTCGCGGCCCTCCTGCTGCATGCGCTTCGCCTTCTGCTCCAGATAGGCGGAATAGTTGCCCTCGTAGGGAATGCCGCGGCCACGGTCGAGCTCGAGGATCCAGCCGGTAACATTGTCGAGGAAGTAGCGGTCGTGGGTGATGATCAGCACCGCGCCGGGATATTCGCGCAGGTGCTTTTCCAGCCAGGCGGTGGTCTCCGCGTCGAGATGGTTGGTCGGCTCGTCGAGAAGAAGCAGGTCAGGCTGCGAGAGCAGCAATTTGCACAGCGCCACGCGGCGCTTCTCGCCGCCGGAAAGCTTGGTCACGTCGGCATCGCCCGGCGGGCAGCGCAGCGCCTCCATCGCCATCTCCACCTGGCTGTCGAGGTCCCACAGATTCTGGCTGTCGATCTGGTCCTGTAGCTGTGAGGCCTCGTCCGCCGTCTCGTCGGAATAGTTCATCATCAGTTCGTTGTAGCGGTCGAGCACGGCCTTCTTGCCCGCCACGCCTTCCATGACGTTGCCCATCACGTCCTTGGTCGGGTCGAGCTCCGGCTCCTGCGGCAGATATCCGCAGGTGGCGCCCTCGGCGAGCCACGCCTCGCCGCTGAACTCCTTGTCCAGCCCGGCCATGATCTTGAGCACCGTCGACTTGCCGGCTCCGTTGGGGCCGAGAATGCCGATCTTGGCATCCGGGTAGAAGGAGAGGTGGATATTCTCCAGCACCTTCTTCTGGCCGAAGGACTTGGAGAGGCCGGACATGTGATAAATGAACTGGCGAGCCATGGCGCGCGCGATCCTCGTGATGCGAATGCGTGGGAAAACGGTCGCGGCGTATGTATGCGAAAGCAGGCTGGGTAGCAATGCGCCCGGCGGGTAGAGAGCGCCTAGCCGGCCACCTCGTCGAGCAGCCACTTGCCGACTGGCCATGTGGCGGCGAAGTGCGCCTCTGCCACGTCGGCGAAATCCGTGGCGGTGGCCGCCGCGAATGGCAGTTCAAGCCCGGCATAGAGCCCTTCGTGCAGCAGGTAGGTGGCGCGCTTGTGGTTCTCGTCGTAACCGCGCGGCACCTTCTTTCGGGTCGCGCCGCCGACCGTGTACGGCCCCGCAGCCGTCACCTTGGCTACCGCCGCCTCCAGCGCCTTGCCGGAGCGCTCTTCCACCACGGCATCGCGATATTTCACGACCAGCTCCTTGTTCAGAGCATGCATGCCGGAGCCGAGATAGAGCCTGTCGGCGGTGATGCGCAGATAGAAGCCGGGCCGGTCCCAGCCGCGCTTGTCGCCATGCCAGAACCACAAATCGAGATGGTCCTTGTAGGGCGTCTTGTCGGCGGAGAAGCGCGTGTCGCGATTGATGCGCGAGATCGAGCCGTTGATCTTCGGTTCGGCGTGAACGTCGGGGGAAATCGCTCGCAGGCGCGGCGCCATCTCCTCCACGAATGCCCTGCCGGCATCGACATATCCCGCTTCGTAGCGGTCGCGATTGGCCTCGAACCAGTCGCGGTCATTGTTCTTCGCGATATCGGTGAGAAAGGCTGCCGTTTCGGCCGGGAAGGAGAAAGTCGCCATGCTCGCATCCTCCGCTTGATCCGATCATCATCCCGCCGGCTGTGGCACGGTCAATACGCTCCTGACATCATTGCTGACACCGGTGGCGAAGGTTTCGGGGCTGTCGGGCCAGATGTAGCGGCGCACCGAAAGATGCCGGGAGCCATCGACGGCTAGGCGCGCAATATCGTCCGGGATGATCGCGTAACGCCCGCGCGTGAAGCGCACCGGGATGCCGAACTCGGGGAAGACCTCGGCCACCAGCTCGGCGCAGGTCAGCCGCGACCGGTCGCGGAAATCGAAATTGTAATCGAAGGGCGTACCGAGATGCGCGAACAGTGCCGAATATCTTGCCCGCCGCCACGCAGCGCCACGGTCCCGTACGCGCAGGATGACGATTTCGTCGACATCGATCATTTCGCTGAACGGCGAAAGGCGAACATTGTCCCCGGCCGATTCAAGCACCGTGCGACCCTTGGCAAGCGCGTCGTGGTACGGCGCGACCTCCGGCAGCGACAGCACACCGGCGCGCCGCATCTCGTCTTCGGTGCCGAGCCAGACGATCGCATGGGTGAAATGGCTGGTGATCAAGGCCCGCGTCAGCGCCGGACGCGAACGCACCAGCACGATGTCGAGCGGCCTGAGCTCGGATCGCACGAACTCCGCCAGCCCCTCGCGGTAGATCAGTTCGCCATGCGGCGCGGCCAGGTTGCGCACGACGGGCGAAAGCGCGCCGCCGAAAGTCTGCGTCAGCGCCAGCAGCGGACCGGTCTCGCCTGCCTTGGCGTAAGCCGGCGCGTCTTCTTCGGCGAAATAGATCTTGGGGCCGGCGCAGCCGGCAAGCGCGAACGCCACGGCGAGCAGGATCGCAAGCCGTCCGGATACGCCGCTTGATCCTGTCCCCTTCCCCATTGAGGTAAGCTACCACGGGCATCGGCGCACGTCACACCGCAAGGCGCGCTTTGGCGCTTGCCTTGCCACGGGCTTTCCGCGACTGTTCCGGCGCAACGTTCAACCGCCTGGGAGGCCGCAAATGAACATCAAGACGATGCTGATCCCCGCCGTCATGGCTGCCGGTTTGATTGGCTTCACAGGCGCGGCCGAGGCAGCCAAGACCTGCAAGCTCAGCGTCTCCGGCCCGACCGTGCGCGGCCATCCGACGCGCGTTACCGCCGAGGTGGCAGCAGCCACCGTGTGGTCAACGAAGGTTGCGAACATCTACACGCTGCGTTTCGCCAACTGGACGAATGCGGAAAACTCGAGCTTCAGCTGTTCGCGATACACAACTGTGATCGGCATCAACGCATGGCGGTGCCGGGCAACGGCCCGACCCTGCGCCTACGATTGACGGCGCCCGATGCCGTTTGCCAAGCCTAAGTCGCTGCCCTCGCCCACCGGCGCATCGCTCAACCTCTACGTTCGCAAGGCGAAGGGTAAAGGACGCGGCGTCGTCCAGATCAATCACGGCCTTGCCGAGCATGCGGCGCGATATGAGCGCTTCGCCGATGTTCTGGCCGGATACGGCATCCACACCTATGCGCATGACCATCGCGGCCATGGCGGCACCACGGCGCCAGGCGCACCGCCGCGCATGTTCGGCCCATGGCCGTCCGGCGACAAGGTGATCGCCGATGTGGACGCGGTGCATGGCCACATCGCCGAAAAGCACCCCGGCCTGCCGGTCATCACCTTCGGCCATTCCATGGGTGCGCTGATCAGCATGTGCCACACGCTGCGTTATCCGGAGCGCGCCGCCGGCGTCGCCATCTGGAACGGTCAGTTCACCCCGGCGCCTGCGCTGCTGGCGGCGAAGGCCGCAATGGCTTGGGAGCGCTTCCGCCTCGGCTCGGATGCTGCTTCGCGCATCATCCCGAAGCTCACCTTCCAGGCTTGGGCGAAGCAGATACCCAACCGCCGCACCGATTTCGACTGGTTGTCGCGCGACCCCGAGGAGGTCGACAAATATGTCGCCGATCCGCTTTGCGGCTGGGACGCGTCGGTGGCGATGTGGTCCGACCTCTTCGGTTTCATCGACTACTGCAGCGACGATGATCGCTTCGCCGCAGTACCGAAAGACCGGCCATTCAACCTTGTCGGCGGCGAGAAAGACCCTAGCACCGAAGGCGGCAAGCTTGTCCGCAGGTTCGAAAAGCGCCTCACACGGTTGGGATTTTCGAATCTGACTTCAAGGGTTTACGCCGACACGCGGCACGAATGCCTGAACGACTTGAATCGAAATCTCATCATGGACGAATTCGCGGTCTGGGCGGAAAAGGTCTGCGCCTGACAGCGTCTGGACCAATCGGCTGGATTGTCTCCGCTGTTGTCCGACCGACCCTTCAAGCGTAACCGATACCCATGTCCAACCCTCCCCTTCACGGCATCCGCGTCATCGAGCTGGCCCGCATTCTGGCCGGGCCATGGGCGGGACAGTTGCTCGCCGATCTTGGCGCCGACGTCATCAAGGTGGAGAACCCGAACGGTGGCGACGACACGCGCAGCTGGGGTCCGCCTTTCGTGAAAAGCCATGACGGTGAGAACCTGTCGGCCGCCTACTACCATTCGACCAACAGGGGCAAGCGCTCGATCGCCATCGATTTCTCGACGCCTGAAGGCGCGGCGACACTGAAGGAGCTGATCGCCACCGCCGATGTGCTGATCGAAAATTTCAAGTTCGGCGGGCTGAAGAAATACGGGCTCGATTATGACAGCCTGAAGGAACTCAATCCGCGCCTCGTCTACTGCTCGATCACCGGTTTCGGCCAGACCGGACCTTACGCGCCACGCGCGGGTTATGACTTCATCATCCAGGGCATCGGCGGCCTGATGTCGATCACCGGCGAGGCAGGGCGCGAACCGCAGAAGGTCGGCGTCGCGGTGTCCGACATCTTCACCGGGCTCTATTCGGTGATCGCCATACAGGCGGCACTTCGCCATGCCGAACGGACCGGCGAGGGTCAGTTCATCGACATGGCGCTGCTCGATACGCAGGTCTCGATCCTTGGCAACCAGAACCTGAACTACCTCGTATCGGGCAAGCCGCCCGTCCAGATGGGCAATGCCCACATGAACATCTCGCCCTACGAGGTTCTGCCGGTGAAGGATGGCCATATCATATTGGCGGTCGGCAATGACGGGCAGTTCCAGCGCTTCTGCAAGGTCGTCGATCTCAATGAGCTAGCCACCGATCCTGATTTCGCGACGAATCCGGCCCGCGTCACACATCGGGCGGCGCTGCGCGCGAGGATCATCGAGACGCTGGCGAACTGGAACCGCGACGACTTGCTGCCGAAGCTTGACGCCGCGTCGGTGCCCGCCAGCCCTATCAACAACATCGCCGAGATGTTCGCCGACCCGCAGGTCGTGGCGCGAGGCATGCGCATCGATCTGGACGATGGCGACGGCAACACGCTGCCATCCGTGCGCGCGCCGATGGTCATGCACGGAACGCCGCTTCGTTACGAGCGCCCTTCCCCGCGGCTTGGCGAACACACCGATGAGATATTGGCCGAACTAAAGGACCGTAAGAAATGAGAACAGGCGGCCAGCTGATCGTCGATGCCCTCGAGGTCAACGGCGTCGAACGCATCTTCTGCGTGCCGGGCGAAAGCTATCTGGCGGTACTCGATGCGCTGCACGATTCAGCCATCCAGACGGTCATTTGCCGGCAGGAGGGTGGCGCCGCCATGATGGCCGACTGCGCCGGCAAGCTCACCGGCAAGCCCGGCATCTGCTTCGTCACGCGCGGCCCGGGTGCAACCAACGCGTCGGCTGGTGTTCACATCGCCAAGCAGGACTCCACGCCGATGATCCTGTTCATCGGCCAGGTCGCGAGGCACGCACGCGACCGCGAAGCCTTCCAGGAGGTCGATTTCCGCGCCTTCTTCGGCCCCATCGCCAAATGGGCCGTCGAAATCGACGATGCTGCCCGCATCCCGGAGATCGTGACACGCGCCTTTGCCGTCGCCACCTCTGGGCGGCCGGGGCCGGTGGTGATTTCACTGCCGGAAGACATGCTGACCGACGAGGTGGAGGCTCCCGCACCCCAGCCCTACGTCCCGGTCGAGACCAGCCCTTCGCCCGAGGCAATGAAGCAGCTTCGCGGCATGCTGGAGGGCGCCGAGCGGCCTTTCGTCATTCTCGGCGGCTCGCGCTGGGACGAGGAAGCCGTAGCGGATATGAGCACGGCGCTTGAGCGCTGGGCGCTTCCGGCCGGCTGTACCTTCCGCCGACAGTCGCTGTGCGACCAGCTCCATCCCTCCTACGCCGGCGATATCGGCATCGGCCCGAACCCTGATCTCGCGCGCGCCATCAAGGAAGCCGACATTGTCCTGATGGTCGGCGCGCGCTTCGGCGAAATCCCCTCGTCGGACTACTCGCTGCTCAAGAGCCCCTACCCCGACCAGACGCTGATCCACGTCCACCCGGACGCCGGCGAACTCGGCCGCGTCTATCGCCCCGCGCTACCCATCAACGCGTCGCCAGCCGCCTTCGCCAAGGCGCTCGCGGCGCTAACGCCGCCCGCCCAGCCGCGCTGGGCCGCGACGACTGAAAAGCTCCACGCTTCCTATCTGAAGTGGTCGACGCCGCCCGAGACCGGCCCCGGCGACGTGCACATGGGCCCGATCATGGCGTGGCTGGAGGAAACGCTGGCCGAGGACACGATCTTCTGCAACGGCGCCGGCAATTTCGCCACCTGGATCCACCGCTATCACCGCTTCCGCCGTTTCGGCACGCAGGCCGCCCCCACCTCCGGCTCGATGGGCTACGGCCCGCCGGCAGGTGTCGCGGCCAAGATGGAATTTCCCGAGCGCGACGTGCTCGTCTTTGCGGGCGACGGGGACTTTCTCATGAACGGGCAGGAGTTCGCCACCGCGATCCAGTATGGCGTTCCCTATGTGATCCTCGTCATCAACAATGGCACATACGGCACGATCCGCATGCATCAGGAACGCGAATACCCCGGACGTGTCTCCGGGACCGACCTCATCAATCCCGACTTCGCGGCGCTTGCCCGCGCCTATGGCGGGCACGGCGAAACGGTGGTAACGACCGCCGAGTTCGCTCCCGCCTATGAGCGGGCGCGCGCCAGCGGCAAGCCAGCCATTATAGACGTCAAGCTCTCGCCAGAAGCGATAACGCCGACCCGCACTCTCACCGATATCCGCGAGCGTCGGTAACGGAACTGCACAAAAGATATTCCGCCTCCCGGCTTGAATCCGCAGGCGCAGCACGGCATGTATAGGCCCTGTCACCCGGACCGGGCCCCTCTGGCAGGCGAGGCGTCGCCTGTGATGTCGGTCTGATCGACAACGCGCAAACGCGGCGCGACTAGAAGTCTTTACATTGCAAATTTCAGAATTGACCGGGTGCGGCCTCGTTCGCGCGGCCGGTATCGACGCATTCCGCGTGCCACGCGTTGTGTCGGACCCGTGCATTCGCCGGCAGAGGGGCTGAAGCATGGACATATTCACTCATGACGGCTTCGCCGCACTGATCCAGGTCATCATGATCGACCTGGTGCTGGCAGGCGACAACGCTGTCGTCATCGGTCTTGCCGCGGCCGGACTGCCGGCGCACCAGCGCGCCAAGGCCATCCTCGTCGGCATCATCGCAGCCACGGTGCTGCGCATCGGCTTCGCCTCGATCACCGTCCAGCTGCTCGAGATCATCGGCCTGCTTCTTGTCGGCGGCCTGCTGCTGCTTTGGGTATGCTGGAAGATGTGGCGGGAACTCCGCACTTCGCACGCTGAATCCCACGCGGCGCACGAGGCGTTGGCGGGTGAAGACCTGAATGCCGACGGCTCGATCGCCGGCGGCGCGCCAGTCAAGAGTTTCCGCCAGGCGGCAATTCAGATCATCATCGCCGACGTGTCGATGTCCCTGGACAATGTCCTCGCCGTGGCCGGCGCGGCTCGCGACCATCCGACCGTTCTGATCTTCGGACTGGTCCTGTCGGTCGCCCTGATGGGCATCGCGGCATCGTGGATTGCGCGGCTTCTCGAGCGCCACCGCTGGATCGCCTATGTCGGGCTGGTCATCATCCTCTATGTCGCGTTGGACATGATCTACCGAGGGACTCTCGAGATTTATCCCGAAATCGCGTCCCTAATCTGACGACCTAGGCGGTCGGACGAAACGACAGCGACCCGATCAGACCGGCGGCCGTCCTCAGCGCAGCGCCGGCAGCCACTGTCATCTGCGGCAACACCATGCGTTCGAGCGTCCACGCCGCGCCCGAGCGCTCGTTCTCGTGGACCAGCGCGTGGTGCATCGCAGAAAGCAGGGTTGCATTGAACCGCGCGAAGGTGACCAGAAGTTCGGCGCCAATCGGGTTCACCTTGTGCGGCATCGCCGACGATCCACCACCCGAGGCAAGCACGATCTCGCCGACCTCGCTTTGCGCCAGCAGTGCAATGTCCTGCCCCATCTTGCCGAGCGACCCGGTGAGCACGGACAGCCAGGAGGCGAAATTGGCGAGGCCGTCGCGCTCGCTGTGCCGTGCGCGCGGAATATCCCTGAGGCCGAGCCGTTTTGCCAGCCGGGCACGCACGGCAGGTCCCTTGCTGCCGGTGAGTTTGTCGAGCGTGCCGGCCGCTCCGCCATAGTGCAGCACCAACAGGTCGTTCCGAACCTGCGTCAGCCGCTGGTTTTGGCGAATCAGCGGGTCGCGCCAGCTCTCGATCTTGCGCGCAGCGGTGACGGGTATTGCCGCTTGCATGCGCGTATGCGCCATGACCTTGGTCTTGCCGTCGCGCTTGTGAAGCTCATCGAGAACGACAAGCACGTCAGCGAGGCGTCGTTCCAGGATTTTGACGATCTCCTTCAGCGCCAGCGCTTGAGCCGTGTCGATCAGATCCTGGCTGGTCGCGCCGAAATGAACATGGCGCCCATGCTTGCCGCCTGTCGCTGCGCGCAACTCCGCAACCAGTGCCGGCACCACGACGCCATCGCGCTCCACCCCGGCGCGCAGTGCATTGAAATCCAACGTTAGGTGATCGATCGCTTCGACGATTGCAGATGCTGCAGTTTCCGGAATGACCCCTTCGACCGCCTGCGCCATCGCAAGCTCGGTCTCGAAACGGAGCATCGCGGCCAGCTGCGACTCCGCATTCAGGTGGGGCGCCATCTCGGCATCGCCGAGCAGACCAGAGATGTATGGGTGGTCGAACAGCGCTGTGGACAAGCCGAACCCTAGATGTCGAAGAAGACGGTTTCCTTCTCACCCTGAAGGTGAATGTCAAAGGTGTACCCGTTTCCGTCCTTCTTCGCCAGCAAGGTCGGCACCCGCACCCGGTGTTCGATACGCGCCAGGACGGGGTCCTCGGCGTTTGCCGCTTCCTCGTCTTCGAAATACATACGCGTCGAGAGGCCGAGATTGATCCCCCGCGCCACGATCCAGAAGGTGATGTGCGGCGCCATAAGCCGCCCGTCCTTGAACGGCACCCGGCCGGGCTTGATCGTCTCGAAGCGGAACTCGCCTGTTGTCATGTCGGTCGGGCAACGTCCCCAGCCGGTGAAGTTGGGATCGGCCGAGCCACGCATTTCCGCCGGGCTGTTGTAGAGGCCGCTCGCGTCCGCTTGCCAGATTTCCACAAGCGCGTCCTTCAGCGGCGTGTCGGCGCCGTCGATGACGTGCCCGGAAATGGTGATCCGCTCGCCCTTCGTCTTGTCGTTGACCATCGAAGCGCCGAGGTCTTCCGAATAGACGCCTGTTATCTCAGCGAAATTCGGCGTGCAGCCGATATGGACATAGGGTCCGGCGGTCTGCGACGCGCTTTCCTTGAGGCGATTGAGGGACTGCGCCATGTCAGTTTCCCTCCCTGCGGTTCTCGAACAGCGTCGAGCGCCGGCCGCGCAGCACGATGTCGAACTTGTAGGCGCGTGCATCCATCGGGATGGTCGCTTCCATGTCGAGCACGGCGGTCAGCCCTTCGATCGCCTCTCGGTCGGGGATCGTATCGACGATCGGGCATTTCCAGATCAACGGGTCGCCCTCGAAATACATCTGGGTGATGAGCCGCTGCGCGAAACCATGTCCGAATGCCGAAAAATGGATATGAGCCGGGCGCCAGTCATTGGCCCTGTTCGGCCAGGGATAGGGTCCGGGCTGGATCGTGCGCAGGCAGTAATAGCCGTTCTCGTCGGTGATCGTACGCCCGCAGCCGCCGAAATTCGGATCCAGCGGCGCCATGTAGCCTTCCTTGCGGTGACGGTAGCGCCCGCCGGCATTGGCCTGCCAGAACTCGAGCAGGACGCCGTCGACGCCCCTTCCCCGCTCGTCGAGCACGTGACCGTGCACGATGATGCGCGGCCCAATCGCGCTTTCGCCGGCCTTGGCGAAATTGTGGATCAGGTCGTTGTCGAGTTCGCCGAGGATGTTGTGGCCGAAGACCGGCCCGGTGATTTCCGACAGCGTGTTGTCAAGCGACAGCAGCGCCTTCTGCGGCGAGCGCAGGACGGACGTCTTGTACTGCGGCGTGTAGGCCGGCGGATGCCAGTCGAGATCGCGCTGGTAGAACGCGCCCGTCTCTGGCTTGCGGTTGGATAGGGTAGCGCCGCTCATGTCGACTTTCCGTCCATTTCCTCAAAAACCTGCTTGATGACCTTGATTGCGTGGTTGGCGCGCGGCACGCCGGCGTAGATCGCCACGTGCAGCATCGCTTCCATGATGTCGTCGCGGCTGGCGCCCGTGTTCGCTGTTGCGCGTGTGTGGAGCGCCAGTTCCTCGAAATTGCCGAGCCCGGCAAGCAGCGCCAGCGTCATCATGGACCGTTCCCGCTTGGTGATCGTGTCGCGCGACCAGACATGTCCCCAGGCCGCCTCCGTGATCAGCTCCTGGAACGCTTCGTCGAACGGCGTCTTCGCCGCCTCCGCCCGATCGACATGCGCAGCGCCCAGCACGCTGCGCCGCGTCGCCATTCCCTGCTTGTGCCGCTGATTGTCGCTCATCGCCGTTCTTCGCCCGTCGCCATCAATAGGGCAACCCCACATAGTTTTCAGCAAGTGATGTGGAGGCGGCCTGAGAGCTCACGAGGTAGTTGAGCTCCGCCTCCTGTATGCGCTGGCCGAATGCGCCCTGCTCGTCGAACCTGTGCAGCGTGCTCGTCATCCAGGTCGAGAACCGCTCCGCCTTCCACACACGCGCCAGGGCTTTTGCGGAGTAGGCGTCGATGCCCGCCCCAGACTTCTCCAGATAGTACTCTCGCAGCGCGTCGAAGAGATAGCGCACGTCGCTGGCTGCGAGATTGAGCCCCTTGGCGCCGGTCGGCGGAACGATATGCCCCGCATCGCCGACAAGGAACAGCCTTCCAAAGCGCAGCGGCTCCGCGACGAAGGAGCGAAGCGGCGCGAGCGACTTCTCGAAGGACGGGCCTGTGACCAGGCGCTCCGCCACGTCGTCTGGCAGGCGCTGCCTCAGCTCGTCCCAGAAGCGGTCGTCGCTCCAATTCTCGACCTTCTCGGTCAGGGGACACTGCACATAGTAGCGGCTTCGGGTCGGCGACCGCATGGAACACAGCGCAAAACCGCGCGGATGATTGGCATAGATGAGTTCGTGGCTGACCGGCGGAATATCCGCAAGCACGCCCAGCCAGCCGAACGGATACTCCCGCTGGAACTCGGTGATGGCGTCGCGCTGAACGGACTTGCGCGACACACCATGAAAGCCGTCGCAGCCGGCGATGAAATCACAGTCGATGCGGTGTTCCGTCCCATCCTTCTCGTAGGTCACGTAGGGCTGCGCGCCGTCGAAATCGTGCGGGCGCACATTGGCGGCCTCATATATGCTGACGCCGCCGGTCTGCTCGCGCTTTCCCATCAGGTCGCGTGTCAGCTCGGTCTGGCCATAGACCATCACCCGCTTGCCACCGGTGAGTTCGAACAGGTTGATGCGGTGGTGCCCGCCATCGAAGGCGAGATCGAAGCCGTCATGCGGCAGGCCTTCGGCATGCATGCGCTTGCCTGCGCCGGCCTCGTCCATGAGGCCGACCGTCCCCTCTTCCAGAACGCCCGCGCGGACCCGGCCGAGCACATAGTCCTTGGAGACCCGCTCGAGGATCACATTGTCGATTCCGGCGTTGGTCAGAAGCTGACCGAGCAGCAGCCCAGACGGGCCTGAACCGATGATGGCTACTTGTGTGCGCAAACGCGTCCTCCCGAAGCGTCCTTTCGGCGGTGAGACTTAAACGCCGCCAGTCTGCTCGCAATGGACAATGCCCGCATTCGATTGCACTATCTGAACATGAATGCGGCGCGGCAGCAGGTACCTTCCTACCGTCTCTACCGGGAGCGAACCGGAGAGGCCGGTGACTTCTGGTTGCATTGCGAGACGATTCTGGAACGAACGGCCCGCCACAACTACGAGATCGCGCCGCACCGCCACGAGTCGCTGTTCCAGCTGTTCCTCGTCTCCAGCGGGCGCGGTGAAATGCTGGAAACGGATGGCGCTTGTGATTTCCGGGCACCCTGCGTCCTGTTCATCCCGCACAACGCCGTGCATGGCTTTCGCTTCGCTCGCGACATCGACGGCATCGTCGTCACCGCTCTGGCCGACCGGCTGGAGGCTGTCTCAGCCGGCGATGTGCAAATTGCCGCCTTCGCCTCGCGAACGCGCGTCATTCCGCTGTCGGAAGCCCGCGGCAGCCCGCCTGCCGACGCCCTGCGGACCATCGCCAACGAAATGGTCAACCCCGCGCCCGGACGGCTCGCCCTTCTCGAAGCACTGATGGCTCAGGCGGTCGTCGGTCTTGCCCGCATCCACCTCGAGCAGAATCCGCATGGCGTCCGATCGCACGGGCGAAACGCACGCCGTATCGACGAGCTGGCCGCCCTGATCGGCGTCCACTATCGCGAACACCGCCCTGCCGCCTTCTATGCCGAGCGCCTCGGCGTGACGCCGACGCATCTCAACCGGATCGCACGCGAGGAGACCGGTTTGACGGTCCAGGCAATGGTGACGCGCCGCATCATGGAAGCCGCCCGGCGTGACCTCGTCTTTTCGACGAGTTCCATCCAGAATATCGCCTATTCGCTGGGCTTCGCCGACGCGGCATATTTCAACCGGTTCTTCCGTCGCGAAATGGGCGCCACGCCCGGCGCCTACCGCGACGCGGAGCGGGCGAGGCTAGCGCTGTAGAAAAGAGAAGGGGCGGTCGCCCGCCCCTTCTCATAGTCCACTGACAATCGAGCCTTAGAGGCCGTCGGTGATCTCGGTGGTGTAGGCGCCTTCCGGAGCCTTCGTGATGATACCCTGCGCCAGCACGGCGTCCGCCGTACGCTGGTATGCGTCGACCGGCAGCTTCGCGTCCGGCTCGCCGATCAGCTTGGCAACCTCACCCATCATGCGGACCTGATGCGCTTCATCCTGGCCGCCATTATCCATGACGATGGATGCCGCCTCTTCCGGGTTGGCAATGGCGTATTCCCAGCCCTTCATCGACGCGCGCACGAAGCGGGTCATCTTGTCCTTGAACGCCGGGTCGGCGAGATCGCCTTCGAGCGCATAGAGGCCGTCTTCCAGCAGGTCGACGTCGAGCGCCGAGTAGTTGAAGACGATCAGATCGTCGGCGGTGTAGCCGGCGTCGATCAGCTGCCAGTACTCATTGTAGGTCATGACCGAGATGCAGTCGGCCTGGCCCTGGATCAGCGGCTGCACGTCGAAGGACTGCTTGAGAACGGTCACGCCGTCATCGCCGCCTTCGGTCGAATAGCCGAGCTTGTTCATCCAGGCGTAGAACGGATATTCGTTGCCGAAGAACCAGACGCCGAGCGTGTGGCCGGGGAAGTCCTCGACCGTCTGTACCGGACCGTCCTTCGGGCACACCAGCTGCATACCGGCGTTCTTGTACGGCTGGGCGATGTTGACCAGCGGCACGCCTTTCTCGCGCGCCGAAAGCGCTGCCGCCATCCAGGTCACAATCACGTCGGCGCCGCCGCCGGCAATCACCTGCTCGGGCGCGATATCCGGGCCGCCCGGCTTGATCGTGACGTCGAGGTCTTCCTCCTCATAGAAGCCCTTGTCCTTGGCGACGAAGTAGCCGGCAAACTGCGCCTGCGCGACCCATTTGAGCTGCAGCGTCACCGCGTCAGCGGCCCACGCCTGGACGGCAGTCAGCGAGAACGCTCCCGCCATCATCGAAATCATCAGTCTTTTCATTGTACTACCCTCTGAAGTTCGCCTACCCACCACGGATAGACGGGTGCCAAAACGTGACGCCCCTTTCTATGAGAGCGATCACGCCATAAAAAACGGAACCGGCCAGCGCCGCAACCGCGATTTCCGCCCAGACCATGTCGACATTCATCCGGCCGACTTCGGTCGAGATGCGGAATCCCATGCCCACGATAGGCGTGCCGAAGAACTCCGCCACGATAGCGCCGATAAGCGCCAGCGTTGAGTTGATCTTGAGTGCGTTGAAGATGAAGGGCGCCGCCGCCGGCAGCCTGAGCTTGAAAAGCGTCTGCCAGTAGCTCGACGCATAGGTGCGCATCAGGTCGCGTTCCATGCTGCCTGAGGCCGCGAGCCCCGCCACCGTGTTCACCAGCATCGGGAAGAAGGTCATCACCACGACGACGGCAGCCTTGGAAGGCCAGTCGAAACCGAACCACATGACCATGATCGGCGCGATGCCGATGATCGGTAGGGCCGACACCATGTTGCCGATCGGCAGCAGCCCCCGGCGCAGGAACAGGAACCGGTCGGCAAGCACGGCAGCGACGAAACCGGCAGTACACCCCATCACGTAACCGACCAGAACAGCCTTGAAGATCGTCTGGCTTACGTCGGCCGCCAGCACAGGAACCGAACTCGCCATCCGGGCCGCAATGGCGCTCGGCGGCGGCAGCAGGATGAACGGCACGCCGGCGCCGCGCACGATCGCTTCCCACAGGATCAGTATCCAGACGCCGAAAATCGCCGGCACGAGTAGCCGCATGCCGAATGCCAATGCCTTGTGCGGCAGCTTGAGGCCCGACAGCACCGAGACCAGCCGCCAGGCAAGCAGCCATGCCCCGGTCAGCATAAGGAAGTAAGACAGCCCCGCCGTGCCTTCGCCCCCGGCGATGCCGGTCACCAGCATCCAGGCCGCGCCGTGGGCGGTGATGAAGAGCAACAGCGCAACAACGCCAGCGGCCAAGCCGATGCTCGATCCGGCGGCGCCTATGAAAAGCAGCGCCAGCGCGACGAGCAGATTGTCGCTGTCGGCGATTGCGGCCTCCCCACCCGCGGCGGGGAGCGTGAACAGCGCGCCAATGATTGCAAGTACACACAGGATCGCCTGCCATGAGGGCCTGAACGTATTCATGCCGGCCGCGCTCCCATCGCGCGTTCGGTCATGCGGCCGACCAGCCCGACCGTCGTGACGAGCACAACCGCAACGATCGATCCGGCGATCAGCGCCGAGAAAATCTCGATGGTCTGGCTGTAGTAGGAGCCCGAAAGCAGTTTGGCGCCAATTCCGGCCACCGCACCCGTCGGCAGTTCGCCGACGATAGCGCCGACCAGGCTCGCAGCCACCGCGACCTTCATCGAAGCGAACAGGAACGGCACCGAAGCCGGCAGCCTGAGCTTCCAGAACACGTCGGAACGGCTGGCATTGTAGGTGTGCATCAGGTCGAGATGCGAGCTTTCGGGCGAACGCAGCCCCTTCACCATGCCCACGGCGACCGGAAAGAACGACAGATAGGTCGAGATCAGCGCCTTGGGGATCAGCCCGGTCAGCCCGACCGCCGCCAGCACCACCACGATCATCGGCGCCAGCGCCAGAATGGGTATCGTCTGCGAGGCGATGATCCACGGCATCAGGCTGCGGTCGAGCGCCAGCACATGCACAATGCCAACCGCGATCACGATGCCGAGCACCGTGCCAAACAGGAAGCCGAGCAGCGTCGAGGAGAGCGTTACCCAGGAATGGTAGACAAGGCTCTGCCCGCTGGTGACTTTGCGCTGGAACGTGTTCTCGAAGAAATTGACAGCCACCTGGTGCGGCGCGGGCAGCGTCGGCTTCGGCTGCGACATCGTCTGCCCGACGAACTCGGAGAAGGTCGGCGTCGCGCCGCGCCGGTCGTTCAGTCCGCGCTGGAAAGGCGCGTTCATGAAATAGGTGCCGACATACCAGGCAAGCACGATCCCGGCGAGGATCGTCAGCACGGGGATCGCCTTGCCGCCCCTCATGCCGCCCTCCGCCATCGCATCAGCAGTGTCGGCACACCTTCTTCCGTGTTGTCGTCGCGGCGCTCGGGAATTTCGCTGAAGCCCTCCCGGTCGTAGAAGCGGCGCGCCCGGTCATTCAACTCAAAGACGGTAAGCTCAAGCTGCTGATATCTCGACTTCAGTTCATCGAGCAGCTTCGCGCCGATGCCGGCGTTCCGGTGACGCGGCGCGATGTAGATTGCGTAGACGAAGCCATCCGCCGCCGACGCGTAGGCGGCGACTTCCCGATCCACTTCAACGACGAGCATCGTCCGCTTGTCGAGCAGCTCCGGCGTGAACAGCCCGGCGATCTCCGCGCGCGGCTTCGTGCGCGGCAGCCAGTCGGTGCTGTCGATGTAGTCGTTGATGATTTGCGCGCAGGCCGGAAGATCGGCCACGGTCGCTTGGCGGATGACCGGTTCCGACATCACCCCCTGCACGACCTCAATCGTCATATGAATGCCCTGCCCGCAATCCGTCGCGCACGCGTGCGGCGATAGCGAGGAACTCCGGCGTTTCGCGGATGTCGAGCGGCCGCTCGGCGGGCAGCGTGGATTCGATCACGTCGGTCACGCGGCCGGGCCGCGGGCTCATGACCACGATCTTGGTCGAGAGATAGACGGCCTCGGGAATGGAGTGCGTGACGAAGCAGATCGTCTTGTTGGTCCGCGCCCAGAGATCGAGAAGCTGCTCGTTGAGATGATCGCGAACGATCTCGTCCAGCGCACCGAACGGCTCGTCCATCAGGAGCAGATCGGCGTCGAAGGCGAGCGCGCGGGCAATCGAGGCGCGCTGCTGCATGCCGCCCGAGAGCTGCCACGGAAACTTCTTCTCGAAGCCGGTGAGGTTGACCAGTTCCAGCGTGCGCGCCACCCGTTCCTTCTGCTCGGCCCTTGGAATACCCATGATTTCCAGCGGCAATGCAACATTGCGGTCGATCGTGCGCCACGGATAAAGCGCCGCCGCCTGGAACACATAGCCATAGGCTCGGTTTTCGCGCGCCTGCGACGGCGTCATGCCATTGACGGAAATCGCGCCTGAGGTCGGCTGCTCGAGGTCGGCGATGACGCGCAGGAACGTCGTCTTGCCGCAGCCCGATGGACCGATAAAGGAGACGAATTCGCCCTTGCCGATCGACAGGCTGACGTCCGACAGCGCGTGCACCGGCCCGTCATTCGTCTGGAAGGTCAGCGACAGGTCCGACGCCTCAACGACGGTCTCGGCGGCCTTACGGGTGTTGCTCGGTTGGGCTATCTTCGTCTCCAGCATGTCAGAGGGAACACCGATGTCCAGCAGCGGGAAACCGGAATGCCGCAAGTTCCAGGCCGGCATGGCCTATGCGGGTAAGCAGGGATTTGACTATCTCGCCGGCATTTCCGCCGAAAGCGCCGGCGCGACGGGCATCTGCATGCACCTGCTCACCATTCCACCGGGATCGCGCGCCAAGGCGCATCTGCACGAAAGCCATGAGACGGCGATTTATGTGCTGAGCGGCGAAGCCGAGATGTGGCACGGCGACGGGCTCACGGAGCATATGGTCGCCCGAGCGGGCGACCTGATCTACATTCCGGCCGGCGTGCCGCATCTGCCGGCTAACCGCTCCGACGCTCCGGTCACGGCGGTGGTTGCGCGCACCGACCCCAACGAACAGGAGAGCGTGCTTCTGCTGCCGGAGCTGGACGGCGTCGTGCCTGCCTGAGCGCGCCAACCCTACACCCCGCTCGCCGGAATGCCTGTGCGTTCGACCTTGCGCGGCGCGACCACTTCCTTCCACTGCGACAGCGCCTTGCTGACCGGCCCGTGCGCCTCGCGCGCCACGAACTCCCCGTGGCCGGGCTTCGCCTTGACCTCGAAATTGTCGACCGCGATCTCACCACGCGTCAGCACATACTTCGGCAGCCCCTTCACCTCGATGCCCTCGAACACGTTGTAGTCGATCGCCGACTGCTGGTTCTTGGCCGAGATGGTCTTCTTCTTCTCCGGGTCCCAGACCACAATGTCGGCGTCAGCGCCTTCGACGATGGCGCCTTTCTTCGGATACATGCCGAAGATCTTTGCCGGGTTGGTCGAGGTTACGGCGACGAACTCGTTCATCGTCAGCCGGCCCTGCCCCACACCATAGGTCCACAGAACGGGCATACGGTCTTCAAGGCCGCCGGTGCCGTTGGGAATCTTGGTGAAATCGCCGACGCCATAACGCTTCTGCTCGGTAGTGAAAGCGCAGTGGTCGGTCGCGACCACTTGCAGTGATCCTGCGGACAGGCCCGCCCACAGCGAATCCTGATGCTGCTTGTTGCGGAAGGGCGGGCTCATCACGCGCCGCGCCGCGTGGTCCCAGTCGGGATTGGAATATTCGCTCTCGTCCAGCACCAGATGCTGGATCAGCGGCTCGCCATAGACACGCATGCCCTTCTGCCTCGCCCGGCGGATCGCTTCGTGGCTCTGCTCGCAGGACGTGTGCACCACATAGAGCGGTACGCCCGCCATGTCGGCGATCATGATGGCACGGTTGGTCGCCTCGCCTTCCACTTCAGGCGGACGTGAGTAGGCGTGGCCTTCCGGCCCGTCATTGCCCTCGGCAAGCAGCTTGGCCTGCATCTGCGCAACCACGTCACCGTTTTCGGCATGCACCATCGGCAGCCCGCCAAGCTCGGCGCAGCGCTGGAAAGACGAATACATCTCGTCGTCATTGACCATCAGCGCGCCCTTGTAGGCCATGAAATGCTTGAAGGAAGTGATCCCGCGCTCGATGACCTCGGGCATCTCGTTGAACACCTGCTCGCCCCACCAGGTGATCGCCATGTGGAAGGAATAGTCGCAGCAGGCGCGGGTCGACTTGTTGTCCCAGCGCTTGATCGCGTCAAGCAGCGAGCCGCCCGGATCACCGAGGCAGAAATCGATCACCATCGTCGTGCCGCCGGAGAGCGCGGCGCGCGTCCCGCTCTCGAAATCGTCCGAGGAATAGGTGCCCATGAACGGCATTTCGAGATGGGTGTGCGGGTCGATGCCGCCCGGCATCACGTAGCAGCCCGTGGCGTCGATCTCGTGATCGGCGTGGAGGTCCGGGCCGATGCCTACGATCTTGTCGTGCTTGATCAGCACATCCGCCTTCCACGTGCGGTCGGCGGTGACGATGGTGCCGTTCTTGATGACTTTGGACATGAAAACTCTCCTGAAATTCTCAGGGCCGCAATGTGGCCAGCTTGATGCCGAACCCGACGAAAACCATGCCGGTCAGGCCCTTGATTGCGCGCTGGACATGGCCGCCCCGCGCCACCGTCGACAGCCTCTCGAAGAGCAGCACGATCGGCCCGAACCAGGCAACGTTCAGCATTGCATGAACGGCCACGAGCAGGTAGGCGGACGCCGGCGCGATTTCGCCCTGCGGCATGAACTGCGGGAATGCCGCGATGTAGAACATCGCAACCTTGGGGTTCAGCGCATTGGTGAGGAAGCCCTCGCCGAAGGCTTTGAGCAGCGTCCGCCGGCGCCTCGCCGGCGCTACCTCGGTCAGTGCCTTCGGTAGCCCGCGCCAAGCGTCCCGCAGCGCCTTCAGCCCGATCCAGACGAGATAGGCCGCGCCCGCAAGCTTCACCGCCGTGAACAGGTGCGCCGACTGAAGCAGCAGCACCGAAAGACCAAAGATCGCGAATGTGCCGTGCACGAAGAAAGCGACGACGAAACCGGTGATGTTGGCGAAACCGGCCGTGCGGCCGGACGTTGGCACGGTCTTCGCGATCAGCACGCCGTTCGGGCCGGGCGACATGATGAGCAGCGCGGCCATGACCGCGAAAGCAAGGACGGTCGCGGCGGTCAACTGGTCACTCCACGATCTCCGCCGTCTCGATTACCGCATGCATCAGCACGTCGGCGCCGGCTGTCGCCCATTCCTTGGAGATTTCCTCCGCCTCGTTGTGGCTGAGACCGTCGACGCAAGGGCACATCACCATGGCGGTCGGCGCCACCCGGTTGATCCAGCAGGCGTCGTGGCCCGCGCCCGAGACGATGTTACGGTGCGAGTAGCCAAGGCGCTCGGCCGCGTCGCGCACCGCCTTCACGCAGCCCTCGTCGAAGGTGACGGGATCGAAATGGCCGACGGCCTCCACCTCGAAACCGATGTCCATTGCCTCTGCAATCTGCGCGATGCCCTGTTCGATACGCGCCCGCATCGTGTCGAGCACTTCCTGGTTGGGCGAGCGGATGTCGATGGTGAAGACCACCTTGCCGGGGATCACGTTGCGCGAATTGGGATAGACCTCGACATGGCCGATCGCGCCGACGGCATCGGGCTGATAGTCCATCGCCACTTCGTGCACGAGTTCCGTCACCCGCGCCATGCCGAGCCCCGCATTGCGGCGCTTGGGCATCGGCGTCGAGCCGGTGTGGCTTTCCTTGCCGGTCAGCGTCACCTGAAGCCACCACAGACCCTGGCCGTGGGTGACGACGCCGATGTCGATGCCCTCGTCCTCGAGGATCGGCCCCTGCTCGATGTGCAGTTCGAAGAAGGCTTTCATCTTGCGGGAGCCGACCTCCTCGTCGCCCTTCCAGCCAATGCGCTCCAGCTCGTCGCCGAACTTCTTGCCTTTCGCGTCGGTACGCTCATAGGCCCAGTCGAGCTCGTGCATGCCGGCGAACACGCCCGACGCCAGCATGGCCGGCGCGAAGCGCGTGCCTTCCTCGTTGGTCCAGTTGGTGACCACGATCGGGTGCTTCGTCTTGATGCCGAGATCGTTCAGCGTACGGATGATCTCCAGCCCGCCGAGCACGCCCAGCACGCCGTCATATTTGCCGCCGGTCGGCTGGGTGTCGAGATGCGAGCCGACATAGACCGGCAGTGCGTCCGGGTCGGTGCCCTCGCGCCGTGCGAACATGGTGCCCATCTTGTCGAGGCCCATTTCGAGCCCCGCATCCTCGCACCACTTCTTGAACAGCGCCCGGCCTTCGCCGTCCTCGTCGGTCACGGTCTGGCGGTTATTGCCGCCGGCGACACCCGGTCCGATCTTCGCCATCTCCACGAGGGAGTCCCAGAGACGGTCTCCGTTGATGCGCAGGTTCTCGCCGGGTGCTGCCATGAATGGGTGAACTCCTCAGTCTGTCTGTCAGTCGATTGCGCGCAGCACACCCCGAAGACCGTCGATCAATTCGGCGATCTGCTCTTTCGAGATGATCAGCGGCGGCGACATGGCGATGATGTCGCCGGTCGTGCGGATCATGAAGCCGCTCTCGAACGCCTTGATGAAGGCCGAGAACGCCCGCTTGGTCGGATGTCCCGCGATGGGCTCGAGTTCTACCGCGCCGACGAGGCCGATATTGCGCACGTCGATGACATGCGGCTCGCCCCTAAGCGAATGCAGCGCGTCTTCCCACACCGGTGCGAGTTCGGCGCCGCGCGTCAGCAGACCCTCTTCCTTGTAGGTGTCTAGCGCGCCGAGGGCGGCCGCGCAGGCGATCGGGTTGGCCGAATAGGTATAGCCGTGGAAGAACTCGATCAGGTGCTCCGGGCCGGTCATGAAGGCGTCGTGGATTTCCTTTTTGACGAACACCGCGCCCATCGGGATGACGCCGTTGGAAACGCCCTTGGCGGTCGTCATGATGTCGGGCACCACGTCGAAATAGTCGGCGGCAAAGGGCGTGCCGAGGCGCCCGAAACCGGTGATCACCTCATCGAAGATCAGCAGGATGCCGTGCTTGTCGCAGATCTCGCGCAGGCGCTTGAGATAACCCTTCGGCGGAATGAGAACGCCCGTGGAGCCCGCTACAGGCTCGACGATCACGGCGGCGACGGTCGAGGCGTCATGCAGCGTGACGATCCGCTCCAACTCGTCGGCCAGTTCCGCGCCATGCTCGGGCACGCCGCGCGTGAAGGCGTTCTTGGCCGGCAGATGGGTGTGCGGCAGGTGGTCGACGCCGGTCAGCAGCGTGCCGAACATCTTGCGGTTGGCGACGATGCCGCCGACCGAAATGCCGCCGAAATTGACGCCGTGATAGCCGCGTTCGCGGCCGATCAGCCGGAAGCGCGAGCCGTTGCCCTTGGCGCGGTGATAAGCGAGCGCGATCTTCAGCGCGGTGTCTACCGACTCCGATCCGGAGTTGGTGAAGAACACATGGTCCATGCCGTCGGGCGCCAGATCGACCAGCCGGTTGGCGAGTTCGAAGGCGATCGGATGACCCATCTGGAAGGCGGGCGCGTAGTCTAGCTCGCCGGCCTGCTGGCGGATCGCCTCGGTGATCTTCGGCCTGCAATGGCCGGCATTGACGCACCAGAGGCCGGCGGTGCCGTCAAGAAGCTGGCGGCCGTCGGAGGCCGTATAGTGCATGTCCTTGGCCGCGACGAGCATGCGCGGCGCCTGTTTGAACTGCCTGTTGGCGGTAAACGGCATCCAGAATGCGCTGAGATCGTTCGGCGCAACGTTGAGCCTGTTGGACATGACCAAGCCTTCCTTTGTTCCCCGTTATGGATCGGCCAACGCTTGGTTTTCGGCGCGCATCTGTGATACGCAATTTTTGACCGATTGGACAAACGTTAGCACCGCCACCTTGGCGGTCAAGGGATTAGTAGGGGATTTGGGCCGCTTGAACCGCGCTCCACAAGGTCGAATTGGCTGGTCCACGCTATTGGTCCAGGCAGTCATGCCTGACACGGCGACTTTCTGACGCGGCACCCATGGACGCACCCGCCAAGCCCCGCCGGACACGCATCCAGACCGAGAAGCGGGTGCGCATCCTCGACGCCGCTCTCGACGTATTTTCGCAGCATGGGTTCCGCGGTGCGACGATCGACCAGATCGCCGAGGCGGCGGGCATGTCGAAGCCGAACCTGCTCTATTATTTCAAGTCGAAGGAAGACATACACACCACGCTCATCCAGCGATTGCTGGAGACCTGGCTGGCGCCGCTGCGCGAGCTCGACGACATCGGCGACCCGATGACCGAGCTGCGCGGCTACATCCGCCGCAAGCTGGAGATGGCACGCGACTATCCGCGCGAGAGCCGGCTTTTCGCCAACGAGATTTTGCAAGGCGCGCCGCGCATCATGCCGATGCTCGAAGGCGAGCTGAAAACGCTGGTCGACGAGAAGGCCGAGATCATCAAGGGCTGGATGCGGGCCGGCCGGATAGCTCCCACGGACCCCTGGCACCTGATCTTCTCGATCTGGGCGACGACCCAGCACTACGCCGATTTCGACGTGCAGGTGCGTGCGGTGCTCGGGCCTCGCCGCGGCGGCGACGGCCGTTTCGAGGACGCCGCGCGCTTCCTCGAAAACCTGTTCCTCCGCGGGCTGGCGCCTCCCACGGCGCAATGAGCGGCCTCGCCAGAAACTGGGCAGGCAATATCGCCTACGGCGCCCGGCGATTTCACAGCCCGGCAAGCCGCGACGAACTCACCGAGATCGTGGGCAACGCGTCCGCCGCCCGAGTGCTTGGCTCCCGCCATTCCTTCAGCGACATCGCCGACACCGACTCCGATCTGATTTCGACGCAGCGTCTCGACAGGATCATCGGCATCGACAAGGCGGCAGGCACGGTCACTATCGAAGGCGGTGTGACCTACGGCCAGCTTTGCCCTGCACTGGCAGCGGAGGGTTTGGCGCTGGCGAACCTCGCCTCTCTGCCGCACATTTCGGTAGCCGGTGCGGTGAGCACATCGACGCACGGTTCCGGCGACCGCAACGGGACGCTGGCGACATCGGTGCGCGCACTCGAGACCGCAACCGCCGACGGCGGGATTGTTCGCTTCTCGCGCGGGGACGCGGACTTCGGCGGCGCGGTCGTCTCGCTCGGCGCGCTCGGTGCTATCGCCACAATCACGCTCGATGTCGAGCCGGCCTATCAGGTCAAACAGGAAGTGTATCTCGGGCTCCCATTCAACGAACTGGTCGAGAACTTCGATGCCCTGATGGGCAGCGCTTACAGCGTCAGCGCGTTCCTGAGCTGGCGCGGCGGGAAGGTCGATCAGCTTTGGCGCAAGAGCCGCGCCGGCGATCCCGTATTCGATCCCGCACGCTACTCCGCTCGCCCGGCCGATCGCGCCTACCATCCGATCGCGGCACTTTCGGCCGAACCATGTACTGAACAGGGCGGTCGTCTCGGCCCCTGGCACGAACGGCTGGCGCATTTCAGGATGGGCTTCACGCCGAGTGCCGGAGACGAGCTTCAATCGGAATATTTCGTGCCGCGCCGTCACGCGGCCGAAGCCTTGCTCGCCGTGCAGGCGATACAGGAGGACATCGCGCCTCACCTCCTGATTTCGGAAATCCGGACGATGAAGGCGGACGAGCTATGGCTGAGCCAGGCCTACCGTCAGGACTGCGTCGGCATCCACTTCACCTGGAAGAACGATTGGCCCGCCGTCAGCGCGGTCCTCCCGAAGATCGAAGCACAATTGGCGCCGTTTGAGCCGCGCCCCCACTGGGGTAAGCTGTTCATGATGGCACCGGAAGCCGTGCGCGAGCGCTACGAAAAGCTGGACGATTTCCGCAAGCTGGCGCGTCGCCTCGACCCTGCCGGCAAGTTCACCAACCAGTACATTCGCCGCACAATCCTCAACTGACGATATTTCAAACTAGGCCGCGACGGTCAGATGCGCCCGAAGTGGGTTCAGCCTCCGGCGGCCTCCGTATCTAGCAAAGGCCGCACGGAGTTGAGAGCCGTCAGTATGGGGGCCTTGCTTCGTTCGCTGCGAGCAATCGGTATCGTTCCGTCGAGCGTGGCAAGCAGAGTCAGGGCCAACGCATCGCCATCCATTGCTGCGACACGGCCATCCACAGTCAATGCGCGCGAGAAGGCAGCAATGACGCGCCGATATGACAAGCCGAGCAGCCTTGAAAGCTCAGGCTCCTCCACGCTCATCTCCTGCGCAAAAACGCTGAATAGTGCGCCTGTTGCATAGTCATGTCTCGCCAGCCAGTTTGCCGCGCCTTTGTAGAGCGCGGTAACCGTTTCCACTGCGGATTGCTTGCTGGCGACGCACCGATCGAAATGGCCGACCATTTCCTCCGTTAGCCAATCCAGTGCGGCCGCGGCGAGGCTTTCCTTGCCGCCTGGAAAATGATGGTAAAGTGAGCCTTTCGGCACCTCGGCGTGGTGCAGGATCTCGGCGATTCCGGTCGCGTGATAACCACGTTGCTGGAACAGGATGACGGCCGATCTAACCAGCCGGTCGCGTGTTTTCAGCCCGCGCACCTGCTCCGATGGCGTTTTCATGTAGGAGCCGGGCGGGAAACGACGGCGATCGACGTAATGCCGGCTGCGCACAACTTCTCGTCTTTGTCCGGCGACCTGCTGAAGACCTGGACATCTACGGTAACGACCGACCGGCCCGCGCGCAGCACCCTCGCCCGTGCCACTATCGCCTCACCTACCGCGGGCGCCACGAAATGCAGCGAGAAATTGGACGTCACGACGTCCAGTCCTGAAGCCAGTGCCCCTGCCCATGCAGCCGCCATGTCCGCCAGCGCACTGACACATCCCCCATGAACGAAACCATGATGCTGGGTCATGTCCTCGCGCACGGATGCCTCGAGAACTGCACCATGCTCATCAGCCTCCAGCAGCCGGGGCGAAAGCCAATGATTGAATCCCTGATTGGCGGTGAAACTCTGGAGCCGGCGTTTCACCTCATCGACGCTCCACTGACGCATAGCCATCCCTCTCTAGACCGACTGGTCTACTAGAATGGACTCGCTGTCCGGTCAAGCGTGCGGGCAATTGGCAGCCAGACTCGTAGTATTTGCGAATTCAGGTCTGATCGCGGACTCCTACCCGTCCGGCGCAAATGCCAGCACGATCAGTCCCATCACTGTCACCGCGGCACCCGCCGCGATGCTGGCGCCGGCCCAACCATGGCCGAGCAGGCCCTCATAGAGGATGACGAAAGACGGCGTCAGGTAGTTGTAGGCCAGCACCTTGGCGGCCGGGATGCGCAGTGCCGCATATTGCAGCAGGAAGAACGTGCCCGCCGTCGTGAACACCGACAGATAGGCGATGACGATCCACACGACTGTTGACAGCTCGCTCCAGTCGGTTGCCGCGATCTCGCCTGCGCCCCAAAGTCCGATCCAAAGGCCTGTTGCGAGCAGCGTCCAGAAGGTGAAGGCGAGAACCGGTTCGCCCTTGTTGAACTTCTTCACCAGCGGCGCATAGGCGGCGTGGCAGGCAACGCCGACAACGAAGATCAGTTCTCCACGCCCGACGCGAAAGCCTAGCAGCGCGTCAAGATCGCCGCCGAAAATCACCCAGACGGCGCCGCAGCCGGCCACTAGCAGCGAGATGACGACGACCGTGCGCGGCACCTGGCCGAGGAACATGTAGCCGAAGACAGCCGCCATCACCGGCATCAGCGTGAACACGGCGCCCGTCGATACCGGCGTCGTGATCCTCAGCGCCACGAACATGGTGACGAAGAACACCGCCATCAGCGCACCGAGGATCGCGAAGCGCCACGCGCCGCCCATGACGCGCAGGCCGGACCGAAGCAGCAGCATGCCTGCCGCGCCCATCAGGCTGACGGCGACCACGAACCTCACGGCATTGATCGCAGACGGCCCGATATGCGGCGCCGCGATAGCGCCCAGCGAATAGGAGCCAGATACCAGCGCCGCGAACAGCAGCATTGCCAGATGCGCGACCAGCTTGTCGCGACCAGTGGCGTGCAAAGCCGCGCTCCCTGCTTTTACCGTCGTTTGCTCCATCGTTCTTCCTGCCGGCTACGGTTGCTCAAGCTTGCGCAGCAGCGCCGCAAGAGTTTCCGCTTCCGCGGTACCGAGGCGGCGGCCGACCGCCTCTTCGATTGCCTCGGAATAGACGGTCCACATCCGCCGGCGCAGTTCCCTCCCCGCGGACGTAATGGTCAGCACATGTCCGCGCGCATCGTCTCTGCACGGCTTTCGCTCGACGAGGCCAGCCCCGGCAAGACGGTCGGCAAGCCGCGACAGGTTGTACTGTTCGAAAAGTAGCGCGCGCTCGAGCTCGAACGGTCGCAGGCCCTGTTCCCCGGCCTTCTCAAGCTCCCAGAGCGCGTCGTACCAGGCGAGCGGCGGCAGGCCCGCTGACTTCAGCCGTTCCTCGACGCTGCGAAAGGCAACTCGCTGCGCCCGCGAAAGCGCAATCCATGCCGAAACGCTGGCGTCGTCGGGTTTCCCGGTCATCTGTCACCGATAGTTGATTTCATGCACATGCATCAAGATTGACGGCGGACATGCACACGCCTATTTTAATGCAATTGCATCTATATAGGAAGCCACCAATGTCCAACCTTACCCTCGTCTCCTTCGACCTCTGCCCCTACGTCCAGCGCGCGGCAATCGTTCTCGCCGAAAAGGGCGTGCCCTTCGAGCGCGTAGACATCGATCTCGCCAACAAGCCGGACTGGTTCCTCGCACTCTCGCCGCGCGGCAAGGTACCGCTTCTCAAGGTCGGCGACGATGTGCTGTTCGAAAGCGCAGCCATCGTCGAATATCTCGATGAAACCCACGCGCCGCAGCTCCATCCGGCAAACCCTGTCGCGAGGGCGCGTCACCGCGCATGGATGGAATTCGGGTCGGCGATACTTGCCGACATCTGGACGATCGAGACGACAGGCGACCGAAGCAGCTTCGACAAGGCTGTCGCGGCGCTGCGTGAGAAGTTCGAGCGAGTCGAGGCGGAACTGGGCGACGGTCCCTTCTTCGCCGGCAAGAAATTCACGCTGGTTGACGCTGTCTTCGCACCGATCTTCCGCTACTTCGATGTGTTCGACCGGATTGCCGATCTCGGCACGTTCGACAACATGCCGAAGGTTCAGGCGTGGCGTGCCGCACTCGCTGAGCGTCCATCCGTCCGCGACGCCGTGGTCTCCGACTATGACGACCGGCTGCTCGCGTTCCTCGAACGGCATGACGGGATCCTGGTCGGGCAGCGCGCGCCCGCCTGAGGAGGGCGAAGGAGAGCCGGGAAAAGCCGCTAGAACGCTGCGCAGCGGCCCTTCCCGGCCAGGGAGGAACTATTCCGCGGCGACTTTCGCCATCGGATTATTGGGATGCGTGGTCCAGTTGGCGTATTCGGCCTCGACCACCTTGCCTGTGCGCTCGTCTATCGCGCCGGGCTGCAACGTTTCCATGGTGATGCAGTTCTCGACGGGGCAGACGTCCAGGCACAGATTGCAGGCAACGCATTCGGCGTCGATCACCTCAAAGCCGCGCGCACCGTTGATCGTATTGGCGATCGCCTGATGCGAAGTGTCCTCGCAGGCGATGTAGCAGCGGCCGCATTTGATGCAGAGGTCCTGGTTGATGCGCGCCTTGGTGATGTAATTGAGGTTGAGGAACTGCCAGTCCGTAACGTTCGGCACGGCGCGCCCGATGACGTCGTCGAGCGTCGCATGACCCTTGGCATCCATCCAGTTGGACAGCCCCGAGATCATCTCCTGCACGATCTTGAAGCCGTAGGTCATGGCCGCCGTGCAGACCTGCACATTGCCTGCGCCCAGCGCCATGAACTCCGCCGCGTCGCGCCAGGTCGTGATGCCGCCGATGCCCGAAATCGGCAGACCGCGCGTTTCGGCGTCGCGGGCGATCTCCGACACCATCGACATGGCGATCGGCTTGACCGCCGGCCCGCAATAGCCGCCATGCGTGCCCTTGCCGTCGATCGTCGGCTGCGGCGCGAAATTGTCGAGGTCGACCGAGGTGATCGAATTGATCGTGTTGATCAGCGAAACCGCATCCGTTCCGCCGGCGTGGGCCGCCCGTGCGGGCTTGCGGATGTCGGTAATGTTGGGCGTCAGTTTCGTGATGACGGGCATGCGCGTATTGGCCTTGCACCAGCGCACGACCATCTCGACATATTCCGGCACCTGGCCGACGGCCGATCCCATGCCGCGCTCGCTCATGCCGTGCGGGCAGCCGAAATTGAGCTCGATGCCGTCCGCGCCGGTTTCTTCCACGACGGGAAGGATTGCCTTCCAGCATTCCTCCTCGCACGGAACCATGAGCGACACCACGATTGCGCGGTCTGGCCAGTCCTTCTTGACCTGCTTGATCTCGCGCAGGTTGGTTTGCAGCGCACGGTCTGTGATCAGCTCGATATTGTTGAGGCCGAGCAGCCGCCGGTCGGCGCCGTAGATCGCGCCGTAGCGCGGACCGTTGACGTTGACGACGGGCGGGCCTTCCTCGCCCAGCGTCTTCCACACCACGCCGCCCCAACCCGCCTTGAAGGCGCGCTCGACATTGTAGGCCTTGTCGGTGGGCGGCGCGGAGGCCAGCCAGAACGGATTGGGCGACTTGATGCCGACGAAGTTGTTGCGGATGTCTGCCATGCTCATGCCCCTTCAGCAGGATTCAGCAAATCGTCCAAATTAATGCCAGCGCTGGTCAACCGAACCCGCGCAGCTTCTTGCACTACATCATCAAAGGTCTTCGGATGGCGGAGCACGACCGCCTCGAACGTGAGTTCAGGGTGACCCCGTTCGATAAGATCGGAGAACCCGGCCGACGCGTCGGCTTTCATCGTAAGATCCGAAACAGTTTTTGCCTCACCGTCTCGGGCGATCTTTTGCCGAGTGCGAGACAGACGGACGGTTTTTCCCCGCTCATCGCGGAGCATCTCCTCAAGCGCATGGATCGACTGCCAGACATCGTGCTCAACAGTGCCCGGATTGGCTTCTGGCTGGACAATGCACAGCCTCAAAAATGCAGCACGCTCGACGACCGCAGAGCCCTCACGCCTAGCGTTTGCGATGAAGGTGCGCAGCCTGTCGGGGTCATTCAGTACCGCAATACTTGCCAGTGCAGCTTGTTCGATCTTGGTGAGTTCGGGCATTTCCCTACCCCGTCAGCGCGCGGTCGATACTCTCAGCCGCGTCGCGACCCTGCGCGACGGCCGAAACGGTCAGGTCGTCACCGCCGAGAATGCAATCGCCGCCGGCCCAGACTTTCGGCAGCGAAGTGCGACCGTCACCATCGACCTTGATGCGGCCGTTGACCAGCTCAGGCGCGGCACTGCCGCTGCCGTTCAGGGCGCCCGCATCGAGCGTCTGGCCGATCGCCTTGAAAATCTGGTCGGCGGCAAGGGTCAGCGTCTCGCCCGTGCTTATCAGCTTGCCGTCCTTCTCGGCGGTGTATGCGAGCTCGATGCCGGTCACCTTGCCTCCGTCGGCATGCACCTTCTTCGGCTGCAGCCAGTGGCGGATCGTGACGCCATGCGAGGCCGCGAGATCCTGCTCGTATTCCGATGCGTTCATCCGGTCCTTGCCGCGGCGGTAGCAGATGGTCACTTCCTCGGCGCCGAGCAGCTTTGACTGGATCGCGGCGTCGATGGCCGTCATGCCTCCGCCTATGACAACGACACGCCGCCCGATTGGCAGTCTGGAAAGGTCGCTGGCCTGGCGAAGTTCGGCAATGAATTCCACCGCATTCTCCACGCCGTCCGCATCCTCGCCTTCGGCACGGAGCGCATTGACGCCGGCGAGCCCCATGCCGAGGAACACCGCATCATAGTCCGCAGCCAGATTGGAAAGATGGAAGTCGCGCCCCAGCGCCTTGCCATATCGAATGTCGATTCCGCCGATAGCCGTCACATAGTCGACCTCGGCCTGCGCGAAACCGTCCACCGTCTTGTAGGCGGCGATGCCGTATTCGTTGAGCCCGCCGCCCTTCGGCTTGGCCTCGAAGATGACGACTTCATGACCGTGCATTGCGAGCCGGTGCGCCGCGGCGAGCCCCGCCGGGCCTGCCCCGACGACGGCGATTTTCCTGCCGGTCGATGCGGCACGCTGGTAGAACTGCTTGCCCTGCCGCATCGCCTCGTCGGTGGCGTAGCGCTGCAGGCGGCCGATCTGCACCGGCTTGCCCTCCGCCACCTCGCGAACACAGACCTCCTCGCACAGCGTCTCGGTGGGGCAGACGCGGGCGCACATGCCGCCGAGGATGTTCTGGTCGAAGATGGTCTTCGCCGATCCGATCGGATTGCCGGTAGCGATTTCGCGGATGAACATCGGAATGTCGATCGATGTCGGGCACGCCTCCATGCAGGGCGCGTCGTAGCAGAAATAGCAGCGGTCGGCCTCGACCAGCGCCTCATGATGGTCGAGCGGCGGATGCAGGTCGGAAAAGTTCTCCGCGTAGCGCGCCGGGTCCAGCCGCCCGGCGGCAATCCCATCCTTGAACTGGCTGCTTGCCATAGTCGCTTGTTCCCCGATGGTATTTTTCAGGGAGGCTACCATGGTTTCATTTTTTATCAATCGGTCAAATTTTCGACTAACCGGTTGAGTTCACGAGCAAACTTGACGATCCTAATCAGGTATAATTAGAGGGCCGAAACGGACCAGTTGCCGTTGCAGCGCTTCTAGTCGGTGATGATTGGAACATCGGGATGAAACGCGTGCGCCACAAACGCAAAGGTGATGTCGTGAACGACATCCCTCCCGTCCCGAGTCACCTGCACTGTGCCGACGTCGCGCCCCTCCGCGATCCGGCGAGCATCGAGAGCCGACGCGACACCCGACTGGTAGGCAATCTCGATACCGCCCGCGGAGAAGCCGTCGCGGCGGACCTTGTCGAGGCTTACGATCAAGGGCTGCCCATCTCCGCGCACCACGACCACACGCGCCATCGCAGCGATGTTGTCGGGCAGGTCGCCCGAATAAAGAAACGGCGCCGCGGAGCTGTCGTAGCTCGCATACGGATTGCGGCCGTAGTCGCGCATGTTTGGATCGTTGGGCACCAGCACCGGCGCATCCGGGCTCTCTGCCAGGAACGCCTCAAACGAAACGATCCGTGACGGCAGCAACTTCAGCCTCTCGCCCGTGTATTCGCCGACGATCGCTTCGCCAGTAAACTGCTGCCACCAGCTTTCGGTCTGGCGGTCATACATGACGAGGTCCGAGTTGCGCAGCTTGCCCGTGGTGCCGAACTCCAGCACCTCGCCATCGAGCCGGCGGTCGAAAACAAGGGCCGCATTGCACAGCGGGCAATAGGTAACGGCGACGGGAACCCCGCCAATCACATCGTTGGCAATCTCATGCCATGTGAGTACCTGCAACGGATAGGCGCGAACCTCGCCTTCAACCTCCAGCCTGATTACAGGCTCTTTCCCGCCGATTGTTCCGATAGTCGATGCCGGCCTGAACTCCGGATCGTCGATTGAGGGGATGCCGTCTTTGGGCGGCCCTCCCGACAGTATCTCGGTGAAATCAACCGACGACTTCGAGAAGTCCGTCCGCCAGCCCTGCATGGCCCAGACTTCAGGGTTGGCAAGTGCCGGAATCGCAAGCTCCAGCCAAAGCAGAACGGTCAGGACGACCGTAGCAGGACTTATTGTCCGATCTTTCAGTTCCATCGGGCCAGTGAACTGCCGCCGCAGATAACCCGCAACTCACCATCGCGTGCACAGGCATCATGCTTGCAGCTGACAGCGGGGCGAGCCACTCTGCGACCAACACATCTCGGAGGATCGGTATGCCCAAGGCACTTTATGAAAAGCGCGGCAGGATTGCCTATGTCACCTTCAACCGACCTGAGGCGATGAACGCCATCGACCTTGAGATGCACGAGCTTCTCAAGCAGATCTGGGCCGAATTTCGAGACGACGACGAGGCCGACGTGGCGATCGTCACCGGCGCCGGCGACGAGGCGTTCTGTGCCGGCGCCGACCTCAAGACCCACCTACCCTATTGGGTCGAGCACGCCGACGCCATGCTGCCGCGGCGCAAGATCGAAGACGGACTGGGCGGCATCACGCGCGGACTGCACCGCATCTACAAGCCGATCATCGCCGCCGTAAATGGCTGGGCGCTCGCCGGCGGGCTGGAGAACGCGCTGGCCTGCGATATCCGCATCGCCTCGAAGCGCGCGCAGTTCGGCTCGTTCGAGGTGCGGCGCGGCTTCCACCATGGCGACGGCGGCATCGTGCGGCTGGTCAATATCTGCGGCACCGGCCTGGCGCTGGAAATGCTGCTGACCGGCGAACCGATCGACGCCGAGCGCGCCCGTCAGGCCAACATGGTTTCCAAGGTCGTGCCGCACGAAACGCTGATGGAGGAGGCCGAGAAGGTCGCCGCCCAGATCCTGCGCAACGACCAGTGGGCGGTACGATCCGCCAAGGAGACGATCTTCAACGTCATCGGCCGGCCGCTCGAAGACCAGCTCGCCTATGAGGCCTTCACCGGCTACACCGGCGCCGCCAACCCGCCCGTGCGCCAGCTCCTCGGCCGTTTCTACGACAAGACCGATGAAGGGCGAGCGGGCAAGGGCCGTCCCTGAGCGTATTCCAGGGGGAATTCACATCGGCGTGAACCGGGTGTCTCGGCGCTTTCGGAAACCGGCGGGGCGCGTAGACTGAGGTATCCAATCGGAGGCTACAATGCGACACGCCCTCGCCACCGCTTTGACGATGCTCTTCGTGGCCGGAACGCTTTTCGTGCTGCCGATCACGCAGCAGGTCTACGCACAGGAATGCACCGGCCCGGACTGCGCACCGCCCGGCGGGCACCAGTGCGAGCGTGAGCGCAAGGAAGCCCCCACCGCCTGACGGACCCTGAAGGTCCAGGTGCAGCCTAACCGGGCTTCTTCGCCAGAGCCTTCGCCTGCTTGACCCAGTCCTCGCGCTCGATGCGGCCGTGGAACTTGAGCCTTGCATCGACCCAGTCGCGCTCGGCTTTCTTCCACGCGGCGACCTGCGCATAGGTGTAGATGCCGAGATCGTTGAGGATGCCCTCGATCTTGGGCCCCACACCGGAGATCTTCTTCAGGTCGTCGGGCTGCGCTGGCTTCTTCATCGACTTTGGCCGGCCGCCGTCACTGGAGGCGCTGCCCTTTGCAGCGGCCTTGGCGCCGACCGCAGCCCTGGCGGCCGCCGGCGACGATGCGGTCTTGACTGGCCGGGTCTGCGCGCCGCGTTTTCCCGCGGTCCCCGCTTTTGCCTTCGTCGATTTCGTCGTGCCCGGCTTCACGCGCGTACTTGCCGCCTGCCGGCCGCCGCCCGCCTCGCCGGCGATCTTCTTGGGCGAAGATTCGCCCGGTCTCGCCGACACGGACGCGGAAGTGCGAGCCTTCGCCGACGTCCGGCCCTTGCGTGCAGTCGTAGACTTGCCAGCGGCGGGCGTCTCGGCTGTCCTTGCCGCCTTCACAGGTTTGCGCTTGGCGCCCTTCTTGGACGGCTTTTTGGGTTCGTCCTTGAAGCTGATGACTGGTTCCATCGTGGCAAGCTGCTCGTCGGTGAGCCAGCACAGGCTGCGGTGGCCGTCGCCCAGCTCGTGATAGGGCGGCACCTCGGTCTCGCACTTGTTGCCGGGCACGAACTGCTTCCACCGGCAGCGCGTCTGGAATGGGCAGCCGCTTGGCGGGTTCATCGCCGAGGGGATGTCGCCTTCAAGCACGATGTGCTTCTTCACCACGCTGGTGTCGGCGATCGGGATCGCCGAAAGCAGCGCCTCCGTATAGGGGTGGTAGGGCGGCGAGAAAATCTGGTCCGTGGTGCCCTGCTCCACGATGTAGCCGAGATACATGACCACGACGCGGTCGGCGATGTAGCGCACAACTGACAGGTCGTGGCTGATGAACAGCATCGTCGTCTTGTTCTTGCGCTGGATGTCCATCAGCAGTTCTGTGACCGCCGCCTGCACCGAAACGTCGAGCGCCGACACCGGCTCGTCCGCGACCACCACCTTCGCCTGCCCCGCGAAGGCGCGCGCCACGCCGATGCGCTGTTTCTGTCCACCCGAAAGCTGGCGCGGCATGCGCGTCGCGAAGGCCCGCGGCAGCTTCACGAGGTCGAGCAGTTCCAGCATGCGCTGCTGCCGCTCGGCCACCGTCTTGCCATAGCCGAACTTCTCCAGCGTGCGGATGATCTGGCCGCCGACCGAATGGCTCGGATTGAGCGTGTCAAACGGGTTCTGGAACACCATCTGGATCGAACCGACGGTGGATGCATCGCGCTCCTCGACCGGCGCCGACTGTATCTGTTCGTTGCCCAGCGTCACGCTGCCAGACGTGGCGGTTTCGAGCCCGAGCAGTACCTTTGCCAGCGTGGACTTGCCGCAGCCGGACTCGCCCACGATCGCGACGGTCTCGGACTCGCGCGCCTCGAACGATATCGACTCGTTGGCCTTGACCGTGCGCCCCTCGCCGCCGCCGAAAATCGCGTTGGCGGCGATCTGATAGTACTTCTTCAGATTGTCGATCTTCAGCACCGGCGCGCCCGGCTTCACCGGCGGCGCCTCGGTGCGCGCCCCTTCCGGCAGCGCATCCCAGTCGACCTCGTCGAACCTCACGCAACGGCTGTAATGATTGTCGTGGCCCGACACCTTGACCATCGGGATTTCAGCGACGTCGCACACGCCTTCCTTGAAGTGCTGGCAGCGCGGTCCGAAGTTGCATCCTTTCGGCCGTTCGTGAGGCAACGGCAGCTGGCCGGGAATGGCGATCAGCGGCCGCGAATTCTTGTCGGCGCCGGGGAGCGGGATCGAGCGGAACAGCCCCTGCGTGTAGGGGTGCCGCATGCGGTCGAACACATCCTCGATGCGCCCCGTTTCCACCGCCTCTCCGGAATACATGACCGTGATGCGGTCGCAGGTCTCGAGTATGAGGCCGAGATTGTGCGACACGAAGATCATCGACGTGCCGAACTGCTCGCCGAGGCCCTTCACCAGTTCTACGATACCGGCCTCGACGGTCACGTCGAGCGCCGTCGTCGGTTCGTCGAGCAGAAGCAGCGCCGGCTTCGACAGCAGCGCCATGGCGATGACGATGCGCTGCTGCTGGCCGCCCGAAAGCTGGTGCGGGAAGGAGCGCATCATGCGCTCCGGATCCGGCAGCCTCACTGCGCGCACCATCTCCAGCGCCCGGTTGTACGCCTCCTCCTTCGACACCTTGTCGTGGATCAGCGGCACTTCCATCAGCTGCTGTCCGATCTTCATTGCCGGATTGAGGCTGGCCATCGGCTCCTGGTAGATCATGGCGATCTTGTTGCCACGAATGGCGCGCAGCTCCTCTTCCGAGAAGTCCGCCATGTCACGGCCCTGGAACTTGATCCGGCCGCCGACGATCTTCCCGACATTGGACAGGTCGCGCATGATGCCGAGCGAAACCGTGGACTTGCCGCAACCCGACTCGCCGACGATACCCATCGCCTCGCCGGGCATCACCGTGCACGAGAAGTCCATGACCGCCGGTATCTCGCCCTTGCGGGTGAAGAACGAGATCGACAGGTTCTCGATCTCGAGGATCGGATCGGCGTTTTTCGTCGCTTTCCGGACGTTGACCGCTTCGTTCATTCGTTCGTCCTTAGTCTTTCAGCGATTGCTCGCGCAGCGCGTCGGCGAGAAGGTTCAGGCCGAGCACGAACGACATCAGCGCAAACACCGGCGGCAGGGCCGGATGCACATAAGCGCGCAGCAGACGGCTGGATTCCTTGATGCCCGTGCCCCAGTCCGGGCTCTCGGGGGCCAGCCCGAGTCCGAAATAACCGAGCGTTCCGAGCAGGATGGTCGTGTAGCCGATGCGCAGGCAGATATCGACGATCAGCGGCCCGCGCGCATTTGGCAGCACCTCCCACAGCATGATGTACCAGGGCGACTCGCCGCGTGTCTGCGCGGCGGCCACATAGTCGCGCGTCTTGATGTCCATCACGAGCCCGCGGACGATGCGGAACACACCCGGACTTGATGCAAACACGACCGCCACGAAGATGTTGAGCTCGTTGGGCCGGATCGAGATGATGCCCAGCGGGTCGGCGTTGAACACCAGCCCGAGATAGATCCACCCGCCCAGCAAAATCGTGATGCCGATCTGAATGGCGAGAAGCCGCGGTCGGTTTCTGAACCGGGTGTAGAACAGCGTGCAGAAAAAGATAATCGGGAACAGGAAGAACACGCCCGCCATCGTGTAGGGGATCGGCGTGTCCATGATGCCAGGCGTCACCAGCAGGTAGAACAGCAGGATCACCGGGAATGCGAGCACGAGGTTCGCCAGGAACGACAGGAAGGTGTCGATCTTGCCGCCATAGTATCCCGCCGGCAGCCCGAGCGTGGTGCCGACCATAAGCGCGAACACCGTCGCCGCCGGCGCGATGACAAGCACGATCTGACTGCCATAGACCATGCGGCTGAACACGTCGCGCGCCAGCCGGTCGCCGCCGAACAGGAATGCCTGCCCCGTTTCGGCCTCGATGGCGCCGGGCAGCGCATCTTTCATGACGAAGTACTGCTTCAGCGGGTCGAACGGCGACACCGTGCTGGCGAAGATGGCCGTGAACAGCCAGAACAGGCAGATGCCGACGCCGGCGATGCCGACGCCGGTGTCATAGAGCTGTCCGTAAAGCGCCAGCTTCGACTTGTAGTAGTAGCTGGCGCCCATGACGACCGCGAGCGCGATCCACACCGGCCAGAAGCGTATGATCAGGCCGACGATGATTTCGAAGGGCCCAATGAATTCGAGCTGCATCGGCCCCTCCTACTGCACGCGGATGCGCGGATTGAGATATGCGTAGCCGATGTCGGAGATCAGCTGGGTCGACAGCACCACGAACACCGACACCAGCGAGCAGCCGAGCAACAGGTCGATGTCGTTGTTGCCCGCCGCCTCAACCAGCGTGAAGCCGAAGCCCTGATAGCGGAACATGACCTCCACGATCACGACGCCCGTGAGCAGCCACGGGAACTGCAGCATGATGACGGTGAAGGGCGCGATCAGTGCGTTGCGCAATGCGTGCTTGATGACGACCGCGTTGAAAGCCAGCCCCTTGAGGCGGGCGGTGCGGATATATTGCTGCGTCATCACCTCGACCATCGAGGCGCGGGTCATGCGCGCAATGTAGCCGATGCCGTAGATGGCCATCGTCATCACCGGCAGAGTGAAATTATAGAAGTTCACGCCCTGGCTGGTCGCCGTGGCAGCCGATCCGTTGAGGATGCCCAGCCATGAGGCGAACACGACCGCGAATATCACGCCGGACACATATTCCGGTGTCGCCGTTGTCGTGATGGAGGCGACCGACAAAGTTCGGTCCGTTCTTGTGCCCTCTCGCATCCCGGCGAGCACGCCAATCAATAGCGACACAGGCACCATCACCACCATCACCCAGAACATCAGGATGCCTGTCGCGCCCAACGCCGGAAACAGCTTGTTGGCGACGGTCGTCTTGAATTTGGTCGAGCAGCCGAAATCGCCCTGAAGCACGCCGCCGAAATAGGGCTCGGCAGGTTCGTTGCAGTAGGAGAAGCGCGCCTTGGGCTCGCCGGTCACCGGATCGGTGTTGGGCTGCTTTGGAACGACGCCCAGCCATTGGCCGTAGCGAACGAAGAAATTCTGCCTGTAGCCGTTATTGACCAGCCACTTCTCGAGGTCCTCCGAAGAGGACCGCATGTCGAGCTGGCTGATGGCGAGTTTCTTGAGGTTGGGCTCGAGATTGATGAGAAAGAAAACGACCATGGTCAGACAGAGCATGGTCAGCGCCATGGTGCCCAGCCGGCGAAGCATGAAAAAAAGCATGGCGCCCCCTGCCATTCAGGTTGGGGTCGGTGGTGTTCCCCGTATTAGTTGGGAAGGGGCGAGGTCCGCCCCTTCCGGTATCTTGGCTTTGCCACGATCAGGCGTCGAGCCAGACCTTCTCCAGGTCGATCTCGAACGTCTGGTGCATGCCGTGGTTCCTCACCGACGGCGCCGAGTGATTGTAGATCTTGCGCCAGTACGGCTGGATGATGATGCCCGAGTCCTGGAGGATCTTCTCGATCTTCTCCATCGGCACGCGGCGGTTGTCGGCATCCGGAATGGCCAGCGCCTCGGTGATCAGCGCGTCGAGTTCCGGATTGGAGTATCCGGCCTCGTTCCACGCCTCGCCGGAGCGGTAGGCGAGCGCGACGACCTGGATGCCGAGCGGCCGCATGTTCCAGTTGGTCATGGAATACGGATACTTCGTCCAGTCGTTCCAGAAGGTCGAACCCGGAAGCACGGTGCGGTTGACGGTGAAGCCGGCCTCGCGAAGCTGGGCGGCAATCGCATCGCCCGTGTTCTTGTGCCAGTCCTCGTCGACCGTGATGAGCTCGTGCTCGTAGCCCATCTGGCCGGCCTCTTCCATGAGCGCCTTGGCCTTCTCGATGTCGCGGCCGACTGGCGGCAGCTCTGCGTATTCGGGATGGATCGGGCAGACATGGTGGTTTTCCGCCGGATCGCCCGCATTGCCGTAGCCGAGCGCCAGAACGATCGAATTGTCGACAGCAAGCTGCAGCGCGTTGCGCACCCGCTGGTCGTCATAGGGCGCGTTGTTGACGTTGGTGCGCGCCACGATGGTCGCCGCGGTGACGACTTCCGACTTCACCATGCCGATGCCGTCGAGGATGTCGACATAGTCGGCCGACGTTTCGAAGTTGGTATGCACTTCGCCAGACTCGAAAGCGCTGACCATGGCCGAAGGATCGGTGCCGTAGTCGATGAACTCGATGCCGTCGAGATAGGCTTCGCCGCCCCACCAGGAGCCGTTCTCGCGGCGCTTCAGCACGACGCGGTTTCCGACTTCATAGGAAACGAGTTCGAAGGGTCCGGTGCCCAGCGGATTGGCAACCCAGTCGCCATCGAAGCTGCGGTGGACGATGAGGCCAGGATAGTCGGCCATGCCCGGAATGATCGAGATGTCGGAACCGCTCAGCGTCAGCTTGACGGTCATGTCGTCGACCTTCGTGATCGCGCCGTCGCGAGCCTGCTTGGTGTCCGGATCCTGCAGCGATGCCATGCGCGCCGCCATCGAATTGCCTTCGGCGTTGCCGTCGCACCAGCGTGTGATGTTGAAGACAACATCGTCGGCGTTGAATGCGTCGCCATTGGTCCAGGTCACGCCCGGACGAACATGAAGGACATATTCGGTTGCATCGTCGTTGACCTCCCAGCTCTCGAGCAGGCGAGGCTCGAAGGTGAAGTCGCGCGTGTACTTGACGAGCGGCTCGAGCGTCTGGCGCGCCGAGTTGGCAAGCTCTGACCAGTCCCAGGTGCGCGGGTCCTTCTGCGCCTTCACGAGCATGGCGACCTTCAGTACGCCGCCCATCTTGGGCTCCTGCGCCATGGCCTTGGTCGGCGCCGCCAGGCCGATCATCGAATAGGCCACCGCGGTCGATGCGCCCATGGCGCTCGCGACCGCTAGAAACTCGCGTCGGTCCATGCGGCCGGCGCGTGCTTCCTCGGCCATGTCCTCGACATAGCCCGGCACGCGATTGCCGTTGTTTTTGTAGAACTTCATTACGCTCTCCCGTTGATTGACGCTTTGATCGTCAGCATTCCCCATCTGGTGCCCGATGTCAAAATCGGCCGCGGGCGATCGGCCCGGCGGGAAATCTGCATCTAATGGGGCCGGGCGGATGCCGCATTTGCGACAGCGGTGTCGCATTTGCTCAACAATCAGGCCCAAATTTACCCAAGGTGAGACTTCCGGAGGAGTGCAGGCCTGCGGCTTTGGATTGCCGCTCCCTCGTCACCCTGGCGGTCTATCGCGCGAACGTGATGGCTGGCACGGGGCGCCGATCAGTATTCGCGTTCGTAGAAGATGCCCGCGCCGGTTTCCCCGCCGTCGCTCGCCTCGCCGCGCAGCCTGACGCCACCGCCAATGTCGAGATCGATCGTCGCCTTGCCCGATCCCGGCTGCGATCCCCTCTCGATGGAAAGGTATGTCCGATCGTTGAGATATTTGCCGACGGACACCGACGTGTCGCCGGTTTCCTCGTCGGTGCGCACGTCGAGATCGTCCACGCCGACCCGCTCGCGGAGGCGCTGCAACAGCGTGGTAGATCCGCCGATGCCGGCCAGATTGCCGGCCGCCGAGGCGAGCTGGGCGATCTGGACCGCCGACAGGCCCGACATCGCCTTGCCGAACAGCAGCCGGGCGAGGATCTCGTCTTCCGGCAGGATCGGCGTGGACTCGAAGCTGAATGCCGGGTTGTTGGCGGGGCCGGTGACCAGGATGGTTACTGTGGCGTCTTCCGCCCGCGTATCCGCCGCCAGGTTGAGATAGGGCACCAGCGAGCCGGAGAAACTCAGCGTACCGCGCGTGAAATCGAGCCGGCGGCTGAGGATGTCGAGCCGGCCCCGGCGTAGCTCGAACTGGCCGAGCGCGTTGACCGAACTGGCTGGACCAGTGAGCCTCAGGCTGCCACCCAGTTCCGCATCGAGGCCACGCCCCTGCACAAAGATTTCCTGCGGCGCGCTGACATTGAGGTCGAGCGTCACACCCCGTCCGCCGCCTCCGCTCGTGGCAGGATTGAGCGCCGCATCCTGCTGCTCCACGGCAGCTGGCGCATTGCGATGCTGGACATTGAGCTGCGACAGGCTGGCCGGCAGGCTTTGCGGAACGGTTACCACCGTGCGGCCGAGATTGATGTTTCCGCTCAGAAGGGGCTCGCCTGTCAGCGAGCCATTCAGAGCCAGTGATCCGTCGAAATTGGCGGTGACAATCCGCCCGTCCGTGTAGCGGCCATTTTCGATCCGCAGGCTGAGGTTCGCCGGAAAACCGGACGTAGGTTCGATGCCGACTGTGCCGCTGCCGCTGATTGTCCCGCCTGTCGAGAGCCGTCCCGCGATGCTGCGGATCGTTGCGTTGCCGCCACCGATTTCCACGGACGCGGCAAGATCATCCACGGCAATGCCCGTCGGCGCATGAACAAGCCGCGCACCCGAGGTTCGCACGGTTCCGCTGATCTGCGGCGCACCGAAGCCGCCGCCCACCTTCAGCGCGACATCGGCGCCGCCGCTCAACGCCATCCCCTGCGCGGCGAGGCGTGAGGTGAGGAAGCTGAACGGCACCCGGCCGTTGAACGTGACATCGACCGAGCGGCCCGGAACGTTGACGCTGCCGCCGCCCTGCATGGTCAGGCCGCTGCCGTCGCCGACCGTCGCGTCGAAGCGCAGCGTGCCGCCTGTATAGGTCCCTTTGGATGCGACATTCATCGCGCCCAGACCGGCCGCGCGCGTCTGTGCCGTACGCCCGCCCGTCCAGTTGAGATTGTAGGCGACGGCGGGGCTTGACGCCTTGCCTGTCACCTCGACGGTTCCGGAGACGGTTCCTGCCGCGCCGATGCCCGGCGCAAAGGCATTGATCGTCTCCGCCGGCAGCACGTTGATCCTGACCGCAATGTCGAGATCGGACCCGGCTGTCCCGCTCACGCTTGCGTTGCCGCCGCCGGCATTGATCGTGAGCTTGGCCAGCCGCGCCGTTCCGTCAGCAATCGTGACTGTTGCGGGCGCGGCCAGCCCGGCCCTGATGCCGCGATATGTGGCGCTGGCATCGGCGAGCTCGATCGTGACGTCGCCGCCATCGACTTTCACGCGACCCGTCGCGGAAGCCGGCGTTCCGTTGGCCGTCGCGGACCCGTCGAAAGCGGTCCACGCGCCATCGCGCGCGAGACGCACCTGCGCGTCGCGGATGCTCGCGCCGCCAGCGTCTATGGCCGCTGCCTGGACAGTGCCATTGACGACAGGCGCCTCGATGTAATTGTCGGCAGAAGCCGAGACAGTGACACCCGATGCGCGCAGCGTATCCCGCGCGAAACGCGGCACGTTGCCTTCAATCGTCGCGCGCGGCACTCCGCCCTCGCGGGTGAACCGGATAGACCCGTCGGCCGATCCCGAAACGTCGAGCAACGCCAGTGCTGCCAGCGGCGCAATGTCGGGGAAGTCGAAGCTCACGGTACCTTGTGGGACGAAATTGTCATCGAGCGTCAGTGCGCCGGAAAGTCGATTGTCCCCCAGCGACAGGTTGAGATCGCCGACTTCGCTCCGCCCGTTGTCGCTCGAAAGCACCGCCTGCCCCGTAAGCCGCTCATCGTCCACTTGCCCGGCAAGGGTGACGTTGCCGCGCGGCGCCGTCCGGTCCGCAACAATGTCCGCATCGAGTTCCAGCCCCGTGATTTCGCGCCCTGCGACCACGACCCGGTCGCTCGTCACATGTGCCGTGATCTGCGGGCTGCCGATGTCGCCGCTGGCGCCGAAGGAAAAGGCAGCTGCGCCCTGCGCCGCAGACGATAGTCGCGAAAGCTCCGCCATAGTTCCGTCTATCGCAGCGGAAACCGTCGAGCCGACCAGCGATGCCTCGCCCGAAATGGCAAGCCCGCCTGAACTCGCTTCGAGTTCGGTCACGGACAGCGCGCCTTCGCCGGTTCGCTCCAGCCTGCCCTTGAATTCGACTTCGCTGTCGAGAAACGCCGATGCCGAGGATGGCAGAACAGCAGCGAGCGCTCGCCCGGCAAGATCGAGATCCACCGATCGGTCGGTGATGCTGTATCGCCCCGACGCCCGTGCGTTGACCGTACCTGTGCGCGCCGCAATGCTCTCGAAGTCGACCGCATCGGGCGAAAGGGTTGCATTCGCATCCAGCGACACCGCCCCGGCGAGCAGGTTGGCGAGTGTCGGCACCGCGCTTCCCACCGCGGACGAACGCGCCGTCAGCGATATTGGGCCCGTGCGTTGCGCAAGGTTGAAACCGTCCGACCGGGCAGCGACCGCAACGTCCTCAGCCTCGACATTGTCGTTCACGACGCGTGCAACATCCGCTTCGGCGTTGAAGCTAATCGCGTCGCCGGGCCCGAACGCGCGCACCGAGAGGGAGCCAAGATCGAGGCGGATGCGATTGGCGCCCTGACCGACTGCAAGCGGAACCGGTCGTCCGGTCGACGTCGCCCTCATTTCAAAATCGGAAACGCCCTCCGGGTCGAGATTGCCGCGCGCCGTTGCCTCGACCGTATCGCTGCGCAGGGAGAGCGTATCGACAGAAATCGCGCTCCACGGCTTGACCAGTCCGGCAAAGGAGAACTGCGTGTTCCCCTTGGCGATGGCAGCGAACCCTTCCGGCAGGAATGCCTGAAAGTCACCATTGCCCTCGGCTTCGATGCGGCTTCCCGCATCGGTGAGCTGGTGGCGCCCGTCGATTGTCGCCGTGACCGCGCCATTGACCGAGAACCGTGCGCTGCCCCGCCAGTCGGTCGCCGGCCCGCTGCCGCTCACATCGACGGCGACCGGCGGCGCGCCCGGCAGCCTGAGCAGCGTTGCGATGACACCACCTTGCGGCTCGCTGCCGCTGATCTCGACATCCAGGCGGTTTTCATCTGGCACGAAGGCGACATTTGCCGTGAGCGAACCAGCCCGCCCGTCCGTGCGCTCAGCAGCAAGATTGGCCTTCACCGTCAGAGGCGCATTGTCGATCGTCAGCGATCCGTTCGCGGCAAACCGCGCTGCTTTCCCGGCCAAGGCCTCGCCCAGCCTGATGTCCGGCAGTTCGAGCGCGGCAACATCGATCGTCACCGGCAGGTTGAACGAACCGTCGGATGCGTTCTCACTGGGTACCGGTGTTCGCGCTACCTCGATCTCTTCGACCCTGATCCTCTCGGCGTCGAAGTCGAAACCAAGAAGCGCGAGCGGCGACCAGTCGACCGCGACGCCGCGCATGGCGAGCCAAGGTCCGGCGCTGTCCTCGACGATCACCTGCGTTGCGGTGAGATGCCCGCTCCAGATGCCGTCAATGCCGGTAATGCGGACCGTTCGGTCAGGTCCGGAAGCGAGGCCGGAGGCGTAGCGCGCCAACCCGGCCCGCCCGCGTTCCGTCATCGTCAGCACCGCCGCCGCTCCGGCGGAGAGCGCGATCAGAAGGACGAGGCTGTAAGCGAGGTACCGGAGCAGTTTCCGGAAAATGCGCATGATCTCAGAAGGCCTGGCCTATGCCCGCATAAGCGCCGAAGGATGGATCCCCCGGCTGACGGTTGAGCGGCACGGCGACATCGACCCTGAGCGGGCCGAAGCCGGTCAGATAGCGGAAGCCGAGGCCGGCGCCGAGCTGCCACATGCCGGTGCCAGGCACAGTACCCGCCGATACCGTGCCCGCGTCGACGAAGGGAACCAGTCCGAACCTGTCGTTGAGCTTGATCCGCATTTCGAGCGATGCCTCCGCAAATGACCGTCCGCCGGTCGGTGTGTTGGTCGCGTCACGCGGCCCCACACCCTGATAAGCGTAGCCGCGAACCGAGCCGCCACCGCCGGAATAGAACCGCCTGTCCGCCGGAATGGCGGCAAGCGGCGCGCCGACGATCGACCCCGCCGCCGCGCGTCCTGCCAGCACCACGCGACCATCCTGGTCCAGTGCGTGGTAGATCGACGCTTCGCCGCGCAGCTTGACGAAATTCGCGCCCGAAAACACGTCTCGCGTCGGCTCCACATTGAGGAGGAAGCGCTGCCCCTGCGTCGGGTCGAGGCGGTTGTCGCGACCGTCATAGACATATTCGATTGGAATGCTGACCAGAAGATGGCGGCGCGGAACGACCGGGCTGAAGCTGTCAGTCACGTTCGACCACTCGACCCGCACCTCGGCAGATACAGACTGCTGACGCGTCAACTCGCGGCGGATGCCGGCGCGCGCGTCGATGGAGAACCGGTCATAGGCGTTCGGATGTTCGAAGGACGCTTTGACGCTGGAAATGAACTTCGACGGCGGCCCGAAAACACCCGGCTTCTCGAACAGGATGCGCGCATTGTAGTTGAGCATGCCCAGGTTGGTTGTGCTGCCGATGCGGCTGATCGACCCCTCGATGCGCAGCTTCTCGGCGCGTCCGAATAAATTGCGGTGACCCCAGTAGCCTTCGATGCCGGCGCCGTCCGTGCTGGACACCGTCGCGCCGACGCCGAAATAGCGGTGCTTGCGCTCCGACACGGTGACGTTGATGGGGATCGAGCCGTCGGGATTGAGCGCATCGCCTTCCGTCAGCGCCACACTGTTGAACACCTCGAGGTTCTGCAGCCGCTCGCGCGCCGCGTCGAGATCGTCGGGCGAATAGGTTTCGCCCGGCTGCAAGCCCGCCATATATTCGGTGAATTCACGGTCGACGCTTTCCGTTCCCTGAACGATCGTCTCGCCATATGGCGCGATCGGGCCTGCCTCCAGCTCGAAAGCAACGTCCAGCCTGTTCGTCGCGCTGTCGGCCACGACCTGCCGCCCGATCACCCGTGCCAGCGGCCGGCCTTCTTCCTTCAGCGCGCGCACCATGTCGCGCTCGGCCTTGAGTATGGCGCCCGAACTGGCGTCGCCGCCGGGGATCAGCCCGAAACGCGCCGGCGCGAGATCGGCGGCGTCGCCGCCGAGGCGGATTTCGCCCAGAACGAACATCGTGCCGGCATCGACTCGAATGGAGACAGGTACTGGTCCGTTGCGCGCGAATTCGGCATCCGGAGCGATCTCGTCGATCGGTTGGCCGGCGATCGTGATCGTCACCACGCCGCCATAATAGGCCTTGGCATAGAGCGCGGCGACGAGGCGCTCGCGGTCGTTACGTGCTTTGGAGATGAGCCCCAGCGAGCCGGAAACGGGCCTGTCGGCCTCCTGCACCAGAAGTGACGCTTCTTCCAACGCATCCGCCAGATCGCCATCCGCCGCGCCGGCGTCGAATGTCACGGTGTAGCTGAGCGGATCGACGATCTCGGTGTCATCGTTGTCCGAGCCGCCGAAAATTCGCAGCCCGAAGATCTCCAGCGCCGATGCCGGCGCCAGAGCGGACATGCTCAGAACCATGGCGATAGCCAATACGAGCCACGGCCGCGCGGAGAGCCCGCCCGGTTCAGTCCTGCCCGATTCTGGCCTTCTGTCCGGTCGCATCACTCCAGCTTAGACTCAATTCCTGAACTCGATCTGAAGCGTCGGCGCACCTATTGCGGCCATATTCCCACGCTCTCATTCATGACGGCGGGTAAGGCAGCATAGATTTCCACTCGCCGTCACGTCCCCCTGCCATTGCCTTAGCACGCAAAAGGCAAGGGGCAAACGTGATCTGGCTGTCGCGGATGCCCGCTAGGATTGTTGACAAGCGGCGTTAGTGCGGAGCCTGATTGTCCCCTTGGGACGCGGATACCGTTGGAGGAGCAGCATGTCTATGCGGGCGGTTCGGTTCATTTTCCTGGTTTTCATCGCAGCCATCGTCTCTGTTTCGCAATCTGCGGCACAGGACGGGCGAAGCATCCAGCTCAGCCAGGACAGCGACTATTTCGGCTTCGACCTGAGAACCGAGCGTGATGTCACGCTCGACCAGTGTTCGGCTACCTGCATCGGCGATCCCGCCTGCCGCGCCTTCACATACAACACGCGCGCCCAATGGTGCTTCCTGAAATCCGACTACAGCATCCTCAACCCGTTTCCGGGCGCGGTCGCCGGACGGGTGGTGAGCACGACGGGCGAACCCGACATCGGCGCTCCGCCCTCGCTGGCTTTCCTGCCCCAGAACGCCGGCGACGAAGCGATCCGTTACCGCTCCGAACTCCTCGCCGATCCGCGCCCCGATCCCGGCATGGGCATCGGCATCATCATAGCCGGCGGCGACAGCGCACTCTCCTCCGGAAACGGCCGGGCGGCCGCGCAGGCATATCGCGAGGCTTTGCGCATTTCGCCCGATGACCGCCCGTTGTGGACCAAGCTCACCGATGCACTGCTTGCTGTGCAGTCGGAAAACAATTTCGAAAGCGGCGCATTCGCGCGCGCAGCAACCTCTTCCGCCCTCAATGCCTACCGGCTGACGCGTGGCACGTCCGAGCGCGCCGCATCGCTGGCGCATCTGGCCTTGGCGCTCGACCGGCGCGACCTCTACCGCCCGGCGATCGAGGCCTACAATGCCAGCCTGGAGTTGGAAAACAGCGCCGAGGTGCGCGCCGCGCTCGACGATCTGCGCGCCCGCAAGGGCTTCCGCGTCGTCGACCACACCGTCGAATCCGACACCGTTTCGCCGCGCATTTGCATGCAGTTTTCCGAGACGCTGGTGAAAGCGGGCACCGACTACGCCGCCTTCGTTACTGTCGATGGCCGTCCGCCGCGCGGCGTCGATGCGGGCGAGCGCCAGCTCTGCGTCGAGGGTCTCGAGCACGGCGAGTATTACGACATCGTCCTGCGCTCCGGCCTGCCCTCGGCTGTCGGCGAAGTCATCGCCAGCCCCGTGACGCTCAATATATATGTGCGCGACCGCGCTCCCTCGCTGCGCTTCACCGGCGACAATTTCGTGCTGCCTTCGAATGCGAGGCGCGGCATCCCCCTGGTCAGCGTCAATGCCGACGCCGCTGAGCTCCGCCTCTTCCGCGTCGGCGACCGCGCACTGGCGCAACTGCTCTCCGGATATGACTTCCTGACCCAGCTCGGCGGCTATGGCCTGTCGCAGATCGAAAACGACCTCGGCGCGCCCGTCTGGAAGGGCGAGATCGACATCCGCTCCGAGCTCAATTCGGAAGTCACCACCAGCTTCCCTGTGGACGAGGCGCTGCCCGAGCGCGAGCCCGGTGTCTATGTCCTTTCCGCTAGCCCGAAGGGCGCGCAGGAGGAGTACTGGACGGCCAAGGCCACGCAATGGTTCGTCGTCTCCGACATCGGCTTGTCCACTTACACCGGCGTCGACGGCCTCACGGTCTTTGCCCGCTCGCTGGCGACTGCCCTGCCTATCGAAGGCGCTGAGCTGACGCTGCTCGCCCGCAACAACGAGATACTTGGCACCGCGACGAGTGGCGCGAACGGCCAGGCGTCCTTCCAGCCCGGCCTCACCCGCGGCACTGGCGGCCTTGCGCCGGCAGCGCTTCTCGCCCGCTCGGGCGACGGCGATTTCGTCTTCCTCGACATGACCCGCGCCGGCTTCGACTTGTCCGACCGCGGCGTCACCGGCCGTGCCGCTCCCGGCGCTCTCGACGTGTTCTCCTGGACCGAGCGCGGCATCTACCGCGCCGGCGAGACGGTGCATGCGGCGGCCCTTGCCCGCGACGACGCTTCGGTGGCCGTCGAGGACCTGCCGCTGACATTCATATTCACCCGGCCCGACGGCGCGGAGGACCGGCGCATCGTCGACGACGGGACTGCCTTGGGCGGCTACGCGGTCGAACTCGACCTGCAGGCCAACGCCATGCGCGGCACCTGGAGCTATCGGATCCACACCGATCCGGACAAACCCTCGGTCGCCGATGGTCGCTTCCTGGTCGAGGACTTCGTGCCCGACCGCATCGAATTCGACATGACGGCCGAGCGCACCGAAGTCGCTGTCGGAGAGCCTGCCGCGATCACCATCGACGGCCGCTTCCTTTATGGCGCACCGGCATCCGGGCTCACGATGGAAGGCGAAGTCGCCCTTACCTCCAGCCGCGAATGGGATCCGTTTCCCGGCTACCGCTTCGGCCTCGCCGACGAGGAGGTGAACGAATACGCCAACATCACACCGCTGGCCGGCCTGCCGCTGACCGACGAAAACGGCTGGGCGAGTTTCGATGTCGTCGTCGACGCCGTCCCGGCAACGACGCAGCGCGTTATCGCCAATGTCGTGCTGCGCATGCGTGAAGGCTCCGGTCGCGCCGTCGAGCGCTCGCTCGAAATCGGCGTGACGCCGGGAACCGAAATGATCGGCGTGCGGCCCGAATTTTCGGGCGACTCGGTGCCCGAAGGTTCCCTCGCCTCCTTCCGCGTCATCGGCGTTGCGTCGGACGGCACGCGCACCGCGATGGACGGCCTGATCTGGACGCTCGAAAAGCTCGAGCGCCGCTACCAGTGGTACCGCGACGGTGACCGGTGGAACTACGAGCCGATCACCTACGAGACCAAGGTCGCGGACGGTCGCCTCGACGTCGAGACGGACATCGCGGGCCGCATTCAGTCGACTGTCGACTGGGGCCGTTACCGGCTGACTGTGGAGACGCCGGACCCCTCCGGCCCGCAGACATCAGTCGAGTTCGACGCCGGCTGGTATGTCGAGGCGAGCACGACGGAAACGCCGGACGGCCTGGAGATCGCGCTCGACAAGCAGGAATACGCGGCCGGCGACACCGCACGCCTTCAGGTCTCGCCGCGTTTCGCCGGCGAGTTGCTCGTGACCATCGGCGCCGACAGGTTGCTCGACACCTTCACAGCTTCGGTGCCGGAAGGCGGCGCTACTATCGACATCCCTATTAGCGAGGACTGGGGCGCAGGCGCCTATGTCACCGCGACCCTCTACCGGCCTGGCGATGCCGAAGAGAGCCGGATGCCGGCCCGCGCCATCGGCCTGAAATGGCTTGCGGTCGATCCCGGCGTACGCCGGCTCGCTGTGTCGCTCGAAGCACCGGCCCAGTCGCGACCGCACGGCCCGCTAACCGTGCCTGTCTCGGTGCCGGGTGCTGCCGGCGAAACGGCCTATGTCGCCGTCGCCGCCGTCGATGTCGGCATCCTGAACTTGACCAACTACAAGGCGCCCGATCCGACCGGCTGGTATTATGGCCAGCGGAGGCTCGGCCTCGAACTGCGCGACCTTTATGGCCGCCTGATCGATGGTTCGCTCGGCGCGACCGGCCGCATCCGCACAGGGGGTGATGGCGGCGGCATGGCCGTTGAAGGCAGCCCGCCGACCGAGGAGCTCGTCGCGTACTTCACTGGGCCGGTCGAACTCGACGCGGACGGCCGCGCGGTTGTCACCTTCGACATCCCGCAGTTCAACGGCACTGTAAGGTTGATGGCGGTCGCCTGGTCGAAGAACGCGGTCGGTAATGCCGAAACCGACGTCATTGTCCGCGAACCAGTAGTGGTCACCGCCGGCCTGCCGCGCTTCATGGCGCCCGGCGATACCGCATCGCTGCGCCTGGAAATTGCCAACACCGACGGTCCGGCGGGTGAATACAGCCTCGAGGTGCTCACCGATGGTTTGGTCAGCGCGGCATTGGCGGATTCCATAACGCTTGCCTCGGGCGAGCGGCGCTCGGTTACTGTACCGCTCATTGCCGAAGCCACGGGCCGCTCGGCATTGACCGTGCAGCTCGCCCATGCCGGCGGCACGCAGGTCGAGCACGCCCTTTCGATACCTGTGCGCCCGGCGGCAATGCCGGTGACGACGCGGCGCATTGTCTCGCTTGCCGCCAATGGCGGCTCGATCACGGTCGACGACGAACTGCTCGGCGACAGCCTGCTCGACGGCGCCAGCGTCTCCATCGGTGTATCGCCGGTGGCGGCGTTCGACATCCCGTCGCTGCTGATGGGCCTCGACCGCTATCCCTATGGTTGCGCCGAGCAGACCACCAGCCGCGCTCTGCCGCTGCTCTACGTCGCCGAACTTTCGGCACAGTCGGGTCTCGATCCCGATCCGGAAATCGAGAAGCGCGTTCAGGACGCGATCCTGCGCGTGCTGTCGTTCCAGTCGTCGTCCGGCAGCTTCGGCCTGTGGGCGCCCGGCTGGGGCGATCTCTGGCTCGATTCCTATGTCAGCGACTTCCTGACCCGGGCGAGCGAGGTCGGTTACGACGTGCCATCGGAAGGCATGCGGCTCGCGCTCGATAATCTGCAGAACTCGATCGCCTACGATCAGGACATTCTCGAACGCGGGTCTGAGATCGGTTACGCGCTTTACGTTCTGGCCCGCAACCGCCGCGCCTCCGCCGGCGACCTGCGTTACTACGCCGACACCAAGCTCGACGAGTTCGGAACGCCGATGGCGCGCGCGCAACTCGCGGCGAGCCTGGCGCTCTACGGCGACACGCTGCGCGCCGAACGCGCTTTCCGCTCCGCGCTCGATCTGGCCCGAGCCGGCGAAGCCGACAACTACCGCTCGGACTATGGCTCGTCGCTCCGCGACGGTGCTGCGATCCTGGCCCTTGCGGCAGAGACGCGGCCCCTGCCCGGCATGGTGCCCGAGATGATCTCCTACGCGGCTGAGGCGCGCAGCCACGACCGCTATCTGTCCACACAGGAGCAGGCATGGATGCTGCTTGCCGCGCGGGCGCTGTCGCAAGGCGGCGAGGCGGTGCGGCTCGAGGTAAACGGTGCTGCCCATATGGGCAGCTACGCGGCCGAGCTCGACGGTCTCGATCTTCCGGGCAATCCGGTGACTATCGTCAACCGGGGTTCGGCACCTGTCGACGCCGTGGTCACAACGGTCGCCGCACCGGCCCAGGCCTTGCCGGCCGGCGGCGAAGGCTTCACCATCGAGCGCAACTACTACAATGTCGACGGCACGCCGGCCAACATCAGTTCGGTCGGCCAGAACGAGCGTTTCGTCGTCGTGTTGCGCGTCGTCGAGGAAAACGCGTGGCCGTCCCGGGTGCTGGTCACCGATCTGTTGCCGGCCGGATTCGAGATCGACAACCCGAATATGGTCAGCAGCGCCGATCTGGCCAATTTCGGCTGGCTGCCGGCGTCCAATCACGCCCATGTCGAGTTCCGCGACGACCGTTTCGTGGCGGCGTTCGACCGCAGCGGCGGCAACAACCGCGAGATGGTGATGGCCTATGTGGTGCGTGCGGTGACGCCGGGCGTCTACGCCCATCCCGCCGCGCATGTGGAGGACATGTACCGGCCGCAGTTCCACGCCCGCACCGGCGACGGCTACATGGAGGTCGTCGCGCCCTGATGCGCGTCCGGCTCGCCCGTCTGCTGCCACGCTCGGCCACCGCGCTTGCCGCGGTGGCCGGTCTGGCGATGACCGCGGCGGTCGCGGTCATCCAGGCCGACAAGGCATTCCCGCCGCCGCTCGATCCGCCGCCCCTGTCGGCGGAAGTGCTCGACCGCAATGGCGAGCTGCTTCGCGCCTACGCCGCTCCGGACGGCCGCTGGCGCATGGTCGTCGAGCTGCGCGAGGTCGATCCGCATTTCATCGACATGCTGATCGCCTACGAGGACAAGCGCTTCCGCGAGCATGAGGGCATCGACTTCCTCGCGATGCTGCGCGCGGCGGGGCAGTTCGCCGCCAATGGCCGCATCGTCTCCGGTGGGTCGACCATATCCATGCAGCTTGCCCGCCTGATGGAGCCGCGCGAAAGCCGCTCGGTGGCCGCCAAGCTGAAGCAGATGTTCCGCGCCTGGCAGATCGAACGGCGGTTGTCGAAGGACGAGATCCTCACCCGCTATCTCACGCTGGCGCCCTATGGCGGCAACATCGAGGGTGTGCGTGCCGCTTCGCTTGCCTGGTTCGGCAAGGAGCCGCGCCGCCTCTCCGTTGGCGAAGCCGCGCTTCTCGTTGCCCTGCCCCAGTCGCCGGAGGCGCGCCGGCCCGACCGGCACCCCGAGCAGGCAAGGATTGCGCGCGACCGCGTGCTCGCACGCATGGTCGATGCTGGATTGATGGAGGAGCGCGAGGCCGATCGTGCTGCAACGGTCGCAATCGTTCCGACCGGCCGACACGAACTTCCGGCTTTGGCGGCCCATGCCGCGGACGCCGCGCGTCTCGCCGACCCCGCGGCGCAGAGCATCGAACTCACCATCGACCGCTCGGTCCAGCAGCATCTGGAAACAGTCGCCGCTGAAGCCGCAGCCCGGCTTGGCGATAAGGTCTCCGTCGCCATGGTCATGGCGGACGCCCGTACAGGCGATATACTGGCCGAGATCGGTTCGGCCGACTATTTCGACGCCGGCCGCCACGGCTGGATCGACCTCACCCGCGCCGTTCGCTCGCCGGGCTCGACGCTCAAGCCGTTCATTTATGGCCTCGCCTTCGAGGAGGGGCTGGTCGCACAGCAGACGCTGATAGAGGATCGCCCGGCCAACTTCGCCGGCTACCGGCCGCGCAATTTCGACATGGCCTATATGGGCGATGTCAGCGTGCGCGAGGCGCTGCAGCTTTCTCTCAACGTTCCGGCCATCCGTCTGCTCGATGCGCTGGGCCCAACGCGGCTTGCCGCCCGCTTCCGCGATGCAGGCGTAAAGCCCGAACTGCCGCCCGGCGAGAAACCCGGCCTTGCCATGGGCCTGGGCGGCGTCGGACTGACGCTGCACGACCTCGTCCAGCTTTACACCGCGCTCCCGAATGGGGGCTACGCAACGCCGCTCCATATCAAGCCCGCGCAGCCTCAACCGGTTCGCGTGCTGGACGCCGCCGCCAACTGGCAGGTCGCCGATATCCTGTCGGGCGTCGTCCCACCGGCGGGCGCGCCGAAGATCGGCATCGCCTACAAGACCGGCACGAGCTACGGGTACCGCGACGCCTGGTCGATCGGGTTCGACGGCCGTCATGTTCTGGGCGTGTGGGTCGGCCGCCCGGACGGCGGTCCCATCCCCGGCATTTCCGGTTTCGAGACTGCGGCGCCGATCCTGTTCGACGCATTCTCGCGTTCCGGCATCGCCTTCACCGAACATCCGGCACCGCCGCCCGGCGCCGTGCGGCTTGCAAGCACGGACTTGCCCGTCACGATGCGCCGTTTCGCATCCACACTGTCGGAGAAAGCGCCGCCCGGCATCGTCGAGGCCGCGCCCGAGATCGTCTTCCCGCCCGACGGGGCGCGGGTCGAACTGGCCTCGACTGGCGAGCGTCTGGCGCTCAAACTTCAGGGCGGCCGCGCGCCGTTCCGCTGGCTTGCAAACGGCAAGCCGGTGGAGGAACTGGTGCGCCGCCGCACGGCAAGCTGGCGGCCCGACAGCGCCGGCGCTTCCACTCTTACGGTGATCGACGCCGCCGGCCGCGCGGCCAGCGTGGACATCTTCCTCGAGTAGCTCGAACTAACCCGGAGACATGCCCCGTAGCCGCTCGTTGCGACGGCGGATCAGCTCCAGCGTCGTCAAGAGCAGTATCGACAGCGCGACCAGCAGGCTGGCCAGCGCCAGGATCGTCGGGCTGATCTCTTCGCGCAGTCCGGAGAACATCCTCACCGTCATCGGCGTCTGTGCCGGCCCGGCCATGAAGTTGACGATCACCACCTCGTCCAGCGAGGTGACGAACGCGAACAGCGCGCCGGAGATAACGCCGGGCAGCAGCAGCGGCAGGATTACCTTGAAGAAGGTGCGCGTCTGGTTGGCGCCGAGGCTTTGCGAGGCGCGGATCAACGTCTCGTTGAAACCTGCGAGCGACGCGGTGACCGTCAGCACCACAAAGGGCGTGCCCAGCACGACATGGCTGAGAATGATGCCGGGGAAGGTGTTCGACAGGCCGACGCGCGCGAAGAACGAGAACAACGCCGCCGCAGTGATGATCAGCGGCACGATCATCGGCGAGATCAGTATCGCCGTGATCAGCGCGCGCGCCGGCATGTTGGGCCGGTTAAGACCCAGCGCGGCGACCGTACCGAGCGCTGTGGCGATGATCGTCGAGGAGATTGCGATGATGAAGGAGTTGCGGATCGACCCCATCCATTCGCTCGACCCCAGAAGCGCATCGTACCAGCGCATCGAGTATCCCTCGGGATTGAACGAGAGCATCTCCTTCGTGAAGGTGAAGTAGGGCTCCGCGTTGAAGGACAGCGGGATGATCACCACGATCGGCGCAATCAGGAAAAAGAAGATCAGGCCGCAAATCACATTGAAGGCGTAGTGCCAGATGCGCTCGACTCGGGTCGTATATGCCGGAAGTGCCATTGCTCGCCCCTACCCGAATTTCAGCTTGTCGACGCCCACCAGCCTGTTGAACAGCCAGTAGATGAACAGCACCGCAACCAGCAGGATCGTCGCCAGTGCGGCGGCGAGCTTCAGCTGCGCGCTCGAGCCCTGCATGTTCTGGGCAATCAGGTTGGATATGAAAATGCCGCTGTCGCCGCCCACCAGCGCCGGCGTGATGTAGTAGCCGATGGCCAGGATGAAGACGAGAATGCAGCCTGCGGCGAGCCCGGGAATGGTGAGCGGGAAATAGACCCGCCACCAGGCGCGGAACGGGTGTGCGCCAAGCGACTTCGCCGCGCGCAGATAACTCGGCGGAATTGTCTTCATCACCGAGTAGAGCGGCAGCACCATGAACGGCAGCAGAATGTGCGTCATCGCAACGATCGTGCCGGTACGGTTGTAAATCATCCTCAGCCGGCCGGTCTCGTCGATGATGTTCAGCGCCACCAGCAATTCATTGATCACCCCCTGCTGTTGCAGGAGCACGATCCATGCCGATGTTCGCACAAGGAGCGATGTCCAGAAGGGCAGCAGAACCAGAATGAGCAGGAGGTTGGCGATGCGTGTCGGCTGCGTGGCGAGCATGTAGGAGATCGGATAGGCGAGCATGACACACAGCGCTGTGATGAACACGCTCATCCATGCCGTTCGCCAGAAGAGCTGCTTGTAGACCTGATAGACCTCCGAGCGCGGAACGATCTCGCCCTCGCTGCTGTATTCGTAATCGACCGCCAGCAGATAGTACGTTGGCGTGACGACGCGCGACTCCCGTTTCAGGATTCGCCAGAACTCGATGTTGGTCCAGTCCTCGTCGGCTTCGATGAACTTCTCGCGATAGGGAGCCGACCATTCGTCGACCTGTCGGGCCGTGCGCATGACGGTGCTGCGCGCGCCGGGAATCTCGCGGTTGATGCGCGCGGCGGCGCGCCCGATGGTGCGGTTCTCGACACCGACGATCATGTCCGCGGCCATCGCCTGGAACACGGGCTCGGGCGGCACATCCTGCCCTTCCCAATCCTGCAGCGCGGCGGCCGTTTGCGGCAGATAGTTGCGGATTTCCGGATTGTAGACCGAGCGCCACATCATGGCGATGATAGGCACGACGAACACGATGAGCAGGAAGAACAGGAGCGGCGCAACCAGCATGAACGCCCGGCGGCGCTCAACAGTTTGCGATCGCCTCAATGCGGCCTTGAGCGGCGTGCCGTCGGCAGCCAGCAGTTCCTGTTTGGGTGCTCGTTCGCGCGATGCCATGTTTTCTCGATCTAACCGTTACCGGAAATGCCCTTGGGGGCATGGATGGGCAGGGCGCCGAGGCGCCCCGCCCTGAAGTCGAGTGCCGTTAGCCGGCGACCCAGGCGTTGAAGCGCTCTTCGAGCGCGTCGCCATAATCGGCCCAGAACTGGACGTCGAACGGGATGGCCGTTTCCAGGTTCTCCGGGCTGGTCGGCATATGCGGCTTCATGTCGACGCCGGTTTCGGCGTGATTGCCGACGAGCGAGGCCGACGAATTGCGGGCCGGACCATAGGAAATGTACTTCGCCTGGTCAGCGAGACGCTGCGAGTCGGTGGCGAAATACAGATAGTCCTTGATCGTATCGACATTGCCGGTGTCGACCGGGACAACCCAGCCGTCGGTCTCGAACATCTGGTGATCCCACATGATCTCGAACGGCTGGTCCTCGTTGACCTGCGCGTTGAAGATACGGCCGTTATAGGCGGTCGCGATCACGGCTTCCTGGTCCGCCAGCATCTGCGGCGGCTGCGCGCCCTCGGTCCACCAGATAACGTTGTCCTTGATCTCGTCGAGCTTGGCGAAGGCGCGGTCCTGGCCTTCCTGGGTGGCGAGCACTTCATAGACCTGGTCCGCATCCACGCCATCGGCGATCAGCGCCCATTCGAGGTTCTTCTGCGGAATCTGCTGCAGAGCGCGGGTGCCCGGGAACTTCTCCAAATCCCACACATCCTCGATCGTCTGCGGGCCTTCGCCTTCAAACGCCTCGGTGTTGTAGGCAAACATCGTGGCGTAGAGGATCTGCGGAATGAAGCAGGGACCGAGCGTGCCTTCGATGAAGTCTTCGGAAGCCGGCGTCCCATCAGGGGCTGGAGCGAGCCACTCGTCATGGTCGATCTCAAGCACGAGGCCCTCGTCACACGCCCGCTGGGCGTCTGCCTGCAGCATGTCGACGACGTCCCAGGTGACATTGCCTGCCTCGACCTGCGAGCGGATGCCGGCAAGGGCATTCGCCGACTTGTCCTCGTTGAGGATCTGGACGCCCGTCTTTTCGGTGTAGGGCTCGTGATAGGCCTTGATCTGCGACTGGCTGTAGGCGCCGCCCCAGGACACGATCGTCAGTTCCTTGTCCTGCGCGATGGCGGCACCGGCCGCGATCGCAATCGCAGAACCGGTTAGAACGAGTATCTTCTTCATGATCTTACCTTCCGTTGTTGTTTTTCATTGGCATTCGAATCGGGAAAACACACACGCTAGCTTGATCCGGCGTTTCGATTGTTCTTTGAGGCCCGCCGGCAGGGCCTGTCTGGTGTTCATGCGCTGTGGTCGAGCGCCCGGCAGTCCTCGGTCGCCCATCCGACTCTCACCTTTTCGCCAGGCTTGAACCGGCGGGCTCCGAGCCTGTTGCGCGTCTTCACGACGAAGTCGCTGTTGCCTGCCACGGTCATGCGGGTGCGGATGTGGTCGCCGAGATAGATCACTTCCTCGACGCGGCCAGTGACCGTGTGGTCGGTGACGCTTTCGTCGGGGTCGATCTCGACGCGTTCGGGGCGGATCGAAAGCTGCGTCCGCTCGCCCGGACCGGCATTGATCGCAAGCGCCTGCACGTGTTCGCCATCGGTGAGCTCGACCCTGGCGATGCCGTCATTCACCGACCGCATCTTGCCGTGCAGCGTGTTGTTCTCGCCGATGAACTGGGCGACGAAGGCGTTCTCCGGCTTCTCGTAGAGCACTTCCGGCGGCGCGAGCTGCTGGATAACGCCGTCATTGAAGACGGCGATCCGGTCCGACATCGTCAGCGCCTCGCCCTGGTCGTGCGTCACATAGATGACGGTCACACCAAGCGATTCATGAATGTGCTTGATCTCGAGCTGCATGTGCTCGCGCAGCTGCTTGTCGAGCGCGCCGAGCGGCTCATCCATCAGCACCAGCTCAGGCTCGAAAACGAGCGCCCGGGCCAACGCCACGCGTTGCTGCTGGCCGCCGGATAGCTGCGCCGGCCGGCGTCCGTGAAAACCGCCCTCGCCCATCTGCACCATATCGAGGGCGCGCTGCACCTTCTTCTCGGCGTCCGCCTTGTTGACGCCGCGCACCTGAAGCGGGAACGCCAAATTCTCCGCAATCGTCATGTGCGGAAACAACGCATAGTTCTGGAACACCATGCCGATGCCGCGCTTGTGCGGCGGCACCGAATTGATCGGACGGCCGTCGAGATAAATCTCTCCATGCGTGGCGGCTTCGAAGCCGGCGACCATCATCAGGCAGGTCGTTTTGCCCGACCCCGACGGTCCAAGCATCGTCAGGAACTCGCCTTTCGCAACGCTGAGATTGAGGTTTTTGACGACGAGCGATTCACCGTCATAGGACTTCTGGACTTCCTCGAAGAGCACCATGGGCTGCTGTTCGTCCTGAGTGCCGTCGGTCTTCGCCAACGGCTCGGGCGCCACATGTGGCTCGCTTGTGTCGTTCAAATCGCACTCCCCGTGCTTTTCAGTCTTGTCTGATTGATTGCGGCCGAACCTAGGGCATTAGCGGCCGACAATCAAATTGTCCCCAAGAATGTCTTTGTATTGCAAGGCAAATGGCAATCGCAAACCCCGGAATTCGATAAGTTTGAGAAACAATTATAAGCCGCGTCTTGGCAAATGGCGTCACGGATTGTTCCGATTGCGACACTCATTACATAAAGTATACATAAGAATCTGGCGCAAGTTCAGGCAATTGACACGAATCAAATACACAAATATTCGAAGAAGACTGTTCTTGCCGTATCCTAGCAACGGTAGTGATTCCTCTAGCCGTTCAATCGATCTCCGGACCACCCGAACTGCGGCGAAGTGCAAACCGGAATGCGGGCCAGCAGGCCCAAATGCTGGCCCGCATTGGCGGGCGCGCTCTGCTTGCTCGCGCGGGTGAGCAGCACAACGCGCCCGAGGGGCTACACGCTGAGACCATCAATCGAGCTTCCACGCTCGCGGCAATCGACGCGACCAACCGCGCGGCCGGCGTCGACATTCATTGAGTAATTTCCGTTCACCTTGCGCCCTTCTCCGGCAATCTTCAGCCCCAAACGGCGCATTTCCGGCAACGATCAATCTGTTCCGCAGCGTCACGGATTGCATCGGCAATCACCGCTTGAATTCTGCCCGGCCTAATGATCAGATGCCCGCGCCGTAACCGGTGATCAAAATTCGGGCGGCGGGGAACAACCCGATGTCGGCATCGGGTATTTTTTGTGGGGTAAGCCGATAACTCAGGTTCTCGAAGTCCGTGACCTGAAGACCGTCTTTCATACGCAGGACGGAAAGGTCCACGCCGTTAACGGCGTCAGCTTCCATGTCGAGGAAGGCGAACTCCTCGCCGTCGTGGGCGAAAGCGGCTCCGGCAAAAGCGTCACCATGATGTCTCTGCTGCAGCTCCTGCCCATGCCGCCGGCGGAGATTGAGGCCGGCCAGGCGATATTCCAGAACCGCGATCTGGTGAAGCTGTCGCCATCGGAAATCCGCGATGTCCGCGGAGCACGCATCGGCTTCATCTTCCAGGACCCGCTGACATCGCTCAATCCGGTCTTCACGGTCGGCTTCCAGATCATGGAACCGCTGCGCAAGCACATGGGCATGTCGAAGTCGCGCGCCCGCCAGCGGGCTGCCGAGCTTCTGGATCTCGTCGGCATTCCGGCTGCGGCGGAGCGGCTTGATGACTATCCGCACCAGTTTTCGGGCGGCATGCGCCAGCGCGTCATGATCGCCATCGCGCTTGCCTGCGACCCCAAGGTTCTCATCGCCGACGAGCCCACCACGGCGCTCGACGTCACGGTGCAGGCGCAGATTCTGGAGCTGATCCGTGAGCTGCGCCAAAAGCTCGGAATGGCGATCATCTGGGTCACGCACGATCTCGGCGTCGCCGCAGGCATCGCCGATCGCATTATGGTTATGTATGGCGGCCAGGTGGTCGAGCAGGCGCCGATCGGCGAACTGTTCGAGCACCCGCGCCACCCCTATACGCAGGCTCTGCTTGAGTCCCTGCCCGGCCGTCACCAGGCCAATGAGCGCCTGCGTTCGATCAGCGGCCAGCCGCCGCTGCTGATGAAAGACCCGGATTTTTGCCCGTTCGCGCCGCGCTGCCGGCACGCATTCGACAAGTGCCGCGCCGAAGATCCGCCGCTCTTGCGCGTCAACGGCTCGCACGACGTGGCATGCTGGCTGGAGTCGGCCCATGCGGAGGCGCCGAATGGCCGCTGAAGCCGCGACTTTCAGCAAGGAGAAGATGCCGGCCGGCACGCTGGTCGACATCGAGGACCTGACGGTTCACTTCCCGGTCTACAAGGGCATCATGCGCCGCCAGGTCGGCGCGGTGAAAGCGGTCGACGGGGTTACGTTCGACATCAGGCGCGGCGAAACTCTTGGTCTTGTTGGTGAATCCGGCTGCGGCAAGTCGACCACCGGGCGCGCACTCCTGCGCCTCTATGACCTCACGGCCGGCCGCATTCGTTTCGACGACATGGACATTGCCAAGCTGGACAGCGGCAGGCTGCGCGCGGTGCGCCCGCGAATGCAGATGATCTTCCAGGACCCGCAGGCATCGCTCAATCCGCGGCTCACCGTCGGCTCCATCATCGCGGAACCGCTGATCGAGCACGGCGTTCTAAAGGGCGACGCGCGCAAGGCGCGTGTCCGCGAACTCCTCGACGCCGTGGGATTGAACCCAGACTACATCAACCGCTACCCGCACGAATTCTCCGGCGGCCAGCGTCAGCGCATCGGCATCGCCCGCGCGCTCGCCCTCGATCCTCAATTTATCGTGTGCGACGAACCCATCGCGGCCCTCGATGTTTCCATCCAGGCGCAGGTCGTGAACCTGTTGCAGGAACTCCAGCGCAAGCTTGGCCTCACCTACCTGTTCATCAGCCACGACCTGTCGATGGTTCGCCACATCGCGACCCGGGTCGCGGTGATGTATCTCGGCAAGATGGTTGAACTGGGAACCGTGGCCCAGCTGTTCGCAAAGCCCGCGCATCCCTACACCAAGGCGCTTCTTTCGGCTGTGCCAGTGCCCGATCCGAAGGTCGAGGCCAACCGCAAGCGCATACTTTTGACCGGCGACATTCCCAACGCTGTGAACCCGCCGTCGGGTTGCCGCTTTCGCACCCGTTGCCCGTGGGCGCAGGAAGTCTGTGCCACCACCGATCCGGAATGGCGGGACATGGGCGATGGCCGAAGAGTGGCCTGCCATTTCGCCGAAGAGATCAAGTCCAAAGAATCGGGAGTGATTGCCAACTGAATAGACTTGTGCGGAAATGAGATCAGGCCGCCGCAGATGCCGGGTACACATTGCCTGCTGGCAGCGGACTGTATTCCCCGACGGGAACAACCATAATGGGAGTATAAAATGAAAACCTTCAGATCACTGTTGATCGGTACTGTGGCAGCCGCCGCCGTAACGACTGCAGCATACGCGGAGCGGGGCTCCGACGGCGAAGTCAAGATCATCTACTGGCAGGCGCCGTCCATCCTGAACCCGTATTTGTCGAGCGGCACCAAGGACATCGAGTCGTCCTCGCTCGTCATCGAGCCTCTTGGCCGCTTCGACCAGGACGGCAATCTGGTTCCGTACCTGGCTGCTGAAATCCCGACGGTCGCCAATGGCGGCGTCTCGGAAGACCTGACCACGATCACCTGGAAGCTCAAGGAAGGGCTGGTCTGGTCGGACGGTACGCCGGTGACTTCCGCCGATGTGGTGTTCACCGCCGAGTACTGCATGCACCCGGAGGGCGGCTGCGCACAGGCCGCCAAGTTCGAGGGCGTCAGCTCGGTTGAGGCGCTCGACGACCTGACCGTGAAGGTCACCTTCAGCGAGCCCAAGCCGTATCCTTACCAGGCGTTCATGGGCGGCCAGTCGCCGATCATCCAGAAAGCGCAGTTCGAGAACTGCCTCGGCGCCAAGGCGCAGGAGTGCACGGAGCAGAACTTCAACCCGATCGGCACCGGTCCGTTCAAGGTTGTCGAATTCCGCACCAATGACGTGATCACGCTGGAAGCCAACGAGAACTACCGCGATCCGGACAAGCCGGCCTTCGCAAGGGTCACCTTCAAGGGTGGTGGCGACGCGGCGGCAGCCGGTCGCGCGGTCCTCGAGACCGGCGAGTTCGACTATGCCTGGAACCTGCAGCTCGCTCCGGATGTGCTTGCCAACATGGCGGCCGCCGGCAAGGGCACCCCTGTCTCGGCATTCGGTTCGCTCGTCGAGCGCATCGAGATGAACATGACCGATCCATCGCCGAGCCTGCCGGAAGGCGAGCGTTCGACGGCGGCTCATCCGCATCCGATCCTCTCGGACATGAAGGTTCGCAAGGCCCTGTCGATGGCCATCGATCGCGCCCTTCTTGTCGAGATCGGCTACGGCCAGGCCGGTCGCCCGACCTGTAACCTGGTTCCGGCGCCGGAGCTCTATGCCTCCGACAACACGGACTGCATGACGCAGGACATCGAAGGCGCCAAGGCGCTGCTCGAGGAAGCCGGCTGGACCGACACCAATGGTGATGGCGTCCGCGACAAGGACGGCATGAAGCTGTCGCTCCTCTACCAGACCTCCACCAATGCAGTGCGTCAGGACTTCCAGGCGCTCATCAAGCAGTGGTGGCAGGAGATCGGCGTGGAAACCGAGCTGAAGAACATCGACGCTTCGGTCTACTTCGGTGGCGACCCGGGCTCCCCGGACACCTTCCAGAAGTTCTACGCGGACGTGGAAATGTACGCCAACAACTTCGACGGCACCGATCCGGAAGCCTACCTCGCGCAGCACACCTGCGAGAAGGCGCCGCGCCCCGAAACGCAGTGGCAGGGCGAGAACATCAACCGCTACTGCAACGAGGAGTATGACGCGCTGGTGGCCGAGCTCGGCCGCACGGCCGACCTCGAGAAGCGCGGCGAGATCGGCCGCAAGCTCAACGACATGCTGACCAAGGACAGCTATGTCGTCGTGCCGCTGGTCGACCGTGGCCGTGTTTCGGCTCACTCCAACACCCTGGGTGGCGTGATCCTCAACACCTGGGACAGCGAGCTCTGGAACATCGCGGACTGGCACCGCGTGAACTAGACCTGACAAACTGGGCGCTCCGGCATTGGCCGGGGCGTCCGCCCTGCTCCGCCCCGAGACGGGGTAAGCGGAGCCAACCTGTTCAGACCGGCGCTTGCACTATGGGGGCAATCAGCCGGCTCAGGAGGCACATCCAGCGTGCTGAGCTACATCATCCGCAGACTGCTGATAGCGATACCGACGCTGCTGTTCATCAGCCTCGCGGTGTTCCTTCTGCTTGACCTCGCACCTGGCGACCCCACGGCGAACATGCCGCTCACGGTTCCCCCCGAGGTGCGCGAGAAGATCCGTATCGCGCTCGGCCTCGGCGAGCCCATGCACATTCGTTATTTGCTGTGGTTGAAGCAGTTCATGATCAACGAGCCGCTGCATATCTTTTCTGACTGGACCGGCTGGGACGTTGCCGGCGGTTCCCAGCGCGTGATCTCCTGGCAAAGCCGTTCCCCGGTTTTCGACATCATCGTCGAGCGCATGCCGCAGACGCTTTGGGTCGTGGGCATGTCCTACGTTGTAGGCATCCTGATTGCGATCCCGATCGGCATCATCTCGGCCTACAAGCAGTATTCATGGTTCGACCAGACCGGCACGTTCGTGACGATGGTCGGCTACTCGGTCCCGCCCTTCTTTACCGGCGTGCTGGTGATCGTCATCTTCTCCGTCCAGCTCGGCTGGTTCCCGTCCATCTACGACACCACCCACCGCGTGACTGACTGGGACAGCTTCGTCGTCCAGCTACGGCAGATGGTGATGCCGGTGATGGTGCTGGCGTTGCAGACGACGGCGCAGATTTCGCGTTTCATGCGTGCCTCGATGCTTGACAACCTGAACCAGGACTACGTGCGCACCGCGCGCGGCAAGGGCCTGACGGAGAAGACCGTCGTCCTCGTCCATGTCCTGCGCAACTCGCTGATCCCGGTCATCACCGTCATCGCGCTCGGCGTACCTGGCATTTTCGGCGGCGCCATCATCACCGAGCAGATCTTCAAGGTGAACGGCATCGGCCAGCTGCTGATTACGGCGATCTACGCCTACGACATCCCGATGGTGCAGACGCTGACCTTCATCTTCGCCGTGCTCATCGTGACGTTCAACCTGATTGCGGACGTCCTCTACGGCATACTCGATCCGAGGATACGCTATGACTGACGTGACCGCGGGATCGCCCCCTCCGTCGCCGACGACCATCCATCGGCCCGTCCGGTCGCAGTGGCGCGATGTCTGGGATCAGTTCAAGACGCACCGCGGGGCGCTGGTCGGCGCGGCTATCTTCGCCTTCCTGGTGCTCGCGGTGGTAGTCGGCCCATTCATCTGGCCCTACGACGCGCAGTTCATCGACATCCGCGCACGCAATCAGGGGCCGAGCCTGTCGCATCCGCTTGGCACGGATCAGCTTGGCCGCGACATGCTCGCCCGCATGATGGCCGGCGGCAAGGTCTCGGTCGCGGTCGGCGTCACGGCGATGCTCCTGTCGCTGGTGCTCGGCACCGCAATCGGCGTCATCGCAGGCTTCTTCCGCCGCGTCGACGGCCTTCTGATGCGCATGACTGACCTGTTTCTGGCGCTGCCGCTGCTGCCGCTGCTCCTGGTCATGGTGATGCTCTTCCGCGAGACGCTGTCGTCGCGCTTCGGTCCCGAAACCGGCATCTTCATACTGATTGTGGTCGCTATCGGCGTAACATCATGGATGCACACGGCGCGCATCGTGCGCGGCGACGTTCTGGCGCTGAAGGAGCGCGAATTCGTGCTCGCGGGCCGTTCCATCGGCACGCCGCCGCGGCGCATCATCTTCCGTCACATACTGCCCAACGTGCTGTCGCCGATCATGGTGTCGGCGACGCTGGGCATCGCCAACGCCATCATCACGGAATCGGCGCTGTCGTTCCTCGGGCTGGGTTTCCCGCCTGACTTCCCGACATGGGGACGCCTGCTGTTCGATGCGGTCGACTACCTGCAGCAATATCCCGAGCGCGTGCTTTGGCCCGGCCTCGCCATCTCTCTGACGGTGCTGTCGGTGAACTATGTCGGCGACGGCCTGCGTGACGCGTTGGACCCGCGCATCCGGGGGCGGTGAGCCTCGCTCGCTAGCCGAACCGCCCCAGGTCGCGCACCGCGCCCTTCGCGGCACTGGTCGCGAACGCGGCATATGCCTTCAGCGCTGTCGTCACCTGCCGCTTGCGCGGCGCGGCTGGCTGCCATCCGGCCTTGTCCTGCTCGGCGCGACGGCGCTCCAGTTCCGTTTCGTCAACCGCCAGATTGATCGTTCTGTTGGGGATATCGATCTCGATGCGGTCGCCCTCGCGCACCAGACCGATCGTGCCACCCTCCGCCGCTTCTGGCGAAACATGGCCGATCGACAGGCCTGACGTGCCGCCCGAGAAGCGCCCGTCGGTGAGCAGCGCGCAGGCAGCACCCAGCCCCTTCGATTTCAGGTAGCTGGTCGGGTAGAGCATTTCCTGCATGCCCGGGCCGCCGCGCGGACCTTCGTAGCGGATCACCACCACGTCGCCCGCCTTCACTTCGTTGCCGAGAATACCTTTCACCGCTGCGTCCTGGCTTTCGAACACTTTTGCCGGCCCCGAGAATTTCAGAATCGACTCGTCGACGCCCGCCGTCTTCACGATGCAGCCTTCGAGCGCGATGTTGCCCTTCAGCACCGCCAGCCCGCCATCCTTGGAGAACGGATGGTCGGCGGAGCGGATGACCCCCTTTTCGCGGTCGAGGTCGAGGTCGTCCCAGCGCTTTTCCTGGCTGAAAGCGACCTGCGTCGGCACGCCGCCCGGCGCAGCCATGAAGAAGTTGCGCACATTCTCCGCCTCGGTGCGGCTGATGTCCCACCGGTCGATGGCGTCACCGATCGTCTCGGAATGCACCGTCGGGCTGTCGCGCTTGATCAATCCTGCTTTGTCGAGTTGGCCGAGGATGGCCATGATACCGCCGGCGCGGTGCACGTCCTCCATATGCACGTCCGACTTGGCGGGCGCGACCTTGCACAGCACCGGCACCTTGCGCGACAGCTCGTCGATGTCGTCCATGTCGAAGTCGATGCCGCCCTCGATCGCCGCGGCGAGGATGTGCAGCACCGTGTTGGTCGAACCGCCCATTGCGATGTCGAGCGACATGGCGTTTTCGAACGCGGCCTTGGAGGCGATATTGCGCGGGAGGACGCTCTCGTCCTCCTGCTCGTAATAGCGCTGCGCCAGATCGACCACGAGATGCCCGGCCTCGACAAACAGCCGCTTGCGGTCACCATGCGTGGCGAGCGTCGAGCCATTGCCCGGCAGCGAAAGGCCCAGCGCCTCGGTCAGGCAGTTCATCGAGTTTGCGGTGAACATACCCGAGCACGAACCACAGGTCGGGCACGCCGAACGCTCGATCACCGCCACCTGGTTGTCGCTGACCCGATCGTCGGCGGCCGCTACCATGGCGTCTACGAGATCGAGAGCGCGCTCCTCGCCGTCCCACTGCACCTTGCCGGCTTCCATCGGCCCGCCGGAAACGAAGACAGCCGGAATGTTGAGCCGCATCGCGGCCATCAGCATGCCGGGCGTGATCTTGTCGCAATTGGAGATGCAGACCATGGCGTCGGCGCAGTGCGCGTTGACCATGTATTCGACCGAGTCGGCGATGAGTTCGCGTGATGGCAGCGAATAGAGCATACCGTCATGGCCCATCGCGATACCATCATCGACCGCGATCGTATTGAACTCTTTGGCTACACCGCCTGCAGCCTCGATTTCGCGCGCCACAAGCTGGCCGAGGTCTTTCAGATGCACGTGCCCCGGCACGAACTGCGTAAACGAGTTGACCACCGCGATGATCGGCTTGCCGAAATCGCTGTCCTTCATGCCGGTGGCGCGCCACAATCCGCGTGCGCCGGCCATATTGCGGCCATGGGTTGTCGTGCGTGAGCGATAGGCTGGCATGGTCTTTTCCGTTCGCTGTTTCAGGCGCCAATTCCGGCGCATCTGGCGGCCAGATGGCCACGAAAATCCCTATGTGACCCTGTTCTTTGCCACTTCAAGCCCGGTGAGGGCAAGGACAGTCAACGCCAGTTCGGTTCGGTCGATTCTGCGCACTGCGCGAGCTTTCGCACCTAGCCGTCCTGCAATTCGCCGGCAACTGGCTCGATTTCAAGCCGCGCCGGTTCCTTCCCACCGCTCAGCAGGTCGACAGCCTGATCCGCAGCATCCTGGAAAGGCTCAAGCACAAGATCGGCTCCTGCAGCCTTGAGCGCCTCGGCCTCGGCGTCCCGGTGCGAAGACAGCGCAACCTTGCCCTTGAATCCCGCATTCTTCAGCGCCTGGACGATGGCAATGCGCGTATCGCCGTGGACCAGGCCGGCCTCGTGCACTGGGACAGTGGAAACAACCCACTTCGCGCCGTCCAGCGGCAGATGACGCACGAATTCCGGGTCGCTGGCATCGCCATACTCCACATCGATTCCAAGCGCCCTGCCGCGTTTCACCGCCGCCGGGTTGAAGTCGACGCCAAGCACCTTGAGCCCCTGGCGCTTGAGACGCATGCCGATTGCCGTGCCGTAGCGTCCGAGGCCGAGCAGCACGATGTCATTGCCCGCATGGGCGGGGCGTCCGTCGGCGTCGATTTCGCGTTTCGGCTGCGCACTTTCGAAAATGCCGAGGAAGGGTTCAGCAAGCTGGTAGAGCCTGCCCGAAAAGGAGATCATGTAGCTCGACACGGCAATCGTGATCAGCCCGACCAGCGTCACCAGACCCAGCGCGTCCTCGTCCAGATGGCCGAGCGACATGCCCAAACCGGCGAGGATGAGCGAGAACTCGCTGATCTGCGCCAGCGTCACGCCGGCCTGGAAGCCGGTGCGCTTGCGGTACCCCATCAGGCGCGCGATCGCCATGACGATCACCGGCTTGCCGACGAGCACGAAGACCGACAGCAGCAGCGCCGGCACGACGCTGGCGCCCAGGCCGCCGATCTCTATCTCGGCGCCCAGTGAAACGAAGAAGAAGAGCAGCAGAAAGTCGCGCAGCGGCGCCAGCCGCGAGCCTATCGCTTCCCGGTAGCGCGTCGAGGCAAGCGCCACGCCCGCCATCAAGCCGCCGATCTCCTTGCCCAGCCCGGCGAAGTCGGACACTGCGGCGAAGATCGCCGCCAGCGCGATGGCGAAACAGATCAGCAGTTCCGGCACGCGAGCCATGTATTCGGTCAGCGGCTCGGCGATAAAGCGCACGAACACCACGACGAAAGCCAGTAGCGCCAGCCCTGCCGCCAGCACCTGCACCGCTTGCCCGGCGCTTCCTTCCTCGCCTGTTCCGACGCCAAGCGCCGACAGCGCGATCATGGCCAGCACAACGACGAGATCCTGAACGATCAGGAATCCCAGCGTCACCTGCCCGTGCAGCGCATCGATCTCGCGCTTGTCGGACAGCATCTTGACCACGATGATCGTGCTGGAAAAGGCCATCCCGATGCCGACATAGAGGCTGACAAGCGGGCTCATGCCGACGGCAAGTGCGATGCCGAACCCGGCGGCGGTCGTTACCGTCACTTGCGCCACGCCGGAAACGAGCGACAGGCCCCCGAGCGACCTGATCAGCTTCACATCGAGCTTCAGCCCGACCAGGAACAGCAAGACGGCGATGCCCAACTCCGAAAGGAGCTCGATCTCTTCCTTGGCGTGGACGACGTTCAGAACCGATGGTCCCGCTATCAGCCCGACAGCAATGAAGCTCACGATCAGCGGCTGCCTGAGCAATATGCCCAGCACGCCCAGAACCGCCGCGATGACCAGCAGCGCCGCGATCTGCGTGAAGACACTGTCTGTGACGAATCCGATCATTGTCCGCGCTACCTGCTTGGGTGATGTACATGCAACATCGCTTGCGCGTAGGCCCAACGCAATCGGCGGCTGCTAGCCAGCTGCGGAATCGGGCTCAGCGTTGCGGGTCGAACACCAGTTCGAACGGTTCGCCTTCGAAGGCGTCGGCGCCACGCCCGATAGCCTCGATTGCGGCAATCATCCGCCCCTTGCGGTCGAGAAGTTCGTCGGCGATTGCCACCAGCCGCGCATTCGGCGTCGCCGACGGCGAGGCAAGCCGCAATTGCCAGGCAAGTTCGGCCTCGTCGCGCCGGGGTGCTAGCGCCGCTGCGATGATGTAGGCCGCGGCGGTCGAACGGCTGATGCCTGCAAAGCAGTGCACCACCATCGCATCGGCCCGGTCCCATTCGCGCGCAAAATTCAGCAGGTTCTGGACATGCGCCACGCCGGGCGGCGTCATATCCGGCAGCACGTCGACTATGTCGTGCATGGACAGAGTCAGATGATGGCTTTCGTCTATGCTTTCCGGCCGCTCGACGGGCGTTCCGATATTGAGCAGCGATACCAGCCGGCGCGCGCGAACGCGCTTTACGACCTCCGGCATTCGCGGCAGCGAGCAGACATGCAGCATGCGTCACCCTTCCATCTTCTGCGACCATACTTGCAGTGCATTCGCGAGGCGACCCCAGGACGCCTCGTCACCGGGTAATCCGAAGCGCAAAAATTCGTGATTCCAGCCGAACCGACGGGTCAGTATGCCCTGCTCCGCAAGAGTGGAATGCAGCCGCGCTGCATCTTCATGCGTCGCCAGTTGAAACAGGCTTGTTCCGCCGACGATCTCAAGGCCCACCTCCTCCAGCAGCGCGCGGAGCCTCTGGGCCTTCCCATCCAACTCCGCCCGCTGGGTTGGCCGCCAGTCCGCATCGGCCAGCGCCTCCATCCCGATCGTCATCGCGGGTCCAGATACGGCCCACGGCCCGAGCCGGTCGCGCAGCCGAGCCGCTATCTCCGCAGAAGCGACGGCAAAACCCAGCCTGATGCCGGCCAGCCCATGGAACTTGCCGAAGGACCGAAGGACAACAATGGGCAGCTTCTCCACGTCGCTGGCCAGGCTCCCGCCTTCCGGCCCGACATCCATGAACGCTTCGTCGACGACGAGCAGCCCGCCCCTCGGTGCAAGCTCCTCGGCAACCGCCAGCAAGTCACCGCGCGCAAAGACACGCCCGTCCGGATTGTTGGGATTCACGACAACCGCCAGGTCGGCACTCTTCAGCTCCGCCGGCCCGCTGGCCTCGCCGCATTCGTGGCCGCTTAGCGCGGCGACACGCATATGCTCCGCATAGGTCGGCCCCACAACGACCGCCCTGCCCGGCGCTCGCAGGGCGAAGACCATGGGCAGCAGGATCTGCGTCCCCGGCGCGGCCACGATATTGTCCGCCGACGGAGCGCTGTAGGCTCTAGCGGCGATCTCGCGCAGTCGCACCTCGTCCTCCGGCTCCGGCAGGCGCTCGAAGGCGGTGGCGGGGACCGGCGAATGCGGATAGGGAAACGGGCTGATCCCGGTCGAGAGGTCGATCCATGGCTGCACAGCATCCGGAAAGCGCCTGCGCGCGGCGGCGAGATTGCCGCCGTGTTCGTCTTCGCTGCCGGCGTCCTCTTCAACGAGTCGCATGATGGCCTTCCCGCTGGCATTCCTGACTCTGATCATAGAGCGCGGCCTCGGCTATCCGGGCTGGCTCGTGCGCGCCATCGGCCATCCGGTGACGTGGGTCGGAGCGCTGATCGCCTCTCTCGACCGGCAGCTCAACCGCGAAACGGCCACGCCGCAACAGCGCCGTGCTCTGGGCGCCCTTGCCCTGCTTCTGATCGTTGGCGTCGCAGGCCTCACCGCAGGGGCGATAGCATGGCTGCTCGGCCCGACGGTCTTCGGTCTCCTCGCGGCGGCGTTCGTCGCCTCCAGCCTGATCGCCCAGAAAAGCCTTGAGGAGCATGTGCTCGCTGTCGCTGAAGCGCTCCACAGAGGTGGCCTCGAAGCCGGCCGCAAGGCCGTATCGCAGATCGTCGGCCGCGACCCCGAAGCGCTGGACGAATCCGGCGTCGCCCGCGCGGCGATCGAAAGTCTCGCCGAGAATTTCTCTGACGGCGTCGTGGCGCCTGCCTTCTGGCTGGCCCTGCTCGGCCTGCCCGGCACGGCGATCTACAAGGCGGTCAACACCGCCGACAGCATGATCGGCCACCGGACCGAGCGCCACGCCGATTTCGGCTGGGCGGCAGCGCGTTTCGACGACCTTATCAACCTGCCGGCCTCGCGCCTGACGGCGCTGCTGATCGTCGCCGCAGCGGCGATCACCCGCGACGCCGATGCGCGTGCCGCCTGGCGCGCGGTGCGCCGTGATGCGCCGCTGCATCGCTCGCCCAATGCCGGATGGCCCGAAGCTGCCGTGGCCGGTGCGCTGGGCCTCGCGCTGGCCGGCCCGCGCGCCTATGGCGGCAAGATCGTCGAAGACGCCGTGATGGGCGTGGGCGGCACGATCGAGGCCAATGCCGCCGATATCGGCCGCGCCATCCAGCTTTATCGCACGGCGGACCTTCTCCTGATCGCGCTCTTCGGCGCGGTGGCGCTTCTCATCTGGCAATTCTGATCAACGCATCGATGTCGAGATGCGCCTCCAGATGCACGGCCAGCGCGTCGAGCGTCGCCTCCACGCCCGCCTCGTAGTTCAGATCGGATACCTCGCCACCCAGCTGCTTGACGCAGGCAGCGCGCTGGCAATCGTCGGCGAACAACCCGTGCACATAGGTCCCGGCGACCAACCTGTCTGTTGAAATCGCGCCTTCCGGCTTGCCCTCGATGGTCGCGAACGGCCGCAACGTATCGGGGCCAGTCGTCTCGCCGACATGCATCTCATAGCCTTTGAAGGACACGCCATCCGACGTCCTCCCTTCGACCGCCACCAGCCGCTTGTCGCCTGTCAGCCGCGTTTCGATGTCGAGCAGGCCGAGCCCGTCGACTTCGCCCGGCGGCCCTTCGATCCCGTCCGGGTCGGCGAGCTTCCGCCCGAGCATCTGGTATCCGCCGCACAGGCCGAGCGCGCGCCCGCCGCGCCGAACATGCGCTGCTATGTCGATGTCGAAGCCGGCCTTCCTGAGAGCAACTAGATCGGCGATTGTCGCCTTGGAGCCCGGCAGAAGGATCAGATCGGCATCGCCCGGCAGCGTTGTGCCAGGCTTCACGCGCACCACCTCGACATCCGGCTCCGCCTCCAGCGGATCGAGATCGTCGAAATTTGCAATGTGAGGCAGGATCGGCACCGCGATCTTCACCCGCGCTCCCGCCTTACGTTCGCGGGGAGCATTCAGCGCCAGCGCGTCCTCGGCCGGCAACCTTGCCGCATCGGAGAAGTGCGGCACCAGCCCGATCGCCGCCCATCCGGTCATTTCCGCTATCCGAGCCATGCCGTCGGCAAACAGCGCCGGGTCGCCCCGGAATCGGTTGACGATGAAGCCGGCGATCAGTGCAGCGTCCTCGGGCTCGATCACCGCCTTCGTCCCGACGAGGCTGGCGATCACGCCGCCGCGGTCGATGTCGCCGATCAGGATGACCGGCACATCGGCCGCTCGCGCGAAACCCATATTGGCGATGTCGCCGGCGCGCAGATTGACTTCCGATGCGCTGCCCGCGCCTTCCACCAGCACGAAATCGGCTTCCGCCTTCATGCGCCCGAAACTGTCGATGACCCTGGCCAGCAGGCCGGGCTTCAGCTTCTGGTAGTCGGCCGCGCGCGCATTGCCCTCGATCCTGCCCTGGACGACGACCTGTGCGCCGGTCTCGCTTTGGGGCTTCAGCAGCACCGGGTTCATGTGGACCGAAGGCTGCACCTTAGCCGCCCGCGCCTGCAACGCCTGCGCGCGGCCGATCTCGCCGCCATCAGCGGTGACGGCTGCATTGTTCGACATGTTCTGCGGCTTGAACGGCCTGACGGCGTGTCCGCGGTTGGTCAGAGCCCGCGCCAGCCCGGCAACCATGAGAGACTTGCCGACATCGGAGCCGGTGCCCTGAAACATCAGCGCCCGCGCGCCCATGGCCTCAGAACTCGATGCCCTGCTGCGCCTTCACGCCGGCGGCGAAATGGTGCTTGGTCGCGCCCATCTCCGTCACCAGATCGGCAGCCTCCAAAAGCGGCGGCTTGGCGTTGCGCCCGGTGACAACGACGTGCAGGTCATGCCTCCGCGCCTTCAGCGCCGCGACCACCTTGTCCAGATCGAGATAGTCGTAGCGCAGCGCGATGTTGAGTTCGTCGAGCACGACCAGCCCGATGGATGGATCGGCCAGCAGGTCCTTGGCCTTGCCCCAGGCGCGCTTCGCCGCCGCGATATCCCGCTCCTTGTCTTGCGTCTCCCAGGTGAAACCCTCGCCCATCGTGTGCCAGACCACGCGATCGCCAAACGCCGCGAAGGCGTCCTTCTCGCCGGTGTGCCAGCCGCCTTTGATGAACTGCACGACGCCGACGCGCCGGCCATGACCGAGCATCCTCAAGGCAAGCCCGAACGCCGCCGTCGTCTTGCCCTTGCCGGGGCCGGTATTGACGATCAGCAGACCCTTCTCGATCGTCTTCGACGCCACCTCGGCGTCCTGCACCGCCTTGCGCTTGGCCATCTTGGCCTTGTGGCGTTCGGCCTCGCTCTCACTCATCCTATTTCACCTTCATCGGCAGGCCGGCGACCATCAGGATCACCTCGTCGGCCACCGCCGCCACTTGCCTGTTGAACCGTCCCGCCTCGTCGCGAAAGCGCCGGGCAAGCGCATTGTCAGGCACGATGCCCATGCCCACCTCGTTCGACACCACGACCCAAGGCCCGCGCGGCTGCGACAATACCTCGGTAAGCTCGGCGCATTCGGTCTCGACGTCGGCTTCGGCCAGCATTCGGTTGCTCAGCCATAAAGTCAGGCAGTCGAGCAGCACTGGCGTTCCGTCCGCCGCGGCGTTGAGTGCCGCGGCAAGTTCGTGCGGCGCGTCGATCGTCTGCCAGTCATCGCCACGTCGCGCCCGATGATGCTCGATCCGCTCCGCCATCTCGTCATCGAAGGCTTGCGCCGTGGCCACGTAGAGCCACGGCGACGGCAGCATCTCGATCAGGGCCTCGGCGTGCGCGCTCTTCCCCGACCGCGCCCCACCGAGGACGAAGGTCAGTTTGCCAGTCTCAGGCAAAGCTCTTCTGCGCTTCCGGCTCGTCCGAGAAACGGCTGCGCAGCGCGCCGGCCACCGAACCGAGCACGACCCAGAACACCAGGTTGGTCACCGTGACCGCCACCACGAAATCATGGTGCAGGCCATGCGGTACCGCCGTCTCGAAGCTCACTGGCTGGGGCGCGCCGATAACGTGCGGAGCCGCGATCAGGACGATGCCGAGCGCTGCCAGCGGCAGCGAGCGGCGAAAAGCGATCAGCGCCAGTCCTGCTCCCGTCGCAACCACCGTTCCCAGCCACCAGGCTTGCCGCGCGCCGAGGTCGGCGACCGGCATCGCCGGCAGTTCCGGCGGCAATCCGAGCCCGGGCGCAAGCGTGAAGGTGGCGAATCCGGCGAGACCCCACAGCAGCCCCTGTCGCCAGCCGGCGATGCCGCCGGCAAGTTCCGACGCGACGACCAGTATCAGCCCGAATCCGATCGCCGTCACCACATTGGCCATCGAGGTGTAGAAGAAGCGCTCGAAGCCGTCCGCTGGCGCCCAGCCTGCCTCTTCATCGTGCGAGTGGCCGCCAACAGCGTCGTCGCCGTCATGCGAATGGCCATGGGCCGCGCCCTCGTAGGTCTCGGCCTGAAGAATGAGTGGAACGGTGGCATAGGCCTGAAGCGCGGCCAGAACCAGGCCTGCAACAAGCCCGGCGAGCGCCGCCACGAAGACGACGTTGCGAAACAATGTCATGACACTAGTCCCCTAGTGGCAGGGAAAGGCCATGGAATGCCGGTAGTCGTGACCGGCATTGTGCGCCGCCTCGACGTGGCTGAAGCCGACGAAGCCGACCACGAACAGGCCGAGCAGACCCGCGACTGCGAGTTGCATCAGCCGCGACTGCGCAGAAACGTCGGTTCCGAAAGTGCGGATGCTGTTCATCTTTGTCCTCCTGCCCTCCACCCGAGGGCGCCGGTGTTGCCATTGTCGCCGGCAGGTCTCCTGGCTCGCGGCTTCGGCGCTTTTCCCACCTTCCCGGAGGCTGTGCTCCAGTGGCATCGGGACAAGCTCGCCGCTTACAGTTGCGGGGGCAGCCACGGCATTGGGTTTTCACCCGCACCGCATTCCCTCTCGGCCCCTTTCGGGAACCGGCGACTCCCCCACACTTATCGGAAATCGTCGCCGACGCAATCGCAAATGCGACACGATCGGACGCGCAGCCTCGTTGACAGCCCTTCCGCGCCACGAATAGATAACGGGCGACGGTCCGCTTTCCTCGGAGGGCGGCTAAGAGGGAACGCGGTGCGCACGATGCGTGCAATTCCGCGGCTGTCCCCGCAACTGTGAGCGACGAGCCGAAAGCCGATAGCCACTGGGTGATCCCGGGAAGGCGGCAGCCGGCGGTGACCCGCGAGCCAGGAGACCTGCCGTCGGCCGACCCATTCCAACCGCCCGGCGGGTGACCCGGGTATGGAGACGACATGACGACCGACACTCCAGCAGGCCACGCGCGCAGTCCGGCTTCAGCCGTGACCGTCGTTGTCTGCCATTCCTGCCGTGGGCCGGAAGGCTCCGACGACTATCCCCGCCCCGGATCGCGCCTTGCCGACGATACGCGCCGCGCTGCCCAGGGCTCGCAAATCCACGTCCGTTCCGTGGGCTGCCTCGGCAACTGCAAGCGTGGCATGAGCGCCGCCATGCTACGCGACGGTACATGGAGTTACGTCTTTGGCTGGCTGACGGAGGAGAGCGGCGACGATCTGATCGCCGGGGCCGAACTGCTGGCTTCCTCGGAAGACGGCTTCATGCCGTTCCGCGCCCGTCCCGAAAGCCTCAAGCGTGGCCTGATCGCCCGCATCCCGACCCTCGATCATCTCGGTGAAACAGAATGAATGCCCCCCTCAACCGCATCCCCTGCACCGTCGTCACCGGCTTTCTCGGCGCCGGCAAGACCACGCTGATCCGCCACCTTTTGCAGAACGCCAACGGCAAGCGCATCGCCGTTGTCGTGAACGAGTTCGGCGATGTCGGCATAGACGGCGAAATCCTGAAGGGCTGCGGCATCGAGGATTGCCCGGAGGAGAACATCGTCGAACTGGCCAATGGCTGCATCTGCTGCACCGTGGCGGACGATTTCGTGCCGGCCATTGATCAGATTCTGGCCCGCAAGCCGGCGGTCGATCACATCCTGATTGAGACCTCGGGCCTGGCATTGCCCAAGCCGCTGGTACAAGCCTTCCAGTGGCCGTCGGTGAAGAGCCGCGTGACTGTGGATGGCGTCGTAGCCGTGGTCGATGGCGCAGCGCTCGCCGACGGCATGGTGGCGTCCGACATGGACGCCCTTGCAGCCCAGCGCGAGGCCGACGACCAGCTCGATCATGACGACCCGATCGAGGAAGTGTTCGAGGATCAGGTTGCCTGCGCCGACCTCGTCATCCTGTCGAAATCCGACCTGATTGACGCTGCCGGCCGCGAACGCGCCGAGCGCACCGTCAACGCCCACCTGCCCCGCGCGGTCAAGATCGTTGCAGCGAAGGAAGGCCAGGTCGATCCCGCCATCCTGCTCGGCCTCGGCCTAGCCGTCGAAGATCAGATCGACGCCCGCAAGACACATCACGACGGCCTCGATGACCATGACCACGACGACTTCGACAGCTTCGTTGTCGAGGTCGGCGCGATTGCCGATCCGTCCGAGATTGCGGCCCGCGTCGCTGCTGTCGCCGAAAAGGAAAACGTGCTGCGCGTGAAAGGCTTCGTGCCTGTCGATGGCAAGCCGATGCGGCTTCTGGTGCAGGCCGTCGGTGCACGCGTGAACCACTATTTCGATCGCGCATGGGCCCCGGCGGAGGAACGCCTCGGCCGCCTCGTCGTCATCGGCGAGAAGGGCCTGCGTCAGGACGCCATTACGGCAGCTCTGGCCGGCTGACCGAATGCACCTGCTCGCCACATCATCCGCGACGCTCGACGATCTCGCCGAGCCAATCGACCTGGCGCAGAAGCCGGCGGATGTCGTGGCGCTGTCCTTTTCCGACAGCGATCTGGCGGGCATCGCCGGCGCGTGGCGCAACAATGCCAACCTGCCATCGCTGCGCCTAGCCGCGCTGCGCGATCTGCGTCACCCCATGTCCGTCGATCTGTGGATCGACAGCGTGGCGAGCCATGCAAAGATCATTCTCGTCCGCATTCTCGGTGGCTACGATTGGTGGCGCTATGGATGCGACCGGCTCGCGGCCGTCACCCGCGAAAAGGGCATCAAGCTGGCGCTGCTTCCCGGCGAATGCCGCGAGGAGGATGCGCGGCTGATCGAAGCCTCGACGGTTCCCAGGCTGGAACTCGACCGCCTGCTCGCCTTCTTCCGTGAAGGCGGCCCCGACAACATGGCTGGCCTCGCCCGGCGGCTGTCAGCGCTGGCGGGACACAACGGCGATGCGCCGGAAGCCCGGCCCGTGCCAAAGGCTGGTTTCTATCGTCCGGGCGAAGGCGTCGTCGGCATCGAAAGTCTGATTGATCCCCAGTCCAGCCACATCATCCCCATCCTCTTCTACCGTTCGATGCTCCTCGCCTCCGACGCGGCACCCATTGACGCGCTTTTCGAGGCGCTGACCGCTAGAGGCATGACGCCTGTCCCGATCTTCGTAGCCAGCCTCAAGGATCGCGAGTCGCTGGCCTTCGTCGAAGACGCCATCGCCAAGCTCGCCCCCGCCGCCATCGTCACCACGACCGCATTTGCGTCCGGCGCCGAGCCCGGCGCCGAAACGCTGTTCGACCGCGCCGGCGTTCCCGTGTTCCAGGCGATCGTCGCCACCACTCGGCGCGAGGCATGGGCGCAAAACCAGCGCGGGCTCGCGCCTGCCGATCTCGCCATGCATGTCGTGTTGCCCGAGCTCGACGGCCGCATTCTCGGAGGCGCCATCGCCTTCAAGTCGGAACGCCCACTGGACGAAACACTCGGCTTCCGCGGTCAGGAAAACCGACCCGAGCCGGAGCTGGTCGAACGCTTCGCCAACCGCGTCGCCAACATGATCCGCTTGCGCGAAACGCCCCGCGCCGAACGCCGCCTGACGATCCTCATTCCCGATTATCCCAACGCCACGGGGCGCACCGGCTATGCCGTCGGACTCGACGTGCCGGAAAGCGTGCTTGCCATGCTCAGCGATCTGCAAGCTGAAGGATACTCGGTCGCTGACATACCTGAATCATCGCGTGAACTTCTTGAATCACTGCGTGAGAAGTCAGCCGGCTTCGGATTCGAGGACTATTCAAGCTGGTTCGCCCAACTGCCTGAGAAGACTCGAGAAAAGGTAGCCGGCGCATGGAGCGCACCTACTCCCTCCGGCGACCTCTCGTTCCGCTTTGCGCAGTACGGCAACATCACTGTCGCGCTTGCTCCGGACCGTGGGCGCTCCGCCGACCGCCGCGCCGACTACCACGATCCCGAGCTGCCGCCGCGCCACGAACTGCTCGCCTTCGGCCGCTGGATGCAGGACGAAATCGGCTGCCATGCAATCATCCATGTCGGCGCCCACGGCACGCTGGAATGGCTGCCAAGCAAGGCCGTCGCGTTGTCGTCGGAATGCTTCCCCGAGATCGTCACCGGCGGCCTGCCGGTGGTCTATCCCTTCATCGTCTCGAACCCCGGCGAAGCCGCTCACGCCAAGCGCCGCATCGCGGCCGTCACGCTCGGACATCTGCCGCCGCCGCTGGTTGGCGCGGAGCTTGGCGAGGCCGAACGCAAGCTCGAACATCTGGTCGATGAATACGCCCAGGCCGACGGTCTCGACCGCCGCCGCCGCGACCGGCTGGCAACGCTGATCGTCGAGACCGCGCGCGAAACCGGTCTCGCACGCGAGGCGGGCATCGCCGACAATCTCGACGCCGGCGAGGCGCTACAGAAGATCGACGCCTGGCTCTGCGACATCAAGGATTTCGCGCTCAAGGACGGCCAGCATGTCTATGGCCGCGCCGCGCCCGGTGAGGACGATCCGGCGCGCTTGGAAAGCGCGGAGCGCGAGCGCTCTGCCCTCATCGCCGCGCTGGATGGTCAGCACATCCGCCCCGGCCCGGCCGGCGCGCCCGCGCGGGGTCGAACGGACGTCCTGCCGACCGGCCGCAACCTGTTCACGTCAGACCCGCGCACAATGCCCACCCCGACAGCCTTCGAGCTTGGCCGGCTGGCGGCAGATGAGGTCCTGCGCCGCTACCTGCAGGACCACGGCGACTGGCCGCGCTCGCTGGTCATCGACCTGTGGGGCTCGGCCAGCCTGCGCACCGGCGGCGAGGAGATCGCGCAGGGTCTGAACCTGATGGGCGCCAAGCCGGTCTGGGATGCTGCCACAGGCCGCGTCACGGGCATCGAGGTCCCGCCGGTCGCGATGCTCGGCCGCCCGCGCGTCGATGTAACCTGGAAAATCTCCGGCCTGTTCCGCGACATGTTCCCGGCCCAGATCGCCCTGCTCGACGCAGCCGCCCGCGCCGTCGCCGCGCGCGACGAGGACGCCTCGGACAATCCGCTCGCTGCAGAAGCGCGCGCCAGCGGCAATGTCCCTCCCCGCATCTTCGGCGGATCGCCCGGCACCTACGGCGCAGGCGTCGAAGACCTTCTGGCGACAGGCGATTGGGAGGAACGCGCGGAAATCGGCCGGGCCTATCTGGAAGCCACGAGCCACGCCTATGGCGGTGCTGAGGGCGAAGGCATGGCCGCGACCGAAATCTTCTCGCGCCGCGTCGCCGAGGCGCAGCTTCTGATCCATACCGGCGACGATCCCGGCCGCGACCTGCTCGACGGGTCCGCCGACGCAGCCCATATAGGCGGCTTCGCTTCAGCTCTTGCCGCACTTGGCCGCTCCGCCGATCTGATCACGCTCGACACGACAGATCCCCAGCGCCCCCGCGCCCGGACGGTGGCGGAGGCAGTCGCCCGCGTTGTGCGCGGCCGCGCCGTCAGCCCGCGCTTCATCGACGGCCAGATGCGCCACGGCCCGCGCGGCGCCGCCGAATTCGCCGAGACCGTCGACCGACTCGTCGCATTTGCGGAAACCACTCTGGCGATCCCCGAAACGCTGCTGGAAGCCGTGCACGACGCCTATCTCGGCGACGAGCGCGTGCGCGACTTCATGCTGCGCGAGAACCCCGCCGCCGCCCGCGCCATCGCCGAGCGTTTCGCCGCCGCCCGCCGCCGCGGCCTGTGGCACCCCCGCCGCAACTCGATTGACGCCGGCCTCGCCGAACTGATCGCCGAGGCGCGCGCAAGGGAGGCCGCATGAGTTTACGCCGCGGCGCCTGCCCTGCCCTTTCCGCGCCAATGCAGACCGGCGACGGCCTGCTCGTGCGCCTGGCAACCGCCGGCGCGAGCTTATCGCCGCAGCAACTGGTCGCGCTGTGCGGCGCTGCTGAACGCCACGGCAATGGCCTCGTCGAAATCACCGCCCGCGGAAACTTCCAGATACGCGGCCTGACGCCCGATAGTGCTACGGCGCTCGCCACAGACATCGCGGCGATGAAGCTCGGCCTGCGCGACGGCGTACCCGTGGAAACAAATCCGCTGGCCGGGCTCGACCCGACGGAAATCGCTAACCCCGCGCCGCTTGCCTCCGCGATCCGCGATGCGATCGACGCGACCGACCTGAAAGACCACCTCGCGCCCAAGGTCACTGTCGTTGTCGACGGCGGCGGGCGCATTGGCCTCCGGAATGTCGCGGCCGACATCCGCTTCGACGCCCTTGGCCAAGCCGAATGGCTGGTCTCCATCGGAGGCGATGCGTCGACTGCGCAAGCCCTTGGCAGATGCGCCGGCAAAGACGCCACCACGGTCACCTGCCGTTTGCTCGAACGGATCGCGGAGACGGGCAGCGATGCGCGCGGACGCAATGTAGTGACCGAAGCGGCCCATGATGCACTCGGTCGTCTCGTCGGGCCCTTGCAGGCTCCGGCACCCAGGCGCATGCCTGCCCGTCCCTTTGGCAACATCCCGCTCGCAGGAATCCGGTTCGCCTTCGGCGTTGGACTGCCTTTCGGGCAGATCACTGCGGGCGAGCTCTCGACGTTCGTCAAAGCCGTCGAAGCGAACGGCGCTGATGAGTTCCGCATGTCGCCAGGGCGTGCGCTACTGGTACTGAGAACCGGCTGCCGCGACGCGATCGCAGACATCGCCAACGCCGCCCGTCTGGTCACCAATGCTAACGACCCACGCGCCCGCATCTTCGCTTGCCCGGGCAGCGACGGCTGCGCGTCAGGTTACATCCCCGCTCGCCAGATCGCGGCATCGGTGGCTGATGAGCTCGCGGGCAATGCCGCCGATTTCTCGCTTCACATCTCCGGCTGCCCCAAGGGTTGCGCCCACCCAGCGCCGGCCTCACTGACGCTTGTCGGCAAGGAAGAAGGGCCGATTCTAGTTCAAAACGGTTCAGCGCGCGGAACCGGAATTCCGTTTGGAAATCATAATGTTGCGGTTCGGCTCGCAGATGCTCTGCGCATCCGCTCAAGTACCAACGACCAACCCGAAGTCCGGCGCAAGCCGCACCCCGCCCACGCATTCGCCGGAGACTGAATTGACCGCCTACGACTATATCCGCGCCGGCGATGCGATCTACGAGCGCTCCTTCGCGATCATCCGCGAGGAGGCCGATCTTTCGCGATTTTCGCCTGCAGAAGCGGAAATCGCCATCCGCATGATCCATGCCTGCGGGCAGGTGGAAGCCGCAGCGCATTTCGCTTTCGCGCCCGGCTTCGTCGAGGCCGCGCGCGCGGCACTCGCTGCAGGCGCGCCGATTCTCTGCGACGCCGAGATGGTCGCGCACGGCATCACCCGATCCCGTCTGCCAGCCAAGAACGAGGTGGTCTGCACGCTCCATGATCCGATGACGCCCGACATCGCCAAGGACATCGGCAACACGCGCTCGGCGGCCGCCATGCATCTGTGGGGCGACAGATTGAAAGGATCCGTCGTTGCAATCGGCAACGCTCCGACCGCGCTCTTCCACCTGCTTGAATTGCTCGACAAGGGTGCGTCGCATCCGGCCGCTATCATCGGCATGCCCGTCGGCTTCGTCGGCGCGGCGGAATCGAAGGAGGCGCTGGCCCAATACCGTCCCGTCATCCCTTGGGCGATCGTGCGCGGCAGGATGGGCGGCTCGGCCATGACCGCCGCCGCCATCAACGCGCTGGCGAGGCCGGGCCTGTGAACGCGAACCTGAAAGGTCGCCTGATCGGCGTCGGCACCGGCCCGGGCGATCCCGAATTGCTGACGCTGAAGGCCGTGCGTGCGCTCACCGAGGCTGATGTAGTCGCCCACTTTGCCAAGGAGGGCAACACCAGCAACGCCCGCCGGATCGTAGATGGCCACGTCCGCCGCGAGGCGATCGAACTGCCTCTCCTCTATCCGGTCACCACCGAGATCGACCGCGCCCACCCGGACTACCATTGCGCGATCACGACTTTCTTCGACCGCGCCGCCGAGGACATTGCTATTCATCTGGATGCCGGCCGCACCGTTGCGGTCCTTTCCGAAGGCGACCCGCTCTTCTACGGCTCCTACATGCACCTCCATGTCCGCCTCGCCCACCGATTCGACACCGAGGTGATCCCGGGCGTCACCGCCATGTCGGGTTGTTGGTCGATTGCGGGCACGCCGATCACCCAGGGCGACGACGTGCTGTCCGTGCTGCCGGGCACGCTGCCGGAGGGCGAACTCGTGCGCCGCCTTGGCGATGCAGACGCTGCCGTCATCATGAAGGTTGGGCGCAACCTGCCCAAGATCCGGCGCGCGCTCGCAGCCTCCGGCAAGCTCGGCCGCGCCGTCTATGTCGAGCGCGGCACGATGCAGAACGGGCGCACCTCGCTGCTTGCCGAGCGTGACGACGCGCCGGCCCCCTATTTCTCCATCGTGCTGGTGCCCGGCTGGCAGGAGAATGTCCAGGCGAAGGCGGAAGCTGCCGAATGAGGTCCGCAGGCAAACTCACCGTCATCGGCACCGGCCCCGGCAATCCCGACCAGATGACGCCGGAGGCAGCGCACGCCATCGAGCAGGCGACCGACTTCTACGGCTACGCTCCTTATCTCGACCGTCTTGAGTTGCGGCCCGGCCAGACGCGCCACGCCTCCGACAATCGCGAGGAGCTTGATCGCGCCGGTGCCGCGCTCACACGCGCTGCGGAAGGCGGCGAAGTCTGCGTCGTGTCCGGCGGCGATCCCGGCGTCTTCGCGATGGCCGCGGCAATCTGCGAAGCAGTGGACAACGGGCCTGACGAGTGGCGCGCTGTCGACATTTCGGTCCTCCCCGGCATCACCGCCATGCTGGCGGTCGCCGCCCGCGTCGGCGCACCGTTGGGCCATGATTTCTGTGCCATCTCGCTATCCGACAATCTCAAACCGTGGGAGCTGATCGAGAAGCGGCTCGCCGCCGCCGCATCGGCCGGCTTCGTCATGGCCTTCTACAACCCGATCAGCCGCAGCCGCCCCTGGCAGTTGGGCAAGGCGTTCGACTGCCTGCGCGCGATCCTGCCCGGCGAGACCGTCGTTGTTTTCGGCCGCGCTGCGGGCCGTCCGGACGAACACATCGAGATCACCACGCTGGCCGACGCCGATCCCACCAGCGCCGACATGGCAACCTGCATCATCGTCGGCTCGTCTGAAACACGGGTGGTCGAGCGACTCGACCTGCCGCCGCTGGTCTACACTCCGCGCTTTGCCGAGGTCAGCACATGATCCGCGAGAGCAAGCGCTTCCTCCACCGTCGCGGCAGCCGGAACATCGGGCAATTCGGGTCGTCGGACCATCAGGACCTCGATGCCCAGTTCGCGCGCCGCGCTGATCTTGCCGTAGGTCGCCGCGCCGCCGCTGTTCTTCGAGACGATGACCTCGATCCCGTGTTCCTTGAGCAATGCCAGTTCGTCCGCCTTGTCGAACGGTCCGCGCCCGAGAAGGTAGGTAACGTCGGGCACTGCGAGCGGTGGCTCGACCGGGTCGACAGAGCGGATGACGTAACTGTGCTGGGACGCGGCCTCAAACGGCGCAAGCTCCTGCCTGCCGACCGCGACGAGAACCCTGCGCGCCGTCGAACCGAGGGCCGCGACCGCGTCACTCATGTTCCCGACATCGCGCCAGCGGTCACCTTCGACCGGCTCCCAGCCCGGACGTCTGAGCGCGATCAGCGGCACGCTGGCAATCTCCGCCGCCGCGGCCGCGTTGCGCGATATCTGCGCGGCGTAGGGATGCGTGGCATCGACCAGCAGCGATATCGTCTTGTCGCGCAGGTGCCGGGAAAGCCCTTCCGAGCCGCCGAACCCGCCTGTTCGCACCGGCACGGGCTGGTCGGCCGGAGCCATTGTGCGCCCGGCGAACGACAAGACCACCTCGCAATCGCCCCGCGCCGCGAGCAGGCCGGCAAGCTGCCGCGCTTCGCTGGTGCCACCGAGGATCAGGATTTGGTGCATGGCCATGTCCGCTGAACTGAAGCCGGTTAGTGCACCAGCCGGCCCCTGGCTGTCCATCGTCGGCATCGGCGAGGATGGCGTCGCCGGCCTCGGGGACGCCGCGCGTAAACTGATCTCAGATGCGGCTATCGTCTTCGGCGGAAGGCGCCATCTTGAGCTCGCGGCCAATCTCATTACCGGCGAATCCTGTCCCTGGCCGAGCCCCTTCGATGTAGACGCTCTACTGGCACTGCGCGGCCGGCCGGTCTGCGTGCTCGCGTCGGGCGACCCGATGTTTTTCGGCGTCGGCGCCACGCTGTCGCGCTCTCTCGAAGCCAGTGAGTTACGCATACTGCCCGCCCCTTCCGCCTTCAGCCTCGCGGTGGCGCGCCTAGGCTGGTCGATGCAGGACGCGCAGTGCCTGTCGCTGCACGGCAGGCCGCTCACCCTGCTGCGCCCGCATCTGCAGCCCGGCCGCAGGCTCCTGGTTCTTACTTCTGACGGCGATAGCCCGGCAGCCATCGCCGCGCTGATGACCGAGCTCGGCTTCGGCCCCTCCCGACTCACCGTGCTGGAAGCGCTCGGCGGCCCGCGCGAAGACGTTCGCGAAACGAAAGCGGCCAGCTTCGCGCTTGCCAGCATCGATCCGCTCAACATGCTAGCCATCGAGGTCGCCGCCGATCCAGACGCCCGCGTCCTGCCGCTTGCGCCCGGCCTGCCCGACGACTGGTTCGAGCACGACGGCCAGATCACCAAGAAGGTGGTGCGCGCCGCCGCCATTGCCGCGCTGGCCCCGCGCCACGGCGAACTGCTGTGGGACATCGGCGCCGGCTCGGGTTCCGTCTCGATCGAGTGGATGCTGCGCGATCCGTCGCTGCGCGCCATCGCCATCGAGGCCAACGCTGAGCGCGCCGTCCGCATCCGCCGAAATGCCGACACGCTCGGAGCGCCGGGCATTGAGATCGTCGAAGGCTCCGCGCCCGCGGCCCTCGCCGAACTTGCCGATCCCGATGCGATCTTCGTCGGCGGTGGCGGCAGCGACCCGGGCATGCTTGATACCGCGATCAATCGCCTGAAGTCCGGCGGCCGTCTGGTCGCGAACGCGGTGACGCTCGAGACCGAGGCCGTGCTCATCGGCCGGCGGGAAGTTCACGGCGGATCGCTGACGCGCCTTTCGGTGGACCAGGCAGCGCCTGTTGGCTCCATGACGGGCTGGCGCCCGGCCATGCCGGTCGTCCAGTGGGCATGGGGCAAGCCATGATCTTTGCCGGCATTGGAGCCAGGAAGGGCGTGACCGTGAAGGAAGTGCTCGCCGCGATCGACGCCGCCATAGCCGCCCATGGGCTGACGCGCGGAGCGATTGCCGCGCTTTGCTCGAATATGTCGAAGGCGGCCGAACTCGGTATCGCCTCTGCGGCGAAGGAGCTTGGCATCGAGTGCCGCGCGATCGCTCACCCCAAGCTGCGCAAGGCGGCGGAGCGGACAATCACTCGTTCTGGCGCCAGCATCGCGGCGACAGGGCTCTCGAGCCTGTCGGAAGCAGCAGCGCTGGCGGCCGCTGGCGCGGGCGCGCGGCTTCTCGGTCCCCGCGTCGAGGTCGGCCCGGTCACTTGCGCGCTTGCAACGAGCGAGGACGCCCGATGACCGTGCATTTCATCGGCGCCGGTCCGGGCGCGGCCGACCTCATCACGGTGCGCGGCCGCGACATCCTCGCACGCTGCCCCATCTGCCTCTACGCGGGCTCGATCGTGCCAAGGGAATTGCTCGACTACTGCCCGAAGGATGCGCGGCTGGTCGACACGGCGCCGATGTCGCTCGACGAAATCGAGGCCGAGTATGCCGCCGCCCACAAAGCAGAGCGCGATGTCGCCCGCCTCCATTCCGGCGATCTGTCCGTATGGAGCGCCGTCGCCGAGCAGATCAGGCGGCTGGAGGCGCGCGGCATCCCTTACACCCTGACGCCCGGCGTGCCCTCATTCGCCGCAGCGGCAGCGGCGCTTGGCCGGGAGCTCACAATCCCCGAAGTCGGGCAGAGCCTCGTCCTCACCCGCGTATCGGGTCGCGCCTCGAAAATGCCAGAGGGCGAAACGCTAGCCGCGTTCGGCGCGACGGGCGCCACGCTCGCCATCCACCTGGCGATCCACGCACTCGACCGCGTGGTGGATGAGCTAACGCCACTCTACGGCGCCGACTGCCCGGTAGCGGTCGTTGCCCATGCAAGCTGGCCGCAGGAGCGCATCGTGCGCAGCACGCTGTGCAACATAGCTGAAAAGCTCAATGCTGATCCGATTGAGCGCACGGCGATCATTTTCGTTGGCAAAGCGCTCGCTGCCGAGGATTTCCGCGAGAGTTCGCTGTACGACGCTTACTATCAGCGCCGGTTCCGCGGCCGGGAGGCGTCGTGACCGACAGCGAACGCCTTTCCGCAATCCTCGCCGCCCGCCCTCCGCTTGAGCCGGGCCATGTCTGGCTCGCGGGCGCCGGTCCGGGCGACCCCGGAATGCTGACGCTCGACGTTCTGTCCGCTCTCGGACAGGCCGATGTGGTCGTTCACGACGCACTGGTCGACAAGGCCATCCTCGACCTCGCCGCCAACGCCGAACTCGTCTTCGCGGGCAAGCGCGGCGGCAAGCCCTCCGCAACGCAGGAAAGCATCACCGAACGCCTGATCGCGTTCGCCCGCGCCGGCAGGCGCGTTCTGCGGCTGAAGGGCGGCGATCCCTTCATCTTCGGCCGTGGCGGCGAGGAAGCGCTCGCCTTGGTCAAGGCCGGCATTCCCTACCGCATTCTGCCAGGCCTCACCTCGGCGATAGCCGGGCTGGCCGATTCCGGCATTCCGGCCACCATGCGTGGCGTCAACAAGGCTTTCATTATGGCGACCGGCCACGCGGTCGGGACGCCCGAGGATCTCGACTGGCATTCGCTGGCCCGCACCAACCAACCGATCGTCGTTTATATGGGCCTGAAGAACCTGCCACGGATCGTCGCGTCGCTTCTGGAAGGCGGCCTGCCGCCGACGACGCCGGCTGCCGTCATCGCCTCCGCAACCACGGCGGCGAAACGCATCGTCACCGGCACGCTAGCCACCATCCACGAGGATGCGACCGAAGCTGGCCTCGAAGCTCCGGCGATCATCGTCATCGGCGACATCGTGGCAATGCGCGATGCGCTTCTCTCGCTGCCGGGCGCCTCGCGGGCATGACGGCGCGCGGCCTCATCATAGGCGCGCCGCGCTCCGGATCAGGCAAGACGACGATTACCATCGGTCTTTTGCGCGCGCTGGCGCGGCGCGGACTGACCGTGCGCGGCGCCAAATCCGGTCCCGACTATATCGATCCCGGCTTCCACGCTGCCGCCACCGGCATGCCCGGCCTCAACCTCGACAGTTGGGCGATGCCGCCCGACTATCTGCGATCGCTCGCGATAGAGATGGCTGCTACCGCAGACATCATGATCGTCGAAAGCGCCATGGGTCTGTTCGACGGCATTCCTTCCGATGATCGACGCTCCGGCGCCGCAGCCGATCTCGCGCGAAACTTCGGCCTGCCCGTCCTGCTGGTGCTAGATGTTTCCGGCCAGTCGCAGACGGCCGCCGCTGTCGCGCATGGTTTTGCCTCCTTCGATCCCGACGTTCGCATCGCGGGCGTCGTTCTCAACCGCGTCGGCAGCGAGCGCCATACGCGCCTCGCTGGCGACGCCATCGCGGAGCGAGGGCTGCGGGTTGTCGGCGCGGTGCCGCGCGACGAGACGATGACGCTGCCCGAGCGCCATCTCGGCCTTGTCCAGGCCGAAGAACATGCCGGCATCGCCGATCACATCGACCGGCTTGCCGACGCCATCGCAAATGCCGTCGACCTCGACGCCGTGCTTGAAATCGCTGCCCCGATCTCCATGCCCGCGGGCGATACCAGTTCCGCCTTGCCGCCACCCGGCCAGCGCATTGCCATCGCCCGCGACCGCGCCTTCACCTTCGTTTATCCGCATGTCGCGGCTCATTGGCGTCAGGCCGGGGCCGAACTCGTTCCGTTTTCGCCACTCGACGACGAGCCGCCGCCAGCGGATTGCGACGCCTGCTGGTTGCCGGGCGGCTATCCCGAGCTGCACGCCGGGCAACTGGCCGCCGCGTCGCGTTTTCGCGACGGCATACGCGCTTTCGCGCAGTCGAAACCAGTCCATGGCGAATGCGGCGGTTACATGGTGCTGGGCAAGGCGCTGGAGGACGCCGAGGGCGTGACGCACGAGATGCTCGGGCTGCTTGGCCACTCCACCTCCTTCGCGAAGCGCAAGATGAACCTCGGTTACCGCCAGGCGCGGTTGATCGAGGACTGCGCGCTTGGCATGAAAGGCGATCTCATTCGCGGCCACGAATTCCACTACGCTCGGATTGTCGAGCCCGGCGAAGACGAGTCGCTCGCAATGCTTTCCGACGGTCAGGGCCGTGAAATCGGTCCCTCAGGCTGCAGGCGCGGGCTGGTGAGCGGAGGCTTCTTCCACGCCATCGCGCGCGAGGCGGGTGGCTGATGGCATCCGGCAATCCCATCGGCGATATCGCCGCCTGCATTGCCTTCTACACGCGCCTCCCCGCCGGAGCGCTCGGCGAACCGTCGGAGGATTTCGCCGGCGCCCAGTGGGCCGCGCCCATTGCCGGTGGGCTAGTCGGCCTGATCGGCGCCATCGTGCTTATAGGCGCGGACTGGATCGGCCTGCCACCACTGGTCTCGGCCCTTCTCGCAGTCGCGGCGACCATGCTCGTCACTGGCGGTTTGCACGAGGACGGTCTTGCCGACACCGCCGACGGTCTCGGCGCATCGACACGCGAGCGCAAGCTGGAGGTCATGCGCGACAGCGCCACAGGAACCTTCGGCGCCGCCGCCGTCGTCTTCTCAATCCTGCTGCGAACCGCCGCGATCGCCGCCCTGCCCCCCGCCGTTGCTTTCGTGGCATTGATCGCCGCGCATGCCGGCGGCCGCGCGCTCATCCCGTATCTGCTCGCGACCTTGCAACCAGCCCGCGCCGATGGCCTGTCGGCCAGCGTCGGCGCCGTCGGCCCGACGACGGCGCGCATCGCGCTCGCGATCGGGGCGGTCATGCTCGTGCTCGCGGGCATTCAGGTCGCCATTGTTGCCGCGCTTGCGCTTGCCATCTGGCTCCTCGCCGTCCGAACCCTCGCCCGCCGGCAGCTGGGCGGGCACACGGGAGACGTCTGCGGCTCGCTGGAACAGGGTGGCGAGATACTGGTTTTGTTGGTAGCGGCCGCTGCCATGGGCTACGGTTGATCGGGAGGGACTGAATGACCGAATTCGCAAGTCTTGAGGCGCTGCGCGACGCCTGCCTCAACCTTCCCGACGGCGACCAGGCCGCGGCGGAGGCCGTGCGCATGCGCCACGACACGCTGACCAAGCCGCCCGGCAGCCTCGGCCGTCTCGAAGACCTGATCGCCTGGCTCGCCTGCTGGCAGCATCTGCCGCGCCCGCGCCTAGACGGCGTCGAGGTTCTCGTCTTCGCCGGCTCGCACGGCGTCGCGGCGCGCGGCGTCTCCGCCTTCCCGGCCGAGGTGACGGCGCAGATGGTGTCGAACTTCACGGCCGGCGGCGCCGCCATCAACCAGCTTGCACGCGCGGTCGATGCCGAACTCTGCGTCGTGCCGCTGCAGATCGACCGGCCAACGGCGGATTTCACACAGGCGCCTGCGATGACGGAGGAGGAGTTCCTGACCGCAGTCGCCGCCGGCTACGACGCCGTGAAAGACCACGCCGACATCGTCTGTCTCGGCGAAATGGGCATCGCCAACACCACGGCAGCCGCGGCACTCGCCGCTGGCCTCTATGGCGGCGACGCCACCGACTGGACCGGCCGCGGCACCGGCGTTGACGACGCCGGCCTCGCTCGGAAAACCCGGGCGGTTGCCGAAGCGCTTGCCTTCCATCGTGAGCATCTGGACGACCCGCTGCAGGTCGCCATGCGTCTCGGCGGGCGCGAGACGGCGGCAATGCTGGGCGCTGCCCTCGGCGCGCGCCACCGCTACAAGCCGATCCTGCTCGACGGTTACGTCTCGACGGCCGCCGTAGCGCCGCTGGCGAAGCTCCACCCGCGCGCCACCGACCATTTGGAATCCGGCCACGTATCGGCCGAGCCCGGCCACCGCCGCTTGCTGGAACACATGGGCATGCGCCCGCTGCTCGATCTCGGCATGCGGCTGGGCGAAGGCAGCGGCGCCGCGCTGTCGGTCTCCATCATCCGCGCCGCACTCGCCTGCTTTGACGGCATGGCGACGTTCGACCATGCCGGAGTGTCGGGGAAAGAGTAGGCAGCGTTTTCGCCTGAACGGTAGCGCAGGTTAGAATCGAGCTCCTTCGATTCGTTCAGGCTGCGCCCTTGCAGGAAACCTCCCTCTACGCGCCGGTAAAGAGCTTCCTCGAAAAGCACGGTTTCGCGGTCAAGGGCGAGATTGGCGGCTGCGATATCGTCGGCGTCGCCGGCAACGATCCTCCGGTCCTTGTCATCTGCGAACTGAAACTCCGCTTCAATCTCGAGCTGGTTCTTCAGGCGGTCGAGCGGGCCGCTGCTTGCGACGAAGTCTGGCTGGCGGCGCGTATCGATGGCCGCAAGCGGGGACGGGAGGCTGACAAGCGGTTTCGGGCGCTATGCCGCCGCCTCGGCTTCGGCATGCTCGGTGTCACCGAGGCAGGCCGGGTCGAGGTGATCGTCAGCCCCATATCGCCGTTCCCGCGCAAGGATAACCGGCGGCGCTCCCGTCTAATTGCCGAATACAACCGGCGGCGGGGCGACCCTGCCACCGGCGGCAGCACGCGCAGGCCGATCATGACCGCTTACCGGCAGGAGGCGCTGGCATGTGCGGCGGCCATGACATCCGAACCACGGCGGCCCCGCGATTTCGGCCCGCAAAGCTCGCGCGCTGCTTCGATCCTGCAGCGCAATGTCTATGGCTGGTTCGAACGGGTCGGTTACGGCCTGTACGGTCTCACGTCGGCAGGGCACGCCGCTCTCGAGACTTGGGCCGATCAGATCGAGGACAGGCAGGAGTCCGACGAGCCAGTCGCCACAACGCCACTTGACCAAATGGCGCCATCCGCCTAGTAGTCCATCGTTATATCGGGAATCTTGGATATATGGATAAGACAGCGGCTCTCGCCGCCCTTTCCGCTCTCGGCCAGGACACGCGCCTCGAGGTGTTCCGGCTGCTCGTGCGCGTTGGCTCCGACGGGCTGGCGGCGGGCGAGATTGCGGAGCGGCTTGGCGCCGTCCAGAACACCATGTCGAACCATCTCAAGGTGCTCGACCATGCCGGGCTCGTGCGGGCTGAGCGCGATGGCCGCTCGATCCGCTATGTCGCTGACATGACCGGCTTCCGCGACCTGCTGGCTTTCCTGATGGAAGACTGCTGCAACGGCCGGCCCGAGCTGTGCCGCCCTGTCATCGATGCCATCGCCTGTGCTTGTTAGTCTCGCTGGGAGGAACCTGCCGTGAGCGACCATGTCTACAACGTGCTTTTCCTGTGTACCGGCAATTCGGCGCGCTCAATCATCGCGGAGGCCATCCTCAACCGGGTCGGCATGGGCCGCTTCAAGGCCTTCTCGGCGGGTTCGCAGCCCAAGGGCGAGGTTCACCCCTACACGCTGGAACTGCTGAGGAACCTCAACCACGACACCTCCTTCGCCCGTTCCAAGAACTGGGACGAATTCGCCGTGCCCGGCGCGCCGAAGCTCGATTTCGTCTTCACCGTCTGCGACAACGCCGCTCAGGAAACCTGCCCGATCTGGCCCGGACAGCCCATGACGGCGCATTAAGGCGTGCCCGATCCCGCCGCGGTCGAGGGCAACGAGGCAGAGAAGCATTTTGCCTTCTCGGACGCCTACCGCATGCTGAACAACCGCATCACGATCTTCACCTCGCTGCCGCTGAAATCCCTCGACAGGCTCGTGCTCCAGAAGCGGCTGAACGAAATCGGTCGCAATCTCTCGGAAGCAAGCTGAGCATGAAATTCGACCTGACCCGGCGCCTCGCCGCGGAGGCGCTCGGCACCTGCCTGCTGGTAGCAACCGTCGTCGGCTCCGGCATCATGGCTGACAAGCTGACCGGCGACGTGGCGCTGGCGCTCCTTGGCAACACGCTGCCCACCGGCGCAATCCTCGTCGTGCTGATCACGATCCTCGGCCCGGTCTCCGGCGCGCATTTTAACCCGGCCGTCAGCTTCGCCTTCCTGCTTCGCCGCGAGATCGCTGCCGGCACTGCCGGCGCCTACGTGCTGGCTCAGATCGCCGGGGGCATCATCGGCGCGGTCGTTGCGCATGCCATGTTCGAACTGCCGCTGGTGCAGATCTCGCTGACGGAGCGCACGGGCGCGGCGCAATGGTTCGCGGAGGTTGTCGCAGCCTTCGGGCTCGTCTTCACAGTTCTGGCCGGCATCCGCTTCAGGTCAGACGCGGTGCCCTGGCTGGTGGGCCTGTATATCACCGCCGCCTACTGGTTCACCGCCTCCACATCCTTCGCCAACCCGGCGGTAGCGATCGGCCGTGCTTTCACCGACACGTTCTCCGGCATCCGCCCGCTAGACGTTCCGGGCTTCATTGTCGCGGAACTTGTCGGCGCAGCGCTTGCCGCGCTATTGGCCGGCTGGATGTTCTCGGAGGTGCGCGCGGCACGGCGCGTGAAGGCAGCGGAATGACCATCACAATCTACCACAACCCCGCCTGCGGCACCTCGCGCAACACGCTGGCGATGATCCGCCAGTCGGCCGAGGAGCCCGAGGTCATAGAATATCTGAAGAACCCGCCTTCGCGCGAGAAACTGGTCGAGCTTATCGCCGCGATGGGTATTTCCGTACACGACCTGCTGCGCCGCAAGGGCACGCCCTACGACGAGCTCGGCCTCGACGATCCCAAATGGACGGATGACAAGCTAATCGACTTCATGGTGGCTCACCCGATCCTCATCAACCGGCCGATCGTCGTCACGCCGCTCGGCACGAAGCTGTGCCGACCCTCCGAGGCGGTGCTCGACATCCTGCCCAATGCCGATCTTGGATCATTCTCCAAGGAGGACGGCGAGGTCGTCATCGACGCGGACGGCCGCCGCAAGCGCTGACCACCCCCGATACTAGCTACCCCGTCTTGCGGGCAGCCTCGGCGATGTAGGATCATCGCCGTGACGGCTTTCGCAGGCCGCCCGCGGTATGTATACAATCTGTTCGAGCCTGGGTGGCCCATCGCGATTGACCGATGCTGGCGCCAGAGCGGCAGGACAGAGGGAGGCAGCAGGCATGAGACAGGCAGAATTCCATTTCATCGCAAGGAGATGGCGATGAGCGAACCCGTCTTCGATGTCGCCCATCTCGGCCATGTGGAACTGCTGACCGACAAATTCGAGGAAAGCCTCGAATTCTTCGTCGATGTATACGGCTTGACCGAGAGCGGCCGCGAGGGCGACTCCGTCTATCTCCGCGCCTGGGACGACTATGAGTTCCACTCCCTCAAACTGACCGCATCCGACACCACCGGAATGGCGCATTGCGGCTATCGCACGTCGTCAGAAGCTGCCCTGCACCGCCGGGTCAAGGTGATCGAGGAAATGGGCCTCGGCATCGGCTGGACCGACGGCGACATGGGCCACGGCCCAAGCTATCGTTTCAACAGCCCGGACGGCCATGTGTTCGAGCTTTACTGGGAAACGAACAAATATCGGGCGCCGGACGCGGAGAAGCCTTCGCTGAAGAACATCGCCCAGCGCTTCCACGCCCGCGGCGCCGCTCCCCGCCGCATCGACCATTTCAACCTTCTGGCGACCGATGTCTCCAAGATCCGCGACTTCATGGTGAAGGCGCTCGGCAGCCGGGTCACCGAGATGATCCAGCTCGACAATGGCCGCATCGGCGGGTGCTGGTTCACGGTGAACAACAAGGGCTACGACATGGCCTGCACCGAGGACCATTCGGGCGCGCCTGGCCGTTTCCACCACATCACCTATGCCGCCGACCACCGCGACGACATATTGCGCGCAGCCGACATATTTCTGGAGAACGGCGTCTTCATCGAGACCGGTCCGCACAAGCACGCGATCCAGGGCACATTCTTCCTCTATGTCTACGAACCGGCGGGAAACCGCGTCGAGATTGCCAATGCCGGCGCACGGCTGATCCTTGACCCCGACTGGGAGCCGATTGTGTGGACCGAGACGGAACGCAAAAAGGGCCAGGCGTGGGGCCTGAAGACGATCGAGAGTTTCCACACCCACGGCACGCCGCCGGTCAAGAAAGCAGCCGGGTAGGAGGAGCGAATGACTGAAAAGACGGCGCTGGTCGTCAGCGCACACTCGGCCGATTTCGTCTGGCGCGCAGGGGGCGCAATCGCACTGCATGCGGAGGAAGGCGTCGACGTCACCGTCGTCTGCCTTTCCTTCGGCGAGCGCGGCGAAAGCGCCAAGCTCTGGCGGCAGGACGGCATGACGCTGGAAACGGTAAAGGCCGAACGCCAGAAGGAGGCCGAGGCCGCAGCGCAGGCGCTCGGTGTCGCCGACATCCAGTTCTGGGATCTCGGCGACTACCCCATCGAGCTCGACCAGGACTCCCTGTTCCGGCTTGCCGATCTCTGCCGTCAGGTGCGGCCGGCATTCATGCTCACCCACAGCAAGGAGGACCCCTATAACCGTGATCACCCGCTTGTCAGCCAGTTCGCGCAGGAGGCGCGCATCATCGCCCAGGCGCACGGCCACAATCCGGGCGAGGCGGTGCTCGGCGCACCGCCGGTGATGCTGTTCGAGCCGCACCAGCCGGAGCAGTGTCGCTGGATGCCGAACACGCTGCTCGACATCACGCCGGTGTGGGAGCACAAGCTGGCAGCGATCCAGTGCATGGCCGGACAGGAGCATCTGTGGGAGTACTACACCCGCGTCGCCCTGCAGCGCGGCGTGCAGGCTTCGCGCAACTCCGACAAGAAAATCAGATATGGCGAGGCCTATGAGGCGGTGTTCCCACACGTGGTCGAAACGCTGATCCCGACGGAGGGCCGGTCGTGAGCGTGGTTGTCCAGAACATCGAGCGCACGCCGCTGAGCCAGGTCGATGCGCTGGCGAAGTTCGGCGTAGCTACCGTGCACGAGGCGCAGGGGCGGACCGGCCTCATGCACGCCTACATGCGGCCGATCTATTCGGGCGCGCGCATCGCTGGCAACGCCGTCACGGTTTCGATCCCGCCCGCCGACAACTGGATGATCCACGTCGCGGTCGAGCAGTGCCGCGAGGGCGATATCCTCGTCGTCGCCCCCACCTCGCCGTCGGACGCCGGCTATTTCGGCGAATTGCTGGGCACCTCGCTCAAGCAGCGCGGCGTACGCGGGCTGGTCATCGAGGCCGGCTGCCGTGATGTGCGCGAACTTGAAGAGATCGGCTTCCCCGTGTGGTCGCGCGCCGTCTCGGCGCAGGGCACTGTGAAGGAGACGCTCGGCGACGTGAACCTGCCGTTGGTCTGCGCCGGCGCGCTGGTCAATCCGGGCGATGTCATCGTCGCCGATGATGACGGCGTCTGCGTCGTGCCACGCACCAATGCCGAGACCGTCATCAAGGCATCCGCCGACCGCGAGGCCAAGGAAGCCGACAACCGCGCCCGTTTCCAGAAAGGCGAGCTCGGTCTCGACGTCTACGGCATGCGCGACAGGCTGAAGGCGAAGGGCCTCAAATATGTCTGATCCCATCAGCGGGCATGGCGTCCGCTGCATGTGGATGCGCGGCGGCACGTCGAAGGGCGGCTATTTCCTCGCCGAAGACCTGCCAACGGACGAAAAGGCGCGCGACGCTTTCCTGCTTCGCGTCATGGGCTCGCCCGACCCGCGTCAGATCGATGGCATGGGCGGCTCCGACCCGCTGACGTCAAAGGTGGCGGTCGTGAAGAAATCCGGCCGCCCGAGCGTCGATGTCGACTATCTTTTCCTGCAGGTCTTCGTCGATCAGCCCATAGTCACCGACGCGCAGAACTGCGGCAATATCCTCGCCGCCGTCGGCCCCTTCGCCATCGAGCGCGGGCTGGTGCCGGTGGCGGGCGAGACGACGGTCGTCCGCATCTTCATGGAAAACACCGGCCAGATCGCCGAGGCGACCATTTCGACGCCGGATGGCAACGTGAACTACGAGGGCGACGCCCGCATCGACGGCGTTCCCGGCACCGCCGCGCCGGTGCCGATTGTCTTCGAGGACACTGCAGGTTCCAGCTGCGGCGCGCTGCTGCCGACCGGCAATGCGGTGGACGAGATCGACGGCATCGCCGTCACCATGATCGACAACGGCATGCCCTGCGTCGTCATGCGCGCCGCCGACATGGGCATAGAGGGCACCGAGGAGCCGAAGGCGCTGGAAGCGAACGCCGAACTTCGCGCAAAGCTCGAAGCCATTCGGCTGAAGGCCGGTCCGCTGATGAATCTCGGCGACGTGACTGAAAAATCCGTGCCGAAGATGACGATGGTGTCTGCACCGCGCGCCGGCGGCGCGATCTCCACCCGCACCTTCATCCCGCACCGCTGCCACACATCGATCGGTGTTCTGGGGGCGGTCAGCGTCGCCACCGCCTGTCTGGTGCCCGGCAGCCCCGCTCACGACCTCGCCGTCATTCCCGGCGGCGGTGTGAAGACGCTCTCGATCGAACACCCCACCGGCGAGATGTCGGTGGTTGCCACCATGAATGGTGACGATGTGGAGAAGGTCGCGGTGCTCAGGACGGCGCGCAAGCTCTTCGACGGCGTCGTTTTCGGCTGAGAAACCCGCCAGCCGTCAGGCGGCGCCAATCCCCTGCCGGATATGCCTGTAGCCGTCGCGGTAGACCGCCTCGGGGCTTTCGGCAAAATCGCGCCACACCTTGGTCGCTGCGGCGAGGTCGGGCAGCCCGCGCCCGAAGGACTCGATCGTCAGCCAGCGGTCATAACCGCTCTTGCGGATCGCGGCGAAGGTCTCAGCCCAGGGGATGTTGCCGCGCCCCGGCACACCGCGGTCATTCTCCGAAATGTGGATATGGACGATGTTGCGCAGATTGCGGGTGTAGGCACCGACGGGGTCGGCCTCTTCGATATTGGCGTGGAACGTGTCGTACATCGCCTTCACGTTGGGATGGCCGACATTGTCGACCAGCCGCGACAGGCCGTCCATCGTGTTAACCAGATAGGATTCGAAGCGGTTGAGTGCCTCCAGCCCGATGGTCACGCCCTTGCTGCCGGCATAGGGGCCAATGGCTTTCAGCGCATCGACGGCGCGTCCCCACTCGTCCTTCGTGGGTCCCTCGCCGCTGAAATGGCCGAGAGTGGAATGCAGCGGCCCGCTCACCGTGTCCGCACCCAGCGCGGCGGTGCAGTCAATAATCCACTTCACATGCGCGATGCCCGCGTCTCGCTCGGCCTTGTCGGCAGAGATCAGGTTCATGGCGGGATCACCCATCGCCGCGACTGCGGTCCGTTCCAGGCCGATATCGTCGAATAGCTTGCCGAGTTCGGCGAAATGCTCGGGCGTGCCTTCGAAGATCGGGATTTCGACGCCGTCGAAACCGGTCGCCTTGATGTCGCGCAGCAATGCCTCGTGCTCAGGCGTGACATGCGTGGTCCACAGGAACATGCACATGCCGATCTTCATCGCCGCTCTTCCTTTCCCGGACTAGACGTTCAGCTTCACCCATTTTGCGTTGGCCTTGGCGGACCTGACGCACGCATCGACGAAGGCGACGCCTTCGAGGCCGTCGGCGACAGTGGGGTAGGTGACGGCCTTGTCGAGTTTTGCGGATTTGGGGCGGGCGGCGCGTATGGCGCGGGCGGCTTCGGTGTAGATGTTGGCGAAGCCTTCGAGATAGCCT
>JAEPOG010000002.1:0-662500 GCA_017643025.1 Rhizobiaceae bacterium
ACGCCGCGACGAGGAGAAGTCGCGCGCCAAGGAGCGCATCTTCTCACACCGCAACCCAGCGCAGCGCTGGGAGCCAAAGACGCAGCGGCCGGAGTTCTGGCATGCTTGGAACACGCGCCTCGCCCCCGGCGAGTCGATGCGTGTATTTCCGCTGTCAAATTGGACCGAGCGCGACGTCTGGGACTACATCTGGATCGAAGGCATCTCCCTCGTTCCTCTTTACTTCGCGAAACCTCGGCCCGTCGTCCGGCGCCAAGACACCTGGATCATGGTGGACGACGACCGCATGCCGCTCGAGGCGGGAGAGTCCCCCGAAAAGAGGTCGGTCCGGTTCCGCTCCATCGGCTGCTATCCCTATACCGGGGCGATCGATAGCACCGCCGCCACGCTTGCCGACATCCTGCTCGAGATGCGGTCGACGCGCATGAGCGAGCGCCAGGGACGCTTGATCGACCACGATCAGCCCGGATCGATGGAGCGCAAGAAACAGGAAGGATATTTCTGATGCGCGACACGCCCCATCAGATGCCGGAAGAGGAAAGCCCGGACGCCATAATCGCCCGCGTCATCGCCGCCGAGCAAGCCAAGTCGCAGCTTCGCCTGTTGACGTGCGGCAGCGTCGATGACGGCAAATCCACGCTGCTCGGGCGAATCCTCTACGACGCCGACTGCGTCTACGAGGATCAGCTTGCGCGCCTGTTCAATGACAGCAAAGGCCGTGTGCCGGAGGGCGATCTCGACTTCGCGCTGCTGCTCGACGGGCTCATGTCCGAGCGCGAGCAGGGCATCACGATCGACGTCGCCTGGCGTTTCTTTGAGACCGACAAGCGCAAGTTTGTCGTCGCCGACTGTCCGGGCCACGAGCAATACACGCGCAACATGGCCACCGGCGCATCGCAGGCGGATGCCGCCCTGCTGCTGGTGGACGCGCGCAAGGGCGTCCTCACCCAGACGCGACGTCATGCTCATATCCTCGCCTTGATGGGCATCCGCCACGTCGCCGTGGCGGTGAACAAGATGGACCTGGTTGGCTTCGACCGCACTGCGTTCGAGCGTCATGCGGCCGAGATTGCCGACCTTGCCGAAGCGCTCGGCTTCACCGACGCGGTTGCCGTCCCGGTCTCGGCGCTCAAGGGCGACAATGTGTTGGGCCGCTCGGCCGCGATGCCCTGGTTCGAGGGCCCTACGATCATCGGATGGCTCGAGTCGGTCGACGTCGACGATGCGCTGGAGATCGGACCATTTCGCATGCCGGTGCAGTGGGTCAGTCGCGCCGGCCAGGATTTTCGCGGCTACTGCGGACGGATCGTGGGCGGCCGGGTGCGACCGGGAGACGAGTTGACGGTGGCACGCTCCGGCGCGCCTACCGTGGTCACGCGCATCATCCCGGAATGTGATCTCGGTCAGGCCGTCGCGGGGCAGTCGGTCACGCTGGTGCTCGACCGCAACGTGGACGTAAGCCGCGGCGACGTGCTGGCCGCCGCCGATAGCCCGCCCGCTATCGCGGATCAGTTTCAGGCGCATCTGCTGTGGTTGGGCGAGGCGCCCATGATCCCCGGCCGCCAATACCTGATGCGGCTCGGCACCGACGAAGTGCCGGTGAGCATCACAGCACTGAAGCATCGGATCGACATCGACACGCGTGCGCATCTGGCTGCCCGTCAGCTCGCAATGAACGAACTCGCGGTCGTGAACCTCGCTGCCGATCGCCCAGTGGCCTTCGACCCTTATGCCGAGAACCGCGACATGGGCGGCTTCGTGCTGGTCGATCGCATCACCCATGCCACGGTGGGCGCCGGGATGATCGACTTCGCGCTGCGGCGCGCCGGCAATATCCCCTGGCAAGCCTTCGATACCGCTCCCGATGCGCGCGCCGCGGCGCAGGGGCAGCGCCCGGCGATCCTGTGGTTCACCGGACTGTCGGGGGCTGGCAAGTCGACGATTGCGAACATCGTCGACCGCAAGCTGATGGCCGCCGGCTTCCATCCATTTGTGCTGGACGGCGACAATGTCCGCCACGGGCTCAATCGCGATCTCGGCTTCACCGAGGCGGATCGGGTCGAGAACATCCGCCGCATGGCCGAGGTCGCAAAACTGATGGCCGATGCCGGGCTTGTCGTGCTGGTCTGCGTGATTTCACCCTATGCGCGCGACCGGGCGCTCGCGCGTGAGATCGCCGGCAGTCATCCATTCTATGAGATCTTTGTCGATGCGCCGCTGACGGTGGCGGAAGCGCGCGATCCCAAGGGGCTTTATGCGAAGGCCCGGGCTGGAAGAATCACGCATGTCCCCGGCATCGACGCGCCTTACGAGACGCCTGAGGCGCCGGAACTGCGCCTCGCTTCTCACGACGGGCCGGCCGAGGCGCTGGCGGATCGGGTTCTCCATCTTCTCAAGCTCGACCGTACTCTCAAGGTGACCGATGACTAGGGAGCTTTCGCCAAAATGTACAGCACAGCGGATAGCCATTTCCGAATCGACGCGGGGTCGCGCCTCCATGCCGATCTCTGATTCCCGCGACACCCCCGCCCACGCGCTTCCCGATCAGGTCGGCGGCGACCAATTCCATCTGGCCGGCGCACGGACGGTGATCGCCACGATGCACGGCAAGGAACGCGTGATCGCCCCTTTGCTTGCGGAGGCGCTCGGCCTCGATTGCGTTGTGCCACGGGCCTTCGATACCGACCGCTTCGGGACCTTCAGCCGCGAGATCGAGCGAACCGGTTCGCAACTCGACGCCGCCCGCGCCAAGATCGCCGCGGCGTTCGAACACGTACCGCATGCACGTGTGGCAGTCGCCAGCGAAGGCAGCTTCGGGCCACATCCCCAAATTCCCTTCGTCCCGATCGGCCGCGAGATTGTCGTAATGAAGGACCGCGTCAGCGGTCTTGAATTGATCGGTCATTATGCGGGTCTGTCGACGAATTTTGGCCATGCGGTCGTTACGGACCTGACCGGCGCCAGTGCGTTCGCCGAACGCGCGCGATTTCCCGGACATGGGGTGATCGTCATGGGCTGCGTCGATCAGCAGCCGGCGCCCAGGTGCGCGCTGATCAAGGGCATTGACGCTTGGGCCGAACTGCAAAGGGCGATTGAGGAGGTGATCACGATCTGCGGCGCCGCCTTCGTTGAGACCGATATGCGCGCCCATCGCAACCCCACCCGAATGCGCGCCATTAAACGCGCGACGCTGGACCTTGTCCGCCGGTTTCGGAGCCTGTGCCCGATCTGCGCTCGACCCGGATTTGCCATCACCAAGCGGCTATCCGGCCTGCCATGCTCATGGTGCGGAGGCCCAACGCTCGCGCTGAAAGCTGATGTCTATAGCTGTGAGGGGTGCGGTTACCGGGAAGAGCGCGCGGTGAAGGCGGCGACAGCGGACCCGGGGCAATGCGGGGAGTGCAACCCGTGACCAAGGGAACGAAGGGAGAGCAGAATGGCCGCTTCCCAATCGCCCGTTGAGCCTCTCCTAGAGGCCGAAAAGCAGATTGCGTGGGTGCTCGCCCATCCTGGCATGAGCGACTGGCTGAAGGACGCTCTTAGGACCGCAGTCGACCGCGATCCCGAGCACCTTCTGAATGACTTGGAGATACTATGTTTGCTTTTGAGAGCGAAGTCCCAAGCCGCCATAGATGAGCGGCTACGTTAGTCTCCAGGTCCGGTAGGTATCGGGGCGAATATTGAACAGCGTGAGGAGCGTCACAGATGATGAAATGCGCAGACGACGTCTACCGAGCGCTTCCGATGTATGCGGAACGCGGTGCGTTCTTCGACAGCGCTGTTTCCGCGCGGCGAAACGAGCGCTCTCGTGTCGATCGAGCTTAAACATCTGCGATACGCTGAGGCGGCGGAACGCTGTGGCAGTTTTCGCAAGGCGGCAGATCTGCTCGCCCTCAAGCAGTCTAATCTCAGCCGACGAATCCGACATCTGGAGGAGCAACTCGGCGTAGCGTTGTTCGAACGAACGAATGGCGGCGTCAGGCCGACGGCGGCAGGCCGGGACTTTGTGAGCGGCGTTCGCCGGGTTCTCAATGATTTGCAGATTGTCGTCGACGGAGCCAAGGCCGTCGGACGCGGCGAGGCCGGGTACTTGACGATCGGCTTCTACACGTCCCTCTCAGCCGGCAATCTCAGGGCAAGTCTTGTCGAGTACGGCCGTCGCTTTCCCCAGGTTGAGATCAAAACTATCGAAGGATCGCGAACGCGATTGTTCGACGGAATACAGAATAGCATGATCGACATCGCCATCGTCACCGGGGAGCCGGCTTCAGATTGCAATCGCTCGATGGTGCTCTGGAGCGAGCGCATCATCGTCGCTCTGCCCGAGGATCATCCGCTCGCAGCGAACGAAGTCATCTATTGGACAGACTTAAAACATGAGCGCTTCTTGCTGAGCGAGCGCGATCCGGGACCGGAGATCCAAGACATCCTCGTTGCCAAGCTCAGTTCCCCTGGCGATCTGCCCGACGTCGTCCGGCACGATGTGAGCCCGGAAAACATCAAGAGCCTGGTTGGGGCCAACCGAGGCGTCAGCCTTATGTGTGAGGCCTGCATGGGAGCCAGCTATACCGGCGTCGTCTACCGCGAGGCGCGCGACGGCAACGGCTCGACCCGGATCGGGTATCGCGCCTATTGGCGAGACGGCAACGAGAACCCAGCGCTCCGGAACTTCATTCGCCTCTTGGAGGAGCGCTACCCGCCGGTTGCGAACGGGAACGGGCCGCGTGGCGCATCTTCGCGAATCCCCGATCCGTCGCCATAAAACGCTCAATCATTGGTGCGATCAGCTTAGCGGGGTCGAGAGCTTGGCCGCTTTCGCGGCCAAGGATCTCGGCATTATCCGGACTCTCCAAGCGTGTCTCACGTCCGCGACGCTTGGACGGTAAGCGCAGCGATCATCGTCGCATTCAGTTCATGGTGCCAGAAGGTTGTCGTACGCCGCAGCGGGAGCCCGTCGCGGCTTGCGAACAACGACCGAGAAGGTTTCGATCCCGCAACTGTACCTCACGGACCTGTCCGCCCTTCATTCCTCCGGCGGGGCCGGCGGGATGACGCCGCATCTGTGCGTTGCTGCGGCCGCGGCGGCGCACAGATGCGGGCTCAGTGACGGCCGCTTGGTACCGCCGGAGGCAGCGGCCAACCCATCTGGATGTCCGAGAGATTGTGATACATCTGTTCCTTTTCATTACCTCAATGATACGGTCTTTTCATGGACGATGACCGATCACCAAACCAACCCTGGCTCCTTCTGATCCACCAGCTTCCCAGCAAGCCGGCCTATTTGCGCGTCAAGGTCTGGCGCCGGCTGCAGGCCATCGGCGCCGTCGCGGTGAAGAGCACCGTCTACGCACTTCCGGCAACTGCCGAGACGCGGGAGGATTTCGCGTGGCTCCTGAAGGAGATCGTCGAGGGCGGCGGCGAGGCGCTGGTCTGCGAGGCGCGCCTGATCGACGGTCTCTCGGACGACCAGGCGCGGGCGCTTTTCGACACGGCGCGTGATGCCGACTACGAGGCGATTGCGACCGAGGTCCGGGCGCTCGCGGAGACGTTCGATGCGGCGGCGGGCGGTGAGGAGAAGACGGACGCGCGCGCCCATGCCCGGCGCCTGCGCAAGCGGCTCGCCGATGTCATTGTGATTGACTTCTTCGGCGCCACCGGGCGGCTCGGTGCGGAAGGTGCCATTGCTGAACTCGAGAGCCGGCTCGTAGCGGACAACGACATGGACGCCGCAGAGCCCGAGGCTGCGCGGACAGACGACCTCAAAGGTCGTATCTGGGTCACGCGCAAAGGCGTCCACATCGACCGCATCGCCTGCAGCTGGCTGATCCGCCGCTTCATCGACCCCGATGCCGTCATCCGCTTCGTGCCGGGCAAGGGCTATGTCCCCAAGCCGGGCGAGCTGCGCTTCGACATGTTCGAGGGCGAGTTCACTCATGAGGGCGACCGCTGCAGCTTCGAGGTGCTGCTCGCCCGCACCGGTCTCGACGACCCGGCCCTTCGGGCGATCGCCGAGATTGTCCACGACATCGACCTCAAGGACGGCAAGTTCGCACGCGAGGAAGCGACCGGCATCGCCCATCTCATCGCCGGCATCGCGATCGCTCATGCGGACGACGAGGAGCGCATCGCTCAGGGAGCACCCGTCTTCGATAACCTTTACCAGTATTTCCGCAAGAAGCGCCGCTGACGCGCAGGGATGGATCGATGAACAAGATCGCAAGCAACGACACACAATCCATCGAGCGCAACACTGCGCCCGACCACGGCATCCCGTTCGGAGAGGCCGTGCGCGTCTGGGCGCGGGTGGCGGCGCTCTCCTTCGGCGGCCCGGCCGGGCAGATCGCGGTGATGCACCGGATCATCGTCGAGGAGAAGCGCTGGATCGGCGAGAACCGCTTCCTGCACGCGCTCAACTACTGCATGCTCCTGCCGGGACCGGAGGCGCAGCAGCTCGCCGTCTATATCGGCTGGCTCCTCCACAAGACCAAGGGCGGGCTCGTCGCCGGCACGCTGTTCGTGTTGCCGGGCGTCGTCGCCATCATGGGCCTGAGCTGGATCTACGCGCTCTTCGGCAATGTCGGCGCCGTCGAGGCGCTGTTCTTCGGGCTTAAGGCGGCGGTGCTCGCCATCGTGCTCGAGGCCGTCGTGCGCGTCGGCAAGCGCGCCCTCAAGAACAACGTCATGATGGCACTCGCCGCGGCTGCCTTCATAGCCATCTTCTTCTTCCACGTTCCGTTCCCGCTCATCATTCTGACAGCAGCCCTTATCGGCTTTGCTGGCGGGCGCGCTGGCCTTGCGCCCTTCCTCGCCGCCAACGGGCACGGCAAGGTGGGCGACAGGCAGGTCGCCGACGCGGAGAGCGTCCTCGGCGAGACGATCCCGGCCCACGCGCGGCCTTCGGTTGGCTGGGCGTTGAAGATCGCCGGCGTCTTCCTCGTCCTGTGGCTTACGCCGGTGGTTGCCCTTGTCGCCGCCTTTGGCACCGGCAATGTCTTTGCCGATATCGCTGTCTTCTTCTCCAAGATGGCGGTGGTGACCTTCGGCGGGGCCTATGCCGTTCTCGCCTATGTGGCGCAGCAGGCCGTGGAGACCTATCACTGGCTCCAACCCGGAGAGATGCTGGACGGGCTTGCCATGGCCGAGACCACGCCCGGGCCGCTGATCATGGTCACGCAATTCGTCGGCTTCATGGGAGCCTTCCGCGCGCCCGGGTCGCTCGATCCGTTGCTGGCGGCCACGCTCGGTGGCCTGCTCACCACTTGGGTGACCTTCACGCCCTGCTTCCTGTGGATCTTCCTCGGCGCGCCCTATGTCGAGGCGCTACGCAGCAACCGGGCGCTGTCGGCCGCGCTGGCGACGATCACCGCGGCCGTCGTCGGCGTCATCCTCAATCTCGCGGTGTGGTTCGGGCTGCACGTGCTCTTCGGCGAGCTGATCGAGGTGAGCAGCTTCGGCATGAGCGTCGATGTGCCGATCTTGAGCTCGGTCAACGTGGCCTCGCTCGTGCTCACCATGGGCGCGCTGATCGCCGTGTTCCGCTTCAAGGTCGGTATGCTGAAGGTGCTCGCCGCCTGTTCCCTGGCGGGGCTCGCCTATGGGCTCCTCTGACGCTCAAACGGACGTCCAGCCGCGCAAGTGGCTCCACCCGACGACCTGCCTCTTTGCAGCGCGGGCGCTGCGCGATTTCGGCGACGGCTTCGTGGCCGTCCTCCTGCCGGTCTATCTGCTTGCGCTCGGCTTCAGCCCGCTCGAGGTCGGCATCATCGCCACCGCATCGCTCCTCGGCTCGGCGCTGCTCACTATTGCAGCCGGCTTCCTTGGCCCGCGCTTCGATCATCGTCAGCTTCTACTGGCCGCTGCGAGCCTGATGATCGCTACCGGCGTCGCCTTCGCCGTGGTTCACGATTACGCGCTCCTTCTGATCGTCGCCTTCGCAGGCACGATCAACCCGTCGGCCGGCAGTGTGAGCGTGTTCGTGCCGATCGAGCACGCGGCGCTGACACGGGAAGTGAGTGACGCCAACCGGACGAGGATGTTCGCGCGCTACAGCCTTGTAGGAGCGCTCGCAAGCGCCGTTGGCGCGCTCGCTGCGGCCGCCCCCGATGTGATGACCACGGTCGGGCTCGGCCAACTCACGGCGATCAAGCTGATGTTCGTCCTCTATGCGGTTGTCGGGCTCCTGGGTGGCCTGTTCTATGCACGCATCCCCAAGCGCCCGCCCGCAAGCGAGCCGGCCGCCGCGCTTGGCCCCTCCCGCGCCATCGTCTTCAGGCTCGCGGCACTCTTCAGCCTCGACGCCTTCGCCGGCGGGTTCGTCGTGCAGTCGCTGCTGGCGCTGTGGCTGTTCGAGCGGTTTGATCTCTCCCTGTCAGCCGCGGGCGTGTTTTTCTTCTGGTCGAGCATACTGTCGGCTTTCTCATTTCCCGTCGCCGCCTGGCTGTCGCGGCACATCGGGCTCGTCAACACGATGGTGTTCACCCACATTCCCTCCAGCATCGCCCTGATGCTGGCGGCGCTCGCCCCCAACCTGGGCATTGCCCTTGCCCTGCTGCTGATCCGGGCAGCGCTTTCCCAGATGGACGTGCCGACGCGCTCGTCATACGTCATGGCCCTGGTAACGGAGGCCGAGCGCGCCGCCGCCGCGAGCTTCACCTCCGTTCCGCGCAGCCTCGCCGCATCCGCCAGCCCCGCACTGGCCGGCGCCTTGTTTGCCGCATCCTACAAGGCCTGGCCGCTCCTGATCTGCGGCGCGCTCAAGATCACCTACGACCTGCTGCTGCTTGCGCAGTTCCGCCACATCAAGCCGCCGGAAGAGCGTAAGTAGGTTGGCCGTTGAGCACTTCCGCGGCAATCGAAGTCTGCGGCGGAGTTCACGTCCCCAGCGACCTTGACTCTATCCTCCCCAGGAGGATAGGCCGGAGGCATGTCCACCCATTCCTCGCACCCCGCCATCGTCAAGCGCCTGAAGCGCGCCGAAGGCCATCTGCGCAGCGTCGTCGCGATGATCGAAGCCGGCCGGCCCTGCCTTGAACTCGCGCAGCAGCTGCACGCGGTCGAGAAGGCCATAGGCCAGGCCAAGAAGACGCTCATCCGCGACCATCTCGATCACTGCCTCGGCGACGCCGCACAGGCCTTGCCCGCCGGCCAGCAGCGCTCGATCGAGGAGTTCAAGGAGATCACCAAGTACCTTTAGGACAGCCAGTGCTCGGCATTCTCGCAAACCGCACCTACCGTCATCTCTTCGCCGCGCAGGTGATCGCGCTGATCGGCACCGGGCTGGCCACGGTCGCGCTCGGGCTTCTGGCGTTCGAGCTGGCCGGCGGCGAGGCCGGCGCGGTGCTGGGAACGGCGCTGGCGATCAAGATGATCGCCTATGTCGGCGTCGCACCCGTGGCGGCCGCCTTTGCCGAACGGCTGCCCCGGCGCGCGATCCTGGTCAGTCTCGACCTCGTGCGCGCGGCGGTGGCGGTGGCTCTCCCCTTCGTCACCGAGGTCTGGCAGGTCTATGTGCTGATCTTTCTGCTGCAGTCGGCATCGGCGGGCTTCACACCGACATTTCAGGCGACCATACCCGACGTCCTGCCGGACGAGAAGGACTACACGCGGGCGCTCTCCCTGTCGCGATTGGCCTATGATCTCGAAAGCCTTCTCAGCCCGATGCTCGCTGCGGCCCTTCTCACGGTGATGAGCTTCTATGCGCTCTTCGCCGGCACCGTGATCGGCTTCCTGGCCTCGGCCGCTCTGGTCGTCTCGGTTCTGCTCCCCAGCCCCAGGCCTTCCACGCCGCGCCCCATTTACGAGCGAACCACGCGTGGCTCCCGCATTTACCTCGCCACCCCGAGGCTGCGTGGGCTGCTGGCGGTCAACATGGCGGTCTCCGCCGCCGGTGCGATGGCGATCGTCAATACTGTGGTCATCGTGCAGGGAGAGTTCGGTTTGTCGCAGCGCGCGACCGCGCTGGCGCTGGCGGCGTTCGGCGGCGGGTCGATGGTCGCCGCACTCGCCCTGCCAAGGCTGCTCGAAGCCATATCCGACCGCGCGGCGATGCTGGCAGGCGTGATCCTTATGATCCTTGGTCTCGTGGCTGGGGCCACTGTCTCGGGCTACCAGCTCCTTCTGCTGCTCTGGTTCGTTCTCGGCCTCGGCTATTCGGCGGCCCAGACGCCCTCGGGCCGGCTGCTGCGGCGTTCCTCGCAACCCGAGGACCGGCCCGCCTTGTTCGCGGCGCAGTTTGCGTTGTCGCATGCCTGCTGGCTTGTAACCTATCCGCTGGCCGGATGGCTCGGCGCCTCCGTCGGGCCCAACGCGACATTCCTGATCCTGGCCGTGATTGCGGCCGCCGCTCTCGTGGCAGCGGCCCTTCTGTGGCCGGCTTCCGACCCGGAAGTCGTTGAGCACCGGCATCCCGGCCTTTCCGACGACGATCCGCATTGGGCGGAGGGAGCGCGGCACGGTGAGGGCCGCCATGCTCACGCCTTCGTCGTCGACAACCTGCATCCGCAATGGCCGCGCGAGCCGTGAGCGGCAAGGAGTGACGATTGGGTCTGTATGCTGCAATGGGTTATTGAGGTCCAACGCGAGATCTATCTGACGTTCGCCGACCGCATTGGCGCGTTTGCCGGCGGCGGCAGCTGGACCGCGCTCGCCGCCTTCCTGCCGATGGGCATCGTATTCGGCGCCGTCCACGCCATGACGCCGGGACACAGCAAGTCGGTGCTTGCCACCTATCTGGCGGGATCGTCCGTGGGAATGGCGCGCAGCCTGATGGCTTCGCTCGCGCTGTCTTTCACGCATGTGAGCATGGCCGTCTCCTGATCGCGCTGCTGTCACTTCCCCTGGTCTCAATCGCCTTCGGCGGCGTCGGCCGGGCACCATTGCTCGAGGATTTGAGCCGCGGCCTGCTCGGCGTTATCGGCTTGTGGATGCTGTGGCGGGCGTCGAGGCGTGCGAACCATGCCCATGGCGTTGGGGAAGGTGCCGCCGTCGGCTTCATGGCGGGACTGATCCCCTGTCCGCTGACGCTGTTCGTCATGACCTTCGCGATCACGCGGGGCGTGCCCGAGGCCGGCATCGCCTTGCCGTTGCCATGATGGCGGGCGTGGCGGCGACGCTATCCCTTGTCGCGGTGACCGCCGTGTTTTTCCGTCAACAGGTGACACGCCTGCCGGAGACGCGGCCAAGGCAGATTGCCGCATTCACGCGGACGATCGAGGCGGTTGCAGGTATCGTTCTCGTTGCGGTTGCCCTGCGTGAGATCCTGATGCGGTGACGGAGTTAGGTGCCCTAAACGAACGCCCGCTAGCGGTCATGGACGTGAGTTCGTGCGGCGGCGACCGAAATTCCGCCAGAGGGTCGGAACCAATATTCCGCTTAGGGTGCCAACCGTTAGGTTCGGCAAAAGGACAGCTTCAGGCGGAGCCATCGCCTTCGGCACCGCTTAATGCCTTTTTGCTGGCTGGAGGCACCCCTGGCTGACGCGCACGGCCTCCCTTCGCCTTACGGCTGCGCCAACCGCGATCCGAACGGAGGAAGGCTTCTAGCATGTGCGGGACCAGCGCTGCGGTGTCCACGGGTTCGTACAGCCGGCTGTGTTCGGCTGCATACTGGTCGAGTTCCTCCTTAAGTGGCTCCGGCAAGATGATGGTCATGCGGACGACGCCAACCTTCGGCAACCGACCGAGCCTCAAATCCGGCATGGTTCACCTCCTACTGGTGAGACATGTTGACTGTTCAGATAATCAGCATAGGCGATGAGATCGCGGTAAAGTGCAGCGGGCAACTCCATTGAGATCTTCGCCGGCTTGTCGTCTTCGAGCGGCCCCAGCTTGAGCTTGGCCATCAGCTAATCTCCGTAGGGTTCGAGCACCAAATCCCGCGTAACGATGACGCGAACGGGAAAGCCCGGCCGGATCGTCAGTGTCGGGGCGACGTTGAGCTGGCGGCGCACGATCTGCTGGCCGGCATCGTTGATGGTGTCCTGCCCACCGTTGCGGATGGCCTGGACCAGGCGGTCGTCGTCATTAGTGGCGAGCTCGGCTCCGACGCTCAGCAACGTGGAGAGCCCCGCAGCTTTCGCCAGCTCCCACCAATGATAATCGACGCCATCCTGAAGGCCGGCGTAACCCTCCGCATCGGCGCCGGGCTGGCGCTCGAGAACGATCGAGCGCCCGTTTGGGAAGATCAGCCGGTTCCAGACCAGGAGCACGCGGCTCTGACCGAACTGAACGCTGTTATTGTACTGGCCGATCACGCGCGTGCCTTGCGGCACCAGGAGGATACGTCCCGTTGGGCTGTCATAGATGTTCTCCGTCACCTGCGCGGTGATCTGGCCGGGTAGGTCGGAGCGGATGCCGGTGATGAGCGCCGCCGCGATCACGGCGCCTGCCTGAAGGATGTAAGGCGACGCCGGTGCAGCGACGCGATCGGGTGCGACGGTGCGCCGATCGGCCGCCGCATTGAGAAATGCGAGCTGTCGATCCTGGGCCGATGGGGTGGCGGGTGGCGGCGCGAGGCCGAGGCCGGTGAGGTCCGGAGTGGGCGGCGGCGCGATCGTCGCGGCGCCGGGGCCCGTCGAGGCCATGGACCTGTTCTCGGCGCCGCTGAACAGCCTACTGACGCGGGCGGTCTCTATTTCCTGCAGCCGGCGTTGCTCCTCCGCGCTGAGGCCGGCCTGGTTTGGCAATGGCTGGCCACGATTTTGCGCGCCCAGAATGGGTCGCCCGAGGTCGCCCGGAAGCGGCGGACCCAATTGGGGAACACCGCTGTAATCGCGCGGCAATCCGGCCAGGCCATCGGCGGTCGACCGATTATCGGTCGAGTAAAGTTCGTCCGCCGGCCTCCCCGCGTCGCCGGTCTGGAGCGCATAGATCAACGCGGCGCCGATTCCGACGCTCGCCACGAGTCCGAGGCCGGCGAGCACCTTGCGCGAGAGCCGCGTAACGCGCGGCGCATCCGCGCGCAGCCGCATCGGGGCGGCCGCGTCGTCCGCCGACCCGGTCAGCGGCGCCTCGTCTTCTTCTTTCCGGGGTTCTGGCTCGCTCACGACGCCGGCCTCCCATCGGTGCGGACGATCCGGACGCGCTTCTGGCGGTCGCCAGCGCCGAAACGCAGCTCCGCGGCCGCGAACAGCCGGTCGACGATCATGTAGTTGGCACGGACGCGGTAGTTCACGAGCTCGGAGGTGTTGCCCTCCGGACCGACCACAAACAGCGGCGGCATCTCGCCCTGACCGATGCCACGCGGAAACTCGATGAAGACCTGGCGTCCATCATCGTAGGCGCGCAGTGGCCGCCACGGCGCACGATCGCCTTCGATGGCATAGCGGAAATTGATGTTGGCGAGGTCGACGCCGGTGGCGACGGGACTGCTGGCCTCGGCCTGCGCGTTCTGGCGGCGCAGCGCGATGAGCTGATCCTGCGGATACTGCCAGGACACCGAAGCCATATAGGTGCGCTCGGTCGAGCGCAGCTCCATGTGGTAGGTGCGCAGATTGGTGTTGATGATGAGATTCGTCATCAAGTCGGCGCGGGTCGGCTTCACCAGGATATGAACTTGCTGGGTCGCGCCCGAGCCGCTCACCGTGTCGCCGATGATCCAGCGAACCGTGTCGCCGGCGGCGACCGGGCCGGAGCCGACCAGTTGCTCGCCCGGCTGAAGAGCGATGTCGGTGATCTGGCCGACGGCGGTGTAGACCTGATAGAGCGCGCCGCCGGTATAGGGATAGACCTGCATGGCGTTGATGAAGCCATCGCGGACCGGCTGCACACGCGCGGCGGCGTTGGCCTGATTAACGCGGGCTGTCGGATCGGTAGGCTCAGGCGTGCCGCGGGACGGCTCGACGGGCTTCATCTGACCGGGGAGTGGCAGAGGTCGCGGCAGCTCGACCACGCGCACGGGAACCGGAGGATTGGCGCTCAGCGCCGCTGGCACGGCGTCATCATAGGAGATCTCTGGCGGCCTGTTCGCCGTGGCGCAGCCGGCGAGCGCCGACGTGCACAGCAGGAGAACCGCAAATGTGGACGTGCGAGAAGCCGGATTTCCGGCTTTACGGAAAGACGGCTTCATTGCCCAAGCTCCCGTGACCAGTTGATGGCGTTGACGTAGATGCCGAGCGGGTTGGCGCGCAGCCGATCGGCGTTGCGTGGAACCTGCACGACGATGGTGAGGATGGCGGTCCAGCGGGTCGTCTCGGCGAGCTGGCCGTTCTCGTACCGGCGCTCGACCCAGGCGACGCGGAAACTGTCCGGCGAGGCCCGGATGACGCTGGAGACGTCGACGGCGATCTGTTGTCGGCCGACCTTGGTAAAAGGGTCGTTGGATCGCGCGTAGTCGTTCAGCGCCATCGCGCCGCGGTCGGTCGTGAAGTCGTAGGCGCGCAGCCAGTTCTGCCGAACGATGATGGCGTCGGACGGAATCGAGCGGACCTGCTCGATGAAGCGCGCGAGATGAAAAGCGATCTGCGGATCGGTGGGACGATAGTCGGCGACCGCTGGCGCCACCGCCTGCGCTTGGCCGAGCCGGTCGACCTGCACAACCCATGGCACGATCGTGCCGCGGGCCGATTGCCAGACAAGCGCCGCCGCGAAACCAGCGGACAGGATCAGCGAGCCGAACGCCATGAGCCGCCAATTCTTCGCCTGGACGCGCGCGGCGCCGATGCGCTCGTCCCAGACCTGCGCGGCGCGCTGGTAAGGCGTCTCAGGTTCTGGTGGTTTGCCGTAGTGAGTAGAAGGTCGTTTGAACATCAGCGATCGCCTTGAGAGAGGTTGATAGAGGAGCCGCCGCCATGGCTGTCACCGCTGCGAACGGCGTGGGCGGCCGCCGTCACACCGTGGCTCAAGGCCTGAGAGCGCTTCATGCGCTGGGCCCAGGCCGGCGGCCCGTCAGCCGCAGCGGCCGGCGCAGCATCGGCCGCGAGCCCGCCGATCGTGCCCATGGTCGATGTGCCACCCGTCGCGGCGAACGCGGACTTGGCGCCATCGGAGAAGCTCGACTTCATGCCGTCTGCTGCCCGGGAGGCCGCGCGACGCAGCGGTGAGCTGGCGGCCGCGCCAGCGGCGCGAGCAACGCCACCGAGTCCAGATCCGACGGCGGACACGCCCGACTGGCCGGCAGCGCCGAGGCTGTAGGCCGTCGAGGCGCCACCGGCCAGGGCCGCTCCCCCTCGAGCGGCAGCGGCAGTTCCGGAAAGAGCAGCGGCGCCGCCGCGAAGGGCCATTCCGCCAGCCGCGCCGGCCGCGACCAGAGCGCCGCCCGCCGCGAGCCCAGTTCCGACGGCCGCGCCGGCGCCGAGCTGCGGACCGCCAGAGACGAGGCCGTTGGCGATGCCAGGGCCGAAGATTCCGAGGCCCAGCAGCGAGAGCGCGGCAAGCACGATCGCCATCGCCTGGTCGATCGTCGGTGTCTGGTTCGCGAAGCCGGCGGTGAACTGGGAGAACAACGTCGAGCCGATGCCGATGATGACGGCGAGCACCAGAACCTTGATGCCGCTCGATATGACGTTGCCGAGGACGCGTTCGGCCATGAACGCGGATTTGCCGAACAGGCCGAACGGGATCAGCACGAAGCCCGCAAGCGTCGTCAGCTTGAATTCGATCAGGGTGACGAAGAGCTGGACGGCGAGAATGAAGAAGGCGAGCAGCACCAGCGCCCAGGCGAACAACAGGCAGGCGATCTGGATGAAGTTCTCGAAGAAGGCGATCCAGCCCATCAGGTTGGAGATGGAATCGAGCAGCGGGCGGCCGGCGTCGAGGCCGGTCTGCGCAACGCGGCCGGGGCGCATGAGATCTTCGACGGTAAATCCAGTGCCCGACGCCTTCAGGCCGAGCCCCGCGAAGCTCTCGAACACGATGCGCGCGAGGCTATTCCAATTGCCGATGATGTAGGCGAAGACGCCGACGAACAGCGTCTTCTTGACCAGGCGCGCCATGATGTCGTCGTCGGCGCCCCAGCTCCAGAACAGCGCGGCCAATGTCACGTCGATGACGATCAGCGTCGTGGCTATGAACGCTACCTCGCCGCCGAGCAGGCCAAATCCGCTATCGATATAGCGGGTGAAGACCTCCAGGAATTGGTCGATGACGCCGGTGCCGCCCATGGATCACCGCCCGTCGTCATGCTGCGGCGACGTCGGCGCTGGCGCCGGCGCAACGCCGAGGAAGCGGTCGCGGGTTGCGGCCCAGGTGCGCAGGCATTCGGCATCGCGCGCGGCGGCCTCGCCGAGCAGTTGGCACCGCCGCTGCGCCTGGCGCAGCGGATCGGCCGGCGTGACTTCAACTGGCCGCAACGCTTGGCCGGCCGGCTCTTCCTCTTTCCGGGACATCTCGATCGCCGTCGCCGTGATGGCGACGGCGACGAAGACGACGGCGCCAAGGCGCGCCAAGAGCTTGCCGTCCATGACACGATCCTCTTGCGGGGCCTTAGTTGCCATTCGGGAACATGCGGGCGTTGCCGGGCTGATAGCCGCTGCCGGGGGTCAGGAAGCGGCGGCGCTGCTCGCGACCCTGCTCGGCTGCCGCCGCGCGTTCCGCTTCGGTCAGTGCCTGAGCCCGGCCGTTCGCAGCGACGACAGCCGTGAGATCGGCGAGCTGCTGGGCCTGGAGCGCGAGGAGCTGATTGCCGGCCTGCGCCGCCTGCAAGGCGCCGGTAGCGCCCTGACTCTGACCAATGAGCGCCGACATCTCGGCGCGGTTGGTGTCGATGTTGCCGACGACACCGGCCTGCACGCGCATGGCGTCCTGCAAGCCGCCGACGGTGTTCTGCCAGCGCTCGCGCGCCTGCGAGACGAGCTGCTGGTCGGAGGCAGACATCGACGCATTGCCGTAGGTGGAAGTAAAGGCCTGGTCGATCTGCTGGACGTCGTAGGCGATGCGCTGCGCCTGGCCGAGAAGCTGCTGCGTCCGCTGCACGGACTGCTGCAACCGCTGAAGCGAGGAGTAAGGCAGGCTTGCGAGATTGCGCGCCTGGTTGATCAGCATCGTCGCTTCGTTTTGAAGCGAGGTGATCTGATTGTTGATCTGCTCCAGGGCGCGGGCGGCGGAGAGAACATTCTGCACGTAGTTCGTTGGGTCGTAGACGACCCATTGCGCGGATGCCGGCTGGACCATCACGGGCGACATCGCCACGGGAATGGAAAGGATCGACGCGGCAAGAAGCGCCGCGCGTGAGCGACGGAAGATCATGGCTGAGTCTCCAGGTTGTTGAGGTCGGGAATGAGGTCGGACGCCCAGGCGACGCCGCGCAGCCGCAGCCAGGCCGGCAGGAAGCCCTCGCGGCCATGCTCGGCGATGGTGCGCTCGAGGGCGGCCTGGTCGGTCTTCGACGAGGCGGCGCACAGTGCCAACGCAACGTCGGACAGGCCGAGCTCGAACAGCCGGTTGCCGCGGCGGGACTGGCAGTAATAGTCGCGCTTGGGCATCGCGCGGGCGAGGATCTCGATCTGGCGGTCGTTGAGGCCGAAGCGCCGGTAGATCGCGGTGATCTGCGGTTCGATCGCGCGCTCGTTCGGCAATAGGAGCCTGGTCTGGCAGCTCTCGATGATGGCGGGCGCAATCGCCGAACTGTCGATGTCGGAAAGCGACTGGGTGGCGAAGACGACGGAGGCGTTCTTCTTGCGCAGCGTCTTCAGCCATTCGCGGAGCTGACCAGCGAAATCCTCGTCGTCGAGCGCCAGCCAGCCTTCGTCGACGATGAGCAGCGTGGGGCTGCCATCCAGGCGATCCTCGATGCGATGGAACAGGTAGGCGAGCACGGCCGGCGCCGCGCCCGTGCCGATCAGGCCCTCGGTCTCGAACGCCTGCACAGAGGCTTCGCCAAGATGCTCGTTCTCGGCGTCGAGCAGGCGACCATAGGCGCCTCCGACGCAATAGGGTCGTAGCGCCTGTTTGAGGTCGTTCGATTGAAGGAGGACTGCAAGCCCGGTGATGGTGCGTTCGCTAACAGGCGCGCTCGCGAGCGAGGTCAGCGCCGTCCAGATATATTCCTTCACCTCCGGCGCGATCGTCACGCCCTCGCGCTGCAGGATCGCGACGATCCAATCCGCCGCCCACGCGCGTTCCGGCACGTGGTGGATGCCGGCGAGCGGTTGCAGCGACACGCTGTCGGCCGCGCCCTCGGTCAGCCCGCCGCCGAGATCGTGCCAATCGCCGCCCATGGCGAGCGCCGCGGCGCGGATCGAGCCGCCGAAATCGAAGGCGAAGACCTGCGAGCCCGAATAGCGCCGGAACTGAAGCGCCATCAGCGCCAGCAGCACAGACTTGCCGGCGCCGGTCGGCCCAACGACGAGCGTGTGACCGACATCGCCGACATGAAGGGAAAACCGGAACGGGGTCGAGCCTTCGGTCCTGCCATAAAGCAAGGGGGGTTGCCCGAAATGCTCGTCCCGTTCCGGCCCCGCCCACACCGCCGACAGCGGAATCATGTGGGCGAGATTGAGCGTCGAGATCGGCGGTTGCCGGACGTTGGCGTAGACATGGCCTGGCAGCGACCCAAGCCAGGCGTCGACGGCGTTGATCGTCTCCGTCATCGCGGTGAAGTCGCGGCCCTGAACGATCTTCTCCACCAGGCGCAGCTTCTCGGCTGCGATGCGTGGATCGGCGTCCCAGACGGCGACCGTCGCGGTGACATAGGCCTGACCGGCATAGTCCGCGCCGAGTTCCTGCAGAGCGAGGTCGGCATCGGCCGCCTTGTTCGCCGCATCGGTGTCGACGAGCACCGAAGCCTCGTTGGTCATCACCTCTTTCAGGATCGCCATGATGCTCTTGCGCTTGGCGAACCACTGCCGCCGGATCTTGGTGAGCAGCTTGGTGGCGTCGGTCTTGTCGAGAAGGACGGCGCGCGTCGACCAGCGATACGGAAAGGCGAGCCGGTTCAAGTCGTCGAGCAGCCCGGGCGTGGTCGCGGTCGGAAAACCGACAATGGTGAGGATGCGGAGATGCGAGTCGCCCAGGCGCGGCTCCAGTCCGCCGGTGAGCGGCTGATCGGCCAGCAGCGCATCGAGATACATCGGCGTCTCGGGCACGCGCACGCGATGGCGTTTGGTCGAGACGGTCGAATGCAGATAGGTCAGCGTTTCGCCGTCATCGAGCCATGCGCATTCCGGCATGAAGTTCTCGATGAGCTGAAGCACGCGGTCGGTGCGATCGGCGAAGCCGCGCAACGCCTCATGAGGGTCAAGGCCGTTGTCGGCCTTGCCTTCATAGAGCCAGCTCTCGGCGCGGGCGGCGTCCTCGGCCGGCGGCAGGTGGACGAAAGTGAGGAAGTAGCTGGACTCGAAATGCGAGGCGTCTTCCTCGAAATCGGCCTTGCGTTCGGCGTCGACCAAGGCCGACGCGGCCTCGGGAAAGCGGCTCGCCGGATAAGCTCCTGCGCCATGCCGCTGCGCCTCGACGAAGATCGCCCATCCCGAGCCGAGGCGGCGGAAGGCGTTGTTGAGACGGCCGGCGACGGCGACGAGTTCGGCCGGCACTGCGGAGTCGAGGTCGGGACCGCGAAAGCGAGCGGTGCGCTGGAAGCTGCCGTCCTTGTTGAGGACGATGCCCTCGCCCGCGAGCGCGGCCCAGGGCAGGAAATCCGCAAGGCGGGTTGAGGTCCGGCGATATTCGGCGAGGTTCATCATCGGAGTGGCCTCACGCGCTCAGATGGCCGGGGATGCGCAGGTGGCGGCGCACCACGTCGACGAATTGCGGATCGCGTTTTGCCGCCCATACGGCGGCGAAATGGCCGATCGCCCAGAGCCCGAGACCGACCAGCCAGAGGCGCAGGCCCAGGCCGAGGGCCGCTGCCAGCGTGCCGTTGAGGATGGCGATCGAGCGCGGCGCGCCGCCGAGCAGGATGTGTTCGGTGAGCGCCCGATGGACCGGGACGGCGTAGCCCGGCACTTCGCTGGCGCTGTCGATCAAGCTCGCCATCAGACGAGCGCTCCGCCGCCGAACGAGAAGAACGACAGGAAGAAGCTCGACGCGGCGAAGGCGATCGAGAGGCCGAACACGATCTGAATCAACTTTCGGGCGCCGCCCGACGTGTCGCCGAAGGCCAGTGTCAGGCCGGTGATGATGATGATCATCACGGCGATGATCTTGGCGACCGGACCCTCGATGGATTCGAGGATCGATTGCAGCGGCGCTTCCCACGGCATCGATGAGCCGGAAGCATGGGCTGCAGGGGCCAGCATCATGCTGACCACCGCCGCGGACATGGCGGTTGCGATATGACGGCGAGCGCGCAGGGCATGGCGGATCATGCGGGGTCTCCTGAGACGGGCTGGGTTGCGGGGATGACGCGGTAGTCGCCGTCCGGCTGAAGGCCTTCGACGCGGGCGAGTTCGGCGAGGCGGCGGGTCGAGCCGCGGCCGCTGAGCACCGCGACGAGATCGATGGTCTCGGCGATCAGCGCGCGCGGGACCGTGATGACGGCTTCCTGAATGAGCTGCTCGAGGCGGCGCAGCGCGCCGATCGCGGTGCCGGCGTGGATGGTGCCGATGCCGCCCGGGTGGCCCGTCCCCCAGGCCTTGAGCAAATCCAGCGCCTCGGCGCCGCGCACCTCTCCGATCGGAATGCGATCGGGGCGCAAGCGAAGCGAGGAGCGGACGAGATCGGAGAGCGATGCGACGCCATCCTTCGTCCGCATGGCGACCAGGTTGGGCGCGGCGCATTGCAGCTCGCGCGTGTCCTCGATCAGAACGACGCGGTCGAAGGTCTTCGACACTTCGGCGAGCAAGGCGTTGGTGAGTGTCGTCTTGCCGGTTGAGGTGCCGCCGGCGACCAAGATGTTGCGGCGGTCCACGACGGCGCGGCAGAGGATCTCAGCCTGTTCGGCCGACATGATCTCGGCGGCGACGTAGTCAGCGAGCGTGAAGACGGCGACGGCAGGTTTGCGGATCGCGAACGCCGGCGCGGCGACGACGGGCGGCAGAAGCCCTTCGAACCGCTCCCCCGTCTCGGGCAGTTCGGCCGAAACCCGCGGCGAACCGGAATGAACCTCGGCGCCGACGTGATGCGCGACGAGGCGAACAATGCGTTCGCCGTCGGCGGGCGAGAGCCGTTCTCCGGTGTCGGAGAGCCCCTCGGACAGGCGGTCGATCCAGAGCCGCCCGTCGGGATTGAGCATCACCTCGACGATCGACGGGTCTTCCAGGAATCCGGCGATGGCGGGGCCGAGGGCTGTGCGCAACATGCGCGCGCCTCGCAGGGTCGCCTCTGATTGCTGGTGAGAAACCGCCATGTCGTCCCCGTTCTGTGCGGGACCGCGAACACGCGGCCCTGGATCGGGGATCAGTAGAAGAGGCAGAAATCAGGGCATGACAACAAGCAGAACGGGGTCGTAGTGCTCTGGCGTACAAAGACAGGGACAGGGCGGAACTGCCGGACGCTTGCGACACGTTACGCGATGGTTATTCCGCGCCCGCGATGCCCGTGACGTCTTCGGAAATCTCCTCACGCACCTTCGGTCCCTTCGCGAGTCGCCGGCCGAGCGCGGCGACGAAGGCGTCGTACCGCTCGCCCGCCTGTGCGCGTGCGGCCGCCTGGGCTGGCTCCGGCAACGGCGGGTTGGTGGTGAGCCAGTGGCGGACGAACACCGCGAGCATTTCCACGGAAATGCCGAGGTCGCGTTCCATGCGTGTCATGCGCCGGTCGAGCTGGTCCAATCGCTTGGTGGTCGCGGCTTCCTGGCGCTCGGCGGTGTCGGGTGACAGGAAGGATGCGATCGCCGCTTCCGCGACCAGGGATCGCGATTGATCGCGACGCGCGGCATAAGCGGTGAGCGCCTTCATGATGTCCGGATCGAGATAGACCGAGAGGCGCTGCTTCTTCGGAATCTTCATGATCGCCACGCTCAGAGGTCCATCCCATCGTTGGGATCGAGCGAGACCTGCCGCGCGATGCCCTGCATCACCTGGTTCAGCCGGCGTGCGCGCGCGGCGTCGTCATCGGCGTCGTCGGGACCATCGAGGTCGAACTCGTTGTTGATCGGCGCCTTCTTCTCGACGGTCCCGGCCTTGTTCAGCTCGGGCTGGTGGCGGCGTTCCGAGCCGGTCGGATCCTCGTCGTCGCCCTGGCCATCCTTTGCGGCGGCGCCCTCGATCTCCGGCCGCGGCGGCAGCGGCATCTTGCTCCAGTCGTCCGACTTTGCCGCCGCTGTCTTTGCCAGCGCCGGCGGTGGCAGGATGCGTTCCTGAAACCGACGATCCTCGAAGTAGCGCGCCTTCTTCGCGCGGATCGGCGGCGTTCCGGAAACCATGACGATCTCGTCGGCGGGTGGGAGCTGCATCACCTCGCCCGGCGTCAGCAGCGGGCGCGCGGTCTCCGATCGCGACACCATCAGATGGCCGAGCCATGGGCTCAGCCTGTGCCCGGCATAGTTCCGCATTGCCCGCATCTCGGTCGCGGTGCCAAGCGCATCCGACACGCGCTTGGCCGTCCGCTCGTCATTGGTCGCGAAGCTGACGCGGACATGGCAGTTGTCGAGGATCGAGTTGTTCGGGCCATAGGCTTTCTCGATCTGGTTCAGCGATTGTGCGATGAGGAAGCTCTTCAGCCCATAGCCCGCCATGAACGCCAAGGCACTCTCGAAGAAGTCGAGGCGCCCGAGCGCGGGAAACTCGTCGAGCATGAGCAGCAGCCGATGCCGCCTGCCTTTGGCGTTGAGATCCTCCGTCAATCGGCGTCCGATCTGATTGAGGATCAGGCGGATCAACGGCTTGGTGCGCGCGATGTCGGATGGGGGAACAACGAGATACAGGGTCGATGGTCGCGTCCCGCCGACAATGTCGGTGATGCGCCAATCGCAGCGGCGAGTTACTTCGGCCACAACCGGATCGCGATAGAGGCCGAGAAACGACATCGCGGTCGACAAGACGCCCGACCGCTCGTTGTCGGATTTGTTCAGCAGCTCGCGCGCGGCCGAGGCGATGACGGGATGTGGACCCGCTTCGCCGAGATGTGCGGTCTTCATCATGGCCGCGAGCGTCGACTCGATCGGCCGCTTCGGATCGGATAGGAACGCGGCGACGCCGGCGAGCGTCTTGTCGGTCTCGGCGTATAGAACGTGTAGGATGGCGCCGACCAGCAGCGCGTGGGACGTCTTCTCCCAATGATTGCGGCGTTCCAAACTCCCTTCCGGATCGACCAGGATGTCGGCGATGTTTTGAACGTCGCGCACTTCCCATTCGCCACGACGGACTTCGAGCAGCGGGTTGTAGGCGGATGAGTTGGCGTTGGTCGGGTCGAACAGCAGCACCCGGCCGTGTCGGGCGCGGAAGCCGGCGGTGAGCTGCCAGTTCTCGCCTTTGATGTCGTGAACGATAGCGGAGCCAGGCCAGGTCAGCAGCGATGGCACGACGAGGCCGACGCCCTTGCCGGAGCGCGTCGGCGCGAAACAGAGCACATGCTCAGGGCCGTCATGGCGCAGATAGGCGCCTTCGAACCTGCCGAGCACCGCGCCATCGGGCCCAAGCAGGCCGGCAGCCCGCACCTCGTCGGCTCGCGCCCACCGCGCCGAGCCGTAGGTCTCGACATTCTTGGCTTCGCGCCCGCGCCAGACCGACATGCCGATGGCGACCGCGATGGCAATGAAGCCGCCTGACGCAGCGATGTAGGCCCCCCCAACGAAGACCGAAGGCGCATAGGCGTCGTAGAAGTACCACCACCAGAAGAAGGCCGGCGGATAATAGACCGGCCAGCCGAACAGCTCGAACCATGGCCTGCCGAGCTGCGGCTGGAAGCCGAGTTGCCACGCCGTCCACTGCGTCGCGGTCCAGGTCGTCGCGAGGACGATCAGGGAAACGACGAGAATCTGCCCCCACAGAATCTTGGTGGCCGACATGGCGGAGTCCTTTCTTAATAAGGAGCGGTGATCACAGGCCGAGCCCCCGCTTTCGGCCGAAGCTCCAGTCGATGCCGCCATCGCTGCGCGCGAGACCGGAGACATGCCGGCCGAGTTTCTTTTCGAGTGAGGGCGACCAGGGCACGAGCTGGAAGCCGAGGCCGTCATCGATCATCGCGAAGCGGCCGGAGGCGAGCGCGATGCGCCGCTGGTAGGCGCCAGCGACGTATTCCCCCGCCGCGGGCTTGTTGAATGGGCGGCCGCTCTCTGCCGCGATCTTGGCGCCCACGGCGTCCAGCTCGCGCCGGCGGAGCGTCTCGATCAGGTTGCGGCTGAAGCTGACGCCGCGGTTCTGACGTTCGGCCAGACCTCGCCCAATCAGGTGTTCGGCGCGCCGGTCCAGGGCGTCGCGCACCTCCGCGCCGAAGCCCCCGCCACCGAGCGCAACCGGCTCGCGGGCGATCGCCTGTCGATCAAGCCAGGTGGCGCCGGTCGCGGTGATCTGCTGCTCGATGGTGAGGTCTGATCGGACCGCCATCGCGACGCGACGCTGCCCCTTCGCGTCGTCGAACCTGCGCAGCTCGACGATTGAGCCGGGCGCGCTATCGCCGGCGGCGTCGAGATCGGGCAGCTTGATGTGATGGGTGCGGCCGTCCATGCCGTCGACCACGGCATAGGCTGTACCCTTCAGCTCATCGTCGAGACCGCGGGCGACCAGCCGGCCGACCACAGGATCGTCCAGACTTTCCCCGGCGAGCACATAGTTGGACGCGCCGCGTTCGATGCTGTGTTCTGAAAGGCCGCGATGGATGCGCTTGATGATGTCGCCGCGTTCGCCGAGCTCGCGCAGCGTCGTCTCGGCATTTTCGGAAACAGTCCACTGGCCGGGGCCGACCTGGTCGGCAAGCCCGAGCGATTCCAGTTTGCGAAGGCGCCCGACCTTGAGCGCATGAAATTCGTCGGGCTGGCGGTTGGGATGTGGCGCGAGGTCGATGACGCCGGTGCGATAGCCGTCGCGTGCGAGCTGCCGATCGAGGTTGGTCCAGCGCTCGGTGTCGATCTGACGTTCCAGGGTGCGACGGATCTCGTGATCCGTGCGCGGCCCCAATTCCTGCGTGATCAGATCCCGCGCCCGATCACGCATGCCTTCCTTGATATAGTCGCGGGAGATGACGAGGTTTTCGCCATCCTCGCGCACGCCACGCACAATTAAATGGACGTGCGGATGTTCGGTATTCCAGTGATCGACGGCGACCCATTCGAGCTTGGTGCCGAGGTCCTTCTCCATCTGGCCGACCAAATCGCGGGCGAAGGTCTTGAGGTCTGACATCTCCACGGCGTCGTCCGGCGAGACGATGAACCGGAAATGATGCCGGTCATCCTCGCACCGTTCCGCGAACGCCTTCGGATCAGCGTCATCGGCGCCAGGCCCGAACAGCCGGGCCTTCTCTCCGTCCCGGGTGACGCCCTCGCGGCCCAGATAGTTCAGGTGGGTCGCGAGCGGCGCGCTCCGTCCGCCGTGACGGACGACACGCGCCTTGACGACGGCGCCGCGCGAGCGGGACGTGATGAACCGATTGGCCTGCACTGATGCGCGCTGGCCCCGGCCGAACCGGGAGCGGTGGTTCGGGCCGATCGTCCCCTTGCGGGAGACCGAGCCGCCGGCGCGCTGGGCGGCGGCCAAGGCTTGGGCGATGAACGGCCTCGCGCGCTGCGCGCTGGTCGATCGGATGCGGCCTGGCCGGACGCGGAAATCGTTGTCGTCGCTCATGGCGGCAAGACCGCACATCGCGCGATAGCGCTGATTTGCTTATGAAATCGCCGGAGCCGCAGGCTGCGCCGAACAGGCGCACCTCGCGAATTCGCAGCGTAAGCCATTGAAAAAGCACAACCGAACCGAGGCGCACATCGCGCCCCTTTATCCTGCCATCGTGCGGTTGTGTTGTCCTGCTTCCCCCTCCACGCACTCCATGATGCGCTGGAGCCCGCCAGACCGCGATCCGAACGAAGCGCCGTCATCGCGGGCCTCCGCCATCCGAGCGCGCCACGAACAGGCCCGAGGATTGCGGGACGATCGCGGAAGTCTCGCGCGCCCGAGTTGCTGCCAGAGCGTCGTCCGGAGTGCTTTCCGCCTGCGCTGGATCGACGCTGGTCACGTTGTTGGCGCGCGTGATGAACAGCGGCGCGCGAGTCCAGGCGCGAGGATCAGCCGCGGCGACGGTGGTTGCACCCGGCAGGTCACCGCCGCCGAAGGAAGGGATCAATGCGGCCACATAGGCGCGGGTCTCGGCCGGCAACGGGCGGCCCGCGAGATATTCTTCGTAGCGCCCTGGCCCCGCATTGTAGGCTGCAAGAAACCCCGGCGAACCGTAGCGATCATGCATCTCGCGCAAGTAAGCTGCGCCAGCCAATATATTGTCGCGCGGATCGTATGGGTTTCGCCCGAGACCATGGCGGACGCGCAGCTCCGCCCAGGTAGCAGGCATGATCTGCATCAAGCCCATCGCCCCGGCAGAGGAGATCGCGCGCACATCGCCGGCGCTTTCCGCGCGCATGACGGCGCGAATCCACGCGGCCGGGATGCGGAAGCGCCGTGCGGCCTCTTCAATGTAGGCGGCGAACGGATGGGCCGTCGCCGTCCGCGTGCCCGGTGGGTTCTGCGCGCTCGCTGTGGCGTTAAACGGCACGGCGAGCAGCAGGCCGGAAAGGAGAAGGAGGCATGTCAGTCGGACGGCGCTTGGCCGCCCGACGACAGCTTGATGGCGCGGGCCGGACATCGTTCAGTCCCGCTCGCCGCGCTTGGGCGGGCGGTTCCAGTGCAGATTCCAGGCGGATTTGTCTTCGGCCGATTGGAACAGATTGGCGCGGATTGGCTGGGCCAAGGTGGGATCGTCGATCTGCAGGGAGACGTAGTCGCCGGCTTTCTCACCGGTGCGTTTCCATCCGGCGCCGATCTCGGGGCCGTCATCGCTGCCGTGGTGAACACGGTAGTCCGGCGCGTTCTCAGCGTCGGTGTGCTCGGCGGGGACGAGCACGATTTCGGCGTCGAGCGAGAGCGTGCGGATGTGGCCGGCGTAGCCGTTCTTCGTGCGGGTGAATTCGCCGATCTGCGGCATGGGAAGACTCCTTTGCTGTGCGGTGAGGTCGGATAGGCGCGTCGTTCACCGCGTCGCGGCGCGCCATTGGAAGCGGCCGCCGCCGTCTTCATCGGTCCACACAGGCGTTGCGCGGCCGATGATCGAGCGGGTGGAAATCGGACCGAAGTAGCGCCCGTCGAGGCTGTCCTCGACGGACCAGTTCATGAGGAAGATCTCGCCGTCGGCGATGCGCCGGCAGCCCTGCCAGACGGGCAGATGGCGGCCGAGACGGTCGCGCGTCAGCGCTTCACCCATCGCGACGCCATCGACGGTGACGTGTGCGCCGGTGCGGCAGACCTGCTGGCCGGGAAGGGCGGCGACGCGTTTCATGAGGGGGACGCCGCGCGGCACGTAGCCACGCTCGGCGAGGAACGATGCGAGCGGCTCAGGGGCGTCCACGGCGACGAGGTCAGTCACTTGAAGGCGTGGCGACCGGTCGAGCGAATAGAGTCCGATCGGCGTGCTGGCGGACGCGTTCCAGATCAGCCGGGGCGTGATGTGGATGAAGGACAGGCCACCGATCAGCATCACGGTGAAGTACGTCGTGATGACGTAGCCGAAGCGGGTCATGGCTCGACCCTTCGGCGCAAGAGGATGGCCCGGTGCTGCTGCGCGGTGTAGTTGCGCGGTTCCTGGCCGGCGACGAGCCGGTTATGAACGTGGCGCCAATGGTGCGGCGAGACCTCGGCGGGATTGATGCCGCTGGACTCGATCGCGTCGACGATCTGCAGGACGCGCTCGACGTGTCGCCAGCTCTCGGCCTTCAGCAGAATGTCGCCGCCGGGGCGCACGAAGGGCAACGTCTGATAGGGTTCGCCCGGCGAAACCGCGCGCACGATGTCGATGCGCGAGAGGACCGTTCCGAAGTCGTTGGACGCCCAGCGGACAAGCGCGAAAACGCTGTGGGGCGGGAAGCTGACGACGCGCCGGCGGCGGTCGAGAATCTGTTCGTGGACCTCCTGTCCGAACCGGATCCAATATTCGATCCTTTTCTCGATCCAGGTCAGCTCGACATGGGTCAGGCCGGCGACGTTCGGCGTCGCGGCGCGACGCAAGTCGGCTGCGCCGTTCATGGCGTTGCTCCATCGGTTGGGGGAAACTCGCGGGCGAGTAGCTCGCGCAGCATGTCGGCGACGGTGACCCCACGCTGAAACGCGGCGATCTTGATCTGGCCACGCATGTCGGGCGTGACGTCGATGGTGAGGCGCGCGGTGAAGGTGGCGGTGTCGCCGCCGCGCGGGTGCCGCGGATTGGGGGCTTTCACCCAGCTCTCTGGATCGGCTGGACGTGCAGTGAAGGCGCGTTTGTGGGGCCGCTCCGTCATGGTGCGATCCTCCCGACCTCAGTGCAGAGTGCGGTGATCTCGCGCGCAGCGGGGCTGCGTTCGTTGATCTCGGAGACCAGGCGGCCGGAGCGTGCCGCGTCGGCGAAGGTGACGCGCTGGCCGACGGTGCTGGTGAGTACCGGCGGATCGTGATCGGCGAGCGTCTCGGCCGTCTCGCGCGCGATGACGGTTCGCGCTCCGCAGCGATTCAGCACGAAGCGGGCGGCGAGCTGGGGGCGGTAGATCCGCGCCTCGCCCAGCAGCGAGAGCATCTCCGCGGACGCCCAGCCATCGAAAGGCGATGGCTGCACGGGGATCAGTACCAGGTCGGCGGCAAGCAGCGCGGACCGCATCAGGCTGGCGACGCGCGGTGGCCCGTCGATCACCACATGATCGGCGTCTCGCGCCAGCTCCGGCGCTTCGCTGTGAAGCGTATCCCGCGCCAGGCCGATGACACCGAAGAGTCGCGGCAGGCCTTCGCGTGCCCGCTGCTGGGACCAATCGAGCGCGGAGCCCTGTGGGTCCGCGTCAATGAGTAGGACGCGCCTTCCCTTGCTCGCCCATTCGCCGGCGACATGCAGCGTGAGCGTCGTCTTGCCGACGCCACCCTTCTGATTGAGGAGCGCGACGATCATGACGCGCCGCCGCGTCGCACGGGCATTCCCCCGGCGGGCGTCGCCTGTCGTTTTGCAGGGTGGACAACACCGTGGCCCGGATCTGATGTCGACTGCCGTGTGCCGCGATCCGCCCAAGCCTGAAGATCGTCGAGGGCATAGACAATGCGTCCGCCGAGCTTGCGATAGACCGGTCCCGTGCCGTAGGTGCGGTGCTTCTCCAGCGTGCGACCGGATAGGCCGAGGAAGCGCGCCGCCTCGGATGTGCGGAGATAGCGTGGCGGGGGGTCGAGTCGCGCTGCTGACATTGGGGCCTCCGGTGGATCGGCTGCCCCGCCGGCGTGCAGTGGCGAAGCGGCGACCACGATGGCGAACCACCGGCGTCAGGGTGGATGACGGAGTGAGACCCCTCTGTGCGCGTACCCCCCTTGTGCCCCTCGTTCGATGGGGACCGCAGGGAGTCAGCGGCCGGCCAGCAAGCGGAGATAGCCGCCGCGCACCATCGTCTCGGCATCCTTGACCAAACGGATTGTCTGGGCGCGGATGGACGACGTTTTCCATTCGGTGGCGGACTGCCGCGGCGTGTCGAAAAGCACGCCGGCGATTTCGCGATAAGTCGCGCCTGCGGATCGGCCATCGAGCGCACGCACCATGCGCACCAGCCGCAGGCGGCGGCGCGGTGTGAGCGTGAGCGCGCGCGGTAGCGGACCGGGGGCGCGTCCAAATAGGCGGCGTTGGAATCGCAATGCCGCTTCGGCGCGGATGTGGAAGTTGTCGTCGAGCGGCAGCAGAACGGCGAGCGGTTGAGCCGGGTCGATGGCGCCGACGACCAAATGATGATCGCCGTCGGGATCGGCTAAAATGATCGCACCTTCGCCTCCGGGTTGCGCGTGCAGTGTGGCGTGAGTTAGGTCGAGCTGGTCGAGTCGCTTGGCGGCGAGAAAGACGGCCGGCGCTGGTTCAATCAGCAAGACGCTGGCGACAAGCTCTGGCCGCCAGAAGATCGCGGTCTCGCTAGCGGAGCGGTCGGGATCGAGCAGGAAAGCGCAACCCCCATTGCGGGGTGGCGCTCCTATGCGGCAATGAAGCGCTCTCGCGGCTGGCCGGGGTGCCGCGCAGGCGGTCATAGTCGCTGCGATAGTCGGGATTGCGGCGCAGAAACTCCCACGCGAACCCTTGCCGTTCCAAGCGGTTCAGCGCGCGTTCGGTTGTCTGCAATCGCCAATCCGGCGGCTCGGCCATACGCGTCTCCTCGTCCGCGCTCTGAGTGGCCCCCTGCGCGTTAAGCCTCGCCGCCGACGAGGCTCGGCGGAAGTCCCCAAAACTGCGGGGCGCGATGCCTTGCACAACCGGGAGGAGTGTCCCGCTCTAGGACACGCGGGGACGGAGGAGCTCGCGATAGCCCGTCGTGGTCATCCAGCGGGCGCGGGCGAGATGGCTTTGATGAATAACGCGAGCGCGGTCGGGGTCATCGTCGGGGTCGAATCCGAAGATGATTTGCACCGCCTCACGCCAATCGGCCCCTTCCGCGTCGGCGTCCAGCAACCGGATGTAGGCGGCGAGATGGCTTTCATCGTAAGCCGTGAGACGGTTGCTCTCGGGCGGACGATCCAGGAAGTCCATCGTGATCATCGGCGCGTCCATCTGTCTTGGTTAATTGATCGTATCGGCTCCGCCAAGGCACACCAGACCGACAAGTGAAATTTCCCGATGCTTTTCACGCATCACGGCAGCCCGCTGGCGGCATCACGCTCAGCCGACGCGGCCGTGTATTATAACACGTAGCGATATAATGCACTATTGTCTCCTATCCTGCGGATGGACATTCGCAGAATCTTTGGAGCCAACGTCAGGAGGTATCGCGTCGCTGCCGGTCTGAGCCAGGAAGCGGTCGCCGTGAAAATGGGTGTGGACCGCGCCTATGTGAGCGGCATGGAGCGGGGCCAGCAAAATGTCACGCTGTTGACGATGTGGCATTTGGCGGAAGCGTTGAACGTGAAACCCGCCGACCTCCTCGATGAGACGGTGGAAGTCACTGAAACATGACTCTACGCGAGTCGCGTTACAATTCAGCTCGCGTCCCGATCCGACCAACCGGACCTGCGGAAACGCGTAGGGTTGGCCAACCGGCGATCCGGAAAAGCGACAAGGTGCAAAGCCGGAAGGCCAGCCCGTTCGGGCCAGCCTCGAGGTGGTTTCGCGTGCGTGCCTTGGCGGGGCCTTGAAGGACTGCCCCGCCCGAGGATCGGGCGGGGCGTCGCTGGCGGTTAGTCGGCGCGGCGGCCGTTGGGACGAGACCAAATCAGGCTGTAGCCCTCGCCGTCCTCGTCGTCGAAGAGGTTGGCGTAGATCGGGGCGGTAAAGCTCGGGTCGTCGAGCTTGAGGCCCAGATAATCGCGGCCCTCGTTGGAGCGCTTGGCCCAGGCGGCGCCGATCTCGACGCGGCCCACGAAGACGCGGTGGCTGGGGGCGTTCTCGCCGGAGCGGTTGGCCTCGGGAACGATGCGGACGTTCTTCGCCTGGACACTGAGGGTGACGATTTGGCCGCTGAACTCGTTGCCGGTCTTCTTGAAGGTGCCGATGGTCGCCATGGTAGTTCTCCTTGATCTCTGTTTCGAGCCCGCACCATGCGGCCTCGATGGCGATCGGTTGGCCGGAGGCGATCGGCGCCGCACCTGCTTGCAGGCCGAAGCGCAGCGGAGGATGGCAGCCAGGCGACTTTGTTGTTTCGCGAGGAATGCCGGCGAAGCCGGCAGGGGAAGAAAGTCGATCGGCGCCATTGCGGCATAGGCGGTCGAGGCGCAGCCGGCCTTCGGCCAGATCAGCCCATCGAAGAGGCCGCTTGGAGTGCTCGATCAGACAGAGGTGTATCGAGGAGAACGTGGCTCGACCCGTCGCCTTCCCCAATGGACCGGCACGTTTAGCGCAACATTCCGTATCGGCGTCCGGCGGACGAAAGTGGGATCGTCGCCCGGCCGCGTAGACGAAAGACGTCTCAGGGATCCACCATTGTGGAGTTGAGGAGCAGCTTCGCCGATTGGCTTGTGTTCCCGGCGGGCTTCGATGTGGGCTGCTCACGTCTAGTCGAGAGGCGCTCTATGGCATCGTCTCGCCAACAAACGACTAGGACGGCGTATGCAAGCCTTGCTCGGCCGCCCCTGCCGTGCAGCCCGCTTAAGCGCGCGCCATGCCGCCTTGTCCCGTAGGCGCGGTCCCAGCCAACGTCGTCACGCGAACGAATGCGGTGACGCCGACTGCGATGGCGCCGATCACAGAGAAGATGATCGGCCACGTCTCGGACGGCATAGTGTGTTTCACGATGCCGTGGGTGGCGTGATAGCCGGCGATTGCGGCCGGCGCGACGAAGGCGATGGCGATCGCGAGCCTCAGCCAGAGCGGTTTCACGAACACGAGCAGGAGTTGGCCCACGCCGAGTGTGACCAAGCCCGCGACAAATCCAACGGCAATAGCTCCGAGCCATCCCGCGCCTGTGCCGTAAGCCCATGCGCCAACTGTGACGCCAGCGAACAAGGGCAGCGCATAGACCGCGAGATAGAACATCAAGCAGCAGAGAACGCCGATCGCGGCGATGCTGGCGATGATACCAATGAAGATCATGGCGATGGTCTCCCGTGAGAGAATGTTTGACGGTCGCGCCATCCACCACCACCGCGGCGCGAGCAGAAGTATAGCTGAAAACAGACGCCAGCGGGAGGAGAATTCCCGTTGGCGTTCTGCGGTGCAGCTTGCGTGGCACTTCGCCCCTTCATGGTTGGAAGGGGTCGAATTCGTGGATGACGGTGCCGGGATCGCCGTCATACTCGGCGGCGAGCATGACGCCGTAGTTGCCAGCGTCAGCATGAAAGACGACGACGCAGGCCATGAGGGTGGTGGCGAGGTTCCAGCCGTTTGCGAGTGCGAGGGCTTGAGACATTGATCCGGCTCCTGTGTTGAGGCGGGGCCATCCCCGCGCGACAGGCGCCCGATGTGTCCGACCGAGGGCCGCAATCACCGCGCAGGCAAAGACGGAGCGGCGGCACGCTTCAGCGTAAGCCGACCCCTTGTGGGTTGATGGCGTCAGGCCCCTCGGCCGGACCAAGGATCAGCGCTGGTAGACGCGGGGTGGCGCCCGTCGGCAGGAGCCGTTACTCAAAGGCCGTCGCCGACCATGCGTGAAACCTCGCTATCCTCACGGTGCGCTGACCGATCGGCTAAGGTGCGCTTACGAGTCGACATGATGGTTGAGGCATGCGGCATGACGGAGTTCACGGGACGCGAGTTGCATCTGGTGAAGAAGGCGCTCGCGATTGCGGTGCTGGCGATCGAGCGACAGGCGGGACCGTTTCAATCGGCGTCCGATCAGAGCGATATGAAGGCGCTGCTCGACGGCCTGATCGAGAACGACACGGAGTTGGCGCACTATGCTCGTGCGGCCCGGCTCGCGGTGACGGGTGAAGCGGACTGAAAGGCGGTTTTGCGGAAAGCCGTTGACCCGCCGTTGCGGTTTCACGTCATTGCACGGGAAGGGTAAGGCGGCGCTCACGCGCCGCCGAACTTCCAGACCGGGATGCCGAGCTTCTTCGCCTTGTCAGCGAGGTTGTCCTGGATGCCGGTGCCCGGGAAGTGCAGGACGCCGATCGGCAGGGTCTCCAGCAACGAGTCGTTGCGCTTGAACGGTGCGGCTTTGGCGTGCTTCGTCCAGTCGGGCTTGAAGGCGATCTGCGGCACCTTGCGGTTGTCGGCCCATTTGGCGGCGATTAGCTCCGCACCCCTCGGCGATCCGCCGTGCAGCAGCACCATGTCCGGGTGCTTGGTGTGAACTTGATCGAGCTTGGCCCAGACCAGCCGGTGATCGTTGAAGTCGAGCCCGCCAGTCAATGCCACCTTCGGCCCCGCTGGGAAGAGCACCTGATTCTCGGCGCGCTTCTTCGCCGCCAGGAAATCGCGGCTATCGATCATCGCCGAGGTCAGGTTGCGATGGTTGACCTTCGATCCGTTGCGCGGCCGCCAGGCCGAATGGGTGTGGTGCTCGAACTGGTCGGCGGCCTGGTCGCGCATCAGCTCGAAGGCGTTGCGGCGTTCGATCAGCGTCTGGCCTTCCGCCGTCAGTCGCTCCAGCTCGACGGATTTGACCTCGCTGCCGTCCTGCTCCCGTTGCGAGCGCTGCTGGGACAGCTCGTTGTCGTCGAGTTCACGTTCGATCCGTTCGATGGCCCGATGGAAGACGTTCACCGTCGACCAGAGCAGGTCCTCGAGGTCGGGTTCGAGGCGAGTGTCACCAAGCGCCACCACGAGGGCGTCGAAGATGTCGGAGATGCTGCCGGCGAGGATGTTCGCTTCCGGAAGCGGCCTGGCATCGGGCTCGTCATGGAAGGGACGATAGCCATAGAGCTGGAGTTCATGGAGGACTTGGTCGGTCGGGGATGAACTGTGGTGCGGTTCGAAAGCGTCGTCGTGGTCGGGGGTCATCGCAGTTTTCCTTCGCTTGATCGGCCGCGCCCATCGCGGCCTTCATGGCGACGAAGGCTCACCGGCGGGGCGGACTGGCAGCCCGAGCGCAGCGAGGGCCTTGATGGCTAAGGCCGGCTATTTTGTTTCGCGATGGAAAGCGGCCCACTGGGCCGCGCCGGAAAATAGTCGGCCGCCGCCATTGCCCGGCCGGCCCGACTGTGAGCCCGATCGCCCTCTCAGAAGGCCGTGGGCGTGGTCCTCTCCGGCGCCGAGGGAAAGATGGCCGCCGACCTTATGGCGACGACGCTGCCCGCGCCCCATCCCCGTTCCGGCTACGCCGCCAGCTCCATGAAGCGGGCGACGTCCTGCGCAGCGATCTGCACCCGGCTGGCTGCTCGAAGCGCGTCGATGCCGAGCAGGCGGAGATCCTCGTTGAAGTCGCCGAGCCGTGGCGAGATCACGATCGCCTCGATCCCGGCCTCCTGCGCCCGGTCGATCAACGTCGCCATCGCGCCGTTACCGGCCGGATCATCGTCGCGGGCGATGTAGAGTCGCCGCAGCGTGTCCGGGAACAGGATGGCGGAGAGATGCGCCGCCGAGAGGGCTGCGACCATCGGCATGGTCGGCAAGACGCATCGGAGCGAGAGCATCGTCTCGATGCCCTCGCCGGCCGCCATGACCTCGCCCGCCACGCCAAATCGAACGGCGTGACCGAGAAGGTCACCCATCGCCCGTCTCGGCGTGTCGATCGGCGCCTTGCCGAGCGTCGTCTCGCTGAAGCCGCCGGGATCGAGCCAGGTGCGATGCGCGCCGGTCAGATGGCCGGAGAGATCGGTGACGGCGGCGATCATCGCCGGCCAAGTCTCGGTCGGGCTGTGGTCGTCGGGCCGATAGTAGCAGCGTGGATGGAAGCGCAGGCTTCCGGTTCGGTGCAAAGCCGTAATGCCGCGACGACGCAAATACGACTCTACGGGGCTGCGTTCCATCGGCTGCGACATCGCGAAGAGTCGCCGCGCCGCCTCCGGCGATCCTGCCGGTGCGCTGGGCTTGCGCGAGCGGGCACGATCAAGCTCGGGCTCAGGATGCGGCAGGCTGAGGAACGAACGTGCCTCATCGGCGACATCCTTGAAGTCGATCAGGCCGCAGCTTTCGCGGATGACATCGAGCAAGTCGCCATGTTCGCCCGTGGCGGCGTCGGTCCATTTGCCGGCAGGCCCTTTCGGCGACTCCTTGAGCCGGACGAACATCGAGCGGCCCGGAGTATTGCGCACGTCGCCCACGAGCCAGTAGCCGCCTTCGCGGCGGCCGGCGGAGAGGTAATGGCGGCACACCGCTTCGGCGTCACGCGCGAGACGGTGTGCCAGTTCGGAGGCGTCTTGGCGGGCCATCACGCCGCCTCCCGCTCGCCAATACGCTCGACCGGATAGTGGTCGAGGACTTTGGCCAGCACTCCGGCGCCGGCGGGATCGGTCGGCACGAACATGCGCAGCTTCCACGAGATGATTTCGCCGAAGAGGCCGTAGGCGCGCAGGCGGTCGCGCATCGTGTCGGAGAAGCCCGACAGCTCGATGCGGTGAGCGCCCATCACGCGCACGCGGTGGAGCTGCAGGCCCTCGGCGAGGTCGAGAACGGTGCGGCCTTCCATCAGCGCTGCGAAGGCGGCATCCGGTGTCAGGGCGGTGGTTCCGGTCACGGTCGCGTTCGCCGCCCAGGCCGGCGAGACTCTGCGGCCGATGATGCGCTCGCCCGCGTCGGTCTGAAGCCGATACACGCGCGTCGACTCGTTCGGCAGGCGCTTCCAAATCGGCAGCAGCAAACCGGCGACGATATGGATCGTGCTGTCGGCGAACTCGGGGACCTCGGCCAGTTCACGAGTCCAGGCGGCCGCAAAGGCCTCCCGCTCTGCCGCCTGCCAGTGGCTCTCGTCCATCATCTTCAGCGAAGCGTGATGGTGCTCCATCGGCCGGATCAGCCGCACGCGGCGTTCGATCTCGCCATCATCGAGCATCAGGCTCGGCGCCGGGATCTGCACGGCGGCGCGGCCCGAGCGCTCGTTGACGAGCAGCATGGCGCGGGGATCGGCGAGGTGGTCCAGCGCCTCATCGAGCGTCACCGGGCGATTGCGCCGGCGTTCGGTGATGGTGAGCAGCCGGGTCTCCGCGCCCGTCGCGGGATGGGTGTAGATCGCGCGGCGATCAGTGACGACGAAGCTCTCGGCCCGCAGCGTCTCCAGGCCGAGGTCATAGACGCCGCTGGCGATGGCGCCTTCGATCTTGGCGTTCAGCAACTGCTCGAACGCGGTGAACAGCACGCCTTGCAGATCGATGGTGAGCGCCAGCAGGCGGTTGAGGAAGGTCGTGATCGGCGGCAACTCGTCCTTGATGCCGTTCGCGTCCATGAGCTTGAGGCCCGTGGCGTCCTCGAACATCTGGAGCGAGCAGTCTTCGATCTTGCCGCGGACGAGCAGCAGATAGAGCTGGCGCAGCGCGTCGCGGGCGTAGTGGGATTCGAGGTTGTCCTCGGGCCGGAACAGCCCCTGACCGCCGGTCTGGCGCTGGCCGCGCGTGATCGCGCCCAGCGTGTCGAGGCGGCGAGCGATGGTCGAGAGGAAGCGTTTCTCCGCCTTCACGTCGGTGGCGATCGGCCGGAAGAGCGGTGGCTGGGCCTGGTTGGTGCGGTTCGTCCGCCCGAGGCCTTGGATCGCGGCGTCGGCCTTCCAGCCGGGTTCGAGCAGATAGTGGACACGCAGCCGGCGGTTCCGCGCTGACAGTTCGGCGTGATAGCTGCGCCCAGTGCCACCCGCCTCCGAGAACACAAGGATGCGCTTCAGGTCGTCCATGAAGGCGGCGGTCTCGGCGAGATTGGCGGAGGCGGCGCGGTTCTCTACGACGAGGCGGTCGCTTTTGCGCACGACGCGGCGCGAGCGTCCGGTCACTTCGGCGACGAGGTCGGTGCCGAAGCGCTGGACGATCTGGTCAAGCGCACCGGGCACCGGCGGGAGCGAAGCCAAACGCTCGATCAGCTCGTTGCGGCGGGCGACGGCCTCGCGGCTTTGCACAGGCTGGCCGTCCCGAAAGACGGGCCGGGACGAGAGATTGCCCTCGCTGTCGGTGAACGGCTCGTAGAGTTGCACCGGGAAGGAGTGGGCGAGGTAATCGAGAACGTACTCGCGCGGCGTGATGTCGACGCGGACGTCGTTCCAATCCTCGGTCGGAATCTCGGCGAGCCGGCGCTCCATCAGCGCTTCGCCGGTCGAGACGATCTGGATGACGGTGGCGTGGCCGTCGGCCAGGTCTTGCTCAATCCGGCGGATCAAGGTCGGCGTCTTCATCGAGGTTAGCAGATGGCCGAAGAAGCGCTGCTTGGCGCTCTCGAAGGCCGAGCGGGCCGCCGACTTCGCCTGCCGGTTCAGCGTGCCGCTCTCGCCGGTGATGTTGGCGGCCTGCATCGCCGCGTCGAGGTGATTGTGGATGATCGAGAACGCCCCGGCATAGGAATCGTATATGCGGCGCTGTTCATCGGTGAGCTGGTGCTCGATCAGCTCATACTCGACGCCGTCATAGGAAAGCGAGCGGGCGGTGTAGAGCCCGAGCGAACGCAGGTCGCGGGCCAACACCTCCATGGCGGCGACACCGCCATCCTCGATCGCCTCGACGAATTCGGCGCGGGTGGCGAAGGGGAAGTCCTCGCCGCCCCAGAGGCCGAGCCGCTGGGCGTAGGCGAGATTGTGGACGGTCGTCGCGCCGGTGGCCGAGACATAGACCACGCGCGCCTTGGGCAGGGCGTGCTGGAGGCGCAAGCCCGCGCGGCCCTGCTGCGAGGGGGCGACGTCGCCGCGTTCGCCCTTGCCGCCACCGGCGTTCTGCATGGCGTGGCTCTCGTCGAAAATAATCACTCCGTCGAAGTCGGAGCCCAACCATTCAACGATCTGGCGGACGCGCGAAACCTTCTCGCCACGGTCGTCGGACCGCAGCGTAGCGTAGGTTAAAAATAGGACGCCTTCGGCCAGCCGGATCGGTTTGCCCTGCGCGAACCGCGAGAGCGGCGTGATGAGCAGGCGCTCCATGCCGAGGGCCGACCAGTCGCGCTGGGCATCCTCCAGGAGCTTGTCGGACTTCGATATCCAGACCGCCTTGCGCCGGCCCTTCAGCCAATTATCGAGAATGATGCCAGCCGACTGACGGCCCTTGCCGGCGCCGGTGCCGTCGCCCAGCATGAAGCCGCGGCGAAAGCGGACGGCGTTCGGCGCATCGTCGCGGGACGCGGTGACGAGATCGAAGGTCTCATCCACGGTCCAGGCGCCGGCGAGATAGTCGCCATGCGCCTCGCCGGCGTAGATCACCGTCTCGAGTTGGGCGTCGGAGAGGAGGCCGTCGCTGACGAGGTCGATCGGCAACCGCGGCCGATAGCTCGGCTTCGGCGGCGCGACCGAGGCCATGGCGGCGGACTGCACCAGCTTGGTCGGGTGCGCCTGGGCTCCGAGAATCTGGATCGATTGGAGCCGATATTCCTCATAGATCGCATCGCTGAGGAGCGCGCTTTCGGGCGACGTCCAGTTGATCGTCTCATAGGCGAGATCGATCGCCTCCGGATCGGCAACGGACGGCTTGACCGGCCCCGCCGCAGCGGCACGCGCGAGATAGCCCCGCACCGTCCGCGGTGCGGCGGCGGCCGACATGGCGATGGCGAGGCTCGGCGCGAGCGCCAGGCGCGCCGGAACGTGCTCGGCGATCCAGCTCAGCAGCGTGGCCACGTCAGGCGCGATGCCCCGCGATTCCGGCAGGGTGGCCGGGTTCTCGGCGGGCGTCTTGTCGATGACGATCAGCCGCGTGTCGATGGTCGTGCCGTGCTTGGCATAGACCGCGCCGTCGATCGCGGCGGTGAAGACGATGCGGCCGCGTTCCTGCAGATGGACGAAGGCGTCGCGCCAGGCCGGGGCGTCGGGCCCGAAGTTTGCGCCGGTGATCGCCACCAGCCGCCCGCCGTCGGCGAGGCGGGCCAGGGCCGAGGCGATGTGGCGATAGGCGGTGTCGGCCATGCGGCCGGCGACGTTGGCCATCGCCGAGAAGGGCGGATTCATCAGGACGACGCTCGGGACGACGGCGGTATCGAGGTGATCGTCGATCTGAGCTGCGTCGAAGCGTGTGACGGACACGCCCGGAAAGAGGGAGGAAAGCAGCGTCGCCCGGGCCTCGGCCAACTCGTTCAGGACAAGCGCACCGCCGGCGATCTCGGCCAGGATGGCGAGGAGGCCGGTTCCCGACGAAGGCTCCAGCACGCGGTCCGTCGGCCCGATGGCAGCCGCGATCAGGACCGCGAGGCCTAGCGGGGTCGGCGTCGAGAACTGCTGGAAGGTCTCGCTCTCGGCGGAGCGGCGCGTGTGGGTCGGAAGAAGCGCGGCGATCTTGACCAGGGCGGAAAGTCGTGCAGCCGGAGAGTCGGCTTTGCGGAACAGCGCCTTTCCGTATTTGCGCAGGAAAAGAACGGTCGCGGCCTCGCAAGCGTCATAAGCCGTCTTCCAGTCCCAGGCGCCGGAGGCGTCGGAGGCGCCGAATTCGGCTTCCATGGCCGCGCGCAGGATCGCGACGTCGACCCGCTGGCCGCGCTCAAGATGAGGGAGGAGTTGCTGGGCGGCAGCGATGATGGCGCCGGCGGCGTCGGGATGAGGGACCGGCGACAGCGGCGCGGCCTGGTCGGCCGCGATCGGAGAAAGATCGTTCATGAAGGGAGCCTCGGGAGAGCGGGAAAGGGCGAGCCGGCCGGCGCTCTCTCTCGGACCGCACGGCTCAAACCCCTTCCGGCCGCCCTCTCCCTCTCATCACGCCGCCGCTTTCACGGCGCGCCACCACGCAATCCGCTCGTCGCGGCTGGCGTTGGCCAGTCGACGCAGGAGATGGCCGTGGCAGGGGAGCGGCGCGCAGAAGCAGACAAGGTCGCGGCCGCGCAGCTCGTCGAGCGCACGCAGCAGATGGTGCTGATTCGCCAGCCAGCGTTCATGCTTCGCGATGACGGCGGCCCGATCGCCGTCAGGGCCGATCCGGAACGGATTGCCCCATTTGCTGCCGCGGCCGATATAGACGGCGCCGGCTGGGACGCCATTCACGCGCTTGTTGAGAACCTTGCACATCTGCTCCGCCTCCGATCCGTTAAGCGGTCTCGGCGAAGGACGGTGTAAAGCGGCGACGGTCACGCGCCCTGCGCGGAAACGGCTTGCCCGTTGACCGGCGCCGCGCGGCGTCCAGGCAAGACAAGCCCGAGGATCGTGGGCGGTGTCACAAGGTTCGGAGAGCGAGGTGCTGACCGTCAGCCGAAACGGCGGCCGCCGGCGGTGAAGGTGTAAGCGTTGGCGGTGATGGCCTTGTCGACGAGGTGGTCCGAGGTCAGGTAGTCGTATTTGCGTTCGAGCTGGCGATAGAGCCAACGGGCGAGATCGCGCAGCGCCTCGATGACGGTTTCCTCGGCGTCGGCGGTCATATCCTGCCAAGTCGGGCTGTCGCGCTCGACCGAGATCGCCATGCTATATTCGTGGTAGTAGCGGTCGCGATGCGTCACGGTGGCGTGGAGTTGGTAGAAGTTTCGTCGCTGGATCGCCTGCAGGACATCGGCGATCCGATGAAGCTCATCGTCCTTCGGCGCATGACCGCGGATCGTCCTCGGCGCGCCCGTCGCATGGCCGTAGCGCCCCTCGAAACAAGCGCCGTCGCCCTGACTCCAGAAGCCGGAAAACCAGATGCAGGGCTTCTGCCGTGTGCCGCCGCCGTAAAGGCGAACCGGCACGGTCTTGAGGTCGACGCCGATGATCGCGCAAATACGCTCGAAGTCGTCATAGACGAACTCGAACCAGTCATGGTCGAAGCCGGTCTGGCGATACCAGGCACGGGCCTTCTCCTTTGCCGCGTCGGAGAGTTCATCGAGGCGATAGACCGTGGTTTCGATGATCTCAGGCATCGGGATCATCTCCTTCCAAGGCGCGGCACAGCCATTCGTTGGTGCTGGTCCAGCCGACGCTCTTGCGCGCGCCGAGGTCGATCACATGCGCGCCGCCGCCGAAGGCATCTAGGCGCGGCTTCGAGCAGGTGTTGGCGTATTCGAAGCCCCAGAGGCCTTTGAGGTCGAATTCCTCCGCGCAGAGCACGACAAACTCGATCACGCGCTCAGGGTCTCCTGAACAGTCGTCGCGAATCCACAGTCCTGATCCGCCTTCCGTCTGGATTGAAAGGTTGAAGCCCTCCGAGAAGCGAAGGCCATCTTCATCCTCGGGCGTGTTGTCGTAGAGCTCGAGGGCGCGCACAGCGTTTTCGGGCGTGCCGACGTCGAGCAGGCATGAGAAGTGAGTGAAGTAGTCGGCCATGTCAGTCTCCTTAAAATGCGAAAGCCCGGCGCGTGGCCGGGCTTCGGGTGGGTTCGGGCGTGGTTGCGATCAGGCGGCGGGCGGATCGTGGATCCGGTCGTCGTCGAATTCGACGTCCTCGATGACGGGCTCACAGCCCTCCGACGTGGTGCGGTCGATGTAGGCGATGACGCCTTCTCGTCGCTCGTCACTGTCGATGTGTTCCGGGAACGCCGTCGACTCCATTGCGGCGGTGGCGGCTACTTTCGCCTTCTCGATCGCTTCCGCGTCAGACGCAGCCTCGATGGTCGCGCTGTCGAAGGCCCGCAGCCAGAAGGCAATCTTGACGACATATTCGGTCATGACACGCCTCCTTCGTCATCGGGATCGCGTGCGCCCGCGAGAATCGCCTCGGCCTTCGCGATCGCGGCGTGCGCCCGCTGGCGCCAGAACGGTTCGTCGGTCAGGCCGCCATCGGGCGGGAGCGCGAAAACTTTGAGCAGGCCAAGCAGAACTTCGAAGTGCTCGGCCCTGCGCTGAAGGGCCTCGCCGAAGTGGGCGGGGATCGGAAGCGCCGGGACGGTGTAGGGCGGAACGTCGCCCGGCCAGGCGCCGGTCACATAGGTCTCGCCGGCGGATTCGTAGTCCTCCTTCTGCCCCTCCCAGTCATCGTCTTCGATGGCGAGACGGCAGGCTTCGGCCAGCGTGTCGGCCTGGTAGCTGCGTTGGCGATAGATCGGAATGCGGTAAGTGGATTCGATGGTGAACGTGGTCATGATGGTCTCCAGACATGAAAAAGCCCGGCAGGGCCGGGCTCGGGGGAACGGTTGGAAGGTGGTTGCCGCTAGAAGCGCCGGGGCGTCTCGACGGCTGTGCCGCTCGGCGCGTTGGGCGCGTGGTCGGTGCTCGCACCCGAAAGCGCGGCGAAGGGATCAACCTGCTTGTGGATCGGCTGGGCGCGTCCCATCCACGGCTGGGGGCGAATGCAGCGCACCCAGTCGGCGAAGCTTGGGATGAAGCCGAGATCCTCGACCACATGCTGCTCGCCAAGGAGCCGGACGGGCACGACGCGGCCCGTCGAAATGGTGATGGTCGAGCCGAAGAAGCGCTCCAGCATGAAGATGCCTTCGGCGTGATGCCGCAGCGCCCGATGCCGGAAATCGGCGGTGGTCGCCTTCGACTCGTCGAACCATTGGTGCAGCGGCAGATAGTCTTCTGCGACGCCGCCCCATTTCCTGACCGAGGAGAGGGCGTGGTGATAGCAATGTCCCATGGCCGCCTCCTCAGAAGGTGTGGGTGTAGTTTTCGGAGGCGGTGTAGCGCTCGTTGCAATCGAGCGTGATCGTCTCCTCCGCGACATCGAAGACGATGTCGCCGTATGCGCCGTCGTTGTTTTCCCAGCCGCAATGAGTCTTTTCGAGAACGTCATAGGCCAGGCGCTCGACGGCTTCGGCGATGCAGACGGACGAACGCGTCGGTTCGGCGTGGTCCCAGACGGCCTCGGCGATTTCGATGGCTGCGGCAGGCATGGTGACGGGATCGTCGCCGGTCTGAGCTTCGACATTCTCGATCTGGCCGGAATCGCCGTAGCCGTCGAAGCTGACGACGACGCGGGTGACGCCAGCGAGCGTCAGTGCGTTGAGCAGCGTGGCCTTGTTGAGGGTGAAAAGCTCGGCCTCGAGCTTGGCTCGTGCAACCGCCTTCATCTCCCAATCGGAAAGCGGGGCGGCGGGCTGCGGCGTGGTGTCGGATGTGTCGGTCATGACGGTCTCCTGAAACGAAAAAGCCCAGCGCGAAGGCCGGGCTGTGGGGTCGGTTGAAAGGGAAAAGGGGCGCGGGACGGCCGAAGCCGCCCCGCGCGTGGGCTATTCGGCCGCGATCACCTGCGGCGCCTCGGCGTTCGCTTCCTCATCGTCGCCGGCGAGGAATTCGGGCAGCGCTTCGCCGTCATCCTCGGCTTCGGTGGTGTCGACGGGCACGTCGTCCGCTGCGGCGATCCGCAGCGGCTCCGGCAGCCAGCCGGTGTCGGCCAGGAGCCGTTCGGCCTCCTTGGCCATGTCGCCCTTCTTCAGATGGTCGATAAGCTGCGCCGCCCGCTCGCCGGCGCCTTCCTTCACCGCCTCGAGGATGCGGAGCTTGGGCACGCGGCCGAGATAGTTCTCGACGGTCGGACGCCAGCCGGCCTGCACCATGTCGAGATCGACCGCCTGGGCCAGGCGATCGGCCTCGGCGATGCGCTGCTCGACAGTGTGGGACGAGGCGCCCGCGCCGTAGCGGTCGCCCTTTTCGTAGAGCGCATTGACCCCGAAGGACGCGCAATGGGCGAAGAGCACCGCCTGCTCGTCGCCCGTGAGGGTGGTGAGCCAGTCCCAGAGATCGGCCTTGTCCTTGGGCAGGCGCTCCTCCCAGCCCTTGTGGCGCGCCTCGATCGCCTTCGCCGCGGGCGTGTCCTTCAGTCCCTGCGCCTGCACCGGGAAGCTGGCGCTGCGCACCGACACCTCCATCGCCGTCCCGGAGGAGAAATAGCGGGAGAAGACGTCGAGGCAGAACTTGTGCAGCACGGCCTGGAACGCGACGGCGGGCGTGGACGCCAGCTTGTCGCGCAGCGCCAGCGTCCGCTCCGCGGTCAGCTCGGTCACGAGGCGGTCCGGGAGCGGCTTCAGGTCCTCGTCGTCCTCGTCCTCCGGCCCGGCGACCTGCCTGCCGATGGTGATGACGGCGCGCTGAACCACGGGCGCGTCGGGATCGGCGCCGTGCGCCCCGGCCATCGCGGGATCGGTCTCGTCGTCCTGGTCCGGCTCGCCCTTGGGCGCTTCGTCCTGCGGTCGGACGTAGCCGCGGTCGATCGACAGGGCGCCTTCGGCACCGATGCTGACGAAGACGCCGGCGCGGGCGATGTCGGCCGGATCGTAGGAGACGGGCCGATCGTCGAAGGCGGCGAGCGCCGCCTCGATCTCGCCGAGCCGTTCGTCCACCTCGTCCGGCAGCTCGTCGGCGCCGTCATACTCCGCCTCGAGCTTGGCGTATTCGGCGTTGAGCGCGTCGATCGTCGCCTGCTCCTCGCTGGTGAGATCGATGGCGACGCCCTCCAGCGCACGCAGCCCGTGGGTGTGGCCATAGGGGAAGTCGACGGCGACCTCGATCCACTTCCAGCCCCCGGCGGCGATGGTCTCCGCCTCGGCCTTCAGCTTCTCGGCGACCAGGCCGTCTAGCAGCGTGATGTCTTCGAGCCAGCCGCCATCATCGGACTGGAACAGGTCGCGCAGCACCACGCCGCCGGCGGCCTCATAGGCGTCGAGGCCGACGAACACCGCCCGCCGGTCGGAAGCGCGCACCGTCTTCTCCGTCAGCATGCGACGGATTTGATAGGGCTCCTTCTGCCAGGAGCCGGAGATCGCCTGCCAGACCTGCTCCTGGCGGGCATGGTCGGCGGTGACGGTGAAGGCCATGAGCTGCTCGAGCGACATGCCGTCCTCGGCGTAGACGTCGAGCAAGGCCGGCGCGACCGACGCCAGGCGCAGGCGCTGCTTCACCACGTTCACACCGACGAAGAACGCCGCGGCGATGTCCTCCTCGGAGCGCCCCTTCTCGCGCAGAGCCAGGAAGGCGCGGAACTGGTCGAGCGGATGCAGCGGCGCACGCTGGATGTTCTCGGCCAGCGAATCGTCCTCACCGAGAATGTCGGTGCCCGGATCGCGGACCACGCACGGAACCGGCGCGGCCTTGGCCAAGCGCTTCTGCTTCACCAGCAGCTCGAGCGCGCGGTAGCGCCGGCCGCCGGCCGGGATCTCGAACATGCCGGTCTCGGCGCCCTCGGCGTCGAGGACCGGCCGGACGTTCAAGCTCTGGAGCAGCGTGCGCCGGGCGATGTCCTCGGCCAGTTCCTCGATCGAGACGCCGGCCTTTACGCGCCGCACGTTGGACTGGCTCAGCACCAGCTTGTTGAAGGGAATGTCGCGCGAGGACGACAGGGTGATCTTCTGAATGGCAGTAGCCATGGGGGTAGTCTCCGCGGCGGGCGGCCGAGAGCCTCTCTCTCGACCTCCAACCCGCCGCGAAAACCGGCGCAGCCCTCTTCCTCTCGGAGGACCGCGCCGCAAAGCCGACGAACCAGAAAGACACGAAGCCGGAAGTCCGCCTGCCCGCTTTTCCGGATTTCCGGACCTTCAGACCCCGCACATGCCCTCACACTCGTTGGGCCAGAGATCGAGCTGGCCGCGATCGCTGGCGTTGGAGATGTCGGCCTGGTCGAGCGGCACGGCCGAGCGATGCAGGAAGACCTCGCCGCGAATGCCACGAAATCCGGTGCGAATGGCGCGATCGACCAGAACCGCGTCGCCCCAGGCGTCCGGATCGTTGTCCCGCATCCGCCGCCAATGGGCGTCGGAGTGGAAGGGACAGCCGATGCACGCGCTCTTCGGCGGGATGGGATAATCGTGCCGCGTCAGCCAGCGCAGGCAATCCTGCCGCGAGAGGCGCTGTTCGATCAGCGGCCAGCGATTGACCTGCCAGTCCTCGAACGAGGGCTTCATCCGGATCGCCTCGTCGATCGAGATGCCGATCCACTGCTCGACGATCGGCGTGCTCGGAGAGCGCCGTCCTGTCAGGTCGACGAGTTCGCGCACCTTCCGCCGGATCGGCACGATCTTGTAGTCCTTCGTGCATTGCCGGCGGATCATCCCGACGTCGACGCGGTCGGTCGGTAGGATGCGCTCGCCGATCGCCACCAGCTCGCCGTCATCGCCCTCATCGAACACGGGCATGGCCGTCCCGGCCGGCGTGACGTTGCGGGTGAAGGCGGGGATGGACGCCCAGCGCGCACCCTGCGCTCCGGCGATCAGATCGTCGCGGATGTTGCCGGCCGAGACGATGTGGATGGGGAACGGCAGCACATTGGGCGACATGAGCCAGGCCAGGTGCTCATAGACGGCCTTCGGCTCCCAGCCGGTGTCGGAGAAGATGGCGCAGTCGGGCATGGGCCCGACCTCGCCGTCGGCGGCCATCAGCGCCAGCGTGGTCGACTGCACGCCGGCGCCGAGGCTGAGAACGCGAAGCCGGATCGATTCCGACGCAGGCGCGCCGCTGACGGCCGCAGATGTGAGGAGGCCCAGCATCATGCCGCCTCCTGCGCTGTGGTGTTGGCGCTCTCGGTGTCGGGCAGGAAGCCGAGGATCCAGTCCGCCGCCTTGCTGGCCTGTGAGGCGGCGCGCACGACGGCGCGGTTGTCCTCGCGCAGGACCTCGAGCCAGGAGCCGATATAGTCCGCGTGGCGCACGGTCGGAACGATGCCGAGCGACGCGCAGCAGAAGGCGGCGTTCATTTCTGCCACCAGCTCCTCGAACGCGTACTTCTTGCTGCCGAACACGCCGCCGAGATCGCGGCCGAGACGGGACGGATGACCGCTGGCGTGCCCCAGCTCGTGCAGGGCTGTGCGGTGCCAGTTGATTGGCTCGAAATATGCCTGCGGCGGCGGGACCATCACGAAGTCCGGACCCGGTGCGTAGAAGGCGCGGTTGCCGCCGATGCGGAAGTCGACGCCGGTCGCGCGGATCAGCGCCTCGACTCTGGGCTCGATCAGGCCCGGCGGCGGCGGTGGCGCGACGGCCGCGACCTCGGCCGGCAGGTTTTCGCATTGGGCGGCGTTGAAGACGGTGAACCGCTTCAGGAACGGGATGGCGGCGGCTTCCTCGCCGGTCTCGCGCGCGCGTCGCTTCTCGTCGTCCGGCACGAAGCGGTCGGCATAGACGACGGTGGTTCCGTGCTCGCCCTTGCGCACATTGCCGCCGAGCGAGAGCGCCTGGCGAAAGGTCAGCCAGCTCTGGGCGGGGAAGCCGTGCTCGATCACGGCGCCCCAGAGGATCAGGACGTTGATCCCCGAATACTGCCGGCCGGTGGCGGCGTTCTTTGGCATGGCGAGCGGCGCCTTCGCCGCAGCCGTCCCCCAGGGCTGGACCCAGGGCACGCGGCCGGCCTCCAGCTCGACGATGATCTTGCCGGTGATTTCGTCATAGAGGCTCGCCCGGTCGTGGCCGGGGCGAGCCGAAGCGGTCTTGGTGGACATCGCGGTTCTCCGCGACGGGCGCCGGAGGCCTCTCCTCCAGCCCTCAACCCGTCACGGCGAACCTGGTCCGCACTCTCACTCTAAAGGGGGCGTTGCGGGGTCTCCCCGCAGAAGGGGATCGGCCGAGACCCCGGCTCGGCCGAAGGGGAAGGCTTTCCCCTCCCGGCTTTCCAGATAGCGGCCTTCCGTCTCCCAATTAGCGGAACGTTGACTCCCAATCAGCCGATACCGATAATCCCGATCGGCCGAGATTCGGAGAAGGCATGTTCGAGCGGTTTGTGGAGCGACGGGCGGAAGAAGCCCTTTTGGATACCCCGGTGGTCCTGATCGTGGGGCCGCGACGGGCGGGCAAGACCACGCTCGTTCGAAAGATGGGAGAAGCCGGTCGGACTTATATCACGCTCGATGATCAGACCGTCCTCGAAGCCGCCCAATCCGATCCCGCCGGTTTCATCCGAGGCCTGGATCGGGCCATCATCGACGAGATCCAGCGCGTGCCCGACCTGCTGCTCGCGATCAAGAAGACGGTCGACGAGGATTACCGTCCGGGTCGGTTCCTACTCACCGGCTCGGCGAATGTACTGACCTTGCCGCGGATCGCCGACAGCTTGGCCGGCCGGATGGAGACCATCCGTATGCTGCCGCTGGCGAGAGCCGAGATTGCAGACCGGACCCCGACCTTTCTCGAACGCCTCTTCGAAGGGAAGCTCCAGGGACAGCGGAGTGCGATCGTCGGCGACGATCTCGTCAAACTCGTCCTGGTCGGCGGCTTCCCCGAAGCGATCAGCCGCGACAGCGAGCGGCGGCGGCAGGACTGGCTGCGATCTTATCTCACTTCGATCCTGACCCGCGACATGCGGGACATCGCCGAGGTGGAGAAGCTGACCGAGCTTCCCAAATTCGTGCGGCTGCTGGCCGAGCACTCCGGCCAGCTGGTCAACTATTCGCAGTTCGGGAGCGGCATCAACGTCAATCACAAGACGAGTCAGCGCTATGTGGGGCTGCTCGAACAGGTGTTCCTGATCGCGACCGTGCAGCCCTGGTTCACCAATGCACTGAAGCGGATCGTCAAGACGCCCAAGCTCCATTTCCTCGATTCAGGCCTGTTGGCGGGTGTGCGCGGGCTCACATTTGATCGGGTGAAGGCGGATCGTGGGACGTTCGGCGCGCTGCTGGAGAGCTTCGTGTTCTCGGAAGTGCTGAAGCTCATGACGGCTTCGGACCTGCGGTTGACGCCGCATCATTTCCGGGATCGGGACATGCGCGAGGTGGACATCGTGCTGGAGCGTGACGACGGGACGATCGCAGGTATCGAAGTGAAGGCGAGCGCCACGGTCAAGGCTGGCGACTTCGCCGGCCTGCGGGCATTGGCCGAGGCTTGCGGGGACCGTTTTGCATTCGGCGTCGTCCTCTACGACAGCACGGACTTCGTGCCGTTCGGCGACAAGCTGGCGGCGGCGCCGCTGTCGAGCCTTTGGGATGGAGAGGCGCCGGCGAACAAGGCAGGCAGGGGAGCGCCGCGTGGGGCTGTATAAGAAGTGGTGCGAAGCCACGAAAGAAAAGGACAAGCGAAAGCGCTATTGGACGTATGTCGAAAAGGACGGTGGCCGCGACGAGATTCGTGACGACCTCGCCGAGACCATGCGCTCCCATTACGATCGGCTTGAGCGTATAGCCGATGACGTCCAGCGGCTCGGCTACAAGGTTGCAGCGGAAATTCTGCGCACGCAGCTCCCCCAGACAGATAAAGGCCGCTCGGGTGATCTCGGCGAGATATTGGCGACCGAGTTGGTCGAGGAGGAAATCGGTCTGCGCGTTCCCGTTCGCCGTCTGCGCTACAAGGATGGGCGCAACATGGCGATGCGAGGCGACGACTTTATCGGGGCAGGCTATGGAGGCGACGACTCCAAGCTTTGGCTGCTGAAAGGCGAAGCCAAGAGCAACAAAGTCCTCGGAAAAGCCACCGTCACGAGCGCCCGCAAGGTGCTCAATCGTGACAATGGCAGATGCACGCCGGACTCGCTGGCATTTGTCGCGAACCGCTTGCTCGAAAGCAACGACGACGGCGATGTGCAACTGGGCCGCGACCTTCGCGATGAAATCGGTCTCAAGGCCCTGCGTGCCGATCGCATCGACCACATGCTCTTTACGATATCGGGCAATGGACCTCACGCGTCGCTGAAGGGCGATCTCGAAAGTGCTGGGACGAACCGGGACCAGTATGTCGTGAACGTCCACATCGAAGACCACCAGGACTTCATCAAGGAGATGTATCAGAAGGCGGAAGACCTTGGAGACGACTGACGAACTGCAAGCATTTTTGACGCGCGCGACGCAGGACGGCGTGCAAGGGCGGCTGCTGTACCGAGGGGCGGCATGGTCGCTAATGCGAAGTGATGGCGTTCTGCCTGAAAATGCCCCGCCGCTCGGCGCGACCATCGATACCGACCTTGCAGAACATGGGTTTGCGTTGCTCCGTGCGGCAATGGCCCTTCGCACCCAGGCCGGCTCCTCCGAGTTGACGAACAAGGCGTTCGAGCGCGCCGGCAACGCGTTTGAAGCTTTGGTGCGGAATGCCGATCCCGAAGCCGCCGATCGCGGTTTCCGCAGGACGATCGCCGCCACGGCCTACCATCTGGCCGGGTTCTCGGCCGTCGCCTATTCGCTCTTCAACGAGGCAGTGGGCGACCTGAATTTGACGCCGGGCGAAATGGCGGTGATGCGGCTGGTGCTCCGCGACCTTGATGGGCTTCGAGCCTTCGTGCGCGGTTGGCTGAACGACGCGGCGCATGGTGACGACCGGATTGCTGCGGGGCTGTCCGGTGAGGATGCCGATGTCGACGAGATCCTGGCGATCGTTCTCAACACCACGATCTGTCGGGCGTTGGCCTTCTTCGATTTCGCGTTGGAGACGGGCGAAGAGGAACCGCTCGACGCGGCGCGCTCGCTTCTCACAACGGCCGTCAGCCTGGCCGACAATGCGGAGAACGTACCGCTGTGGTGGATCACCAATCTGTGCCGGCATCTGATCGACGACCTATGGCAACATTCGTTGCACCAGAACCTGCCGACGGAGCCACCTGAGGGCGCCGCCGAGAAGTATCCCGATCTGCGACGATTGTTTATTGGGTCTCTCTACGCTCGGAAGAATTCCGAGGTCGAGTTGTGGCCCTCGCAGCGTGAGGCGGCGCGCCGCTCGACGGATGTCAAGGATGACTTGGTCGTCGCCCTACCCACCAGCGCCGGGAAAACGCGCGTCGCTGAGATCGCCGCGCTCATGACGCTGTCTTCGGCGCGGCGAGTTCTCATCGTGACGCCGCTGCGAGCGCTCTCGGCTCAGACAGAACGATCGTTTCGTAAGACCTTCGCGCCGCTCGGATTCAGCGTGTCGTCGCTCTACGGCGCCAGCGGCCTCTCGGCTGGTGACGAGGACGCGCTCCGATCGCGGGAGATCATCATAGCGACGCCGGAGAAACTCGACTTCGCGCTGAGAAGCGATCCGAGCCTGATCGACGACGTCGGGCTGATCGTGCTCGATGAAGGCCACATGATCGGGCCGAGCGAGCGTGAGATCCGCTACGAGACGCTGGTGCAGCGCTTGTTGCGCCGCGCAGATTCGGCCGACCGCCGTATTGTCTGCCTCTCGGCGATTCTCCCGAGTGGAGATGAGCTCGACGATCTGACTGCGTGGATACGGGCGGACGAGCCAGGCGATGCCGTGCGGTCTGACTGGCGGCCAACACGCCAGCGTTTCGGAATGCTGGCGTGGCGTGCGCGTGATGCGCGCCTGACCCTGGATCTGACCAACAACGGCCCGTTCCTGGATCATTTCGTGGTTCAAAAGCCGCCCCGCGGCCGTGAGAAGAAGCCCTATCCCCGAAAAACGTCACATCTGGCCCTGTTCGCGGCCTGGGAGTTTGCGGCGCAGGGCAAGCGGACACTCATCTTCTCGACGCAAGCGAACTGGGTTGAGGGGTACGGAAAGCAAATCGTCGACCTCTGCAAACGCGGCTATCTGGACTCGCTTCTGGATGACGAAGTATCGATCGCTCGCGCACTCGAGGTCGGCAAAGAATGGCTCGGCGAAGATCATCCGGCGGTGGCAAGCCTTAAGGCGGGCGTCGCCATTCACCACGGCCGCCTGCCGAGCCCGTTTCTCCGCGAGTTGGAAGTCCTGCTGTCGGAGGGCGTCCTCAAGGTCATCGTTGCATCGCCGACGCTGTCGCAGGGGCTCAATCTCAACGCCGCAGTCTTGCTCGTCCCCGCGCTGTACCGAGCAGGCAAACCGATCACCGGCGAGGAGTTCGCCAATGTCGCCGGCCGCGCCGGCCGCGCTTTCGTCGATGTGGAAGGGCTCATCGTCCACGTCATGTTCGATCGAGTCGATTGGCGGAGCGGAGAATGGCGGGGATTGGTGGCCTCTTCCAAGGCCCGGACGCTGAAGAGCGGACTGATTCAGATCGTCGCGGAGATTCTTGATCGCCTGGCTCGAGAGGACGTGCTGGGACGCGCCGACGCGTGGGAATATCTCGCCAACGCCCGCGAGGCCTGGAAGTCGCCGGCAGAAGAAGCGGCGATCGCCGCTCAGCTTGCGGTGCCTCCAGACGGAACTAATCCGGATGACGAGGACGAGGATGACGAGGCGGGAGGAGATGAAGAGGAAAGCATCGACGAGGAGCCGCTCTCGGAACTCGTCGAGCGCCTTGATGCAACGGTCTTTGGCTTGGTGGAGGCGCTCGATGCTGACCGCGCCGACCTGCCCAAGCTTCTCGACGAAGCGCTCAAGGGATCGCTCTGGGCGCGTCAAATAGCGCGCGAGGGTGAAGGCATGGAGGCGCAACACCGCAAGGTGTTCGAGGCGCGTGCCAATCTCATCTGGTCGGTGACGACGCCCCAGGCCCGTCGCGGGCATTTCGCAATGGGCGTCGGCTTGGAAGCCGGGCTGACAATCGACGCGATGGCGGAAGAGTTGGGCGCCCTCATCGATCGAGCCGACGCCGCGTCCCTGCCAGGAGACGTCGACGAACTGGCCGATGCCTTGGCGGGCCTCGGGGAGCGACTGCTGGCGATGCGGCCGTTCATTCCCGACAAGAAGAATGCGCTGCCTGGCAATTGGAAAGCGATCCTGAAGCAATGGGTGTCGGGCGCGGAGGTCTCGCAGATCGGACCCCACAACATGCGCATGGTGGAAGAGGCCTTCACCTATCGGCTGGTTTGGGCATTGGAAGCTATCAGAACCCGGCGTCTGACTTTGGGCTGGTCGCCGGACATCATTCCGGGTGGCGCAGCCGCATCTCTGGAAACAGGGGTTCCGCAGTTCATGATGTCGATGTTGATACGGGCGGGCCTTCCGTCCAGGCGGGCGGCTATCGCGGCGATCCAGACCACCAACCCCGTCTTCGTAACGCCGGCCGAGATGCGTGCATGGCTGGAATCCGATGAAATCACGGCGTTTACCGACGCCGGCGACTGGCCAACGCCTGATACCGCCGCGCTCTGGGCGCGTTTCAGGACCGAGGCCCTCAGCGGCGGAATCCAGAAGTGGTCGATCGAACGCTACAAGAGGTTGCTCGACATTCCTGCGCACTCGGCGCCGCCGGCTGGGCTTTATCGGGTCATCACGGACGAGGGCGATGGGCGCACATGGCTGGCGACACCGGACTATCGACGGGTGGTCCCCTTCAAAAAGCCGGCGGTAGATCCGAAGCCCAGCCTGTTCTCGGGAAGGTTGCCCGGGGCGACGGCGGTCGTGGATGCGCTGAGGGTAGGACGGGGCAAGTTGCGATGGCCTCGCGCGGACGCTTGAGAGCGCGAGAGCTTTCGCCGCGGCTGAGGGCGCTGTCTGAAACTTACGCCGCCAACTGCTCCAAAGCTTCTCCTGGCTGCATCGCTTGCGCGAACAGGCGGTTCATCGCTGCTTGGCGCGACTCGCGATCGAGTGCGTAGGAGCTGCGCTTGAATTGCACGCCATCGAGCAGGCCTTGGATATAACCAGCGACCGCATCTGCGGCCATGATCAAAGCCGTATCAACCGTGTGAATGTAGCGGCTGGTGACGGTGCCTTGCGCGTGCCCAAGCAACGCCGCGACTGTCGATTCGGTGAAGCCGAGATCGTTCGCCATGCTGGCGTAGCTGTGGCGCAGGACGTGCGGGGTAATCCCGGCAAGCGGTGTGTTCTCCAGTATCTTGTGCCAGTGCTTCGGAAACCCGACCAGCGGCTTGCCTTCGATGGTGCCGCCAAAGACTGGGCCGGCTGCATGCTCCGGCCGGCGCGCATTGAGAAGGTCGACCACCGGGAGTCCGATCGGTCGAACTGAAGCACCTTCCTTGCTGTCGGTGAGCCGCAGGCAGCTATTATCGCTGTCCACTTCGGGCCAGATGAGATTGATGATCTCGCCACGCCGGCACCCCGTGAGCGCGATGGCCTTCCCCATCTCCGCAGCGGTTGCGAGCTGATCGTCTTGAGACGCCTTCTTGAGGAGCTTTCCTAGCAAGCGATACTCGTCCTCCGAGAGACGCCGGGTGCGCTTCTGGTCGGCAGCCTTACGGATGCCGTGAGCCGGATTAGCGTCGATGATCCCACTCTCGCGGGCGTAGGTCAGGATGGCGCCGAGCAGGCCGACCGTGCGCGTGCCCGTGCCGATGCCGCCACGCACGATCGAGCGGCCGCGCTTCTTGGTCTTCTGATCGGCTTTGGTCTTCCCGGATGCGACGTCGCGCATGAAGCGCGTCACGTCTGCGGCGGTGATGTCTTTCACGCGCCGCGTGCCGAGCAGCGGAATAATGTGACGCCGGATGCGTCCCTCATCGGTGTAGATGGTGGACGCCTTTTTCGGGCGGCGCTTCTTGCCGAGGATCAATCCGTTCTTCGCGTCCTCGAGATAGCGCTCGCACAGCTCCTTGATGGTGACGGCCTTATGGTCGAGCTCGCGCTCTTCGGCCGGATTGTCGCCTTGCGCGATGCGGCCGAGCAAGATGCGCGCCTGCACGCGCGCAGTGTCCGGCGTCCAGACTCCGTGCATGCCGATGGTGAAGCGTCGTGTGCGACCCTTGGCACGATACTGCACCAGGTAGCTGCGCTTCCCCGATTTGAAGACGCGCAGCCCGAAGCCGGGCAGCTCGTCGTCCCAGATGAAATAGTCTTTCTCGCCGGCTTCGGCCTGATCGACACTACGTTTGCTTAGCTTCGCCATGTGACATACTCCGGCGGCTGCGCCGCTTCCGTTGGACCGCTTCCGCGGAAGCACCGCGGAAGCACGCAGGCGGAAATTCGGGGTCATCACAGGATACTGGCTTCGGATTGGATCGCCAGAAAAGATAAATGCCTACAGTGGGTTAGCGTGGTCTAGCGTACGAATAGAAACTGTGGCGTATATCGTCTTTTCGGGCTCCGAAGGCAGAGGTCACAGGTTCGAATCCTGTCGGGTGCGCCAGTAGCCCGCCCTTGCACGCCGGTACCTGCCCCAATATTGAATGGCATGGCTGTTTGTTGCGGCTCGATATCCGCTTTGACCAGGGCGCGGACACCCTTTCGTTCCGGCGGAAATGGAGTGGTTGCGCGCAAGCCGGAGCTGCCCCGATGAACATCGTCGAGGTATTGGCCAGCTCCGCCCTGTTCGGTCAGCTCGACAGGAACGCCGTTGCGGCCATCGCAGACAATGCGCAGCTGCGCTACGCCGGTCTCGATGAGGTCCTGTACCAGACCGGCGAGACCGCCGATTCTCTTTTCCTGATCCACACCGCCGATGGAAATGCCGCCGGACCGGCAATTCAGATCGCCTTTGGCGACGGCGGCGGGTCTCATGTCGGATTTCGCCTGATGACCGGCGAAGTGGCCGGCGATGTGGAGCTACTGTTGGGCGGCCTCGCGCCCAAGGCCCGCAAGCGCGTGAGCGCAGCGCGCGCCCTCGCGAAGATCCAGCTTATCGAGGTGCCATTCTCCTGCCTGGCGGACGCCCTCGAAAACCGGGCGTTCCGGCAGCGGCTGGTTCGCGATGCCACGAAACGCCTGACCGATATCGCGCTCGACTATGCGGCGCGCGGCTCGATGCATCCCGAGGTCGGCTTTGCGTGCGGTCTTCTGGAACTGCTCGACGATTACGGCCAACGGGCTGGCAACAAGGGCACGTTCCCGCACAGGCTGAAGCAACAGGAAATCGCCGACGCCCTCGGCATGTCCCGGCGGCATTTGTCCAATCGTCTTTCCGACTGGTCGTCGCGGGGATTGCTGGAAACGATACCGCTGCAGTTGCTCGACATCGCCCGGATCGAACGCATCGCGTCACTTGCGGATGGCGCCAGCGCAACCGTGCTGGGAGCGGCAATCGAGGATGTCGAGGAGCTGGTGGGACGGGGACGCCTCGCCGAAGCCAGCCAGGCGGCGGTCGATATGCTGATCCTGCTTCCCGGCAATCCGGTCTTCGCCTATCTCCTCGCCCTTGTCAGCGTGCGCACGGGAGCGTGGAAGCAGGCCTTCGAAATAGCGTCGATGCCGGGCTTCGCGTGGGACGGCTCGATGGCCAGGCTGAAGGACGCGCTTCGCGAAGCGTGGTCGCGTTCGCTGCAAACGCGCCGGGGGCCGCCGCGCGACGACGACGCGGACGAGGAAATCGCGCTTCGCAACCTTCTCGAACAGCGCCTGCCTAACCTCGCCGTCGATGTCGGCGCCCTGCGTGCGCGTTTGCAGAAGGACCTGCTCTTCCAACTGGACCCGCAGGGCGAGGCATTTTCCCGGCATGCCAGCTCGGCCGCGCTGCTCTATGGGCAGGTCCACGAGGCGAGCCCCAACCATTACTGCGCCATAAACGCAGCGACGCTCCACCTCGTCACCGGCGACCGAGCGGCGGCGCGCCGGCATGCCGAAGACGCCAAGCGCATGGCGCAACGGGAGGGTGAGAACTACTGGTCACTAGCGTCCTGCGGCGAGGCCAGCCTCGTTCTTGGCAAGCCCGAGGAGGCGAAAGCGTTCTTCGTTGCCGCGCGGGCACAACCCGATGCCGATCTGGCCAAGATTACGAGCACACGCCGCCAGCTTCGCCTGATGAGGGAGTTCACGGACGTCGAGACCGAAGGTGCCTGGAACAGCATCGATCCCGGACGGCCTGTCTTTTTCAGCGGACCTCTGATGACACCCAAAGACGGGACGGAGGAAGAACTGGCCGCGGCCGAGCGGGTGCTCGCGGACCGTTTCGGCGAATGGCTGGCAGCCCGCGACATCCCTTTCGCCTACTCGGCGGCGGCTTGCGGAGCCGACATCATTTTCGCCGAGGCCGTCATCAGAGCCGGGATTCCGCTTCACATCGTTCTGCCATTTTCGATCACGCGCTTTTGCGAGCTTTCGGTGAAAATCGGCAGCGCGGCCAACTGGGAAAGCCGGTACTTCGCCTGCCTCGACCGGGCCGCCAGCGTGACCGAGCTGTGGCGCGACGACGCCGGACCGACTGCGATCGACCACTATTTCCACCAGGGGAACCGCCACATGGCGGGAGAGGTCATCTTCGCCGCGCACACAATCCTCACCGACCCGCTCATGCTCGCCGTCATCGACAAGCGCAAGATTGCGAATGCCGCCGGCGCCAAACACCAGGTGAACGAATTCCAGGCGATCGGCTACGAGGTGGACATCATACCCTCGCCATTCGAGCGCCGCGCTTCCGCGTCAGGCAACAAGACCAAAAGTCCGTTTGCGCCGGTGGTGTTCGCTTTCTCCCGGGCCCAACAGGACAATTCCGCCGTGGGCGGTCTGCTCGCCCGTGCGGGCTTCGCCACCCGCTCGCTGAAGGATCGCAGGATGGCAGGTCACCTGTTGTGCGACAGCTTCGGCGATGCGCTCAACGTCGCGGCCCAGATATCGCGTCAGGCGGCACAGGATGGCGTGTCGGTGCGTGTCGTTTGTGATTGCGGTCCTGTGCGCCAGCGGGACGGCTCGGCCAACCTCGACGCCTTGCTGAAGCTTGAGGCGGCGGGCGATCTCACCGCTATCGCGGTGGGAGACGTCTTCGCCACAAATCCCTTCGTCATGGCCGACCTGGCGACCGCCGGAAATCCCGCGCGCTACACCGCGGTTACGCTGGCAGCTGGCGAGGAGCGGGCGGGCCAAAGCATAGGGTTGCGAGGATCAAGAACTATCTACAAATTCGGCGACCACTGACCCAGTAAGTCAAGAAAAAGCCCGATTGGCACTAAAGTCTTCGTTCGGGTTCGGAATGTGAGGCGACAATGGGGTTTTGGGACTGCTCCGACAGACTCGCCGCGGCGCGCGCACGCAAGATGAAGCAGGCGCAGCTCGACGGCGAGCTTGTACTTGCAATGGCAGGCGCGGACGGGAGCGAGCAGACGTTTCCGCGCCATCTCTCCAGTGTGAAAGTAGGGCGTGAGGCAGGCTGGGCCGATTACGCGATGCCTCCGACCGACCGCAACGTGTCATCCCGCCACCTGGAGTTGCGACGGCAGGCGAGCGGCCAGTGGTTTGTCGAGAGGCAGGGCGAGAATTTCATCGCCGTCAACGGCAAACCCGTCAAATCGACAGCGGTTCTCTATCCCGGCGACGTGCTGACCCTTGGCAACGACAAGGGCCCGCAAATTCGCTTCGACCTGAAGGCTGCGCCCGAAGCCAGCCTCACCGGAAGCATCCGGACTTTCACGCAGCAGGCAGTCCAAAGCACGGAGGACCTGCTTTGCGCGCATATGCGCAAGACAGTGGCCGGCTTCGCCGTGCTCGCGGTCGCGATAACCGCGGTCGGCGGATTTTCGCTTTACAGTATTGGAGAGCGCGACCGAAAAATCGCCGCGCTGACTGAGCATCTGAAACTCGCGGCTCACGTGGTCGTCCTTCGCGCCGAAGACGATCAACGCGAGGCGATCGCAACGGCATGGCCGATAAGCGAAACGGAGATGGTCACCAACGCGCATGTGGCAGACGCAATCGTCCGCGCACTAAGAGGCTCAGGCGGCAACCGCGAAGTACTGGTGCTTGGGAAAGCTTCCGACGGCGGCGAGCCTACCATGCATCGCGTGGTTACGGAGAACATTCGCGTTCATCCCGGTTATGAGGCGTTCAACAATTTCGCAACCACCGGGCAAGGTGCACTCGGTTTCCAGACCCTGAACGGGAACTTTGCGCAGACGCCGCTGCCACGCGGATACGACCTGGCAATCTTGCCGATTGAAACACCTGTTGATCCGGCGCGAGTCATGCGGACACGAGCCGTTGACCACCCGCTGCGCGCCAACGACGAGATCTGGTTCGGAGGCTACCTCCTGCGGGGTGTCGATGGTTGCGACGTATCAGGATATGAACCCGATCCCGATATCCAGCGGGGAGCGATCAGCAGACTAGCCAACTTTTTCAACGCACCTTCGGACGACTTACCGGAGCACCAGCGCCTGATCCGCCACTCGGTCCCGGTAACGGGCGGTGCAAGCGGGGGGCCGATCGTCGATATCGACGGATTTGTTGTCGGCGTCGTAACCGCGGGTACTGTCGTTCCCGTTTCCTCGGCTCCGTCAACCGCCGTTGAGACTGCATGCTCCGGAGGCTCCCGCGCGCCAAGCGCGGTGCAGGTCAACTTTGCCCAGCGTGCCGACCTCGTGGAGCACCTGCTGGGCGCGGAATTCGACGATGACCAGGAAATGGAGTTCTGGGCGGGCGAGGCCAGCCGCTATGTAAGCCACGCCGCCTATCTCGAAGAAAAACTGCTGGCGTCAGCAAACAGGGATCATCAGGTCCCTTTCCGTCTGGTCATGAACCTGCCGCCCGAGCCACGCGGTCTTGTTTCTGAGCACCGGGTGAGCCTGCGCGCGGGCCGCGACTATCTCATCACGCTGTACTCGAAGTCGCCCACGCCTCTACAGGCGTTCCTCAAGGCCGGCGACCAGGACCTTGGACAGGACATGGGCCGCGCCGCTCATATCAGCTTCGAGGCGGATCAAGACCTGGAGGCAACGATCTCGGTTGTCTCGCAATCCCAGGGCGACTACACGCTCAAGGTGTTCGAGGCCGATTAGAGCGCCGCCAGTTCGTGCTCCAGTTCCAGCGTGGCGGCCGCCTGCCTGAGCGAAGTTGGACGCTTGGCTGGATTTGCGCTGGTGAGTTCGGCGACAAGGCGCTGAAGCCGGTTGGGCCGCGCCCCTGCCGAAAGACGCCGGAAAAGCCCGCCCTGCTCCTGTGGCAGCAGTTCCTTCAACATCGTTCCGAAGGCGAAAACGTCCTGACTTGCCTCTGCTTTCAGGCCGGGATTCCCAGCCAGTTCGGGCGCGGCATAGGGCGGCGTGCCGCGCGGGGCGACGATATCGCCATTGTCGCCGATATAGGCGGAAAGCCCGAGATCGACGATGACCGGCCGGCGGCTCTCGTCGATCATGATGTTTTCCGGCTTGATGTCGCGGTGCACGACACCTGCCTCATGCAAGGCATTCAGCGCTTCGGCGATCCGGGCAAGAATTCCCAAAAGCACCTGCCTGCTCTGCCCACCCTCGCTGAACCGCCTTAGCGTGACGCCCCTGATGAAATCCTGAACGACAACGATCGACGAGCCTTCGACAAAGGCATCGTGGATCGTAACCAGACCCGGATAACGCACGGCCCGCGCTGCTTCCAGCTCCGACTTTGCGTCACGCAGGAGCTGCTTGTAGGAATCGCCATCCAATCCCGCGCTGAAGTCGACCGTCTTTATCGCTCTCTCTGCGCCTGTCTCCAGGTCATAAGCCCGGCGCACGGTTCCGTTGCCGCCGCGGCCCAGCACCTCGCAGAAGACGTAGCGCTCCCGCAGCAACGTTTCCGTAGCCCCGGTGATGACGTGCTGGCCGCAAAGCAGGATGCTGCTGCGCGCCCGCTCGGCAATGCGCGCATTGCCCTCGCGCAGCGCAATGGCCAGCGCGGCGCCCGCCTCGTCCATCGCAACTGCGTGGTCGCCCTCCTCGATCACCGCATCGCAGAGCGCAAGCCTGGCAGCCGCCTCGCGAAGGTGCAGCCCGTCTTCCCGGCAGCGGTCGATGACGGCGCGCAAGCGGTCGTGCCTGCCGGGTTCATCGCCCTCGGCATCAACCTCCAGATTGATCAGGTCGTATTCGGTCCACTCCCACGCCCCGCGATCCTCCGGCAACAAGGCACGGGCTTCGCTGAGGAGCGCAATGGCCATGTCCCTTTGACCAAGGGCGTTTTGCGCGCGCACATGCTCGATGGCCAGCAGCCACCGCAGCCGGTCGTTGAACTTGTCGGCCTCGGCAGAGATATCCTGCACGAGGCGGACGCACGCCTCGTGCCGCCCGACATCGTTGAGCGCCTGCAGAAGTCCGATCTGCGCCCGCGCACGCTCGTTCTCGGGCAGGCCGGGAAGCGCGAGCGCCGTTTCGAAACTGGCCGCCGCCACGCCGTACCGTCCCAGCTCCTTGTTGACGCGTCCGCCTTCAGCGACGGCGCAGGCCAATGCGCGGTCCTGGCCCGTGGCAAGCGCCTCCTGGTGCGCCCGCAACACCTCCATCGCAGCCAGATATCCCCGCCCCTGCCAGGCATAGATGATCGCGAAGACGCGAGAAATGTCGCTCCGGTACGCCTCGCCGCCCGGTTGCTGCGCCAGGTTTCGCGCTTCGAGCAGGGTGGCGAGCGCCTCCGACGGATTTCTCAGGCGATTGAGCACCTGTGCCCTGGCAAGGAGGTAGCGGGCGCGAAGCCCGAGATCGTCACCGACTTCGGGTGCAAGAGACTCGACCGACTGCCAAAGCACGTCGGGCGGCGTATTTTCCGCAATGCCCTTCTCGAGCGATGCAAGCCCCTGTGACACCGCCCCTCCAACCCGGACCATAGCCTTGATGTCGACCGAATTTATTACCCATACTGCATTGGGTGCAATGCTTGGGAGGCTTGACCTTGAAACGATTGGCTTTACTTGCCGCATTTCTGATCGGCGGCAATATCTTGGGGGCTGCGCCCGCTGCTGCATTCTCGGACGACTTTGTCACTAACGGAAAGATCGCCAGCGAGGGAAACTGGCCTTGGCAAGTCCGCATAATGCGGCACCCATTTGACCGTTCGGGATTTTGCGGGGGTTCGCTGATCGCCCCGCAGTGGGTGTTGACCGCGGCTCACTGCATAGTTCTAAAAAACAGGGTACTTACTACGGTAACCATCGGTCATGGCAGCGTGAACCGGAGCGAACTCGACCTGGTGGACAGCAGCCATATCATCGTCCACCCCGGCTACGGTTCGTTTCCGCAAGCCGACATCGCCCTCATCAGGCTGGCAAAGCCGCTTGATGCTGCCGAGACGATCAGGCTGGCCGATGCTGAAACCGACGCGGCGCTCAGCGCAGCTGGCACGAAACTGGTCGTGACCGGCTGGGGCGCCATCATCGATGAAAATCTCGATCCCGAAGTGATGACCCTATACATGGAAGGCAATCCCGAGAACATGGAACTCATCCTTCGCAGCGGCTCGGCAAGATTTCCCGAACAGCTGCGCGAAGGCTGGATAGAGGTGATCGATCACGGCAGCTGCGGCCGCGCATACGACCTGCTTAAAGATCGCAAGCTGGGCGACACCGAGCTGTGCGCCGGGCTGCCCGAGATGGGACGCGATTCATGCCAGGGCGACAGCGGCGGCCCGCTGATGGCTCCGGTGGATGGCGGCTTCGTCCAGCTCGGCATCGTTTCATGGGGCTACCAGTGCGGGCACCCGGCGTTCCCCGGCGTCTATGCGCGGGTGGCTGCGTTCGGGGATTGGATCGAAAAGACGATGGCCGCCAACTATTAGGCTGCGGCCGCAGCCGGCATCCGATCGAAACAACAATTCACAAACACAAAAAAGGCCCGCCTTTCGGGCGGGCCTCAATGCCGGTTGGTCATGTCCTAGCTGAAGGCATAACCGCCGAATTCGTCGGCGACGATGTCGGTCTCCTCGCAAAGATTGACAGCGTCGAGGAACGTCACCTCGCCGGTGTCGAACGTGATCTTCACGTCGAACAGACAGTAGCCCTGGTGGTTGCCGGGCTCCACCATGAAGTAGTCGCCGACATCGATGATATACGGGCCAAGCAGGTCCGGACCCCAGTAGGGGTCATCGACATGGCTGATCTGCACGCTGTAGATCGGGCTCCAACCATCGTTGTTGATGTAGACCCAGCGCTCATAGGCGGAAGCCGCCGTCGAGGTCAGAAGCGTGGCGGCCATCACTGCGGCTGCAGCGAAACCGGCGAACGTCCTGGTAGCAACATTGGTAGTCATGATCATTCTCCTCACTCTTTCGCCGCGGCACCATGCCGTCGGCTGATGGGAGGGTTGTGCCGGATTTCCGCGGGGGCGTTTGCGCAGCACTGCGCAAAAGGAGAAGGCGCGTTTGGCGCCGGGACGGATGACCAGGTAGCGCCTGCAAAAGCAAAGAGGCCCGCCTTTCGGGCGGGCCTCAATGCTGCGTTGTCATGGTTTAGCCGAAGGCATAGGCGCCGAACTCGTCTGCGACGATGTCGGTCTCCCTGCACAGATCGACGGCCTCCATGTAGGTCACCTCGCCGGTGTCGAAGGTGATCCGCACGTCGAACAGGCAATAGCCCTCGGGATTGACCGGCTCCACCATCATGTAGTCGCCGACTTCGATGATGTGCGGGCCGAGCAGATCCGGACCCCAATAGCGGTCGTCGACATGGCTGATCTCCACGCTGTAGATCGGGGTCCAGCCATCATTGTTGATGTAGACCCAGCGCTCGTAGGCGGAAGCCGCCGTCGAGGTCAGAAGCGTGGCGGCCATCACTGCGGCTGCAGCGAAACCGGCGAACGTCTTGGTAGCAACATTGGTAGTCATGATCATTCTCCTCACATTTTCGCCGCGGCACCATGCCGTCGGCTGATGGGAGGGTTGTGCCGGATTTCCGCGGGGGCATTTGCGCAGCACTGCGCAAAAGGGAGAATGCGATGAAGCGTGCTGAAAATCTGCGCCTGCCGGCAGATCGAACGACCTTGCCGCCAGACCGCGTGCGGCACTAAGTTCGCGGCATGTCCGATGCCTCGACCGACATCGCCGATCACCGCGCGATCATTGCCGCGCTCTCGCACGAGGACCGGCAGGTGATCACCGCCAAGTCGGACCTGCCGGGACTGGTGCGCTTCGGCATCCATTTCGGGCTGGTGCTGGCGCTCGGCAGCTGGATAGCGGCGGGCGGCGCCTACTGGCAGCTGCTTCTCGTGCCGCAGGGCATCCTGATCGCCTTCCTGTTCACGCCGCTGCATGAAGCGATCCACGACACGGCGTTCCGAACGCCGCTCCTCAACCGGGCCGTCTCATGGATCGCCGGGACACTGCTGTTCCTGCCGCCGCTGTGGTTCCGCTATTTCCATTTCGCCCATCACCGCCACACCCACGATCCGGACAACGATCCCGAGCTGCTGACGCCGAAGCCGAAGACGGTGCGGGACTACGCGATCTACCTGTCGGGATTTCCCTACTATCGCGGCATGGCGCAGACGCTGGCGGCAAACGCGATGGGTACGGCCCAAGACCGGTACGTGCCGCCCAAAGGCAAGCGAAAAATGGTTGCCGAGACGCGGCTGCTTCTCGGTGTCTATGCCACTCTGCTCGTTGCCTCGCTCGCCGCCGGTTCGGCGGTGCTCGTCTGGGTGTGGCTGGTGCCGCTACTGCTGGGCCAGCCATTCCTCCGCGCCTATCTGCTTGCCGAACACACGCTGTGCCCGCATGTCGCCGACATGTTCACCAATACACGCACGACATTCACCAACCGGCTGGTACGCTTCCTTGCGTGGAACATGCCTTATCACGCCGAACACCACGCCTATCCAGGCGTGCCCTTCCACCAGCTGCCGCGCTTCCACGCCATGGTGCGCGAGCATCTGCGCACCACCGAGAACGGCTACCGGCGCTTCCACGCCAAGCTGGCGCGCAGCCTTGACTGAGCCGGCTATCGCAGGCGCATGCCGGCAATTGTTGAAAATGCGGCGCGCGTCTATCGTCGGCGCGATATGACGAGGCAGACACCAAGAGGCGCGCCGGGCGTCGCAATATTCGGCGGCGCGGTCTTCGACCGCAAATACCGGGCGAGGCAGCCGCTGGTCCCCGGAACGTCGAACCCCGTCGACGGCAGCCACAGCCATGGCGGCGTCGGCCGAAACGTCGCCGAAAACCTGGCCCGGCTCGGCGCGCGCGTGCTCTTCTCCACGATCGTCGGCAACGACGCCACGGGTGATGCGCTGATTGGCCATCTCGATTCTGTCGGCGTGGATACGGGCCGCGTGATGCGCACCAGTGTCAGGCCGACGGCCGAATACGCCGCCATCCTCGACGAGCACTCGGAACTTGCGCTGGGCATCGCTGACATGGCGATCTTCGACCTCTACGGGCCGGAGCAGCTCGACCGCGCCTGGCCGGCGACGGCCGCCGCGGAATGGGTCCTCGCCGACTGCAACCTGCCGGCTCAAGTTCTCGCCGATCTCGCTGCGCGGTGCCGGGCGGCGGGAAAGCGCCTCGCGGCGAACACCGTATCGGCCCCCAAGGCCGTGAAGTTGCGCGGGCTGCTGGAGCGTATCGACCTCCTTTTCACCAACCGCGAGGAAGCCGGGGCATTGCTCGGGAACGACGCAGCTACGGCAGTCGAATGCGCCGAGGCGCTGAGGCAAGCGGGCGCTCAGACCGCGCTGGTCACAGCCGCAGCCGAAGGCTACGCGCTGCTTGCCGATGGCGCGGTGGACTGGTACGCGGCGCCGCCGGCAAGCCCCGTCGACATCACCGGCGCGGGCGACTCCATGGTCGCAGGAACGCTGTTCCGCCTGCTCAATGGAGACGGTCTTGCGGACGCCGCGCGGGCAGGTGCATTGCTTGCCGCACGAACCACCGAGACGTCCGACAGCGTGCTGGCGGAACTGTCGCCCGACTTCTTTGCCCGGCTGGTCGATGCCGCGCTCGTGAAAGGATGAATGCCCTGACCCCCGAGTTTCTCACCATCCAGCGCGACGTCGCAGATGCGCTCGCTGCCTCGCGCCCTGTCGTCGCGCTGGAATCGACGATCATCACCCACGGCATGCCCTTTCCGGAGAATGTCGAGACTGCACGCGCGGTCGAGGCGGTGGTTCGCGAGAACGGCGCGATACCGGCCACGATCGCCGTCACGGGCGGGCGTATCCAGGTCGGTCTCGCGGATGACGAACTGGAGGCCCTCGGCAACGCCAAGGATATCGCCAAGGCATCGGGCCGCGACCTGGCGGCGATCATGGCGCGCGGCGGATCGGCGGGAACAACCGTGTCGGCCACCATGCGGATCGCCGCGCTTGCCGGCATTAAAATCTTCGCAACCGGCGGTGTTGGTGGAGTGCACCGTGGCGCGGAGGAAACATTCGACATCTCAGCCGATCTGTCCGAGCTCGGTCGGACGGACACGGTGGTCGTCTGCGCCGGCGTGAAGTCGATCCTCGATATCGCCAAGACGCTGGAATATCTGGAGACGCAGCGCGTGCCTGTCATCGCGTATGGCAGCGACGACTTCCCCGCCTTCTATACCCGCTCAAGCGGGCTGAAGGCGGATCACCGGCTCGACACACCGGCCGAGCTTGCGCGCGCCATCGGCATCCATGACGCACTCGGCAGCGGAACGGGCGTGCTGATCGCCAATCCGATTCCGGAGGCCGACGCGCTCGATCCGGCGTTCATCGACGGTGCGATAGCCGAAGCCGTTGCCGAAGCAGGGATGCGTGGCATCGGCCGCAAGGAACTGACGCCTTTCCTGCTGGCACGGATCAATGAATTGTCGGGCGGGCGCAGCCTGAAGGCCAATATCGCGCTGGTGAAGAACAATGCCGCGCTTGCGGCGCGGATAGCGGTGGCGAGAGCGACCTCATAGAGCCGGACCGGTCTCCTGCTGGCTAAATTGCGGCGCGCTGCTGCTATTTCAGCAGTTGTTAATTCAAAGGCAATCTTTCGCTGCGTAAGCTCTTAACCGGTAACGAAACAGCCGGGCGCTCGAACCCGGTCAGCCTTGTCGGGACGGGGGACAATGACAACGGCCGCACAAGCCGCGCTGGTCCATTCGGACAACAGCAACACGCTGGACCTGGTGGGTTCGCTCGCCAGAATATCCGGCTCGATGGACGACTTGCGCGAGCGGGTCAGACTGCTTGAGGCGGTTCTCGAGAATTTTCCGGGCGGCATCTCGCTTTTCGACGACAATCTGCAGATGGTGCTGTGCAATGAGCGCCAGAAGCAGATGCTCGAATATCCCGACGAACTGATGCGCGACGGCTATCCTTCGATGGCCGATCTGTTCCGCTTCAATGCCAAGCGGGGCGAATACGGCCCTGGCGACATCGAAATGCACGTCCAGCGGCGCATGGAACTGGCGCGCAAGATGGAATCGCATTGTTACGACCGCACCAGGCCGAACGGGACCATACTGGAAGTGAGAGGTATGCCGCTCGAGGGCGGCGGTTTCGTCACCACCTATCTCGACGTCACCGAGCAGCGGCGGAACCAGAAGCTGGTCGAGCATATGGCGCATCACGACCCGCTGACCGATCTGCCGAACCGCCTTCTGTTCAACGACAGGCTCAAGAACGCGGTCGCGCATGTGAAGCGCGGCGGGATGATGGCCGTCCACTATATCGACCTCGACAAATTCAAGCCGGTGAATGACGGCTTCGGCCACAAGGCGGGCGACGAACTGCTCGTCAGCGCCGCACGGCGGCTGCAGGGCTCGATCCGCGAAAACGACACGGTAGCCAGACTGGGCGGCGACGAGTTCGCGATCGTCCAGACCGGCATCTATGCGGTGGAGGACGCCGGCGTGCTGGCGAGCCGCGTTCTCGAGAGATTCGGGCGGCCGTTCGAACTGACCCGGAAGTGTGTTCATGTCGGCGTCAGCATCGGTATCGCGGTCGCGCCGAGAGACGGCACGACGCCCGACGAATTGCTGATGAAGGCCGATAACGCCCTCTATCGAAGCAAACGCGGCGGCCGAAACCGCTTCACCTTCCACGAGGCGCGCTGAGCGCCCTGCCCGCTACCCCGGATCGAATCGAGGTGAGCGAAGGCGCCAGGCCACGCAGAGCTTGCGTTGGCCGCGGCAATTGTCTACCGCATTGCGGCTTTCAACGATTGGCGAAGTGCGCCCCGACTGCGCAGTCGTTCTGAACCCATGCGCTGACCGGCCAATTCAGGTCTGCCCTAACGCGGCCCATTCTCGTCAAATCAGGATTTGAGCACAGCCGCGGATCGAGTGGGTAGTTTGGTGGACAGGGGAAACAGCATTACGGTCGGCATCGTCGGCTGCGGCCTGATCGGGGCATCGATCGGCGCCGCGATCGCCCATGCCTTTCCCAAGGCCCGCTTCGTACTGTTCGACGTCAACGCCGAAAACGCCTCGCATGTGGCCGACTTGCTGCCGGTTGCCGAAACCGGCAGCATCGAAGCCATCGCCGGCTGCGACTTCGTCTTCGTCTGCACGCCCGTGTCGTTCATCGCCGGCTACGTGTCACAGGTTGCAGCCCACGCCGATACGGCGCGAACGACGATCGTCGACGCCGGGTCCGTCAAGGCGGCCATAATCGACGCGCTCGCTCCGGCGGTTCCGGCAAACTTCGTCCCCGGCCATCCGCTCGCCGGCGGCTACGCCTCGGGGCCAGGCGCCGGATCGCGCGACGTCATCGAGGGCAAGCACTTCATGCTGACGCCGGCTGAAACCACAAGCGCCGAGCATGTAATGCGCGCGACCCGGCTTCTCGAAGCCGCTGGGGCCACCGTCGTCAGGCTCGATGCCCGCATGCACGACCACCTGCTCGCGGTCACCTCGCATGTCCCGCACATCATTTCCTATGCGCTGGTCGACCTGCTGATCGCCGCCGAAAACGGCGCGGGCGAGCCGGTGTCGGACGATCTGCTGGTGCGTTCGTTCCGCACCCTCAGCACCTTTGCTCAGAGCGACGTGCGCATGTGGTCGGACATCATGATGCACAACAAGGACGAAATCCGAGGTGCGATCCGCCGGCTGATGTCGATCCTGGGCGAATATGACGCCTTCATAGAGCGGGCAGACGTCGAATCCTTGAATGCGCGGTTGCAAGCAGCCGCCGAAAGACGGAAGAAACTGAAGGGCGAGAGCAATGAGTAACGGCATCAAGATAACCTACCTCGGCGAGCGGGGATCTTACTCGCACCAGGCGGCCGCCCAGCTCTTTCCGGATGCCTCGCTTGAGGGGATGCGCAATTTCAACGACGTGGTCGGCGCGGTCGAATCCGGCGACTTCGACAAGGCGATCATCCCGATCGAGAACTCGATCAGCGGGCGCATACCCGACGTCCACAAGCTGCTGCTGACGATGCAGCTGTCGATCGAGGCGGAGTACATGCTGGAAATCCGGCATTGCTTCGCCGTCTACGGCATGAGGACAATCGAGTCGCCGTCGCTCGAGATCAAAACCATCTACAGCCACCCGCAGGGCTTCATTCAAAGCCGCACCTTCCTGCACAGCCATTTCCCCAAGGCCGACCTGATCGACATGTCCGATACGGCCAGCGCGGCGCGGCTCATCTCGGAACGCAAGGAGCCCGGCACCGCGGCCATCACGTCGCCGGTAGCGGCGCGCGAATATGGCTGCAACGTGCTCTACGAGAACATTTCCGACGTCGCCGAGAACTATACGCGCTTCGTCGTGCTCGGGCGCGACAACATCGGCGACAATGTCGCCAATGCCGATATCACCACCATCATCTTCCAGGTGAACCATACGCCGGGCGCGCTTATCAGGGCGCTGTCGGTATTCGAGGAAGGCGGCATCAACCTGCTGAAGCTCGAGACTTATACCATCTCGGAGAAAACGGCTCGGCCAACCTTCTACATCGACGCTGGCGCTGGACTGAACGACAAACGCATGATTGAAGTCCTGCGCCGGCTCGAGACCCGCGTCGCCTACGTCAAACTCCTGGGCTCCTATCCGGCGTCCGCCGTGCGCAAGCGCAGTTCCGGCTTCCTGCCGGTCGATCAACCTGTCGGTGACAAATGAACATGTTCGAGAAGGCGCAACCCCTTGTCATGGACCCCATCATCTATCTGATGCGGGAATACCGGGCTGACACGCGGCCGCAGAAGATCAATCTGGGTATCGGCGTCTACACCAGCGACCAGGGCATCACGCCGATCTTCACGGCGGTGAAGAAGGCGGAGGAGAAGATCCTGCGCGAGCAGGATACCAAGGAATATGTCAGCGTCTCGGGCGACGAGGGTTTCCTCACCCAGGTGAGCAAGCTCATGCTGCCGAAGCTGACCTATGGCGACGAGATCGCCGGCATCCAGACCGTCGGCGGTTCGGGTGCGGTGCGCATGGTGCTCGAATGCCTGGCGCGTCTGGGAACCGAGCGCACTCTGTGGCTCTCCTCACCGACATGGCCGAACCACAAGGGCATCGCGGCGGCGACGGGCTACGAGACCCGTACGTTCCAATATGTCGACGACAAGATGCAGATCGATGTCGAGCGCATTATCGCCGACCTGGCGGACGCCAAGTCCGGCGACGTCATACTGATGCATCTGTGCTGCCACAACCCGACCGGCGTCGATCCGACCGAGGAGCAGCTTCAGGCGCTGTTCGAGGCATTCCGGGAAAAGGGCCTGTTTCCGGTGGTCGACGCCGCCTATGTCGGCTTCGGCGACGAGCTCGAGAACGACGTGGCCAAGTTCCAGCGCTATGTCGATGCGTTTCCGGAAGTCACCTTCGCGATCAGCTTCTCGAAGAATTTCGGCATTTACCGCGAGCGCACCGGCTGCGCATTCCTGTGCGGCCATGACGGCTCGGCGCTCAAGCGCGCGCTGGAATCGATGTTCGCGATCGCGAGGGCCGGCTATTCGATGCCGCCGGACCACGGCTCGCGCATCGTGCGCACGATCCTCGAAAGCAAGGCGCTCGACACGGAATGGCGCGCGGAGCTGAGCGCCGTGCGCAACCGCATCCGCGGTACGCGGCAGGAACTCGCAAGGCAGCTTTCGGAGAAGGCGCCGCGCTTCGACTGGTCCTATCTGCGCGACGGCATGGGCATGTTCAGCCTGCTACCGCTCACCGTGGAAGGCGTCGAACAGATGAAGGCGGACGACGCGATCTATGTGATGCCGAGCGGGCGCATCAACATTGCCGGCCTCGCCGCGAGCCGGCTCGATGGGGTGGTGGACAGCATCGCCCGAAATCTCCCCGGCTGACGCCGCCGGATCGCCGATGACACGGGACCGCATCGCTTCGACGGCCGCCTCGCTGATGTCGCTGGCGGCCGCGGCGCTTTCGCTCTTTGTCGTGCCGTTGCTCGAAGACGCGAACCTGGCGCTGCAGATTCTGGCGCTGCTGCTGAGCTGGGTCGGCTTCTTTGCCGTGTTTCTTGCGACCACGCACATCCTGGCACGCATCCGGTACCGGAAACTGCTGGGCCGCTGGTACTATGTGACCCACCCGCATCCCGACTCCCCCCACCAGGACGGCAACTACGCGATCATGAATTTCCGGATGAACCGGGACTACGACATCGAATATGGCGTCCATCTCTACGATTCGCTGGAAGCTCTGCGCAGCCCCGCCACCGCGTCCATGCGTGGAACCGCGTCCAGCAACGCGCTCCACTATGCGCGCGAAGCCGGAAAGGTCTATGTGCTGTTCGAAGTGAAATACATGGCAGGCGACCCGAGCAATATCCGGCGCGAGGGACGACTTTCGCTCGAGTTCAATTCGGGCGATACCCTTGAGGGTGACTGGACAAGCGAGGTCTACGCGATGGAGCGGTCGAAACCGGTCCGCGCAGTGTCGTCCGGCAGGATGTCGGCGTTCAGAACATTCGAAGACCTGAAAAAGCACGAGGAATATCGAGAGGCTAATGCATGAGCGAAGTACCGATATTTACCGACGCAGAACGCGAGGCGATTTCGGGTCTCGTGCTCAGCCCGCAATTCGAGAAATACGGCAAGTTCATGCTGAACGTGCGCGACTTCTCGGCGTCGAACTTCAAGGCTGACCAGCTGGCCTCGGCCTATCTGCTGATGAACTCGATCCTGATGACGCGGGCGAGCCAGAAGATCCTCAAGTTCGTCTGCCTCAGCGGCGGCAGCCGCGACGACCTGACCAGCGGCGTCAACATCCTGCGCTCCTATCTGCGTGGCGATTTCTCGTCGCTGGGCAACATCCGGACATGGGAAAGCGTGCTCAGGAACTCCGCCGACCTGCCGGCGGATATCCTGATCGAGGTGGAGAGGACGATCGAGTTCTTCGAGGGCTCCGAGATCGGCGACAGCTCGCGCAGCTTCCAGCGCGCCGAGGTGGCGATCGGCTTCGCCGCCAACGGAGAGACCCCCGAGGCCGAATTCATCATGCAGGAGGACAACGTCTTCCTGCGGCGCCTGAATGTGCAGTCCGGTTCGAAGCCTGTTGCGATGACCGAAATCTTCTACGGCAAGCACAATGTCTACCGGCTCGGCGACCGCGGCAAGAACACCTGCATCGACCTGTCGCTGAGCGACTGGCAGGAATCGCTCATCGAGTGGATGACCAACGTCAAGACCATCCTGTCGGGCGAGTTCTACAGCAAGGCCTGAATCCAAAGCTGCGCCGGACCGCAACACGGTCGTTCGCCCGCCCGTCGGAGGCGTGAGCGAACTACCGTGAAATCAGGAAAATTGGTGGAGCCAAGGGGAGTCGAACCCCTGACCTCTTGAATGCCATTCAAGCGCTCTCCCAACTGAGCTATGGCCCCACACCCGGCCCGGCGGCCGGCGCCGTTTCCGGCGAAGAGGTCGGACCGGCATCTCGCCGGCCGAAGTGCTGGCGGCTTCTAAACCCGCCTCAATGCAATATCAAGTCCCGGCTGGCGCCCGTGGGCTCAGCTTTCTTCCTCGTCGTCGTCGACATCGATGATGCCGGTAACGTCGTCGTCCTCTTCCTCGTCCTCGAGGAAGGTGTCGTCATCGTCATCGTCGCCGAGATCGACGTCGTCATCGTCCTCCAGATCGACATCCGGATCGTCGGACGACTTGGCGTTGCTGTCGCCCTCTTCGGCATCCTCGAGCGAAACGACCTCGACGTCCTCGTTTTCGCTGCCCAGTTCCGCCGCTTCCGTCTCTTCCTCCTCCTCGACGACATCGCTGCCATTAGCCTCGAAGAAGGTGAGCGGGTAGGTCTTGCCGGTATAGGGGGAGACGATCGGGTCCTTGTTCAGGTCGTAGAATTTCCGGCCCGTCTCGGGGCAAATCCGCTTGGTTCCGAATTGTGAGTTAGCCACGTGCTGCCTCTGTGTCGTCGGCGGCCTGCGCTTGTCGCTTTGGGGCGGCAGGCCCGCAATATCTGTCGGTGAAAAGGTCGGTCCCCATAAACACAGAATACGGCGCTGTCAAAGCCTATCCGTCACGGCCGGAAAAGCGGGCAATTCAGATATGAAAAGCCCTTTTCAAGGCCGTCCTTCAGGGATGACCGCCGCGTCCCTCCGTGATAGGAGACCGGCCGTCTCAGTCCGGGGTACGATCATGAACCATTCGCCCAATCTGCGGCCGGCCACGGCCTCGCGCTCGACCGCACTCAAGGGGCGCGTGCGCGTTCCCGGCGACAAGTCGATATCGCACCGCTCGCTGATGCTGGGCGGGCTGGCAGCCGGCGAAACCCGCGTCACCGGGCTGCTGGAAGGCGAGGACGTGATCCGCACTGCCTCGGCCATGCGCGCCATGGGCGCGCAGATAGACCGGCAGGACGGCGTGTGGATCATCCAGGGCGCCGGCAACGGCTGCCTGCTGGAGCCGGTGGAGCCGCTCGATTTCGGCAATGCCGGCACCGGCGTGCGCCTCACCATGGGGCTGGTCGGCTCCTACGACATGAAAACCAGCTTCATCGGCGACGCCTCGCTGTCGAAGCGGCCGATGGGTCGCGTGCTCGATCCGCTGCGGCAGATTGGAACGCAGATCCTGGAAGCCGCGCCCGGCGACAGGCTGCCACTCACCATGCGCGGACCGGTGCGCCCGGTGCCGATCACCTACCGCGTGCCGATGGCCTCGGCGCAGGTGAAATCCGCCGTGCTGCTTGCCGGTCTCAACGCGCCGGGCATCACCACCGTTATCGAGCCGGTGATGACGCGCGACCATACCGAGAAGATGCTGGCCGGCTTCGGCGCGGCCATCGAAGTCGAGACCGACGCCGACGGCGTGCGCCACATCAGGCTCGAAGGGCGCGGCAAGCTGACCGGCCAGACCATCGCCGTGCCCGGCGATCCCTCCTCGGCGGCCTTCCCGCTGGTGGCAGCGCTGCTGGTGCCCGGCTCCGACATCCTCATCGAAAACGCCCTGATGAACCCGACGCGCACCGGCCTCATCCTGACCCTGCAGGAGATGGGCGCCGACATCGAGATCCAGAACGAGCGCAGCGAGGGCGGCGAGGGCGTGGCCGATCTGCGCGTGCGCCATTCGCAACTGAAGGGCGTCACCGTGCCGCCGGAGCGCGCGCCGACGATGATCGACGAATATCCTGTGCTGGCCGTCGCCGCCGCCTTCGCCGAGGGCGAGACGGTGATGCTCGGGCTGGAGGAACTGCGCGTCAAGGAGAGCGACCGGCTGGCGGCCGTGGCGCGTGGGCTGGAGCTCAACTGCGTCGACTGCACGGAGGGCGAAACGACGCTTTCCGTGCGCGGACGCCCCGGCGGCAAGGGCTATGGCCGCGCGCAGGCGGGCGGCGCCGTCGAGACCCATCTCGACCACCGCATCGCCATGGCATTCCTCGTCATGGGCCTCGCGGCCGAACACCCGGTCAGCGTCGACGATTGCGGCATCATCGCCACCAGCTTCCCGGAATTCATGGACCTGATGGGCAGCCTCGGCGCGGAAATCAGGACCGCCGAGACGGCCGGAGCGGGGGCATGAGCGCGAAAGTCGCCATGATCGTCGGCGGCGGCTCGGGCATGGGCGCCGAAGCCGCACGCGCGCTCGCCGGCGAAGGCTGGCAGGTCGCCGTCATGTCCTCCTCCGGCAAGGGCGAGGCGCTGGGCAGGGAGCTTGGCGGCCTCGGCTTCACCGGCTCGAACCGCTCCAACGACGACCTCAAGCGCTTCGTCGACCTCACGGTCGAGCGCTACGGGCGCATCGACGCGCTGGTCAACGGCGCCGGCCACGGGCCGAAAGGCGACGTGCTCGCCATCCCCGACGAGGACTGGCACGCCGGCATGGAGTTCTACCTGCTCAATGTGGTGCGCGCCGTGCGGCTGGTCACGCCGGTCATGCAGGCGCAGAAATCGGGCTCGATCGTCAACATCTCGACCTACGCCACCTTCGAGCCGGAAGCCGCCTTCCCGACCTCGGGCGTGTTCCGCGCCGGGCTCGCCGCTTTCACCAAGCTCTTCACCGACCGCTACGCCGCCGACAACATCCGCATGAACAATGTGCTGCCGGGCTTCATCGACTCGCTGCCGGAGAAGGACGACCGCCGCGAGCGCATCCCGATGGGCCGTTACGGCACCGTCGCGGAGGTGGCGGAGCTCGTTGTCTTCCTGGCGTCGGAGAAATCCTCCTACATCACCGGCCAGAACATCCGCATAGACGGGGGGATTACTAGGTCGGTCTGATGCCGGCCCTTTGAAGAAGGAGCCCCGCATGCTTGGCAAGGCCAGCCTGGTGGCGTTCGCTGCTATTTCCGACGCCCGGCGCGCGCGGCACTTCTATTGCGAGGTGCTAGGGCTGCGGCTGAAGGAAGAGACCGAGTTTGCGCTGGTGCTCGACGCCAATGGCGTCGAACTCAGGCTGCAGAAGGTGGAGGCCGTGACGCCACAGCCGTGGACGCAGCTGGGCTGGGCAGTCGCTTCCATCGCAGAGACAATCGACGCGCTGGCGGCCAAGGGCGTCGAAACCGAGCGCTTTTCCTTCCTGCCGCTTGACGAGCGTGGCATCTGGACGACGCCAGACGGCGCGCGCATCGCCTGGTTCAAGGACCCCGACGGGAATCTGCTGTCGCTGGCGGAGGCGACGTCATCCTGACGGATCGAGAATCGTGACGTGGCGGCTGCATGTAGTGATTAGTGGGATTCTTCACGGAATCCTTCGCGCCATGCTGCGTGCGGAGAAAAATGAAGATCTGGGAAGGGCCGCCCGGGACGGGCGTTAACCAGACAGTGGTTGTAAAACTCACAAGTCCGCATGAACCGATCCTTGTGGGTCGCTAGTGGGTTTTCTCGGTATCCAGCGCTGGTTTTCGCTTTGGTGTAAGTTGAATGCTCTATGTGCGTCATTCCGTCTTTGTGGCGGATGAAATTGTCGATGAAGCAAAGGTTGTTCACGAGAGCGGAAATCTGTTGGCTTTCAAATGAATCCGCCTCAAATTTATGAGCAAATGCGTTGCGCACGTCCTTTACCGTCACCAGTTCACGCCAGACGGTTTCATTGTAGAGGTTGAGAAACGCTCCCAGGTCGATCTTGTTTGAAAACGAACCAAGTGGGCCAGACGGTTTGAACATGAACGCGGCACGGTCCTCTAGGCGACCGTCGATTGTTAAGTTCCGTCTAATAGCCAACTCCAGAGTGGTTTCGAGAGTAGACCCCCAAACGATTCCGATTGAGCGCGCCGATTCTGTCCTAGCCAATTTCATCGCAGCTTGAGAAATGAGCGAATGCTCGAATTCAGCGTCGCCCATAACCGCGCGAAAATGGTCCTCTATCTCCTTTTGAAAGGCTTTAGGATCGAACGGCGGAAAATCCTGGGACATCGCTTTGCCTGACAAAGAACCGACAGTGATGGGCACCCGAGGATTATTCACGCTCGACATGCAACGGGGCGTTGGCACTTCTCCGCAGCAGGTTTATTGCATGCACGGCGTCTCCGTAGTTCTTGTAGCTCTCGCCGCTTGCGATAGTCTCGTAGTTGCCAGCGCGGTAGCGCCAACGCCATTCGGAATTGCGGTCACGGTACAACTCGAAGCGCGGAAAGTTCAGTGACTCTTCTTTAGGCGGCAATGCCGCTGCGAGAAGCCCGGAGCCAAGTGCATTGAGCGGCGGCGTATCGAGCAATCCACCAAGACTGTTGCTTTGCGTTCTAAGCAGACCGAGCGCATTTGGAGGTTCGTCCCCCCAACCCAATTCCAAGTCCGATCATCTCACCGCATCCCTATGTTGCCTGCGACCACGAAGCGAATCGGAAAGCCGCATCCATGCTTGCAGGTTACCACGGGGAAGACACGTGTTCTACTAATGTTCTCGTGAGGGCAAGATCGTTGTCGAGGATGCCCGTTCGCCTTGTTCCACCTGCCTTCCGCGATTTTTCGCACGTTGTTTTATCCCACACCTCCTCACCTCCCTTATCCTCCCTCTCGCAAATACCGCTGCACGGGAAACGGGTGTGCACTCCGAGCATCCGGGCAACGGTCGGTGCCGGATCGGCAGCGCATCGAGAGCGCTGCTGGGCGATGAGCCCCCAGCTCCGGGCCCATGTGGTGGCCGCGTCTTCGCCGCTTGATTGGTGGCGAGCCGGAAAACCTCAGACCATCGAGGAATTCCCGAGCGGCAGACCTTGGCGCGAATGCCAAGGCGAGCGTGAAAACGCCACTCGGGGCAAGAACACCGGCGGGGCGCGGTTTTCGCGCCACGTACCATACAAGCAGAGGCACGGAACCCGCGCCCCGCTTCCCCTTTCCCTCATGGTGAGCCTGTCGAACCACGAGGGAAATCAATGGCCAGACGCAAAGGAGCGGGCGTGGCGATGATGGAGTGCGCCTATCTCTCCCCTTGCGGTGGGGTGAGGAGTGGTCCGCGAAGTGGCGGAAAGCCAACGATTTGGCTTTCCGAATGACGAACGCCCGGAGCCATAGCGGAGGGCCGGGGCGATTTCGGTGTCTTGGCGAGCCCGCCGCAGGCGGTCTTTGCGAAGCCAAGTGCCAGAAATCGCAAGAGAGGGGGTTCCCCCTCACCAGGATTGCCATACCTCGCCGCATATGCGGCTCGGGGCAATCCATCCTCTCCCGCAAGGGGAGAGGTAGAGCGGTTGCCAATCCGGCCGCCGCATGGCACGTGCCTCACCGACCAACGGGACCGCCCATGAGCCTCATCATCGCCATCGACGGGCCGGCGGCGTCCGGCAAGGGAACGCTGGCGCGGCGGCTGGCCGAAAAATACGGCCTCAACCACCTCGACACCGGCCTGACGTACCGGGCGGTGGCGCACCGCATGCTGATCCACGGCCTGCCGCTCGACAATGAGTCCGCCGCCGAGACCGCGGCGCGGCAGGTCGATCTCGGCGCGCTCGACCGGGCGGTGCTGTCTCAGCATGGCGTCGGCGAGGCGGCGTCGAAAGTCGCCGTAATGCCCAAGGTGCGGCGCGCACTGGTGGACAAGCAGCGGCAGTTCGCGGCAACGCCGCCCGGGGCAGTGCTCGACGGACGCGACATCGGCACGGTGGTGTGCCCCGACGCCGATCTCAAGCTCTATGTGACGGCATCGGCCGAGGAGCGCGCCAGGCGGCGGCATGCCGAGATCGTCGCCTCCGGCGGTGTTGCGGAAGAGGCCGACATCCTCGCCGACATCCGCCGGCGCGACGAGCGCGACATGGGCCGGGCGGATTCGCCGCTCAGGCCCGCCAACGACGCGCACTTGCTTGATACGACCACAATGGATATAGAAGCCGCGTTTCGCGCCGCCTCCGGCCTTGTAGACCGGGTCATCGCGGCGCGAACGACAAGCTGAAGCGGTTTTCCGCTTCGAACAAACCGCCTGCGAGACAGTCCGCCGCGCCGAGCCTCTGAGAAGGCATGGCTTCGCCATTGAAGCCCGGACCGCCGAAACAGGCCAACGCAACACGAACCCAGGCGCTTCCGCCGGCAGGCGGTTTCCAGGAGTTTCAATGTCAAAATCGAATCCCACCCGCGACGATTTCGCGTCGCTGCTCGACGAGTCGTTTTCCGAGGACCATTCCGCTGAAGGGTCCGTGGTCAAGGGTCTTGTGACCGCCGTCGAGAAGGACATGGCCATCGTCGATGTCGGCCTCAAGGTCGAAGGCCGCGTGGCGCTGAAGGAGTTCGGCTCGCGCGCCAAGGAGCTGAAGCCCGGCGACGAGGTCGAGGTCTATGTCGAGCGCATCGAGAACGCGCTTGGCGAGGCGGTGCTTTCGCGCGAGAAAGCGCGTCGCGAGGAGAGCTGGGTCAAGCTCGAAGAGAAGTTCAACAAGGGCGAGCGCGTCGAAGGCGTCATCTTCAACCAGGTCAAGGGCGGCTTCACCGTCGATCTGGACGGCGCCGTGGCCTTCCTGCCGCGCAGCCAGGTCGACATCCGGCCGATCCGCGACGTCACCCCGCTGATGCACAACCCGCAGCCCTTCGAGATCCTCAAGATGGATCGCCGCCGCGGCAACATTGTCGTGTCGCGCCGCACGGTTCTCGAGGAGAGCCGCGCCGAGCAGCGCTCGGAGATCGTGCAGAACCTCGAAGAGGGCCAGGTGGTCGAGGGTGTGGTCAAGAACATCACCGACTACGGTGCGTTCGTCGATCTCGGCGGCATCGACGGCCTGCTGCACGTCACCGACATGGCATGGCGCCGCGTCAACCACCCGACGGAAATCCTCGCCATCGGCCAGACGGTCAAGGTGCAGATCATCCGCATCAACCAGGAAACCCACCGCATCTCGCTCGGCATGAAGCAGCTCGAGAAGGATCCGTGGGAAGGCATCGGCGGCAAGTTCCCGATCGGCAAGCGCGTCTCGGGCAAGGTCACCAACATCACCGACTACGGCGCCTTCGTGGAGCTGGAGCCGGGCATCGAGGGCCTGATCCACGTTTCCGAGATGAGCTGGACGAAGAAGAACGTCCATCCGGGAAAGATCCTCTCCACCACCCAGGAAGTCGACGTGGTGGTGCTCGAGGTCGACCCGCAGAAGCGCCGCATCTCGCTGGGTCTCAAGCAGACGCTGGAGAATCCCTGGGAGGCTTTCGCCAATAACCATCCTGTCGGCTCCGAGGTGGAAGGCGAGGTCAAGAACAAGACCGAGTTCGGCCTGTTCATCGGCCTCGATGGCGACGTGGACGGCATGGTGCACCTCTCCGACCTCGACTGGAACCGTCCGGGCGAGCAGGTCATCGAGGAGTACAACCGCGGCGACATGGTGAAGGCGCAGGTTCTCGACGTCGATGTCGAGAAGGAGCGCATCTCGCTGGGCATCAAGCAGCTCGGCAAGGACGCTGTCGGCGAAGCCGCCACCTCGGGCGACCTGCGCAAGAACGCGGTCGTCACCTGCGAGGTCACGGCGGTCAAGGATGGCGGGCTCGAAGTCAAGCTCGTCGACCACGACGTCGAGTCCTTCATCAAGCGTTCGGACCTCTCGCGCGACCGCGACGAGCAGCGCCCCGAGCGCTTCTCGGTCGGCCAGAAGGTCGATGCACGCGTGATTTCCTTCGACAAGAAGACGCGCAAGATCACCGTGTCGATCAAGGCGCTGGAAATCGCCGAGGAGAAGGAGGCGGTGGCTCAGTACGGCTCGACCGACTCCGGCGCCTCGCTGGGCGACATTCTCGGCGCCGCGCTGAAGAAGCAGGGCGACAAGGCCGAGAAGTAGGCTTTCGCCGCAATCTGAAATCAAAGCCGCCGGAGCGATCCGGCGGGTTTTTTCGTAGCGAAAGAGCCGAGAAGCGTGGACGCTTGCCCTGATTGGGCCGCCGACCCACATTCCAACGTCGGCGCTATCAAACGTGCTGGCGCGTCTGCCCGCCTTGCCAGCCAGATGCCAGTCGGCGCATTCTTTGCGTGCCGCGTGACCGGCGCTATGGATGATCCAGATGAGCGAACACGCCGAACTGACCCGCAACCAGTCCCTCGTTCACGACACGCTGTGCCGCGCCGAGGGGCCGCTTTCGGCCTACACGATCCTCGACCGGTTGCGCGACGAGGGTTTCCGCGCGCCGCTGCAGGTCTACAGGGCGCTCGACAAGCTGACCGGCATGGGCCTCGTGCACAGGCTCGAAAGCATAAACGCCTTCGTCGCTTGCGCCGGAGACCACAACCACCACGCGCACGGGCCGATGGCCTTCGCCATCTGCGAAGGCTGCGGGCAGGTGGAGGAGTTCGCGGACGCCGAGGTCTTCGACCGGCTGGCGACCCGGGCGCGGGATAGCGGTTTCAAGGCCGACAAGACGACGATCGAAATCAGGGGCAAATGCGCGGCCTGCGCCGCCGCAGGCTGATTCCCACGCGCCCATTTGCCGCTTGGCTCCGGCATCGTCGCCCCTTTGCGATCCAGGCGAAAGAGACTATGAAGCGGGCGGACAGCGACGGAGCCCGCAATGACGACGATTTCCCCGAAACCCAAGCTTGTCACCGTTTTCGGCGGCTCCGGTTTTCTCGGGCGGCACATCGTGCAGGCGCTGGCGCGCCGCGGCTATCTGGTGCGCGTCGCTGTGCGGCGGCCCGACCTCGCCAACCACGTCACCTATCTCGGCAATGTCGGCCAGATCCAGCCGGTGCAGGCCAATGTCCGCGTGCGCTGGTCCGTGGACCGCGCGGTCAAGGGCGCCGACCACGTCATCAATCTCGTCGCCATTCTCGCCGAGGGCGGGCGGCAGCGCTTCGACGCCGTGCATGAATTCGGCGCGCGCGCCGTGGCCGAAGCTGCGCGAGCGGCAGGGGCGGGGCTGACCCATGTATCGGCCATCGGCGCCGACCCTGAGAGCCAGTCCGCCTATGCCCGCACCAAGGCGGCGGGCGAAAGGGCCGTATCGGAGACGGTGAAGGGCGCGCTGATCGTCCGGCCGTCCATCATGTTCGGCCCGGAGGATCACTTCTTCAACCGCTTCGCCAACATGGCGCGGTTCAGCCCGGCGCTGCCGCTGATCGGCGGCGGGCACACGAAGTTCCAGCCGGTCTATGTCGGCGACGTCGCCGAAGTGATCGCGCGCAGCGTGGACGGCAGCGTCGCCGGCGGCCGCATTCTCGAGCTTGGCGGGCCGCGCGTGCTCACCTTCCGCGAGTGCATGGAGGAAATGCTCGAGGTCATCGACCGCAAGCGCATGCTTGTGCCCGTGCCGTGGTGGCTGGCGCGACTGCAGGGCGCGATCCTCGGCCTGCTGCCGAACCCGCTGCTCACGACCGATCAGGTGATCCAACTGGGTTACGACAACGTCGTCTCCGAAAAGGCGGCAAAGGACGGCCGCACGCTCGAGGGGCTGGGCATCAAAGGACGCACGGTCGAGGCGATCCTGCCGACCTACCTCTGGACCTACCGGCCCGCCGGACAGTTCACCCGCAAGGCCGAAGGCTAAGCCGCTTGGATCTGGTTGCCGCCCTCCTGCCCGGTGCGGTGCCGGGCTGGGCCGCGCTGCTTCTGATCGCCGCCTCCTGGTTCACCTCGGCATTCACCGCCGCATTCGGCCTGGGCGGCGGCATCGCCATGCTGGCCCTGCTCGGCACCTTCCTGCCCGTATCGGCGCTAATCCCGGTCCATGGCGCGGTGCAGCTCGGTTCCAATACCGGCCGCGCCTGGCACCAGCGGGCACATATCCGCTACGCCATCGCGACGCCGTTCCTGATCGGCAGTGTGGCGGGCGCCGCCGTCGGCGCGTTGCTCGTGGTCCAGCTGCCGGACGCTTTTCTGAAGCTGGCGCTCGGCATCTTCATCATCGCGATCACCTGGACGCGCATTCCCGGCATGGAGAATTTGCGCGGCGCGGGCGTCGCCGCGGGCAGCGGCATCATCGCGCTGGCCAACATGTTCTTCGGCGCGACCGGGCCGCTGCTTTCGGCCTTCTTCGCCCAGATCATTCCCGAAGACCGCAAAGCGTTGATCGCCACGCATGCCGCCGGCATGACAGTGCAGCACCTCTTCAAGGTAATCGCCTTCATGATCGCCGGCTTCGCCTTCGCGGAATGGCTGCCGCTGATCGCTGCCATGATCGCCGCCGGCTATCTGGGCACACTGGTCGGATCACGCCTGCTGGATTCCATGCCGGAAGAGCGCTTCCGCTTCTGGTTCCGCATCGTGGTGACGGCGCTGGCGCTCGACCTGATGCGCCGCGGCGCAATGGCGCTGATCTAGCCCCACACCGCCAGCGCCGCGAACCCCGCCAGTCCGACGGCGATGCGCCACCAGCCGAACAGCGCGTAGCCGCGTTTGGAAACGAAATTCAGCAGGCCGCGCACGACGAACACCGCAATGATGAAAGCGGCGACGAAGCCCGTCGCGATGATCGGCAGGTCGGCGGCGGTGAGAATGTCCCGGTTCTTGAACAGGTCGAGCGCGAAGGCGCCAACCATGGTCGGCATGGCGAGGAAGAAGGAAAACTCGGCGGCCGAACGCTTGTCGGTGCCGAGCAGCAGGGCACCGACAATGGTCGACCCAGAGCGCGAGGTTCCCGGAATCATCGCCAGGCACTGGAACAGGCCAATACCGAGATAGACCCTGAGCGGAAACCCGGTGACGTCGTCGTAGCGCGGATTGAGCGCCCAGCGGTCGACCCACAGGAGCACGATGCCGCCGAGGATCAGCGTCGTGCAGATCAGCGCCGGCGTTTCGAAAAGCACCGTCTTGATAAAGTCGTGCGCCAGATAGCCGATGATCGCAGCGGGCAAAAATGCGAGAAGGATGCCGCCGACGAAATGCTGCGTCTTGCGGTCGCGGGGCAGCGACACCAGCATCGACCAGAGGCGGGCGAAATAGACGCTGAGGATGGCCAGGATGGCGCCGAGCTGGATCAGCACCTCGAAGGCTTTGCCGGTCGACTCGAAACCCAAGAAATGCCCGGCGAGCAGGATGTGCCCGGTCGAGGAGACTGGAATGAACTCGGTCAGCCCTTCGAGAATGCCCAGAAGAAGCGCTTCGACGATAGTCTGGGAAGCCATCAATCCTCCGGGACGCGCGGCTTGTCAGGGCTGGCGGTGGAGCCTATAGCTCCGCTCCGTGGCCCGCACGGAATCGGGCCGTCGAGACTTAGCCGCGAGACGGCCAAATGACCAGAGGTCGGGGGCCAGACCAACGGTATTTCATGCTGACGCTTTTTCACTTTCCCCTGTTCGCTTCCAGCCGCTTCGTCCGCCTCAGCTTCGCCGAATATGGCGAGGAGCTGGCGCTGATCGAGGAGAAGCCGTGGCAGCGCAGGCCTGAGTTCCTGGCGCTCAACCCCGCCGGCTCGCTGCCGGTGCTGCTGGCGGAGGGCGACGTGCCGATCGTCGGCGCGCAGGTGATTGCAGAGTATGTCGATGAGACGCGCGGCGCCTTCAAGCGCGACAAGCGGCTCTTTGCCGAAGATCCGTTCGAGCGGGCGGAAATCCGGCGGCTCACCGACTGGTATCTTGGCAAAGCCGAGCAGGACGTGCTGCGCCATCTCATTCGCGAGCGCGTGCTCAAGCCGCAAATGAGCGACGGCGCGGGCGGCGCGCCTGACGCTGCGGTGATCCGCGCCGCGCGCACCAACATCAAGCAGCACATGAAATACACCAACTGGCTGGCCGGGACGCGCAACTGGCTGGCAGGTCAGCGCCTCACCTATGCCGACCTTGCGGCGGCCGCGGCTCTTTCGGTGCTCGACTATCTGGGCGAGATCGACTGGACAAACCATCCCGCGGCGCGCGACTGGTACCAGCGCATGAAATCGCGGCCCTCCTTCCGTCCGCTGCTGGCGGATAGGGTGCGCGGCCTGTCACCGGTCTCGCATTACGCCGATCTGGACTTCTGATCGGCGGATTTCTTGCCCATACTGGGCAGCACATGACCGGAACGAACACGATAGCGAAACCGAAGAGCGGCGCGACAAGCGACCCCGCGCGCTTGCGTACGTTCCTCGAATCGGCTGCGCGCAAAGCAGGGTTCGACGTCGTTGGCGTTACGTCCGCCGAGACCGCGCCCGACCTGAGCGAGCGCCTCGGCGAGTTCGTCGCGCTCGGCCGGCACGGCACAATGGGCTGGATGGAGGAAACCGCCGGGCGGCGCGGCAGCCCGCGATCCCTGTGGCCGGACGCGCGGAGCGTCATCATGCTCGGCATGAATTACGGGCCGAACAGCGATCCCCTGGCGTCGCTGGGATTGAAGGACCGCGCGACGATCTCCGTCTATGCGCGCAACCGCGACTATCACGACGTCATCAAGGGCAGACTGAAGGAAATAGCCGGCAGGATCGCGGCGCGCTCAGGCGCGGACGTGAAAGTGTTCGTCGATACGGCCCCCGTAATGGAAAAGCCGCTGGCCACCGCGGCGGGGCTCGGATGGCAAGGCAAACACACGAACCTTGTGAGCCGGGAGCTCGGCTCGTGGCTGTTCCTCGGCGCGATCTTCACGACAGCCGAACTCGCCACGGATACGCCCCAGGCCGACAATTGCGGCTCGTGCCGGGCATGCCTCGACATTTGCCCGACAGACGCTTTCCCCGCGCCCTACCAGCTCGACGCCCGACGCTGCATCTCCTACCTCACCATCGAGCACAAAGGTCCGATCCCGCAGGAATTCCGCTCCGCGATGGGCAATCGGATCTATGGCTGCGACGACTGCCTCGCAGTCTGCCCCTGGAACAAGTTCGCACGTGAGGCGAACGAGGCGAAGCTGATCGCGCGCGACGACCTCGAAGCGCCTCAACTGTCCGACCTTCTCGAACTCGACGATGCCTCATTCCGAAAACTGTTCTCGGGCTCTCCGATCAAGCGCATCGGTCGCGACCGCTTCATCCGCAATGTGCTGATCGCAGCCGGCAACTCGGGATCGGGTTCCCTTGTTCCGCAAGTCGAGCGTCTGCTTGCCGACCCCGCGCCCGTCGTGCGCGGCGCGGCGGTATGGGCGCTGGCGCGACTCGCGCCGCACGAGGCGGTCGAGCGCGCCGGGGAAGCGCGCAAAGCAGAAGCCGAAGTGGACGTGCGCGCCGAGTGGGATAAAGTTCTGGAAGTTGCCGCCTGATGCGCGTTCTGTTGCTGGGCGCCGGTTATTCGGCGCAGGAGTTTGCCCGCCAGATCGCCGGCGATGCCGAATGGATCGCCGGTACGACGCGGCAGGCGGCGGGGCTCGCCACGCTTGAAGAGGCCGGTATCCTGCCCCTGCTCTTCGACGGCAGGGAGATAGTGCCGGCGCTTGCCGCTGCATTGTCGGAAGCGACCCATCTCCTGCACTCCGCCCCGCCCGGCGCTGACGGCGATCCGCTGCTGCGGCTCCTGCCCGAGTCGCTAGCGAAAGCGATGCCGAAGCTCGAATGGGTCGGCTATTTCTCGACTGTCGGCGTATACGGCAACCATGACGGTGCGTGGGTGGACGAAAACAGCGAATGCCGCGCGAGGTCGCGCCGCGGCATTGCGCGGATCGAAGCCGAAAAGGCCTGGCTGGATGCCGGACTGGAGGCAGGCGTACAGGTAGCCGTGATGCGGCTGGCCGGCATATACGGGCCCGGCCGCAACGCCTTCACCAAGCTTGCGGACGGCACGGCGCACCGCATCGTCAAGGATGGCCAGCTGTTCAGCCGCATTCATGTCGCCGATATCGCCGGATTCACCCGGTATCTGGCCCTTTCCCGAGCCGGTGGCGTTTTCAACATCGCCGACGATGAGCCGGCGCCGCCGCAGGACGTGATCGCATTCGCAGCCAAGCTGATGGGCGTCGAACCGCCGCCTGAGATTCCGTTCGACGAAGCAGAGATGTCGCCGATGGCGCGGTCCTTCTACATGGACAGCCGGCGCGTCTCGAACGCCAAGCTGCGTGCTTCCGGCTACGCGCTGAGCTTCCCGAACTACCGTGATGCGCTACAGGCCATGTGGGCCGACGGGAGCTGGCAGGGCGCAAGGAATCGCGAGCCATGATATTGTGCGATTCGACTGAGGCCGGGCGGGCAAGAGGCAAAGAGTTCGGAGCGGAAGGATGAGAAAGCGCAACGCGATCGGCACCATGGCGGCGCTGCTGGCCGGCCTGATGCTTGCGCTCGGTGCGGCGACGGCGCGGGACCCGCTCGCCAAGGACCTGTTCGGTGCCGCAAGGCTGCCAGCGGCCATGCCGGCCAGTTCCTATGGTTTCTACTCCAAGGGATGTTTTTCGGGCGGCATCGCAATGGCGGCCGACGGACCCAACTGGCAAGGCATGCGTCTGTCACGCAACCGCCACTGGGGTCACCCGGAGCTTGTCGAGACGCTCGAGCGCCTGTCGCGCGAGGCGGCGGCCGACGGCTGGCCTGGCCTGCTGCTCGGCGACATGTCGCAACCGCGCGGCGGGCCGATGCTTTCCGGCCATGCCTCGCATCAGATCGGCCTCGACGCCGACATCTGGTTCATGCCCATGCCGTCGCGTCGATTGACCATCCACGAGCGCGAGAACATCTCCGCCGTATCGCTGCTCAGGCGCGACTCGCTTCACGTCGACGACCGCAAATGGACCCGCGCTCACGAGGCCGTGCTGCGGCGGGCGGCGAGCTACCGCAATGTCGAGCGCATCCTGGTTCATCCGGGGATCAAGCAGAAACTGTGCGACACGGTGACGGGCGACCGGTCGTGGCTGTCGAAGATCCGGCCGTTCTGGGGCCACGATTCGCACTTCCACCTGCGGATCGGTTGCCCGGCCGGCTCCACTGGCTGCCGGGAGCAGGCCGCGCCGCCGCGCGGCGACGGATGCGACGATTCACTGGCGTGGTGGTTCACAGAAGAGCCCTGGCGGCCGGCCACCGGTCCCGAAAAGCCCAAAGCGCGCGACGTCATGACGATGGCCAGCCTGCCCGCCGAGTGCCGAGCGGTGCTCGACGCACCCGCGCCGGCCTCCGCCGAGGCGGTCACCGTGGACGGAAGCGGCGCCATCCCCCGGACCGTTGCACCCGTTTCGGCGCACGCTTATGCGCCGACTCCCGGACGCGATATCCCGTTGCCCAGCTGGCGGCCGGAGAACCGGTAGCCATTGCCGGCGCACAGGTCGGGAAAAGCGTTGCCCGTCCCTGATGCACCTTCCGAAAGACTGTGTTATGGCGTCATCGCCTTTGCTCCGGAAGAACCGGCGACGCAAGGCGGATCGCGCGGCGGCCTGGCCTGCATGCCGGTCTATGAGCAGGGACAGCGTACAGGAAGCAGATGCCGGGCCGGAACGAAGACATCAATGTATTGGACTTCCCCATCCTGATCGGGGACATCGGCGGAACCAACGCCCGCTTCGCCATCCTCGTGGATTCGCAGGCCGAGCCCAAGGAATTTCCGAACATCCGCACCGCCGACTTCGTCAATATCGACGAGGCGATCCAGTCGCAGATTCTCGACCGCACCTCCGTACAGCCGCGTTCGGCGGTGCTCGCGGTGGCCGGGCCTGTCAACGGCGACGAAATCGACCTCACCAATTGCGACTGGGTGGTGCGTCCGAAAAAGATGTTCGAGACGCTCGGCCTGTCCGACATCGTCGTTCTCAACGATTTCGAGGCGCAGGCCCTGGCTACGGTGGCGCTCGGCGAAGGCCATATGGAGCGCATCTGCGAGGGCCGCAGCGATCCTTCGGCGAGCCGTGTGGTGCTTGGCCCCGGCACCGGCCTCGGCGTCGCCGGCATGGTGCATGCCCGCCATATCTGGATTCCCGTGCCCGGCGAGGGCGGCCACGTCGACATCGGCCCGCGCACGGCGCGCGACCACGCGATCTGGCCGCATCTGGAGCCGATCGAAGGCCGCATCTCGGCAGAGCAGATGCTGTGCGGACGCGGCCTGGTGAACATCTATCGGGCCGTCGCAAAGGCTGACGGCGCGCCTTCTTCCTTTTCGACCCCCGCCGAGGTAACCGGCGCGGCACTGGAAAAAACCGACGCGACCTCCGTGGAAGCGCTGGATATCTTCATCACCTGCCTGGGACGGCTGGCTGGCGACCTGGCGCTCGTGTTCATGAGCCGAGGCGGCGTGTTCCTCACCGGCGGGATCGCGCAGAAGATCATTCCGGCCCTGAAACGGGACATCTTCCGCAAGGCGTTCGAGGACAAGGCGCCGCACAGCGCGCTGCTCAAGGCGATGCCGGTCAGCGTCATCACGCATGAGCGCGCCGCGCTTGCCGGGCTGACCGATTTCGCCCGCACGCCAATGCGTTTCGGTATCGAGACCGGCGGCCGGCGCTGGAAACGCAACTAGCCAGGTTCTCGACAAACCTGGATTGAGGGAGCGACGCGACATGGCTGACATGGCGCTGGTTGTGGTGGGAGCGGCGGGCCGCATGGGCCGCACGCTGATCCGCGCGATAGCCGAGACGGACGGGGTGCGGCTCTCCGGCGCGGTGGAGCGCGAAGGCGCCGCCGATCTCGGCAAGGACGCCGGCGAACTCGCTGGCGTCGGCAATCTGGGCGTCACGATCTCGGACGATCCGCTGCCCGTGTTCGCCAAGGCCGACGGTCTGCTCGACTTCACCACGCCCGCCGCCAGCATCACCTATGCCGGCTATGCGGCGCAAGCGCGCCTCGTCCATGTCATCGGCACGACGGGCATGTCGGCAGAAGACGAGGAGGCCGTGAAGGCCGCTGCGCGCCACGCGACGATCGTCAAATCCGGCAATATGAGCCTCGGCGTGAACCTGCTTGCTGTTCTGGTGGAGCAGGCGGCACGGGCGCTGCCTGCCGATTTCGACGTCGAGGTGCTGGAGATGCACCACCGCCACAAGGTCGACGCGCCGTCGGGCACGGCGCTGTTGCTCGGCAAGGCGGCGGCGGATGGACGCGGCGTCGGGCTCGAGAATGCGAGCGTGCGGGTGCGCGACGGCCATACCGGCCCGCGGCCTGACGGTGCGATCGGATTCGCGACGCTGCGCGGCGGCTCGGTGGTTGGCGACCATTCGGTGATATTCGCCGGGCCAGGCGAGCGCCTGACCATCACCCACAATGCCGAGGATCGCAGCCTGTTTGCGAGCGGGGCGGTGCGCGCCGCCCTCTGGGCGCATGGCCGCAAGCCCGGCCTCTACTCCATGCGCGACGTGCTCGGCCTCACCCAGAACTGAACCATCCCGAACCCGAAAGGCATCGCCCATGTCCGGAACACTCGTGCTCGTGCGCCACGGCCAGAGCGAATGGAACCTGAAGAACCTGTTCACCGGCTGGCGCGATCCGGGCCTGACGGAGAAAGGCCATGAGGAAGCGATCGACGCCGGCCGCAGGCTGAAGGCGCGCGGGATGAAGTTCGACATCGCCTTCACCTCGGTGCTGAAGCGCGCGCAGGTGACGCTCGACCACATTCTGGAGGAGCTCGGGCAGACCGGGCTGGAGACGATCCGCGACCAGGCGCTGAACGAGCGCGACTATGGCGATCTGTCGGGTCTCAACAAGGACGATGCGCGCGCCAAATGGGGCGAGGAGCAGGTTCATATCTGGCGTCGCTCCTACGAGACGCAGCCGCCCGGCGGCGAGAGCCTGCGCGACACCGGAGCGCGCGTGTGGCCCTATTATCTCGGCAAGATCCTGCCGCGCGTGCTGCGCGGCGAGACGGTTCTGGTCGCCGCGCACGGCAACTCGCTGCGATCGCTGGTGATGGCGCTCGACGGGCTGACGGGCGACGAGATCGTCAAGATGGAGATCGGCACCGGCGTGCCGATCGTCTACAAGCTTAACGCGGATTCCACTGTCGCCTCCAAGGAGGTGCTGGAAGGCTGAGCGGATGCCGACATTGCTTTGCCGGCGACCAGCTCATACAGCCCATATTGGCGTTGACAGCGGATGGCCGCCCGCTTACATCGGCGGCTCACCTTGCCCAGGTGGCGGAATTGGTAGACGCGCACGGTTCAGGTCCGTGTGCCGCGAGGCGTGGAGGTTCGAGTCCTCTCCTGGGCACCATTCGATCTGCACTGCCAATCAGATCAATTAGTTAAGCTCTAGTGAGACTTGACCTCAAGCCACTGAGTCTGCTGCACTTTGGCGCTTGCCGACGCACGGCCTGTCCGGACGCTCCGGCATACCCTCTGCGGGTGCCCATGCTTCCGCCGTCCCCCATGGGTGGCCTAGGGGGTAGAGGGAGAACCCTGCGAATTGCCACTTAATGGGCGTCGCGCGTGAGCGGACCTCTTTACAGATCCGGTATGACGCGAGCGGCAAAGTGAGCTTGCGCAATCTATCCAAGACAGCGCGGCACGAGGCGGCGTGGCGCGATGACCCATCAGCTGATCTGGGCGGAGAGCGGCTGAGGCCGCCGGCGAAACGCCTACCGGCGGCCTTGATTGGCTACTGGCGTACCAGGATAGGGGAGCCGTCCGGCACGCGCTCACAAAGGTCGATCACATCCTGGAACAGGAGCCGGACGCATCCGCTCGACACCGCCTTGCCGATCGACCATTCTTCCATCGTCCCGTGAACCCGATACAGCGTGTCGCGCCCACCCTCGTGGATATACAGAGCCCGCGCGCCAAGCGGATTGGTCAAACCAGGCTCCATGCCGTTGCGATATTGCTCCAGCTCCGGCTGACGCTCGATCATCGCCACCGGGGGCGTCCAGGTCGGCCATTTGCGCTTGTAGGCGATCCGTGCCCTGCCGCCCCATGCGAAGCCGTCGCGGCCAATCCCGGCCCCGTAGCGCATAGCCCTCCCCCCCGGCATCACCCAATATAGAAATCGCGAAGGGGTATCGACCACCACGGTCCCCGGCGGCTCGCCGGTCGGGTCGTCGACCATCTGGCGATAGAAGCGCGGATCCATATCGGTGATGTTGGCAGCGCGTACCGGGAAGCGCTCATCCGGCCTCGGCCCGTAGTGGGCAAGAATGTTCGGCGGTATGTATGGCTGGACCGGCTTCGGCGCGGGTTGCACTTTCGGCGGCGGTACGCTGGCACAGCCGGCGAGTGTAAGGCCGGATAGCGCCGCGGCGCCGGCAAGCATTTGCCGGCGGTTGATCATGTTCGTATGCATTGTAATCCTCTTGGGCGTCGCTGCGCCCATGACAAAAAAAAACGAATGCCGCTGCACGTGTGTCGTGCTGCCGGCGGGGAGCGCGAGAGGATTAGCCGCGCGGCGGTCCGGTGGGGGCTTCTGGCTCGGAGGCGGCGACGTGCATCACGCTGCAGCCGGGCTGTGGATGCGCAAACGTCCCGGAACGGCCAGGAGCAGCGTCGGGAATGACGACCTGAAACTGCTGGCAGAGCGTGGTGGCGGTCGACTGCACCTTCTTCTTGCAGGTCACCACGAGGAAATCCGTTGATCGTTCCTCCGCCTGATCCGCACAGACGGGCGCGGCATCAGACTGCGCCGCTGCCGGAACCGTGTCGAGGCCGGCTAGGGCAGCTGCAGGAACCGCTGACGCAAAGGCAAGGCCAGAAACGAGAGCCACGAGGACAAGAAATATGCGTCGCATGGCGCGTGGATGGTCGGTCAATTTGGCACAAAAGGGGCAGGGCCGGCGACATCGTCAGCAATCGTGCACCTGTCTGCGGCGTGGAGCGCCACCGTTGCCAGGACGCCACACACAGTCTGCAGCGGCCGCGACTGGATTAGAGACCTTCCACACCTCCCACTGGCCTCGCTCTATGTGCACCCCACGTGTGCAACAAGACAAAGCTTGCAAGGCGAAAAAACCTTATTTATCAATGTGTTTTGCAACTACGAGCGAAATCCTCTCCTGAGCACCAAACATCCATCTTCAGGCGATTCATCACAGTCCGGCGGGCGGCGTGACCTAGCGCGGCGAAGCGATGGATGAACTCGGCGCTTTCGCTGCACTCTTCGGCATCGCCTTCGCGGCAGCCACTCTGTTTCCGGCCCAGTCGGAAGCCGCGCTCGTCGGGATGCAAGTGGCCGGCTATCCGGTTGCCCTCCTTGTAGCCGTTGCCAGTCTCGGCAACACGCTAGGCGCCGTCGTCAACTGGGCAATGGGACGTGGCGCCGAGCGCTTCAGCGGGCGCCGCTGGTTTCCGGTTTCGCCGACTTCGCTGGAACGTGCGTCCGCATGGTACCGAAAATGGGGCCGCTGGAGCCTCCTGCTTTCGTGGGCGCCGATTGGCGGCGATGCGCTCACCGTCGCAGCCGGCGTGCTGCGGGAGCCGTTGTGGAGCTTTCTGTTGCTCGTCGCGATTGCCAAGACCGGGCGCTACGTCGTGCTTGCCGCAGCGACTGCGGGATTGATCGACCTCGGGAGCGGCGGTTAGCGAAAGGCAAGACATCGCGCAGACGCCTTACCTCACACTCGGTGACCGCTGGAAACCATAATTGTCGGAACCGTTTGAACGGCGTCACGCCTGCGCCGCATAGTGCCCGCAACGGGCGCAATCAATTCAGGCAACCTTCCGGCATTGGACTTCATGAAACGTATTTTCCCGCTGATCGCGGCGATCGCCATCGCTGCGTCCGCTCCCGCGCATGCGCTGCCGCAATGCGGCTCAGCCTCCTGGTATTCCCTGCCCGGCAACCGCACCGCCAACGGCGAACGCATGGACCCTGCCGCAATGACAGCCGCCCATCGCAGCCTGCCCTTCGGGTCGCGCGTCCGGGTCGTCAACCAGCGCAACGGGCGCGAGGTGGTGGTGCGCATCAACGACCGCGGGCCGTTCATCCGCGGGCGCATCATCGATCTGTCAAAGGGCGCGGCGCAGGCGCTGGGTTTCGTACGCGCCGGCCACACCAAGATCTGCCTTGACCGCGGCTAGCTCCGCCTAGAGCCTGACGCGTGGCTCGTGCCGCCCCTTTACCGCGAGATCGACGATGAAGGTCTTGCCGCCGTCGGGATCGGCGGCGCGTTCTTCGGCGTTCATGCCCTGCAGGGCGGATGTCACGGCGATGCGGTTTGCCTCCGGCCCGGCGAAGGCCGGGCATGAGGTGCGGCTCGGCGGCAGATCGATCGATCTCGTGCGCTTGCCCGAGGGGTCGTAAACGTCGAGGCGAGCGCAACCCCAGCGCGCATTCCAGATGTTGCCGTCGGCGTCGCAGACTGAGCCGTCGATGCCGCCCGGCGTGCCGCGATCGTCGACGAAGACCGTAGGCTCGCCGCGCGGCAGCCCAGTCTCTGGGTCGCATTCGACCCGAAACATGATGTTGCGGCCTGTGTCAGCAAAATAGGCGATGTCGCCTGCGGGCGAGAAACAGATGCCGTTGGTGATCGTGATGTCGGGCAGGATGCGCCGGGTCTCGCCGGCGCGGTACCAGTAGATCGAGCCGGCGCGTTTTTCCGCCTGCTTGCCCATGGTGCCGACCCAGAAGGCGCCCGCGGGGTGAACGCGCGAATCGTTGGAGCGCGTCGCCGGATTGTCGGCCTCTATCGGCGCCACCATTTCGAGCCGCCCGCTCGCAAGATCGCGCAGATGAAGGCCGGTTTCGGTGGCGATCATCTGCCGCTTGTCGTCGACCACGGCGACGGCGCTTGCCATTTCCGGCAGATCGTGGGCCGTTTCCGACCCATCGGCGAAGCGGTGTTCGAACAGGCGGCGTCCGACGATGTCGAACCACCACAGTGTGTCGGCGGCCGGATCGTAGCTCGGCCCCTCGCCGAGCTCGCATACGGTGCCAGACAGAATTTCGATTTTCGTTTCAGCCATGTGCTCCCCCTCGCAGGCGGGGAGATTAGCTCACATGACGCCGCCGTCCACAATCAATGTCTGCGCGGTGACCATGCGCGCGGCATCCGAGGCAAGAAACAGGCACGGGCCGACCATGTCGTCCGCGGTGATGCGCTGCTTCAGGCACTGCCTGCCGCCGACATGCGAGGCGATGATGTCTTCGTCGAGCCAGAGCTTCAGTTGTCGCTCGGTGATGACCATGCCGGGTGCGATGGCATTGACGCGGATGCCGTGCGGACCAAGCGCGCCGGCGAGGCTCTTGGTCAGGCCGATGATGCCCGCCTTGGCGGCGGCATAGGCCGGGTAGTCGCCGCCGTTGAGCATGAAGGCGATGGAGGAGAAATTGACGATCGCGCCACGACCGGCGGCCTTCATGCCCGGCGCCACGGCCTGGGCGGCAAAGAACAGCGGCCTCAGGTTGATCGCCTGGCTGGCGTCCCACTCCTCGGGCGTCAGCTTGTCGACGGCATGGCGGTCGTCACGGGCGGCGTTGTTGACGAGCACCGACACAGGACCGTGCGCTTTTGCGGCGGCGGCCACGGCCTCGCGCAGGCTGGCAATGTCTGTGAGGTCGGCTTTCAGGAACAGGGGCCGTGCGCCATGCTCGCGTTCGAGCCGGTCGCACAGCGCTTCGCTGGCCGCTGCATCGATGTCGATGAAGGCGACCTTCGCCCCCTGGCGCAAAAATCCTTCGGTCAGCGACGCGCCGATACCTGAGCCGCCCCCCGTGATCAGGACGGAGGCGGATTCAAGATCGCCGTGCCGTGGAAAATCGCGCGCCATGACTGACCCAAACGCCGGCCGGTCAGGCCGAACGCACGCGCTGTGCGCCGCGCAGGCTGTCGCGCAGATAGCCGAGCGTAGCCTCGGCATTCTTGGGCTTGCCGAACAGGAAACCCTGGCCGCCGGCGCAACCGAACTGCACCAGACGGTCTGCCTGCGCCTGCTCCTCGATGCCTTCGGCCACCACGTCCATGCCGAGCCCTTCGCACATGGCGAGAATGGCGCGGATGATGTGTTCGGACGGCTTGTCCTCGAGGATCGACGATACGAAGGCGCGATCGATCTTGAGCTTGTCGAAATTGAACTCGCGCAGGCGCCCCAGCGACGACTGGCCGGTGCCGAAATCGTCGAGCGACACGCGAATGCCGACGCGACGCAGATCGTCCACGATCTTCTCGGCGGACGCCGGGTCGGTCATCAGGCCGGTCTCGGTGATCTCGATCTCGAGGCGGCGCGGATCGAACCCGGTGCGGTTCAGGATCGAAAGAACCTGCAGGCCGGTGTTCTGGTCGACGAGCTGCGACGGCGACAGGTTGAACGACAGAAACAGGTGTTCCGGCCAGGTACGGGCGGCTTCCGTCGCCTTGCGCAGCACGAGCTGCGACAGCGGCGCGATGATGCCGCGCTCCTCGGCGATCGGGATGAAGGTCGCGGGCGAAACGAAGCCGAGATCCCGGTCGGTCCAGCGGGCGAGCGTCTCAAAGCCTATTGTCGTGCCCGATTTCAGGTCGACGATCGGCTGGAAATGCGGCTCCACCTCGCCGGCCGAAACGGCACGGCGCAGGGCCTGCTCGATGCGGGTGACGCGCTTGGCGGCCTCTTCCATTTCGCGGGTGTAGACGACAACGCCGCCGCGGCCCGAGCGCTTGGCGTGGTAAAGAGCGGTTTCGGCCTTGTTGACCAGATGCGACGTCGTCTCGTCGCCGGAATAAAACAACGAACAGCCGACCGAGGCCGAAAGGCGAGCGGTGCGCTCGCCGATGTCATATGGCGCCGACAGGATCTCGATCAGCATCCGCGCCTTCTGCGACACGGCTTCCTCGGAGAAGATCATCGGGTAGAGGAATGCGAACTCGTCTGCGCCGACGCGGGCGACGAAGGAATTGCCGTCCATGGCCGCGTTTAGGCGCAGAGCGACCTGCTGGAGGATGAAATCGCCGGCGCTGCGACCAAAGAGGTCGTTAATCGGCTTGAAGCCGTCGAGATCGAGCAGCCCGATGGCGAACGGCGCAGGGTCGTCGGCGCGCTCGCGTATCAGGCGATCGACCTTGTCGTGGAAGCGGCGTTGGTTGCCGAGACCTGTCAGCGGATCGGTGAATTCGAGGTCCGCCGCGTCCCGCGCCATTTCCCTGTTTTGCGCCGGGTTATGCATCAAGCACCCTGTTAGAGTTCGCCGTTTGAACTAGCTATGATGGATAACCGATTAAAGAATCGTATCAATTTGGCTGCGACCGCCTCAGATTTGCGTGATCGACGGGGCTCACGGCTCGCGACCAACGACGCGATAGATGTCAATCGGCCCCGCGGATGTTGCCGCGTCCGGACGAAGCCAGTCCGGCGCTCGGCTCGAAACGAGGCCGTCCATCAGGCCCCCCGGCCCGTGCTCGGCGAACACACCATTCTCGGGATTGCCGGCGCAGAACACGACATAGTCGACGCCGTTGGCGCGGATGATTGCTTCCGCTGCATCTGCACTTCCCGTAAAGGCCCGCATCGCCAGCATGTTGCCATCCACATTGCGATGGTACGGGCCGGCGAGCACCCTGTGATGCGTGTTGAAGAGAATGGGCGAGCCCAGATCGCTCACCGCCAGCACGGTGCCCTTCGGCAGTGCGGCGAGGCGGCCATAGCCTGCATCGGGGTAGCAGCTCGCCTTGCGTGCGGACCCGGCATCATCCTTGAAGTGCAGCCCGACAGCATGACCGGCGAAGCCCCAGACGATATTGAACGACAGCAGCCAGACAGCCAGCATGGCGATGCTTGAGGACAGTGAGTAGTCCCGGTCCAGACTTTCGCGCCAGCGGCCGATGAAGGCGGCCAGCCCAACGGTGGCCAGCGGGATCGCAAACATCGAGCCGCGCAACTGCCACACACTGACGAGACATGCCGCCGCCAGGAACGCTGCATAGGTTAGCTCCCGCGCCGTACGTCCCGGTCCGGCCAGCCGCACGGTCACGAAACCGAGCGCCATCAGCGGCGTGACGTAGTAGACAAGCAGCTTCGGCCAGTCGCCTGCTGCCAGCACGATGACCGAGCGGACCTCGCTGACCCGGTCGATCCACAAAGCACGAAGCTCGGGATCTACCGCGGCATAGGGATCGGCGAGGCATTGAGGGAAAGCAACCACCACCGTTGCGGCCAATCCAGCCCCCAGCGCGGCAAGGGCAACCATGCGGCGCGAAAACGAGGCGTTGGCTGCCGGCACCAGTGCCACCGCCGTCAACCCGAAGCCTGCGATCGATGCGATGGCGAGATGCACGACCGAGAGCGTATCGCAATAGGCCGTCCCCCACCGCGACACGCCAACCGTTGCGACGAAAGCCGCCAGCGTGCCGCCGGCAAAGGCCAAGCCGAACGCCGCGGCCTGACGCGAAAGGGGTAAACCGGCGAAAAGGAAACCGACGGCAACAGCGGCGCCTGCGACCGCTACGTAGGGAAGCGACTCGAGGCCGATCGCCAGCATCAGCGCGGTCGCGATGCCTGCGATTGCATAATAACCGATCCGGCGCGCCGGATCGGCCAGCAACGCAATCACTGCCAATACCAGCACAATCTGCAGATTGTGGTGATCGAGCGAACCTGGCCGGAACAGGTTGACGAAATAGAGCGCCGCAGCACCTAGCGTGGCTGCAGGGAAAACCGCCCATTCGCCGCCGAGCATGCGGGCGATGCGGATGATGGCGAACAGGCCGAGGCCGAACAGAAGCATCGGCCAGACGATCCGCGCGATGGTTTCGGCCAACTCCGGACCTGCGCCAAATGCATTCGACACCAGCATGATCGCCGCAATCGGCGCATCGACGAGACGCGACCAGTGCATCAGGAGCCCGTCGCCGGCCCCCATCCTGTACTGATGCAGGTCGAACCATGCCTGGCCCGCCAGCAGATCCCGCACCTGGACCAAGCGCGTCAGACTGTCATTGTCGCCGCGCGCGTCGGTCAGTTGCGGGAAGCCGGAAAACGCGTGAATGGCGAACATGACGCAAGCGATGCACGATGCCAGCGCGAGGTGGCGGACCCATTCGGGCCAGCGCGCGAGGCGCGTCGTTTCCGCGGTAATGCTTGTGAACGCCATATCCGGTGAGGCAAATCTGTGAACCGCAGTGATAGTGACGCCGGCGCGTTCAACATTTGGTAAACCGCCAGCGCCGACGGAGCGCCCTGCTAAACCTGACCTTAACCATCGCCGGCAATAGTTCCGCCGACCATTCGGCCGCGCCCGTCGCTCGGCGGGGTCGTGGCTGCGGAGACTGAAATGGCAAGCATGGCGGCGGTCGAAAAGAAGCTCCTCAATTCCGTGCATGACCGGGCCGTCTTCCGCCGTCGTGTAAGAGTGCTCTCGGAGCATCTGGCGCAGGAGCTCGGCGCCGCCGGCACCGTGCTCGATCTCGGCTGCGGCGACGGCTCGATCGCGCAGGCGATCATGGAGCGCTCTCCAGGGCTGAGTTTCCGCGGCATCGACGTGATGCTGCGGCCGACGAGCATGATCCCCGTCGAGCTATTCGACGGGGCGACAATTCCGGCCAAAGACGCCTCATATGACTGGGTGACGATCGTCGACGTACTGCACCACACCGACAATCCCGGCGATCTGGTGGCTGAGGCGGCGCGCGTGGCCCGCTACGGTGTGATCATCAAGGATCATCTGCGTGAAGGATTCGCCGCTTACGAGACGCTCAGGCTGATGGATTGGGTCGGCAACCGGGGCCACGATGTGAGGCTGCCCTACAATTATCTGACCCGTACCGAATGGCGCGCGATCTTCGACCAAGTGGGGCTGACCCCGAAAAGCTGGCGCGAAAAGCTGGCGCTCTATCCCTTCCCGGCAAGCCTGTTCTTCGACCGCCGGCTGCACTTCATCGCGCGGCTGCGCTAGACGCTTCACCGGGCGCTGACGGGAATACCCAGAACGAAGACAGCATGTAGCTGGCCGCGCCGGCAGTTGCGGCAACGGCTGCCGCCATGAGCATCGGCGGCGCGCCGAGCAGCGCGTCACAGGCATGCCCGACCGCCCCGGCCAACCCGGCGCAGGCCAGTTGCGCGGCGAGATATCTCGGAAAGGCGCGGCCGTGACGGTGCGTTCCGCCGAATGTCCAGCCGCGCTGGGCGAGGTAGGCGCCGGCGAATGCGACGGCGTAGGCGACTACCGCTGCCGGAAAGGCCGACACGCCCAGCCGATGGAAGACATAGACGAGAACGAAAAGCAGCAGATTGGCGCCGGCGCCGACGACGATGAAACGCGCCCAGCGCCGCCGCAGCAGTGCCTGCAACTGTCCGGTCACGCTTCGGCGCCGCCGTTCGCCGCGTCTGCCTTGCCCAGCCTAGGCGCGAAAGCGCCTGCCCGCGCCGGGATTTCGAGTATGCCGAGCAGGAAGGCGGAGAAGAATGTCTGGAAACCGAGGACGATAAGGGTGAGGCCGAAGGCGACGATGCGCGGTATCTGCGGATCAGGCAGCGCGCCGAAGCCGATGCTGGCCCAGGCGCTGAGCGCATAGGCAAAGAAGCCCATGCCGCCGAGAAGCAGCGCTCCGCCGGCGATGGCGAGACGGTCAGTGCTGACCGCGCTCTTGAGCCAGTCCGACCTGCCGCTTGCGGGCAACATGCCTGTGATGTGGGCGTAATAACGCGAGAGCACGCCGAAGCTGACGAGCTGCGCGCCGGTGACGATCGTGAAACAGGCGGCGATGAAGGTGTTGAGGCCGAGTTCAACTGCTCCACCCAGTTGCACCGCGCCGGCGAAGAGGAGCAGCGACAAAACCGCACCGATGCCGGCCATCGCGCCGCCCGGAATGAAGAACAACCATTTCGGGTTGTACATCAGCAGGAACTTCAGATGCCGCCAGCCGTCGCGCCAGGTCTTGAGGTGCGGGGCGCGGCTGCGGCCGTCGGGCTGCAGGGTGGTGGGCACTTCCTCGATGCGGAGGCCTTCGAGCGCACCGCGCACCACCATTTCGCTGGCGAATTCCATGCCCGTGGTGCGCAGGTCGAGCTTGCGCATGCGCTCGGTGTCGAAGCCGCGCAAACCGCAATGGAAATCGCCGACGCCAACGCCGAAGAGAAGCCGGCCGATGAAGGAGAGCACCGGATTGCCGAGATAGCGGTGCAGGAAGGGCATCGCGCCCGGCGCGATACCGCCCTCGAAGCGGTTGCCCATGACGAGCTCACCGCCGGCGCGAAGCTTCTCGACGAAGGCGTCGAGGCGCGAGAAATCGTAGGAATCGTCGGCATCGCCCATGATGATGTAGCGGCCGCGAGCGGCAGCAATGCCACCCTGCAGCGCAGCACCGTAGCCGCGCTCGAGAACCGGCACCACACGCGCGCCGAGCCGGTGCGCGATCTCGCGCGACCCGTCGGTGCTGCCATTGTCGGCGACCAGCACCTCACCGGAGATGCCGGCGCTTTCGAGATAGCCCAGTGCCTTGCCGATGCAGATGGCCAGCGTCTCGGCCTCATTGAGACACGGCATCAGGATCGTCAGTTCGATCCCTGAGGGCTCTGGCAGGTCTGTTCTCAGCCGGGCGACAGCGGTCATCTGGTTCTCCTCAGGAGGCCGTCGGCGGCGCCAGCCGGCGCGCGACACGTGGTCCAGACTAGCCGTGCAATGATTGGCTCCCGGTTAACACAAAAGATGTTGCTCCGGGTGCGATTGGCATTCGTCCCGCGAGAGATTACATCGTCACCGACCCGCCACTCCGCCGGAGCCTCCGTATGCCGCTGAAAGTTGCCGTCCAGATGGACCATGTCGCCACCGTCTCGATCGCGGGGGATACGAGTTTCGCGCTGTCGCTGGAGGCGCAGCGGCGCGGACACAGCCTCTATCACTATACCCCGGACCGCCTGTCGCTGAGCAACGGACATGTGTTCGCGCGCATCGAGCCGATGGAAGTCCGCGACGAGAAGGGCAATCATTTCACGCTGGGCGAGGCTGTTCGCACCGACCTGTCCGAGATGGACGTCGTGTTGCTGAGGCAGGACCCGCCCTTCGACATGAACTACATCACCACGACGCACATTCTCGACCGCATCCACCCCAAGACGCTGGTGGTCAACGACCCGGCCTGGGTGCGCAACAGCCCGGAAAAGACCTTCGTCACCGAGTTTCCGGACCTGATGCCGGACACGCTGATCACCCGCGACGCAGCCGAAGTTGCGGCATTCCGCAAGGAGCACGGCGACATCATCGTGAAGCCGCTCTACGGCAATGGCGGCGCAGGCATCTTCCATCTGCGCGAGGACGACCGGAACCTCGCCTCGCTGCTCGAGATGTTCGCGCAGATGTTCCGCGAACCGTTCATCGTCCAGCGCTATCTCAAGGATGTGCGCAAGGGCGACAAGCGCATCATTCTGATCGAGGGCGAGCCGGTCGGCGCCATCAACCGGGTGCCGGCAGAGCACGATTCCCGCTCCAACATGCATGTCGGCGGGCGCGCTGAACACGCCGAACTCACCGAACGCGAGCGCGAGATCTGCGCTCGCATCGGCCCGGCGCTCAGGGAGCGCGGCTTCGTACTGGTCGGCATCGACGTGATCGGCGACTATCTGACCGAGATCAACGTGACCTCGCCCACCGGCGTGCGCGAGGTAAAGCGTTTCGGCGGCGCTGACATCGCATCGCTGTTCTGGGACGCGGTGGAGGCGCTGCGCGGCTAGCCCGGCGCGCTTGCCGGAACAACTGTTCCGTCCAATCAACCCGGCGCAACCCAGCCGAGTCTATTGCACCAATTTGTTCTTGTATTGTTCTCCTCACTGTGCTTCAGTCCAGCGCAGGGGCTCGTTGACCGGCGGCCGGACTTGGTTCCGGGGTTGGGGCGGAGGGGTCATGGTTTCACACGTTCGCACAGTCGCCTTCCAGGGCATCGAGGCCGTTCCGGTCGACGTGCAGGTGATGATCGCGCCCGGCAAGATGAACATGCAGATCGTCGGGCTGCCAGACAAGGCGGTGGCCGAGAGCCGCGAGCGCGTACAGGCCGCACTGCATGCCTCCGGCCTGTCGATGCCCGCCAAACGCGTGACGGTAAACCTGGCGCCGGCAGACCTGCCCAAGGAGGGAAGCCATTACGACCTGCCGATTGCACTCGGCCTGATGGCGGCTCTCGGAGCAATCCCGGGCGACAGCCTGTCCGAGTATGTCGTGCTTGGAGAGCTCTCGCTTGACGGTACGATCGCGCCGGTTGCCGGCGCGCTGCCGGCAGCGATCGGCGCCAATGCCGACGGCAAGGGTCTGATCTGCCCGCATCGGTGCGGGCCGGAAGCGGCATGGGCGGGCGCCGACATCGACATCATCGCGCCGCGCAGCCTGATTTCGATCGCCAACCATTTCCGTGGCACACAGGTGCTGTCGCGACCCGAGCCAGCAATCCACGCAGCAGCAGCGAACCTGCCGGACATGGCCGATATCAGGGGGCAAGAGAGCGCCAAGCGGGCACTCGAGGTAGCCGCTGCCGGCGGCCACAATCTCCTCATGTCAAGTACATAAGACCCTTCAACCGCAGTAGCTAGTGAATCGCCGACATGTTCCGTTGTGCCCCCTCGGGGCACGGGGGGATTTGCGCAACGGCCACACCAGCAGATGCGACAACGAACGCCGTGAAAAAAAGTCCGCCGCTTCTTACTCGCGCATAAGGAATTCAGAGATGACCTTTCCCGCCGCTTCCGCGAGGTCCCTCTCCTGACTCTCTGCTTCCGCCTGCTTTGCCGCCGATTTTTCGGCTAGGTCGGCGATCGCTGATTCTTTTTGGTCGTTGAGTCGGGGAATCGCAATGCCAGCCACATCGTCTGGGTCGAGGTGGGGGATAGACATTCCATAAGCTTCTCGAAGTACCAAGGGGCGGCCGAGGGTAGGATGAGTGAGCGCGGTGAGCAAATATCCAGGACGTGCTTTTGTGGGGTCCGGCTCGATCCGTATCAGGTCGTGGGATAGGAAGAACCCTCGATGGTACTCAGACGTCAGCATTGCTGAGCCGTTCAAGCCGTAGATTTGGCCAGAACACGCCATCACGATCCAGTTCTTTTGCACTAGAAACTCATCGATATCCTTCTTGCCTTCAACCAAGATCGACTTCAGCTGATGGGGGTTCGTCGTGAAGAGGTCATCTGCGCTCATGTAGGGCATGCCAGCCTCACCGAAGGCGCGCTTGAACCGGCTTTGCCACCACACGCGCTTGACCAAATCCCCGAGTCTCTGCTGGCGGGCAAAGGCATTGAGGATAGTCCGGGCCGTAGGGGAATGATATGCTGCCTCCAGACGCCTGCGGCGTGCGGTCAATTCTGTCGAACTGACGGTGAACCCGATCTGGCTCTTAGGGGGCACTGGGGCACCAAGCGCAGTTTCGTAAGCGGCCTCAGCGTCCTTACGATATCTAGTAGCTTGGTTCCTACAGTCGATGATCGCATCCATCCACCTCTGAAACTTCGCAGCGATTGCCGGTGATACATTCGGGATTGGCAGCGCATTCAGGTGGGCAGGCTCAATATGTCGAATGATACTCGCATACTGCGAGCTACTCATCATTGCTTGCCCCTGCGGTGACCTAAGGAAGCCATAGATCCACCCGGACACTTGGGGGTCCCGGGCGGTTACACGCATAAAGTGATGTGAGATGATAGCGTTCTCGTGCTGTCGGGTGGCAACGATACTTCGACCAACTGTTGCCGATGCCATGACCAGAATTGTCCCCTCGGAAACGAACCGCTGGTTGGCTGCATTCGTTTTTCCGAGCGCAAGCCATTTTCTGGGGGAGGGTATCGGCTCGAATACCTGGCTGGTATTCAAGTAAGGTGTCCCGTTTTCTGGGGACACAAGGACCTGCTTAATTCGCGGCGGTGTGGTCACGATTGCAGCATTTCCGAACCGCTCCCAACCGTGCGGCTTTGCTTCAAGTGCCCTGCGGATACCGTAGCCGCTCGTTAGGTACGTCTCGCCTTCCATTCGGCGCTGGCCGCGAAACAGAAGTGAGGCCGGTACTGAAGCCGCGTCAACATCGTGCCAATTCCGCTCCTGCGGGGAAGCGGATTTAACTATATTTGCTGAGATAGCCATGAACGGAACGCCGCTGCGATTTGGAAAGTATTGTCGTCGACTACCTTTCGTTGCGTTCTCTGCAACTTGTACACGAGCGCCCCATCCTCGTACTCCTTCGTCCGCTCCTCTATCTCCTCGACGATTTCATTGCCTGCACGATCGCGTACGTACGTGACGTTGCCGCGCTTGTCGTGACCGATGTGATCCGCAACCGCCATGAAAACGTTGTAGTCATTGTATCGGCCAGCCGCCTCTTCGATCGCAATCTCTTCGGCCGACTTCCGCTGAAGTACGAGCAGACTCGTCTGAATTGATACGTGCGGTTGAAAGGTATCGGGGTGCAAATCAATGCTGGCCAGGACACGAGTGTTTTGGAGTATCCACTCCCTTACGTACCCTAGGCCGGGCGAGCCCAAGATTCCGTCCGGCAGTACGATCGCGCACCTACCAGTGCCAGGCTTCAGTAGCTTAACGCAGCGCTCGATGAACAGAATTTCTGGCGGCTGAGCCTTTTGCACCTCGCTGCGCATAGTCCACTCGTCTGACTCTTCATCATAGTTCCAAGCATGGCCGAGGTCGTACGCCTCCAATACTGCCGGGTCGTCAATCGGGATTTTCGAGCCAAACGGGGGGTTGGTGAACAGGATGTCAACTTGGCCAAATATGCTGCGGTCTCGTAGCGTTTCATCCCACCTCGCTGGAGATTGAAGGGAGTTAGCCTGATACAATCCCCCTGCACCATCATTATTCATCACCATGTTCATCTTAGCGGCCTTGACCAAGTTGGGGTTGAGGTCAACGCCGATGATAAATTTCTGGGCGAAGCTCTGGATGCGCGAGCGTACAGCGTCTTCTGCGCTAGCGAGATTGGCCCCCCACTTGCTTTCTTCCACTTTCCGAATCTTTTCGATCACGTGGTTCATCGCGGTGATTAGGAACCCGCCCGTACCACATGCTGGATCGACAATGAGTTGCTTCTCTCCTGGGTCCAACATGGCTACAGCCATTCGGCACACGTTGCGCGGCGTAAAGAACTCACCACGGTCTCCCCGAAGGTTGGAGCCCACTATTTCTTCATAGGCCCGCCCCTTCACGTCGATGTCGCTATTAAGGAGCGAGTACATTTGAAGCTGAGTCACGATATATGCGAGAACAGCCGGATTCAGGTCGATTTCTTCGTTTTCTCTGAAAATAGTATCAAACTGGCTCTTAACATCTGCAAACAGGTCCGCTATTCGCTTTTTAACCTTCATCTGTCCATTTAGATTGTGCCTCTCTTTTGATGTACAGAAAAAGTTTACCTCATTAGATTGCCGTTCATCATTTATTTTGCAAAAGATTATCTTTAACAGTTCCCAGAATGCTTCTGGTTTCTGAAGTCCTTGATTTCCTGCAATATAATTGTGGCATCGCCTGAAAGCAAACAGCAGGGCATCGGATGATGCAGCTTTCAATTGCTCGAATTTTGGCCGCTCAACCTCGTCCTCACCTCGGCCTTTGCTTGGAATGTCGGGGATTTCGTCGAATGTTACGTGGCCGTCACTTTCAATCCGTCGATAGCAAAAGCGTTCAATGCCATTGGTCCACATGCCGTAATGTACGTTGGGACAGGCGGCCATATAGCTCTGGAGCTGCCCCACTCCGTCCGACCGATCGTTGGCTCTGACCTTCTGCGACTTACATTCGACGATAATGCGCGCACGGTCCTGCGTGTGGGGATCATCTGAATTGAAGACGACCAGATCGGCTCTCGGCTTGCGCGAACCTACAGCCAAAATGAATTCGACCGCGATCTCGGCCTTCAGGTATCCGTACTCACGAACCAAGGATTTTGCGATCTCTTGCCGAACGTATTCCTCGGGCGTCTCATTGCGCTGCGTGAGGCCATCGATGAAATCTAGTAGCTTCCCCTGCTGGACGATTACTGCGCTTGGCGCAGGTCGCGCTCCTACCGTTGCCGAAACCGTATCCATTGGCGGCACCTCCCCTTCCGATAATGACGACTAGCCGATTTGGTAACGCGTCGTCACTCCTCCACCCGCAAGTAACTGACTGGATGGCTTTCTATCCGACCGTGAAAAATGTGGGTACGGACGAAGGCGAATTTTGACCTTCGCGCCGGTCTCTATGCAATCTGCATATGTAAGCATGCACACCCCAGCGATCGTTGGATAACCCCCGGGGTGTGCAATGCGCTAGCGGCAACGGCTAGTAGTCACCGTTTTCGTCCTCTTCCAAGTCCGCTCGTGCCTGGAGGAAGTCGGCCACGTCATCGGCCCACTCGTGGCTCTCAAGGAGCCACCTGGGGAGCCGTGCCTCATTGAATTTGAGGGCCGCCGCGAACACGTCGGGGTCCCGATAGGCGGTCCGCCCCAACGCCCTCGACAAAGCCTTGGCCATCCTCTCAACCTTCCGCTGCCTTGCGGCGTCGAAGTCATGGTTCTCGGGGAAATCGATGCCCTGCCAGAAACGCCGCGCGTCATCCCATTCCTCTGGGATATTCTCAAGTTTCTCTCCGCGCTCCAGCAGTTCCCGCCGGGCCTTTCGCATGTTTGCCACGTTGCGCTCCGAGACGGCGCAAGAGCGAGCTACCTGCCGCTTCGAGCGGCCCTCGAAGAACAGGGTCAGGCGCCACGCCATGTTGTTCTTGTCCTTCTTGGTCATGGGGAGCTTGTCCTTGGAGTTCGCGGCAGCTGCGGCCTCAACGGCTTCCTCCAGTGAACCCGAGAACACGGCGACCGGCACAGGTTGGTTCACTCCTGCCTTCCGGTAGGCGAGCAGGCGATGGAAGCCGTCGACGACGTACCAGTGGACTCCGCTCCACCAGACCAGAATCGGATCGAGGAACCGCGGAGACTTGGCGTTTCCGATGGCATCCACGAGGGTCGCCACATGCTGGTCATCCTCGGCAAGACGGCCCTCCAGTGATCGCGGCTGAAACACGGCGACCATCCGCTTGATGTCACCGGGCGCGAGTGCCTCGAGATCGCCGGGGGCGGTTGCGGCCTCCTGAAGAGTTTCTCTGCGGAGGATTTCGAGGCCCTTGGTGATGTCAGTCTCGGGGGTGGTGTAGTCAGTCATGTCGTTCGCTTTCTTTTTGCGAATGCAGCAGCCTCCCTCGGCCCCTGGGGTTTCCCCCGGGGTGGGTCGCGGATGGCTGATGGCAGGTGTTGAGGAACGCAGTCAGCGCGTAATGGGGCTAGGCGGTATAGGAGGGCCGTGGAGGCCTACGTCCAGAAATCCGGTTTGACGAGCCGGTCGAACGCACAGGCGAAACGCTGCACAACTTCGCTTGTCTCTGTATGGCAACGAAATCCGACTTCGACGTGTTGTATGGGAAGGAAATTTCAGCTTCGCTTGTGCTGTATAGAGGAAAATTTGGGGAGTCCTCGACCGGAAAGCGCCGTATGTTCAGGGCTATCGGAAGGATGCTAGCGTGCTTATCGGCTTTGAAGACTGGGGTGGCGGCTGCCTGGCCGCCGCGCCTGCGGAGGCTGACAGTCCATCACTGGAGACGTTGGGAACCTGCCGATCACATGTAGGGCATTGTCTCCAACTACTGCAGCCGCCCCTGTCGGGCACTATGGCGGCGGTAGATCGTAGGGGATGATTGTAGGCGCGGATGTGTGTTTCCAGAAGAACCGGAGGTCACCGCTGACATAGTCGACGACGCAATGGGAGAAGGCGTCTCGAAGTGCCGTGTTAATTTCCGTCACTGTCGCCCCATCCTTCCTGAATGTCTTTTCCAGCGTTGCAACATGCCGGGCAACAGCCCGACCGCTGGAGCGCTTGCTCCGCTCATGAACCTCGTCTAGGCGTTCAACGATAGCAGCCAACTCCGCTTCCTTGGCCGACAGACGCCGCCGAAGGGCAGGAGACGAATTGCCTTCTTCGATTTCCTCGGCAAGATTGCTAACGGCGGTGCTAACGCCCTCCCACGCGCCCTCCAGTGCCTCGCGCTCCGCGTCCAATCCCTCATCCCCCGAAGGAACATCAAAGACCAACTGACGCGTTCCCGCGTGCCTGATCACAGCCTCCACAAGCGTCGCTCGTACTTGGCGATATTGACATCCCGCCCCGGCCTTCGCTGTGGTGCAAACTAGATAGGGCGTTCCGCCCTGCCGCCCCTTGTTAACTCGGGTCATCGTAGAGCCGCACTGGGGACACTTAGCGAGCCCCGCGAGAACACTCGAAACCTCGCCCGACGCTGCCCTCATACGGGCTGTGTTACCGCCCCTCCTGCGGGCCTGGACACGGTTGTACTGCGCTGTAGGCACGATGGCAGGATAGTAGTTCGGGATAGGGGTGAGGGCGTCTCTGATCTTCTTTCCGCCAACCTCACGCATCTCATGCGGAACCATCGTACCGATAACGGCCGGGTTTCCGATGATCTTAGCGATGTACGAGCGGTGCCAGTACGCCGCTTTGCGTTTCCCATCCCCGAAGGTTTCGATGCCGTCAGCATTCAGGCGACTAGCAATCGTGTGCTGCCCTGCGCCCCTGTCGGCTTCGCGGAAAATGCGCCGGACAACGGCCGCGCGATCTTCGATGACAGCAAATTCCGCGCGATCGCTGCTGAGAGATAGCCATGCGGGGGCACGCCGGGTCATGGGTTTCCCTTCGGATGCGGCGCGTTGTTTCTTCTTTCCCCACGCTTCGCGCACCCTCTGAGCCTTTGTCTCACTCTCCTCGTTCGCGCGGATGGCCACCATGAATGCCCACATGAAAGCCATCGGATCTGCATCCAGAATGTCAGTAGAGTAAACCTTACCGTCGCCGAGAGTGACGAGTGTTATCCCTGCCTCGCAAATGTCCTCCAGTAGTCGAACAGCCTTGCGTGGCTTATCCCGAGAAATGCGGTCCATGCTTTCGACCAGCAGATATGATCCCTCCTCGACAACACCGTCTCTGACGGCCATCAGGAAGTCAGCCAGCGCACCATCATCCCTGTTGCGGCCGCGATACGCAGAAACCCCAAGGTCCATATAGCTGTCGTCAACAAGGTCCAGGCCATGCTCCATCGCATACCGCTCGGCCTTTTCCATCTGGCGGCGCTTGCTGTCACCTCGGGATTGCTCGGGGGTGGAAAAGCGAACGTATGAATACGCTTTGGGGCGGCTGAACATGAGTTCTCCTAGGACTGATCGCCATATATGTAGGGTCTTATGCAAACGCAATGCTGATGGTAGGGCCGCCGGGCTCCGGCAAGTCGATGCTGGCGCAGCGACTGCCGTCCATCCTGCCGCCGTTGCTGCCCGGAGAACTGCTTGAAGTCTCAATGGTTTCGTCGATTGCAGGCGAGCTCGACGAAGGCAAGTTGTCTGACCGCCGTCCCTTCCGCGCGCCGCACCATTCGGCCTCGATGGCAGCCATGGTGGGCGGAGGGCTGCGGGTGCGGCCCGGCGAAGTTTCGCTTGCCCATTGCGGCGTGCTTTTTCTCGACGAATTCCCCGAATTCACGCCGCAGGTGCTGGATTCGCTGCGCCAGCCGCTCGAAACCGGCGAATGCATGATCGCACGCGCCAACCACCGCGTGACCTATCCGGCGCGGTTCCAGCTGGTTGCCGCTATGAACCCTTGCCGCTGCGGCATGGCCGGCGAGCCGGGGCACCGCTGCGCCCGCGGCCCGCGTTGCCAGTCGGACTATCAGGCGCGCATTTCGGGTCCGTTGATGGACCGGATCGACATCCGGGTCGATGTACCGGCCGTATCGGCCTCCGACCTGATCCGGCCGGGACAGTCCGAAACGAGCGCGGCGATTGCCGAACGGGTTGCCGGGGCGCGCGCACGCCAGCGCGAGCGTGCGGCTTCGCTCGATCTCCGGCCAGGCACGACCAACGCGCATCTTGGCAACAGGGTGATCGAGGAGATCGCGCGGCCCGATCCGGCCGGCGCGAGGTTGCTGGAGGACGCCAGCGAGAAACTGGGCTTTTCGGCCCGCGCCTATCATCGCGTACTCAAGGTGGCGCGCACGCTGGCGGATCTCGACGGAGCCGAAACCGTCGGGCGGATTCATCTCGCCGAAGCGATCTCGTACAGGATTGCAAGCGACCGTCTGGCGGTTGCAGCGTAATTTGGTCAGAAATGGCTGGCGCTAGGCCGCGTCAGTTGCTGACGGAGCCGACCAGCGTTGACCTCTCGTCGCGCAGGGACACCCAGCGGCCGGTGTGGTAGCTGGCCTGGCGCTTGAGGAAGCGGTAGCCGGTGTCGCGCCAGCTGCGCACTTCGTCGTTGAGATTGTCGAGGATGAAGTCGCCCCTGTCGGTGCGCACCGTCAGCACGGCATGGCCCTCGCCGTCGGGCTTGCGCACAACGGTGATCAGCAGGTTGGACAGCGAAATGCCGGCCCGGTTGAGGCGGCGGCGCTTCTCCAGCGCATAGTCCTCGCAATCGCCGGCGCCGACATCGGGATAGGTCCAGACCTCGTCGCGCCCGTAAATGTCGATATCGTTCAGCGGCCGAACCGCGCGGTTGACGGTACGATTTGTCTCGGAAATACGCGCCAGGACTGCCTGGCTGAGATGAAGCGGGCCGTTGTCACGCGGCCGAATGGCGCATTCGGCAGGGCTGACCTTGCAGAATTCGTAGTGACCGATCGGTTGGGATGTCTGGCGCCCGGCGACCAGGGCGTCCAGCTCGGTCGCCAGCGGCTGCCCGCCGCCCAGCAGAATCAGAACAAGTACGCCGCCCAGTCGCGCCAAAGATGCGCGAAAAGAGAGAGACATTACGCCGGCCCCCAAGCCCGCTCTCCGCAATTAACGGAAAATTAGTGATTCGGGGGCGGCGCTGTCAATTCAAGCCGGGGGTGAAATGGCGGAATGGTTACTTGCGTGGCCGAAAGGCCTCAGCTCCTGCGCGACGCGGCGCGTTCCTTCACCGGCGCATTGGCCTTGCCGTGGGTGCGGATGAAGTCCGTGATACGCGGCGCAATATCGGCGCGGAAGCGCGAGCCGTTGAACACGCCATAGTGCCCAACCTTGGGCTGGACATAGTGGGCGCGCTTGGACTCCGGAATATTCACGCACAGGTCGTGCGCCGCCTCCGTCTGGCCCAGGCCAGAGATGTCGTCGTTCTCGCCCTCGACGGTCAGCAGCGCGACGTTTCGAATGGCCGAGGGGTCGACCCTTTCGCCGCGGTGCATCATCTCGCCTTTCGGCAAGGCGTGGCGGACGAAGACGGTCTCTACTGTCTGCAGGTAGAATTCTGCCGCCAGATCCATGACCGCCAGGTACTCGTCGTAGAATTCGCGGTGCTTCTCCGCCGAATCGCCGTCGTCCTTCACAAGGTGCATGAAGAAGTCTTTGTGGGCGATCAGGTGGCGGTCGAGGTTCATGGACATGAAGCCCGAAAGCTGCAGGAAGCCGGGGTAGACCGGACGCCCGAAGCCCGGGTGCGGCCATGGCACCTGGGTGATGACGTTATCCTTAAACCAGTCCATTCCCTTCTCCTCGGCGAGAAGGTTGACGGCGGTCGGGTTGCGCCTGGTGTCGATCGGCCCGCCCATGAGCGTCATGGTCGAGGGCGCCGCGTCATCGCCGCGCGCCTCCATGACCGATACGGCCGAAAGCACGGGAACGGAGGGCTGGCAGACGGCGATCACATGGGTGTCCGGGCCGAGGAAACGCAGCATGTCGATGACGTAATCGACATAGTCGTCAAGGTCGAACGGCCCGTCCGACAGCGGCACCATGCGCGCGTCTGCCCAGTCGGTGATGAATACCTCCGCGCGCGGCAGGAAGGTCTCCACCGTGCCGCGCAACAACGTCGCGTAATGGCCAGACATCGGCGCGACGATCAGGATGCGCGGGTCGGGTCGGTGATTGGGCGGCAGCTTGCGTTCGAAATGGACAAGGTCGCAGAAGGGCTTCTTCCACACGACTTTTTCCTTCACCGGCACCGGGACGAAGTTGACCTGGGTTTCGCTGATGCCGAATTCAGGCTTGGCGTAGCGGCGTGTCGTGCGCTCGAAGAGCTCGGCTGCGCCCGCGACCGAACGGCCGAACATCGTGTGAGAAGCGGGATTCAGCGGGTGGCTGTAGAAGAGCTTCACCGCATCCGCGAATGCCCGGTATGGCTGCAGGGCGGCATGATTGAGTTCGTACAGCTGATAGAACATCTGGCCCCAATCTGGTCGCCTCACCGGAGATCGTCATGCCGGCCGGTCGAGGCGCCAATGTTATGCGGCAAAACTAAGCACTGAATTGTTGCATTGCAACAATAAACGCCACATTAAGGCTTCCCTGGCGGAAGCAGCGGCAGGATCATCAGCACGCGCTTCGCCGGGTCAATGCCATCGGGCACCTCGCGCCGGAACGCCTCTGCAAGCGCTAGCGGCGCGTCAGCGAGCGGCATTTCGCGGAATCCAAGGGTCTCGTAGAAGGGCCGGTTAAACGGGATGTCCCTGAATGTGGACAGGCTGACACCGGCCGCGCCCGTATTTTGCGCTGCGGCAATCACTGCACGGACAAGCGCTCGCCCCAACCCCTGCCGTCCGTGATTCGGATGCACCGAAAGCTCGCGCAGATGCGACCAGTCGCCCAATCTGATGGCAACGGCGTAGCCGACCGGCGCATCGTTTGCCCCGGCAGCCACGAACACCGCACCGTCGCCAATCATCTCGCGAAATGAGACTACGTCGGGAAAGCCGTCTTCGGCGAGTTCGGGATAGCCGTGATCGGCGAACAGCAGACAGGCAGCGTTTTCGACCGTCACCAGTTGCGCATCGTCACCGGGCAGGCGGTCGCGAATCGCATAGCCCGGCGGACACACCGGCAGTTCGGTACCCGCGTTAGTCGACACCGTCGACGATCAGCATCTCGGCGTCGGCCACCGTCACCCTGATCGCCTTCGCGGCCTGGTATTCGGCGGAGTTGTAGCAGTCGAGCGCTGCCTGCCGCGAAGGGAACTCTATCACCACGTTGCGCGCACGTGATTGGCCCTCCAGCGCATCATAGCCGCCGCCGCGCGCCAGAAACTTCGCGCCATAGCGTTCGAATGCCGGTTTTGCAGTGGCCACGTAATCCTTGTAGCGCTCGGGGTCGCGGACATCCACGCGCGCAATCCAGTAGCCCTTCGGCATCACATTCCTCCCTGAAGCCAGCCGTCAGGCGGCCGCCATTTCCTCAAGTATCGCCCGCGCTGCCTCGCTGCGATCAGGCGCGGCGACGACCGGCCTTGCGACGACCAGATGGCTTGCACCGGCGCGCAACGCATCGGCGGGCGTAGCCACGCGTTTCTGGTCGCCGGGTTCTGCTCCCGCCGGCCTGATGCCCGGCGTCACCAGCGCCATGTCCGGCCCGATGACGCGGCGCAGCTTCGCCGCCTCCGGCGCGGCGCAGACGATGCCGCCCATGCCGGCGGCACGCGCCTGCCCGGCGCGGCGGATTGCCAGCGCCTCGGCGCCTGACGCATAACCCGCTTCTGCCAGGTCGCCATCATCCATCGAGGTCAGCACGGTTACGCCCAGCAGGCACACCCCGGAGCCGGCAGCGGCCTCTACGGCGGCGCGCATCGCCTTCGGGTAAGCGTGAAGCGTGAGCATCGTCACGCCCATTCGGGCAACGCTTTCGACGCCCTTGGCCACCGTGTTGTCGATGTCGAGCAGCTTGAGATCGAGGAAGACCTTCTTGCCGCCTGCGAGCAGGTCGCGCGCGAACTCCAGTCCGCCCGCATAGGCGAGCTGATAGCCGATCTTGTAGAAGCCGACGGTATCGCCCAGGGCCGTTACGACCCGCTCCGCGTCGCCGATCGTCGGCACGTCCAGCCCGACGATGAGGCGGTCGCGAATCTCATCCTGTATGACCATCAATGTTCCACCCGCGTCGAGAGCAGCTTTGCCCGCTCTATCAGAGTCCGGCACACATTGACCATCGCCTTCGCTGGCCGCTCCTCGACGAAATTGCCGTCCTCATCGAACGCGTCGGCGCCGTTGGGAACCGAGCATTGCGGCGCGATGACCTCGCAGCCGATGTGCGCAAGCACGGCGCGCAGATGGTTGGCGCTGCGGATGCCGGCGAAATGGCCGTCGGAAGACGAGCAGATCGCCATCACCCGCCCCGGGTACGGCTTCAACGGTTTGCCGCCATCCCGGCTTACGCGGCTCACCCAGTCGATCGTGTTCTTCACCAGCGGCGGGATGGAACCGTTATATTCAGGCGTCGCGATCAACACGCCGTCATGCGAAGCGATGAGGCGCGCCAGCTTGTAGGCGTTCTCGGGAATGCCTTCCTCGGTCTCGAGGTCCTCGTCCATCAGGGGAAGCGGATAGTCGGCCAGCGAAATGCGCGTCACTTCCGCGCCAAGCTCCGCCAGCTCGCGCTGCGCGATATCGGCCGTCTTGCCTGAATAGGCGCCGGTACGGACCGAACCGGCAAACACAAGAATCCTGGGTATCATCGACTGCCGCCTGATCGCCTAGTGGCGCGGATCGGGAAGCACCGGCTCGCCGCGCGAATATAACCATAACGTCGTCGGCGGGATGTTGCGAACGATGAAGTCGAACCGCGTGACGCGGTAGTCGCCGCGGCCGGGCGGTACGGGCGAGCGCGGGCCGTAGGTGAGCTGGACGATGGGCCTTCCCGGCGGCAGCCTGTCGAGGATGCTTTCGACATAGCGGACGCGCTGCTCGACCGGGAAATTTAGCAGCGGCACACCCGACACAACTGTATCGAAGGTCCGTCCGGCATGTTCGCCCAGGGTGGTGTCGAGGTTGAACGCGTCGCCCTCGATGACGTTGACCCCCGGGAAGTGCTCTTTCAGGTGAGCGACGAACTCCGGCGAATACTCGACCGTAATGAGATTTTCCGGCGCAACGCCGCGGGCCAGAATGGCGCGGGTTATGACGCCGGTGCCGGGTCCGAGTTCGAGCACTGGCAGGCCTGACGTCGGATCGATGACGCTCGCCATGCGCCGCGCCGTAAACGAGCTGGTCGGGATGATCGAACCGACAGCGCGTGGCTTGTCCACCCAGCCGCGAAAAAAACGCAGCTCCTCGTCGAAGCGCGCCGCAAATTTTCGCAGGCCGGGGTGAATGGTCATGAACGTTCTCCTCGCATCGTTCAGATCGAACTATCTACATATGCCCTGCCGCAGGGGAAGCAAGTTCACGCCCGGCTATTCGCCGAATGATTCAAGGAATTCCTTCATGCGGCTGAAGAATCCGCTCGATTGCGGGCTGTTTTCCTTCGACGAAAGGCGCTCGAATTCTTCCAGAAGTTCACGCTGGCGCTTCGACAGGTTCTGCGGCGTCTCCACCGCGACCTGAATGTAGAGGTCACCGACCTGCGCCTGGCGCAACACCGGCATGCCCTTGCCCTTGAGGCGGAACTGGCGGCCGTTCTGCGACCCTTCGGGCACCTTGACGCGCGTTTGCGTGCCGTCGAGCGTGGTGACCTCGAATGAGCCGCCGAGCGCGGCGGTCGTCATCGAGATGGGCACCTTGCAGTAGAGATCGGAGCCGTCGCGCTGGAAGAATTCGTGCGGCTTGACCGAAAGGAAGATGTAGAGGTCGCCAGTCGGGCCGCCACGCAAGCCGGCCTCGCCCTCGCCGGCAAGCCTGATGCGCGTGCCGTCCTCTATGCCTGCCGGGATGTTGACCGAAAGCGAGCGCTCCTCGGTAACTCGGCCTTGCCCGGAGCATTTCGGGCAGGGATCGGTGATGGTCTGGCCGCGGCCCTGGCATTGCGGGCAGGTGCGCTCGATGGAGAAGAAGCCCTGGCTGGCGCGCACGCGGCCGTGACCCTGGCACATGGGGCAGGTTGTCGGCTGGGTCCCGGGCCTGGCGCCCGAACCGGAGCAATCCGTGCACTGGATCGAACTCGGCACATGAATCTGCGCCGTCTTGCCGGTGTAGGCCTCCTCGAGCGCGATCTCCATATTGTAGCGAAGGTCGGCGCCGCGCTCACGGCCGCCCGACGAACGGCGCCGGCCGGCGGCGCCCATCATGTCGCCGAATATATCCTCGAAGATGTCCGCGAAGCCGCCACCCGCGAAACCACCGCCTCCGCCGCCCATGCCGCCGTTTTCGAAGGCAGCGTGGCCGAAGCGGTCATAGGCCGCCCGCTTCTGCGGATCGCGCAGGCAGTCATAGGCCTCATTGACTTCCTTGAACTTCTGCTCGGCGGCCGGGTCGTCAGGGTTTCGGTCGGGGTGAAAGCGCATTGCCTGCTTGCGGAAAGCGGCCTTCAGCTCTTTTTCGTCCGCGCCCCTCTGGACGCCCAGCGTTTCGTAGAAATCAGCCTTCATGGGCATTCTTGCCTGAACCTCGGATGCCGGCGGGTTCCGCGTCCCGCCCGCGCCTAGTCACCACGATTTAGTCAAGCGCACCGGCCGATGCCATAGTTCATCGCGCCGCCAGGCCGGTTTTTCGCACAATTCCACCTTCTGCGAGACAGCCCGACCGGTATCGCCATCGCAAAAAGCCCGGCGCGGAGCCGGGCTTTCATGCGCTTTCATGACAAATCAGGCCGACTTCTTCTTGTCGTCGTCCTCGTCGATTTCCTCGAAATCGGCGTCAACCACGTCTTCGGACTTGGAACCATTCGCGTCGCCGCCTTCGGAAGCCTCGGCTTCGGCCTGCGAGGCCTCATACATGGCCTGTCCGAGCTTCATCGATGCTTCGGCAAGGGTCTGCGTCTTGGCCTTGATGTCCTCGGCGTCGTCGCCTTCGACCGCAGTCTTGAGCTCCGCGATCGCGTCCTCGATGGCCTTGCGGTCGTCCTCGCCGATCTTCTCGCCATACTCGGAGAGCGACTTCTCGGAGGAGTGGATCAGCGCCTCGGCCTGGTTCCTGGCCTCAACGCCCTCACGCCGCTTCTTGTCGGCTTCGGCGTTGGACTCGGCGTCCTTGACCATCTTTTCGATGTCTTCGTCTGAGAGGCCTCCGGAGGCCTGGATGCGGATCTGCTGCTCCTTGCCGGTGCCCTTGTCCTTGGCCGAGACATTGACGATGCCGTTGGCGTCGATGTCGAACGTGACCTCGATCTGCGGCACGCCGCGCGGTGCGGGCGGAATGCCGACGAGATCGAACTGGCCGAGCATCTTGTTGTCGGCCGCCATCTCTCGCTCGCCCTGGAAGACGCGGATCGTCACGGCGGACTGGCTGTCCTCGGCGGTCGAGAACACCTGGCCCTTCTTGGTCGGGATCGTGGTGTTGCGCTCGATAAGGCGGGTGAACACGCCGCCCAGCGTCTCGATGCCGAGCGACAGCGGGGTCACGTCGAGCAGCAGCACGTCCTTCACGTCGCCCTGCAACACGCCAGCCTGGATGGCGGCGCCGATGGCGACCACCTCATCCGGGTTGACGCCCTTGTGCGGCTCCTTGCCGAAGAACTGCTTCACGACTTCCTGGACCTTCGGCATGCGGGTCATGCCGCCGACGAGCACAACTTCGTCGATCTCGCCCGCCTTCATGCCGGCATCCTTGAGCGCCGCCTTGCAGGGCTCGACAGTGCGCTGGATCAGATCTTCGACCAGCTGCTCGAACTTGGCGCGCGACAGCTTCATCGTCAGGTGCTTCGGACCCGACTGGTCGGCGGTGATGAAGGGCAGGTTGATCTCGGTCTGGGTCGAGGACGAAAGCTCGATCTTGGCCTTCTCGGCGGCTTCCTTCAGCCTCTGAAGGGCGAGCTTGTCGTTCTTCAGGTCGATGCCCTGTTCCTTCTTGAACTCGTCTGCGAGGTAGTTGACGAGCCGCATGTCGAAGTCCTCGCCGCCGAGGAAGGTGTCGCCGTTCGTCGACTTCACCTCGAACACGCCGTCGCCGATTTCCAGTACGGAAATGTCGAAGGTGCCGCCGCCAAGGTCGTAGACCGCGATGGTACCGGTGGTCTTCTTGTCGAGGCCGTAGGCGAGGGCGGCTGCCGTCGGCTCGTTGATGATGCGCAACACTTCAAGGCCGGCGATCTTGCCCGCGTCCTTGGTCGCCTGGCGCTGCTGGTCATTGAAGTAAGCCGGAACGGTGATGACGGCCTTCTCGACCTTCTCGCCGAGATAGCTCTCCGCCGTCTCCTTCATCTTCTGGAGCGTCATGGCCGAAATCTGCGAGGGCGAGTACTTCTTGCCCTGCGCTTCGACCCAGGCGTCGCCATTGTCGCCCTTCACGATCTTGTAGGGGACGAGCTTCTTGTCCTTCTCCGTGACCGGATCGTCATAGGGACGGCCGATGAGGCGCTTGATCGCAAACAGCGTGTTTTCGGGATTGGTGACCGCCTGGCGTTTGGCCGGCTGGCCGACGAGGCGCTCGTCGCTGTCGGTGAAGGCGACGATTGACGGGGTGGTGCGGGCGCCTTCCGAATTCTCGATAACCTTGGCGTCCTTGCCGTCCATGACGGCGACACACGAATTGGTGGTACCCAGATCGATACCGATGACTTTAGCCATTGTTCTTCTCTCCGCTAGGCAGGCTCTCAGGACCCGTTCAGGCGTTCCGTCGAAAGCCCCGTTCACACGAATTTGCCGCTGCGGCCATCCTTTTTGGACCGCCACGCGAGTTGCGGCGTATATAAGTAGGAGATTTTTGCCATGCAAGGCGCGCGGCGCAGGTGTTTGGCAGCCGGAACATCGCGCTTAACGGCGCCACCCGTATACAACCTGTTCGCACCCGCAAAAAAAGTTTGCAGCGCGATTTCTGCCGTCAATCGAACGGGATAGGTCGAACGTGGCGCGGTCTCAGGACGGCGGCGGCCTCCCCAAGCCTTGCAATGTGGCCGATGGCCGCTAACCTGCCGCCGTCATTCCGGCCGCAACCAGCCCAACCAATGGGCACGCGCTCTCGCTGAGCGCCCCTGGTCGCGGCCCGTCGGCTCCTGCGGAACGGCCGTTTCGCATTGTCGGGCAAGCGTGCCCGTGAGCCGGCGATGCCGCGCCTCGCGCAGCCATGCGCATCGATCCCGGCGCGGTACCCAAGTCGAACTCGGGCGCGGCGGCCATTTTCAGGCCGTGTTCGCGCGCGGCCGACCCTCGCGAGGAGGGCCGGGTTTCGACGCAAATAGCGAGCGGAGAAGGAACTGATGGCACAATCAGCGGCACTCAAACAGACAAATGCGGAGCTCGAGCTCCAGGATCAGGCCTATGGCGACGATCCGCTGGCCGATCGCGAAACCGACCTCTATCGAGGCGAGTACATTATGTCCTTCGTCGAGAAGTGGGACGAACTGATCGACTGGACGGCGCGTGCGGAAAGCGAAGGCCAGTTCTTCATCGACGTCCTGCGCGCCCGCGGCAAGGAGACTGTGCTCGATGTCGCCTGCGGCACCGGCTTTCACTCGGTGAGGCTGAACGAAGCCGGCTTCAACGTGACATCGGCCGACGGGTCAGCGACGATGCTCGCCAAGGCGTTCGAAAACGGGCAGTCGCGCGGCCTTATCCTGAAGACAGTTCAGGCCGACTGGCGCTGGCTGAACCGCGACATCCAGGGCAAGTATGACGCGATCATCTGCCTCGGCAATTCGTTCACGCACCTGCACACCGAACAGGACAGGCGCAGGGCGCTGGCCGAATTCTACGCCGCGCTCAAACATGACGGCATCCTGATCCTCGACCAGCGCAACTACGATTCGATCCTCGATCACGGCTTCTCGTCGAAGCACAAATACTACTATGTCGGGGACAAGGTGACGGCCGAGCCGGAGCATATCGACGACAGCCTGGTGCGGTTCAAATACAGCTTTCCGGACGGCGCCGAGTACACGCTCAATCTCTGCCCGATCCGCAAGAACTATGTGCGCAGGCTGCTGTCCGAAGCCGGCTTCCAGCGCGTGCGCACCTATGGCGACTTCCAGGAAACCTACGCCGACGACGAGCCGGATTTCTTCATCCATGTCGCCGAGAAGTCGACCATGCATCTGGTGCGCTGGGGAGGCGGCACGCGCGAAAGCGCCGCGACCGACATCCGCGACATCACCGAGGACTATTATGACGGCGACGACGCCGACACGTTCTACAGCACGGTGTGGGGCGGCGAAGACCTGCACATCGGCATCTACGAGGAAACCAAGGACATCCGAACTGCGAGCGCGGAGACAGTCGACCGCATGGCGGCGCTGCTGCCGAAGCTCGACGCCGACACCACGGTGCTCGACATCGGCGCCGGCTATGGCGGCTCGATGCGGCGCATTGTGAAGCAGACGGGCTGCGAGGCGGTTTGCCTCAACATCTCCGAGACGCAGAACGATACCAACCGCAACAAGAATCGGCGCTCGAAGCTGGCCGACAAGATACGGGTCGTCCACGGCGTGTTCGAGGACATTCCGGAGGCCGATGCCAGCTATGACGTCGTGTGGAGCCAGGACGCCATCCTGCATTCCGACCAGCGCGAGAAGGTGCTGAGCGAGGTCTGGCGGGTGCTGAAGCCCGGGGGCCATTTCGTCTTCACCGATCCGATGCAGGCGGACGACGTGCCGGAAGGCGTGCTGCAACCGGTCTATGACCGCCTGCAGCTCAACTCGCTCGGTTCAATGCGGTTCTATCGCGAGGCGGCGCGGGCGCTCGGATTCGAGGTGCTGGAGCAGCAGGACCTGACCAGCCATCTGCGCACGCATTACGACAGGGTGCGCGAGGAGCTGGAAGCCAACTACGACAAGCTGCGCGACAGCGGTGCGTCCGCCGAATATCTCGACAAGATGGTGGTTGGCCTCAAGAACTGGGTAAAGGCCGCGGATGCCGGGCATCTGGCCTGGGGCATCCAGCTCTTCCGCAAGCCGGAATAGCCCGGCGACCAACTTCTGAGACGAAGGCGGCGGAGCGATCCGCCGCCTTTTCTGTGCTCCCAAGCTGAACGCCTAAACCTTCTCCCAGGCGTCGCTCTCGCCCGCCCGGTAGATGGCGTCGATCATCTTCTGGTTCTTCACCGAATCCTCGAGCGAGAAATACGGCACGTCTTCGCCGGCGACCTTGCGGGCGAAAGCCTCGGCCTGCAGGCGGTATTGCTTGACGTCGGCGAACCGGAAGCGCGTCGCTTCCGAGTGGCTGCGGTTGTGGAGGATGATCGCCTGGTCGCCGAAGCTGCCGGCGTTGAAGGACGATTCGACCTCAAGATAGCCCTCGTCGCCGTGGAAGATCATCGCCTGGCGCAGGGCAAGCTGTGTCGAGACATAGAATGACAATTCGAAGGCGCCGAAGTCGGCCTTGATGCTGGAATAGACGTCGGTGCCGAATTTCGGGTCGCGGTCAACGCGGGCCTGCACCTTACGCGGCTCCTCGCCGCTGACGAAGCGGGTCGTCACCGTCGGGTAGACGCCGATGTCCGGCAGCGCGCCGCCGCCCAGCTCGGGGCGGTTGCGCATATTGACCGGATCGACATTGTGGTAGGCGAACGCGCCCTGCACATGCCGCAGCTTGCCGATGGCGCCGCCGCGCACGAGCTCGCGCACCTTCAGCCATTGCGGATGGTAGGTGACCATGAAGGCCTCGGAGACGACGACCTTGTTGCGGTCGCGCGCTTCGATCACCGGGGCGATGTCGTCGGCCTTCAGCGCCAGCGGCTTTTCAACCAGCACGTGTTTGCCGGCGTCCGCGGCCTTCACCGCCCATTCGACGTGCTGCGAGGTGGGAAGCGGGATGTAGACGCCGTCGATGACGTCGGAAGCCAGCATCTCCTCATAGGAGCCGAACGCATGCGGCGCGCCGGTCTGCGCCGCGAGCTGTTGCGCCTTGCCCAGATCGCGGCTGGCAATCGCCGCCAGCACGCCGTTGCTTGCATCCTGGATCGCCGGAATGAGCTGTTCGCGACCGATCTTCGCGGTCGACAGGATTCCCCATCGAAACATTTTTTCGCCTCCCGAAATAATTCGCGGCAAGCTACCCCTGCGGGAAGGAAAAGGAAAGCGCGCTACCAGGGTTCGATGCTGAGTTCCGGCCAGCAGGCCTTCGCCCGTGCGCCCTTCGCCTCGTGGGTGGTGCGGTTGTCCATCGCGCGGTTGGGAAAAATCCAGAACGCGAAGATGCCGTCGAGCCCGAACGGAGCCACAAGTTCCAGCCTGTCGTCGGGCAGCAAGCGGACGCCGACCGCATGGGCCTGCGAGGCAAAATACTCCACCGAGTGCGCCGAGCTGCGGTATTGCGGGCATTGCCGGCCGAATTTCCCCGGGTACCACAGATGCACCCGCGCCTGGTTCCGGATTTCGACCGGCAGGGGCAGGTCGGCGAAGAAGGGTTCCGCACGCCGGATCACCGCATCCTCGGCTTCGTAAGAAACGTCGCGATCGTCGAAATAGAAGATATCGATATCGTTGATGCCGTGCCCGCCCGACCGCCCGGTGAGTGTGTTCCACACCGTGTTGTAGAGCACGCCGGAGACGATCAGCCAGTCGGGCAGGTCGAGCTCACGCGCGGCGACCAGGGCCGCGCGGACGGTCGGATCGTTCCAGACGATGTCCAGAAAGACCCGTCGCTGTTCCCCGTCGGGCAGGCCGGCATAGCGAAGGCAATCCATGCCGCCATTGGACGGCGATTCGCCGCCCCGGACAATGGCCCGCTAGCTGCGCAGCACGCCGCCGGTCTGCTTGGTCACGTTTTCGACGATCTTCGCCGCCAGCGCCTCGAAATCTTCGTCGGTCAGGGTCTTCTCGACCGGCTGAATGGCAACCTCGATGGCGAGCGACTTCTTGCCTTCGCCTAGCGACGCCCCTTCGAACAGGTCGAAGACCCGCACACCGGTGATCAGCTTCCGGTCTGCGGATGCCGCCGCGCGGGTCAGCGTCTGCGCCTGCACGTCGCGATCGACGACGAAGGCGAAGTCGCGCTTCACTGCCTGCAACGGCGAGATGTCGAGGCGCGGCTTGGTGCGCGTCGCCTTGGCCTTGGGCTCGGGCACCGCGTCGATGAAGACCTCGAAGCCGCAGAGCGGCCCGCTGACGTCGAGCGCCTCGAGCGTGCGCGGATGGAATTCGCCGAAGGTGCCGAGCACGTTTTTCGGACCAAGCTTAATCAGCCCAGAGCGGCCGGGGTGATACCAGTCGGGCCCACCCGGTTCGATCTGCAGATTGGCCACCGGCGCGCCGCAAGCCTCAAGAGCCGCAATCGCGTCGGCCTTGGCGTCGAACACGCCGACTTCGCCGGCATCGCCCGCCCAGTGGCGGCCCTGCCCGTCCATGCGAGCTGTGCCACGCCGCACACCGGCGGCAACACGGCGCTGGCCTTCCGGTTCGTCGCTCTCATATGTGCCCGACACCTCAAACAGCGCGACGTCGGCGAAGCCGTGATTGGCGTTGCGCTGCGCCGCAGCCAGCAACCCCGGCAGCAGCGAGGGGCGCATGTCGGACATGTCGGCGGCAATCGGGTTGGCGAGGCGCATGTTCTCCGCACCGCCGCCGAACAGCACTGCGTGCTCATGCGGGATGAACGACCAGGTGACGGCTTCCATCATGCCGCGCGAGGCAAGCGCCCGCTTGGCGGTGCGCGTGCGCACCTGCAGCGTGGTCAGCGTGCGGCCGTTGACGGCGTTGTGGGCTGTCATGGGCTGCGGGTCGATGCGGTCGACGCCATGAATGCGCATCACTTCCTCGGCGAGATCGGCCTTGCCCTCAACGTCCGGCCGCCATGACGGAACGACGAAGCGGATCGTTTCGCCGTCCTTATCGCCCTTCGGCATGAATCCGAGACGGTTGAGGATGCCGACGCTCTCTTCGCGTCCGACATCGAGACCGGTCAAGCGCTTCGTTTCGGCGAGCGGGAAATCAACTTCGCGATAATGATGACCGGTTTCGCCGACAATTTCGCCCTCCTTCGAGGTCGGGTTGCCGAGAACGACTTCCGGCTCGGTCGGTTGGCCGCCGCACAGCTCCATCACCAGCCGGGTGCCAAGCTCCAGCCCGGCGCCCATGAATTCGGGATCGGTGCCGCGCTCGAAGCGGTAGCGCGCATCGGTGATGATGCCGAGGTCGCGGCCGGTGCGGGCGGTGGTCAGCGGGTCCCAAAGCGCCGATTCGATCAGCACGTCGGTGGTGTTCTCGTCGCAGCCGGAGAGCTCACCACCCATGATGCCGGCGATCGATTCGACGCCGCTCTCGTCGGCGATCACGCACATTCCCGGCGACAGCTCGTATTCGCGCCCGTCGAGCGCCAGCACCTTCTCGCCGGCCCTGGCGTCGCGCACGGTGAGGTTGCCCTTCACCTTCGCCGCGTCGAAGACGTGCAGCGGGCGGCCGCGGTCGAATGTGACGTAGTTGGTGACGTCGACCAGCGCATTGATGGGGCGCAGGCCGATGGCGATCAGCCGCTGCTGCATCCATTTCGGCGACGGGCCGTTCTTCACGCCGCGCACGAGCCGAAGCGCGAAACCCGGACACATGTCCGGGTTCTCGATAGTCACCTTGACCGGGCATTCGCCCTTACCATCGACAGGTTCCACCGCCCCCGGCTTCAGCGTGCCGAGACCCGCCGCGGCGAGATCGCGGGCGATGCCGTGCACGCCCGTCGCGTCGGGACGGTTGGGCGTCAGGCCGATCTCGATGACGGGATCATCGAGTTTCGCCCATGCGGCGAATGACGTGCCGACCGGCGCGTCCTCGGGGAGGTCGATGATGCCGTCATGCTCGTCGGAGATCATCAGCTCGCGCTCGGAACACATCATGCCGCGGCTTTCGACGCCGCGGATGGTGCCAACCGAAAGCATGGTGTCGATGCCGGGAACATAGGTGCCGGGCGCAGCGAAAGCGCCAACGAGGCCGGCGCGCGCGTTCGGGGCACCGCATACGACCTGGACCGGCGCGCCGGAGCCGGTGTCAACCGAGAGCACGCGGAGGCGATCGGCGTCCGGATGCTGCTCGGCGGTCAGCACTTTCGCAATGACGAAAGGCTTGAGCGAGGCCTTGTCGTCGACCGACTCGACCTCGAGGCCGATCATGGTCAGCTTCTCGACGATCTCGTCGAGCGAAGCTTCGGTTTCGAGGTGGTCCTTGAGCCAGGAAAGGGTGAATTTCATTCGCTTGTTCCGTCAGGTCTCGGCACGCTGGTTCCGACATGGCGCGGCAGCGCGTCGGGCATGTGCACATAGGGAAGCTGCTGGCGCACATAGGCGTGCATCTGCGGCTTGAATTCCTCGGGCGCGTCCATGGCGCCGAGCACGATCCAGATGTCGTCGGGCAAACGCTCGTCGAGATAGGCGATCGGCGCGCCGCAGGTGCCGCAGAAGGTGCGTCTCACCGGGCCGTTGGCGAAGCTCCTGGGCTCCTCGCCGGCGAAGACGAGGACTTCCGCCTTGAAGCCGACAAATGCCGAGACCGGTGCGCCCGATGCATGCCGACAGTCGGCGCAATGGCAGTAGCTGACGTGATGCGGCGCAGCCGACGCCTCGAACCGCACCGCGCCGCAGCGGCAGCCGCCGGTGTGGGGCAGGGTCATGCGCTCAGGCCTCCGAACAGCGTCGGCATATCGAGCGGGCGGAAGCCGTAGTGCGACAGCCAGCGCACATCGGCGTCGAAGAAGGCGCGCAAATCCGGCATGCCGTATTTCAGCATCGCGATGCGGTCGATGCCCATGCCCCAGGCGAAGCCCTGGTATTCGTCGGGATCGAGCCCACCGAAGCGCAGCACGTTGGGGTGAACCATGCCGCAGCCGAGGATCTCCATCCAGTCGGAGCCCTGGCCGAACAGCACCTCGCCAGGCCGCGAGCGGTCGCACTGGATGTCCACTTCGAGCGACGGCTCGGTAAAGGGGAAAAATGACGGCCGGAAGCGCATGTTGAGCGACGGCACCTCGAAGAACGCCTTGCAGAACTCCTCCAGCACCCACTTCATGTTGGCGACATTCGCGGTCTTGTCGATCACCAGCCCCTCGAGCTGGTGGAACATCGGCGAGTGCGTGGCGTCGAAGTCGCAGCGATAGGTCTTGCCGGGGATGACAATGCGGATCGGCGGTTTCTGCGCCTCCATGGTGCGTATCTGCACCGGCGAGGTGTGCGTGCGCAGAAGCCGCGCCTGGTCCCGCTCGCCCTTCTGCAGGAAGAACGTGTCGTGCATCTCGCGCGCCGGGTGCCCTTCGGGGAAATTCAGCGCGGTGAAATTGTAATAGTCGGTCTCGATGTCCGGCCCCTCGGCGATGGCGAAGCCGAGATCGCCGAAGATCGCCGCGATCTCGTCCATCACCTGGCTGATCGGGTGGATGCGGCCGCGCTCGGCCGGCGACTGGCGCACCGGCAGGGTGACGTCCAGCGTCTCGCGCGCCAGCCTGGCGTCGATGGCGGCGTCTCGCAGTTCCGTACGGCGGGCTGCAAGCGCCGAGCCGATGCGCTCCTTCAGCCCGTTGATCGCCGGCCCGAAGCTCTGGCGCTCCTCGGGCGTCATGGAGCCAAGCGACTTCAACCGCTCCGACACGGAACCCTTCTTGCCGAGCGCGCTGACGCGCACGGCCTCGATCGCCTGCTCGTCGCCTGCGGCCGCAATCTCGGCCAGCAGCGTTTCCTCGAGCGCCTTCAGGTCAGTCATCAATTCGGTCACGACGTTGCTCTTCCGTCTCGTCTCGGTCTCAGGTGCGTTCCAACAAGCAAAAACCCGCGCCAGCCCAGCCGGCGCGGGTTTCCCAAATCAGATTTTCGAATGCTTGGGAAGCGCGGCGGCCTAGGCTACTGCGCTTTCAAAAGCGTTCGGCGTGGTGTCTTTCAGATAGGCCAGCGCATCCTTCGACTTCGCGACCAGCGCGGCGAAGGCCTGCGGCTCGTGGATCGCCATGTCGGACAGAACCTTGCGGTCGATCTCGATGCCGGCCTTTGTCAGCCCGTCGATGAAGCGGCCATAGGTGAGGCCGTGTTCGCGCGTCGCGGCGTTGATGCGCTGGATCCACAGAGCGCGGAAATTGCGCTTGCGGTTCTTGCGGTCGCGATACGCATACTGCATCGACTTTTCGACCGCCTGCTTGGCGGTACGGATGGTGTTCTTGCGGCGGCCGTAGAAACCCTTGGCCTGACCCAGAACCTTCTTGTGCTTGGCGTGGGCGGTGACGCCTCTCTTTACGCGTGCCATGTCATGATCTCCTTAAACGCTTGGTCAGGCGGGCTTAGATGCCACCGCCGTTGGGCATGTAGTTCTTGACGACCTTGCGGGCGTCCGGTTCGGCCAGAACCATCATGCCCCGCGCGTCGCGGATGAACTTGTTGCTGCGCTTGATCATGCCGTGGCGCTTGCCCTGGGCCGCCACCTTGACCTTGCCGGTCCCGGTGATCTTGAAACGCTTCTTGGCAGACGACTTCGTCTTCATCTTGGGCATTTTGCTGACTCCGTAATAAGCGCTCACGCCAGTCCGATACTCGGACGGCTCCGCGAGGGCGCCGGACTGCCGGCGGCGGCCAGTCGGCCGCTTCTCGCTTCGCTCGTGGCTTGTGTGAGCTTAAGCATTAAGAACCGCCACGGCATGCCCTGCCGGGCGGTTCGGAACGCGGCCTTATACAGATGCGCCCTCAAAAGCGCAACAGCCGGCCAACGGGATTCGAAAGCGGCGCCGGCGGCCTATTTCGGCGCCAGCACCATCATCATCTGGCGGCCTTCGAGCTTCGGCTCGGCCTCCACCTTGGCGATCGGCTCGACCTCTTCGCGCACGCGGTTCAGAAGCTGCATGCCGAGTTCGAGGTGGGCCATCTCGCGGCCGCGGAAGCGCAGCGTGAGCTTGACCTTGTCGCCGTCGTCGAAGAAGCGGCGCACCGCCTTCATCTTCACCTCATAATCGTGGGTGTCGATGTTCGGACGCATCTTGATCTCCTTGATCTCGATGGTCTTCTGCTTCTTGCGGGCCTCGGCGGCCTTCTTCTGTCCCTGATATTTGAGCTTGCCCAGATCGGTGATCTTGCACACTGGCGGCTGGGCATTGGGGGAAATCTCGACCAGGTCGAGACCAGCCTCGTCGGCGAACCTCAGCGCGTCATTGATGTCTACGACGCCTCGGTTGTTGCCTTCCTCATCGATAAGCTGGACCTGGGGAACGCGGATGTCGCGGTTGGCGCGCGGTCCTTCCTTGACCGGCGCGGCTGCTTTGAACGGTCTGCGAATGGTCGTTGTCTCCTTCTACAGTTGACCCTGAATCGCTGAAACGCCGGCTGTTCCGGCGCAAGGCGCGCAATGTGGTCGCGCGACCGGCCAAGTCAATAGCACAGTTCAGCCGGGGAATCATTATTTCCGCCGAGATTGCAGGCCGGCCACGGCCTTCACCCGCGCTGCGCGACATGCGATAGGGCGGACATGAACGAAGAAAAAGCCGAAACCATCGATGTCGGCGGCAACGCCATCGCGGTACGCCACAGGAGCGGCAAGGCGCCGGGCGTTGTCTGGCTCGGCGGCTACAAGTCGGACATGGCGGGCACCAAGGCAGACACGCTCGACCGCTGGGCGGCCGACAACGGTCACGCCTTCACCCGCCACGACTATTCCGGCCATGGCGAAAGCGGCGGCCGCTTCGAGGACGGCACGATCTCGCGCTGGCTCAACGAAAGCCTCGCGGTGTTCGAACGCTTCACCGACGGACCGCAGATCCTGGTCGGCTCATCCATGGGCGGCTGGATCGCGCTTCGCATGGCGCAGGAGCTGCACAAAGCAGGCAAGGGAGAGCGCCTCGCCGGCATGTTGCTGATCGCGCCAGCTCCGGATTTCACCATCGAGCTGATGGAACCGCAGCTTACCGAGGCGCAAAGAAGGGCTCTTGAGGAACAGGGCTACTTCGAAGAGCCGTCGGAATATTCCGACCAGCCCAACGTCTACACCCGCGCTCTGTTGGAGGACGGGCGGAAGAACCGGGTACTCACCGGCCATCTCGAGACGCATTGCCCGGTCCACATCCTGCAGGGGATGGCCGATCCGGACGTGCCGCATACGCATGCGCAGAAGCTGGTCGACCAGTTGTCGTCGGACGACGTGACGCTGACGCTCATTCCCGATGGTGACCACCGGCTTTCGCGGCCGCAGGATCTTGAACTACTGACGCGTACGGCGGCGGGTCTGGTGGCGCTACACGGTCAGGGCCGAGCCTGACCGCTCAGAGCACTCGTCCGATTAAATGCAATCTTTTCAATAGCCTGTCCGATTTCCGTCCGATTGTTCTTGAATCGTACACACACCGTTCCCACTTCGATTTCCATGCAGCCAGCCAGGCTGCCCAGCACTGACAGGGAACGGGTAAAGATGACCAATTCCGCACTCATACGTCCTGCCTGGACGCCAGCCACCATCGCGCTGATGGTCATAGGCTTCATGGTGTTTTGGCCACTCGGCCTTGCCATGCTCGCCTACATTCTCTGGGGCGACCGCCTCGGCGATTTCAAGCGCGACGTGAACCGGGCGACTGACGGCATGTTCGCCAATTGCGGCCGGGGCCGCCACCGCGGCTACCACGCTCGCACCGGAAATGTCGCCTTCGACGACTGGCGCGCCAAGGAACTCGAGCGCATCGAGGAAGAGCGCCGCAAGCTCGACGAGATGCGCGAGCAGTTCGACGAGTATCTGCGCGAGCTTCGCCGGGCCAAGGACCAGGACGAGTTCGACCGTTTCATGGGCGAACGCTCCAAGTCCACGCCTGCTCCGACTTCGAAAAAGAAGAAGGACAAGGGCGAAGGCCTTCTCGACGACTGATCTCCCAGTCGCATGCAAGCAACGAAACGGCGCCGCAGGGCGCCGTTTTTCTTATGGGCGCATTTTCATCCGCGCTTCGCGCGAATCGCCTAGACTGGCCGACATGAACCTCGCCTTCCTGCGCAAGACCAAGTCCCCGGCGCAGCCGCTCGTCCGTGACCATGAGGTCGCCGGGCGTTCGCTGCCGCTCAGGATCGTCGAGAACGACCGCGCCACGCGGCTGACGCTGAGGATTGCGGCCGGCGGAACCGGGCTGCGCATCACGGTGCCACCCGGCGTCTCGCAGAGTGAGGTCGACCGCTTTCTCGAGCGCCATCGCGGCTGGCTGGAGCAGCGGCTCGCCAAGGTTCCGGAACAGCCGACGGTTCGCCCGGGCATCAAGGTGCCGGTGCGCGGCGTGCCGCACCTTATCGTGCACGAACCCGGCAAGCGCGGCATGGCAGAAACCGCGCGGACCGAGGACGGCCCGGTGCTGATCGTCCACGGCGACATCAGGCACCTGCCGCGCCGCGTCGCCGATTTTCTCAAGCGCGAAGCCAGGCGCGAGATCGAGGTGCTGGTGGCGAAACACACGGCGACGATTGGCCGCCGCGCCAAATCCGTACGCTTCAAGGACACAACCTCGCGCTGGGGTTCATGCACATCCGACGGCGCACTGTCCTTCTCATGGCGCATCGCGATGGCGCCCGGCACGGTGATCGACTACCTGGTGGCACACGAGGTGGCGCACCTGATCGAGATGAACCACGGGCCGAAATTCTGGAAGCTGTGCAAGGAGCTCTGCCTGCGCACCGATGAAGCCAAGGCCTGGCTCAAGCGCAACGGCTCGGCGCTGCAGGCGATTGGTTTCGGCTGAGGCGCCTAGCGCGGCTGAAAGCTGTTCAGGCCGGGCAGGATGTTGCGGCCGATGGCGAAGACGATCAGCAGGGCAGGAATGGCGATAAAGCCGCCGATCGGCCCCCACAGCCAGATCCAGAATGCCAGGGCCAGCAGCACCAGGAACGGGTTGAGCGTCATGGTGCGACCGATCACCATAGGCGTGACGAACTGCGCCTCGACAAGATTGAGGCCGAGATAGGCCAGCGGCGGCAATATGCTCTGGGTCAGCGTGTCGCCCATCGACAGGCCTACGGCGAGCAGGATCAGCGCCATGATCGCCGGGCCGATATAGACGACGAAGTTGAGGAGCCCGGCGAGCGCGCCCCACAGCGCCGGCGACGGCACTCCGATTGCCCATAGGACCAGCGTCACCGCGATCCCCAGACCGACGTTGATCGCTGCGATTGATAGCAGATAGCGCGACACCAGTTTCTCGACGTCGCGGAAGATATGGGCGGTACGCCAGCGCAGGCGACGGTTGGAGAACACCCGCAGTATCGCGACCCGGATGTCCTGCCGCGTCGCGACGAAGAAATAGAGGCTCGCCATGAACAGCAGCACCTGCGCGACGAGCGCCGGCGCCATGATGGCAACATCTTCCACGCCGGCGCCTTCCTCCTCCACGCGCAACGTGGTGTCGGAACCACCCATGATGGAGCCCATCTCATCCTGCAGATTGCGAAGCGCGTTCAGCGGCTCCCGCAGCTCGGCCAGATGAACCTGCAGGCGGTTCCATATGCGCGGCAGTTCCCCGGCCCAGAACGACAGCGGCCCGACAAGCGCCAATGCCAGCACGCAGACGACAGTAACAAAGAGAAGAAAGACGGCGGCGGCTGAAGCCCAACTCGGCCAGCCGCTGCGCTCCAGCCAGGTGGCAACCGGTCCGAGCATCAGCCCGACGACCACTGCGAGCGCCACCGGCATGAGAATGAACTCGCCGGCCTGCAGCGCAAACACCAGGCCGACGACCCCCAGCAGGATGAGCGCGGCATAGGCGCTGCGGCTGAGGACGATGTCGATATCGACTCGCGGCGGCAGCCGAACGATGGGCGGTTTCTTGAATTCGTACTTGTTCATGGAGCCGGATCCATTGTGGACGAAATGCGGCTACATGACGACTGGAGCGCCGGCTGATGTGTCCCGGCGGCATTGCCATAAATGCACACGCCTGTATGTTCGCCGGCGGCAATGAGGGGCGGAAAATTGAAGCAGTTCAAGCAGTTCGTATTGCTGTTCGCGGTCATGGCCGTGGCGGCCTGCCAGGCGCCGCAAAGCGTGCAGGATTTCTCCAACCGGCAGATGGGGCGCTACGCCATCGGAAAATCCTACGCCCAGGTCGCCTCGACGCCTGATTTCGAGGAAGATTCGCTCGGCCGGGTGAAACTCTACGGCCAGCCGATCGGCTCCTATCCGCTCGCCAGCGGCGACGTCGTACACCGGCACATCAAGCGTTACGCGGCGGGTTCGAAAACGACCGACTTCGGCTTCATCAGGCAGAGCGAGAGTGTGCGCTACCAGTACCGGCTGGCCTATTTCCGGGTCGGTCCCAACGGGGTCGTCAATGACATGGCGGTCGGCACGGTACCAGGCGAGACGACCAAGTGCGTAGGCAGGTTCTATGGCCTTGTCGAGACATGCGAGGACGGCGAGACGCCGGCGCAATCGCTTGCAATCTACGACCAGGTGGTGCGCACGCTGGACGGGCAGCCGATCTCGGCATGGGGTCCGGCGGCCATTCAGGCTCCGGCGCCCGCCACAAGCGGCTGAAATCTCGACTCGCGGCGCAAGCCGCTGTATTTGCTGCCGCATGGCGCTCGATATCAAGATCTGCGGGCTGAAGACGCCGGAAACGATCGCCGCCGCCCTCGACGGCGGCGCGACCCATATCGGCTTCATCTTCTTCTCCAAGAGCCCGCGCTACATTGCCCCCGAGGACGCCGGCGACCTCAGACTCGCCGCGCGCGGACAGGCGGAGGCTGTCGCCGTCAGCGTCGATGCCGACAACGCGTTTCTCGACGAGATCGTGCTCGCCATGTCGCCCGACTGGCTGCAGCTTCATGGCCGCGAAACGCCCGAGCGCGTGGCCGCCATCCGCGAGCGCTACAGCCTGCCGGTGATAAAGGCGTTGCCCGTCTCCGAGGCTGCCGACCTCGAACGGATCAAGCCCTATCTCGGCGTGGCCGACCGCTTTCTGCTTGACGCCAAGGCGCCGAAGGGGTCCGAACTGCCGGGCGGCAACGGCGTCGCCTATGACTGGAGCCTGCTCGCCGCCCTTGACGCGGATATCGACTACATGCTTTCGGGAGGGCTCAACGCCGCCAATGTCGGCGATGCCCTGCGACTGGCGAACCCGCCCGGGATAGACATTTCCTCCGGCGTCGAAAGCGCGCCGGGCGTCAAGGACGTAGGGCTGATTACGGGTTTTTTCCGGGCCGTCGAGCAAGCGCAGACGATCAGCGCAGCCTGACTGCCCGAACAGTCAGGAGGCCGGGCCATGAATAAGCCGGCACTGCCAAATTCCTTCCGCACCGGTCCGGACGAGCAGGGCATGTTCGGCATGTTCGGCGGGCGTTTTGTCGCCGAAACGCTGATGCCGCTGATCCTCGACCTGGAAAAGCACTGGAACGAGGCCAAGGACGATCCGGAGTTCAAGGCCGAGATCGAGCATCTCAACAAGCACTATACCGGCCGGCCCTCGCCGCTCTATTTCGCCGAGCGGCTGACCGAGAAGCTCGGCGGCGCGAAGATCTATTTCAAGCGCGACGAGCTCAACCACACCGGTTCGCACAAGATCAACAACTGCCTTGGCCAGATCCTGCTCGCCAAGCGGATGGGCAAGACCCGCATCATCGCCGAGACCGGCGCGGGCCAGCACGGGGTGGCGTCGGCCACCGTTGCTGCGCGCTTCGGCTTTCCCTGCGTCGTTTATATGGGCGCAACCGACGTGCAGCGTCAGGCGCCCAATGTGTTCCGCATGAAGCTTCTCGGGGCCGAAGTGCGCCCGGTGACGTCCGGCCACGGCACGCTGAAGGACGCGATGAACGAGGCGCTCAGGGATTGGGTGACCAATGTCGAGGACACCTATTACCTGATCGGCACTGCCGCGGGGCCGCATCCCTATCCGGAACTGGTGCGCGACTTCCAGTCGGTCATCGGGCGCGAAGTGCGCGAGCAGATGATGGAAGCCGAAGGCAGGCTACCCGACATGCTGGTGGCGGCCGTCGGCGGCGGCTCCAACGCGATCGGCCTTTTCCACCCCTTCCTTGACGACAAGAGCGTCCAGATCGTCGGCGTCGAAGCCGGCGGCAAGGGGCTTTCCGGCGACGAGCATTGCGCCTCGCTGACCGCCGGCCAGCCGGGCGTGCTGCACGGCAACCGCACCTATCTGCTGCAGAACGCTGATGGGCAGATCAAGGACGGGCACTCGATTTCCGCCGGCCTCGACTATCCCGGCATCGGCCCCGAGCACTCCTGGCTGAAGGAGAGCGGCCGGGTCGAATATGTACCGATCATGGACGACGAGGCGCTGGAGGCATTCCAGCTGCTGACCCGCGTCGAGGGGATCATCCCGGCGCTCGAACCTAGCCACGCACTGGCCGAGGTGGTGAAGCGCGCGCCGAAAATGCGCAAGGACGAGATTATCGTCATGAATCTGTGCGGGCGCGGCGACAAGGACGTGTTCACCGTGGGCAAGCTTCTGGGGCACGAACTCTGACCAGCCAATCCGCACGGGAGGCGGACCAGCCATGTTCGAGATCTACCGGTCGAAACAGAACCCGCAACACTATGTGGCGATCAGGGCGGACGATATGCGCGAAAATCCGGTCGGCATCCGGGAGAGCCGCAACCTCGCGCTCATGACCAAGATCGCGGACGACGACGCCCAGCGCATCGCCTTCGACGGCGGCGAGGCCATGCGGCGCATTCAGCGCGACGGCTTTTACGCCTTCGCCGTCACGATCCAGGTGCGCGAGCACGCGGAATGATCGAGCTGCATGTGATCTATCGTAACAATGAGGAGGCGAACGACCATGTGCAGGGAGCGATTGCGGCTGGACTTGCCAGGTCCGCAATTCTGGTGAGTGCGCGCGCACAAGGCAGATGGAGCCACAAGAGCGAGGGCGAAGTGCTTGCTGTTTACAAGATCGACGACGACAAGGCCCGCGCCGCAGAACGCTTTATTCACGAAACCCATCCGTGTGACGATCCCGAGATCGTTCGCGGCTTGGCGGGAAGCGCGAATGGCAATAGCGCGGGCGCAGCGTAAGGAATTCGCATGACCACACGCATCGACCGCCGCTTCGCGGCGCTGAAAGCCGAGGGCCGGCCGGCGCTCGTCACCTATTTCATGGGCGGCGATCCCGACTACGACACCTCGCTCGCCATCATGAAGGCGCTGCCCCGAGCGGGCGCCGACGTGATCGAGCTCGGCATGCCGTTTTCCGACCCGATGGCCGACGGTCCGGCGATTCAGGCCGCCGGCCTGCGTGCGCTGAAGGGCGGTCAGACGCTGAAGAAGACGCTGGCTATGGCGGCGGAATTCCGCAAGGCCGACGACAACACGCCCATCGTCATGATGGGCTACTACAATCCGATCTACATTTACGGGGTCGAGCGCTTCCTCGCCGACGCTAAGGCTTCCGGCATCGACGGGCTGATCATCGTTGACCTGCCGCCGGAGATGGACGAGGAGTTGTGCATTCCGGCGCTGAAAGCCGGCCTCAATTTCATTCGTCTCGCCACGCCAACCACCGACGACAAGCGGCTGCCCAAAGTGCTCGAGAACACGTCCGGCTTCGTCTATTACGTATCGATGACCGGCATCACGGGCTCCGCGCTGCCGGACACGACCAAGGTCGGCGCGGCGGTGGAGCGCATCAAGGGCCACACCGACCTTCCCGTCTGTGTGGGCTTTGGCGTCAAGACGGCCGAGCAGGCGCGCGCCATCGGCGCATCCGCCGACGGCGTCGTGGTAGGCACGGCGATCGTCAATGCCGTCGCGAACGTGCTCACGCCCGACGGCAAGAAGACAGCCGACCCGGCCGAGGCCGTGGCAACCCTGGTCGGCGGGCTGGCACAGGGTGTGCGGCAATCCCGCCTTGCCGCCGCCCAATAGTTTCTCCATCTAATGGGCTGAAGCGGCTCACCCGCATTCGACAGGAGACCAGCGATGAACTGGATCACCAATTTCGTCCGCCCCAAGATCAACTCGATGCTTGGCCGGCGCGACATTCCCGAAAATCTCTGGATCAAGGATCCCGAGACCGGCGAGATGGTGTTCCACAAGGATCTGGAAGAGAACCAGTGGGTCATTCCCTCCTCCGGCTATCACATGAAGATTTCGGCCAAGGAGCGGCTGGCGAACTTCTTCGATGACGGCGTCTACGAGCTGCTTGAAAACCCCAAGGTCGCCATCGACCCGCTGAAGTTCCGCGCCGAGAAGCGCTATGTCGACAAGCTGCGTGAGGATCGCGCCAAGACCGGCCTTGAAGACGCGGTGCTGGCCGCGCAGGGAACGATCGAAACCCTGCCGATCGTCGCCGTGGTGCAGGACTTCACCTTCATGGGCGGTTCGCTCGGCATGGCGGCGGGCGAGGCGATCATCAAGGCATTCGAGACCGCGCTGGAGCAGAAGCGTCCGATGGTGCTGTTCGCCGCTTCGGGCGGCGCCCGCATGCAGGAAGGCACGCTGTCGCTCATGCAGCTGCCGCGCACGACCGTCGCCGTCGACCGCTTCAAGGAAGCCGGCCTGCCCTATATCGTGGTGCTGACCAACCCGACGACGGGCGGCGTCAGCGCCTCCTACGCAATGCTGGGCGACATCCACATTGCCGAGCCGGGCGCCATCATCGGCTTTGCCGGCGCGCGCGTCATCGAGCAGACCATCCGGGAGAAGCTGCCGGAGGGCTTCCAGCGGGCCGAGTACCTGATGGAACACGGCATGGTGGACATGGTGGTATCGCGGCTCGAAATGAAAGCCACCGTCGCCCGGCTGCTGCGCATGCTGCTCAAGCAGCCGCTGGTCGAGGTCGCTCCTGCGCCTGTCGAGCCGGAGACGCCGGTGCTGCCGGTGCCCGAACCCACCCAGCAGGCCGAAGCCTGAAACACCGCCGCCGGGGCGCATCCGGCCACTCGCGGACATGACTCGCATGACAACCCTCACGGCCGACCAGGAAATCGAGCGGCTGATGTCGCTTCACCAGAAGGGCATCGACCTTTCGCTCGACCGCATTCGCCGTCTGCTTGCACGACTCGGCAGCCCTGAGCAGCATCTGCCGCCGGTGATCCACATCGCCGGCACCAACGGCAAGGGTTCGGCAGCGGCGTTTTCGCGCGCGTTGCTAGAGGAAGCCGGGCACACGGTGCATGTGCATACCTCGCCGCATCTCGTGCGCTGGCACGAGCGCTACAGGCTGGGCGCAGAAGGCGGCGGCCAGTTCGTCTCGGACGCCGTGCTCGCCGAGGCGATCCATCGCGCCGCAGCCGCCAACCGCGAAGAAACGGTGACGGTGTTCGAAATCCTGACGGCGGTCGGTTTCCTGCTGTTTTCTGAGCATCCCGCCGATGCCACGATCCTCGAAGTCGGGCTGGGCGGGCGTTTTGACGCCACCAATGTGGTCGACAGGCCAGCCGTCTCGCTCATCATGCCGATCTCCCTCGACCACGAGGCCTATCTCGGCGACCGGGTGGAGCTGATCGCCGCTGAGAAGGCGGGCATTATCAAGCCGGCCGTTCCAGCCGTGATCGGGGCGCAGGACCATGACCACGCGCGCGCCGTGCTGGTTGAAACCGCGCAGCGCGTCGGCGCGCCGCTTCTCGTCTATGGCACCGATTTCCTGGCGCATGAGGAAAACGGGCGGCTTGTCTATCAGGACGATCACGGGCTGATGGATATCAGCCTGCCCCGTCTGCCCGGCCGGCATCAGCTCTCAAACGCCGCAGCGGCAATCGCCGCCGTGCGGGCCGCCGGTTTCGCCGTCGATCACCACGCCGCCGACCGCGCCATGCAAAAGGTGGACTGGCCTGCACGCATGCAGAAGCTTCCGGCCGGGCGTCTGTGGGATCACGCGCCCGAAGGTTCCGAAATCTGGCTCGACGGCGGCCACAATCCCGGTGCCGGTCTCGCCATCGCGGAGGCGCTGGCCGGCGAAGAAGAAAAGCTGTCGCGGCCGCTGTTCCTGATCGCGGGAATGCTGAACACCAAGGATCAGACCGGCTTCTTCCGCGCCTTCGAGGGCATGGCGCGGCATGTCTTCACCGTGCCGATATCGTCCAGCGAGGCAGGCGTGCCGCCGGCTGAGCTCGCGGTGCGCGCCGAGGACGCAGGGCTCTCGGCGGAGCCGGTAAGCTCGGTGGAAAACGCGCTGAAGCTTCTCAGGGACACCTGGGACGAGGAAGAAGAAGCACCGCGCATCCTGATCTGCGGCTCGCTCTACCTTGCCGGTGACGTGCTGGCGGCAAACGGAACGCCGCCGGTCTAGTCCCAAACGAAAACGCGGCGGGAAACCCGCTGCGCTTCAATACTCAGATACCCTATCCGGCGATCAGGCGACGGCGCCGCCGATCCAGGCCGAAAGAGCCGTCTTGGGCGCAGCGCCGACCTTCATGTCGGCCACTTCGCCGTTCTTGAACAGCAGCAGCGTCGGGATTGAACGCACGCCGTACTGAGCGGCGAGTTCAGGGTTCTCGTCGACGTTGAGTTTGGCGACCTTGACCTTGCCGTCCATCTCGGTGGCGATCTCCTCGAGCGACGGGCCGATCATCTTGCAGGGGCCGCACCACTCGGCCCAGAAGTCCACGACGACCGGTTCGGCTGAATCCAGCACGTCGCTCTTGAAGCTGTTGTTGTCGACTTTCACGGTGGCCATCGGGAGGCACTCCTAGCGTTCAAATGTTAGCCAGATGTGGTCGTTCGAGCGCGCCCCGTCAAGCCGCCAGCCGGTCACGGGACGGTGAGGTCGGCAAGCGCCTTGTCGAGCCGCTCCGATGAGACCGGAATCAGGACAGGTGCCTCGGTAAAAAGCAGCGCCGCCGAGACCGCGCGGCCGGGGTAGGCCTGTCCGAGAAGAGCACGGTAGATGGCGAGCTGAACCACATAGTTTTGCGGGATTTCTTCAGCCCCTGAAGGCACCGAGCGGCCGGTCTTGTAGTCGACAATCGCGACTTCGGTCTCGGTGACCGCGAGGCGGTCGACCTTGCCCGACACGGACCATGTGCGGCCGCCGGCCTCGACAGTGCCCATCACCGACACTTCGGCGCGTGACCCCTCGGCGAAGACGCCGGCAAAGGCCGAATCGACGAGAATCGCGGCAACCGATTCGGCCGCCCGGTCACGTTCGCCCTGCGGCCAGCGCGAGCCGACATGCGCGAGGTAGCGTTGGATGGCAGCGTTTCGATCCACCTCCGGTACTGACGGCAGCAGCTGCAGCAGGCGGTGGATCGCCGTGCCGCGCTCCATGGCCAGGCTGGTCTCGCGGTCGGGATCGAGCACCGGCGAGGCGGTCGATATGACCGGCTCGCGCTCCTCGTCTATCGAGAAGCCCGTCCCGGATGGACGCAGCGCGCGTGGCGGCCTGGGCGCGGGCGGTAACGGACCGAGCAGTTCGACCGGTAGCAGAGCTGGAGTTTTGCCCCCCTCTTGGCGCCGCACGGCCAGCGGCAGGGTGCTTGCCGTGTATCGGAAACGAAGGACCGGCCTACAGGCTTCGGGCTCGTTCCTCGTCTCGGTGTATTGGGAGCCGGTAAGCGCGGTTTCGACCATCGCATGCCAAGACAGTGGCGGCCTGCCGCGCACGCCGTGATAGCCGCAGACGATCAGCCGGTCCTCGGCGCGGGTCATGCCGACATAAAGCAGGCGGCGGTACTCCTCCTCGGCAGCCGCGCGGATGGCGGCGCCACGGTCGCGCGCGAAGGGATTGGCCGTGCTGCGTCCGGCCCGCCAGAGAAAACCGTCGCCCCGCCACAGCTTCTTTTGCGAGCGGAACGGAACCAGCGCCGGCAGATGCTGATGGTGGAAAGCCTCGCTGCCGGGATCGACCAGGAACACGATGGGTGCCTCAAGCCCCTTGGAGGCGTGCACCGTCATGATGCGAACCTCGTCGCGGCTCTGGTCCATCTCGCGCTTGATTTCGGGCGCGGCCTCATCGAGCGCCGACAGCAGAGCCTCTAGGCCGTCGCCGCCGGTCTGCTCGATGGCAAGGCAGAAACTCAGGAACTCGTCGATGATATCGCCGGCCTCGGCGCCGAGCCGCGCCAGCAGTCGGGCACGAACGCCGGGACGATCCGGCGTTCCGGCCAGAAGGCCGGCATAGAACTCGAACACCGGGCGGAATGCGGCCTGGTTGCGCCAGTCCTCCAGTGTCGCAACGATCTCCGCGATTTTTGGGTCGTTATCGGCTCGCTCGCGCATCACGTCGTAAAGCGATGTCCGGCCGCGGCCATGCGCAAGGTCGAACAATTCCTCGTCGGTCAACCCGAAGACGGGGCTGCGCAGGAGCGCGGCGAGCGACAGGTCGTCCTGCGGCTGCTGGACGAAACGAGCGATGGCCAGCAGATCCTTGACGGCGATATGCGCATTGAGCGCCAGCCGGTCGGCTCCGGCGACAGGGATAGTGCGTTTGGTGTCCTTCAGGGCGCGGGTCAGCGCGTGGACGAAGCTGCCGCGCTTGCGGACCAGAACGAGGATATCGCCCGGCGACACCCTGCGCCCCTTGCCCTCGAGCACCTCGCCGCTCCTCAGCCAGCGATCGATCGTGTCGGCGATCGTTTCGGCCAGCCGCACTGCCGGTGCCGAGGCGTGGTCGACGGGCTGGGTCCAGTCGTCCGGTTCCTCCACCGCTTCCGGTCCGAGCGACGACCAGAGTTCGACATAACCCGGCTCGCCAGTGCGGATGCCGTCATGGGCGATATCGAGACGGTCGCGAGTGAGCCCCTTGCGGTGCACGGGGTTGGCAAAGACCAGATCGACTGCCTTCAGAACGTCGTCGGTGGAGCGGAATGAGCGGGTGAGCCTGACGCGTTCAAAGCCGGCGTTGGCGGCCTTCACCTGACGCGAGAAGGCGTGGCCGCTCTCCTCGAACGCGGCAGGTTCGGCGCCCTGGAACGAGTAGATCGACTGCTTCTCGTCGCCGACGGCGAAGATGGTGCGGGTGACATTGTCGCGTGCGCCCTGCCCGGCGAAGAACTCCGCCGCCAGTTTCTTCACGACCTCCCACTGCTCGGGGCTGGTATCCTGCGCCTCGTCAATCAGGATGTGATCTACGCCGCGGTCGAGCTTGTACTGCACCCATGCGCTCGCCTCGTTGCGGGAAAGCAGCGCCACCGTGCGCCCGATGAGATCGTTGAAGTCGAGGAAGCCGCGGGCGCTCTTGATCCGCTCGTAGCGAGCGATCAAGCGATCAGCGACGACGAGCGCCGAGGCGGTCACCTCGACCATGCGGAACAACGCCAGCCGGTCGCGCGCGGCCATGATGGCAACGGCCGCTTCGTTGTAGCGGTCCATCAGGTCCGGCAGTTCGAGCCGCAACGCCTTCTTGAAACTCGAGGCCGCGTAGGGCTTGCCGTCGGTCGCCTTCAGAAACCCGCGGACGAGATGTTCAAGCCGGCCGACGGGACCGAGCGTTCCCTCGAACGCTACGATAGCCGCCGGCAGGATGTCGTTAGTGACGGCGCCCGCGCCGGTGTCGTGCGCTGCCTGAGCGAACGCCCTGAAATAGCCGGCGTCGAAACGCGGCAATGGCCAGACAACCGAGGCAACGCTGTCCTCAGTATCCGATAGGGAAAAACCGAACTCCTCGCGCAAGGCCGGGAAACCACCATCAGCATGCTGTATCTCGTCAATGAAAGCGCGCAGGGCATCTCGGCGCCTGACGATTTCTTGCAGCAGTTCGTCCAGCCCGGCCTCGCCACGCGCCTGCAGGATGTCGGCGAAGGCTTCGGCGAGCTTGCGATCATCTTCTCCCGAGGCGCCGGTGATCATGTCGCGGCGCGCCTCAGCCACCAGCGCGGCCTCCTGCTGGCCGTCAAGCATCTCGAAATGGCCGGCAATGTTGGCTTCCAGCGGAAACTGCTGCAGCACCGCCTCGCAGAAGGCGTGGATGGTCTGGATCTTGAGGCCGCCCGGCGTCTCCAGCGCCCGCGCGAACAGACGGCGTGCGTCGGCGATCCGTTCGGTGCCGGCTGGACGGCCGGTCAGCGCGGAGATCGCTTCGCCAAGGCTTGCATCGTCCATCAGCGCCCAGGCGGCGAGATCGCGAAAGACGCGATTGGCCATGTTGGCGGCCGCGGCGCGCGTGTAGGTGAGACACAAGACCTTGGACGGTTCGCAGCCGTCGAGCAGCAACCGCACCACGCGCTGGGAAAGCACGTGGGTCTTGCCCGAGCCGGCATGGGCGGAGACCCATGCCGACAGGTCGGGCGTGGCGGCAAGCGTCTGCCGCTCGCGCGTGTCGCGCGGCACCGGGCGCTTCATTCCTCGACCTCGCCGCCGGCCGAAGCCGACCATTCGAGCACGCGCGCCAGATGGTCGTAGTCGCCCTCGGTATCGCCCTCGCGAAACGGCAAGGCGCGAGAGATGTAGCCGTTCGATTCGGTACCGTAATGAGCGATAAGCAGCTCCAGCCGCCGCCAGGCGTCCTCCGACAGTTGCTCCGCCGTGACCTCCTTGTTGTTGTATTTGAGGATCGATTCCTCGATCACTTCGCCGCTCGCCTTGAGCCGCACATAGGCGAGGTCGCCCGGGGTACGTGCGCCAGCGTCGGCAAACGCGCCGCGAGACAGAAGCGCGGCCTCGAGCGCCAGCTGAGGCGACAGTAGCGTGTGCGCCTGGCCGCGCGACGGATAGGAGCCGGTCTTGTAGTCGAGCACATCGGCATGACCGCCTGCGAGCAAGTCGATACGGTCGGCGCGGCCATGCAGTGTGGCCCCTGTCGTGCCTATGCCGAGAGGCGTGGCGTCGGCTTCGGTCAGCCTTGTAACGACGTCGGCCGGGCGGTCGTTGCGCTCCCATTCGACGATCGAATCCACCATCCCGGCGAAGCGCGGCCACCAGACGGCGTGCACATCAGGCGGCAGCGATGCCTCTTCAAAGACGCGCCGCCCGGTTTCGAGTAGCCGCTCGCGAGCGTCTTCGGCTCGCGGGTCGGCGCCGGTGCGAATGAAGTCGTGCAGGATGTCATGGAACAGCGAGCCTCGCTCCGCCGCGCCGGGGTCACGAATCAGCGGATCAAGCGGGCGCAGCGCAAGAATGCGCCGCGCATAGACGGCGTAGGGGTCGCGGCGCAGCGTCTCGATTTCCGTGACCGAAAATCGATCCGGGCGCGAAACGACCGGCGGCGTCGGGCATGGCCGGGCAATCGCCGGCACGGACGGTCGCTGGTCGAGCAGCCGTGCCCAGCCAATGAGCCTGTCGCCCCGCGCCCTCATGGCGGCGGCCGGTCCGTCGCCGACATAGGTCAGAAGCCGCTGCAGCCAGCGCGACGCGACAGCGGGCGCGCCATCGCTGCGCACCGAGCGCGACAGCACCACGTCCTCCGCACCGCACGCCATCCAGAAATCATGCGCCGCCTGGCCGACGCGGCGCTCCGGCGGGTCGAGGTCGAGCCCGGACTTCATCAGCCGCGACATGAAGCGGTCGGCATCGGCGCGATGCGGCCAGCTGGCTTCGTTGAGGCCGCCGAGCACCAGCGTATCGACCGTCTGCAGCCGCGCTTCCAGCGCACCCCAGATGGAGATACGCGTATCGGCGCCCGCCGGCGGCTTGACCGTCAGGCCGGCGATCAGCGCCGCCAGCATGGCCGGCCACTCGACCGCCGCGAAGGCGAGCCGAGTCGATGAGCCGAGCAGGTCGCGGAGGAACGAAACCAGCGCCTCGCCGCCGTCTCCCGAATAGAGCTCCGACAGGCTGCCATCCTCGGCGCGACCAAGGTTTTCCAGCGCGACGACGCTCGAACGGGCGATCGTGCCAAGCTCGACCTCCGCTTCGTTGCGCAGGGCTGCCAGCGGCTCCGCCGCCTTTGCGACCGCCTGAGCCAAGGCCTGCGCAGCGGCGATTGCCTCCGAGTCGAGCCGCCGAAACCAGAAGGGCTGGTAAGTCTCGGGGTCATTCAGTTCGGCGAGGCGTGCGTCGAGCATGCGCGGCAATTCGCAAATATCCGGCCGACCGGTCCCGCCGCGCAGCGCAATCAGTTCAATGGTTGCCGCTGCCTGCCGGGCTGTTGGACGATCCATCCCACAACGCAGGAGCGGGTTCTTGAGCAGGGACAGGAGGGCGACGGGATCCCCGGGCGTCAGCGCCGTTTCGACCAGACGCGCCAACAGCGTTGCGACCGGAAAGCGCGCGAGAGGACGGCCGCCGGAATCGTCGGCCTCGACGCCAAAGCGGCGCAGTTCCATCGCGACCCGCCGGGCCAGCATTCGGTCGGGCGTGACAAGCGCCGCGCGACGTCCGCCGCCCTCGACAGCGCGGCGCAGGGCGACGGCGATGGCCAACGCTTCCTCGTGCTCGTTGGCGGCTTCGACAACTGTGACCCCATCGAGCGAGCCGCTCATGGCCATCTTGTCTACCGATGCACGGTCAATCGCCCATTCGTCGGTCGTTTCGGCAGGCCGGAGAGCCTCGCCGATCACGCGCGCCCGAGCACCCAATGCCGCTGGGCGTTCGCCGATCTCGGCGACTTCATTGCGATCAATCCCGATGCTGCGAAGCAGCCTCGCCAGACCGAATTGCGGATGCCCGAGGGTGGAGGGGTGCTGCGGTACCGCCGCAAGCACATCCCAGGAGCGTTCGTCCATGCCGAGATCGAGACCGGGAAGAACGACAGCACCATTGGGCAGTCTGGCAATTGCGGCGAGCAGTCGGGCCGTTGCCGGGATCGAGCCCGTCGAACCAGCGGCAATGACCGGACCGTCCGGCGGGCTCCGCCGCAGCCGCTCCGTTTCTGCATCCAGCATGGCGGTGAGGTGCGCACCGGGGCTCGACAGGTCGCGCGCCTCGAGTTCGGCGGGGAAATGCTCGGTGACGATGGCGAGGAAGTCGAGCGTGACCTGCCACCATCCAGCGAGATCGGCGGGAACGAGGTCGGCGAGACGCGACCACTCCGCACCCTCGATCTCGACCTCGTCCATGAGCGCCGCGAGGTCGCGCGCCAGCCATATTGCGTCCGAGGTCGATGCAGGCACGACGACGTCCTCACCGAAGCGCTCGCGAATATGGCCCGGCAGCCGGCCCTTCCATGCCTGCACCAACGGCGCCAGAACGAGAATGCGGTCAAGTGCGCAGATCGGGGGGGCAACATCGAGGATTTCGGCGGCGGCCGGGTCGAAGGCCGCGAGGTCTTCCTCGAATTCGCCGAGCGGACGAATTCGCGGCAGAATGGCGGCACGGCCGCCGAGCCGGTCAAGGAATGCCGCGCGCAATTCGCGCGCAGCGCGGCGCGTGGGCACGAAAATCGTGGTGTCTGCGAGCGCCAGAGGATCGCCCGAGGGCGCGGTGCCCTGCCCTAGTTCGCCGCCAAGTACCGCATCGACCAATGCCGGCAGGAAGGGCGCACCCACCGGAATGGAGAAGACGTTTGGCCGCTCCCGGCCCGTCATTTCCCGGTTGCGTAGCGGGCGACCGCGGCTTCGGCGAAGGGAATAGCGTCCGGGGTGCCGACGGTGATCCAGTGGCCGGCCATGACGTGGCCGAACATGCGGCCGCTCTCGATGGCGCGATCGAAATAGAGGTTGAGCGAATGCGGCTCGGCTGATGCGCCGGCAAGGATGCGCGGGTGCAGGATGGCGGCGCCAGCGTAGATATGGCCATCGGGCGAGCCGGCGGCGCGGCGCAGCCGGCCGTCGGCGGCCATCAGAAAGTCGGTTCCGCCGAAGTGGCCCGTCGCATTGGCGCGGTCAGTTAGCATGACTAGAATATCCATGCGCGCCGCGTCCCAGGCAAGGGCGACATCGCGCAAGTTCTCGTCGCCGCCGACCCAGAATGTGTCGGCATTGAGCACCAAGAATGGCCCGTCGCCGAGAAGCGGCAGCGCCTTGATGATGCCGCCCGCCGAATCGAGCAGTTTCTCGCTTTCATCGGAGATCAGGATTTGCGGCTCGGACCGTCGCTCCAGATGCGCAACCATGAGCGGCGCAAGATAGTGCACGTTTACGACTGCGCGCCGGACGCCAGCACGAACCAGCGTATCGAGCCCCCAATCGATCAGGGTCTTGCCGGCTATCTCCACCAGCGGCTTCGGCAGCGTATCGGTGATCGGCCGCATGCGCTTGCCGAGTCCTGCCGCAAGGACCATGGCCGTATCTGGAACGCTCATGGACGCAACGAAGCGCCAAGGCCGACCGCCTCGAGCGCATCCCCGACCGGTGCAAGTGCCTCATGAGCAAGGGCGCGCGCGAAATAGTCCCGCATGCGCGGAAGGTGTTTCAGATAGGCCGGTTTGCCGTCGCGCCGGTCGAGACGAACGAAAATGCCGAGTATCTTGGCGCTGCGCTGCGCCGCCATGATCGCATAGGCTTCCTCGAAACCAGCTCGATCGAATGCGCCGCCTTTCTGGCGAGCAGCGACATAAGCGGCGACGATTTCCTGTTCCAGTTCTCGCCGGATCGTTACCCGGGCGTCCATGGCGAGCGAAGCCACATCGTATGCCGACGGACCCCACAGCGCGTCCTGGAAGTCAATCAGGCCGAGCCGGTCGGCGCCGATCCGGTCCGCCCGCCAGATAAGGTTGGGCGAGTGGAAATCGCGCAGCACAATTGATTTCTCGGCGCCGTCGAGGCGGTCGAGCACCGTGTTCCACGCGCCAAACAGCCGGTCGCGCTCGGCCTCATTGAGCTCCCGGCCACCCTCGAGGGGCAAATACCAGTCGAGCATCAGCGATATCTCGATCAGCATCGCCTCACGATCATAGTCCGGCAGCCGGTGGTCGATGCCGTCACTGACGGGCAGTACGCGCGGCCAGGACCGCGCATGCAACTCGGCCAGCAGTTCGGCTGCCGCAAGATATCGTTCCGGCACCGGCGCTCCGTCTGCCGACAACACGCCTTCGCCGCCGAGATGTTCGATTGCAAGGAGGCCCTGGTCGAGATCTGAAGCGTGTATAGCAGGCGCGGCAAAGCCTGCCTCCTTCAACGCCCGGCCGACGCCGACGAACGGGACGACGGATTCAGCCAGCCGGGCGATCTGGCTGTAGGGTTTGCCGTCGCGGATAGGCGGCCCGTCGGGCTGGCGGGGCGCGTTCATCAGAACGAGCGCTGGCTGGTCCGGCATATGAAGCATTTCATAGGCACGTGTCGAAGCGTCGCCGGTCAGGTGCTCGCGCCAGGCACCGCCCATGCCGGAGGTGTCGAGGAATGCTCGGATGTCGAGCGAGCGCTGTAGGCGTTCGACCGCCGCGCCTCTGGCGGCGATTTCCGCCGAACGCCCCCCGTTCTTGTCCGCAAGCTCGACCCGAATTGCGCTGGCCGGGATGCGGTCGCCGGCCCGGTCCGGCCATTCGACCAGAACGGCGCCGGAGGCAATCGCCTCGTCGAACCCCAGTTCCTCCAGTTCGTCGGCCGAGGACAGGCGGTAGAGGTCGAAATGCGCAACGGGAATGCGCGAGTCGTAGGACTGGACGATTGTGAAAGTCGGGCTGGGCACGTCGAGCGAGGTGTTGCCTGCCTGCGTTCGGACGATTGCGCGAGCCAGTGTCGTCTTTCCCACGCCCAGGTCGCCCGACAGCGCCACGACATCGCCCGCGCGGAGCGCCATCGCGATATCGTTGCCCAGCAGCGCGGTCGCCGCCTCGTCGGCCAGAAACCGCCGGAAACGGCGCTCCGTCATCGGCTACTCCGCGGCGGCGCGAATGCCGTCCGGCGCGGCGGGGAAGCGGCAGATCACGGTCGTGCCGGTCTCGGAACCAGTCTTGATCTCCACGCTGCCGCCATGCAGCTCGACGAAGCTCTTGACGATCGCCAGACCGAGGCCGGCGCCCCGCCTGCGGCCGCGGCTCGCGCGCGGCTCGAAACGCTTGAACACGGTCTCCAGCACCTCGTCCGGCATGCCGGGACCGTCGTCGTGGACCGAAAACTCGATACCGGACTCGAGGCCGCGCGCGACCAGCTGGATCGTGCTGCCCTCGGGCGCGAAATTGGCGGCGTTGCTCAACAGGTTGAAAAGCACCTGGCGGACGCGCTGCTCGTCGGCGTGGAATGACGGCGGGGCACCGGCGCTGTCGATGTTCAGCTTGATGCCATGTTCGCGCAGGCGCTCGCCAATCAGTTCGGCGGCGTCCTCGACCATGCGGCTGACCGGAACCTCGCCAATCTCCAGCTCCATGATGCCGGCATCGACCGTGGCGAGGTCGAGAATGTCGTTGACGATCGTGTGGAGCACGGCGGAAGACGAACCGATGTGATCGACATATTCGCGCTGCTTTGGCGTCAGCGGACCGGTCGTCTCCATGGCGAGGAGCTCCGCGAAGCCGCTGATATTGGTGAGCGGCGAGCGAAGCTCATAGGAGACGTGCTGGACGAAGTCGTTCTTGAGCTGGTCGGCGCGCTGCAGCGCCTCGTTCTTGTCCTTCAGCGCCCGCTCGACATTCACGCTGTCGGTCACGTCGACAAAGGTCAGCATGGCCTGGCCGTTCGGCAGATGGATGACGGCGTAGCGGAGCACCGTTCCGTCAACGAGCTCGGCCTGGCCCTGCCGGTCGCGGCGTTCGTCGTCGAAACCGGTCGCCGCCGCGACGAATTCACCCCAGGGGCTTTCCTTGGCGCGCGCCGCGCACAGTTCGCGGATGGCCGAGATATGCACGCCCGGCTCGGCCTGCGCGGGGTCCAGACCCCACAGCCGCGCAAAGGCCGGATTGGACAGCCTGACGCGACCGTCCGAACCAAACACCGCGACGCCTTCGGCAAGATTATCCAGCGTCTCGCCCTGAACACGGACGGCGGTCTTGTAGCGGCTTTCGAGGTCGATCTTTTCCGTCAGGTTCTCGAATATCCACGTCACCCCGCCATTCGCCTGCGGATTGCCGACCACGCGGACCGTCCGCCCGTCCGGCAGGTGCCACCAATGCTCCTGCGAATCGACCGAACGATAGGCCTGTAGGACGTTTTCCTTCCATTTCCGCCATTCGGGCTGCTCGGCGAGCTTGCCGTCGCTGCGCAACCGGTCGAGCACGAGGGCATGCTCGGGCGCACTCTCGAGGAAACCGATGTCGAGCTCCCATAGCTTCTGGAATGCCTGGTTGAAGAAGCGCAGCTTGCGGTCGGCGTCGAATATTGCGATCGCCGTGCTGAGCTGGTCGAGCGTGTCGGCATGGCTGCGGGCCATGCGCTCATACTGTTCGCGCACGCTTTCGGTATCACTGATATCGACGGCGATCCCGGCCGACCCCTCGGCTGTCGCGTGGTCGGTCACGGCGTAGACGCGGCGGTCGCCGCCAACCACGGTTGACAGCTTCTGCGCAAAGGCGGCGTCAGTCTTCTGCTGGCGGACTATGGTTTCGCGCGCCGCCGTGCCGAGGAATTCGCGCCCGTCATCGACCGCGTTTTCAGGCGACCCGGCCTCCACTGCAGCGGCATAGGCGTTGTTGACCCAACGCAGCGAACCATCGGGGCGGCGCATCCACATCGGCATGGCGAGTGCGTTGGCGAGGCCGAGCAGCATGTCGCGTTCGCCCGAAACCGACTGGTATTCGAAGCGCAGGCGGGCGTGCTCGCGCCGTGCACCGGTCAGGCTGGCAAGGCGCAGCACCTTGCTGACCGCCGATTTGCGCCCCTGCGCTTCCAGCAGGGAACCGTTCTGGGTTTCAACGACGATGTCGAAAACCGTTCCATTGTCGCGCAGCGCGGCCAAAGCATGCTCCAGGTCGGCGGCGGACTGAGGCGCGAGCCAGCGACCAAAGGCGAGGAATGCGCCGCGTTCTTCGGGCACGCCCGTTTCGGCGGGCAGCGAACCGACGACGTCCGGCTTGTGCGCCTCGTTCATCCAAACGACGATACGCTGGTCATTGAGATGGAGCAGAGATTCGGCGCGCTGCAGCGCGGCTCCGTTCTCCGCCAGCCGGCCGCGCAGTTCCAGATTCTCCGCCGCGGTGCGCGTGCGCTCGCGGATCAACCAGATCGCCGACAGCATCGCGGCGCCTGTTACGCCTACGAAAACGGCGAGCTGGATCACTTCCCAGGCGCCAAGCGGTAGGCCGGCCAATCCCGGCTGCACAGCCTGCTCCTGAGCCATGACCGCCAGTGGCGTAAGAAGTGCGGCGCCCAATCCGGGCCCCGCAAGCGCTAGCGCGCGCGCACACACCCGCGCAACCAGCCCGGCTTCTGCATCGTCCGCGCTACCGCCCGCAGCGCTGCCCGCCGTTGGCGGGGTTTCCCCTGGCAATGTCTTGTTCCTCTTCCGCCGCCTGAATGCCAAGACTGCCCGCTGCGCGCCTCTTCTCGTCGCGGAGACGTCGCGAATCACGAGAATGTACCTTCAAGGCGATTCTGCGTGAAGGACGGGCAACAAAAAACGGGCGGCTACCGCCGCCCGTTGAAGCCCTGTCTTGGTTAAGAAAGGCCTAATAGCGGTAGTGTTCTGGCTTGTAGGGGCCCTGAGGCGTGACGCCGATATAAGCTGCCTGCTCGTCGGAAAGTTCGGTCAGCGTGGCATTGAGCTTTGCCAGGTGCAGGCGCGCCACGCGCTCATCGAGATGCTTGGGCAGAACGTGAACCTCGTTGGCGTACTGGCCGGCCTTGGTCCACAGCTCGATCTGGGCCAGCACCTGGTTGGTGAACGACGCCGACATGACGAAGCTCGGATGGCCCGTCGCGTTGCCGAGGTTGAGCAGACGGCCTTCCGACAGCAGGATCATCCGCTTGTCGTCGGGGAAGGTGATCATGTCGACCTGCGGCTTGATATTGGTCCACTTCAGGTTGCGCAGCGCCTGAACCTGGATCTCGTTGTCGAAGTGACCGATGTTGCCGACGATCACCATGTCCTTCATCTTGCGCATGTGGTCGAGGGTGATCACGTCCTTGTTGCCGGTCGTCGTGATCACGATGTCGGCGGTTGGCGCGGCATCGTCGAGCGTGACGACTTCGTAGCCGTCCATCGCCGCCTGCAGGGCGCAGATCGGATCGACCTCCGTCACGCGAACGCGGGCACCTGCCCCGCGCAACGAGGCGGCCGAGCCCTTGCCGACATCGCCATAACCGCAGACCACGGCGACCTTGCCGGCCATCATGACGTCGGTGGCGCGGCGGATGCCGTCGACCAGCGATTCCTTGCAGCCATATTTGTTGTCGAATTTCGACTTGGTGACCGAGTCGTTGACGTTGATCGCCGGGAAGGGAAGCAGGCCCTTCTTCTGCAGCTGGTAGAGGCGGTTGACGCCGGTGGTGGTCTCTTCCGACACGCCGCGGATGGCGTCGCGGGTCCTGGTGAAGAATCCGGGCGTCTCGGCCATGCGCTTCTTGATCTGCTTGAAGAGGATCTCCTCTTCCTCGTTGCCGGGCTTGGACAGAACGTCCTCGCCGGCCTCGGCGCGGGCGCCGAGCAGGATGTACATGGTGGCGTCGCCGCCGTCGTCGAGGATCATGTTCGACGGCTCGCCGTCCGGCCACTGGAATATCTGGTCGGTATAGGTCCAGTAATCATCGAGCGTCTCGCCCTTGACCGCGAACACGGCGGTTCCGCCGGCGGCGATAGCCGCGGCGGCATGATCCTGGGTGGAGAAGATGTTGCACGACGCCCAGCGAACATCTGCGCCGAGCGCCTTCAGCGTCTCGATCAGCACCGCGGTCTGGATCGTCATGTGGAGGGAGCCGGTGATACGCGCGCCCTTCAGCGGTTTGGATTCGCCGAACTCCTCGCGGCAGGCCATCAGCCCCGGCATTTCGGTCTCGGCGATCTCGATCTCCTTGCGGCCCCAGTCCGCGAGCCCGATATCCGCGACGACATAATCATTGGCTGCCAGCATGTGATTTGCTCCGAAATCTGAAATGAAAATGGTCCGCAGCAGCGGCAATGGCGCGCGGACGAGGTGCGATTTGACTAGCAGATCGCCATTCGGGCGACAATACACATAAAGAAATCTTTATACGACTATGCGGCGCTGCCCTGGTCTTCGCCAAAGCCGGCAGAAACCAGATCGTCGAGTGCGTCCATCGCAGCGCCTGCCTCGGGACCGCTGACATGGACGGTGATGAAGCATCCCGGACTTGCGGCAAGCATCATCAGTCCCATGATCGACGTGCCGCCGACAGTGATGCCGTCTTTCTCGACCTCCACGACGGCGTCGAACCCGCCGGCAGTTTCGACAAAACGCGCCGAGGCGCGCGCGTGGAGCCCGCGCTTGTTGACGATCGTCATGCGGCGCGTGAGCTTTTCGGCTTCCTGCTCGGGCGTGGCCGCCGTCATTTCGCGGCGAGCACCTGACTGGCGACGTTGATGTATTTTCGCCCCGCCGCTTGCGCCTCTTCCAGCGCCGCGGCCATGTTGTCGTTGCGGCGCACACTGGTGAGCTTGATCAGCATCGGCAGATTGACGCCGGCGACAACCTCGACGCTGCCCGGCTTCATGAGCGAGATGGCGAGATTGGAGGGCGTGCCGCCGAACATGTCGGTCAGGATGATCACCCCGCTGCCCGCGCCTGCCTTCTTGACGGCTGCCATGATGTCTCGGCGCCGCTGCTCCATGTCGTCGTCGGCGCCGATCGACACCGTTTCCAGGTTTTCCTGAGGTCCCACGACATGCTCCACCGCATGCCGGAACTCCTCGGCAAGCTGACCGTGCGTGACGAGCACGATACCGATCATGCGTGTTTGGCTCCCGTCATGGGTCCGTTCAGATAGAGCAAGATAGGGCCAGATCGAACCAGTTCTATTTGTCGTCCGGGCCGCCGGGCGGCAGGGGCGCTATCTTGTCAGCGGCTTTTGCGTTGACAAGCCCTTATTTGCCGGCGTCCGAGTCATTTTTTGCCCGCTGGCCGCAAGTATTCAACCAAAGGCGAATGGATGCGCGCCAAGCCAGGCAAGCGTGGCGGTCACGTTCCCGCCGGCATTCCGCTCCGGAAGGTGGAGGCACGGAAGCGGAGCTCCCTCGACGGTTTCGCTCGTCCCCTCGCTGAACCGCGGCGCGTCGTCAGACGGTACGAGCCGGATCATCCGGTCGACCACCATCGCCCCGAGGTAGTCAATTTTCGTCGGCCGGAAGCCGTATATCTCGACAAGACCGGCTATCGCGTCCGGCACGGTTGCAATTACACGACCGCCGGCATTGCGCAGTTGCACGTGATCGTCTGCGACAAGGCGCGCAAATCGGCCGGTTCCCGCGCAATGATGCAGGATAGCCAAACAAAGGGCGGTCTTGCCGGAGCCGGACGGCCCGGCGACGAGCAGGCCACGGTCGCCGACGATCAGCGCCGATGCATGCAGACGGCCGGCTTGCACCGGTCAGGACTCGGCAGGCAGAGTGATGACGAAACGGGCGCCGCGAATATCGCCCGGCTTGGCTCCGACGATATTCTCCGCCTTCAGCGTTCCGCCATGCGCCTCGATGATCTGGCGGCTGATCGATAGGCCAAGGCCCGAATTCTGGCCGAATGAATCGCCTTCCGGCCGGTCGGTATAGAAACGCTCGAAGATGCGCTCCAGCGCGTCCGGACGAATTCCCGGGCCGTTGTCCTCGACCGCGATCATCACCCGGCGCGCCGTGCGCGACAGGCGAACGACGATGCGGCCATTCCCTTCCGGCACGAAGGACCGCGCATTCTCGATCAGGTTGGTTACCACCTGGCCGAGGCGCAGTTCGTGCCCGCCGACAAAATAGCCCCGCGTGCCGTGCGGCAGCTTTTCCACCTTCAGCTCGATTTCGGCCGGCTTGTGGGTGCGGTTGAGCTCGTGAGAAAGCGCCACGACCTCTTTCAGGAACTCCTTCAGGTCGACGCGCGTGGCATCGACACGTGCCAGCTCGGCATCGAGCCGTGACGCGTCCGAAATGTCGGTGATCAGGCGGTCGAGGCGCCGGACATCGTGCTGGATCACCTCCAGCAGGCGCGCACGGGAGCTGTCGTTCTTGGCCAATGGCAGCGTTTCGACGGCGCTGCGCAACGAAGTCAGCGGGTTCTTCAATTCGTGGCTGACATCGGCGGCGAAACTCTCGATCGCCTCGATGCGGTTGTAGAGCGCATTGGTCATTTCCCGCAGCGCCACGGACAAATTGCCGATCTCGTCCTGCCGGTCCGAAAAATCGGGGATCTCCTCGCGGCTCTTGACGCCGCGCTTCACGCGAACGGCTGCGGCAGACAGCCTGCGCAGCGGATTTGCGATGGTGGAGGCCAGCAGCAGCGACAGGATGGCCGTGACGAGCGCGGCGACCGCGAACACGCGGAAGATGGCGCGGCGCTCTGCGGCGACAATCTTGTCGATGTCGCCGCCCTGGGTCGACAGAAGGAGCGTTCCAAGCACGGCGCGGAAGCGCTGGACGGGAACCGCCACCGAAACGATCATCTCGCCCTGTTCGGAAACCCGAACGACGGTGGACGGCGAGCCCGACAGCGCGTTCATGACCTCCGGGAATGCTGCGCCGCTGCCGCCCGGCTGCTCCTGATAGACAGGCAGGTCGGTGCGGCGGAAGAAATCGGTGACGAATTTCTGCATCCGTTCGATGATGTCCGGTTCCTCCTGCGCAACCGGCGGAAGGTCGAAACGCAGCACCTGACCGCGCGAATAGAGGTGGCGCGAATCGAGCAGCAGATTGGCGTCGCGGTCATAAATGCGGGCGCGCGTGCGCGTCGGTGAAATCAGGCGGCGCAACACGGGCGCCACGCGCTCCGGATTGATCGGGAATTGAAGGGAGTCGAACTGGTCACCGGTGGGCGGCAGGCTTTCGCCCGCCTGAAGTTCGAGCAGCCGTTCCGGATCGATGCTGATGGAATCCGTCTCGACTGTCGCGGAGGCAGCGATGGCGCCGGCGATGATCTCGCCCTGCGTCATCAGGCTCTCGACGCGCGCGTCGATGAGCCCGTCGCGAAACTGGTTCAGATACAGGATGCCGACCACCAGCACGACTAGCGCCGCCAGGTTGAGAACCAGGATGCGTCGCGTCAGGCTGGAAAAGATGTAATGCCCCAGCACGCGCCGGAGCGGTAGCGTCAGCTTGCCGAGAGCGCCACGTAACGTTGCGCCCAAGCGGCCCGCTACTCCGGTTCGTTTCTTGCTGTCAGAGGCGATCGCCATTCGGCCTGCTCAGCGGCTTTACGCCTCACGGAAGCGGTAGCCCACGCCGTAAAGCGTCTCGATCATATCGAAGTCGTCATCGACCGACTTGAACTTCTTGCGCAGCCTCTTGATGTGGCTGTCGATGGTGCGGTCGTCGACATATACCTGCTCATCATAGGCCGAATCCATAAGGGCGTCTCGGCTTTTCACGACACCCGGCCGCTGAGCCAGCGAATGGAGGATGAGGAACTCGGTGACCGTCAGCGTCACGGGTTCGCCCTTCCAGGTGCAGGTGTGACGCTCCTGGTCCATGACGAGCTGCCCCCGCTCCAGAGAGCGCGACTGGTTTCCAGTCGTCTTGGCGCCGGTCTCGCGCGCGTTCGCCCGCCGCAGAACCGCGCGGACGCGCTCAACCAGCAGGCGCTGCGAGAATGGTTTGCGGATGAAATCGTCGGCGCCCATCTTGAGCCCGAAGAGCTCGTCGATCTCGTCGTCCTTCGACGTGAGAAAGATGACAGGCAGATCGGTCTTCTGGCGCAGCCGGCGCAGCAGTTCCATGCCGTCCATGCGCGGCATCTTGATGTCGAGAATGGCCATGTTCGGCGGCCGCGCGGCAAGCCCCTCGAGCGCGGACGCTCCGTCGGTGTAGGTCTCCACCCGGTATCCTTCAGATTCGAGAGCAATCGAAACCGAGGTCAGGATGTTGCGGTCGTCATCGACTAGCGCGATCGTTGCCATATCAAGCGACTCCCTCATGAGCGGCGTCCCTTCCTGCTTGGGAAGGCGTCCTTGTGGCGGACAAATTTAGTACAAAATGTGGCAAGGACCAAAGACGGCATTTTCCAATGGTGAACAGCGGGCCGCTGCCCAAACGTTAAGCAAGCCCACAGATAATTTGCCTCTTTAAACGATTTGAATAGTTTTCAAATTTTTTAAATCGATTAATGATTTGAAATCACTCGGCTATTCTGTTTGTGACGAATTTCTCCGCTCTGAACGGCCTTTCAAGGTCCCCGGCGCGGGAAACCTGACGATCAACCCGCCAGCGCGTCTTCGAGGGGATCATGGAAGAGATTGGACAACGGAACCCGTCCTGCGGGGTCGAAGCCGTCGGCATCACTAGCGCCGGCACCGTCCGCTACAATCTGACCGAGGCCGAACTGTATGAGTTTGCTCTGGCGCGCGGCGAGGCGAAGCTTACCGCCGACGGCGCGCTCGTAGCCTATACCGGCCAGCACACGGGCCGTTCGCCGAAGGACAAGTTTGTCGTCCGCGACGCAGCCACCGAAAACGAGATCTGGTGGGACAACAACAAGCCGATCGCGCCGGAACAGTTCGAAGCGCTGCTCGCCGACTTTCTCGACCATGCGAAAGGCCGTGACCTCTTCGTGCAGGATCTTGCGGGTGGCGCCGATCCCGCCCACCGCCTACAAACGCGGGTCGTCACGGAATTCGCCTGGCACTCGCTGTTCATCCGCAACCTGCTCATCCGGCCGCAACGCGATGAACTCGCCGGTTTCGCGCCCGCACTGGCGATCATCGACCTGCCATCCTTCCGCGCCGATCCGGCGCGCCACGGGACGCGCACGGAAACGGTAATCGCGATCGACTTCACGCGGATGATCGTGCTGATCGGCGGCACCTCCTATGCCGGCGAGATGAAGAAGTCCGTCTTCACGGCGCTGAACTATCTGCTGCCGACAAAGGGCGTCATGCCGATGCACTGCTCGGCCAATGCCGGCCCCAGTGGCGACGCGGCCGTGTTCTTCGGCCTGTCCGGCACCGGCAAGACGACGCTTTCGGCCGACCCTTCGCGCACGCTGATCGGCGATGACGAGCATGGCTGGGGCGCGGACGGTATCTTCAATTTCGAAGGCGGCTGCTACGCCAAGACGATCAAGCTTTCGGCCGAGGCGGAGCCGGAAATCTTCGCCACGACGAAACGCTTCGGTACCGTGCTGGAGAATGTGGTTCTGGACGATGCCCGCGTTCCGGATTTCGACGATGGCAGCCTGACGGAAAATACGCGCTGCGCCTATCCGCTGCATTTCATCCCGAATGCCAGCGCCACCGGCCGCGCCGGGCACCCCAAGAACATCATCATGCTGACGGCGGACGCGTTTGGCGTGATGCCGCCAATCGCACAGCTGACGCCTGCCCAGGCGATGTATCACTTCCTTTCGGGCTATACGGCCAAGGTCGCCGGCACCGAGAAGGGGGTGAAAGAGCCGGAGGCGACCTTCTCGACCTGCTTCGGCGCGCCTTTCATGCCGCGCCACCCGTCGGAATATGGCAACCTCCTGCGCGAGCTGATCGCGGAGCACGACGCGGATTGCTGGCTGGTCAATACAGGCTGGACCGGCGGAGCCTATGGAGTGGGCAACCGCATGCCGATCCGCGCAACGCGCGCCTTGCTGGCGGCTGCGCTGGACGGGTCGCTGGCAGATGCCGAGTTCCGCACCGATCCCAATTTCGGTTTCGCAGTACCGTTGTCGGCGCCCGGCGTCGACCCTGCGATCCTGGATCCCCGTTCAACTTGGGCAGATACGGCCGCTTACGACGCGCAGGCGCGCCGGCTGGTCGGCATGTTCATCGAGAACTTCGCAAGGTTCGAGGATCATGTAGACGCATCGGTCGCCGACGCCGCGCCGCGGATGAACATCGCGGCGGAATAGACCGCAGCGCAAATGAGTCTGGGGCCCGCCAAAGCGCGGGCCCTTTGCATTACATGGGCTGTAGCTTAGATCATTCGTCCATGAGCGACAGCAGCACCACCGAAGTTGCGCCGGGCGTTTTCGTCGCGGACGCCGACCTAGAGGAGCATTTTATCCGCTCCTCCGGGCCGGGCGGGCAGAACGTCAACAAGGTGGCGACGGCTGTCCAGCTGCGCTTCGACGCGCGCGGCGCGGCCGGGCTGCCAGGACCGGTCAAGGCGCGGCTCTTCCGACTCGCGGGCCAGCGCGCCGCCAAGGACGGAACGATCCTCATCGAGGCCAGCCGCTTCAGGACTCAGGAGCGCAACCGCGAAGACGCCCGCGAGCGACTGTTTGCCTTGATCGCCGAGGCCGCCAAACCTCCGCCCCCGCCACGCAAGAAGACACGGCCTTCCAAAGGCGCGGTCGAACGGCGGTTGAAGGCAAAGGCCGGGCGGTCGCAGGTGAAAAAGATGCGCGGGCGCGTCGATACCGACTAGGCCGGCTGCGGCCATTTTTGCTTCCCATTTGGGTCCCCCGATGCAAAATGCCTCTGACCCAACAAACAGGAGGCAATCGGCGATGGGCATTTTCGATTTCGTGAAAAACGTGGGCAAGAAGCTCGGCATCGGCGATGACGAGGAGGCCCCCGACGCCGGCAGCCTGAAACAGGAGCTGGATTCCCACAAGCTCGGGACCGACGACGTTCAGGTCGAGGTGGTGGGCGACAAGGCCGTGCTCAGGGGCGTCGTTTCCGACCAGTCGGTGTTCGAAAAGGCCGTCGTCGCCGTCGGCAATACGCTTGGCATTTCCAAGGTCGAGACCGACGAACTGAGCCTGAAGAGCGCGCCCGCGCAGGAACCGAAGTTCCACACCGTCAAGAAGGGCGACAATCTCTGGAAGATCGCCGAAGCCAATTACGGCAAGGGCAAGGGCGCCAAATACACGGTCATCTTCGAAGCCAACAAGCCCATGCTGTCCGACCCCGACAAGATCTATCCCGGGCAAGTGCTGCGCATCCCGCCGCTCGACTAATCAGTCTCGGAAAATTGTCATCTGCCGGCCGGTTTCGTGTTGCGCGAGACCGGCCGTTTCATTGATCGTCCGGAAATGAACGTTTTTCCCGAAGGTTTCCGGCATCTGCCCGGCTATCTGGACGAGGCCGCGCAAACCGCGCTGCTCGACGACATCCGCGCCATCGTGGCGCAAGCCCCGCTTTACACGCCGGCCATGCCGCGCACCGGCAAGGAGATGAGCGTGCGCATGACCAATTGCGGCACGCTCGGCTGGGTGACGGACAAGGAGCGCGGATACCGCTACCAGGACACGCATCCCGTGACCGGGAAGCCGTGGCCGCCGATCCCCGCGAGTCTGCTCGATCTGTGGCGTTCGGTCGCCGACTTTCCCGACGATCCCGAGGCCTGCCTCGTCAATTTCTACGATGCGCGCGCCAAGATGGGCCTGCATCAGGATCGCGACGAACAAGTGTTCGATGCGCCGGTCGTATCGGTCTCCCTCGGCGATGCCTGCCTGTTCCGGGTCGGCGGCACCAAGCGCAGCGACCCAACGACATCGTTCCGGCTCGAAAGCGGCGACGTCGTCGTGCTCGGCGGTTCGAGCAGGCTCGCCTTCCACGGCGTCGACCGCATCTATCCCGGTACTTCCCCGCTGCTGAAGAATGGCGGCCGCATCAACCTTACGCTCAGACGGGTGACGACCTAGCGGCTGGACATGCAGCCGGGTGGTCACCCATCCTGCTGCTGATTCGAGGGGGCGGGGGCGGCATGGGCGAAGAAGGGCAGCACTACAAGACGGTCTTGCTGGCGATCTGCCTCGCGCATCTCGGCTGGTTCTGCACCGCGAGCTTCACGGAAACGCGCGGTATCGCCGGCGTGCTTTACCCCAACGGCACGCCGGTCGGCGGCGATTTCATCAATCTGTGGTCTGCTGCACGGCTGACGCTGGTCGGCGCGGTCGAGACGATCTACGGCGTCAAGCCGTTCATGACCTACCAGGGCACGATTACCGGCGGCGCCGATATCGGCTTGCGGCTCTGGGCATACCCGCCGCAATCGCTGCTGCTGGCATGGCCGCTAGCCTTCCTCGGGTTCTATGGCGCGCTCGCGGTATGGTCCGTGATTGGCCTCGGCGTGCTTTATGCCGGCGCCCGGCGCTTCGGATTCGACCGGCTGGAGATCGCGATCATCCTGCTGTCGCCGGCGACGGTGCTCAATCTCTACTACGGCCAGACAGGCAGCTTCGCCACCGGACTGCTGCTGCTTGCGATGTCGTCGCGGCACGACCGCGATGCGCTGCCGATCGGCGCGGCGACGCTGCTGACCATCAAACCACAGACCGGTTTCCTGCTGCCTCTGTTCTGGGCGTTCCAAGGCCGCTGGCGGACCATCGGATGGACCATCGCGGCCGTGGTTGCCTTCGTTGCACTCGCACTCGCGGTGTTCGGGCTTGAGCCCTGGCGCGACTACATCAACGACACGCTGCCGATGCTCAGTCTGCTCGAACGCGAAGGCAGCGGGCCGTTCATGCGCATGATCCCGTCCGTCTTCATGTCGATGCGCATTCTCACCGGCAATTCCGGCCTGGCCCTCATCGTGCACGGGCTGTTTGCTGCCATGGTGCTGGCGGTGCTGATCATCAGGCTGCGTCAGGTAACCGACCCGGTTCGGCGCGCCGCCATGGTACTGATCGCTACGGCTCTGATGACGCCGTACATCCACAATTACGATCTGGCGCTGCTGCTCTGCGGCGCGCTGCTGGTCGCCCGCGGACCGGGGGCCGGCTGGGGTGGAACGGTGCTGGCCGTGATCGCGCTGGTGCTGCCGCAGGTGGTCGTCATCCTCAACGCCTTCGGCATTCCAGCGTCGCCGCTGCTCGTCCTACCGCTGCTTTTCGTGGCCTGAAGCGGGTCACAATTTCCGCAGCGCCACTTCCTCGACCAGATGGTTGGCGCCCTTGCGCAGGATCAGATTAGCGCGCGGGCGCGTCGGAAGGATGTTCTCGTGCAGGTTCTTCAGATTGATGTTGTGCCAAAGCCCCTCGGCGATCGCCTGCGCCGCGTCGTCGGACAGCTGCGAGTAACGGTGGAAGAACGATGCAGGGTTGCGGAAGGCCGTCTCGCGCAAGCGCATGAAGCGCGACACATACCACTGCCTGATCTGCGCCTCGTCGGCATCGACATAGATCGAGAAGTCGAAGAAGTCTGACACGAAGGGCACGATCTTGCCGTCGCGAGGCAACTCACGCGGCTGAAGGACGTTGAGCCCCTCGAAGATCAGGATGTCAGGCTGGTCGATGGTGATGAACTCGCCATCCACGACATCGTAGGTAAGGTGCGAATAGACAGGCGCCTGAACGTTGCGCTGGCCCGACTTTATGCCGGACAGGAAACGCAGCAGAGCGCCGACATCGTAGCTTTCGGGAAAACCCTTGCGCTCCATAAGGTTTTCGCGCCGCAGGATCTCGTTCGGGTAAAGAAACCCGTCCGTCGTCACCAGATCGACCTTGGGGCTCGACGGCCAGCGGCTGAGCAGCTCTTTCAGGATGCGGGCTGTGGTGGATTTCCCAACCGCCACCGAACCGCCCATGCCGATGATGAAGGGCGTCTTCACCGTGTCATGCGCGTTGAAGAATACCTGGCGCTGGCGGAACAGAAGCTGGCTCGCCTCGACATGCGCGGAGAGCAGGCGGGACAGCGACAGATAGATGCGCCGCACTTCTTCGAGGTCGATCGGCTCGTTGAAGGACGAAAGCCTGACAACTTCGTCATTGCTGAGCGTCAGCGGCGTATCGGCGCGAAACTGCGCCCATTCGGCCGCCGAGAAAAACCGGTAGGGGGAGTATTTTTCGGTCGGGGCCAGCTGATCCATTGCTGCTTTCTTTCCCGCGGCCTCAGCCGCCGCGGGCCGCCTTCTCGGCAATGCCGGACTGCGCGGTCCGGCTTTCCAGTTCGCTAAGCACTGCCGACAACGGCACGCCGGCAAGCTTCAACACCACCAGCCAATGATAGAGAAGATCCGCGCTTTCCGAAACGACCGCGTCCCTGTCGCCCTTCAATGCGGCGATCACCGTCTCGACCGCTTCCTCGCCGAGTTTCTTCGCGGCTTTCTCCTGGCCGCCGGCGACAAGCTTCGCCGTCCACGACTGCGCGTCGCCCGATTGGGCGCGTTCGGCGATGATGCGCTCCAGCGCCGCGAGGGTGAATTCGCTCATGTCCGATCCTTCAGTCCAGCCGCACCGCGACGCCCGCTTTTGCCATATGGGCCTTGGCCTCGGCAATCGAGTAGGTGCCGAAGTGGAAGATCGAGGCGGCGAGCACACCGGTGGCGTGACCCTCCCGGACACCGTCAACCAGATGATCGAGCGTGCCGACGCCGCCCGACGCGATCACGGGAACACCGACAGCATCGGCGACGGCGCGAGTCAGATCGAGGTCGTAACCCTCCTTGGTGCCGTCGCGGTCCATCGATGTGAGCAGTATCTCGCCGGCGCCTAGCGAAACGACCTTGCGTGCGAATTCGACTGCATCGATTCCGGTCGGCTCGCGGCCGCCATGAGTGAAGATTTCCCACCGGCCCGCTTCCGGAACGCGCCGCGCATCGATGGCGACCACGATGCATTGATTGCCGAACTTGTCGGCCGCCTCTGCGACGAAATCCGGGTTTTTCACCGCTGCCGTGTTGATCGACACCTTGTCGGCACCGGCCAGCAGCAGCTTGCGGATGTCGGCCACCTGCCTGACGCCGCCGCCCACCGTCAGCGGCATGAAGCAATGGTCGGCTGTACGCGCCACGACGTCGACAATTGTCTCGCGATTGTCGGACGATGCAGTGATATCGAGGAAACAGAGCTCGTCGGCGCCAGCCGCATCATAGGCGATTGCTGCCTCGACGGGATCGCCGGCATCGACCAGATCGACGAAATTGACGCCCTTGACGACGCGGCCACCCTTCACATCAAGGCAGGGGATGACGCGGGATTTCAGGGTCATGCGGCCTCCTTGAGAAGCCGCAGCGCTTCCGCCGGATCGATCCGGCCGTCATACAGAGCGCGGCCTGAAATCGCGCCTTCGAGGCGCGTCGCGTCAGGCATGGTCATGCGAACGATATCGGCCAGCGAAGCAAGCCCGCCCGAAGCGATGACCGGGATGGAAACGGCATCTGCCAGGGCGATCGTCGCCTCCCAGTTAATGCCGATGAGCACGCCGTCGCGGTCGATGTCAGTGTAGATGATTGCCGCAACGCCCGCTCCTTCGAAGCGCTGCGCCAATTCGATGGCCCCTAGCTCGGACGCCTCTGCCCAGCCTTCGACTGCGACCTTGCCGCCGCGCGCGTCTATGCCGACCGCCACCCTGCCTGGAAATGCCCGGCAGGCTTGCTTGACCAGATCGGGATCGCGCACAGCGACCGTTCCGAGGATCACCCGCGCCAGCCCCTTGGCAAGCCACGCCTCGATGTGCGCCATCGAGCGGATGCCGCCGCCGAGCTGCACCGGGTTGGCGGTCGCCGCCAATATCGCCTCCACAGCCTCGCAGTTGCGGCTCTCGCCGGCGAAAGCGCCGTCGAGGTCGACGACGTGCAGCCACTCGAAGCCCTGATCCTCGAAGGCCTTCGCCTGCGCTGCGGGGTCGGCATTGTAGACCGTGGCGCTCGCCATCTCGCCATGCTTGAGGCGCACGCAGTGGCCGCCCTTCAGGTCTATCGCGGGGAAGAGGATCATTGGCTCGATACGGCTCCGTAACGGACGGCTCAGAGGCCCTCGACAATGGCGAAATGGGCGGTCGACGTCTCGCGCCGCAGCTTCAGCGCGGCGCTGTATTCTTCCGACCGGTAGCAGGCGAGCGCATCGGCGTAGGACGGGAACTCGACGATGACCGTCCGGTCGGCCGGGAAGCCCTCTGGATACTCGGCGTCGCCGCTGCTCGCCAGGAACCTGCCGCCATATTTGCGCAACACGTCGTCGAACGACCCGACATAGGGTACGAAACCCTCCGGGTCGGTGATCGACACCATCCCGATCCAGTAACCCTTCTTCACGGCGTCCACCTGAGGAAATTGGCGATCAGCGCCAGTCCCAGCTTCTGGCTCTTTTCGGGGTGGAACTGTGTGCCGGCCATGTTGCCGCGCGCAACCGCTGCTGTGACCGCACCGCCATAGTCGGTGGTGGCGAGAAGGTCTTCGCGGCGGGTTGCAGCCAGATGGTAGGAATGTACGAAATAGGCGTGCAGGCCGTCGGGTCCGGTCGAGATCCCGTCGAACAGCGGGTGCGGACGCGCCAGATCGATCGTATTCCAGCCGATCTGAGGAACTTTCAGCGACGGATCGTCCGGCGTCATCTCGACGACATCGCCGGCGATCCAGCCGAATCCCTTTGTTGTCGTCTTCTCCAACCCGCGATCAGACATCAACTGCATGCCGACGCAGATGCCGAGAAATGGCCGGCCGCGCACCACGACAACTTCCTCGATCGTCTCGACCATGCCGGGAACGCTGTCCAAGCCCGAGCGACAGTCGGCATAGGCGCCGACGCCAGGCAGCACAATGCGGTCGGCATCCCTCACCACATCGGCGTCGTCGGTCAGCTCGATCGAAGCGTCGATGCCGGTTTCGCGCGCCGCCCGCTCGAAGGCCTTGGTCGCCGAACGGAGATTGCCCGACCCGTAGTCGATGATGGCGACACGCATCTCAGCGCCGTGTGGGGTAGGCCAGAAGGCCTAGCGCCGGAGCGCCGGACGGAGCGGCAACGTAGGACGCACGCGTTTCCGCCGGCTCCGCCTCCGGCGGCAGTTCGCGCCCGGCGACATAACGCGTCATCGCCTCGTCCTCGTCAGCCGCGTCGATCACGCCTGCATCTTGCCAGCCGCGTCGGCCGAGCGCGCGGATGCGCAGCTCCGGTCCCTCCAGCGCCACGTAAAGGGCGAGCAGGAACGAAATAGCCATGGCCGTCCCACTCCAGCCGCTCAGTTCGCCGGCGGCACCGATGCACAGCGCCGCCGCGAAAATCACCAGAGCCTCGATCCATAGACGGTGCCAGAGCAGCCAGATCACCGGGAAGATCAGCGCAAGCACGGAAAAGCCGTCGCGGACGAAGCGCACATCGCCGGGCGAGCGCCCGGGCGGCTCCATGACGACATAACTCGCCATCTCAGGCCCTCATCCGTTCAGCGTGCCCTTGGTGGACGGTATCGCGCCCGCCTGTCGCGGATCGATCTCGCAAGCTGTCCGCAGCACCCGCGCCACCGCCTTGAAACAGGTCTCGGCGATGTGATGGCTGTTGTCGCCATAGTGGTTGGCGATGTGCAGCGTGACACCGGCGTTCTGCGCCAGAGCGTGGAAGAACTCGCGGAATAGCTCGGTGTCGAATGCGCCGATCTTCGGCGAAGGGAAGGCGGCTTTCCAGACCAGGTAGGGCCGGCCGGAAATGTCGATGGCCGCGCGGGTCAGCGTTTCGTCCATGGCCAGATCGATCGAAGCATAACGCGTCACGCCGGCGCGATCGCCGAGCGCCTTTGCCAGCGCCTGGCCGATCGCGATGCCCGTGTCCTCCACCGTGTGGTGGTCGTCGATATGGCGGTCGCCGTCGGCCTTCACGGTCATGTCGATCAGCGAATGGCGCGACAACTGCTCCAGCATGTGATCGAAGAAACCGATGCCCGTGGCGATATCGGACTTGCCCGCACCGTCGAGGTCGACGCTCACCGCAATCGCGGTTTCATTCGTCTTGCGGTCAACGCTTGCGCGCCGCGCTTTGCTGGCGGAAGCCATGTCTGTCGTTCCCGGCCGTTGAAATGCGCCAGCGTCTTATCAGCCAAGCCAGCCAATATCCAGAACCTCGCGCCACCCGTGAAAGCGGGCAGTTTGCATTCGCGGGCCCGTTGCATACATAACCGGCCAACGCCAACATCCGAGCGGCCCGCGCCGCCCCTCCGGAGACAATCATGAGCGAGCAGCAATCCATGCATGCGACGACCATCGTGACCGTGCGCAAGGGCGGCAAGGTGGTGATCGCGGGCGACGGCCAGGTGAGCTTCGGCCAGACGATCATGAAGGGCAACGCGCGCAAGGTGCGCCGGCTGGGCAAGGGCAACGTGATCGCAGGTTTTGCCGGGGCGACGGCGGACGCCTTCACCCTGCTTGAGCGGCTGGAAGCCAAACTCGAGCAATATCCCGACCAGCTGATGCGGGCCTGCGTGGAACTCGCCAAGGACTGGCGCACCGACCGCTATCTGCGGCGGCTGGAAGCCATGATGCTCGTCGCCGACAAGTCGGTCACGCTGGCGCTGACCGGCAATGGCGACGTGCTGGAGCCGGAACACGGCGTGATGGCGATCGGTTCGGGCGGCAACTACGCGCTGGCGGCCGGCCGGGCGCTTATCGACACCGACATGGACGCGGAGGAAATCGCACGCCGCGCCATGCAGATCGCGGCAGACATCTGCGTCTACACCAACCAGAGCATCGTCGTGGAAACGCTCGATGCCGAATAGCGGTTTCGATATCGCCTTCAGGCCGGTAACGCCGGACGACTATCCCGTGCTGCGCGACTGGCTGAAACGTCCCCACATGCGCGAATGGTGGGGCGACCCGGAGGAAGAGCTGGGGTTCATCGTCGACATGGTCGAAGGCCGCGACACGACGCGACCCTTCATCATCCTGCTAGCCGGCGATGCGATCGGTTACATCCAGTACTGGCATATCGGCCATCACCAGAACGAGACCTGGGTGAAAGACAATCCCTGGCTGATGGAGTTCCCTGCCGATGCGGTCGGCGTCGATCTCTCCATCGGCGACCCGGACCGGCTTTCAAAGGGTATCGGCACGGCGGCGCTCAGGGCCTTCACCGGAATGCTCAGGGAGCAGGGGTTCGAGACGATTATCATCGACCCCGACCCGGACAATGGCCGCGCCGTGCGCGCTTATGAAAAGGCCGGCTACGCGCCCGTTCCACATCTGAAGGGCCGCACCGAGGGGGTTCTCCTCATGCAGCACAGCCTGAACGCAAACGAGACTCACCCATGACCACGTTTTCCCCGCGCGAGATCGTTTCCGAACTCGACCGTTACATTATCGGCCAGAAGGACGCTAAGCGCGCTGTCGCCATCGCGCTGCGCAACCGCTGGCGCAGGCAGCAGCTCGAAGGCGCCATGCGCGAGGAGGTGATGCCGAAGAACATCCTGATGATCGGGCCGACCGGCGTCGGCAAGACCGAGATCTCGCGCCGGCTGGCGCGGCTGGCCGGCGCTCCCTTCATCAAGGTCGAGGCGACGAAATTCACGGAGGTCGGTTATGTCGGCCGCGATGTGGAACAGATCATCCGTGATCTGGTCGAGGTCGCTATCGGCCTGGTGCGCGAGAAGATGCGCGAAGAGGTGAAGGCCCGCGCCCACATGAATGCCGAAGAACGGGTTCTCGACGCGCTGGTCGGCAAGACCGCCAGCCCGGCGACGCGCGAGTCCTTCCGCCGCAAGCTGCGCGACAACGAGCTCGATGACAGCGAGATCGAGATCGAGGTCTCTGACACGGGCGGCGGCATGCCGAATTTCGAGATTCCGGGCATGCCCGGCGCCAATATCGGCGTGCTCAACATCAACGACATGCTCCAAAAGGCGATGGGCGGTCAGCGCACCAAGACGCGCAAGACGACAGTCAAGGATTCATACGCCCACCTGATCAACGACGAGTCCGACAAGCTGCTCGACGAAGACGAGGTGGTGCAGCAGGCGCTGTCCAACACGCAAAACGATGGCATCGTGTTCCTCGACGAGATCGACAAGATCGCGGCGCGTGACGGCGGCATGGGCGCCGGCGTGTCACGCGAGGGCGTGCAGCGCGACCTGCTGCCGCTGGTCGAGGGAACGACTGTCGCCACCAAATACGGGCCGATCAAGACCGACCACATCCTCTTCATCGCCTCCGGCGCGTTCCACGTGTCGAAGCCGTCCGACCTGCTGCCCGAACTGCAGGGCCGGCTGCCGATCCGTGTCGAGCTCAGGGCGCTCGACAAGAACGATTTCCGCCGCATCCTCACTGAAACCGAGGCCAGCCTGATCAAGCAGTACATCGCCCTGATGAATACGGAGGGGCTGTCGCTCACATTCACCGAGGACGCGATCGACGCGCTCGCCGAAATCGCGGTCGGCCTCAACGCCAGCGTGGAGAATATCGGCGCGCGGCGGCTGCAAACGGTGATGGAGCGGGTGCTCGACGACATTTCGTTCAACGCGCCCGACAGCAGTGACACGGAAGTCACAATCGACGCGGAATATGTGAACAAGCACGTCGGCGATCTCGCCAAGAACACAGATTTGTCGCGATTCATCCTCTAGTGCGGCTCAGCGGCCGGCCCTGCCCAATTGCGCGGGAGTGGTCTTCCTCGCGAAAATGTGGTTGACCCTAGGTCGACAGGCTTGCCGCTCGTTTCTAAGTTTGCGGCTACTTCCGAAAATCGGGCTGAGGCGATCAATGAAATTGCGGGCGGCGCTGCCACTGCTGGTCTTGTTCAGCCTCACCCTAGGCAGCGCCAATGCGGCTACCCTCGTACCCGAGGGCAACCGCAACGCCAGACAACCTGACATTCCCTACGGCTCCAGCAGCCGGACACGCGCGGCCAACACCACCTACGAGGCCAAGTACAACCGCGTGCTGACGCTGCTGCGGGAGGACGAGCAGCTTCGGTCGAAGATCGTGCGGACTGCAAAGCAGTACGGCATCGATCCGATCCATATCGTCGGCGCGATCGTCGGCGAGCACACCTACAATGTCGACGTCTACGACCGTCTGCAGACCTACTACGTCAAGGCCATCTCCTACCTGCAAAGCGCGGTTACCTTCCGGTACAACGGCGAAAACGTTGGCGATTTTGTTGAGCGGCCGCAGTTCGAGGAGTGCGCGGACGCAGATGGCAGCTACGAGCTGTGGTCATGCCGCGAAGCGGTCTGGAACGCCAAGTTCCGGGGCAAGACCGTCGATGGAACGAAATTCCCGGACGACCGCTTCGGAGCGGTGTTCTTCCAGCCCTTCTATGCCGGCCAGACATTCGGCATCGGACAGCTGAACCCGCTGACGGCGCTGCAGATGAGCGATATCGTCAACAAGACTTCGGGTTTGCCGCGGCTGAACCACAACCGCCCGGCCGAAGTCTACAGAACGATCATGGATCCGGATATGTCGCTTGCCTACATGGCGGCGGCGCTCAAGGTGTCGATTGACGCCTATAGCCGCATCGCCGGCTTCGACATCTCGAAGAACCCCGGCATCACTGCGACGCTATACAATATCGGCGACCCCGAAGCGCGGGCGCGGGCGCTCAAGGCGGAAAACAACACGCGCAGGCGGCGCGGCCAGGGCCCCCGCATGCCGCGCGAGAACTACTATGGCTGGCTGGTCAACGAGAAGATCGAAGAACTGCGAGCGCTGTTCTAGGCTCGACCGCGCCGGGCGGTCACCAGGGCCGTCAATTCCTCCAGATCGGTTTCCGAGAGTTCGGCGATAGCGTCGGCTACCGTATTGGCGAATTCTGTAGCCTGCGGCGACAGGCCGGCGGTGCCAACCACGACGCGCGGGTCCGAGGCAGCCGCCAGCCGCTGCAATTCCTCGGCTTCGTCCCAGATGACGTTGAAAAAGCCGATGATCTTCTGGACCATCGCCCAGCTTGGAGCGCCGCGATGGCCATGCTCCAGCGCCGAGAGGTAGGCAGCGCTGACGCCAAGCGCGGCCGCCATTTCCCGCTGAGTGATACCACGTTCGCGGCGCAACTGCCGCAGCCGCTCACCGAACGGTGTCACCTGCCATCTCCCCGGCGCCGCAGGCGCACATAGATCGCGCCATCGCCGCCGTGCTTGCGCGATGCGGCGGTATGGCCGCCAACCAGCGCGCGAAAAGGCCCAGTGGCGAACCATGAGGGAACCGCGCGGCGCAACACGCCATCGCTCGCCGGCGATGATCCCTTGCCGGTTATCACCAGCACATGGCGCAAGCCTTCTGCATGGGCCCGGTGCAGGAAGGAGAGCAGAAGGCCATGCGCCTCGGATTGCCTGAGGCCATGCAGGTCGATGCGCGCTTCCAGTGGCAGTCTTCCCTTGGCAATGCGGGCGCGCGTCTTGGTATCGATGGCGCCGGGCGCGACTGGCGCCGCAGGCGCCGGGGGTTGCTGCTCGGGAGCGGGGAGCGCTTTGCCCGGACGCGTCTTGGCAGCCGGACCCGGCTCGGCGGCGATTTCGTCATCCTCGTCGGGCGGCGTGTTACCCGGCAAAGGCGTGACCGTGCGCGCTACGCGGCCCCAAAGGATACGGTCCTCGCTGCTCAGCCTGGCGCCGGATCTTCGCGTCACGCCCATGCCTCCGCCAGTGCGGCCGGAACGAGGACGTGAAATTGCGCTTCGTGGCGAACAACGCCGGCGATTTCACCGGCAGCTGGGCCGGAACCTGCGAACAGGTCGCCCCGGGCGGCGCCCACAATTGCCGAGCCGGTATCCTGCGCGATCATCAGGCGACGGAAGGCGTTGCCGCCGAAGGCGCGCAAAGTGGGAGCATCGATGAAAAAGGGGGTCGCGAAGGTATGCAACAAGCGGTCGACGGCAATCGACCGGCCTGCGGTCAAAGGTACCTTGGCGGCGGCGATCGGGCCCAAATCCTCGTCCTCGACCGCACGCTCCGCGAAAAAGATGAAGGATCGGTTTTGCCACAGGATCTCGTCAATGCGATCCGGGTGAGTCGCCAGCCAGGCCCGGATCGACTGCATGGTCACCTTTTCGAGCGGAATTTCGCCGCTATCCGCCAGCACCCGGCCGATCCCGGTGAAGGGATGACCGCTTTTCGCCGCATAGGTGATGCGCCGGGTCGCACCGTCCGGAAAGACAAGCCGCGCGGCGCCCTGCACGTGGATGAAGAAGAGATCGACACGGTCGGCCAGCCAGGCGATTTCGAGGCCCCGGCCAGCCAGGGCGCCCGACTCGATCGCGCGGCGATCGAAATATTCGGTCAGTGCGCCGGCACCGGCCCTCGCGAAACGGAACGACGGGTCGATGCCGGCGGGACGATTTGTTTCGTCGATCTCGACCAGGTCATCGGGACGCGCATAGACCGGGTAGCGGAATTCTTCGGATTGGGTATCTGACGCCCGCGCTATCGGCTCATAAAAGCCTGTGACGAGACCCGGCTTGCTGTCGTGAGTGCGGATCAGAAACGGACGGAAATGCCGCTCGAAAAAGCCGCGCGCAGCAAGCGGGGCGGTGATCTCGGCGCGCCTCGCATCGTCGAAGGCCGGCCCGAACGCTTCTGGAGCAATGCCGAGCGAACCGGCGCGATAGGGTTTGACCTCGACGCGGAAAGCGGAGCGGCGGAATGCGCCAAAAGCCGCCAAGTGGTCGTCATCGGCCCATCCGGGCAGATCGTCGAACGTCTCAGCCTGAAAAATCGCAGGAGACGGCACCTAATCAGTCCGCCCTGCTGCGGCTCAGTCTTCGGCCTCGGTCGCCACCAGCTTCCAGTTCGGATCGCTGGAGCGCGTGTCGCGCGCAAAGGTCCAGACATCCTTGACCTCGGCCACCGTTTCCGGATCGCCGTCGATAACCTCGCCGCCCTTGTCGAGCGTGGCCGAGATGAGCTCGCTGACGATGCGAAGCGTGATATGCGCCTCGGTTCCCTTCATCTCGGCGGAGACGATGTCGGCCTTGTCGATGCCCACAAAGGAGGACTGGATCTTCTCCGAGCGCGACTCGCGATCGGAGATCGCCGCAACGAAGCCATCATAAACATCGCGCGACAGGAGATTCTTGAGGGTGCGGCGGTCGCCATCGGCATATGCCATCACGATCATCTCGTAAGCCAGCTTGGCCCCCTCGATGAAGCTCTTGGGCTCGAAATCGGGCTCGGCGTCCCTGATGGCGCGCAGGCCCTTGTTGAGGTCGGTATCCGGCTTGGCCACCGCATCGATATCGGCGTAGACATCCGGCGCATCGGCGGCGTCCTTGCGCCGCGGCAGCGACACCACATTCTCGGGCGGAGCCGATTTGTCCTGTTCGCGCGAGCGGCTGGCCGTGTACGGGTCGAACGGAGGACGCTCATTGCCCGTGCGGCGGCCGAGCACGTTGCGCAGCTGGAAAAAGATCACGACTGCTGCGACGAGGAAGAAGATCGTTCCGAAGTCAAAAAATTCCATCGAGTCCGCCAATAGCCGGGGCTTGCGCGTTCATTCTTCGGCCCATCTGGTGCAGCCGAATGCGGCGCTTTCATTCCCGTCCCATATAGAACGCACGATGCAATCATTCAAATCAAGTTGCCGAATCCCTATTTGTCGGCAATCTGCCCGATTCCAACTGGCGTGATCGCGCTCCGAAAGGACTTCCGAAGCTTTGCCCCTTTCCCTGATCCCATTCCTGCTACTCGCGGTACCGCTTGCAGAAATCGCTACCTTTGTCGTCGTGGGAGGTCAGATCGGCGTTTTGGCGACGATCGGCCTTGTCCTGGCGACGGCGGTGACAGGTTCGATTCTCCTGCGAATACAAGGTTTCGGCGTGATGGCGCGCATCCGCGCCAGCCTCGACGCCGGCGGCATGCCCGGGCGCGACCTCGTGCACGGATTCATGATCATGGCGGCAGGACTGCTGCTGCTGACGCCAGGTTTCATCACCGACACCGTCGGCCTGCTGCTTTTCGTGCCGGCGATCCGGGACCTGGCGTGGTCGCTCGTGCGCGACAGGGTGGTCGTGGCAGCCTCGGCGCCGCGGCGCGGTCCCGGCGGACGCACGATCGATCTCGATGCAGATGAATTCGAACGCGATACGCCCAACCGGCGCGGCAGCGGCGGCGACCGGCTGAACTGACGCCGGCCCAAGGGCCATAAATTCTTGTCACGATGGGCTACCCATGCTAGCAGCCCCGCCAATTCGGGCGAGGCCGCCGCGCGGCCGGTATCAAAGGAATTCCGCCACATGGCAAAGGACAGCATGGGTAATGTCGGTGCGGCAGCTGCCGCCCAGCCGGGCCAGAACGCAGTGATCAACATTCACGCGCAATACGTGAAGGACCTGTCGTTCGAGAGCCCAGGCGCGCCGCATTCCCTGAAGGGCCGCGACAAGCCGCCGGCAATCAACATCAACGTCAACGTCAACGCCAACCCGTTGTCGGACAAGGAATACGACGTCATCCTGACGCTGAACGCACAGGCGACATACGACAAGGACGTGCTGTTCAACGCCGAACTGATCTATGGCGGCGTGTTCAAGATCGACGGTTTCCCGCAGGAACACATGCTGCCGATACTCTTCATCGAGTGCCCGCGGCTGCTTTTCCCGTTTGCACGCCAGATCATCTCCGACGCTACACGCAATGGCGGCTTCCCGCCGCTCATGATCGACCCGATCGACTTCGCCAAGATGTTCCAGCAGCGTATGGCCGAGGAGCAGGCGAAAGGCCAAGGCGCTAAGCCCCTCGCCAACTAAAGCAGGTATTGAGAAGGTCAGGCCGCTTCGGTCAGGCGCCAGATCGCCGTTTCGCCGAGCTTCGCTATCAAATTCCGATGCGCATCGCGCTCCGCCTCGCTGAGGCGGGGCTGCAACGGGGTCGGGCGCGGGCCGACCGTCACCGAAACGGCGATGCTCTCCGTTCCGTGCTCGTGCGACACGGAAACTTCAAGGCCTAGCGCCGCCTGCCGGCCGCCGGCCAACTCGATATAGACCTCCGCCAAGAGCTCCGAATCGAGTAACGCGCCGTGAAGCGTCCGATGCGTGTTATCGACGCCATATCTCTTGCACAGCGCGTCGAGCGAATTCGGACCCATCGGATGTTTGCGCCTGGCGAGCGCCAGCGTATCGACGACGAGCTCCGGGACAACGGGGTCAGCACCAATCCTTGCGAGTTCGGCGTTGATGAACGCCACATCGAATCCGGCATTGTGGGCGACGATGTGCGCGCCGTCGATAAACTCCAGAAATGCAGGGGCAATGTCGGCGAAAGTCGGCTTGCCGACCAGGTCGGCGTCCCTGATGCCGTGAACGGCGGCTGCCTCGTGATGGATCTGCCGGTTGCCCGGATTGATGTATTCATGAAACGTCCGGCCGGTGGGGAACTTGTTCACCAGCTCGACCGCGCCGAGCTCGATGATGCGGTCGAGCCTCTCGTCCAGGCCGGTGGTTTCCGTGTCCAGGATAATCTCGCGCATTGAAACCTTTCCGCGGTGTCAGCCGCGGTCGCGGCTGCGCAAGGTCCTGATGACATGGCGGACGGCATCACGCGCCGCGTCCATGCCAGCACCGGTGTCGATGACGAAGTCTGCGTTGCGACGCTTTTCCCGGTCGGACACCTGATTCGCGAGTATGGCGGCGAATTTCTGCGGGGTCATCCCCGGCCGCGCCATTACCCGCTGCTTCTGCACATCAGCGGAGGCGGTAACGACCAGAATGTCGTCGACCCGGTCCGTTCCCCCCGTTTCGAAAAGCAGGGGAATGTCGAGCACAATGAGCGGCGTCTTCTGGGCGCGGTGGCGCGCCACGAACGCGTCCTGATCGGCCCGCACCAGCGGATGGACGATTTCGCCCAGTTTGCGCAATGCTTCCGGATCATCGAGCACTGCCGCCGATAGGCGCTGGCGGTCGACCTTGCCTCCCACCACCGTGCCCGGAAAGGCCGCCGCGATTTTGGCGGCCGCTGGACCAGCGTAGAGTCGATGCACGGTTTCGTCGGAATCGTGTACCGGAATGCCCTCGTCGGCAAACATCCGCGCCGTTGTGGACTTGCCCATTCCGATCGAGCCGGTGAGGCCGAGAATGATCATCGAATCACTCCAGATCGGCGACAATATACGCGCGCAACGCATCCGACACGACCGGGCGAATGCCGAACCAGCGCTCGAACCCCGGCACCGCCTGGTGGAGCAGCATGCCCAATCCGTCCACAGCCGCTAGACCGCGGGCCCGGGCCTGCGCCAGGAGGGGCGTTTCCAGCGGCGCATAGATGATGTCGGAGACGACGGCGCCATCCGGAAGGCTCGAAATGTCAATCTCGAGGTCTGGCTGGCCTTTCATGCCGAGCGATGTCGTATTGACCAGCAAGCCGGCGCGCGGCAGCAGGGAATCGAGATCGCTCCAGTTGCGACCGCTGACCTTGCCGCCGAAATGAGCCGCGATGTCATCGGCACGCCCGGCACTGCGATTGACCACCAGGACCTCGTTCAGGCCTGCCTCGCGCAGCGCGTGGACAACGGCTCTCGCGGCGCCGCCGGCGCCCAGAACGATAGCGGTTTCTGCGGATCGCCATCCACCTGCCCGCGCATCGAGGTTTGCGGCAAAGCCAAAGGCATCGGTGTTGCCGCCGACGATGGTGCGTCCCTCTACCCACAGCGTGTTGACGGCGCCGATGTGTTCGGCGGCTGCATCGCGCTTTGCGGCGAGGGCGAAGGCCTGCTCCTTATGGGGAATGGTAATATTGCCGCCAGCCCAGCCGGCCCCGACAAGGCCGCCCATGAAACCGGCGAAATCGTCGGGCGCAATGTCGATCGGCTCGTAGGAACCGGCGATGCCCAGCTCGTTCAGCCAGTAACCATGGATCAGCGGCGAGCGCGAATGACCGATTGGGTGGCCGCAGACAAATGCACGCGGCTTATGTTCAGCCATCGATCGCACCGTATTGGCGCAGGACGGAGAGCAGCGGCAGCAGCGGCAGACCGATGATCGTGAACTGGCTGCCCTCCACCGTATCGAAAAGCTGAATCCCCCTGCCCTCGATCTGGTAGGAGCCGACGCTCTGGAGCGCGGTTTCGCCGACGGCCGACAGATAGCGGCCGATGAATTCCGGGCTGAGTTCGCGCATCGTCAGATCGGCGGTGTCGACGTGACGCCACGGCGCCAGTCCTGCCTGGGCAACGACGACGGCACTGTGGAGCTGGTGGGTGCGACCCGAGAGCTCCAGTAGGTTGCGGCGCGCCTCTTCCATGTTGGCCGGCTTGTGGAACAGCCTGTCGCCGAGCGACATCGTCTGGTCGGCTCCGATAACCAGCGCGTTCGGATAGCTGAGGCTGACATCGATTGCCTTGGCTTCGGCGAGTATCAGCGCCAATTCGGCCGGCGTGACACCGGTCTTGTCGACGACACCCTCAATGGCGCGCTCGTCAGTCTTGGGCGGTATCGCCCTGAACGGCACGCCGGCGTTTTCCAGCAGCATGCGCCGCCCGGCACTGCCTGACGCCAGTATGATTTCGGGTCGCGTCCTGTCGAGCAATTTGGCTTCCTTGTCGCGTGCGCAAGACCGGCTATCGCGCCTTGGCGCGGAGAGCAAGGATTGCCGCGGCTGTTTCCTCGATCGATCGCCGCGTCACGTCGATGAGCGGCCATCCATGCCTACTGCAGAGCTGACGCGCATAGGTGAGCTCCTCGGCGATCATGGAACGATCGGTGTAGTCCTGCGAGTTGTAATCGCCGGTCGTACCGAGCACACGGTTCTGGCGAACATGCGAAATGCGCTCGGCCGACGCGACGAGGCCGACGACAAGCGGTCCCTCGACCCTCGTCACTTCGTCAGGAATGGGCATGCCTAGAACGAGCGGCACGTTGGCTGTCTTCACGCCGCGGTTGGCGAGATAGATGCTTGTCGGTGTCTTCGACGTCCGCGAGATGCCTACCAGGATGATATCGGCGTCGCCGATGTCGTGGAGCATTTGGCCGTCGTCATGTTCCAGCGTGAAGTTGAGCGCATCGATGCGCCGGAAATATTGTGCGTCGAGGGCGTGCTGGGCGCCGACGCGGCGGCCGGCAGGCGTACCCAGATATGACTGGAAAACAGTCAGCACAGGCTCGAGCACGGAGACGCAGGGCAGTCCGAGGCCGGCGCAGTGCTGGTCGATTTTCGACGCGAGCGTTGGATCGACAACGGTATAGAGAACAATCCCCGGCTCGGCCTCGATGTCGGCGAAGGCGCGTTCCAGCTGTTTCTCGGTCCGCACGAGGGGATAGATGTGCTCGATGGCGCGGGCGTCATTGTATTGCGACGCGGCGGCCCTGCCCGCAGCCAGCAGAGTTTCGCCCGTGGCATCCGAAATCATGTGGAGGTGGAAGAAGCTTTGAGGCTTGCTCACAGACGGCTCGGAGTTGCTGTGGTCTCGTGTGGACAAAGTGCGTTTCCGGCTAAGTGGGTTTGAAGGCAATCTAACAGAGGCCGATCTATCCACAATTCACCGGGCCGATCGGGTGACGCTCCCGCTGTGCAGAGTAGCCGTGCAATTCATCGGCAATCCACCGGTGCGCGGCTGAAGATGCGACAGCAGGCCGGTTGCGATGGCTGGAATTCAGGGCTATTGCGCCGACTGTCCCCGTTATTCCCGTAGTTCGTCCACACGGGGTTGGCAGCGTAATTTGGTGAGAGCACGGACGGGTTGCCTGTGAACGAGTGCCACTTACCGCAACCCACAGATTCGAAGAATCAGAATAATCCTTCGGATTGAATTTTCTTTTTGTTTACCAATCATCGATGGGTGTGCTCGTGACTGAGGAAAGGCTGGTTCTGGAGGTCCTGAAAGGACGTACGGTCTTTCCTCCACCGGTATGGATGATGCGTCAGGCTGGCCGCTATCTTCCGGAGTACCGGGCCACGAGAGAGCGGGCCGGGAGCTTCCTCGACCTCTGCTACAATCCCGAACTGGCTTGCGAGGTGACGCTCCAGCCGATCCGCCGGTTTGGCTTCGACGCCTCGATCCTGTTTTCGGATATTCTGGTGGTACCCCATGCACTGGGCCGCGATCTCCGGTTCGAAGAGGGTGTCGGTCCGGTGATGACGCCGATGGATGCCAGTGAAATCGGCTCGCTGGATACTGATGGTTTCCATGAGCATCTAAAGCCGGTCTACGAAACGGTCGGGATGCTTCGGAGAAAGCTGCCTGCTGAAACGACGCTGCTGGGGTTCTGCGGCGCGCCATGGACGGTTGCGACATACATGATCGCTGGTCGCGGTTCGCCGGACCAGGCTGTGACGCGCCAGTTCGGGTTCAGGCACGGTGAGGTTTTCGCAGAGCTGCTGAACCGGCTGGCGGATGTCAGCGCAGACTATCTGTCCCGGCAGGTGGAGGCGGGCGCCGATGCGGTGCAGATATTCGATTCATGGGCGGGCGTGCTGGACGAGGCTGCATTCGAGCGCTGGTGCGTAGAGCCGGTTATGCGGCTGGTCAGACGGTTCCGGGAACGCCACCCGGACGTTCCGGTGATCGGCTTTCCGCGGGGCGCCGGGATGCTCTTCGGCCGCTACCGTCAGAAGACGGGCGTGACTGCGCTGGGGCTCGACTGGTCGGTTCCGTATTCCCAGGCACGTGAGTTACAGGCGGAAGGCACCGTGCAGGGCAATCTCGACCCTATGCGGCTGGTCGCCGGCGGACGTGCGCTCAAGGAGGGTGTCGAGACGATCCTGCGTACCCTCGGAGACGGGCCGCTCGTGTTCAATCTGGGTCACGGCGTGACGCCGGACACGCCGGTTGAGAATGTCGAGGCGATGGTGCGGCAGGTGAGGTCCGGGAACCGATGAGCGGGAACCGCCCACTACTGCGCGCAATCGTGGCGCTGGTCGTTCTGGCGCTGGCTGTGTCCGCGCTGTTCCTGATCGATTCGGCTGCGGCCTACCCCTGGATAAAGGCGTTTCACATTATTGCCGTGATCTCGTGGATGGCCGGGATGCTCTACCTGCCGCGACTGTTCGTCTATCACGCCGGTTCCAAGCCGGGCTCGGAGCAGTCGGAGACGTTCAAGGTGATGGAGCGCAGGCTGCTGCGCGCGATCATCAACCCGGCGATGATCGTGACCTGGGCGGCCGGCCTGTGGCTTGGGTGGCACGGCTTCGGTTTCGATGCCGGCTGGCTGTATGCCAAGATCGCGCTGGTGCTGATCCTGTCCGGCCTGCACGGCTATCTGTCGGCGTCGGTTCGCCGTTTTGCCGAGGACCGCAACGAAAAGCCTGCGAGGCACTGGCGGATCGTCAATGAAGTTCCCACATTGCTGATGATCGCCATCGTCTTGCTGGTCGTCCTGAAGCCGTTCTGACGGCGAAAATTGGCTGCTTGCTCTTTGCGGCAGGCGGCGATATGAGTCGCAACCTCTCCCCGCATCGAGCGACCTCGGCCCCAGCAGCATCCTTCTGCGCCAGGCGCTCCGCAGCCCTACCTACATTTCCATTCCCTCCAACATTGCACATGCAGGATATGAAACTTCAGGAACTCAAAAACAAAGGCCCGACGGACCTCATCGCCTTCGCCGAATCGCTAGAGGTCGAGAATGCCAGCGTCATGCGCAAGCAGGAGCTGATGTTCGCGATCCTGAAGAAGCTCGCGGCCCAGGATACTGAGATTGTCGGCGAGGGCGTGGTCGAAGTGCTGCAGGACGGGTTCGGCTTCCTGCGCTCGGCCAATGCGAATTACCTTCCGGGTCCTGATGATATCTATATCTCGCCGTCGCAGATCAGGCGCTTTTCGCTGAAGACGGGCGACACCGTGGAAGGGCCGATCCGCAGCCCCAAGGAGGGCGAGCGTTATTTCGCCCTGCTCAAGGTCAACACGATCAACTTCGAAGACCCGGAGAAGATCCGGCACAAGATTCACTTCGACAATCTGACGCCGCTGTATCCGGATTCGCGTCTCCGCATGGAGATCGACGATCCGACGAAGAAAGATCTATCGGCGCGGGTGATCGATCTGGTTGCGCCGCTTGGCAAGGGCCAGCGTGGTCTGATCGTGGCGCCGCCGCGAACCGGCAAGACCGTTTTGCTGCAGAACATTGCGCATTCGATCACCTCGAACCATCCGGAGTGCTTCCTCATTGTGCTGCTCATCGATGAGCGGCCGGAGGAGGTGACCGACATGCAGCGCTCTGTGCGTGGCGAGGTCGTGTCTTCGACCTTCGACGAGCCGGCGACGCGGCACGTCCAGGTCGCTGAAATGGTGATCGAGAAGGCCAAGCGTCTGGTTGAGCATGGACGTGACGTGGTCATTCTCCTCGATTCGATCACGCGTCTCGGCCGCGCCTACAACACCGTGGTGCCATCATCCGGCAAGGTGCTGACCGGCGGTGTCGATGCCAATGCGCTGCAGCGGCCGAAGCGTTTCTTCGGCGCGGCACGCAATATCGAGGAAGGCGGTTCGCTGACCATTATCGCGACTGCGCTGATCGATACCGGCAGCCGCATGGACGAAGTGATCTTCGAGGAATTCAAGGGCACAGGCAATTCGGAGATCGTGCTCGACCGGAAGGTTGCCGACAAGCGCATCTTCCCGTCGATGGATATCCTTAAGTCCGGCACGCGCAAGGAAGACCTGCTTATTGCGCGCCAGGACCTGCAGAAGATCTTTGTCCTGCGTCGCATTCTGGCGCCGATGGGCACAACCGATGCGATCGAGTTCCTCATCGACAAGCTGAAGCAGACGAAGACAAACTCGGACTTCTTCGACTCGATGAACACCTGATCGATTCGGCTGCGGAACGAGTCTGCGTGAGTTAACGTCCCGCGGGATTCGATTCGGACTCGAAACGAGAGATGCCGGCATTGGCCCGGTGGGCTGGTCATGCAGCAATCCGCCACCATCTTTGCGTTGTCGAGCGGGAATCCGCCCAGCGGCGTGGCGGTGATCCGGATTTCGGGGCCGCTGGCCAAGGACACGGTGCGTACACTGTGCGGTTTCGTGCCGCCGGACCGCACTCTCAAGCTTGCTGACATCAAGGACGCGGACGGCGCAGTTCTGGATCGCGGGCTCGTCTGTGCTTTCACCGCGCCGGCGAGTTTCACCGGAGAAGACTGTGCCGAACTGCATGTCCACGGCGGCCGGGCTTCGGTCGGTGCGATATTGCGCGTGCTCGGTTCGATGGACGGGCTTCGCCAGGCTGAGGCAGGCGAATTCACCCGACGTGCTTTCGTTAACGGCAAGATGGATCTGACGGGCGCCGAGGGGTTGTCGGACCTGATTTCGGCCGAAACGGAAATGCAGCGCCGTTTCGCATTGGACAATTCCAACGGCCGGCAGCGGGTGCTTTATGAGGCGTGGCGGGAGCGACTTCTGCACGCGCGCGCAATGATCGAGGCTGAGCTCGATTTTTCTGATGAGGGCGATGTACCGGGATCGGTTGCGGGAGAGGTTTGGGCCGACGTTGCCCGGCTGATTGCCGAGATGGACCGGCACCTCGAAGGAGCAAGGACCGGCGAAATCCTGCGCGAGGGTTTTCGCGTTGTTATTCTGGGCGCCCCCAATGCCGGCAAATCCAGTCTGCTGAATCGCCTTGCTGACCGCGATGTAGCGATCGTAACCGACGAACCCGGAACGACGCGGGACCTCGTTGAGGTCGTGCTCGATCTCGACGGTTTGCGCACCATCGTGACGGACACAGCCGGTTTGCGCGAACAGCCGGGCAAGGTTGAGGCGATTGGTATCGGGAAGGCGCTGAAGCGTGCTGAAGAAGCGGATCTGGTGATCCTGCTTGAAGCGCCGGGTGATGGGGAAGTTCCTATTCAATCAAAAGAAGTCCCGATTCTGCGCGTTGCGTCGAAGAGTGATCTTGGTGCGGTTTCGGAAGGTTTCGATCTGGCTGTCTCTTCTGTTACCGGAGATGGCATTGGTGAGCTGGTCGCGCGCATGAGGGAGGCGGCGTTGGCGCTTGTCGGTGGATGGTCGACGTCTGCGATACCCTTCCGGTCAAGACATGTTGAGCTCGTTCGGGCTGCTCGCGCTCATCTTGTCGATGTGCTGGACGAGGCGGCCGATCTTGAACTGCGTGCGGAAGCGTTGCGCCTGGCCGGTGATGAATTGGGCCAGATTACCGGTGCGATCGGTACGGAGGAGGTACTTGGAGCGATCTTCAGCCGGTTTTGCATTGGCAAATGATTCACGTGAAACAGTGGAACTATGGGCGTGTTGTCTGTATTGGACCAGCGCGGCACCATCATGAATGTTTCACGTGAAACGAATCCCGGCCCGGTTGGCGTAGTGGCGATGAATCCCAGGAAGTTCGACGTAATCGTTATCGGTGGCGGTCATGCTGGCTGCGAAGCCGCCTCTGCCTCTGCGCGATCCGGCGCGCATACTGCTTTGGTGACGATTTCTGCGGACACGATCGGTGTCATGTCATGCAATCCGGCGATCGGAGGGCTCGGCAAAGGCCATCTGGTGCGCGAGGTCGATGCGCTTGACGGACTGATGGGCCGTATCGCGGACCAGTCGGGTATCCAGTTTCGGTTATTGAACCGTCGCAAGGGTCCGGCGGTTCGTGGGCCGCGAACTCAGGCGGACCGCAAGCTCTATCGGCTAGCCATGCAGCGGGCGATAGCGGCGCGGGAAAATCTGGCAGTCATTGAAGGAGAGGTGACGGATATCGGCATCGCCGACGGTCAGGTTGCCTTTGTCGAACTTGCAGATGGCCGGCAACTGGCTTGCGGCGCTGTCGTTCTCACCACAGGCACCTTTCTTCGGGGGTTGATCCATATCGGCGAGCATTCATTTGCAGCTGGCCGCATGGGCGAAAAGGCTGCGTCAAAGCTTTCGGCGCGCATTGAGGCGGCTGGCTTCGAACTGGGCCGTTTGAAAACCGGGACTCCGCCAAGGCTGGATGGGAAGACAATCGACTGGGCGGCGCTCGACATGCAGAAGCCGGACGATGAGCCGGTGCCGTTTTCGTTGATGACCGACAGGATCGAGCAACCGCAGATCGATTGCGGCATTACGCGCACCACCGATGCGACGCATGAGATCATCCGCGCCAACATCAATCGTTCCGCGATGTATTCCGGTTCGATCAAGGGCGTCGGCCCGCGCTACTGCCCTTCCATCGAGGACAAGATCGTCAAGTTCGGCGACCGCGACGGCCACCAGATCTTCCTCGAGCCCGAGGGGCTGGATGACGACACGGTCTATCCGAACGGCATTTCGACTTCGCTTCCTGAGGAAGTGCAGCGTGAAATCCTGCGCAGCATTCCTGGGCTTGAGAATGCCGCGATGGTGCGGCCGGGCTATGCGATCGAATATGATCATATCGATCCGCGGGAACTCGAGCCGAGCCTTGAGACGCGGCGGGTGCGCGGACTCTTCACAGCTGGGCAGATCAACGGCACGACCGGGTACGAGGAAGCGGCTGCGCAGGGGATTGTCGCCGGCATCAATGCGGCGCGCCGGGCCGGCGGCAGTGATCACATCACGATCAGCCGCACCGAGGCCTATATCGGCGTGATGATCGATGACCTGACGGCGCGAGGCATCACCGAACCCTACCGGATGTTCACCTCGCGCGCCGAGTTCAGGCTTTCATTGCGAGCCGACAACGCCGACGAGCGCCTGACGCCGATCGGCGAAGGATTGGGAATCGTGGGTACGGAGCGGAGCGCCAGGTTCCGTGAGATGCAGTCGCGGCTGGATGCGGCCCGCGCAAGCGCGCATGCTCTGACAATCACGCCAAATGCCGCTGCCGGGTTTGGCATCGCGCTCAACCGCGATGGCGTGCGCCGCTCGGCCTATGAGCTTCTGTCCTATCCGGGCGTCGGCCTCATCGATCTTCAGTGCATCTGGCCGGAACTCGCGGGCCTCGACGCCAAGACCGCCGAAGCGCTGGAGACCGAGGCTAAATATGCGGTTTATGTCGATCGGCAGCAGCAGGAAGTGCTTCACATTCGACGCGAGGAGAACACAGCCATTCCGACCGATCTCGACTACGCGGGTCTGGCAGGGCTGTCGAACGAGCTGAAGCAGAAACTTGCGGCACGGAAGCCGCGCTCGATCGCCGAGGCGCAGCGGCTGGACGGCATGACGCCGGCTGCGCTTGCTATCGTCATCTCTGCAATACACCTGCGGCAGGCCGAAAGGCGCCGCGGCGCGGCATGAATTCCGACCAGAAGGCACAGCTTGAGCGAATCGCCGGGCCCGTTTCACGTGAAACATTCGACCGGCTGAAAGGCTTCGAGGCGCTGTTCGGCAAATGGGCGGCGCGGATCAATCTCGCTGCGCCGTCAACGCTGCCGCAACTGTGGGACCGGCATATCCTCGACAGCGCCCAGATATTGCCGTTGGCGCCGGCAGCGCAGAGATGGCTGGATCTCGGATCGGGAGGCGGGTTTCCCGGTGCGGTTCTGGCTATCCTCCTGCATGAGAGGCCGGGCGCATCCATCGCCTTGGTCGAAAGCAACAACAAGAAGGCGGCTTTCCTGCGCAACGCCTTGGCGCAGGCAGGTGCGCCGGCTTCGGTTCATCCGGTTCGGATAGAAGACTTCGGCAGCCAGAAATATTCCGCGGACGTCGTGACGGCGCGTGCGCTGGCTCCGTTGTCGGCACTTCTCGGTCTCGCCGGCCCGTGGTTGACAGAGGGCGCGAAGGGCCTGTTCCACAAAGGCAGGGATTACCGGCGCGAAGTAGAAGAAAGCCGTGACGCTTGGCAATTCGATCTGGTAGAACATCCAAGCGCGATCGATGCGGCAAGCGTGATCCTGGAAATTTCCGGTCTGAAAAAACGCTGAGTTGGCGATCGCCCATGGAGTCCCTGTACGAGGCCGCGCGACGACTATGAGTCCACGTATCATCACAGTCGCCAATCAGAAGGGTGGCGTCGGCAAGACAACGACGGCCATCAATCTCGCGACGTCGCTGGCGGCCATCGGCGAGCGGGCGCTGGTCGTCGATCTCGACCCGCAGGGCAATGCCAGCACTGGCCTGGGCATCGACCGCAAGGAACGCGACATCTCCTCCTATGAGGTGCTGACGGGGCAAGCTGCCATAGCCGACGCGGCTATGGAAACCGCGGTGCCGGGGCTTTCGCTGGTGCCGTCGACGCTCGATCTGCTCGGCGTCGAGATGGAGATTGCCTCCGCGCCCGATAGGGTGCTGCGGCTGCGCAAGGCGCTGCGCGATACCGGCCGGCCGAGCCCCTACGGTTACGTGCTTATCGACTGCCCGCCGTCGCTCAACCTTCTGACGCTGAACGCCATGGCAGCCGCGGATTCGGTGCTGGTCCCGCTGCAGTGCGAGTTCTTTGCGCTTGAAGGCCTCAGCCAGCTGCTGGCGACTGTTGAGCAGGTGCGCGGGTCGATCAATCCGGATCTGGAAATACAGGGCATCGTGATGACGATGTTCGACGGCAGGAACAATCTCGCCAACCAGGTGGTCGAGGATGTCCGCGAATATATGGGCGACAAGGTCTACGACACGGTTATCCCGCGCAATGTGCGCGTGTCGGAAGCGCCGTCCTACGGCAAACCGGTCATCCTTTACGACCTTCATTGCAGCGGCAGCCAGGCCTATCTCCAACTCGCCTCGGAAGTGATCCGCCGCGAAAGGCGGTTGCGCGCTGCCTGAATGCCGCCGTCAATTCGGGCAAGACTCGATTCGGCGGCGAAACGATATGAAACGGACAAGCCATGAATGAAGACCCGTCCAGAAAGCGCCTTGGCCGCGGCCTCGCTGCGCTGATCGGCGAAATGGACCAGCCGGCCGAAGCGGCAAAGGCCATGCCGTCGGCCGACAGCCGCATACCGATCGCCTTTATCGGGCCGAACCCGCGCAATCCGCGCCGCAGCTTCGCCGACACGGATCTTGCCGACCTGGCGCAGTCGATCCGCGAACATGGGGTAGTGCAGCCGGTTGTGGTTCGCCCGACCGGCGATCCGCAGCGTTTCGAGTTAATCGCCGGCGAGCGGCGCTGGCGGGCGGCGCAGCGTGCCGGCATCACCGATATTCCGGTGATCATCCGCGATGTCGACGATCGGGTCGCGCTCGAACTGGCAATCATCGAGAATGTGCAGCGCGCCGACCTCAATCCGGTCGAGGAGGCGAATGGCTATCAGCAGCTGATCGATGAGCACAACTATACCCAGGCGGATCTGGCGCAGGTGATCGGCAAAAGCCGCAGCCATGTTGCCAACACGCTGCGCCTGCTGAAGCTGCCGGCGGTCATTCAGGATCTTCTCGTCGACGGTACGCTGTCTGCCGGGCATGCCCGGACGCTGGTCACGGCCGCCGATCCGGCCGGCCTGGCGCAGCGGATCGTGGAAGACGGGCTGTCCGTGCGGCAGGCGGAAGCGCTGGCGCAGATGCCGGCCGAACCGGAAGGCATCGACAAGGCGCCGTCGAGCCGTTCGGCGGAACCCAAGGATGCTGATACCGTGGCGCTGGAAAAGCTGCTGACGGACGCCACGGGCCTCAAGGTCGTGGTCAAGCACAAGAGCAAGGGCGGCGAGGTGCGTATCGCCTACCGTACGCTGGAGCAGCTCGACGAACTCTGCCGCCGGCTCAACCCGTAACGGACAAACGCCTGACGACTAGCGCCCTGCCCGGGCGCCGGTGATTGCCGCGGCCAGAAGCGCCTGTCGCGTTGCGGCCTCGGCAAGGTCCGGTCTCTGCCGCGTTTCGAGCACCGCGCCATTGATGCGGTCCAGAATTCTTGCGCAGGCATCGGCGGTCCAGTTCTGAACCGCCTTTTCCATCAGGCGCCGCCGCGTGAAGAAGACCGGCGGGCGGGCTGCCGCGATGACAGCCGATGCCGGCTTGCGCTCGCGGTCGAACACGTTGCGCATCGCCTGCAGCGCCTGAAACTGGCGCATCGCCGCATTGAGCAACAGGAAGGGCGCGGTGCCGGCCGCGACGAGCCGGGAGAAGGCGATGTCGAACTCAGCCGGCCTGCCGTCCAACACGGCGTCGACGACATCGTCCAACGACAGTCCCGCCGCGTCTCCGGTTGCTTCCCGAATGTCGGCCAGCTCGATGCGCTCGTTGCCCCGGCAATAGAGGATCAGCTTCTCGATTTCCGCCCGCGACGCCATTCGGTCGCCACCCAACCCGGCTTTCAGCGCCTCACGCGCCTCGGTGCTGATCGACAATCCCGCCTCGGCGAGCTGCGCCTGGATCAGCGCGTCGAGGGCGCGGGCATCATCGGCGTAACAGGGCAGCGCAATCCCGGACCTGGCGCTTTCGACCGACGTCCGAAGCTGGGCGTTCTTGCGCAACTCGCCGGCTTCTACCAACAACAATGCATCCGTCGGCGGATCCGCAAGCACCTGGGCGACCGCATCCGCGAATGGCTTCTCCGCGCCGGCCCCGGTTACCCAGACCAGACGCTGGTCTGCGAACATCGGAACAGTGCGGATCTCATCGACCAACCGGCCGGGATCGTCGGCCAGCGCCGACGCGTCGATGCGGATCACGGTGAAGGGATCGTCCAGCGGCAGGCCGGTAGAGGCGGCAAACCTGTGGGCACGCTCCGAAACCAGCCCGCGGTCCGGCCCGTAGATCAGGACAACTTTTGCCACATCGTCCGGCTTCGCCAGCCAGCCGTCGACTTCATGTGCCTTTTTTTGCGCCATTCGTCCCAGCTAGCATGCATGCGCCGGCAAGCGAATCGGAAATTGCGGCATGACCGGAGTTCAGGGGAATTCGGAGAGGATTTCGTCCAGAGGCTTCTTGAGCTTGGCGACGGCGGGCACGGTTGCGTTTTCTGCCGGATGCCCGACGGCGATGATCATGACCGGCTTTTCCGATTTCGGTCTGCCGAGCATGTCGTTGAGAAAGCTCATCGGGTTCGGCGTGTGGGTGAGCGCCACGAGGCCTGCGTGGTGCAGGGCGGTGACCAGTACACCGGTGGCTATGCCGACGCTTTCCGGGACGTAATAGTTTTTATAACGTGTACCGTCGTCGAACTCGCCGTAGCGCTGGGCGAAAACGACGATCAGCCATGGCGCGTCCTCGAGATGCGGCTTCGAGGCATTGGTGCCGATCGGCTCCAGCGCCTTGAGCCACTCCTCACCACCGCCGCCGGCGTAAAAATCCTTCTCCTCGCGCTCGGCGGCCTCGCGGATCGCCTTCTTCATCTCCGCATTGGCGATTGCCGCGAAATGCCAGGGTTGGTGGTTGGCGCCTGAGGGCGCGGTGCCCGCGGCCGCTATGCAGTCGCGAATCACGCCGGCCGATACCGGGCGACGGTCATAGTCGCGCACGGTGTGGCGGCGGCGCATGAAGGCTAGAAAGTCGCTGGCCGCTCTGCGCATGTCCTCATCGTTCATCGCATGCCGGTCGGGCAGCGGAACAGGCTCAAACTGAAGCTTGTTGCGCGCGAACATGGGTTCTCCTCCGCCCGGCGCCTTCACGGGCCAACCTGATGAAAATGCACGGGACATCGGCCGGGCACAATGCCGGCCATCGTCCGATACTCGCGATGATGGAAACTGGAGCGGGCGAAGGGATTCGAACCCTCGACCCCAACCTTGGCAAGGTTGTGCTCTACCCCTGAGCTACACCCGCTCGCGCGGCGCTTGGCCGCGAGAGGCGCTATATGGCCGAACTGCCCGGCGAATGCAACAGGGAATCAGAGACCTGCGCGGGGGTTGCCGATGTCGCGACTTTGACACTAGAGAGGCGGCGACAATCGAACCATCGGCAGGGGCTCCAACGGAATGGCGATGACCCGCGAGGAACTGATCCGGCATCTTGATGGCCTCGGCATCGAGACCCGGACCTACGAGCATCCGCCGCTGTTCACGGTGGCTGACTCCGAGGCCCTGCGCGGCGACATTCCGGGCGGGCACACCAAGAACCTCTTCCTCAAGGACAAGAAGGGCCGCTTCTTCCTGCTGACGGTGGGCGAGCACGCCGTGATCGACCTGAAGACAATCCACACCAGGATCGGTGCTTCGGGGCGCGTTTCATTCGGCAATGCCGAAAAACTGCAGGAACTACTCGGCGTACAACCCGGCGCAGTGACGATTTTCGGGCTCATCAACGACCGCGACACTCAAGTCACTGCGTTCCTCGACGCCGACCTGATGGAGCACGATCCGATCAACGCCCATCCGTTGACCAACGACGCCACAACGGCAATCGGGCGCGACGACCTTTTGCGTTTCATCGAATCGACGGGCCACGAGGTTCAAATCTTGAAACTGTCGGCCTGATCGCCACATTTGCGCCACCCGGCATTTGGGCCTAACTAGGCGCCGGCCAGACAAGGGACAGACAATGAGCGATGCGGATACGGGAAATGGCGGCCTGATCGGCGATTTCGGCCATGCCGGCGGCATGCAGGCCGCGGCTCCGGCTGGGTTCGTGAAGGACACCACGACCGCCGGCTTCCAGGCCGACGTCATTCAGGAATCGCGCAGCCAAACCGTGCTCGTGGATTTCTGGGCCCCGTGGTGCGGCCCGTGCAAGCAGCTGACGCCGGTGCTGGAGAAGATCGTCAACGAGGCGAACGGCCGCGTGAAACTGGTCAAGATGAATATCGACGACCATCCGTCGATACCCGGACAGCTCGGTATCCAATCCATTCCCGCAGTTATCGCCTTCAAGGACGGCAAGCCGGTCGACGGCTTCATGGGCGCCCTGCCTGAAAGCCAGGTGCGCGAGTTCATCCAGCGCGTGGCAGGCGGCCAGCAGGCGCCGCAGACCGCGGACGCGCTGCAGGCGGCCGAAGAGGCCCTTGCCGCCGGCGACCAGCAGATGGCCGCGCGGATCTATTCCATGGTGCTCGATTCCGAGCCCGACAACGCCGACGCGATTGGTGGACTGGCCGCCATGCTGCTCGACGCTGGCGACATGGAGGCAGCGAAGGGTGTCCTTGACCGGGCTCCAGCCGACAAGGCCGATGCGCCGGCCATCGCAGCGGTCAAGGCCAAGATCGCGCTCGCCGAACAGGCCGCCTCGCTCGGCGATCCGGCGGAGCTTGAGCGGCGGCTGGCCGCCGACCCCAAAGATCATCAGGCGCGTTTCGATCTGGCGATGATCCAGAACGCGCTCGGCGATCGCGATGCGGCGGCCGACAGCCTGCTCGCCATCATCAGGGCGGACCGCGGCTGGAAGGACGAAGCGGCGCGCACCCAGCTCCTCACCTTCTTCGAGGCCTGGGGGCCGGGCGACGAAGCGACCATGCAGGCGCGGCGCAAGCTGTCGTCGCTGCTCTTTTCCTGATCTGTGATCGTCGAGCGGTATTGCGTTTGCCGGCTTGCGCGCCAGATAGTGCCGATGACCTTGCTGCGGATGGAGAGCTGTCGTGCGTGCGGGTAACGCCCGATATCTGAAAGCAGGCGACTTCCCGGACAGCGTGCCGGTCTTCCCCCTGGCCGCTGCCCTGCTTTTGCCGGGCGGGCGCATGCCGCTCAATATTTTCGAACCGCGTTATCTCGCCATGGTCGACGATGTGATCGGCGGCAGGCGGCTGATCGGCATGGTGCAGCCGGCGCTTGACGGTTCGGTGCGCCGCGATGGCGAACCCGAGCTTTGCCAGATCGGCTGCCTTGGCCGCATCGCTTCCTTCAGCGAGAGCGGCGACGGCCGCTATCTGATCGCGCTGCAGGGGGTGTGCCGCTTCCGGATCGACAAGGAACTCGCGGTCAAGACGCCCTACCGGCAATGCCGCATCATGCCTTTCCTGGCCGATCTTGATGCCGAGGCGGGCGCCGACGAGGTCGATCGGACGGCGCTGCTGCGCGCGTTCCGCGCTTATCTCGACGCCAATGGGCTGGAGGCGGACTGGGAAGGCGTCAGCCGCGCCGAGAACGCGACACTGGTCAATGCTCTGTCTATGATGGCGCCCTACGGCCCGGCGGAAAAGCAGGCGCTGCTGGAGGCGCCCGACTTCAAGGCGCGCGCCGAAACGCTGATCGCGATCACCGAAATCGCAATCGCGCGCGAGAGCGACGAGCCGAGTTCGAGGCTGCAATGAGCGAAGCCACGCGCAAGTCCGACATCGATCCCAAGCTGCTCGAGCTGCTGGCGTGCCCGCTGACCAAGGGGCCGCTGAAATGGGACGCGGACAAGGGAGAGCTGGTGTCGAAGGCGGCCAGGCTCGCCTATCCTGTCCGCGACGGCATCCCGATCATGCTGCCGTCCGAGGCGCGGCAGCTCGGCGAGGACGAGTAGCTCGCAAACGTCCAAGGCTGGGCTATAAGGGCGTCCACCGAAGCGCTGAGCTGACTCACATGAAACTCTACCGATTTCTCACCGGACCCGACGAATCCAGCTTCTGCCACAAGGTGACGGCGGCGCTGAACCGCGGCTGGCAGCTACACGGCTCGCCGACCTACGCCTTCGATTCGCTGAACGGCACGATGCGCTGCGGCCAGGCGGTGGTGAAGGAAGTGCCGGGCAAGGAATACGACCCGGAGATGAAACTCGGCGAGCAGTAGAAGCCTACTCTGCCGCGGCCTCGATGTTCGTCATGTCGTCGTCGGACAGGCCGAAATGGTGGCCGACCTCGTGGATCAGCACATGGGTGATGATGTCGCCCAGCGTCTCCTCGTTCTCGGCCCAGTAGTCGAGAATGGCGCGTCGGTAGAGTGTGATGCGGTTCGGCCCTTCGCCGGTCTGCGGGTTCCAGCGCTCGGCGATGCCGCGGCCCTCGAACAGGCCGAGCAGGTCGAACGGCGTTTCCAGCGCCAGGTCGTCCATGATCTCCTCGGTCGGGAAATCGGCGATCTGAATGACTATCTCGCCGGTGAGCTGGCGGAAGGTCTCCGGCAGGTTGGCATAGGCCTCGAGCGCCATCAGTTCGAGTTCGTCCAGTGTCGGCGACATCTCGCCGTGCCAGGCGCGGGTCTGGTAAATGCGTGCCATATGTAATCCTTCCAGCGCCATATAGCCGCTAAAAGGGCGGGTTTCGAGGGGAGCCGCTCTATTTCGAACCGGGTGGTTTACCGCCGCCGCAGGAATAAATTCCGCAGAGGCTGCTTGACTCTTATCCGGACCTCTGGAATCCATAAGAACATAACAGGAACAACCGAGCTGTCGGGATAACCGCCATGGCCGCCCACGCCGTGGCGCAGGCCACGCTTTGCGCCCTGCGCCAGGACATTGCGAGGATCGAAGGCCGGCTCGCCGAAAGGCTGGAGCCGCCGCCGGGCACGGACATGACCGTGCTGCGGCATGGCGGCAGGGCGTTTCGCGGCGGCGACCTGCTCGCGACCGGCGTCAAAGCGTTCGACGCCGCGCTGGATGGCGGCCTGTCGCGTGGGGCGCTGAGTGAGATCCATGCGGTCCAGACCCGTGACGCCGGCGCTTCGGCCAGCTTCACGCTGGCGCTTGCGGCGCTTGCCATGAAGGAACGGCAGCAGCGGTCGCTGCTGTGGATCGGCACGGCGGAAATCTTCCGCGAGGCGGGCCTGCCCTATGCCGCCGGCCTGACGCAGACCTTCGGGATCTCTCCTGAGGAGCTTCTTTTCGCCGACGCGCCGAAACTCGCCGACGCGCTGTGGATCGCGGAGGAAGCAACGCGGCTTTCCGCGCTTGCGGCGATCGTTATCGAACTGCGCGGCAATCCCGAAAGACTCGACCTGACCGCGACCCGCCGGCTGCACCGGCGCGCCGGCGATGCCGGGCGGTCGGTTTTCCTTGTCCGGCAGGCGGCATTTGCCGAGCCGACCGCGGCGCCGGTGCGCCTCGTCGTGTCGCCCGCGCCGGCGGCGCTGCGCCGGACTTTGACCGGGCCGCTCGAAGGGTCGCTCGGCAATCCCGCCTTTTCCGTCTCGATCGGCAAGAGCCGCACGGCCGCTGGGGGCCGTTTTCTCGTGGAGTGGAATTGCCATGACCTCGCTTTTCAGGAACGACAGCAAACGCATCCTCGCCGTCTGGTTTCCCTATCTCGGCACGGAGCGGATCTGGCGCCAGCGGCTGGGGCGGTCGTGGCGCTCGAAACGGCCCCGCGCCGCGCCGCCGCTGGTCGTTAGCCGGCACGAAAACAACACGCAGCGCATAGCGGCGCTCGACGAGCGGGCCGAAGCGTTGCGCCTCAAGCGCGGCCTGGGACTTGCCGATGCGCGCGCCAGACACCCCGATATCGACGTGGTGGAAGCCGACGCTGAGGCCGACCGCCGGCTACTCGTCGCCCTTGCCGACTGGTGCGACCGCTATACGCCGCTGGTCGCCATCGAGGGCGAGGACGGGCTGTTTCTCGACATCACCGGCTGCGCGCATCTGTTCGGCGGCGAGGCGGCGATGGTCGCCGATCTCGTGCGACGGCTTGCCGAACAGGGGTTCGACGTCCGCCCCGGCCTTGCCTCGACGCCGGGTATGGCCTGGGCCGCGGCGCGGTTTTCGCTGCCGGCGGTCGAATGCGGTGAAGAAGAGGAAGCGCTCGCCCCGCTGCCGCTTTCCGCGCTGCGCCTCGAACCCGCCATGCGCTCGGGTCTGGAAAGCGTGGGACTGCGCGTGGTCGGTTCGATCATCCATGCGCCGCGCGCGCCGTTGGCCCGCCGCTTCGGCAAGGTGCTCATCCTTCGGCTCGACCAGGCGCTGGGCGTGGTGGAAGAAGCCATCTCGCCGCGCCTGCCGGTCGCTTTTCTTTCGGCCGAGCGGCATTTCGCCGAACCGCTGTTGCGGCTGGAGGACATCGAGCAGACCGTCCTGATGCTCGCCGCAACGCTGAAGGCCGATCTGGAACGGCGCGGCGAGGGCGTGCGCCGCCTGCAGCTGGCGCTGTTCAGGGTTGATGGAGCGGTCAACCGCATCGCTGTCGGCACGTCGCGGCCGATGCGCGAGCCCGGGCCCATCGGCAGGCTCTTCCATGAAAGGCTGACGGCGCTCGGCGAACGGATCGACGCCGGTTACGGTTTCGACCTCGTGCGGTTGGGTGTGTTGGCTGCCACGCCGTTCGAGGATGACCAGGCCGACCTCGTTGCCAGCGCGCCGGACGGCGAGGAAGACATGGCTTTCTTCACCGACAGGGTTCGCGCGCGGCTCGGCGAGGGCGCGCTGCTGCGGCCTGTCATGGTGGAAAGCCATGTGCCGGAGCAGGCAGTACGCAACGTGCCGGCGGCGCTGGAGCCGAAACAGGTCGTGGCGGCTGGCGGCGGGGCGTTGCCGGCGCCCGATACGGAAATCCGCCACGCCGAGCGTCCGATCCGGCTTTTTCAGCGGCCCGAGCCGGTCGAGGTTACGGCGGAAGTACCAGAAGGCCCGCCGGCACATTTTCGCTGGCGGCGCGCCGCCTACCGGGTGGTGCGGGCCGAAGGGCCAGAGCGGATCGCGCCGGAATGGTGGCTCGACGATGGAGAAACGCGCACGCGCGACTATTTCCGCGTCGAGGACATGGAAGGCAGGCGCTTCTGGCTCTACCGGCAGGGACTTTACGGCGAGGCGGAAGCGCCGCGCTGGTTCATGCAGGGCATGTTCGCGTGAACGCCCAAGCCGCCATCCCCTACGCAGAGTTCGCCGTGCAGTCGAACTTCTCTTTCCTGCGCGGCGCCTCGCGCCCGGAAGAACTGGTCGTCACCGCCGGGCTTCTGGAGCACAGCGCCATAGGTCTTGCCGACTGCAACACGGTGGCCGGCGTTGTGCGGGCCTGGAGCCAGTCGAAGCAGCTGAAATCGCCGGCGGGCAAGCCGGGATTTCCCTATCACCCTGGATGCCGGCTGGTCTTCGCCGACGGCACGCCGGACGTGCTCGCCTATCCGCAGAACCGGCAGGGCTGGGGGCATCTGTGCCGGCTACTCACCCAGTCAAACATGCGTCCCGAAAGCGAGAAAGGCGCACCGCTCGTCTATCGCGACGACCTTATGGAGTGGGGCGGGAATATTTCGCTCGCTGCGATCCCGCGGCTGACGGGCGATGTCCGGCACGAACTGGAATTCATACGGCAACTCAAAAACTGTTTCGGCTCATCGGTCTGGCTCGCCGTTGCGCCGGATTATGGCGGCAATGACCGCTTCCGGATCGAGCAGGCGGCAAGCATGGCAAGGCAAGCCGGCGTGCTGCTGATGGCGATTAACGACGTGCTCTATCATGTGGCGGACAGGCGGCCGCTGCAGGATGTGGCAACAGCGATCCGCCTCAACACGACCGTCGCCAAAGCCGGCTTCGCGCTTGCCCGGAATGCCGAGCGACATCTCAAACCGCCGGCGGAGATGGCGCGGCTGTTCCGCAGCTTTCCCGAGGCGCTCGCCGAGACCGGCCGTTTTGCTGCCAGCCTCGGCTTTTCGCTGAAGGAGCTCAGTCACAACTATCCCGAAGAAACCTCCACGCCCGGCGTCGATCCGCAGACCGAGCTGGAGCAACTGACCTGGGAAGGTGCGCGGACCCGCTATCCCGACGGTCTTCCGGACGGGCTGGCGGATACGATCCGGCATGAACTGGCGATCGTCGCGGAGAAGAAATACGCCCGCTATTTCCTCACGGTACGGGACATCGTCCAGTTTGCGCGCCGCGACGATGTCGGAATCCTGTGCCAGGGGCGGGGCTCGGCCGCCAATTCGGTGGTTTGTTTCTGTCTCGGCATCACCGAGGTCGATCCCACCCTCACCGATCTTCTGTTCGAACGGTTCGTATCGACAGAGCGCGACGAGCCGCCTGATATCGACGTCGATTTCGAGCATGAGCGGCGTGATAAGGTCATCGAATATATCTATGACAAATACAGCGAGAAGCGCACCGCTCTGGCGGCTTCGGTCGTCACTTATCGCGGCCGCTCGGCGATGCGCGAAGTCGCCAAGGCGATGGGCCTGTCCGACGATGTCCAGTCGGCGCTTTCGGGCTCGATCTGGGGCTGGTCGGTCTCCGAACTCGGCGAAAGGGAAGCGAAGGCGGGCGGCCTCGTCCATAACGACCCGATGACAAGGCGGGTCATGGACCGTGCCAACGAGATCATGGGCTTTCCGCGCCACCTCTCGCAGCATGTCGGCGGGTTCGTCATCACCAAAGACCGGCTCGACGAGATTGTGCCCATCGTCAAGACGGCGATGGACGAGCGCAAGATGGTCGAGTGGGACAAGGACGATCTCGACGCCGTCGGGCTGATCAAGGTCGACGTGCTGGCGCTCGGTATGCTGTCATGTCTGCGGCGCTGCTTCGATATCCTGGATAGCCATTACAAGGATCACTGGCCGGAGAAGCTGACGCTGGCGTCGATCTCCAAGGAGGATCCACGTGTCTACGACATGATCTGCCGCGCCGACACGCTGGGTGTGTTCCAGATCGAAAGCCGAGCGCAGATGTCGATGCTGCCGCGGCTCAAGCCGCGCTGCTTCTACGATCTCGTCATCGAGGTGGCGATCGTGCGGCCCGGTCCGATCCAGGGCGACATGGTGCATCCCTATCTGCGCCGCCGCGAAGGCAAGGATCCGGTCGCGTTTCCCAGCCCGGAAATGGAGAAGATCCTGAAGCGCACCCTTGGCGTGCCGCTTTTCCAGGAACAGGCGATGAAAATAGCCATCGACGCCGGCGGGTTTTCGCCGAGCGAGGCCGACCAGTTGCGGCGCGCCATGGCAACGTTTCGGCGCAACGGAACCATCGAAAATTACCGCGACAAGCTGGTCAACGGGATGGTCAGCCGAGGGTATGAAAAGGAATTCGCCGAGCGTTGTTTCAGGCAGATCGAAGGCTTCGGCGATTATGGCTTCCCGGAAAGCCACGCGGCGTCCTTCGCGCTGCTGGTCTATGCCTCCTGCTGGTTCAAGACCTTCTATCCCGACGTTTTCTGCGCCGCGATCCTCAATTCGCAGCCGATGGGCTTTTACGCCCCGGCGCAGCTGGTGCGCGATGCGCGCGAGCACGGCGTCGAGATTCGCGCGGTCGACGTGAATTCCTCGGAGTGGGACTGCACGCTGGAACAGGGCGATTTCGATCCGGGAAAAATCGCCGGCCGCCATGCGGAGATGCGCGGTGTCATTCGGACCGCACGCGCGGTCCGGCTCGGCTTCCGGCAGATAAAAGGACTTTCCGAGGAAGACCTTGTTCGGCTCGCCGATTTGCGTGCGGATGGCTACCGCTCCGTCCGGGATGTGTGGCTGCGCACCGGGCTCGATGTCGGGCAGATGGAGAAACTGGCCGAAGCCGATGCTTTCCGTTCGATCGGCCTCGACCGGCGGGCCGCGCTCTGGCAGGTGCGCGCGCTCGACAAGGCGAAGGCGGCTGAGCGACTGCCGTTGTTCGAGCGGCCGGCGCTTGTTCTCAAGGATCATGAGCCGGCGGTCGAGTTGCCGATCATGCCGCCCGGCGAGCATGTCATCCACGACTACCGCTCTTTCGGCCTGTCCCTGAAGGCGCATCCCGTCTCGTTCCTGCGACAGCGGCTCGACCGTGCGGGCATTACGCCGAACGCGCTTCTGCCGACCGTTCCGGATGGCAGCCGCGTCTCGGTGGCCGGCCTTGTTCTGGTGCGGCAGCGGCCAGGCAAGGGCAATGCGATCTTCCTGACACTCGAGGACGAAGGCGGCATCGCCAATGCGATCGTCTGGCACCGCAAATTCGAACGCTTCCGCCCGATCATCATGGGCGGGCGGTTCATCCGTGTCGGCGGGCGTCTCCAGTCCGAATCCGGCGTCATCCACATCGTGGTCGACCGGATGGAAGATATTTCGTCTTGGCTCGGTGCACTTTGCGAGGGCGCCCAGAACGTCGCCCACTGGTCGCGCGATGGCATTGCCGGCGGTTCCGGCCACCCGGACTCGCACGAGCGGCCGCGCGAAACCGAAAAACTCTATGCCGCCATGGCAAGAGGCGTCGTGGAAACGGAAGAACTGTCGCAAAGCGCGAACAAGGTCATGCCCAAAGGCCGCAATTTTCACTGAGGTCATGCGAACGAGGCCAGCGCGACACAGTGGCCCATTGGTTGCGGCTTGCGAGGCCATGCCGAAACTGGTTCCGTCGCCGCGAGACGGAGACACACGTGCGAACATTCGACATTGCCATCATCGGCGGCGCCATCATCGGCAGTTCGGTCGCACGGTTCCTGCGCGAGGAAGGATTTTCAGGCTCGATCGCGCTGATCGAGCGCGACCCGCAGTTCAGCCGCGCGGCGACGACGCTCTCCTGCGCGTCGATCCGGCAGCAGTTCTCGATCGCCGAGAACATCCGCCTGTCGCAGTTCACGCTCGGTCTTTTTCGCCGGCTTAAGGACGAGTTCGGACCGGACGCCGACATCGCTTTTCGCGAAAAGGGCTATCTGATCCTCGCCGGCGAGACGGGCCTGCCGGTGCTGGAGCAGAATCTGGCGACACAAAAAGCCGAGGGCGCCGAAATCGTGCTCGAAGACGCCAAGGCGCTGTCGCACCGCTTTCCCTGGATGTCGACCGAAGGAATCAGCGCCGGGGCGCTCGGCCTCACCGGCGAGGGCTGGTTCGACGCACATGCGCTGCTTTCGCTTATGCGGAAGGCGCTGAGGGGCAGAGACATCGAGCTCATCCAGGACGAAGAGATAGCAATCGATACCAGCCGCGGCCGCGTCGACGGTCTCACGCTGGCCAGTGGTGAGAGGCTCGCCGCCGGCATCGTCATCAACGCGGCAGGGCCGTCTGCAGGGCGGGTCGCCGCGCTTGCCGGGCTCTCGCTGCCGGTCGAGCCGCGCAAGCGGACGGTGTTCGTATTCGAGGCCTATGATCGCTTCGCCGACATGCCGCTGGTCGTCGATCCCTCCGGCATCTATGTGCGCCCGGAGGGCTCCGTCTATATCTGCGGCGGTGCCGAGGACGAGGCGAACGAGACGGCCGCGAACCCGGATGACTTCGAGCCGGACTGGCATCTATTCGAGGAGATCGTCTGGCCGACGATCGCCATGCGCATTCCCGCCTTCGAAGCGATCAAGATGACCCGCGCCTGGGCCGGCCACTACGACTACAACACGCTCGACCAGAACGCCGTGGTCGGGCCGCATCCCGAAATGACTAACTTCATCTTCGCCAACGGCTTTTCCGGCCACGGGCTGCAGCAGGCGCCCGCAGTCGGCAAAGCGCTGGCCGAACTCATCGTTCACGGCGCCTACCGCACGGTCGACTGCTCGGCCTTCGGCTACGAGCGCGTCGTCCAGAATCGGCCATTCCGCGAGCTGAACGTCATCTGATCTGCGTGCCCGCTCTTTGCTTGGCGCTCCCGCTTGTGTAAAGCAGGGCCACCTCAATCCGACCGGGCATGACAGATGGACAAATTCACGACACTCACCGGCGTCGCCGCGCCGCTGCCGATCGTCAATGTCGATACCGACATGATCATCCCCAAGGATTACCTGAAGACCATCAAGCGCACCGGTCTCGGCAAGGGCCTGTTCTCCGAGATGCGTTACAATGAGGACGGTACGGACAATCCGGATTTCGTGCTTAACAAGCCGGCCTACCGCAACGCAAAGATCATCGTCGCGGGTGACAATTTCGGCTGCGGTTCGAGCCGCGAGCACGCGCCATGGGCGCTGCTCGACTTCGGCATCCGCTGCGTAATCTCGACCAGCTTCGCCGACATTTTCTACAACAACTGCTTCAAGAACGGCATCCTGCCCATCATCGTCAGCCCCGAAGACCTCGACAAGCTGATGGACGATGCCGAGCGCGGATCCAACGCGACGCTGACCGTCGATCTCGAGGCCAAGGAAATCCGCGGGCCGGACGGCGGCGTGGTCCATTTCGACGTCGACGAGTTCAAGCGCCAGTGCCTGCTCAACGGCATCGACGATATCGGCCTGACCATGGAAAAGGCGTCGTCCATCGACGCATACGAAAAGCAGCTCGCGGACAACCGCCCCTGGGCCTGAGCTGCCGGCAGCTGGACGATTCGACCGCTCGAGGCTGGCTCTCAAGAGCGCCGGGCAGTTCCGCGAAGGTCTCTCGATGAAACCACGCGATGCGGAGTGCCCGACATGCGCAAGCTGATCTCGACCGGGTCGCCATTCGAGAAGACCGCCGGCTACAGCCGGGCGGTTGCCGATGGCGACTGGTGCTTCGTGGCCGGGACCACCGGCTACGACTATGCCTCCATGACAATGCCGGACGCGGTCGAGGACCAGACGCGGAACGCACTCGGAACGATCGCCAAGGCGCTTGGCGAAGCCGGGTTCGCGATGGCCGATGTGGTGCGTGCGCACTACTACGTCACCGACCGCTCCTACGTGGCGCGGGTATTCCCGGTGCTCGGCGAGGCGTTCGGCGACATCCGGCCAGCGGCCACGATGATCGTGTGCGAGCTCAACGAACCGGAAATGAAGATCGAGATCGAAGTCACTGCGCTGAAGCGCAACCGCGGTTGAGCCCGGCGCGCTTGCCTTTGCCGGCGGCGCCGACTAGCAAGGCGCCGGTTCAACGACTTCGAAAGGCAGCCCAAATGGCCACGCGCAAGCTTCTCCTCCTTCCCGGCGACGGCATCGGCCCCGAGGCCATGGGCGAAGTGCGCAAGCTGATTGCTCTGATGAACGACAGCATGGCGGCAGGTTTCGAGGTCGAGGAGGGGCTTGTCGGCGGCTCGGCTTACGACGCGCACGGCGCGGCGATTTCCGAAGAGGACATGGCCAAGGCGATGGCGGCCGACGCAGTGTTGTTCGGCGCAGTCGGCGGGCCGAAGTGGGACGGCGTTCCCTACGAAGCACGGCCGGAAGCAGGCCTGCTGCGCCTGCGAAAGGACATGGAGCTGTTCGCCAATTTGCGGCCTGCCATCTGCTATCCGGCCTTGGCGGCATCCTCTTCGCTCAAGCAGGATGTGGTCGAGGGGCTCGATATTCTGATCGTGCGAGAGCTGACCGGTGGCGTCTATTTCGGCGAGCCGAAGGAAATCACCGATCTTGGCAACGGGCAGAAGCGGGCAATCGACACGCAGGTCTACGACACCTACGAGATCGAACGCATCTCTGGCGTGGCTTTCGAACTGGCGCGGACACGGCGCAACGAAGTCTGCTCCATGGAAAAGCACAATGTGATGAAGTCGGGCGTGCTGTGGAAGGAGGTCGTCGCGGCCACCCACAAGGCACGCTACTCCGACGTCAAGCTCAGCCACATGCTGGCCGACGCGGGCGGCATGCAGCTGGTGCGCTGGCCCAAGCAGTTCGACGTGATCGTCACCGACAATCTGTTCGGCGACATGCTGTCCGACGTCGCGGCGATGCTGACCGGCTCGCTCGGCATGCTGCCGTCGGCGTCGCTGGGCGCGCCCGACGAAAAGACCGGCAGTCGCAAGGCGCTCTACGAACCGGTGCATGGCTCGGCGCCGGACATTGCCGGCCAGGGCATCGCCAACCCCATCGCGATGATCGCGTCCTTCGCCATGTGCCTGCGTTATTCATTCAACATGGTGGCCGAGGCCGACCACCTGGAGGCGGCAATCGCCGCCGTGCTGGATGACGGGTTGCGCACGAAGGACATCATGTCGGACGGCATGACCGAGGTCGGCACCGGAGCGATGGGCGACGCCATTGCCGCCAAGTTCATGGCGCTCCAGCCCGCTTGACCAGCCGCAGCCGGCGCACCATTTAGCTGGCTCGGCGTTGACGCCGGAGGGTCGCTGCGCAACTCTTCCGGCGGTCAGCGCATAGCTTCGAACAACCCCCGAACCGGAATTCTCACATGATCGAGTTTCTCGTGCCGCACTTCGTCTGGCTGAACGATCCGACCGCCTGGGTAGCGTTGTTGACGCTTGTCGTTCTCGAGGTGGTGCTCGGCATCGACAATCTCATCTTCATATCGATCCTGACCAACAAGCTGCCCGTGGAACATCAGGCGCGAGCGCGGCGGCTCGGCATCGGTGCGGCGCTGATCATGCGGCTCGTGCTTCTGGCCACGATTTCCTTCATCGTGCAGCTGACGGACCCGCTGTTCGAGCTGTTCGACCACGGGTTCTCGTGGCGCGACATCATCCTGATCGCCGGCGGCCTGTTCCTGGTCTGGAAAGCGACCAAGGAAATCCACCACACAGTCGATCCCGAAGACGATAAGGATACCATGGTCGGCAAGGCCGTGCAGATGACGGTGGGTGCTGCGATCTTCCAGATATTGCTGCTCGACCTGGTATTCTCGATCGATTCCATCATCACCGCAGTCGGCATGACCGACGAGATCGCGATCATGTACATCGCGGTGATCTGCGCAGTGACGGTGATGCTGCTTGCGGCCGAGCCGCTGTCGAAATTCATCGCCAAGAACCCGACCGTCGTCATGCTGGCGCTCGGCTTCCTGCTGATGATCGGCATGACGCTGATCGCCGACGGCTTCGGCTTCCATGTGCCCAAGGGCTACATCTACGCGGCCATGGGCTTTTCGGCGCTGGTCGAGGGACTCAACATGCTGGCGCGGCGTGCCCGCAAGCGCGCCAAGGAAGGCGCAGGGCACTAGGCCAGAAGGCTAGAGCCGCGACGGGATGCGTACGGTCGGCCGTCGCGGCAGGTCGCGCAGCGACACGGTGAAGCTGTTGCCGTCCATGTACTCCAGGGCGAATTCGGCGCTCATGCGCGAGGTGAATTCCGACAGCGGCGTGAAATTGCGGTGCATTGGTAGCACCAGCGACGAAAACAGGCGCTTGACGATGCCGGTCATGGCATCGGCCGAGAGCGTCAGCCCGCCGTCGACCGGGACCATTACGATGTCGAGGCGGCCGATCGCGGCGTAGTGCGCGTCGGTCAATGCATGGTGCAGATGGCCGAGATGACCGATGCAAAGGCCCGCAACCTCGAAAATGAAGATGGAATTGCCGTTCTCCTCCATCCACGCCCCCCGGCGGATGTCGGTCGGCACGTTGCGGATGTAGATGTCGTCGACGACCAAGGCGTGGCTGGCAGCGCCGCCCTCGGGGTTCCAGCCGCGCAGCACATGGTCGATTTCGGGGTTGATGAAGTCGGTGTAGTGCGTCGTGTGCGCCTTGTTCATGGTCACGATGTCGGGCACTGGGTTGGTGCCGTAGACGCCGCTGTAGTCGGTGGCGACGCGCACACCGGCGGGCGTCTCGATCACGTAGGTCGAATGTCCTGCATAGGTGATGGTGACGACACCGCTTTCGACCTGCGCCGGCGTGAAGTTGGCATAGGTGATACCCGGCATCGACTGGGCCATGGCCAGGCACTGGCTGGGAACAGGGCCTTCCTGCGCCGCCGCGGCGCCGCAACTCAGAAGCGCAGCCATGGCGCACACAGTGAAAAGAGATGTCGTGCGCATTTGGGCGGCCTCCGTCAGATTTCTTCGCCGTCGTCGGGCGCCGGCTTGTCGCCTGGTGCAGGCAAGAGCAGCGAACGTTCCTTCAGCCAGGGGTGGATTTCAACAGCATCGCGAAGCGCGTTTTGGCTAAGCTGCGCCCGTCCCTGCTGCATGAGCACCATCGCCTTTCCGGAGAGCGCGCCGAAATGTTTCGGCTCCAGCTCCAGTGTGCGGTCGATGTCTTCCAGCGATTCGTCGAGTGAGCCGCCGAGAAAATGCGCGAACGCGCGCTGGTTCCAGCCTTCGGCGTAGTCGGGCGCGTCAGCGACGATCCGATCAAGCAGGCCCAGGGCGCGTTCGATCTCATAGCCATGTATGGCCCGGATAGCATCGCGCAGCCGGGCGCGAACCTCCTCGGTCGGGCCCGCCGCCATCCAGTATTCCCAGATCGCGTGCTCGGCGGTACGCCCGGCAGCTTCCGTCGGCGCGTTCTTGAGCGCGTCGAATAGGTCGTCGCGCTCGGTGGCGGGCGCCGGGGCGGCAATGACAGTGAGTACCGCCACCAGGGCGAAAGCGGGGATGATGCGCATCGGTGCCTCCGTCTCTTCGGCAGAATAGCGCGAATAGGACCGCGCCGTACCAGTCACGATCCCGCGAGCATCGATTCCCATCGTTGGATCATCGCCGCATAGCCGTCGTCCGGCTGGGCGTCCCAGCAGAGTTCGTCGTTGCCGATGGCGACGAAGGATTGTTTCGAGCGCGTCCAGATGTGGCCGGCCGGAACCAGCCATGTCGTGTCGTCCAGCGTGCCGGCCTTGATGTTGACCATCGGATTGCCGGCAGTGCCGTGCACGATGCGAACGCCGCATTCCGCACAGAACCAGCCTTCGCGCCTGTTGCCCGCGTCGGACACGCGGGTAAAGCAAGCCATGTCGCCGTCGATCTCGAGGTCGTCGCGCCTGATGCGCAGCGATTCGCCGAACGCGCTGGATGTGTGGCGCTGGCATTCCGTACAATGGCATAGATAAAACACGACCGGCCTGCCGGTTATACGGTAGCGGACGTTGCCGCACTGGCAGCCGCCAGAGATAGGCAGCGACGGGAGGGTGACTTTTCGCATGACATTCCGGCTTCCGGCAGGCCTTCTGGACGCGTTGGCGCATTTTCACTATAAGGCCGCCCGTTTCCAGTGATCGAGAGTTTTCAAGGAGCCACATGGCCGGCCATTCCCAGTTCAAGAACATCATGCACCGCAAGGGCCGCCAGGATGCCGTGCGTTCGAAGATGTTCTCCAAGCTCGCGCGCGAGATTACCGTTGCGGCGAAAATGGGTACGCCCGACCCGGACATGAACCCGCGCCTGCGGCTCGCGATCCAGAACGCCAAGGCCCAGTCGATGCCCAAGGACAATATCCAGCGGGCGATCAACAAGGCTTCCGGCGGCGACAGCGAGAACTATGACGAGGTGCGCTACGAGGGCTACGGTCCCGGCGGTATCGCGATCATCGTCGAAGCGCTGACCGACAACCGCAACCGCACGGCGTCCAATGTCCGCGCCGCCTTCACAAAGGCCGGCGGCGCGATGGGCGAAACCGGCTCGGTCGCCTTCATGTTCGACCGCGTCGGCGAGATCATCTATCCGGCCGATTCGGTAACCGCCGATGCAGCGATGGAAGCAGCGATCGAGGCCGGCGCCGAGGACGTCGAGTCCGACGAGAACGGCCATGTGATCACCTGCGCCTTTGAGGATATCGGCGATGTGACGACAGCGCTGGAAAGCGCGCTGGGCGAGGCCGAATCGGTGAAGACGATCTGGCGCCCGCAGACCTTGACCCCGGTGGACGAAGAGCGCGCCCAGTCGATCCTGAAGCTGATCGCAGTGCTCGACGACGACGACGACGTGCAGAACGTCTACGCCAATTTCGAAGTCGACGACGCCACCATGGCGAAGCTCTCCGCCGCCTGATAGATAGCGGTTTTCGACCCGGAGAGACCCGTGTCCGACAGACCGCGCATCGTCGTCACATTCTGCGTCAAATGCCATTGGCATATCCGCGCCGGCTGGATGGCGCAGGAGCTGTTTTCCACATTTGGCGACCAGATTGGCGAATTGGCCCTCACACCCGGCGATAGCGGCGTGTTCAGAATCACCTGCGGCGACGACGTGATCTGGGATCGGGTCCGTGACGACGGATTTCCGGACATCAAGACATTGAAGCAGCGCGTGCGCGATCTGGTCGAACCAGGTCGGGACCTCGGCCATGTCGATCGCTGAGCAGGCCGAGGCCGCCATGTTGCGCCCGGCCGCGCGCTCCGACATCCCGTCCATCACCGATATTTACGCCGATGCCGTGCGCAACGGCACGGCCAGCTATGAGCTGGAGCCGCCATCCGAAGACGAAATGGCAAACCGATTCGCTGCGCTGGAGGCCGGCGGCTTTCCCTATTTCGTCGCGCAGTCCGGCGACGCGGTTGTCGGCTACGCCTATGCGGGTCCGTTCAGACCGCGTCCCGCCTACCGCTTCATCATTGAGGATTCGATCTATCTGTCGCCCTCGTCCAGGGGACTCGGGCTCGGGCGGCAACTGCTGACGCGGCTGATCGAAGAATCGACGGCGCTCGGCTTCCGCCAGATGATTGCCGTCATCGGCGACGGCAGGGCCGACAGCCCATCGGTCCGTCTGCACGAGAAAATGGGCTTCCGTCACAGCGGGTTGCTGGAAGGCTCCGGGTACAAGCACGGGCGCTGGCTCAATACCGTGTTCATGCAGCTTGCCATGAACGGCGGAAACGCACTGCCACCCGATCCGGCATCGTTGCCGGAGCGCCGCTTCCGCGGCCAGGTCTGAGCTGGCGACCTAGGCCTTCACCAGCCGCAGATTGCGATCGAAGACGCCAAGCACGCGGGCCAACTCATGGCCGCGCTTCAGGATCTGCCCCGAGGCGGCGACGACCGAATAGGCCCCTTGCCGCGCTTTGAGTTTCGGTGTCTTGGTGATCCGGAACATCGGGACCTCGCTCGTGCGGCGGAACACCGAAAACACGGCCTGGTCCCTGAGGTGGTCGATTGCGTAGTCACGCCACTCGCCGGCGGCGACCATGATGCCATAGACCCGCAATATCTGGTCTAGCTCACGACGGTTGAAAGTTACCGGAAGGTCATACCGCTCGCGCCTTGCCTCGCTGAGCGGTATGGGTATTGAGGAATCGTCCTTACCCTCCGCGGCTGCGCTTCCATCGATCATGCGAACACCTTTCGTTGCATCTCGATGACAAGGTTGCGCGTCGGTACCGGAATTGCAAGTCGCGGAGTGCCGGCTGGGAGTGGTCGGACCAGTCAGCGGGCGCCTGTTCACAAAGCTGCACGGATTGTTTGAATTGGTGATGACATCGCCACATTGTTGCCCCGAAGCAACCAATCTCGTGCCTCATTGGGACACCACCTTCCTACCCGTTGCCTGAGACGGTTCGGTTCGATCTCGGCTCCGAAACCCCAAGCCCCCCGCCCACGGGGCCTTATCGGACCGAACCAACTCCGGACTTCCGGAGACCTCGGGTCAGACGATCCCAAAGCAGCAGAGCCGGTTCCGACTAACGTTGGAGCCGGCTCTCGCTTTTTTCAGAAGGCGGCGGCTGAGCCGCACGGCCTCAGCCTGATGGAAACATCACCATGGTTGCGCCGAGGATTGGCCCGGGCAACCCGTCCGTACCCACCGCCTGCAACAGCACGGCACAGCCGCCGGTGCCCTTCGCGGCAATCTCGTTCATCGGCAGTTCGAAGCGGGCCGATCGGCCTTTCCAAACGCCGACGGTCTGCATGGCGGTTACGGCGTTGTGGTAGGTCAGCGTCCTGTCGCGGTTTTCGCCGCGCTGGATCTGAACCACATGGGCGGCATCGAAGCTGACAAGAATGACATGCGCCTTGCGCTGGCCGATCTGCCCGGCGCCGGCTTCGATAACCAGATTCTCGCCAGCGTAGGTCGCTGAAAGGTCGACGGTCAGCCCCTCGACGGTGTCGGCGCGTGTCTCGATCGCACGGCGCACCGCGCCCGAGTTCGAACCCGCCATATGCGTGCGTCCGTTGACGACGACTTGCGGGGTGTAGATGGAGGTCTGCCCCAGTGCGCGGCCATAAGCGCGCTGGCGGGCGGTGCTGCCGGGGCTTCCCAGCGTGTCCTTCCAGCCCAGATAATCCCAATAGTCGACATGATAGGCCAGAGCGACAACTTCACCTTCGGCCACCAGTTCGCCGAAAAGGGCGTCGGCTGGCGGGCAGGAGCTGCAGCCCTGGCTGGTGAAGAGCTCGACGACGGCGATCGGCTTGTCCCCGGCCATGGCCGGCGCTTGCGACAGCGCGGGCGCGGCCAGAAAGGCCAGCGCGAGAATGGTTTGCCGAATCATGATAGTGCCGATTACCTGTCCTGCGACAATTGCCGGCAAGCGCCGACAGCCCTGATCCCTCTTGCAAATTTAGGCTTCGCACAGGCTCAATCGGAAGTCACGTTGCGGTGAGAGAGTTCACGATTTCCAACACGCTTCTGCGGGGAGACAGACGGTGGTATCTCTGCTGACGTCCATCGACAATTATTGCGAACGAACCGGCCCTGAATAATGGTTTTCCGTTCGGCGGCTGCCTCGATCTGCGCGGCGCTGCCTATCAGGACGCATTTCTTCTGGCACGCGCTCAACGGCCTGCTGCTCGGCATGCTGGCAGCATCGGCGGCCCGACACCGGGCGCTGACCGAACGCGCGAGCTAGCCGCCTGTGTAATCCCGATGGCCGAATATGGCTGAACCGACCCGGACCTCGGTGGCGCCGAAGGCAATCGCGGTCTGGAAATCGCCGGACATGCCCATGGACAAGCGTTCGACGCCTGCCTCATGTGCGAGCTTTTCCAGCAGCGCGAAGTGCGGCCCGGGGTTTTCGTCCGCAGGCGGGATGCACATAAGTCCTTCGATGGCGAGGCCATGTTCGGTCCGGCAGCGCGCGACGAATGCAGCTGCCTCGCGCGGGTCGATACCTGCCTTCTGCGGTTCGAGGCCGGTGTTGACCTGAACGTAGAGGCGCGGCTCGCGCCCCTGCTTGCGCATTTCCTTGGCCAGTTCCGAGGCGATCTTCTCGCGGTCGACCGTCTCTATGACATCGAACAGCGCCACCGCCTCCTTCGCCTTGTTGGACTGGAGCGGGCCGATCAGGTGTAGTTCCAGGTCAGGGAATTCGTTCTTCAAACGGGGCCACTTGGCCAATGCTTCCTGAACCCTGTTCTCTCCGAAGACGCGGTGGCCGGCTTCGATCACGGGGCGGATCGCGTCAGCGTCAAATGTCTTCGAGACGGCGACGAGCCTGACGGAACCGGCCGAGCGACCCGCCTCCTTCTCTGCCGACTCGATTTCGGCAAGCACGGTTTTCAGCCCGGCTACCGCCGCAATATCAGTCATGATCCGTCCCGGCCGCGATGGTTCCAGCTCCGGCGCTCGCAGTTGACGATGCCGCCAAAGCGTGTTGAAGGTCCGCGGCGCAATTTCCGGCACCTTCTGATCCGAAAATACCCCGATGGCAACCGAACGTTACAACCCGCGTGTGTCCGAACCCAAATGGCAGAAAGCCTGGGCGGATGCCCGTCTCTTCGAGACGGCGAATGACGACCCGCGGCCGAAATACTACGTGCTGGAGATGTTCCCCTACCCGTCGGGCCGCATCCATATGGGCCATGTGCGCAACTATGCGATGGGCGACGTGGTGGCGCGGTTCCAAAGGGCAAGGGGCTACAACGTGCTCCATCCGATGGGTTGGGATGCATTCGGGCTGCCGGCGGAGAACGCGGCGCGCGACAACAAGGTCAACCCGCGCGACTGGACCTACGCCAACATCGCGACGATGAAGGGCCAACTCAAGACGATGGGCCTGTCGCTCGACTGGTCGCGCGAACTCGCGACCTGCGACCCGTCCTACTACAAGCATCAGCAGAAGATGTTCCTCGACTTCTGGAAGGCCGGGCTGGTCGAGCGCAGGGCTGCCAAGGTCAACTGGGATCCGGTCGACATGACCGTGCTCGCCAACGAGCAGGTGATCGACGGCAAGGGCTGGCGCTCGGGCGCGCCGGTGGAACAGCGCGACCTGACGCAGTGGTTCTTCAGGATATCGTCGATGTCGGAAGAGCTGCTCCAGAGCCTCGACACGCTGGACCGCTGGCCGGACAAGGTTCGCGTCATGCAGCAGAACTGGATCGGGCGGTCGGAAGGCCTGCTGATCCGCTGGAAGCTGGACGCCGGGACCGCGCCGGAGGGCGAGACGGAACTCGCGGTCTACACGACCAGGCCCGACACAATTTTCGGCGCGTCATTCATGGCGGTGGCGGCCGATCATCCGCTGGCGAAGAAGGCCGCCGCTTCCAATCCGGAATTGGCTGAATTCATCCGCGAGGTGAAAAGGATGGGTACGTCCGCCGCCGCGGTCGAGACAGCCGAGAAGAAGGGCTTCGACACTGGCATTCGCGTCGTTCACCCCTTCGACGATAGCTGGACGCTGCCGCTCTACGTCGCCAATTTCGTGCTGATGGAGTACGGCACGGGCGCCATCTTCGGCTGTCCCTCGGGCGACCAGCGCGACCTCGACTTCGCCAACAAATACGGCCTGCCGGTGATCCCGGTGGTGATGCCCGAGGACGCGGATGCAACCACCTTCCAGATCATCGACGAGGCCTATGTGGACGACGGCGTGATGATCAATTCGCGCTTCCTCGACGGCATGAAGCCGAAGGCGGCTTTCGACATGGTGGCCGACAGGCTCGAGAAGATCGACGTCGGCGGCCGCCCGATGGCGGAGCGCAAGGTGCAATTCCGCCTGCGCGACTGGCTGATCTCGCGTCAACGCTTCTGGGGCTGTCCAATCCCGGTGGTGCATTGCGAGGCGTGTGGCGCTGTCCCGGTACCGGACAGCGAATTGCCGATCGTGCTGCCGGACGATCCGGGCTTCGACAAGCCGGGCAATCCGCTCGACCACCACGCAACCTGGAAGCACGTCGCCTGCCCCAAATGCGGCAAGGACGCGACGCGCGATACCGACACGATGGACACGTTCGTGGATTCGTCGTGGTATTTCGCCCGCTTCACCGATCCGTGGAACACCGAGCGGCCGACGACACTCAAATATGTCGATGGCGCGAATGGCTGGCTGCCGGTGCAGCAATATATCGGCGGCATCGAGCACGCGATCCTGCACCTACTCTACTCGCGCTTCTTCGTCCGCGCCATGAAGGCGACCGGCCATGTGAATGCCATCGAGGAGCCGTTCCGGGGCATGTTCACCCAGGGCATGGTCGTACACGAGACCTACAGGGGGGCGAAAGGCTACGTCGTACCCGCCGATGTGAAGGTGGAAGAGGCCGACGGCTCGCGCCGCGCGACGCTTATCGAAACGGGCGAAGAGCTGCAGATCGGCCCGATCGAGAAGATGTCGAAGTCGAAAAAGAACGTGGTCGATCCCGACGACATCATCGCCTCTTACGGCGCCGATACGGCGCGCTGGTTCATGCTGTCCGACTCGCCGCCAGAGCGCGACGTGATCTGGACCGAATCCGGCGTGGAGGGTGCGCACCGTTTCGTGCAGCGCGTCTGGCGCCTTGTGTCGGAAGCGGCGCCGGCGCTTGCCGCTGTCAAACCGGAGGCGGCGGCCGAAGGCGACGCGTTGGCGATTTCCCGCGCCGCCCACAAGACATTGAAGGCGGTCGGTGAGGACATCGAGCGGCTGGGTTTCAACCGCGCCGTGGCGCGGCTCTACGAGCTCTCCAATGCCCTGCAGGCCCCGCTGGGGCAGGCGGCGGCCGGCAAGGCCGACGGAGCGATGCTGGGCGCCCTGCGTCAGTCGCTGGAGTTCTTCGTCACGATGATCGCCCCGATGATGCCGCATCTGGCCGAGGAGTGCTGGGCAGCCCTGGTTGGCGAGGGGCTTGCGGCCGAACAGCCTTGGCCGGCCTACGACCCGGCCCTGGTCATCGATGACGAGTTCAGCTACCCGATCCAGATCAACGGCAAGAAACGCGGCGAATTGACAATCGCGCGCGACGCGGACCAAGCTGCCGTCGAAGAGGCGGTGCTGGCGCTCGATTTCGTGCAGAGCGCACTCGGCGGCCAGCCGCCGCGAAAGGTGATCGTCGTTCCGAAGAGGATCGTCAATGTCGTTGTCTGACCGCCCGTTCAGACGCCTCGCACCGGCGGTCTTGGCCGCCGGCATGATGGTACTCGCCGGGCCGCTGGCGGGCTGCACCGTCGGTCCTCTCTACGGCAACGCCTACGCGCCAAACAGCACGACGGCGAAGCTGGCCGATATCCGAATCAGCTCGGTGTCGACGCGCCAGGCGCAGGAAGTGCGCAATCACCTGATCTTCATGTTCTCGGGCGGCAAGGGCGAACCGGCTGACCCTGCCTATGCAATGGATCTGGTTGTCACCAGCTATACCAGCTCGGCCGCGGTTATTCAGGCCAGCACGACGGAGCGGTCGCCCACCGCGTCGTTGCTCAACATGACCGCGCGCTACACCGTCCGTGACACCGCCACCGGTAAGGTGGTCGGAACCGGCCAACGCCAGGTTGCGTCGGCCTATGACGTGCCGCTCCAAGAATTTGCCGCATTGCGGGCGTTACGTGATGCCGAGAATCGCGCGGCGCGCGAGCTGGCGGAGCAGGTGCGCCTCGCCGTGGCACAGGAGATCGCCCGCAACGGGTGATATTTCGCGAAATCTCTGAGTACTCCGTCGTCTCAAGCTTGAGTGTCACGCGTGCGTCACGCAAATCGCAGTAAGCGTCGCACCGAGGGGCAAGGCCAAGATGGATCACCGGACGATGCCTTCCACATTCGCCGATCTTATCGCCACGCGCATCCTGCCGCGTGACATCAGCCACGACAGCAAGCACATCGTCGACCAGCTGATCGCGGAACGCGCAACGGGCCTGTCGGCGCACCCGCTCTGGCCGTTGATGCGCCCTGTGCTCTACCGTTTCCTGCACTATGCGGAAGCGGTGCGCATGGCCGACGAGATCGCTCCCATGTCGGGGCGTGAGGTTCTTGATTTCGTGAGCCGTCTGCTGGCGCTCGATACCCAGGTCAAAGGGGCCGAGCGCATACCCGCCAAGGGCGGGTTCATCCTCGCATGCAGCCATCCGACCGGCATTGCCGACGCAATCGCTGTGTTCGATGTGCTGAAGTCGAGCCGCAGCGACATTGCCATCTTTGCCAATCGCGACGCCCTGCGTGTCTCGCCGCGCCTCGGCGAGTTGCTGATCCCGGTCGAGTGGCGGCAGGGCGAAAAATCGCATGCGAAGAGTCGCGTGACCCTTGAGAAAACGGCGCGCGCATTCGCCGAGGAGCGAGCGATCGTGCTTTTCCCGTCCGGCCGCATCGCGTTCTGGGACAAGGACCATGTCGAGGAACGGCCGTGGCAGACGACGCTGGTGGCGTTGGCGCGCCGCTACGAGGTGCCGATCGTGCCGGTCAGCGTGACGTCGCGCAATTCATGGCTGTTCTATTTCGTCTCACCGCGCAGCACGGAATTGCGCGACATGACGGTGTTTCACGAGCTTCTGAACAAGAAGCACAAGCCGTTTGCGGTCAATGTCGGCAAAGCCGTCACGCCAGACCAACTCACCGGCGATCTTGTGGATCTGACGAGCAAGCTGCAGCAGCATACGGTCAACGTGCTGCGCGACAATGCTGATGCCGAGTTCTCGCCGGCCTGAAATCACCTCACCGTCAGCGAAAGCCCAGGCAGGTCGAAGCCCTCGATCTCTGTCGACCAGGTTTCCCCCGAGATGACCGAAAAGGCGCGGGTCAAGGTGCCCGTGGTGACCATCTCGCCAGCGCGGATCGGCGAATTCTCCGCGATTGCACCAACAAGATGCCGAAGCGCCTCGACAGGCCCGTCCAGTGCGTTGGCGCCGACGCCTTTGTCGATGAGTTCACCATTGCGGAAGAGGGTCAGTCCTACCGCAGCAAGCCGTTCTGCAAGAGCGGCCCGGTCACCACTGGGGATCGCGCGCTTCGGGCCAATCAAAAGCGCTCCGTGCAGGCCATTGTCTGCAATGCAGTCAGCGGCCGTGAAACGCCAGTCCGGGTAGATCGACTGCACGATCTCGAACCCGTGAGCTACCCAGCCGACAGCCTGCGCGATGTCGGCGGTTGTCATGCCCGGCTCCAGATCGGCGTCGACGCCAAGTACGATTTCCGGCTCGATGCGCGGTTCGGGCAGATGCGAGGTGTCGCAGGCGTCGCCCGGAGCGACGACGCGGACCGTCGAATCGTAGATGTGGCCCCAGATTGGCTGATAGACACCGTATTCCTGCCAGATGCCGCGATTGGTGAAGCCAATCTTGCGGCCAACGGGTTGCTCACCCCGCGCAAGGCGCAGTTCCAGCAACCGGGCGGTCACCGCATAGGCGGCCGCGGTATCGAACCGCTCCAACCGGGCGCTGAACGGCTCAATCTGGCGGCCTTCCGACAAGGCGCCAAGCACCTCGCCGGCGACGGCCTGTGCGTCCATCGGATCAGCCGATCTTCTGGCCGGTCTTCTTCCAGTCCGCGAGGAAGGCTTCGAGCCCCTTGTCGGTCAGCGGGTGCTTGACCAGCTGGCGCAGGATTGCCGGCGGGACGGTCGCGACGTCGGAGCCGATCAGCGCGGCCTGCTTGACGTGGTTCACTGTGCGAACCGAAGCCGTCAGGATCTCTGTCGAGAAGTCGTAATTGTCGTAGATCGTGCGAATCTCGGCGATCAGCTCCATGCCGTCGTCGCCGATATCGTCGATGCGGCCGACGAAGGGCGAGATGAAGGTCGCGCCCGCCTTGGCTGCCAGCAGCGCCTGGTTGGCCGAGAAGCACAGCGTCACGTTGACCATGCGGCCGTCGCCGGTGAGCGCCTTGCAGGCTTTCAGACCGTCGAAAGTCAGCGGAACCTTGATGCAGATATTGTCCGCGATCTTCGACAGGACGGCGGCCTCGCGCATCATCTCGTCATACTCGGTCGCCGCCACCTCGGCCGACACCGGTCCGTCGACAATGTCGCAGATTTCCTTGGTCACTTCCTTGATGTCGCGTCCCGATTTCAGGATCAGCGACGGGTTCGTCGTGACGCCGTCAAGCAGCCCGAGCGCGTTGAGTTCGCTGATCTCCTTGGTGTCGGCGGTGTCGACGAAGAACTTCATCGGGGTCTCCCTGGGGTCTGACTGATCGCGGCGCCGGCAGCGGCCGGTTTCGGCCTTGCTCTATCGCAAGAACCGGGCAAGGTCACGCCCGATGAAGGAAGATTCGCAGGCCAGAACGGTTCCGGTGCTCGTGCCGACGCCGGTCGACAGGCCGTTTTCATACGCGGTGCCGGAAGGGATGTCGGTCGCTCCCGGCTCGATCGTGCGGGTGCCGATCGGGCCGCGCGAGGTTGCGGCCGTCGTCTGGGATGGCGAGGGCGAGACGGTCGATGCCCGCAAATTGCGGCCGATCTCGGCGGTATTCGACTGCCCGCCGCTTGCCGACACGTCGCGCCGCTTCGTCGACTGGGTGGCGAACTACACGATGACGTCGCCCGGCATGGTGGCGCGCATGTTTCTGCGCGCGCCGGCAGCGCTTGACCCGGAGCGGCCGCAAGAGGGCCTGCGCTTCGCAGGCGGCGAGCCGGAGCGGATGACGTCGGCGCGCAAGCGCGTGCTCGAACTCGCCGGCGACGGCATGGCATGGACTCGCTCCGGTCTGGCGCATGCCGCCGGCGTGTCGCTGACGGTGATCGACGGGCTGGCTGCCCAAGGCATATTCGAACAGGTACTGCTGCCGCCTCGCCCGGTGGTGGCGAAGCCGGAACCAGACTTTGCGGCACCCGAACTGACGGACGACCAGGCGAGTGCCGCCAAGGAACTGCGACGGCGCGTGGCGGAGGGTTCCTTTTCGGTCACGCTGATCGACGGCGTCACCGGATCCGGCAAGACCGAGACCTATTTCGAGGCAATCGCCGAGGCCGTGTCGCGCGGCAAGCAGGTGCTGATCCTGATGCCCGAGATAGCGCTGACGCAGGCCTTTCTCGAACGGTTTCAGGATCGGTTCGGCGCGCCGCCTGCCGAGTGGCACTCCGATGTCTCGCCGCGCATGCGCGAGCGGGTTTGGCGACAGGTGGCGGAAGGGAGCGTGCAGGTTGTCGCGGGCGCGCGCTCGGCGCTGTTCCTTCCCTTCTCCGACCTCGGGCTCATCGTCGTCGACGAGGAGCATGACGCCGCCTACAAGCAGGAAGACCGGGTATTCTACAACGCCCGCGACATGGCCGTCGTGCGCGGCAATCTCGGCGGTTTTCCCGTGATGCTCGCCTCGGCGACGCCGTCTGTGGAAACGCGCGTGAATGCCGACAGCGGGCGCTATCGCAGCGTCGCCCTGCCGGCTCGTTTCGCCGAAGCCGCCCTGCCCGAGCTCGAAGCCGTCGACTTGCGCCGCAGTCCACCGGCGCGGGGCGGCTTCCTGTCGCCGGTGCTGATCGCGGCGCTGGGCGAAACGGTGGCGCGGGGCGAACAATCGCTGCTCTTCCTGAACCGGCGCGGTTATGCGCCGCTGACGCTCTGCCGCGTCTGCGGGCACCGCTTCCAGTGCCCCGACTGTTCGTCATGGCTGGTCGAGCACCGCTTCCGGGGCCAGCTGCTCTGTCATCATTGCGGTCACCACGAGCCAAGGCCCGAAGCCTGTCCCGAATGCGGGACATTCGACCATCTCGTCGCTTGCGGGCCGGGCATCGAGCGTATCGCAGAGGAGGTCGTCGGCCATTTCCCGGAAGCGCGCACCATCGTGCTGTCATCCGACATCGTCGGAGGGGTGCGCCGGCTCAGGCTCGAGTTCGAGGCGATCGCGAAGGGCGAGGCCGACATCGTCATCGGCACGCAGCTTGTTGCCAAGGGACACAATTTTCCGGGAATCACGCTTGTCGGCGTGATCGACGCCGATATCGGCCTTTCCAATGGCGACCCCCGTGCCGCCGAGCGGACGTTTCAGCTGCTCAGCCAGGTGACGGGGCGCGCGGGACGAACCGGGCGGCGCAGCCGCGGGCTGATACAGACATACCAGCCCGACCATCCGGTCATGCGGGCGCTGGTCTCGGGCGACGCAGAGAGCTTCTATGAGCGCGAGATCGCCGAACGCGAGCGGGCTTCAATGCCGCCATTCGGACGTCTCGCGGCGATCGTCGTCAGTGCGGCGACCCGAACCGAGGCAGAGAGCCATGCGCGGGCGCTGCGCCGCGCCGCGCCGCGGAGCGATTTCATCAGCATTCTCGGACCCGCCGAGGCGCCGCTCGCCCTGCTCGCCGGCCGACACCGCTACCGGCTGCTGTTGCACGGCGCCCGGCAGTCCAACCCGCAGCAATTCCTGCGGGCTCTGCTGGAAGCAGCGCCGAAGCCGCGCGGCTCCGTGCGCGTCCAGGTCGATATCGATCCGCAAAGTTTTCTTTGACGCTGCGTCAACGGCTGATAATCAACAATGATACGCAGCCGAAACGGAGCAGTTTTGATGAAGAAATGGATTGCCGCACTCGCATTGTCAGCAGGCATTGCACCAGCAGCCGTGCAGGCCCAGCAGCCGATCATCACCGACATCCACTGGCCCTATGTCAGCTCATACTGCACATTCATGCGCGCCGGGCAGAATTTCGACTACAACGATCTGGAAAGCTGGCGCTTCGTATATTTCGACAACACCGACACCATCACCGGTTCCAACGCCCGCTATGCCTATATCGGCCTCCACCATCAGCTGCGCCAGCTTGAAGAGATGGACACGATGTCCTCCGGCGAGGGCGAGTTGCGCAAATACCGGACGTGGGGCGAGCCGAGTTACGAAGTCACGGTGTCGATGCTCAAAGGCGATGGCGGCTACGAGAGCACGTCCTATACCGGCACCATCTCGGTGAGCGGCCCGGGGGGCCAGGAAGAGATAGAGTTCCACGGCGAGTGCGGCGTCTGAGGCCCGCCGCTGGTCATATGACGCCAAGCTGATAGACTGCCGGCATTGCGCAGTTCGAGGGGCGCCCGATGGAATTCACCTTCCCATGGCCGATGAGCATCGGCGAATGGCTGGCGTGGTCATGTGCGGCACTGACCATCCTTCTTGGCTTGCTGCTGCTTTTCGCACCGGAAACCGGACTGCGGATATTCCGGCTGCAGACCGTGCCCGATCATCCCGAGGCGGTGGCGACAGCCCGTGCCAACATGGCCGGCTTTTACCTGGGCCTCGGCATCTCCTGCCTGCTACTGGCGCAACCGTTTCTCTACCTGGCGCTTGGCCTGTCCTGGGCGCTGACCGGTTTCGGCAGGCTGATTTCCATGCTCTCCGACGATGGGAGCACGGCCTATAACTGGGTTGTTCTGGCAATCGAGATCGCACTTGCGCTGATGGCGCTGCAGTTTGTTTTCGGCCTCATTCCCTAGCCGCCGACAGCTCATCGCCGCATGACCCTCGCGTAGTAGCACGGCGTGCGACAAAAACGCGCCAAAGCCTTGGCCGCGCCTGTGTTGCGACTCCGGAATGCCTGTGCTAGACGGCGGGCAACATTCGGCTGGGGGCGGTTGGCGCTGCCCAATGCTGGTCGAAAATAATCATTTAGGTCAAAGATTTAGCCAGAGTTCCGCGCTCCAGCGTCAATCTTGCGGCCTGTCAGACGGGAAGAGCGGCAACCTGTGGCGAATTCTGGTTCCATGATCTCCGGAATGGCTGAACGCTATGCGGGTTCGCTTTTCGCGCTCGCGCTCGAAGCCGGCAATGTCGAGGCGGTGGAAGCCGCGCTTGGTGAGGTCGAGGATATGATCGCGCAAAGCGCCGATCTGAGGCGTCTGATCGAAAGCCCGGTCTTCTCCGCCGACGACCAGTTCCGCGCCATCGACGCCATCGCAAAGAAGGCCGGCATCCAGGGTCTGGTCGGCAACTTCCTGCGCGTCGTCGCAAGGAACCGGCGGCTGTTCGCCGTGCCCTCCATGATCGCCTCGTTCCGGCGCATCGCCGCCGCGCATCGCGGCGAGGTTGCCGCCGAGGTGACGTCGGCTCACGAACTCACCGCCGAGCAGACGAAGGAACTTCAGGCTTCGCTCAAGCAGGTGGCCGGTAAGGACGTGGCTGTGAAGCTCACGGTCGATCCCGCCCTGCTCGGTGGTCTAATCGTCAAAATCGGTTCGCGCCAGATCGACACGTCTCTGCGCACCAAACTCAATTCGCTCAAGCTTGCACTGAAAGAGGTCGGCTGATGGACATCCGCGCCGCGGAAATTTCCGCAATCCTCAAGGACCAGATCAAGAATTTCGGCAAGGAAGCCGAAGTCTCCGAGGTCGGCCAGGTTCTCTCCGTCGGTGACGGTATCGCCCGCGTCTTCGGCCTCGACAATGTCCAGGCTGGCGAGCTCGTCGAATTTCCCGGCGGCATCAACGGCATGGCGCTGAACCTCGAGGCCGACAATGTCGGCGTCGTGATCTTCGGCTCCGACCGCGACATCAAGGAAGGCGACACGGTCAAGCGCACGGGCGCCATCGTGGACGTGCCGGTCGGTCCCGGCCTGCTAGGCCGCGTGGTCGACGCACTGGGCAACCCGATCGACGGCAAAGGCCCGATCAAGGGCGCCGAGCGCCGCCGCGTCGATGTGAAGGCGCCGGGCATCATTCCCCGCAAGTCGGTGCATGAGCCGATGTCGACCGGCCTCAAGGCCATCGACGCCCTGATCCCGGTCGGCCGCGGCCAGCGCGAGCTGATCATCGGCGACCGGCAGACCGGCAAGACCGCGATCATCCTCGACACCTTCCTGAACCAGAAATCGCTCAATGCGGGCGACGACGAGAGCCAGAAGCTCTACTGCGTCTATGTCGCCGTCGGCCAGAAGCGCTCGACCGTCGCGCAGTTCGTGAAGGTTCTGGAGGAGCGCGGCGCGCTCGAATATTCGATCATCATCGCGGCAACCGCGTCCGACCCGGCTCCGATGCAGTTCCTGGCTCCGATGTCCGGCTGCGCCATCGCCGAATATTTCCGCGACAACGGCCAGCATGCCGTGATCGCCTATGACGACCTTTCCAAGCAGGCCGTCGCCTACCGCCAGATGTCGCTGCTGCTGCGCCGCCCGCCGGGCCGCGAAGCCTATCCGGGCGACGTGTTCTATCTCCACTCGCGCCTTCTGGAGCGCGCGGCGAAGATGAACGAGGACAATGGCGCCGGCTCGCTCACGGCACTGCCGGTCATCGAGACGCAAGCCAACGACGTGTCGGCCTACATTCCGACCAACGTGATTTCGATCACCGACGGCCAGATCTTCCTTGAGACCAACCTGTTCTTTCAGGGCATCCGCCCGGCCGTGAACGTCGGCCTGTCGGTGTCGCGCGTCGGCTCGTCGGCCCAGATCAAGGCGATGAAGCAGGTTGCCGGCTCGATCAAGGGCGAACTCGCGCAGTATCGCGAGATGGCCGCCTTTGCGCAGTTCGGCTCGGACCTCGATGCCGCTACCCAGCGTCTGCTGAACCGCGGTGCGCGCCTGACCGAGCTGCTCAAGCAGCCGCAGTTCTCGCCGCTGAAGACGGAAGAGCAGGTCGCGGTGATCTTCGCCGGCGTGAACGGCTATCTCGACAAGCTGACGATCGCTCAGGTGAGCAAGTTCGAGCAAGGCCTGCTGTCGCACATGCGCTCGGACGGCAAGGCGGTGCTGGACGCCATCCGCAAGGAAAAGGCGCTCAGCGACGACCTGCGCGACAAGCTCAAGGCGCAGATCGACGCCTTCGCAAAGAACTTCGCCTGAGGCCGCGTAACGGAGTCGGGACAGCCCCATGGCGTCACTGAAAGACCTTCGCAATCGCATCGCCTCGGTGAAGGCGACGCAGAAGATCACCAAGGCGATGCAGATGGTCGCCGCGGCGAAGCTGCGCCGTGCCCAGGAGGCAGCCGAGGCCGCGCGCCCCTATTCGGAGCGCATGGAGTCGGTGCTGGCGAATATCGCCCAGGCGGTGTCGGGTGGTGGCGAGGCGCCGCAGCTCATGGTCGGCAACGGCAAGGACGACGTGCATCTGCTCGTCGTGGCTACCGCCGATCGCGGCCTGTGCGGCGGCTTCAACTCGCAGATCGCGCGACTGGCGCGCGAACACATCCGCAAGCTTCTGGCCGAGGGCAAGACCGTCAAGGTGTTCACCGTCGGCCGCAAGGGCTACGACATGCTTCGCCGCGACTACGCGAAGCTGATCGTCGAGCGGGTCGAGCTCAAGGAAGTCAAGCAGCTTGGCTTCTCCAACGCCGACGACATCGCGAAGAAGATCATCGCGCTGTTCAATGACGGGCAGTTCGATGTCTGCACGCTGTTTTATTCGCGTTTCAAGTCGGTGATCAGCCAGGTTCCGACGGCCCAGCCGCTGATTCCCGCGGCTACCGGCGAGGCGGAGGGGGGCGACGGCGCGGTCTACGACTATGAGCCGTCGGCCGAGGAAATCCTTGGCGATCTCGTGCCGCGCAATATCGCCGTGCAGATATTCAAGGCGCTGCTCGAAAACGCCGCCGGCGAAATGGGCGCCAAGATGACGGCGATGGACAATGCGACGCGCAACGCAGGCGAGATGATCGACAAGCTGACGATCACCTACAACCGCCAGCGGCAGGCGCAGATCACCAAGGAACTGATCGAAATCATTTCGGGCGCGGAAGCGCTCTAAGGTACAGGACGAAGGGTACGAGACATGGCTAAAGCAGCGACCCCGAAGAAGGCCCCGGCGAAAGCCGCGAAGGCCCCGGCCGCGAAAAAGACGACCGCGCGCAAGCCGGCGGCCGCCAAGGCCAGCGCACCTGCCAGGCGCGCGAAGGCTACCGGCGCGGTCGGCAAGGTGCACCAGGTGATCGGCGCCGTCGTCGACGTTGCGTTCACAGACGAACTGCCGCCGATTCTGAACGCCCTCGAGACGGATAACCAGGGCACGCGCCTTGTTCTAGAAGTCGCCCAGCATCTCGGCGAAAATGTCGTTCGCGCGATCGCCATGGACACGACAGAAGGTCTGGTGCGCGGTCAGGAAGTCGTCGATACCGGCGCTCCGATCACTGTGCCCGTTGGCCCGGAAATGCTTGGCCGCATCATCAACGTGATTGGCGACCCGGTCGATGAAGCCGGCCCGGTCAAGGCATCCGAGCAGCGCCCGATCCACGCTCCCGCGCCGGAATATATCGAGCAGTCGACCGAAGCGGCGATCCTGGTCACCGGCATCAAGGTCATCGACCTGCTGGCGCCCTATGCAAGAGGCGGCAAGATCGGCCTGTTCGGCGGCGCCGGCGTCGGCAAGACCGTGCTCATCCAGGAGCTGATCAATAACATCGCGAAGGCCCATGGCGGCTATTCGGTGTTCGCCGGCGTCGGCGAACGCACGCGCGAGGGCAACGACCTCTACCATGAGTTCATCGAGTCCGGCGTCAACAAGAAGGGCGGCGGCGAAGGCTCCAAGGCCGCGCTCGTCTACGGCCAGATGAACGAGCCGCCCGGCGCTCGCGCGCGCGTCGGCCTGACCGGCCTGACCGTTGCGGAATATTTCCGCGACCAGGGTCAGGACGTGCTGTTCTTCGTCGACAACATCTTCCGCTTCACGCAGGCGGGTTCGGAAGTGTCCGCGCTTCTCGGCCGCATTCCCTCGGCGGTGGGCTATCAGCCGACGCTGGCCACCGACATGGGCGCCTTGCAGGAGCGCATCACCACCACGACCAAGGGTTCGATCACCTCGGTGCAGGCCATCTACGTGCCGGCCGACGACCTGACCGACCCGGCGCCGGCGACGTCGTTCGCCCACCTTGACGCGACGACCACCCTGTCGCGCGCGATCTCGGAAAAGGGCATCTACCCGGCGGTCGATCCGCTCGACTCTACCTCGCGCATGCTTGACCCCCAGATCGTGGGCGAAGAGCATTATCAGGTGGCGCGCGACGTGCAGCAGACGCTGCAGCGCTACAAGTCGCTGCAGGACATTATTGCCATTCTCGGCATGGATGAGCTGTCGGAAGAGGACAAGCTCACCGTGGCCCGCGCCCGCAAGATCGAGCGCTTCCTGTCGCAGCCCTTCTTCGTCGCCGAGGTGTTCACCAACGCCCCGGGCAAGCTCGTTGACCTCGAAGACACAATCAAGGGTTTCAAGGGTCTCGTTGCAGGCGAATACGATCACCTTCCCGAGGCTGCCTTCTACATGGTCGGCACGATCGAGGAAGCGGTCGAAAAGGGCAAGAAGCTGGCTGCGGAAGCGGCCTGATCAAAGGCATAGGGCATGGCTGACAGCTTCAAGTTCGAACTCGTCTCGCCGGAAAGGCTGCTGATCTCGGAAGATGCCGAGCAGGTGATCCTGCCCGGCGCCGAAGGCGAGATGACGGTGCTGGCGAAGCACGCGCCGGTCATGACCACGATCCGGCCGGGCGTCGTGACCGTCAAGCCGACATCGGGTGCGGAGCAGCGTTATGCGGTGTTCGGCGGTTTTGCCGACATATTGCCGGAGACATGCACGCTGTTGGCTGAATCCGCCGTACCGGTGGGCGAGCTCAATCGCGAGGACCTGCAGCGCAGGATCGAGGCGGCGAAGCGCGATGCGGAAGCGGCTGAAGATGCCGAGGCGCGCAGCCGCGCAGAACTTTTCCTGCAACAGCTGACGACGCTGGAGAATGCAATAATCCCCGCCTGATCGTTACTGGATCGAGCCGATTAAAAACCGGGCATTGCCCGGTTTTTTTACGCGTCGAATAAGTCTCTCAGGCTGCCGCAGGCTGCGACGAACGGGCCACCATGGTGAAATAGCCGAAACCAGCCGCCAGGAAAATGTGAAGCGCCACTGGCCCCCAACCCATCGCATTCATGGTGCCTGACAGCGTTGCCGCGAGTACGACCATCAGATCGACGACATTGTAAATCAAACCGGTGGCGAGAACTGGCGTCACCGTCGGCGGGGACGCTGCCCGGAAAAGCCAGAACATTATCGCCTGAGATGCGAGAGCTGAGCCGAGAATGCGCGCCATGAGCTGTCCACCGCCATCCAACTCGACGCCATATGTCGACATGAACGGGGCCGGAACGACGAGTAGCCCGATTCCGAACCCCAAGTAGAGAATTGCGGCGACAGCGAACCAGGTTCTCAATGTTATCATGGCATCCTTTCCCGTGTTTCTGGCTCATGCATCGAACATGCGATAGCGGCCGGACGTTATCAGCGACCTGATGCCCTGCATCACGCTGGCAGGCGCCGCGTAGTGCGGATGGGAACGAAAGATCTCCGCCGCACGTTCAATCTCTTCGACCTCCCGCATTCGCTCTTTCGGGGACGCGATAGGCTGTCCGGCGCCGGCGACGGGATGGTTTGCAAAAAGCAGGTGGTTCGGATCGATCGTGCCCCGCTCGACATTGACGGCGATCTGGCGCCTGCACCGGCACGGGTTTGCGGGATCGGCCAACCCGCAAGACGCCATCAGAAATGTCGAAAGGCGTGAACGCGATCTCTGAAGGCGCTTGCGAAAGGTGGCTGGGGTGATGCCGAGAACTTTCGCCGCCTCCGCACCATCAAGCCCGAAAATCTCGGAGAGCACATAGGCAATCCGGTCCTTTCGATCGAGCGCGATCAGCATTGCCCCAGTGCAGCCGATCTTGACCTCCTCGGCCAGCAGAGCCGTTTCGGGTCCTTCGGACGACAACGGAACCAAACCGTCGCCGGCATGAATCATGTCTTCGACCAGTTCAAAGGTAACGAATGACTCGCGGGTTCCTTTGGGCGCATTGATCAGATGGCGCGTTGCGATTGTCCAAGCCCATGTCCGGAAGGTGCTTTCCCCGCGGAATTGGCTGAGGTGCGTGACGATCTTGATCAGGATGTCCTGGGTTGCGTCTTCCGCTTCCGACGGAATGGACAGCATGCGCATTGCCAGACGATAGATGTCGTCCTTAAGCGCCGACGCCAGCTTTTCCAAGGCACGCCGGTCGCCATTGATAGCTTCGGACGCCAGGTTCTCGAGATCCATCGTCCTTTCCTCCGCCTTCTCTCACATTAGAGCGAAACCGGGGGGTCGGTGTGACCGGTCTGGCGAAAAAAATATCTTGGCCAGTCAGATGAGGTGCCGGAACGCCGCGACGACTTGCTCATAGACCCTGCGTTTGAAGGGGACGATCAGGTCTGGCAGCTCTACCATCGGCTTCCATGCCCAGGCGTCGAATTCGGCATCGTGGCCGCCTGGCGGCGGGTTGATGGCGATCTCGCTCTCATCGCCCTCGAAGCGGAAGGCGAACCATTTCTGCGTCTGGCCGCGATATTTTCCCTTCAGCGCAATGCCCACGAGTTCAGGCGGCAGGTCGTAATTGATCCATTCAGGCGCTTCGGCCAGCAGCGTTACCGAACGCATGCCGGTTTCCTCGTACAGCTCGCGTTTGGCGGCCGGCAGCGGGTCCTCGCCCTTGTCGATGCCACCCTGCGGCATCTGCCAGAGATGGCTGGTGCCTGCCATCTCGGAATCGTCCTCGGCGATGCGGCGGCCTGCCCAGACAAGACCGTCGCGGTTGAGCACCATGATGCCGACACAGGGCCGGTAGGGCAGGCTTTCCGGGTCGACAGGTCGGCGTTTCGACATGATGGGGTCCATTGCGGCACGCTGTCCGCTGTCAAGCGGACCGGCAATCTTTCCGGAGTCGAACCCCGTCAGGCTTCGAACGAATTACAGCGGTCGGGGTTGAATTACTGTCTTTCGGGGTCGATGGCGAGAGCCGAAACAGGCACGATTTCGATACCGCGCTTCCTGGCTTCGTTTGCCCACTCGACGACAGCGGACACGGTCGCGTCAAATGCCGATCCGATGGCGATCGCCGAGCCCTTGGCACGTGCGATCCGCTCGGCTTCGTCGAGCTTTCTCAGGATATCGCCGCGTTCGCGCACCTGGTCGATGTGTAGATCGGCAGCCGCGTAGGGGCCGCGGGCAGCCTGAGCAAGTTCGCCGGCGAGGCTGCGCGCCGACGATCCGTCGTCGAGATACATCAGTCCGCGCTGCGCCAGCTCGCCCATCACAGGCTGCATGGCATCGCGCTCGGCGGTGAAGCGCGCACCCAGATAATTCATCACGCCGGTGTAGTTGGTGGTGCGCGACAGCGCGAGACGCAGACGCTCGGCATTCTCTGCCGGGCCGGCATCGACGGTCAGCGTGTTGCGGCCGGGATCGACATTCGGATAGTCGAATGGCTCCAGCGGTACCTGCATCAGGATTTCATGCCCCTGGCGCCGCGCCGTCTGCATCCAGCGGTCGATCGAGTTGCCGCCACTCGCCAGCGCCAGCGTGATCTCGGGCGGCAGCGCCTCGATGGCCGCCTGCGTGCCGGTCTGCGATACGCCGAGCCCGCCAATGACGATGGCAACGCGAGCGCCGCGCGCGCCTGACCACGGCCGCCGGTAGACATCGAAGGGGCGTGTCCCGTCCGGCGCACGGACAGGCAGCGGCCCGAACTCGGTCTCCTCGACCACCGATTTGTTGGGCAGATGCGCAACCCGGAGGTTCTGTCCCAGCGCCGATGGGTCGCGGATGACGACAACACCGTTGTCTTGCACTGGCGGGTCGACGCGGATGATCGAGGCGCCGCCGGCAGGTTGTGGTTCGGTAGCCGCAGGCGCCGCGGCTTGCTGCTCCGGTTGCGCGGCCGCCTGTTCCTGCGGAATCGAGACGACCGCCTGATCCGCCTGACGGAAAGGCCTGTCGCGAAGTGCAATGGCGCTTGACGTACCGAAGATCGCGATCGCCGCTAGCCAGAATGCAACGTTCGAAAGCCGCGGAAACGCCCGACGCGAATGCCCGCGCCGGGCATTCAGCCCGAGCGGCTGCTCCATCTCACTGCGTTCGGCCTTCAAGTCCAAGAAATCGACCTGTTCGTGGCTGGTTCCCTAGGCGGAGCGGGACGAAACACGAAGCCGCGGCTCTCGGAAGAGGGAGCCGGCCCGGGCGTGAGCGCAGGCCGGCATCTTCGTTCTACTGCAGCTCTGCCCTGTCCGGGCTTGGCGGGAATGCCGGATCGGAGGTGACGCCGCGGATCAGGTCAAGCGCACGCGCGAGCTGCACGTCGTCCTCCGGGTCCGGCGGCACATAGGCCGATGAGCCTGAACCTTCGTCGTTCTCGTCGGCGCCCTGGATATGTCCGCGTAGCTCGGATTCGCCGCGGGTCACGTCGCGCCCGAGAAGCTCTTCAGGCAGAGGCTGCTCGACCCGGATGTCGGGTGTAATGCCTGTGCCCTGGATCGACTTGCCTGACGGCGTGTAATACAGCGCCGTCGTCAGCCGGAGAGCTCCGTTCTCCGCAAGCGGTATGATGGTCTGCACGGAACCCTTGCCGAAGGACTTGGTGCCCAGCACGGTCGCCCGCCTGTGGTCCTGCAGCGCGCCGGCAACGATCTCGGAAGCGCTGGCCGAGCCGCCATTGATCAGCACGATCAGGGGCTTGCCGTTCGTCACGTCGCCCGAGCGTGAGTCGAACCGCGTCACGTCCTTCGGGTCGCGTCCCCGGGTCGAGACGATTTCGCCGCGGTCGAGGAACGCGTCGGAAACGCCGACCGCCTGATCGAGCAGGCCGCCCGGGTTAAGGCGAAGATCGAGCACATATCCCTTGATCGTGTCCTCGCCGGCCTCTTCCTCAATCCGCGCGATTGCATTGCGCAGATCGTCGGCAGCGCGCTCGGTGAACGAATTGATCTTCAGATAGCCGACATCCTCCTCGATGCGATAGCGCACCGCCTTCACCTTGATGATGTCGCGGACGATGGTGATCTTGATCGGCTCGACGGCGCCTTCGCGCAGGATGGTCAGTTCGATCGGCGAGTTGACCTCGCCCCGCATTCTGTCGACCGCATCCGACAGGGTCAGGCCGCGTACGTCTTCGCCATCGATCTGCGAGATGTAGTCGCCAGCAAGCACGCCGGCGCGGGCGGCCGGGGTGTCTTCCATAGGCGCGATCACCTTGACGAGCTCGTTCTCGAGCGTCACCTCAATGCCGAGGCCGCCGAACTCGCCGCGCGTCTGCACGCGCATGTCCTGCGCGGCCTCCGGATTCAAATAGGAGGAATGCGGATCCAGCGAGGTGAGCATGCCATTGATGGCGTTCTCGACCAGCGATGCGTCCTCGGGCGGGGTCACATATTGCTGGCGGACCCTCTCGAACACATCGCCGAAAATCGACAGATGCCGGTAGGTGTCGTTGCCGGCCGCATTCGCCGTGGAGCCGGGATTCCCGTACACCAGGCTCATCGCAGAGGCACCCATGAGCGCGCCTGCGAGCAGAAGCGACATTCTACGAATCATTTGCAGTCCTTCCCGAATACGTCTGCGCCCACCAAGGCGTGGGATCGACGGGTTTTCCGTTTTTCCGGAACTCAACATAGAGTTCCGGTTCGGTGTTTCCATCGACCAGCGCCAATGCACTGGCCAGTCTGGCTTCCCCCATCGTTCCTACAGGCTCTCCCGCCAGCACGGACTGGCCGAGAGCGACGCTGATTCGGCCCATGCCTGCCAGAACGATATGATAGCCGTCGCCAGCGTTGAGGATCAATAGCTGTCCATAGGATCGGAACGGTCCGGCATAGAGCACGGACCCGTCTGCGGGAGCCGTTACGATTGCCCCCGATTGTGTTGTAACAATGTCGCCGAACATGGTGCCGCCGGCGCCGTCAGGTTCGCCGAAATGCAGGCCTATGCGACCGCTGACGGGCAGCGAAACCTGCCCTACAAGCGATTCGAACGGGACGGGAGCCGCAAGGCGATTTTCATCCGGAACAGGAATATCGGGCGGCGCGGAGGCAGCGGCTTCGGCCCTGCGCGCCTTCTCGATTTCCTCTTCCAGGGTCGCTATCAGTTCACGAAGGCTTGATGCCTTGGCAGCCAGTTCGCCGGCCCGCTGGCGTTCGGCTTCCAGCGTGTCTTCGGTCTCAGAGCGCAGCTTCGCCTTTTCTGCGATCAGCTGGCCAAGCCTCTCCTGTTCGGCAGCCTGTTCGGCCACCGTTTCCAGGAGGCGGTCACGCTCGGCGGCGATGGTGGTGGAGAGTCGGCCGAGTTCGCGCAGGTCGGCGATGAGTATTTCCGTCTCCGCGCGCATTTCCGGTACGACGGCTCCAAGCAAAATGGCGCTGCGAACCGATGACAGTGCGTCCTCCGGGCGCACAAGTATTGCCGGGGGTGGGTTGAGGCCCATGCGCTGCAGGGCGCCAAGCACCTCGGCCAGCACGCCGCGACGCTCCGCCAGCGATTGCCTCAGGCCCAGTTCCTGCCCATCGAGGAGGACAATACGCTGCTCGATCTCCGCCGCCTCCTCCGACAGCTTGCGTTCGGTCTTGGCTGCCTGGATCAGGGCTGCTGTCAGCGTGCGCTCGTCCTTCTTGAGCGCCTCGACCTCAGACGAAATCGCGGCGAGACGCTCCTCGGACAGGCCCATCTGGCGGGCGATCTCGGCATAGGCGTTGCGCGTCGCAGTCTGGCGGTCGACGATCTCGTCAACCTCCTGAGCATATGTGACCGGGGCTGCCGCCGCGAGCCAGGCTCCACAAGCCGCCGCGACAAACAGCCTGCCAATCGCCGAATGTCCTGCCTTCATAGGGGCGTTGCCTTTTGCCCGAGCATATGAAGCGGCTGTTAACGAATGATCAACCTTGCCGCCAGCCGAGATTTGCCGTGACCGCGCAGACGCGGCCTCAGGCGCGATGGTAGGGATGGCCGCTGAGAATGGTCACAGCGCGGTACAACTGCTCCGCCAGCAGAATCCTCGCAATCTGGTGTGGCCATGTCAGGGCACCGAATGAGAGAACAAGGTCGGCGCGCTGCCTGAGCTCCGGGTCGAGCCCGTCGGGACCCCCGATGACGAAGGCCATCGCGGCGCTGCCATCGTCGCGCAACCGTCCGATCCGCTCGGCAAAGGCGGCGCTGTCGATATTCTTGCCCGTTTCGTCGAGCGCTATGATCGCGGCCTGCGGCGGAATCTGCGCCGATAGCCGTTCAGCTTCGTCGCGCCGCCGCAGGCTTGCGGTTCCTGCACGGCTTTCGGCATGTTCGGTGACACCGGCAAATTCAAGCCCAACCGCAGGCCCGGAGCGCGCGAGCCGTTCGAGATAACGTTCGGCAAGCTCCCTTTCGGGGCCGGCCTTGAGCCGTCCCACGGCGTGAATAGCAAGGCGCATTCCGGTTCGACGGTTCGTCCGCTGCTAGCGGATCAGTGCACCGTCTCCTCTTCGAGATCGGGAGCCTGCCACATCTTCTCCAGATTGTAGAACTCGCGGATCTCGGGCCGGAACACATGGACGATCACATCGCCCGCATCGATCAGCACCCAGTCCGCGGTGGACAGGCCTTCGACACGTGCGCTGCCCCGACCGGCATCCTTGAGAGCCTTCAGCAAATGGTCGGCCACCGCCGCGACATGACGGTGCGAGCGCCCGGAGGCGATCACCATGTGGTCGGCCAATGCCGATTTGCCCTGGATGTCGATTGGGATGATGTTTTCGGCCTTGGAGTCGTCCAGACTCGCTAGAACCGTTTCGAGGACCGGACTCGCGGCATCGTATCCGCTCATCTCGGCCGGCGAAGGGGCATCAGCCGCCTTCTTCCGTATTGCTGTTCTCAGCGTCTTCCCTTTCGTTCAAGAACAACGGTATCGCACGGCGTATCCGAGCGATACCCTGAAGATAGGCAGAGTCCTGCAACAGTTTCAAGACATTGCCTGACAGAAGCTGACGTCTGGTCAGCGGGCCGGGTCGCGAGGACCAGCCGAAACGATTTCGGCCAGTTCGGGTTCCATGTCCGGCGTGGCGAGGTCGACGGGCAGCGGCGTCTGGGCCGCGAGCGGGGCGAAACTGCCCGTTTCCTCACTCGGAACCTGCTGCCGCTGGCCGATACGCCACAGGACGAAAACGGCGAAGACGGTAGCGATCGAAACCGCGACATAGATGAAGGCGACCGTTCCGTAGACGGCTGTCAGGCCGGTGGCGATGGCTGGAACCAGCACGCCGGAAAACGACCAGGCAAACAGCATTGTGCTTGAAAGCGCGACCATTTCGTCCTTGGACGCGCGGTCGTTGGCGTGGGCGTTGGACAGCGAATAGATCGATTCGGTCGTGCCGGCCCAGACGAGATAGATGGGGACCATTACCGCCAGCGCGCGCCCGTCGAAGATACCGGCTGCAATGCCTGCGCCGGCCACGACGATAGCGGCGCCGACCATGACGATGCGTCGGTCCATGCGGTCCGACAGCCAGCCGAGCGGAATCTGGAACAGCACAGAACCGAGTGGCATGGCCGACATGAGTAGCGCTACCTCCAGCTGACTGTAGCCGCTTGCGGCGACGTGGATGGGCGTGAAACCCGCAACCATCATCGACAGGCCGCCGACGGCCAGCATGCCTGCCAGACCGACCGGCGATACGCTCCAGGCGCGCCGAAACGCGACAGACGCCGATTCAGGCGGCGGCGGTAGCGGCAGCCGCGTCATGCCGACCGGCAGGATCGCCAGTGCAGCAAAGGCGATGCCTGCCATCGGCGCCGTCGAACCGGACAGATCGACCTGCCCCATCAGGAACGATCCCGTACCGAGGCCAGCGACATAAGCGACGTAAAAAACCGCCATGACGCGGCCGCGTATGGCGTTTGTCACCGCGTCGTTGAGCCAGCTCTGCGCCACGATGAACATGCCGGAGATGGCGAAGCCGTAGAGCGCCCGCGCGCCGAGCCACGGCACCGGGTGGACGCCGGCGCCGAGAGCAGCATTCGACAGAATGATCAGCGCCGAGAAGATCATGAAGGCACGGGCATGGCCGACGCGCCGCGCCAGCGCGCCCGTCATCAGGCAGGCGACCAGCCCGCCCGCGGACAGCGCCGTCAGTATGAGGCCGGCCCAGCTCGGCGCGTAGCCGGCCTTGTCGAGGCTGAGCGGGATGTAGGCGAACATCAGCCCGTTGCCGACCGCCGTCAGATAGGTCGATACGATAATCGAGGCGACCGCCACGAGCGTGCCGACCTCGCGCGGCAGGTCCGGTTGTGCGGCGGTGGGCTGGACGGGCACGTTCATTGCCGGAATGTGCGCCCGGCCGGCCGATTCGAACGCCAGAAATGCGACACCGCGCCGATGGTTTGACGCCATCGGCGGGGGCGATCAGCCCGGCTTCAGCGCTTCGCGAATGGCGGTCGAGGATAGCGAGGAACGCGGACCATGAATGAAGGTCCATGCCGGCGGCCGCAGGCGCGCCAGCAGAGGTGCGTCGCCCTCGTCCACGCGGGCATAGTCGAAGGTTTTTGCCATGACCGAGGAAAGGAAGGCGAGGGTGGAGCCGGGGCGGTCGATGACGGCGATCGGCACCGAGCGCGCGATCTCGCGCCAGCGCTCCCACCGGTGGAAGTCGCGCAGCCCGTCGGCGCCCATGATCCAGACGAAATTGACGCCCGGACAGCGCGACCGGACGAGTTCGATCGTGTCAGCGGTGTAGCGAACCTGATGGGCCGCTTCGAACGCCGTCACCTTTATGCGCGGGTCCTCCGCCAGTTTTTCGGATGCGTCAATGCGGGCGGCTAGCGGCATCAGCTCTCGCCGGTCCTTGAGCGGATTGCCCGGCGTCACCATCCACCAGAGCTGCTGCAGGCCGAGACGCCGGATGGCGATCTCGGAGGCGAGCGCGTGGCCGGCATGCGGCGGGTTGAAGGAACCTCCGAACAGGCCCACCGCCATGCCGCGTTCGACATACGGAATGCGAAGACAACGGGCAGGAATGTCGGATGACTGCACAGCCGCCCCCTCTGGCGTGCGCTGCGGCCGGCGAACCTAAGGGCGCGTCTGCCCGGTTCCGCGGACGCGGTATTTGAAGGAGGTGAGCTGCTCGATGCCGACCGGGCCGCGCGCATGCATGCGGCCCGTCGCGATGCCGATTTCGGCACCCATGCCGAACTCGCCGCCATCGGCGAATTGCGTCGAGGCGTTGTGGAGCAGGATCGCCGAATCGACCTCGCTGAAGAAGCGTTCCACCGCCGTGGCGTCATCCGCCACGATGGCGTCGGTGTGGTGCGAGGAATGCGTCTCGATGTGGTCGATCGCGGCGCCGATACCATCGACCAGCGCCACGGAGATGATCGCGTCGAGATATTCGGTGGTCCAGTCGGCATCCGTCGCGGGTTTGGCCTTGGCGTATCGCGAGCGCACCTCGTCGGTGGCGCGGATTTCGCAGCCGGCCTTGTCGAGTGCCTCGAGTATGGGCACCAGATGGGTATCCGCGGCAGCGCGGTCGACGAGCAGTGTCTCGGCTGCGCCGCAGATGCCGGTGCGCCGCATCTTGGCGTTGACCGCGATCTCTGTGGCCATGTCGAGCTTTGCCGAGCGGTCGACATAGACGTGGCAGATGCCTTCGAGATGCGCGAAGACGGGCACGCGCGCCTCCTTCTGCACCCGCTCGACAAGGCCGCGGCCACCGCGCGGCACAATCACGTCGAGATTGCCGTTGAGACCCTTCAGCAACTCGCCGACGGCGGCGCGGTCGCTGGTCGGCACCATCTGGATGGCGTCGGCGGGCAGCTCCGCCGCCTTCAGGCCGGAGACAAGGCAGGCATGGATCGCGGCGGACGAGTGCGCCGAGTCGGAGCCGCCGCGCAGGATGACGGCATTGCCCGCCATCAAACAGAGTGCGCCGGCGTCCGCCGTCACGTTGGGGCGGCTCTCATAGATCACGCCGATGACGCCGAGCGGCGTGCGCACGCGTTCGATGTGGAGGCCATTGGGCCGGTCCCATTCGGCAATGACATCGCCGACGGGATCGCGCATCGACGCGATGGCGCGGATGCCGTCCGCCATCGAGCGGATTCGTTCTTCATTGAGCGTCAGCCTGTCGAGGAAGGCTGCCGTGAGCTTCGCTTCCTCGCCATTGGCGACGTCGATTGCGTTGGCGTCGAGAATCGCCTGGCGGTCGCGCCATATGACGTCGGCCATGGCGACAAGCGCGGCATGTTTGCGTTCGGCATTGGCGAGCGCGAGCGGACGGGCGGCGGCGCGGGCGCGGCGACCGATATCGGCCATCAGCGCGGCAATGTCCTGTCCGGTGTCGTTGCGGGTCTGCAACATGCCCTACTCTCCCGCCTTCAGCTTGCCAGCGGTGCGCGACATCACGAGGTCGTCACGGTGGACCATGGCGCCGCGCGCCTCGTATCCCAGCACGTCGGCGATGGCCGAGGTCTTCAGTCCGGCGATCTTTACGGCATCGGGCGCGTCATAGGCAACCAGCCCGCGGGCGATCTCGCGCCCGTCCTGCGCCACAATCGCCACCGTGTCGCCGCGCGAGAACGCGCCGCTGACCTGGCGGATACCGGCCGGCAGGAGAGACTTGCCCGACAAAAGCGCAGTCTCCGCGCCGGGATCGACTACCAGCCGCCCGGCCGGCTCGAGGTTGCCGGCGATCCAGGTCTTGTAGCCTTTGACCGGATTGGGCGCCGGCGCGAAATGGGTGAAGCGTTCGCCGGCCCGGATAGCAGCGAGAGGGTTCAGACGCGTTCCAGAGGCGATGATCATCGCCGTGCCTGCGGCTGTCGCGATCTTGCCGGCGTCGAGCTTGGTGCGCATGCCGCCGCGCGACAGCTCCGACCGGGCCAGTCCGGCCATCGCCTCGATGTCGGGTGTTATTTGTTCCACATGCGGAATGAAGCTTGCATTCCGGTCTGTTTCGGGTGGCGCGGTGTAGAGCCCGTCGACATCGGAGAGAAGGATGAGCAGGTCGGCGCCCATCATGGTGGCGACGCGGGCGGCCAGCCGGTCATTGTCGCCGTAGCGGATTTCGCTGGTCGCGACCGTGTCGTTCTCGTTGATGACAGGCACGGCCTTCATCTTGAGCAGGGTGGAGACGGTGGCGCGAACATTGAGGTAGCGGCGGCGCTCCTCGGTGTCGCCGAGCGTCACCAGGATCTGGCCGGAAACGAGCTCGTGGCGGCCGAGTTCGCGCGACCAGGCGCTGGCGAGCGCGATCTGGCCGACCGAAGCCGCGGCCTGGCTTTCCTCCAGCTTCAGCTGGGCCCCCTTGAGGCCGAGGACCGTCCGGCCAAGGGCGATGGCGCCCGAGGAGACGACGAGCACTTCCGCGCCGCCTTCGATCAGGCCGGCAATGTCGTCGACAAGGGCCGCGAGCCAGTCCTGCTTCAGGCCGGCCTTGCGGTCGACCAGCAGCGCCGAGCCGATCTTGACGACGACACGGCGGGCGGAGGCGAGCGCGTTCGCACTCATGACGCAGCCTCGGTTTCGCGGGCGTCCTCGACGGCATGGAAAAGCGCGCGCAGCACGTCCTGAACGCCCTCGCCGGTTGCGGCAGATAGCAGCAGCGGCGCCGTGCCGGCGGCCTTTTTCAGCGCCGCCGACTGCTTCTTGCGGGCAGCCGGATCGAGAAGATCGACCTGCGAAAGGGCGAGTATCTCGCGCTTGTCCGTCAGGCCGTGGCCATAGGCCTCGAGCTCTGTCCGCACGGTGCGATAAGCCGTCGCTGGGTCTTCCTCGCGCGCCGAAACGAGATGAAGCAGCACCTTGGTGCGCTCGACATGGCCGAGAAAGCGGTCGCCAATGCCGACGCCTTCATGCGCGCCCTCGATGAGGCCGGGAATGTCGGCCATCACGAATTCATGGCTGTCGACGCGTACGACGCCGAGATTGGGGTGCAGCGTCGTGAAGGGGTAGTCGGCGATCTTGGGCTTCGCAGCTGTCACGGTGGCGAGGAATGTCGACTTGCCGGCATTCGGCAGGCCAACGATGCCGGCGTCGGCGATCAGCTTGAGCCGCAGCCAGATGGTCAGTTCCTCGCCGGGCAGGCCGGGATTGGCGCGGCGCGGCGCGCGGTTGGTCGAGCTCTTGAAATGCTGGTTGCCGAAGCCGCCATTGCCGCCAGCGGCAATGCGATAGCGCTGGCCGACCTCGGTCAGGTCGCAGATCAGCGTTTCGTTGTCCTCGGCGAAGACTTGGGTTCCCACCGGCACCTTCAGCGTCACGTCGGCGCCCTTGGCGCCTGTCTTGTTGCGGCCCATGCCGTGGACACCGGTCTTGGCCTTGAAGTGCTGCTGGTAGCGATAGTCGATCAGCGTGTTGAGCCCGTCGACCGCCTCCACCCACACGTCGCCGCCGCGGCCGCCATCGCCACCGTCCGGGCCGCCGAACTCGATGAACTTCTCGCGCCGGAACGACACCGAGCCGGCGCCGCCGTCGCCCGAACGCACATAGACTTTCGCCTGGTCGAGAAATTTCATCGAATTGACAGCCGCGTCGTCTATCTGGTGGAAGTTTTCGCCGCCCGGGCGTGGGCGCGAGCGATATAGGAATCAGTTTGCGACCGCAATCTTTCCCGGTTGGCGGTCCGGTGCGTGATCGGGAGAGAATCCGGCATGAAATGCGTCTCGTACAACATCCAGTACGGCATCGGCCTCGACGGCCAATACGACATCGGCAGGATAGCGGATGCAGTCCGGGGGGCCGACCTGATCGCGCTGCAGGAGGTGACGCGCAACAATCCGAAGAACGGCGGCCGCGACATGGTGACCGAACTGCGCGAGGCGCTGCCGGACTATTTCGTCGTGTTCGGGCCGAATTTCGAGGCCGATATCGGCTCTAGCATGAAAGACGGACGTGCCGTCGACGTCCATTTTCAGTTCGGCAACATGGTGCTGTCGAAGACGCCGATCCGCATGTCGCGCAACCTTCTTCTGCCGCGCCGGCGCAGCTTCGACCGGCTGGACCTGCAGCGCGGTGCGCTGGAGGCGCTGGTCGAGACGCCGCTCGGCCCCGTGCGTTTCTATTCCGTCCATCTCGACCACCGCGATCCGGAGGAACGATCCGAGCAGCTCAGCTTCCTGCGCGAGCGGATGCTCAACTATGCGCTTGAGGGCGGCGCGCTGAGCGGCCTGGTCGAACTCGGCCTGCCGGAGCCGGACCACCCCGAGGCCTATGTCGCCATGGGCGACTTCAACATGCTGGAGGGCTCGCAGGAGTATCACGAGATTTGCGGGCGACCGAACCATGAGTTCGGCACGCCCTTTTCGGCGAAACGTGCGGTGGATGCCGCGCGTCATCTGGCGAAGGAGGGAAAGCCGCAAACGACCTGGGTTCACCCCGACGATCCGCGGGACGCATCGCTGCACAAGCGCATCGACTACGTTTTCGTGTCGCCGGTCCTGGCCCCGTCGCTCAAGTCGTCGCATGTCGACCAGAAAGCGGCTGGCTCGGACCACCAGCCGCTATGGGTGGAATTCGGCTGACGGCTCGGGAGAGGTACCCGCCCGCTGTCCGTGAGTCGAACACCTGCCGGCGAGGCTGTCAGGCGCGCGTGCGCGCCCAGGTCCTGAGGCTCACCCAGGTCTTGCGGTCGAGCACGTAACGCTCGACCGGTACGCGCCCGGCCGAGAGCGAATCGATCATGCCCTGGCCGACATACTGGAAGCCGCATTTGTGGATCACTCTGCGCGAGGCGTCGTTCACGACGCGGCACGAGGCGTTGAGCAGCTCGATCTCGGTCGCCCGGAAGGCGAGGTCGATCAGCGCATGGGCGGCCTCGGTGGCGTAACCCATGCCCCAGTGCGGCTCGCCGATCCAGTAGCCGATCTCGAGGCCGCGCGGAGACGGGTCGAGCCCGGCCCCGCCGATGAAGGCGCCGGTGTCGGCTACAGTCAGCGCGTAGGCACAGCCATCGGTCCGCTTGGCCGTGCGGGCGATGAAGTCGCGTGCCTCGGCCTCGCCATAGGGATGCGGCATGCGTGAAAGCATATCCGCGACACGCCGGCTGTTGGCGAGCTCGACCAGTTCCGGGATATCGTCGGCGTGGGGCGGCCGCAGGACAAGCCGCTCCGTGACGAGTACGGGGCAGTCTATCCTGCTGCTGCTTTCCAGTTCTGCTTCTTCAATCATCTCTCCAATCCTCCGCTTCGGCCACCGGTCAGGCGGCCGCCCTCCGTTCCGTTTCCGACGCCCCGGCGAACGCCGATGCGGTCAGTCGCGTCGTCCATGCCGGCACCTGCGCCTGGCGCGAGCGGCACCAGGTTCGCTTGGCTCCGGTCACGACGAAGCCAAGCTTTTCCTGGACCCGCATCGATGCAGGATTGTCGGCGAATACGGACGATGAAATGGAGCGGATTTGCCTCGTCGCGAATGCGTGCGCGATGAGGGCCTGCGCCGCCTCGGTCATGAAGCCGCGACCGTGCCATGGCTCGCCCAGCCAGTAGCCGAGCCTAGGCTCGCTTCCTACTTCATCGATCGAAACGACGCCGATCAGCCGCTCGCGGTGGATCGTGTAGACCAGTCCCTCGGGCTTTTCGAACTGGCCGACGATCCATTCCTCGGCGTCGGCCGGCCAGTAGGGATAGGGCACGGGGCCCAGCATGCGCGAGACATTTCGGTTGTTGAGCCAGAGCGCGATCTCTTCCGCGTCGGGCAGCGCGGGCGGCCTCAGCGTCAGGCGGCTGGTGAGAAGAACGTGCATCTGAACCTCCAGAAACGAAATCGGGGGAGATGGTCACCCATCTCCCCCTTTTTCGCATTCTGGCTATCCAGACACCGGGACCCGAGATGGGCGCCGGTGTTGTGGTGCGGTACCGGCTATTCCGCAGCCTGCGTAATCGGGTTTACCGATACGTAGGTTCGACCGTTGGCTTTGGCGGCAAACGTCACTTCGCCGGCAGAGGTGGCGAAAAGCGTGTGGTCCTTGCCCATGCCGACATTCGTGCCGGGGTGCCACTTGGTGCCGCGCTGACGCACGATGATATTGCCGGCCACGACCTTCTCGCCGCCGAACTTCTTGACGCCAAGGCGCTTGGACTCGGAGTCGCGACCGTTGCGCGAGGAACCGCCAGCTTTCTTGTGTGCCATTGTCTTACTCCTGTGCGCCGCAGGGCGCCGAATTTCGAGTCGGGCTAATACCCGAAGAATTACTTCTTGACCAGTTCCTTCGCCTGATCGCGCCAATCGGCGATCTGGTCGGCGCTGAACGGCATCGCTTCATCGATCTTTGCCACGTCCTTGTCGGTCAGCTTGGCGATCTGGGCGAAGGTGGTGATGCCCTGCTCGTTGAGCTGGCCGGCGGCAACCGGGCCGATGCCCTTGATCTCGGTCAGATCGTCGGGCTTGCCCTTCGGTGCCTTGAAGAGGGTGGCCGGAGCTTCGGCCTTGGCCTCAGCCTTCGGCGCCGCTTCCTTCTTGGCAGGCTTGGCCTCAGCCTTCGCCGGCTTTGCCTTCTCGGCCGGAGCATCCGCCTTCTTGGCGGCCGCAGGCTTCGCCGAGGCCTTCTTCGAGGGCTTGGCGCCGTCGACCAGGATCTCGGAGATGCGGACCGTGGTCAGCAGCTGACGGTGGCCGCGCTTGCGGCGCGAGTTCTGCCGGCGGCGCTTCTTGAAGGCGATCAGCTTCGGGCCGCGGCCCTGCTCGACCACCTCGGCCGTGACCATGGCGCCATCCACGAAGGGCGTGCCGATCGTGACCTTGTCGCCCTCGCCCCAGGCAAGCACGTTGCCGATCTCGACCATGTCGCCGACATCGCCGGCGACCTTCTCTATCTTCAATGTATCCTCGGCGGCGACGCGATACTGCTTCCCGCCGGTTTTGATGACTGCGAACATTTCTTGTCCTTCGCTGTTCGTCCGGCTCTGGCGCCCGCAGGCGGCGGCCGTCTTTTTGTCAGTCGGTTTCTGGTTCAGATCCCTTGCGTTGCCCGGCTTTCGCAAGGGCCTGCCGCAAAGAACAGCCGGCGCGGAGAGGGCTCCACGCCGGACGTGCGGTTCGATACTGGATGACTTCCGCCAAGTCAAGCGACGGAGGGCCTGCCGGCAGGCCCTGTGCTTTGCCGGGCAAAGCGTATAAACACGCCGCTGCACCGAAGGCGCGGGCGGAGAGCGGAATTGGCTGACCAAAACAACGATGGTGACGGGGAATCGAAGCGGATTCTCGAACGCGTGAACAGCCAGATGGGCGCAAGCGCCTCGCGCGGCGGGGACGACCCCAATGACTGGCCGGAATATTGGGGCAAGCGTATCGGCCGCGCACTTGGGTTCGCGTTCCTGCTGGTGGTCATCTACTGGCTCTATCAGTTGATCACCGGGACGGGCTGAAAGCATGAGCGTTGGCGGAAACGACCAGCCGCGGGCGGTCATCGTCATATCGAGCCATGTCGTGCGGGGCACGGTCGGCAACAGGGCGATGGTATTCGCGCTGGAAACCCTTGGCTTTCCGGTCTGGGCGGTGCCGACGGTCACCCTTTCGTGGCATCCCGGGCACGGCCCTTCGACGCGCATCGTGCCGCCGCTGGAAGATTTCGCGGCGCTGCTGCGCGATCTCGAAGGCGCCAAATGGCTGGGCGAGGTGGCCGGCGTGCTGTCCGGCTATCTCGGCGAGGCCGGCCAGGCGGAGGCGGTGGCGTCGCTCGTCCGCAAGGTAAAAGCCACCAATCCCGACGCTTTCTATCTCTGCGATCCGGTGATGGGCGACCAGGGCGGGCTCTACGTACCCGAGGAAGTGGCTGCGGCGCAGCGCGACCGGCTGATGCCGCTGGCAGATGTCGCGACGCCTAACCGCTACGAGCTCGAATGGATGACGGGCGTGAAGCTGGAAACACCGGCGGCGGTCGCCGAGGCGGCGCTCGATGCCGGGCCGCCGACGATGCTGGTGACTTCCAGCCCGGCGCAGATGCCGCGCGGCACCGGCAATCTGCTGCTCACGCCCGACGCTGCGATGATTGCAGAGCACCGCGTCATCGAGCGCCCGCCAAACGGGCTGGGCGACCTGACCGCGGCGCTTTTCCTTGCGCGGCTGCTCGACGGACAGAACGCCCAGAATGCGCTGCAGACCACGACGGAGTCCGTGTTCGAGGTGCTGGCGCGCGCCGCCAAACGCGGCGCCGACGAACTGACGCTCGAAACGGACGCGCAGAGCCTGTCGCATCCTATGGCGATGGTGCAGACGCGATTCCTCACCTATCCGGGCGGCGGCCGCAGGGCATGAAGCGGCGATGAGCGCTGCCGCAGGCGTGGACGGTTGCCGCGCCGGCTGGATCGTGGCCTTCGGAGAGCCGTCGGCTCAGCCGCGCATTGGTATCTTCCGGCGTTTCGACGAACTGGTCGATGCGCTTCCGGATGATGCGGTGATCGCGGTCGACATGCCGATCGGCCTGCCGGACAGATGCGGCGCTGGTGGCCGTGGCCCGGAAGGGCTGGTGCGGCCCCTGCTCGGCATGCGGCAGTCGAGCGTATTCTCGATACCTTCCCGCAAGGCGGTCTACGCGACCGAGGGCTGGCAGATCGGTTCCGACGCCGGTCCTGATGAAGGCTGGGCCGCGGCGCACCGGCATGCGAGCGAAGTCGCACGGCAGACGTCTGACCCGCCGCGCGGCGTCTCCATCCAGGCCTTCGGACTATTCGCCAAGATCCGCGAAATCGACACCCTGCTGCGCGAGCGCGACGGCCTGGCGGAGCGCGTATTCGAATCGCATCCGGAGCTGTGCTTCTGGCGGCTCAACGGCCATCGGGCGCTCGACATGCCGAAGAAGGTGAAAGGCGTCATCCATCAGCCCGGTATGGCCGAGCGGCGGGCGCTTCTGTATGCCGTAGGGATCGAAGCCGACCTGTCTCCCCCTCGCGGCGCGGGTGAGGACGATCTGCTCGACGCATTGGCCGTGCTGACGGCCGCCCGCAACCGGATTGAAGGCAAGAGCCTTTGCTTTTCTGACGCGCCAGGGCGCGATTCTCACAGCCTGCCGATCTGCATTACTTGCTGAAATGCGGCGGCCAATCGCAATTGCCGCTGCCGGCATTAGCGGTTAAAGCACCGGCATGACGCACCTTCCCGAGAAACTGGCCGACGGCTATCGCAGCTTCATGGCCGGACGCTACACGTCCGAGCGCGACCGCTACCGGACGCTGGCCCGCGAGGGCCAGGAACCACATACCATGGTGATTGCCTGCTGCGATTCGCGGGCGGCACCGGAATTGATCTTCGATGCCGGGCCGGGCGAGCTCTTCGTGGTGCGCAACGTCGCCAACCTCGTTCCGCCCTACGAACCGGACGGCCAGTTTCACGGCACGTCGGCGGCGCTGGAGTTTGCGGTTCAGAGCCTGAAGGTCAGCAGCATTCTCGTGCTGGGTCACGGCCGCTGCGGCGGCATCAGCGCCGCTTTGTCCCCTGATGCGCCGCCGCTGTCGCCGGGCGATTTCATCGGCCGGTGGATGAAGCTCGTCTCGCCTGCCGCCGAAGCGGTCTCCGGCAACGAATTGATGACGGTGTCGGAGCGGCAAACGGCGCTGGAACGCATCTCGATCCGCTATTCGATCGCCAATCTGCGGACGTTTCCATGCGTGCAGATCCTGGAGAAGAAGGAGCGGCTCAAGATCTACGGTGCGTGGTTCGACATCTCGACCGGAGAGTTGTGGGTGATGGACCCCGAAACCGGAAATTTCGAGCGTCCGGATATCGACTGAGCGTCTATTCCGCCGGCTGCTGGAAGTCCCGCGTCAGTACGACCCGGGCAAGCTCGGGTTCGGGCAGCGTACGCCACCACAGCCAACTGGCGATCGAGATCAGGCCCATTGCCGGGATGACCGTCGCCATCGCAAGCACCGGATTGCCGAACGACGCCGCGATCAGGCCGCCCACCAGCCCGCCACCCATCTGGAAGAAGCCGCTGAATGCAGAGGCCGCGCCCGCCATGTGCGGGAACGGCGCAACGGCTGCGGTGGACATGGCCGGCATGATGAAGGCGACGCCGAAGGCGTAGAAGGCGATCGGCCCCATCACGTTGAGGTAGCTTGGCTCCTGAACCTGCAGCAGAACCGCCAGCAGTATTGCGCCGACGAGCACGCAGACCATGCCGACGGGCACGATCCGGAAAGCGCCAAAGCGCGGTATCAGCGGGCGCACGACCAGCCCGCCAACGAAGAAGCTGCCTGACTGCAGCAGCATGCCGATGCCGAATTCGACGGCTGTCATGCCGACGCGGCTCATCAGCACGAAGGGAAGCAGCGTCGCCTGCGTGTAGAACGCGCCAATGCCGCCGGCCAGCACGAGGCAGGACGACATGAAATAGCGGTCGGCGAGCAACGTCCGGTACGACCCGAACAACGCCTGAGGCCTGATGCGGGACGGGTCGGGCTTTACCGTTTCCGTCAGGGCGAAGTGGATGATGGTGACGATGATCGCGCCCGATGCGATCATGAAAATGAATACCGATTCCCAGCCGAACAGGCCCATCAGGACTCCCCCGACGGTGGGCGATAAAGCCGGGCCGGCGCCCATGATCAGGCCGATGAAGTTCATGACCCGGGCCGATTGGTCGCTCGCGTAGAGGTCTCGCACGATGGCGCGCGAAACGGCGACCCCAACCGCCGAGCCGACGCCCTGCAAGAACCGCGCTCCGATCAGCGTCTCGATATTGGGCGCCAGGATCGCCACTATGCTGGCGATCAGGTAGATCGACATGAAGGCGAAGGTGACCGGCTTGCGGCCGAGCCCGTCGGAAAGCGGGCCGCAGAAGAGCTGGGCGACGGCAAAACCGGCGAAATAGAGCGACAGGGTCAGCTTCACCATCGACTCGGTGGTCTCGAACGCGCCTACGAGCTCGGTCATCGCCGGGGTGAAAACGGCCATCGAGATCGGGCCGATGGAGACCAGCAGCGCGCAGATCAGGCCAACGCGCAGCTCCGTCATGGCGGGTGCGGCGCGCACCGTGCCGGGTTGCTGGTTCATGCGGCGTCGCTTTCGGAAGCCGGATTTGCACGGACTTCAAGGATGTTGGCGCGCGCCGCCTTGAGCGTTGGCACGAGGCGCTTCCACTCGGCCGGGTCGATGCCGCGCGCGGCGTCGGCCGAGACTTCACGGGCGATGGCCGTCACCTTCGCCATCGTCTCGTCGGCTTCCTCCGTCAGGCGAACGCATTTGGCGCGGCGGTCGGCAGGGTCGGTCTCGCGCGCCACGAGGCCGCGCGCCTCCAGTCGGTCGATCATGGATGACAGCGTCATCGCCTCGACATTGAGGCGCTCGGCGATGACGCTCTGCCGCTCGCCCTCGGCGCGCGCAATATGGGCCAGCGTCCGGGCTTCGCCGGCAGTGAGGCCGATGCCGGAAGTTGCGATGCGGCGGTCGAACTCGGCACGCAGCAGGCGCGCAAGGTCGGTCAGCAGAAAGCCGATGGCGTCGGGGTCTATCGAGCGGTGCATGAGATACTAAGTAACACTTATAATAAGCCACCCTTAATATATACAGGGAGACGCGGTCAAGCCGGTTGCGAAGGCGTGGCTGCAGTCCTAAATCGACTGGAGCCGCCGTCCGGCCGCTAACCGCAACATCCGGAACCCTCCCATGAGCGCCATCGACCTCGCCGCCCATCCGCTTACCGCGTGGACGGGCCCGCTCGGCCTGCCTGACTTCACCGCGCTCGAGGACGGCGATTTCGGGCCGGTGTTCGATGCGGCTCTGAAGGCGCACGAGGCGGAAATCGGGGCGATTGCCGACAGCGGAAACGAGCCCACAATCGACAATACGCTTGTGGCGCTGGAGCTTTCTGGCGAGGCGCTGGGTCATGTGTCGGCGATATTCTGGTTGCGGGCGGGCGCTCATACGAATGATGCGATCCGGACGCTCGAACGCGAGATCGCGCCGAAGATGGCTAGGCACTATTCGGCAATATCCATGAACGCGGCGCTGTTCGGCCGGCTCGACGATCTCTACCAGCGCCGCGAAAGGCTTGGCCTCGATGCCGAGACGCTGCGGGTGCTCGAAAAAACGTGGAAGCGCTTCGTGCGCGCCGGCGCGAAGCTTGTCGACGCCGACAAGGTGCGGCTTGCGGCGATCAACGAGGAACTGGCTCAACTGGGCGCTGCCTTCAGCCAGAACGTGCTGGCCGACGAGGGGAGTTGGGCGCTCGTACTTGAAAGGGAAGAAGACCTCGCCGGCCTGCCGCAGTTCCTGCGCTCGGCCATGCGCGGCGCGGCGGAAGAACGAGGCCATCCCGGCAAGCACGCCGTGACGCTGTCGCGGTCGATCATCGAGCCGTTTCTCACCTATTCGGCGCGGCGCGATCTGCGCGAGCAGGCGTTCCGCGCCTTCACGAGCCGGGGCGAAAACGGTGGCGAGACCGACAACCGCGAAATCGTCGCGCGCATTCTGGCGCTGCGCGCCGAGAAGGCGAAGCTGCTCGGCTACGAACACTATGCGGCGCTCAAGCTCGACGACACGATGGCGAAAAATGCCGGTGCCGTGATGGGTCTGTTGGAGCCTGTGTGGGAGAAGGCCAGGCAAAAGGCGGCGGCCGATCAGGCCGAACTGCAGCGCATCGCCGCGGCACAGGGCAGTAACGAGCCCGTCGCGGCCTGGGACTGGCGCTACTGGCAGGAGAAGCTGCGGGCGGAAAAATACGCCTTCGACGAGGCCGAGCTGAAACCCTACTTGCAACTCGATCACATAGTCGGGGCGGCGTTCGACGTTGCCGGGCGGCTGTTCGGCCTCACCTTCGAGGAGCGGACGGATATCGCGGCCTGGCACCCGGACGTGCGGATATTTGAAGTGCGCGATGCGGATGGCAGCTACCGCGCGACCTTCCTCGCCGACTATTTCAACCGCGCCAGCAAGCGCTCCGGCGCATGGATGAGTTCGCTGGAATCGGCGCACAAGCTGGGCGATGGCGCGCAACCGGTCATCTACAACGTCATGAACTTCGCCAAGCCGCCCAAGGGCGAGCCGGCGCTGCTGTCGATGGACGATGCGCGGACCCTGTTCCACGAGTTCGGCCATGCACTGCACGGAATGCTGTCGGAGGCCACATGGCCGTCGATCTCGGGCACTTCCGTTGCGCGCGACTTCGTCGAGCTCCCCTCGCAGCTCTACGAACACTGGCTGACGGTGCCGGCGGTGCTGGAAAAACACGCACTTCACCACGAAACCGGCGAGCCGATGCCGCCTGAGCTGCTGGAGCGGATGCTCGAAGCCCGCAATTTCAACGCCGGCTTCGCGACTGTGGAGTTCACGGCGTCGGCGCTTGTCGACATGGCATTCCACTCCATTGCCGATGCCCCATCCGATCCGATTGCGTTCGAGGCGGAGACGCTCGCCGCGCTCGAAATGCCGGAAGCCATCGCCATGCGCCACCGCACGCCGCATTTTGCGCATGTCTTTTCCGGCGACGGCTACTCGGCCGGCTACTATTCCTACATGTGGTCGGAAGTGCTCGACGCAGACGCCTTCAAGGCGTTCGAGGAGACCGGCGACATCTTCCATGCCGAAACCGCGCGCAAGCTGCTCGACCATATCTATTCGGCCGGCGGCACGCGCGATCCGGAAGAGCTCTATCTCGCCTTCAGGGGCAGGATGCCGTCACCGGAGGCGATGATGGAGAAGCGCGGGCTGGCGGTTTCCGGCTGAGCCGTTCGTCCACCCGTCGAAGATCTGGGGTTCTGGTTTGGTCTCGCGGACCAGAGCGGCTATGACGGCAAGGAAACAGGGAGAGGGACGAATGCAGCAGCGCAAGCTCGGCAAGAACGGAAAATCGGTCGGCGCGGTCGGCCTCGGCTGCATGAGTTTCGCCGGCGTCTATGGGCCGACCGACATGGCGGAAAGCCACGCGACGCTGGCGCGGGCTCTCGAACTCGGCGTCACGCACCTCGACACCGCCCTGATTTATGGCGTTGGCCATTCGGAAGAAGTAATCGGCGCATTCATCAAGGATCATCCGGGCCGGTTTTCGATCGCCACCAAGGGCGGCATTCGCACCGGGCCGAACCGCGAATTCGACAATTCGGAAGCCTATCTGCGCGAGTGCCTTGAGGGGTCGCTCAAGCGGCTCGGCGTCGATCACGTCGACCTTTACTACATCCACCGCCGCGACCAGCGCATCCCGATCGAGGATGTGGCGGGTACGCTCTCCCGCTTCGTCGAAGAGGGCAAGATCGGCGGCATCGGGTTTTCGGAGATCGCGCCCTCGTCGCTGGAGCGCGCCGCATCGGTTCACCCGGTCATGGCCGTGCAGAGCGAATATTCGCTGTGGACCCGCCTGCCGGAACTCGGAATGCTGCAGGCCTGCGAGCGGCTGGGCACGGCCTTCGTCGCCTTCTCGCCCGTGGCGCGGGGCATGTTCTCGCGCGAACTGCCCAGACTCGAAGTGACCTCGAAAGAGGCGTTCCGCGCCAGCAATCCGCGTTTCCTGGAACCGAACTTTTCCGCCAATGCAGCCTATTTCGAGCGCTTCAACGAATACGCCAAGGGGAAGGGCGTTGCGCCAGCGACGCTAGCGATCGCCTGGGTGCTGCACCAGGGCGACCACGTCATTCCAATCCCCGGAACACGCTCCTCGGCGCATCTCGAAGAGGACGCCGCGGCGGCCGACTACAAACTGACGGCGCAGGATATTGCGGAAATCGAGGCGATTCTTCCGGTCGGTTTCGCGCACGGCGCGCGCTACAGCGACAGCCAGTCCGTCGGCCCCGAGGACTATTGCTGAATGGGACCCGGCGCGGCCATGCGACCGCGCCGGGCACTAGTCCGGATTAGGCCTTCTGCGATCTCACATACTGGATGTAGCCGCGCACGTCGCCGGCAGGCTCCGAATAGGCCGTACCAAGTTCCTTCTCCATCGACGCCATGAAACTCTTTGCCCAGCCCGGCAGCGGGTAGTCGATGACGGCCAGGAACTCGAGCGTGGCGGCCAGCCTGATGTCGGCGATCGAGGGCTTTTCGCCGCCGATGAAGGGCTTTCCGTCCATGAAGAACTTATGGAACACGTCGAGCGGCTCGGCGATGGCGTCGGCCGCCGCCTTTGCGGCAGTCGCCTTGTGGCCGTCATCGAGGTCGGAGGCGCCGACCTCGCCCGGATAAAGCGGGAAGCCGAGGCTCGGATAGGTGGCGCGGGCCAGCAGAGGGTAAAGCGTGCCGATGATGTAGAACATGGCGCTGTCGACCATGGCCCGCTTTTCGAGGTTCGACGGGTAGAGGTCGTCCTTGCCGTGCTTGCTGGCGAGGTACTTCATGATCGCGCAGCTTTCCCAGAGCGCGCCCTTGGGCAGGCTGGAATGCTCGATCATCGGCGTCAGATGCGCCGGATTCTTGGCCAGGAATTCGGGCGAGCGCGTCTGCCCGTAGACATCGGCCTCCTCGAAATCGAGGCCGGCGGCGCGCACGAAGACGCGCACGCTCATATTGTTCACGCTCGGCTTGACGACGTTCAGTTGTATGCCGGCCATTGTGTTCCTCCCTAGTTGACCGTCAGTAGGCTTTCTTCGGTGCCCTGTCGGACGACAGGGAATCACGCGAGCGCTTGACCATCGCCTCGATTGCGTCCGCGAGATGGATTTCGGCGATGTTGTAGTCGCCGCGCTCGACCCTGATCTTGTGAGCTTCCATCAGGACTTCGCCATGGGTGAAGCCGTGCGGTGGCTCGAACCGGTAGGACGCGAGCTCGATCAGCAGGCCGAGCGGGTCTGTGAAATAGATCGAATCCATGAAGCCGCGATCCTTGACGCCGCTGTGCTTGATGCCGCGCTCGTCGAGCCGCTCCACCGCCTGCAGAAAGGTGACGCGCGACACATTGAAGGCGATGTGGTGCACGCAGCCGGGTTCGGTCGGCGTGCGGCGCGGGTTGGGCTTGCGCTCGTCGTCGGTGAAAATCGTGATCAGGCGGCCGTCGCCCGGATCGAAATAGAGGTGGCTTTCCGAGGCCCGGTCCAGATTGGGCTGCTCGAAAATGAAGGGCATGCCGAGCACGCCTTCCCAGAAATCGATGGAGGTCTGCCGGTCGGCGCCGACCAGCGTGATGTGATGAACCCCCTGTGACTGCAGTTTGCGCATTGATCGTCTCCAAGTCCCGGTCCTGCCCGACGGCGGACCAGGTCGATAGATTTCCATTCGGTGCTGATTATAGGTCGGACAGCCCGACGTTGCATCGTCGCAGCGTTGACGGTGCGTGCACACTATCGCGGTTGACAGAAAAGCTGTATGTGCGGCGCAACACGACGCGGCCGGAAGCGGCCGCGGCTCCCAAATCCCAGAGATTCAGCATGAAACTCCGCAATATCGCGATCATCGCGCATGTCGACCATGGCAAAACAACACTGGTCGATGAACTCCTGAAGCAGTCCGGCTCCGTCCGCGAGAACCAGCGCGTCGCCGAACGGGCGCTCGATTCCAACGATCTGGAAAAGGAACGGGGGATCACCATTCTCGCCAAGGCGACCTCGGTGGAGTGGGGCGACACGCGCATCAACATCGTCGACACGCCCGGCCACGCCGATTTCGGCGGCGAGGTGGAGCGCATTCTCAACATGGTCGACGGCGCCATCGTGCTCGTCGACGCCGCCGAAGGACCGATGCCGCAGACCAAGTTCGTCGTCGGCAAGGCGCTGAAGGTCGGGCTGAAGCCGATTGTCGCCATCAACAAGATCGACCGCCCCGACGGGCGCCATGTCGAGGTGGTCAACGAGGTGTTCGACCTGTTCGCCGCGCTCGACGCAACCGACGAGCAGCTCGACTTCCCGATCCTCTACGGCTCGGGCCGCGATGGCTGGATGGCGGAGAACCCCGAAGGGCCGAAAGACGCCGGGCTGCAGCCGCTCTTCGATCTCGTCCTTAAGCACGTGCCGGAACCGACCGTGCATGCCGGTCCGTTCCGCATGATCGGCACGATCCTGGAAGCCAACCCCTTCCTCGGCCGCATCATCACCGGCCGTATCGAATCGGGTTCGCTGAAGCCGAACCAGGCGGTGAAGGTGCTGCATCATGACGGCTCGCTGCTGGAAAACGGCCGCGTGTCGAAAATCCTCGCCTTCCGCGGCCTTGAGCGGCAGCCGATCGATGCGGCACAGGCAGGCGACATCGTCGCCATTGCGGGCCTGTCGAAGGGCACCGTCGCGGACACGTTCTGCGACCCCGCCGTGACCGAACCGCTGGCCGCGCAGCCGATCGACCCGCCGACGGTGACCATGTCCTTCATCGTCAACGATTCGCCGCTCGCGGGCACCGAAGGCGACAAGGTGACGTCCCGCGTCATCCGCGATCGGCTGCTGCGCGAGGCGGAAGGCAATGTGGCGCTGAAGATCGAGGAATCGGCCGACAAGGATTCCTTCTACGTGTCAGGCCGCGGCGAGCTTCAGCTTGCCGTGCTGATAGAGACCATGCGCCGCGAGGGCTTCGAACTCGCCGTGTCGCGGCCGCGCGTCGTCATGCAGAAAGACGAGAGTGGGCAGCTGCTCGAGCCGGTCGAGGAAGTCGTCATCGACGTCGACGAGGAGCATGCCGGCGTCGTCGTGCAGAAGATGAGCGAGCGCAAGGCCGAGATGGTCGAGCTCAAGCCGTCGGGCGGCAACCGCCAGCGGCTGGTCTTCCATGCGCCGACGCGCGGGCTGATCGGCTACCAGTCCGAGCTTTTGACCGACACGCGCGGTACGGCCGTGATGAACCGGCTGTTCCACGAGTATCAGCCCTACAAGGGCGAGATCGGCGGTCGTGTGAACGGCGTGCTGATCGCCAACGAGGCGGGCGAGGCGGTGGCGTACGCGCTGTGGAACCTGGAGGATCGCGGGCCGATGGTGATCGACCCGGGCGTCAAGGTCTATCAGGGCATGATCATCGGCATCCACTCACGCGACAACGACCTCGAAGTGAACGTGCTGAAGGGCAAGAAGCTGACCAACATCCGTGCTGCCGGCAAGGACGAGGCGGTGAAGCTGACGCCTCCGGTGCGCATGACGCTGGAACGGGCTCTGGCATGGATCCAGGACGACGAACTGGTCGAGGTGACGCCGAAGTCGATACGCCTGCGGAAGCTCTATCTCGACCCGCATGAGCGCAAGCGCTTCGAGAAGCAGCAGGCGGGCGCGGCGTAGACCCGAGGTATCGCATACGGCGGGGGGCGTGTAGGATTGTGTTCGGGGCGTCTTGATCACCGAGGCAGCCGTGAGCGCTCAGCAAAACCGGAAGAGCAGCGTCAAACTCTCCCATCCCGATCGGGTCTACTGGCCCGATGCGAACGTCACCAAACAGGGTCTCGCAGACTACTATGCCGGGGTCTGGCCGTTCATTAAACCCTTTGTAACGGGGCGCCCCTTGGCGCTGCTGCGGGCTCCGACGGGAATCGACGGCGCGGTCTTCTTCCAGAAACATCCGTGGAACGGCATCGACCCGCATATCAGGCAGGTCGCCGACCCGATGGACAGGGAAAACGAGCCGTATCTCGCCATCGACGAGCTCGACGGGCTGACGGCGCTGGTCCAGTCGGCGGTACTGGAAATCCACCCCTGGGGTTCGACGCTCGATGCCTAGGAAAAGCCGGACATGCTGATCATGGACCTCGATCCCGGCGAGGGAACGAAATGGAAGGCGGTTGTGGAGGCGGCGATGGAGGTGCGCCGGTGGCTGGAGGACTATGGGCTGGCGGCATTCCTGAAGACATCGGGCGGCAAGGGCCTGCACGTCGTGACTCCGCTGGAGCCGAAGGCCGACTGGGACGCCGCGAAGGCGTTCGCCAAATCGGTCGCCGACGACATGGCCGCCGACGATCCCGAGCGCTACGTGTCCACGATCACGAAGGAAAAGCGGCAGGGCAAGGTACTGATCGACTACCTGCGCAATCAGCGCGGCCAGACGGCGGTGGCGCCCTATTCGACCCGGGCTCGCAAGGGCGCGCCGGTATCGCTACCGCTCGAGTGGGAGCTGATCGGGTCCGACGTCACACCTGCGGCGTTCAATGTACACACGGTTCCGGACATCATTGCCAAGCGCAAACGCGATCCGTGGAATGACTTCCGAGCTGCTGCCAAGCCGCTGCCGAAGGGCTGAACTGCCGTGAGATACGGAATGGTGATCCCGACAGGATTCGAACCTGTGACCCTCAGATTAGGAATCTGATGCTCTATCCTACTGAGCTACGGGACCACGCATCGGAGACATAGCGATTGCGGCGCGGCGAGCCAAGCATGTTTGTGGCCAACCGCGCCAATCCCAGCCCTCTATGCGGCCAGCTGGGTCTCCGCCAGCTTCACCCAATAGCTGACGCCGTGCGGGATGGCCTCGTCGTTGAAGTCGTAGGCGGGGTTGTGGAGGTTGGCAGTGTCACCATTGCCGACAAAGATGAATGCGCCGGGCCGCGCTTCCAGCATGTAGGAAAAATCCTCGCCGCCCATCACAGGCTGCACGTCGGTGTTGACGTTGGGATCGCCGGCGACCGACTTGGCAACGCCGGCCGCGAACTCCGTCTCGTCGGGATGATTGAAGGTGACGGGATAGTTAAAATCGACCCGCACCTCGACGGTGGCGCCGTGCGCCGCCGCGATGCCCTCGCAGATTTCCTTCATGCGTTTGGCTGCCATCTCGCCGACCTCCTTGCGCAGAATGCGGATGGTGCCGTTGAGCTCCACCTGCTCGGGAATGATGTTGAAGGCGTCGCCGCCATGGAACTTGGTAACCGAAACCACTACGGATTCGATGGGATCGGCGCTGCGCGAGGCGATCGTCTGCAGACCGGTCACGATCTGGCTGCCGATGACGATGGGGTCGATCGTGCCGTGCGGCATCGCCGCGTGGCCGCCCTTGCCCTTCACGACGATCCAGAATTCGGCCGTGGCCGCCAGCAACGGACCGGGGCGAATGGCGAACTGGCCGACGGGCAGGCCGGGCATGTTGTGCATGCCGAACACCGTGGCGATGCCGAAGCGCTCCATCATGCCGTCCTTGACCATGGCGTCGCCGCCGGCGCCGCCTTCCTCGGCGGGCTGGAAGATGACCGCCACCGTCCCCTTGAACTTGCGCGTTTCGGCCAGGTACTTGGCCGCGCCCAGCAGCATGGCCGTGTGGCCGTCATGGCCGCAGGCATGCATGGCGTTGGGGGTTGTGGAAGCCCAGGGCTTGCCGGTGATTTCGTTGAGCGGCAAGGCGTCCATGTCGGCGCGCAGCCCGATGGCCGGGCCGTCGCCCAGATTGCCCTTGATGATGCCGACCACGCCTGTCTTGCCGATGCCTGTAACAACCTCGTCGCAGCCGAACTCCTTCAGACGCTCGGCCACGAAGGCAGCCGTCTTGTGCACGTCGTAGAGAATCTCTGGGATCGTATGCAGATGCCGGCGCCAGCCGGTGATTTCGTCATGCAACTCCGCGACGCGGTTCAATATCGGCATAAAACCATCTTTCCTTCATTTTTTTACCACGGCACTGGGGACTCGCGGCTTTGTGAGGACTCTTCTTTGCCATGTTGGCGTCATATGCGGTAGATAGCAGGGCAGGCAAGAGATTCAGGCCAACCGCGGTGCTTGGCGCGCCCGTCGCCTCGCCAGCAAATCTTAGTGACACCGTTGGCCAAACGGCAACTGCGAACTGGGATATCTTATGCACGTGCGATTTTCGTTCACCCGGCTTGTTGCGGCGCTCGTTTTCCTCAGCTTGGCCGGCGGCGCAACAGCTGCACCCTATATTGTCGTCGATGCCGGCAGCGGCAGGGTGCTGGCTGAAAGCGAACCCTTCCGGCGCTGGTATCCGGCCTCGCTGACCAAGCTGATGACCACCTACACCGTGTTCCGGGCGATCCGCGCGGGCGAGATCACGCTGCAGTCGCCTGTAGTCGTGTCGGCAAACGCGGCAGCGGAGCGGCCGAGCAAGATGGGCTATCCGAAAGGCTCGGTGCTTACCATCGACAACGCGATCAAGATCCTGATGGTGAAGTCGGCCAACGACATCGCAACGGCGGTGGCGGAAAGCGTGGGCGGCTCTGAACGGGCGTTCGCGGCGCGCATGAACACCGAAGCGCAGCGTCTCGGCATGACCGGATCGCACTGGGTCAACGCGCATGGCTGGCACGACGACAACCAGTATACGACGGCCCGCGACATGGCCATTCTGGCGACGGCGATCCGGCGCGAGTTCCCGCAATATGACGGCTACTTCTCGATCGAGGCGATCCAGTCGGGCCGGACGGTCATGAACAACCATAATTCGCTGATCGGCCGTTTCGAAGGCGCCGACGGCATGAAGACCGGCTACACCTGCCCGTCCGGGTTCAACCTGGTAGCGTCGGCTGAGCGCCGGAACAGGCGCGTGATCGCGGTCGTCCTGGGCGCCGAATCTGTTGAGGAGCGGGCGGAAACCGCCGCCGACCTGCTCCACAACGGATTCCGCCGCACCGGCTTCGGGGCGCCGCGGCTCGAACAGATGCGCCCGAGCGGCACGATGCTGACGCAGGCCACCAATATGCGTCCGGTCATCTGCACCTCCGCCGCGCGTGCCGAACGCGCTGCGAACCGCGACGAGCAAGGCCGGCGCGTCATCCGATCGCCTTACATGACCGAGTTCAACCGCCCGCGCCGCATCGTGCAGGTCGGTCTGGGCGGCGCAGTCGGTGTCCTTCCGGCGGCAGCGCAGATCGCCAACGTGCCGATCCCGACGCCGCGGCCGGACTATACGCCGCTGACCGCCGAGGGTGGCTGACACGCGCCATGAGGCTTGATCCGATCGCGGTCAGCGTCGTCACCGGTTTTCTCGGCGCCGGCAAGACGACGCTGCTCAATCGCATCCTGAAGGATCCAGCCGTCACAAACACGGCCGTCATCATCAACGAGTTCGGCGAGGTGGCGATAGACCATCTGCTGGTGGAACAGTCTTCCGACGGCGTGATCGAGCTTTCGGACGGGTGCCTGTGCTGCACCGTGCGCGGCGAACTGGTCGACACGCTGGCCGACCTGATCGACCGGGCACAAACGGGCCGCATCGCACCGCTGGAGCGGATCGTCATCGAAACGACGGGGCTCGCCGATCCGGTCCCCGTGCTTCAGACATTGATGGGCCATCCGGCGATGGCCGCCGCGCTGAGACTGAGCGGCGTCATTGCCGTCGTCGATGCAGTGAACGGGGCTGCGACACTCGCGAAGCACCGTGAGGCCGCGCGGCAGGTCGCGGTCGCGGACCGGATCGTGCTCACAAAGACGGAACTGCCGGAGGCAGCCTCCACCGATGCGATCAACGGTTCCCTGCGACGGCTCAACCCTTCTGCGCCGATAATCGACGTCGCGGATCTGCGGGATGTAGCGTCATTGCTCGAAAGCGGGCTCTACGATCCGGCGACCAAATCGGCCGACGTCATGCGCTGGCTCGGGGAGCCGGCGGATGACGACCATGACCACCACAATCACGATCATCACGGCAACGACCATCACCACCACCACGACACCGGCATCCGCAGTTTCTCGCTGGTGCATGATCGTCCGGTCGATCCCGGCGCGGTGGAGATGTTCCTCGATCTCGTGCGTTCGACACAGGGTGAAAACCTGCTGCGCATGAAAGGCATCGTCGAACTGGCGGACAATCCCGAGCGGCCGCTGGTGTTGCACGCGGTGCAGAAACTGATGCATCCGCCGGCGCGGCTTGCCGCATGGCCAGAAGGCCAGAAGCGCGAAACGCGGCTGGTGTTTATCGTCGACGGCATGGACGAAAGCTATGTGCGCCGGCTGTTCGCCGCCTTCACCAATCGGTCCTCGGTCGACACGCCCGACCGCGCGGCGCTGGAAGACAATCCGCTGGCGATTTCGGGCTTGCGCAGCTAGGCAGCGCCCCGCTCAAGCAGGAATTTGTGACCGTCAGCCGTCGGTTCCGACGAAACCAGACGGTGCCCGCTCTCCTTGCAGAAGGCAGGGATGTCGACCGCCGCAAGCGGGTCGGTCGTTTCGACGATGAGCTGCGCTCCCGGCGGCATGCCCGCCAGCCGCTTGCGCGTGCGTAACACCGGCAGCGGGCAGTTTAGTCCACGCAGATCGTAGATTTCGACAGGCAGGTCGCTCACTCGTCGCGGCTGAACAGGCCCCACAGGCGGCGGATGCCGCGGCGGCGCTCGGCGGGTTGCGCCTCGGCGGACTCGGGATTGGCCGATGGTACGGGCGCGCCTGCTTCGGTCGCCGGACTCGCCTGTGCTACCGAGGCATTTGCCTCCGTTTCCGCGGCAAGCGGCGTTCCTTCGTTGGCTGCCGGCTGCGCGGACACGAGGGCCGAAGCGCGGGCTTCCGGTTCCGGCCTGGGCTGCGGTGCAGCCGCAACCTGCGGCGCTGTCGATTGCAATGACGGCGGCTCGCGCGTCACGCGCTCGCCACGTGCGCGCCGCCGTGACCAGTCGGCAACCAGTGCGGCTTCACGGATGCCCTGGATGGTGGGCGACGGCGTTCTCTTGCTCGCTGCGTCGCCGAGAGCGGCGGAGAACGCGGCTTGGTACTGGGTCTGGTAAGACTGGTAGGCGGTCTGCAGCGGCTCCGGCGTCGTCATCGCCGGGCAAGCCGAGGTTGCCGAGAATGAGCGGCCTTCGACAGGCAGGCTGTTGAACACGTAGCGCCTGCCGCAGACATCGACCTTAGGCGGCACCTTGGTGATCTCGAAATGGTCGTAACCCTCTTTCAGCATCGTCCAGAACTCATAGTTCGGATCGTCGCGGTAACGGGCCATGTTTTCCGCCGTCATGCGGAACGGATAAGCTTGGACCTGGAACTCGGTCTGGCCGCCGCGGAAGGCATCGCGGGCGAAAGCATAGATTTGCTCGACCTGCTCGTCGGTCATCGAGTAGCAGCCGGCGGAAGAGCAGGCGCCGTGAACCATCAGGTTCGACCCGGTGCGTCCGTGCGCCCGGTCGAACAGGTTCGGGTAACCGATATTGAATGACAGATGATAACTCGAGCGCGGATTCATCTGGTGCGGGCGGATGGTGTAGAAGCCCTCCGGCGCCTGGCGGTCGCCCTCGGTGAATTTCGGCCCCAGCTTGCCCGACCATTTGCAGATGTCGTAGCTGGTCGCCAGCGCGTAGCGTCCGGTGTCCTTCTGCTTCCAGACCTCCAGAACGCCCTCTTCCTTGAAGATGCGCAGCATGATCGGCGCGGTGCGGGTCATGCCGCGCGCGCGCATCGACTGCACCAGCTTGTCGGGAAGCTGGCGCTCCGCTTTCGGAGAAATGTCCTCAAGCGTCTCGTTGCAGCCGGCAAGCGCCAGCGCTGCGACGAGCATGAGGTTACGCGCAATCTTAAAAGCCATAGGCCGACTGATCAGAACTTGTCCCACTGCGGCAGCTGGCGGCTACGCCGCGAACCCTCTCCACTGTGCACCTAATGCGGTTATGCTTGAAAAATCATTACCGCAAGCCGACCGGCGCACCGCTCACGCCATTGTCATTGAAACGAAAGGCGCGGCAAGAATGTGGCGATTCTCGGCGGAAATGATGGCAGACGGCCAGCTGGCTCAGAGATCGCGGCCGATGGCGAGGAATTTCTCACGCCGGTGCTCGCGGTAGTCGAGGTTCGAGCCGGCCAGTTCCTCAAACGCATTCGCAATAGCGTCACCGGTCCGCGCGATCACCTTGGCCGGGTCCCGATGAGCACCGCCGAGCGGCTCGGGGATGATCTCGTCGATGATCTTGAGCTCCAGCAGATCCTGGGCCGTAATCCGCATGTTGGTCGCCGCGTCCTTGGCCCGCGTCGCATCGTGCCACAGGATCGAGGCCGCGCCTTCGGGTGAAATCACCGAATAGATGGCGTGCTCCAGCATGCAGACGTGGTTGGCTGTGGCGATGGCGATGGCGCCACCGGAACCGCCTTCGCCGATGATGATGCTGATCGTGGGAACCTTCAGCGCAAGGCATGCAGAGGTCGAGCGCGCGATAGCCTCGGCCTGGCCGCGCTCCTCCGCGCCGATGCCGGGGTAGGCGCCGGCGGTGTCAACAAGGCTGATGAGCGGTATGCCGAAGCGATCGGCAAGCTCCATGACGCGCACCGCCTTGCGGTAGCCTTCCGGCCGCGCCATGCCGAAATTGTGCTTCAGCCGGCCTTTGGTGTCGGAGCCCTTCTCCTGGCCGATGACGGCGACGGCCTCGCCGCGGAACCGCGCCAGACCGCAGACGATCGCCTCGTCCTCACCGAAGGAACGATCGCCGGCGAGCGGCGTGAAATCGGTCATCAGCTCGCGGACATAGGCAAGGCAGTGCGGGCGGTCGGCGTGTCGTGCAACCTGAGCCTTCTGCCAGGGCGTCAGCGCCTTGTAGAGATCGCGCAGGGCATCCTGCGCACGCTTTTCGAGACGCTTGATCTCATCGGCGACGTCTACCGCTTCGCCGGCATCGGCAAGCCTGCGCAATTCGAGAATCTGCCCTTCGAGATCCTGAACCGGCTTTTCGAAATCGAGATAATTATACATTCGCCTGACGATGCTTTGATTATCACTGGCGGCCCGGTCGGGCCATTATGGCGCTGGCGACGGGAATAGCGCCTCAAATAGCGGTCACAGGCCTAGTCGGCAAGCGGATGGTGCCGGTTGACCAGTTCGATCAGCCGCTTTTCGAGCACGTGGGTGTAAATCTGGGTCGTCGAGATATCGGAATGGCCGAGTAGCTGCTGCACGACGCGCAAATCGGCGCCGTTCTGCAGCAAATGGCTGGCGAATGCGTGGCGCAGCACGTGCGGCGAGATCGACGCGGCACGAATGCCGGCACGAGCTGCGAGGGCTTTCAGTTCGCGCGCAAAAACCTGGCGCGGCAGATGGCCGCTGTCCGACAGTGCCGGAAACAGGAACGGGCTATCCGCCAGATTTGGCCGTTCCTTGCGAGCCGCGAGCCATCTGCGCATCGCCTCGCGCGCTCGCGCCGACAGCGGCACCAGCCGTTCCTTGCCCCCCTTGCCGGTGACGGTGAAGTATCGCTCGTCGCGCTTCGCGACCGATATCGGCAGGCTGACCAGCTCCGAGACGCGCAATCCTGTGGCGTAAAGCACTTCAGTGAGCGCGTGCATCCGCACGGCTGCAGCCGGGTCGATGCCGGGCGGGGGGCTGTCAGCTTCCCGCTCCGCCAGTTCGATCAGCGCGTCGACATCCGCCTCGCTCAGCACCTTGGGAAGCGAGCGCTCGCGGCGCGGGCTGTCCAGCGTGCCGGTCGGGTCGTCGCCGCGCAGTCCCTCGGTGAAGAGGAACTTGTAGAACTGGCGCAGTGCGGAAAGCTTGCGCGCCTGCGTGGAGGCGGCCATGCCGCGCGCCGACAGGCCGGTAATATGGTCGCGCACGGCGCTTGCGGGCGCCGACGCGATGCCGCCCCATGCTCCGGACAGGCCTTCTGCGGCGTCCTCAAGGTCGCGGCGGTAGGCGGCGAGCGTGTTGTCGCTGGCGCCGCGCTCGGCGCTCATCATCTCCAGGAAGGCTTCGATCCGGGCGCCGTCGTGCATGTGGCCGCTAGCGGTTGATGCGATCCGGCGGTACGCGCACGGAAATCTCGCCGATGTTGGGTTCCACATAGGTCGCCAGGGCGAACATGCCGCCATAGACGATGCCGACGATGACGGCGATCACGGTCAGGAGGCGGAAAAGGGTCGGCATGGGCGTGGTCTTCTTGTCTGCGCCGGCGCCTCGTTATGGGCCGCCCCCCGGCTCAATGCAACCCGTGGTCGCAGACCGCGTTTTGCTTGACGACCGCCAGCTTTTCATGTCGAAACCCGGCCAAGGGCAAGAATATGGCGACTTCCGAAATAACCGCATCCGAGGAAACGGCGGAGCTTGGCAAGCTGCTGGGCGAGCGGGCGATCGTTTTTGTCGGGCTGATGGGCGCCGGAAAGACCGCGATCGGTCGGCGCGTCGCCGCCGCGACGGGTCTTTCATTCGCAGACAGCGACCAGGAGATCGAAAAAGCATCGCGGATGACGGTGTCCGACCTTTTCGAGACCTATGGCGAGGCCGAATTCCGGGCGCTGGAGCAGCGCGTCATCGCTCGTTTGCTGCAGGAAGGCCCACTGGTGCTGGCAACAGGCGGCGGCGCCTTCATGAATGCCGATACCCGCGAGGCCATCGCCAATGCCGGTATTTCCGTCTGGCTCAAGGCCGATATCGATACACTGATGGCGCGGGTGGCGAAGAAACAGACGCGGCCGCTGCTCAAGACCGCCGACCCGCGCGGTGTCATGGAGAAACTGATGGGCGCCCGTTACCCGACCTATGCGCTGGCCGATGTCACCGTGACCACGCGCGACGACCGGCGCGAAATCATCGCCGACGAGGTGATCGCGGCCATCGCTGCTCATCTGCGCGGTGAGGCAGCATGACCGATCTGGCCGAACCCGCAGAGCAGGTCGTTGTCCGGGTCGGCCTTGCCGAGCGAGCCTACGACATCGTCATCGGCAGCGGACTGGTCGAACAGGCTGGAGCACTGATTGCAGAACGACTGCCCGGCGTGCGCGCGGCCATCGTCACCGACCGCAATGTCGCAGGCCGTCATCTTTCGCGGCTCAAGTCGGGGCTCGACAAGGCCGGCATCGACAATGTGGCCATCGAGCTTGAGCCTGGCGAAAAGACGAAGAGTTTCGACGCTCTCAGGGGCGTCGTCGATGCCGTACTTGCGGCGCGGCTGGAGCGCGGCGACATCGTGATTGCGCTCGGTGGTGGCGTGATCGGCGATCTGGCGGGCTTCGCCTCGGCCATCGTGCGGCGCGGAATGCGGCTGGTGCAGATGCCGACTTCGCTGCTGGCGCAGGTCGATTCTTCTGTCGGCGGCAAGACCGGCATCAACAGCGCCCACGGCAAGAACCTGGTCGGCGCCTTTCATCAACCGAGCCTTGTCCTGTCGGACACCGACGTTCTCGACACGCTGCCGGAGCGCGAGTTCAGGGCGGGCTACGCGGAGGTCGCCAAATATGGGCTGATCGACCGGCCGCAATTCTTCGACTGGCTGGAGAAGAACTGGCGTGAGGTGTTCGCCGGCGGCGCGGCGCGGACAGAAGCGATCGCCGAATCCTGCCGCGCCAAGGCCGAAGTGGTGGCGCGCGACGAGCGCGAGACCGGCGACCGGGCGCTGCTCAATCTCGGCCACACATTCGGCCATGCGCTGGAGGCCGCCACCGGCTATGACGGCGGCAGGCTGGTACACGGCGAGGGCGTCGCCATCGGCATGGCGTTGGCACACCGCTTTTCTGCGCGCATGAACCTTGCCAGCCCGGACGATGCAGAGCGCGTCGAGGCGCATCTCAAAGCCGTCGGTCTCCCCTGGCGCATATCAGACATAGAAGGCGAGCTTCCCGGCGCTGACGGGCTGCTCGACTATATCCGGCAAGACAAGAAGGTGTCGCGCGGCGCGCTCACCTTCATCCTTACACGCGGCGTCGGCCAGGCATTCGTCGCCAGGGACGTGCCGGCCAGTGAAGTCAGATCCTTTCTCGCAGAGCAGATCGAACGATGACACCGGAACTCTGGATTACTTGCGGCGCCGTTGCGGCGCTGATTGTTCTGTCATTCCTGTTTTCGGGAACCGAGACGGGCATGACGGGCGTATCGCGGGCGCGGCTGCATTCTCTGGCGCAGGGTGGCGACAGGCGCGCCTCGCTGGTGGAACGGCTGATCGAGCGGCGCGACCGGCTCGTCGGCGCGCTCCTGATCGGCAACAACCTCGTCAACATCCTTGCGTCGGCGCTGGCGACCTCGGTGCTGCTCAAGCTGTTCGGCGACGCCGGCGTTGTCTACGCGACGATCGGAATGACAGTGCTTCTCGTCATTTTCGCCGAGATCCTGCCGAAGAGCTGGGCGCTGTCGCGACCGGAGCAGTTCGCTCTGTTCGTGTCGCCCTTCGCGCGGCTGGCAGTGTTCCTGTTCGGCGCGTTGTCGACAGCGGTCAACTGGATCGTGCGCAAGCTGCTCTATCTGTTCGGCGTCAATCTGGAATACGGACAGTCTATGCTGTCGGCGCATGAGGAACTGCGCGGCACGGTAGCTGTGCTTCACCGCGAAGGCGCTTTCGTGAAGCAGGAGCGCGACCGGCTGGGCGGCCTGCTCGACCTGCAGGACCTCGAAGTATCGGACGTCATGGTGCACCGGACTGCGATGCGCTCGATCAACGCCGACATGCCGCCGCAGGAGATCGTTGCCGAAATCCTGCAGAGCCCGCACACCCGCATGCCGGTCTGGCAGGGTTCGCTCGACAACATTGTCGGCATCATCCACGCCAAGGATCTGCTGCGGGCGCTGCACGAAGTCGATAACGACCCGGCGCGGGTCGACATTCTGAAGATCGCCGCCAAGCCGTGGTTCGTGCCCGACACGACCGGGCTGGAAGACCAGCTCAACGCTTTCCTGCGGCGGAAAGCGCATTTCGCCGTCGTCGTCGACGAATATGGCGAGGTGGAAGGTCTCGTGACGCTCGAAGACATCATCGAGGAGATCGTCGGCGAGATCGCCGACGAGCACGATGTCGAAATGCAGGGCGTCAAGCAGGAAGCGGACGGCTCGGTGGTTGTGGAAGGCTCCGTGCCGATCCGCGACCTCAACCGCGCGCTCGACTGGAAGCTGCCCGACGATGAGGCGACGACGATCGCCGGTCTGGTGATCCACGAGACGCAGACGATCCCGGAGGAGAAGCAGGCGTTTACGTTCCACGGCAAGCGGTTTGTCGTGATGAAACGCGAGCGCAACCGCATCACCCGGCTGCGCATCAAGGCTCTGGAAGGTTAGGCGGAAACCCGCCGGTCCGGGGCGAAAGTCGACGCCGCACCGGCGATCTCGACCCTGTCGCGGCCATTGTTCTTGGCTGCGTAGAGGGCAGCGTCGGCACGCTCCTGGAAGTCGAACGCGGTTTCGCCGGGCACAAGCTGGGCGATACCGAAACTGGCCGTGAAGCGCGCCCCCTCGGGCATGTCATCGATTTCCTGAATGGCAAAGGCGGAGCGAACGCTTTCTGCAAAGAGCCGCGCCGTCGGCAGGCTGGAGCCGACCAGCAGCACGGCGAATTCCTCACCGCCGATGCGAGCGGCTGAATGATGCTCGCCGAGGCATTCGCGCAGAAGCCCGGAGAACGCCACGATGACCCGGTCGCCGGCGGCATGGCCGTAGGTGTCGTTCACCGCCTTGAAGCGGTCGAGATCACAGATGACCAGCGAGACCGGCACGCCTGTATTCGCGGCTGCCGCGAGGCTGGAGGCCAGGAGTTCCTCGAAACCGCGCCTGTTGAGCAGGCCCGACAGCTTGTCGGTGAGCGAGCGTTCGGTGAAATCGGCCAGCACGTCGCGCACAAGAATGACGAGGAGGAGCAGCGCCACGGCTACGCCAAGCACGGTGCCGCTTGCCTGCGAGAACATGGCGTAGTCGGTCGCCAGATAGGTTTCGGGGCCGGAACCCGCTCCGCCGTTGAGGTGCGCGACGAAAGGCTTGACCAGATAGTGCACTGACGAAAGCGTCAGCAGGACGGCGAGCAGCCGGCCGCCCAAGCCGGGCCTTGGCCAGCGCCAGGCTATCGTCGCACCGACGGCCTGCAGTGAGAAATATGGCAGCTGGTAGAGAACCAACCGCAAAAGCGATTCACGCGCCAGGCCATCGATCGCATATCTCAGGGCAAGCGCCCCGAAAACTAACGTCGCGATAATCCGCCAGGGCGGCTTGCGGCCATGAAGGTGGGCTATGCCGCGCGTGAAGCCCGCCAGCGCACCGACGAACGCCATGTATGCGGCGATGGCCAGCGCCTGCGATGGCCCGGCAGCGGCGACGGCGAACTCCAACAGGAAGTTGAGCATGCCGCAACCGAAGCTGGCGGCGAACCAGCGCGCCGATACGCGGGCGCGGTCATAGACGGCGACAAACAGGAATGCCGCGCCGAACAGACCCGCCACGCTGAGATTGATCGCGAGGATGAAACCGGCGCCGCTCATGTCATCCGGACCATGGCACGGCGCTTTCAACAAGTGGTTAAGCAGAGGTTTAACCCACGGCCACGCGCGCTGGCAGTGCGGCGTCGCAGTTCCATCGCCGGCGGCAAAGGGCTAGAGCAGCGCCATGCTGACCATTCTCGTCACTGTCGCGCCGGTCTTCCTGCTCATCGCCATCGGTTATGGCGGCGTGCGGTCCGGCTATCTGCCGGGAGCGGTCGCCGATGCGCTCAACGCCTATGCGGTCCGGATCGCGGTGCCCGTGCTGCTGTTCCGAGCGCTGGAGCGGCTCGACCTTGCCGCCGCCTTCTCGCCGCCGCTGCTGGTCGGTTTCTATGCCGGCGCGTTCACCTGCTTCGTCATAGGACTGCTGTTGGCGCGGCGGATATTCAAGCGCCGTCCCGGTGAGGCCGTCGCGGTCGGCTTCGCCGCGATGTTCTCCAACTCCGTGCTGCTAGGCTTGGCCATTCTGGAACGGTCGCAGGGCGTCGAGCCGTTGACTGCCGCCTTCGGCATCATCGCGCTGCACGCGCCGCTGCTCTACGCGGTGGGCATGGTGACGATGGAGCTGATGCGCCGCGACGGCAGGCCGCTGGGCGAGACGTTGCGCGTCGCGGGCCGGTCGATCGTGGTCAGTCCGTTGATGATCGGCATTCTCGCCGGAGCTATCGTGAACCTCACCGGTCACTGGCTGCCTGAGCCCGCCATGGCGGCGGTGGACATGATCGCGCAGACCGCAATCCCGGTGGCGCTGGTGGGTATCGGCGCGGCGATGACGCGCTACAGTCTCAGCACCAATCTCGACGAGGCCGGCATGGTGGCTGTGCTGTCGCTCGTCCTGCACCCGACCATCACATTCGTGCTGGTGCACCACATCTTTGTGCTGCCGCCGGAGATGCAGCGCGCTGCCGTCACGCTCGCCGCCATGCCGCCCGGCATGAACATCTATTTGTTCGCCGTCATGTACGATCGTGCGGTTAATCTGGCGGCTTCGGCTTTCCTGCTGGCGACCGTGGCGTCGGTGTTCACCGCCACGTTCTGGATATACGTGCTGAACCACATCGCGCTAGGGTAGGCCCACCGGTCAGAGGAGCTTGTCGGGCCGGTATTCGAGAATGTCGCCGGGCTGGCAGTCGAGCGCATCGCAGATCTTTTCCAGCGTCTCGAAGCGCACGCCGCGCACCTTGCCGGATTTCAGGAGCGAGACGTTCTGTTCCGTGATGCCGATCAGTTCCGCCAGTTCCTTGGAACGCATCTTCCGGCGCGCCAGCATGACGTCGAGATTGACGATGATAGGCATCGTCAGATGATCTCCCGCTGGTCGTCGCGGATTTCGGCCGCCAGCGCGATCACGCGGCTGGTCATGTACATGATCGCCGCGATCAGCAGGGCGAAAATATCCGCCGAGCCGAAGGAGATGGCGAAGGCGCGCTGTCCCGGCGGATTGGCCAGCGTCAGCGCCAGAACCACGCCGGGCCGGGCCAGCGCGGAAACGATAACCAGAACCAGGAAGCCGATACTGGCGCGCTGCATCCATGCCGCCGACTGAGGCGTCAAGGGTTCTTCCCGTGCGAATTCTCCGAACATGCGCCAGACGCACCAGACGGCCGCCAGCAAAGCGGCGAACTGTACCGCCAGAAGCAGCACGACCACGGCGGTCGCCGGTCCGCTGAAGGAAAGGCTGATGCCCGGGCCTACTGAGTGTTCGACCCCGCGCCGGAAGGTTTCCGGATCGAATACTGGCATGAGCAGGAACACCGACAGGCCGCCGGCGAGCGCCAGCCCGCCAATCGCGACGCCCAGTCGCATGCGCCGACTCAAAGACCGTACCCGGTCGAACTGGTCACCCATAAGGAGTCACTCCATCATTTGATTTTCTTATCGTAAAACAATAAGATTTTGTTGTAAAGTATGTCCGTGGAGTTTTCAGATGATCCGTTTGTCCCGCCGGCCAGCCATTGCGGCAGCGCTTTTCCTGCTCGGTGGCTGCGCTAGCCTTGCCCCCGCCGCCGTTGGGAAACTGGCTACGTTCGATCCGCTATCGGCCGAACCGGGTTCGGTTGCTGTCGCCGTCAAGACGGACGAGCGGCTTGTCCTCAGGACCGGCGACGTGGTGATGCGGATCACATTGAAACCGCGGGGCGCCGAACCGGGGTTCGATGAGGCTTTCGATCTGGAGGTGCTCGCGGCCGCCGAGGCGCCGGCGATTCAAACCGGCCCCCACGAGCATGTCCTCGTCGCGCGGGTCGCGCCGGTGGATCATGCTCGGCTGGCGTCGACGCAACAGCGGGCGAGAGCGGCAAGGGGTCAGGGGCGCGGCGCATTCAGCGTCGCGATCCGTGGTGCGTGCCGGTCCGGCGACGTCGATCCCGCGGACCTTGTTGTCAGCACCTATCTGCGCACGACACCTGGCGAACCCTACTTTCCGCTGACGCGCGAAATTCGGCTGGCGCGCGCTATCGGCGCTGACGCGGTCGCGGCGATACCGCCATGCGACCGCGCGGCTACTGCGCGCTGAGTGTCAGCGCCAGTCGCGGATGTCGACGAAATGGCCGGCGATCGCCGCCGCACCCGCCATGGCGGGCGAGACGAGATGCGTGCGGCCCTTGTAGCCCTGCCGGCCCTCGAAATTCCGGTTCGACGTGGAGGCGCAGCGCTCTTCCGGCTTCAGCCGGTCGTCGTTCATGGCAAGGCACATCGAGCAGCCCGGCTCGCGCCAGTCGAATCCGGCGGCGACGAAGATCTTGTCGAGCCCCTCGGCCTCGGCCTGCGCCTTTACGAGGCCCGAGCCCGGAACGATCATGGCGTTGACGCGCGGATGCACCGTCTTGCCCTCGACCACCTTGGCGACGGCGCGCAAATCCTCGATGCGGCCATTGGTGCAGGAGCCGATGAACACCCTGTCGAGTTCGATGTCGGTGATCTTCGTACCCGGCTTCAGGCCCATATATTCCAGCGCGCGGCGCTTGGAATTGCGCTTGGTCTCCTCCGGGATGTCGGCAGGATCGGGCACATAGCCCGTGACCGATACGACGTCCTCGGGCGAGGAGCCCCAGGTGACGATGGGCGGCAGATTGGCGGCGTCGAGCACCACCGTCTTGTCGAAATGGGCGCCCTCGTCGGTCTTCAGCGTCTTCCAGTATTCGAGCGCCATGTCCCAGGCCTTGCCCTTCGGGGCGCGCGGCTTGTCCTTCACATAAGCGAAGGTCGTCTCGTCCGGCGCTATCAGGCCGGCGCGCGCGCCGCCTTCAATCGACATGTTGCAGACCGTCATGCGGCCTTCCATGGACAGCGAGCGGATCGCTTCGCCGGCATATTCCATGACGTAGCCGGTGCCGCCGGCGGTGCCGATCTCGCCGATGATCGCCAGAATGATGTCCTTGGCAGTGACGCCTTCGGGCAGTTGCCCGTCCACGCGTACAAGCATGTTCTTCGCCTTGCGCTGGATCAGCGTCTGGGTGGCGAGCACGTGCTCCACCTCGGAGGTGCCGATGCCGTGCGCCAGCGCGCCGAAGGCGCCGTGGGTGGAGGTGTGGCTGTCGCCGCAGACAATTGTCATGCCGGGCAGGGTGAAGCCCTGCTCGGGGCCGATGATGTGGACGATGCCCTGGCGACGGTCCTTCTCGGAGTAGTACTCGACGCCGAAATCGGCGGCGTTTTTTGCCAGCGCCTCGACCTGGAGGCGGCTTTCTTCGTTCTTGATGCCGAAGGCGCGTTCGGGCGAGGTCGGCACGTTGTGGTCGACGACGGCGAGCGTCTTCTCTGGCGCGTGCACCTTGCGGTTTGCCATGCGCAACCCTTCGAAGGCTTGCGGGCTGGTCACCTCATGTACGAGGTGGCGGTCGATGTAGAGCAGGCAGGTGCCGTCGTCCTGCCGGTCGACCACGTGGTCGTCGAATATCTTGTCGTAAAGCGTGCGCGGTGCGGTCATTTTTCTGGCTATCCGTATGTCGGTTTGCTGAATTGGCGGCCGGCTATTGTTCAATCGCAGGTTTTTGTCGGAAAACCGTGTAACACTTTTCCGAAACCTGCGCGGCCGGAGGCGCGCGTCAGCGGAGGTGGCCGGTCGCCACGCCGGCAATGCGGGCAAAGAAGCGCGACGGCAGGCGTTTCCTGTCCTGCAGTGCGAAGGCCCTGTATGCCGGATGTCCGAAAAGTCTTTCCATGCGGGCGATATAGCGGTCTTTCGGGCTGCTCGCAATCAGCGCCGGCCTTCTCCGGTCTGCGCCTTGCGCATGCGCTGCTCCAGCGCGCGCAGCATCATTGACAGGCCGACAGTCAGGATCAGGTAGATATAGGCGACGATGGAATAGGTCTCGAAGAAGCGGAATGAGCCCGAAGCATAGACCTTGCCCATCTGGGTGATGTCGGCGACGCCGAGCACCGAAACCAGCGAACTGTCCTTCACTATGGCGACGAAATCATTGCCCAGCGGCGGCAGGATGGTGCGTATCGCCTGCGGGAAGACGATTAGGCGGAAGCGCTGGAAGCCCGACAGGCCGAGCGCCTTGGCGGCTTCGATCTGGCCCGGATCGACCGACAGAATGCCGGCCCGGAAAACCTCGGCGATAAAGGCGGAATAGCCGATGGTGAGCGCTATGATGGCCCGCCACAGCAGCGAAATGTCGCGCACCAGAAGCTCGTCCACCAGCCCGGCCTCGCGCAGCGGGGTCGCCAGCCAGTTCCAGGCCGCGACGAAGGCCGGTACGCCGGCAAAGGCGATCCAGAAGAGAAGCACCAGCACCGGTACGCCGCGGATGATCTCGACGTAGAAACGGGAGATCTGCCGCAACACGAGCGAGCGCGACAGCGCCATCAGGGCCATGCCGAGGCCGATCAGCGAGGCGAGGGCAAAGCCGAGCAGCGTCACCCAGACGGTGATCCAGATACCGCGGGAGATGGCTGAGAAAATCTGCCTGTAGAGATCGCTGGCGGCGATGAACAGCGCCGCCGCGACGGCGATCGCTACCGCCGCGACGAGCCAGTATGGGAAGTCCTTTGTCGCCGCGGCGGGTGGCGGATGAGCCAAGGCTGCTGCCCGCTACTGGCCGAGCTTGTACTCCAGGAACCACTTGGTGTTCAGCGCGTCGAGCGTGCCGTCGGCCTTCATTGCCGCGATGCCGGCATTCAACGGTTCGACCAGGTCGGAACCCTTCGGGAAGATGAAACCGAAATCCTCGGAGCCGAGCGGGCCGCCGATGACCTTGAGCTTGCCGCCGGTCGACTCGACATAGCCGTTGGCCGCCACGCCGTCGGTCAGGATGAGATCGACATCGCCGGTAAGCAGCGCCTGCACGGTGGCGCCGAAGGTTTCGAACAGCTTGATGCGCGGATTGGCCTCGTCGCCATCTAGAATATCGTAAACTGAAACGTAGAAGGGCGTGGTGCCCGGCTGGGCTGCGATCAGCAGGCCTTCCTGAGCCGCGAATTCCTTCTCATCGGCGAAGCGGGCCTCGTCCGAGCGCACCAGCATGCGCATCTCGGAGTGCATGTAGGCGTCGGAGAAATCGACCTTCTCCCTGCGGTCCTCACGTATGGTGATGCCGGTCATGCCCATGTCGTACTGGCCATCCGATACCGACTGGATCATCGCATCCCAGCTGGTGTTCTGGATTTCCACCGTGAAATTCAGGCGCTTGGACAGCTCGGCAATGGCGTCATATTCCCAGCCGATGGCATCGCCGGTTTTCGGATCGATGAACTGCAGTGGCGGATAGGCGTTTTCGGTGACGACGACGACAGTGCGGCCGCCGAGGTCGGGCAGGGACTGCGCGCCGGCCTGGCTGGCCGTCAGCGACAGCGCCGCCGCAGCGGCGAGCGAAGCAAGAATCCGGATCATGATGACGCTCCTCAACAGCATTTCCGGCTCTGCGGCCGGGCTGGCGTCACTCTAGCCGTCGAGCGCGGCTGCGCAAGCCGCTGGGCGCGAAGCCTATTGGTCCTCACTTTTGCTGTTGTCTCGTTTCAGCGCATCATCCCCATTGAGATTGAGGCGGTTTTCAAGATGCATCAGAAGCCAGAGGACCGTGATGCCTAGACCGGTGGATAGAAGCGCGATCTGCCAGAAGCCGATGCCGGCGGCGAGACCCACAGCGCCGGCCAGCCACATGCCGGCCGCCGTGGTCAGGCCATGGACCTCGCCACGGTTGAAAATGATGAAACCCGCCGCAAGGAACGCAACGCCGGCCGTCACCGCCTCGATCAATCGGATGGGATCGACGCGGACCGCGTCTTCCTGGAAGGGCGGTGCGTGTGCGACCTCGATGGTCAGCACCGCGGCGGTCGCGGCGGCTAGACAGACCAGAATGTGGGTGCGCAGGCCCGCCGGCCTGTGCCGCCATTCGCGCTCGAATCCGATTGCGGCGCCCAAAAGCGTGGCAAGCACCAGCCTGACCACGATGGCGTGGAACGGCGTATAGGTGGAGTTTTCAAGCGCTGCCAGAAGGGAGTCCATCGCATCTGCCTCGAATTGCAACCGCAGACAGCCTAGCTGCGGATTCAGGCCATTCGATGCACCGTTTAATTGAAAAGGCCGCGCAAAGCGCGGCCTTTCGATCTTTCGGCGTGTAACGGCACCAGCCTATTCGGTTGCCGCTGCCTCGGTCTTCTCCTGGGCGGCAGCTTCCGCGGCCTTCTCGGCGGCCAGCGCCTCGGCGGCGGCGACCTTCTCGGCGTCGAGCCGCGCCTTCTCCGCTGCAAGCGCCTGGCGCTCTTCCTCGTTCAGCTTGCGGGCGCGCACGCCGGTGTTCTCCGAAATGCGGGCCGACTTGCCGCGGCGGTCGCGCAGGTAATAGAGCTTGGCGCGGCGGACCTTGCCGCGGCGAACCATCTCGACGCCTTCGACCAGCGGCGAAAAGACCGGGAACACGCGCTCCACGCCCTCGCCGTAGGAAATCTTGCGGACGGTGAAATTCTCCTGGAAGCCCGAGCCGGAGCGGGCGATGCAGACGCCCTCGAAGGCCTGCACGCGGGTGCGGGTGCCCTCGGTGACGCGCACCTGGACGCGCACCGTGTCGCCGGGCTGGAATTCGGGAAGCTTGCGCTTTTCTTCGATCTTCGCGGCCTGCTCGGCCTCGAGCTGACGGATGATATCCATCGCTTCAACCTCTTCTTGTTCTCGACAGCCAGAGCGCCCGACACTCGCCGCGCAGTTCCTTGACCGCTTGGCTATGCCGTTCCGAGGAATGGCAGGGGCGAATACCCGTCTTTCGTTGACGGTTACCGGGGCTGTCCCGGATCGGCGGCGCTGTTACACGTTTCCGCAGGGTTTGTCACGTCTCCGACAGCAACAAAATTTCGCAATGGCAGGGCTTCGGCATAGCGGATGGAGGGACCGCCAAGTACGAGGCGTTGCTTGCATCCATGCCGCAGCCCACTTAGGACGGTTTGCCAACAATCACAGACTGGCCCGCCTTGACGCTTCTCCTCGCCATTCTCCTGTTTCTTGCCGGGTTCGTATCAGGCGCTGTCAACGCGGTGGCGGGCGGCGGCACCTTCATAACCTTCGGCGCGCTGTCGCTGGCGGGCATTCCGCCCATCTCCGCCAATGCGACGTCCTCGATCGCCCAGTTTCCGGGCTATGTGTCATCGACGCTGGCCTACTGGTCGGACATTAAGGCGATGTGGCGCGGGGCGCTGGTGTTCTGCCTCGTATCGGCCGCGGGCGCGCTTGCCGGAGCGCTGATCCTTCTTTCCCTCGACAACCCGTCGTTCCGGGCGATGGTGCCCTGGCTGCTGATCGCGGCCACCGCGCTTTTCGCCGCCGGGCCATGGCTGAAACCGAAGCCACGCGAAGACGGCGCGCCATCCAACCCGCTCATGGGCCGCGTCGTGCAATTCGTCACATCGGTCTATGGCGGCTTCTTCGGCGCCGGAATGGGCATCATGATGCTGGCGACGCTTGGGCTGACCGAGCGCGGCGACTACCACCACCTCAACGCGCTGAAAAACATGCTCTCCATCGTCATCGCGGCGGTGGCAATCGTGGTCTTCGTTTCCGGCGGGGTGGTCGCCTGGTACGAGGTGATCGTGATGATCCCCGGTGTCGCGGCGGGCGGCTATGCCGGCGTATGGGCCGCCAAGCGGGTGCCGCAGAACGCAGTGCGCGCTTTCGTCGTCGCCGTCGGCCTGTTCCTCGCCGGCTATTATTTCGTGACTGGCTGAGGCCTTTTCGCCAGCAGGTCGGGCCGACGCTTCGCCGTCAGTCTCTCGGCCTGTTCGCGTCGCCAGGCGGCGATCCGTGCGTGATTGCCGGACAGCAGAACGTCTGGAATTGGCGTGCCCTCAAAGTCCTGCGGGCGCGTGTAGTGCGGATGCTCCAGCAGCCCGCCTTCGAAGCTTTCTTCCTCGCCCGACGCCTCGTTGCCCATGACGCCCGGCAGCAGCCGCACCACCGCATCGAGCAGCACCTGGGCCGCCGGTTCACCTCCCGACAGGATGTAGTCGCCGACCGAGACCTCCTCGAGGCCGCGGCTTTCGATGACGCGCTGGTCGACGCCCTCGAAGCGCCCGCACAGGATGAGCGCGCCGGGACCGCCGGCAAGCTCGCGCACACGGGCCTGCGTCAACGACGCACCGCGCGGGCTCATCAGCAGGCGTGGCCGGAGGTCGCCTGCCGGTGACGAAGCGTCGATGGCTTTTGCAAGTACATCGGCGCGCATCACCATGCCGGCGCCGCCGCCGGCCGGCGTGTCGTCGACATTGCGGTGCTTGCCCTCGGCGAAATCGCGGATCTGGACTGTTTCGAGCGACCATGCGCCCTCGCCCAGCGCTCGGCCGGCGAGCGAATGGCCCAGCATACCCGGAAACATCTCCGGATAGAGCGTGAGAACGGTAGCGCGGAATGTCACCGGTTGCCGCCCGCATCCTTCGGGCCGCGCGGACGGCGGCGGGGATCGTAGTCCGGCGCATCGCCGGGGATGTCGTCCTCATCCTCTGAGTCGAGGAGCCCGGCGGCAGCGGGATCGACCGTCACGGCGCCGCCGTTCAGGTCGATCTCCGGCACCGCATCCCGGGTGAACGGAATAAGCACCGTGCCGCCTTCGGAGCGCTCGATTTCCATGATGTCGCCGCCGCCGAAATCGTGGAATGCCGTTATGCGGCCGATCAGGGCGTTGGCGTCGTCGCGCACGGCCAGACCGATCAGGTCGGCATGGTAGAACTCGTCTTCCTCGAGATCGTCGGGGAGCTGCGCGCGGTCGACGAACAGCGCGGTTCCATTGAGCGCCTCGGCGGCGTTGCGGTCGCCGACCTGACGGAAGCGGACCACGACGACGTTCTTGGCGGGCCTGATGTCGGTTATGTCGAACTGCCGGCCGTCCTCGGCGAAAAGCGGGCCGTAATCGCCCAGCGCCAGCGGGTCGCCGGTGTAGGTCTTGACGCGCAATTCGCCGCGTATGCCGTGCGGCGCGCCGATTACCGCCATCTGCACCGGGTTTTTCGGTCTGGACATGCCCGTTTCCTCGCCAAACGGCGTAGCCCTCCCCACGCGGCTTTTCAACCTTGTGGTTTCACCGGATGATAACCCGGTTGGGGCAATGTCGGCGCAGGGATTGTCGGGATCATGGCCGAATACATCGTCACCGCGAAACAAGACCTGGCAGCAGCGCGCTCCGCATGGCTGGACTCGCTCGCCGCCGAGCGGCGCATGGCCGATCTGACCGTTGAGGCCTATGAGCGCGACACGCGGCAGTTTCTCGCCTTCCTCACCGGCCATTTGGGCGAGCCGCCCGGGCTGTCGGACATCGCCGACCTGAAAGCGATCGACCTGCGCGCGTTCCTGGCGGCGCGGCGAAACGACGGCGTCGGCGCCCGCTCGCTGGGGCGGGGGTTGGCCGGTATACGCTCGCTGCTCAGGTTCCTTGAGCGGCGGGGGTTGGCGAACGCGGCCGGCGCCACCGCCATCCGCGCCCCGCGCAAGCCGAAATCGCTGCCCAAGCCGCTGACTGCGGCAGACGCCAGGCGGGCCATTTCGGCCCACGAGCAGCTGGCCGAGGAGCCGTGGATCGCGGCGCGCAATGCCGCCGTTCTGACGCTGCTCTATGGCTGCGGGCTGCGCATTTCGGAGGCGCTTGGGCTGACGGCGGATCAGATATCGGAACGCAGCGAGCCGGTGCTGCGGGTCGCGGGCAAGGGCGGCAAGACGCGACTGGTGCCGGTGCTGCCGGCGGCGGTCGCGGCAATCGCCGAGTACAAGCGGCTTTGCATTTATGCGCTCGAACCCGGCAAACCGCTGTTTCGCGGCGCGCGGGGCGGGACGCTGGCACCGGCGATCATCCAGCGCGAAATGAAGAAACTGCGTTCGGCGCTTGGCCTGCCGGACAGTGCCACGCCGCATGCACTCCGGCACTCTTTCGCCACGCATCTGCTCGGGCGCGGCGGGGACTTGCGGGCCATCCAGGAACTTCTCGGCCACGCAAGCCTGTCGACAACGCAGATCTACACCGGCGTCGACACTGAAAGGCTTCTGGCAGCCTATGACGCCGCGCATCCCCGCGCCCGCGGTGCGGCTTAACTCTTTTGCTGCCATTCGCGCCTAATGTCGCGGCGATGAAGACTATCGCTCGAACCGTGGCTTTGGACCGCATCGCGCTCGGCCTGCTCGCACTGGCGAACTGGCTGCTGGTGGCCGGCGTACTGGCCGTATTTCTTGTCATGCAGCGGCCTGCAGCCGCCGAAGAAGCGGCATGTGGCGGCGAAAACCTGCTTGCCGCCATGGAGCGCGACGATCCCGCTCAGGTGGCGGCGCTGAAGGCAGAAGCGGCAGCAACGCCCAATGGAGAGGGTTTGCTGTGGCGCATCGAGACTGAGGGCGCTCCGCCCTCATGGCTCTTCGGCACCATGCACATGACCGATCCGCGCGTTGTTTCGCTGCCGGAACGAGCCAGTGAGGCGTTCGACCAGGCCCGTCTCGTCGTGATCGAGACCACCGACATTCTCGATCCGGCGAAAATGACGGCCGCGATGATGGCGCAGCCTGAACTCATGATGTTCACCGGGTCCGAGACGCTATCCTCCCTCATTGCGGAGGAAGATCACGCGATGGTTTCGAAGGCGCTTGCCGAGCGCGGCATTCCGCTGGCGACGGTCGAGAAGATGAAGCCCTGGATCATCGCGGCGCTTGTTGCGCTGCCGGCTTGCGAACTGGCGCGCAAGGCAGCCGGCGGCGACGTGCTCGACGAGCAACTGGCGGCGGACGCGATGGCAGCCGGCAAGGAACTTGCCGGGCTGGAGACGGCGGTCAGCCAGCTGGAAGCGATGGCGTCGCTACCAATGTCGCTGCACATCGACGGTCTGGTCGAGACCCTGCGGCTTGGCGACCGCATGGACGACGTCATGGAAACGATGATCCAGCTCTACCTCGCGGGCGAAACTGGTCTGTTCTGGCCGTTCTTCCACGCCGTACTGCCGGAATCCGACGATGAGACAGGCGCTTATGCCGATTTTCAGGAAACGATGGTCGTCGCGCGCAACCGGGGCATGGCCGAAAGCGCGATGCCGATGATCAGGGAAGGCGGCGCGTTCATTGCCGTCGGCGCCCTTCATCTGCCTGGGCCGGAGGGGCTGGTTGCGCTTCTGCGCGACAGTGGATTGACCGTCGAGCCCGTCCGCTGACGTAACAGCCGGACATCATATTTGAAGCGCTGAAACGCGAGCGGGCCGTATTCGCTGCCCATATCTGACGCTCCCGCAGGTGAAACTGGGAGTGAGACGATGAACAACGATCCGAAATATCGAGACCCGCTCTACCCTGTGAACCCCGGGCTGGGTGACCGGCCCTATGTGGAGCGTCCGGAAATCCATTCCGGCAGCGGCCGCGCCAGCGCGGCGATCGCCCTGATGCTGATCGCGCTGTTCGTGGTCGGACTGGTCGTTTTCTCAAGCGGCACCGACGTCGATCCGACGCAGACGGCATCGCCCGGCATCGACCGGCAGGAAGAAACGATCCCGCCGATCAGACAGCTGGAGCCCGCACCGGAAACCGGTGCTGATGACCCGGCGGCCGCTCCGGCGCCGACCGAGCCGGCGCCCAGCGAGTAACAGGCCAGTTGTGCGACCGCGGCATTGCCGCGGTCGCATCACGTTTGAGGTATCAGGCTGCCTGCCGCTTCGGCTGGATCAGGCCGCGCGCGACCAGCAACTCGGCGATCTGGATGGCATTGAGCGCTGCGCCCTTGCGCAGATTGTCGGAAACGACCCACATGTTCAGCCCATTGTCGAGCGTGGAATCCTCGCGGATTCGCGAGATGTAGGTCGCGTCCTCGCCGGCCGATTCGTAGGGCGTGACGTAGCCGCCGTCCTCGCGCTTGTCGATGACCAGGCAGCCGGGCGCCTCGCGCAGGATTTCCCGCGCCTCGTCGGCGGTGATCGGCCCCTCGAACTCGATGTTAACGGCTTCCGAATGGCCGATGAAGACAGGCACGCGCACGCATGTGGCGGTCAGCTTGATCTTCGGATCGAGCATCTTCTTGGTTTCGGCCACCATCTTCCATTCCTCCTTGGTCGAGCCGTCTTCCATGAAGACGTCGATGTGGGGAATGACGTTGAAGGCAATGCGCTTGGTGAACTTCTTCGCCTCGACCGGGTCGGTTACGAATACCGCGCGGGTCTGCGTGAAGAGTTCGTCCATGCCGTCCTTGCCAGCGCCGGAAACCGACTGGTAGGTGGCGACAACGATGCGCCTGATGCGCACGCGGTCGTGTAGCGGCTTCAGCGCAACGACGAGCTGCGCTGTCGAGCAGTTCGGATTGGCGATGATGTTCTTCTTGCGGAAGCCGTCGATGGCGTCCGGATTCACTTCCGGCACGATCAGAGGCACCTCGGCGTCGTATCGCCAGGCGGACGAATTATCGATGACGACACAGCCCTGGCGGCCGATCTTCGGCGACCATTCCTTCGACACCGAGCCCCCCGCCGACATCAGGCAGATGTCCGTGTCGGAGAAGTCGTAGGCGTCCAGTGCCTTCACCTTCAGCGTGCGGTCGCCATAGGAGACTTCGGTGCCGACGGAGCGGCGCGACGCCAGCGGCACGACCTCGTCGGCGGGAAAGCCGCGCTCTTCGAGAATGTTGAGCATTTCCCGGCCGACATTGCCGGTGGCGCCCGCGACTGCAATCTTGAAACCCATGTTGATGTCCGTCCTCTGATCCTCTCCGCTTCGCCGTTGCGCCCGTGCCGTCTCGGCGGGCTTCCGGCTCCTGCCCCGGCGGTCCCGGGGAGAGAGCGGGCGGCCTACGGGGTCAGACCTTGGTGGTCTTCGTTTTGGCCGTCGTTTTGGTGAGGAATGCGGATGGGACCGCGCCGGCATTTTGCCGAGCGATGGCATGCTTCGCGCTGACAGGCAGAAGACCGTGCATTCGTCCGCTCCACAGCGATGCAACATTCCGCACCGCAACCTCGCCGCTAATGACGCCGTTCGCGTGAAGAGTCAATCGGATGCACGCATTGACGATGCCCCCTGGGGTTCCTAGGTCCCCTATGGACGGTGGGCTGCAGCATGGAGACCGACATGGCCACCGAGAAACAGAAGGCAGCAGCCAAGCGCAACATCAAGAAAGCACAGGCCGCCTGGAGCGGCATGTCGTCCCGGCAGCGCGCCCTCGCACAGCCCGGCGGGCGCGACCGGGCCAAACCCGGGTCGACCGGGGAAGGCGACTTCTACCACGTCGAGGTTCGCCCCAAAGGCGAGTTTCAGACCTTCCGCACGCAGGATGTGGGGGATGAGGGCGGTATCGAACGGGTGGCGGGACAGCGCACCAGCGGCTCGTGGGATACGCAGAAATGGCTCATCTCGAAGAAGATGGCGCATGTCGAGGATGGCAGGCTTGTTGCCGACCATAAGGATGCAAAGGGCGTTCTGGACGATCTCGGGTCGCCCGCCGAGCACATCAGCGCCGACCGTTTCAAGGCAAAGCCACGGCCCAACGTGCCAGAAAGCGAAAAGCCGACCGAGGCCCAGAAGGAAGCACGCCAGCGCAATATCAAGAAGGCTCAGGCGGCCCGTCATTGAGGTTCCTACGATGGCCGATAACCAAAAAGCGCCTGAATTCTCCGGGCGTGACACACGCCAGGGCGAAATCATACTGCGCACGCGATGGCGCCGGATCGTATTTATCGCCGGGCTGATCGGAATCGGTGCGATTGCCTTGTTGCTGAGTTGCTCTGCCTGACCGCCCCGGATTGACAGGGTCGACGGCGGAGGGGAACCTCGGCCATCGACCCCGGGGGTGGCCATTGCACAGCGGCGAAGTCATCTATTTCGATACCGAGCGCGGCACCGGTTTTGTCGCCGGAGACGACGGCAACCGCTATGTGTTCGACGTCTCCGATCTCGCATCAGAACGAGCTGCTACCAAGGGCGGGAAGGTCGCGTTCGAAGCCGATGGCGACCGGGCGCGGCGCATTAGGGCGCAGCATGCGCCAGCCCTTCTGGCCGACGACAGCCCGCCGCCTGCAACCGCGACAGGTGCGGCGCCTGCCGCGCGAAGCGTGCCGTTCGGCCATTTTTTCTATTGCGTGACCAAAGGTTACGTCCGCCCTCGCGGCCGTGCACGGCGGCGGGAGTTCTGGAGCTTCGTGCTGGTGGCGCTGATTGTCATGGTGCTTGCCGGCTGCACCGGCTTCGCAGTCGCGTCCGCGTTGGAGACAGACATACCCACCGGCATCGGGCTGGGCATTCTCGGCGCAGACCTTCTGCTGCTGCCACCGTTCTTCTCCGTGCTGGTGCGGCGGCTGCACGACATCGGGCTGACGGGCTGGTTCGCGCTGCTCGGCTTCATTCCGAGTTTCGGGCAGCTGATCATTCTCGTCTTTGCGCTGCTCGAATCGCAGAAGCACGAAAACCGGTGGGGCCCGGTGCCGGCGGGCGTCGCTGCCGGCTAGGTTTCGGACTATCAGGCCCAGAAGGCGGGGACGGTTTCCTCAAGGCGCGGGCCGAGGCGCAAAGGCGCGATCTTCTCGGCCAGTCCGGTACGATCGGAGATCTCGACACCAACGCCGCAGACCGTCGCCGGTCCACCCGCGGCCTCGAAGCGGCCTTTCGGCACCTTTGACAGGAAGCGGTTGAGCGGCTCGTCCTTGTTGAAGCCGAGGGAGGAATCGTAGTCGCCGCACATGCCGGCGTCGGTCAAATAGGCAGTGCCGCCGTTGAGGATCTGGTGGTCGGCGGTCGGCTGATGCGTGTGGGTGCCGACCACCATCGAAACACGACCGTCGACGAAATGGGCAAAGCACATTTTCTCCGAGGTCGCCTCGGCGTGGAAATCGATGATTGCGGCATCGACATGTTCACCCAGCTGCGTGCCTTCAAGCATGAGTTCCGCCGCCTGGAACGGATCATCCAGCTCGGGATGCATGAAGATGCGCCCCATGATGTTGGCGACCAGGACGCGGGCGCCGTTTCGCGCCTCATAGAGGCCGGAGCCGCGGCCCGGCGTGCCGGGCGGAAAATTGAGCGGACGCAGGAAGCGCTCCTGATGCGGCGCAAACTCCAGCGCCTCGCGCTGGTCCCAGACGTGATTGCCGGTGGTGACGACGTCGGCGCCGGCGCTTAGCGTCTCGCGGAAGATCTCTTCCGTGATGCCGAATCCACCGGCGGCGTTCTCGCCGTTGACGATGACGAAATCGAGCTTCAGGTCCGAGACAAGGCCGGGAAGTCGCTCCCACACGGCCGTGCGCCCGGACCGGCCCACCATGTCGCCGAGAAAGAGCAGTCGCATGAGGCGTGTCTAGCCCGCAGGGTCCGGGAAAGGCAAGCCGCGCCCAGCCGCTAGAGCGGCAAGCGCGTCAGACCGTTCTCGGTGAGGATTTCGGCGAGCTGTATGTCGTGCGGCTGGTCGGGCACGTGCTCGACGCGCTGGCATTCGAAAGCGATGCCGATGAGGCGTTGCGCCTTGCCTTTCTCCCGCAGTCGCGCAATCGCCCGGTCGTAATAGCCGGCGCCGTAGCCGATGCGGTGGCCGCGCCGGTCGAAGGCCGCCAGCGGAACCAGCATGAGGTCAGGTTCGAGCTCCTCGGCCTCCGGTCCGGGACCGTAGGTGCCGAAGCCCATGTCGACCAGTTCGGCGCCGCGGACCAGCTCACGAAAGACGATTGTAGTCTTGTCGAGGATTGCGGGAATGCAGAGTCGCGCGACCCGGTCACGCAGGGCGAACATTGCAGGCCTGACATCGACTTCGGAACGCATCGGCCAGAAACCGGACACGACCATGCCGGGTTCGATCTCGATTGCGGCCAGCGAGTCGGCCATCGCCAGCGAGGCTTCTATGCGCCACTGAGGGTCCAGCGCGTCGCGGCGGGCAAGCGCCTCGGCGCGCAGCTGTTTCTTGAGTTCCAGCGCGGAGATGTCCATTCCGCCCTTTTGCAGTCAGAGGACGGCCGACGCCAGAGCGGAAACGACTAAAAAGTGGCGAACCACGACAACCGGTGGAGAGGTTGATCCCGGGAGCCTACAAAGTAGGTGGGCGCCGTGTGACCCAGCCCACGAGCCAGGTCAGGGACAGCTCCCTAAGGATCAATAAGGCCCCGGGGATAATTTACTCCTGTCGAGAAGCGCAGAACGCCATCACCAATATATGCGTTCGCATGGCCGCGCGCCAAGGGGTGCGTCAGCCGCCGCACTTGCGCCGCCCGCCGCTCCTCCTTACGGTCCGCGCCGACTGAGAATTTGGGATTTCACGCATGCGATTTGAAGGAACGGCGGCCTATGTCGCCGACAAGGACCTCATGGTTGCGGTCAACGCCGCGATTGCGCTGGAACGGCCGTTGCTGGTCAAGGGCGAGCCGGGCACCGGCAAGACGGAGCTGGCCCGTCAGGTGGCGTCGGCGCTCGGCCTCGAACTCATCGAATGGCATGTGAAATCCACGACCCGCGCCCAGCAGGGGCTGTATGAATATGACGCGGTGTCGCGGCTCCGCGACAGCCAGCTGGGCGACGAGCGCTTCAACGACATCACTAACTACATCAAGCGCGGCAAGCTGTGGGAGGCCTTCGCGGCGGATAAGAAGGTCGTGCTCCTGATCGACGAGATCGACAAGGCCGACATCGAATTTCCCAACGATCTCCTGCAGGAACTCGACCGCATGGAGTTCTATGTCTACGAGACCGGTGAGACGGTGCAGGCGAAACAGCGGCCGATCGTCATCATCACCTCCAACAACGAGAAGGAACTGCCGGACGCCTTCCTGCGCCGCTGCTTCTTCCACTATATCCGTTTCCCCGAAATCGAGACGTTGCAGCGCATCGTCGACGTGCATTACCCGGGCATCAAGCAGAAGCTGGTAAGTGCTGCGCTGACGCAGTTCTACGAGATCCGCGACGTGCCGGGGCTGAAGAAGAAGCCGTCAACGTCGGAAGCGCTCGACTGGATACGCCTGCTGGTCGCCGACGATGTCGATCCGGCAGATCTGCGCGGCGACCCCAAGAACGCGCTGCCCAAGCTGCACGGCGCGCTGCTGAAGAACGAACAGGACGTGCATCTGTTCGAGAAGCTCGCCTTCATGGCGCGGCGGCAGAGCCAGTAGGCCGAAATCCGGGACGTGGGATCAATAGAGGGGCTTCACGCGCGGGTGGTTGCTGAGCGCGGCAGGCCGGTAGCGCGGCACATGTTCCTTGAACCGCCTCTCGATGCCGCGGCAAAGGCTGGCCACCTCGACTGACTCGCCGCGAATCGTTCGATTCCCCGCCCGCCACAATTTGCCAAACCCGGTCCGCTCGTCGTGGGCGGGGCCAAGGATGGTGCTTTCGGTGGCGACCGAAATCGGGAATTTCAGGCCCGCGAGAGCGTCTAGCCGTTCGAGCATCCACGCGAGCGTATTGTCCGCGAGGCGGTTGTCGTCGTAGCCGCCGCCAATGTCGGAGTGGACGCCGGGAAACCAGCACTGCTCGATAATCTGATCGCCCGCGGTCGCCTCGTCGGGATCATCCCACAGTTCGGGCGCAAAGGTCTTGCGGTTTTCGTCAATCGAAAGGGCATGCAGCCCGAGCGGAATTCGCACCGACAATTCGTTGTCGTGGAATTCGTGCCTGTAAGGGTTCACCAAATCCATGATGCCGGGCAAGCCGAGCGCCTTCACGGTGTCGTACACTCCGATGACGTCGGGTATTGCGGCAACGGCCTGGTAGCGTGAAGCGAATTCCTGGGCGGCCTTTCCGCGGGCGGTTTTGTCCTTGATCTTGTAGATCGCCACGGCCTCCTCAGCGGCGCCGCGGCGGTTCGCGGCGCTGGCCGCCGTGGCGATGCCGCAGGTCGCGAGCACGCCGCCGAGACAGCGCACCGTGTACGCGCCTCTGCTGAAGCCGAACAATCCGATCTTCCTGTCCGGCGCCCATCGCGTGAGCAATGCCTCGTAGCAATCGACCACGTTGGCGGTGATGCCCCAACCCGTGGCCTTGCTCCAGAGGTTGCGGAACGTTCTCGTCCACGCAAGCTCGCCTTCGGCGGGCGCTCCCAGACCGGGATCGTAGAAGCATTCGATATTGGAACGCCCGTCGATGGAAGCATACATTTGAAACACGTTTGTATGCTTCCGGGAGGTATCGTCGCGCACGCCGCGTTGGCCGGTACCGTCCGAAAATATCAGACACCATCCAGGTGAGTTCGGCATGACTTAGCCCCGGAAAAGACCAAGCTATTCATCCGGGACCCGATTCTGTCAATATTCGCACGCTGTAGTCATGCCACCTGAAAGTATCAGTGGAGGACGATCTCTCCGTCTACCTTGCGCCATTCATTGGGCGCGATCAGGCGGCGGTGGGTGTAGGTCACGGAGTGCAGCGGGCCGTCCAGCTTCTCGCGCCAGAAGTCGAGGAAGCGGTAAAGGGCGGGGAATCTGGGAGCGATGTCGTAGTGCTGCCAGACGAAGCTCTGCAGCAGATTGTGATGATCGGGCATGCGGTAGAGGATTTCCGCAGTGGTCAGGCCGTAGCCCTTTAGCATCAGTTCGGTTTCGTCATGGCTGTGCATCTGATTCGAACCTATTGCAGCTTGCATTGTTCCTCCTTCCGTTCAGTCTGCTCCTCCATAGTTAACGCATTCTTGCCGGTCGGCAAGCCGATTCCCTCATTGATTTCAGCATCTTGGCAGCCTCTCTTGGCAAGTGCTAACAATAGAATCCTATGCCGGATTGGTGGCCGCGCGGAATGACGGCGGCCCCGCATGCGGCGTCCGAGAGGCTGCGGGGCTTGCGGCGGTGTGGACCGAACGTCTAATTCTCCGCGGGAAGGCGGAATGCTAGACCCGCACGCCACGCACGTGCCTGAGACGGGAGGACATCGATGTCGGAAGTGCATTTCCACAAGGTCAAGGCGGCTTGGAAGAAGCACGCGCTCATCGACAACGAGACCTACCTGAAATGGTACAAGGACAGCGTGAAGAACCCGGACAAGTTCTGGGGCAAGCACGGCAAGCGCATCGACTGGTTCAAGCCCTACAAGAAGGTGAAGAACACCTCCTATGAGGGCAAGGTCTCGATCAAGTGGTTCGAGGACGGCGTCACCAACGCCTCCTACAACTGCATCGACCGGCACCTGAAGAAACGCGGCAACCAGACGGCGATCATATGGGAGGGCGACAACCCGTATGACGACAAGAAGATCACCTACAACGAGCTCTACGAGCATGTCTGCCGTCTGGCCAACGTGCTGAAGAAGCACGGCGTCAAGAAGGGCGACCGCGTCACCATCTACATGCCGATGATCCCCGAGGCTGCCTATGCGATGCTCGCCTGCGCGCGCATCGGGGCGATCCATTCGGTGGTGTTCGGTGGCTTCTCGCCGGATTCGCTCGCGGGCCGCATCGTCGACTGCAAGTCGACCTTCGTCATCACGGCCGATGAGGGCGTGCGCGGCGGCAAGCCGATCCCGCTCAAGGCCAACACCGACAAGGCGATCGAGATCGCCGCCAAGGGTAAGGTGAAGGTGAAGAACGTGCTCGTCGTGCATCGCACCGGCGGCAAGATCGACTGGGTCGAAGGCCGCGACCTGCGCTACCGCGAGGAAATGCAGTCGGTGAAGCCCGAGTGCAAGCCGGAGAAGATGAAGGCGGAGGACCCCCTGTTCATCCTCTACACCTCCGGCTCGACCGGCAAGCCCAAGGGCGTGCTGCACACCACCGGCGGCTATCTCGTCTACACGTCGATGACGCACCAGTATGTCTTCGACTACCACGAGGGCGATATCTACTGGTGCACGGCCGATGTCGGCTGGGTCACCGGCCACAGCTACATCGTCTACGGTCCGCTGGCGAACGGCGCGGTAACGCTGATGTTCGAGGGCGTGCCGAACTATCCGAGCGTCTCGCGCTTCTGGGAGGTGGTCGACAAGCACAAGGTCAACATCTTCTACACCGCGCCGACCGCGCTTCGCGCGCTGATGGGCGCCGGCGACGATCAGGTGAAGAAGACCTCGCGCAAGAGCCTGCGCGTGCTGGGTTCGGTCGGCGAGCCGATCAATCCGGAAGCCTGGGAGTGGTACTACAAGGTGGTTGGCGACAGCCGCGTTCCGATCGTCGACACCTGGTGGCAGACCGAGACCGGCGGCATCCTCATCACGCCGCTGCCCGGCGCCACCGACCTCAAGGCGGGCTCGGCGACGCGGCCGTTCTTCGGTGTGCAGCCGCAGCTCGTCGACGAGAAGGGGAAAGTGCTCGAAGGCGCGGTGTCGGGCAATCTGTGCATCACCGATTCATGGCCCGGCCAGATGCGCACGGTCTATGGCGACCATGCGCGTTTCGTGCAGACCTATTTCTCCACCTACAAGGGCAAATATTTCACCGGCGACGGCTGCCGCCGCGACGAGGACGGCTATTACTGGATCACCGGCCGTGTCGACGACGTGCTCAATGTGTCCGGCCACCGCATGGGAACGGCTGAGGTCGAGTCCGCGCTGGTCAGCCACGACAAGGTGTCTGAGGCGGCGGTCGTCGGCTACCCGCACGACATCAAGGGCCAGGGCATCTACTGCTACGTCACGCTGATGGCTGGCGAGAAGGGCTCGGACGAGCTGCGCAAGGAACTTGTCGCCCATGTCCGCAAGGAGATCGGCCCGATCGCATCGCCCGACAAGATCCAGTTCGCGCCGGGACTGCCCAAGACGCGGTCGGGCAAGATCATGCGCCGCATCCTGCGCAAGATCGCGGAGGACGACTACGGCGCGCTGGGCGACACCTCGACGCTGGCAGATCCGGCGGTCGTCGATGACCTGGTGGCCAACCGGCAGAACAAGAAGGGATAGGCTGCGTCAGCAGCCGATCTGCCGTCTTATCTGATCGACCAGTTCCTTTGAGGGACAGACATTCTCGCTGGGGATGCCGTCGTTATCGCCATCCGCGCGGCTATAGCCGCTGCACCACAGGATTACCGCCTCCTCGCAGGACGACACCTGCTTGCATGTGCGGGCCTGCGCGAATCGCATAAGCGGCGGCTGCTTGGTCGCAACGCTGTCACCTGGCGCCGGAACGGACTCCGACGCCGCAGTCATCAGCAGCAATGCGATGATAGCTGCGACCGCCCTCACGCGCGCGCCCTCCATCCCGGTACATCTTAGCCGGTTTACAGGCACCACATAAGCCGCGCCCTGTCCCTTCGTCAGACCCGGCCAAATAGGCGGTTGCCATTTGCTGCGAAGCGCACCACACTCCTGATGTGTTCAACGAACTGGAAGGAGGTGATCCGATGTCGAGTGGTTTCGGTTTCCGCAACGTGGCTCCGGCGGATTGCCCTTTCAGGAAGCAGCCTTCCTGACAGTTGCATGACGCGCGGCAGGCGGGGCCTCCCGCCGCCACGAGCCGCGCCGCGGACGGAAAATCACGGGGCCGCCTCGCAAGAGGCGGCCCTTTGTCTTTGCCGGATGGTGATCAGCGTGTAAGCGCGAGGCGCTCGATGTTCAGGGCGATTTCCTGAAAGGCGTCGTTCAGCTCGCTGCCCGAATGCGTGTCGAAATGGTGCCGCACCGAGCTGTTGTCGGGCGAAGCGCAGTCACGCATCACCGCCCGCGCGCCGGGTTCCTCGAGCATGAAACCCACAGTGAAAATCTCGATGCCTTCGTCCTTCATGGCGTCGCATAGCCGCTCGGCGTAACCGCGCGAGCGTGTCGGCTGGCCGCCCCGCGTGCGCTCGTGCTCGGCGACACCGGCAAAGGCAGTGTTGAATTCGCCGTCGGTCATCAGGATCGCATATTTCGTCACCTTGCCCCGCGCATAAGGCTCGGGACGGGCCGCGGCGGGGAGAACGGACGCCCATTTCGGCGATAGCAGGTACCAGCTCCACTGGATGCCGATGTGACCGGCGGTGTAACCGTCGGCACGCAGGCCGCCGATCGCCGCCTTCAGGCTGTCGCCGTCGGACGATAGTGGGCGCAGAGGGTCCGCCGGGCAGTAATCGAGCCGGATGTCGCGATTGACCATGGCGTCATAGGGCGAGGCGTCGGAGAACTGGTAACGGCCCTTGCGCTCGGTGGCGCAGGCGTCGAAACCGACATGGCCGACGAGGCGCGGCGCGTCGAGCCGCGGCGGCTCGCCTTCGGTGAAGCGCTCCTCGACATGCACCGTATGCGCCAGTGCGCCGGTATTGACGGCGTCGGCATAAGGCACGATGGCAACCCGGACGCGCGGATTGGCGCGGCCATTGAGCGACAGCAGCGTATCGACGGCATTCGATGCGGCGCGGCGCAGGTCGCCTATCTTGTCGGTGTTCCAGGTGCGGGCCATGGAGCCGGTGACGTCGAGCATCATGGCGACTTCGATCTTGCGATCGGAATAGACGGCTGCCGACTCGACCGAAACGTTGCGTACCGGGCTGCTGCCGAACAGCGGAAATACCATGTCGATGGCGACGCTTGCCCTGGCGTTCAGCGTGCTGGCCGCCGTGTCGATCACAAGGCTGTCGAGTTCGATGCGGTCGGCCGACGCGAAACCGGTGCCGCCATTGGCGCGCAGGAAGGCTTCAACGGTGCCGCGCGCGTCTTTCTCCTTGATGCGTCCCGTGGTGATGTCGCGTGCCGTGGAGGTGATCGCCGCATCGAGCGCATTGTGCAGGTTGGATTTGGTCATGACGACCTGACCGACATTGAGCGCGAAACCGGAAGCCAGCATCACCACCGAAAGGACCGCCGCCATGACGACGGCGAAGTTGCCGCTTCGATCGGCGGTGTAGGCGTTGAGGGTGTTCCGCATCGTATTCATGGCAGCCTGTCTCCAAACGCAACGCATTGGCGCGATTCACGCGATGCCTTGCAGGAAACCTGCCGGTGTGCGGGAGCTGAGCCGGAACCGGGATCAAGCCATTGATTTCATGGGATTTTGGAATGCGCGCCAACCGACCCGTGTACTTCGAGGGCGATTTTCGTCCAGAAACGGAACAGGTTTCAGTCGCCGCAGCTGCTGGTACGGGCGCCGCCCCCATAGGGTCGTGCGTTTGCTGTCGACAGCATGATCGTGGCGACAGGCCGGCCGTCTGCTGCCATCACATCAGACAGAACCCGGCCGTAATATTTGCCGCCGCCAATGTTGGTCAGGGCGACAGGGCCTTCGCCGATCAAGGAGCGCAGCGCCTCTCGCGCGTTCGTCGCAGCCGCGCGTTCGGCGGCGCACCGGCTCCTCAGTTCCGGCGCGTCGATGCCGCGTATGCGCACGCTGACGGTGACGGTGTGGCCCGGCCAGACGCGCGCCTCCGCGACGAAGCTGTCGCCGTCGATGACGCGCAGCACCCGGGCTTCCACCGGGCCGGCAACGGTTTCACCTGCTTCAGCAGTTGCAAACGGAAGAAGCAAGCAGACCGCACCGACGATGGGCGCGAGCACAGGTGTCCGACATGGCACGCATCGAAGCATGCAGAAGAATTTATTCCTACAATGTCCGCGCCGCAAGTGCCAACTGATCCTGGTCAGCCCGTCTCAGAAATCGATCGCCCGGCCTTTCAGTTCCCAGTCGCCGTAGCGTACCGGCTCCGGGCCCTTCGGTCCGCCGTTTTCCTTCGCCTGTTTGCCGGCATCTTTGGCGGCGGCGCGGCGGGCCTCGGCCTCGGCAAGCGCCCGTTTCGCAGCGGGTGGCAGGTCGCGCCGGGGGGCGGTGTCGTCGTTTGTTGCCATAGGGCTGTACTCCGGCGCTATTGAATGGGAATGGGAGCTCACCCACTCTATATCAGCACATAGTGCAAGACCGCGTGCGCCGCCAAGGCGCGACCGACTGGAGCAAAGGCATGAACATGATCCGCACGGCAATGCTGCTCGCCTTCATGACGGCGCTGTTCATGGGCGTCGGCTATCTGGTCGGCGGCACCGGCGGCATGATGATCGCGTTCGTCATCGCGGCCGGCATGAACCTGTTCAGCTACTGGAACGCTGACAAGATGGTGCTGAGGATGCACAACGCAGTCGAGGTCGATGAGCGTTCTGCGCCCGAATATTTCGGCATCGTACGCGATCTCGCGGCGCGCGCGGAGCTGCCGATGCCACGCGTCTACCTGATCAAGTCGGACCAGCCCAACGCCTTCGCGACCGGCCGCAACCCTGCGAACGCGGCCGTGGCGGCGACCACCGGCCTACTTGAGCGGCTTTCCTACGAGGAGGTAGCAGGCGTCATGGCGCATGAGCTGGCGCATGTGCAAAATCGCGACACGCTGACAATGACGATCACCGCCACGCTTGCCGGTGCGATCTCCATGCTCGGCAATTTCGCCTTCTTCTTCGGCGGCAACCGCAACAACCCGCTCGGGATCATCGGCGTCCTGGTGGCGATTATCGTCGCGCCGCTGGCAGCCATGATGGTGCAGATGGCGGTCAGCCGTACCCGCGAATATTCGGCCGACCGGCGCGGCGCCGAGATCTGCGGCCAGCCGATGTGGCTTGCATCGGCGCTCGGCAAGATTTCGGCCTACGCCAAGCAGATCCACAACCCGGCGGCGGAGCGCAGCCCGGCGACCGCGCATATGTTCATCATCAATCCGCTGTCGGGCGAGCGCATGGACAATCTGTTCTCCACCCACCCGGCGACCGAAAACCGCATCGCGGCGCTGCAGGCCATGGACGACGCGTTCCGTCAGCGGCGCGAGCCGGCAGCCCGGGCGCAGCCCGCACCTGCCGAGGACGTTTCGGCCGAGGGTCCATGGGGCGGTGCGCCGGCCAAGGCCACCGCGCCAAAGCCCGAGCCCAAACCCAAGGCCAGCCCCTGGGGCCGAAACCCCACCGGCCCAGGCCGCCGGCGCTAGGTTCGTGGCGGTGACGGCAGGACGGGCAAGGCAGAAACGCCGCAGCGGAAAAGAGAAGCAGGTCGCCGAAGACCGGCCCGGCCTCGCGGCGCGCGTCACGGCGGCGCGGCTGCTGGCGGCGATCATCGACAAGCACACAGCGCTCGACGCGCTGACCGACCAGGAACACGGCCACCCCCAATTCCTGGCGCTGGAGCAGCGCGACCGGGCGCTGGTGCGCGCCACACTCGTCACCGCGCTGCGCTTTCGCGGCACGATATCGGCGCTGATAGCGGCGCGGCTGCAACGGCCCCTTCCAGCGAATGCGCGTACGCTGGAACATGTGCTGCATGTTGCGGCGGCGCAGATGCTGTTTCTCGACGTCCCCGACAGCGCGGCCGTCGATCTGGCCGTCTCCCACGCCGCGGGCGATCCGCGCACGGCGCGTTTCGCCTCGCTGGTGAACGCCGTCCTGCGCGAAATCGGCCGGCGCAAGGACCGCGCGCTGCCGGCAGCGCTGGCGCGCAGCATCGACGCGCCCGACTGGTTCGTGGAGCGCCTGGAAGGCGCTTACGGAAAGGACAGGACAGCGAGGATTCTTGCTATCCACCGGCAGGAGCCGCCGACCGATTTCACGATGAAGTCGGACCCGCAAGGCTGGGCCAAGAAGCTCGGTGGCGTCGTTTTGCCGAACGGCTCAGTACGCGTCGGACGGCTTGCAGCGCCGGTTCCTGAGTTGCCCGGTTACGCCGAGGGCACGTGGTGGGTGCAGGATATCGCCGCCAGCCTGCCCGCAAGGCTACTCGGCAATGTCGACGGCTTGCGTGTGCTCGACCTGTGCGCCGCGCCCGGCGGCAAGACGGCGCAGCTTGCGGCGGCAGGAGCGAAAGTGACCGCGGTCGATCTGTCGGCCAGCCGTCTCCGGCGGCTGAAGTCCAATCTCGACAGGCTCGGGCTCGATGCGGAGATCGTCGAGGCAAATGCACTCAGCTATTCGCCGACCGCGCCGTTCGACGCAGTGCTGCTCGACGCGCCATGCTCGTCCACCGGCACGGTTCGCCGTCATCCCGATGTGCCTTGGACCAAGACGCCGGACGACATCGCCAAGCTGGCCGGCCTGCAGCGCCGGCTGCTCGACCACGCGATAACGTTGGTGAAGCAGGGCGGCAGGCTTGTCTTTGCCAATTGCTCGATCGATCCCTTGGAAGGGGAGGACCTGGCGGAAGCCTTCTTGGGCGAACGGACGGACGCCGCGCTCGATCCGATCCGCCCTGACGAGGCTCCCGGCATTGCCGGATTTGTCGCGGAGCGCGGCTGGTTGCGGACCACGCCCGACGCCCTCGTGCTCCCGGAAGCCGAGCTTTCCGGCTGCGACGGGTTTTTCGCCATGCGGCTGGTAAGGAAGCGTTAACGCTAACCATACATTCATTTTCGCTGATGGGCGCTTCGCGCAATTCCGCTGAATCAGCTAACCTGATCAACAACCGGGGCGGGACGGCTGCCGGTACCGGCGCCTGTGGCGCCATGCGTGTCATCGGGCGAGTGAACGAGATTGACGTCGAATTCCGGCTTGGCTGCCGGCGGACAAGGGCGTCAGGAGGGCATGGCGTTTGGATGTCGGTAGGAGCATGAGTCCGCCGATCTGGATTTTGGCGACGCGCGCCCTGTGGCGGCGCGCCCGGCGGCGCATACGCAGCGGTCCGACGCGGCGCTGGCGTTTCGTCGGGCGGACGCCGGAGCGCGTGCTGATCGCGCCGCCCGACCTCAGGCTGGCCGACGGCCAGATCGCCAACGAGATCTACCACGGCCGGTTTCCGCTCGCGGGCCACATGGTCGATATGGGCGGCGAATCGCCGTTCCAGCTCGAAATCGCCGACCTCGCCTGGCTGAAATCGCTGCACAGTTTCCGCTGGCTGCGGCACATGCGCCAGGCGGGAACGGAACTCGCCTCGGCCAATGCCAGGGCGCTGGTCTCAGACTGGATGTCCGTGCATGGCCGCCGCATCGGCGGCATCGCCTGGGACCCCGCGGTCACCGCGCGGCGCGTCATCGCCTGGCTGCAGCATTCCACGGTGGTGCTGCAGGGCGCCGACTTCGTCTTTTACCGCTCCTATCTGCGCTCGCTGGCGCTGCAGATACGCTATCTGCGCGCCGTCACGCCCGACATGCTTGACGGCGAGGAGCGGCTGCGGGCGCGAGCCGCCCTCTGCTTTTCGGCGCTGTCGCTGCCGGTGTCCAACGCCACACTGCGTTCCGCCACCAACAATCTGGCGGCCGAGCTTGAGAAGCAGATCCTGCCGGATGGAGGGCACGTCTCGCGCAACCCGATGGCGGTGCTTGAGCTGCTGTCGGACCTTCTGCCGCTTCGTCAGACTTACGCCAACCAGGCCGAAGCGCCCCCGGATGCGCTGATCGCCGCGGTGGAGCGCATGCTGCCGGCGCTGCGCTTCTTCCGCCATCAGGACGGATGCCTGGCGCTGTTCAATGGCATGGGCGCGACCGTGCAGGACCGTGTTTCGGCGCTGCTGCATCATGACGATACCGGCGGCGCGCCGCTGCTCAACGCCGTGCATTCCGGCTATCAGCGCCTTGCCATGGGCGGCACGGTGGTACTGGCCGATACGGGAGCGGCCCCGCCCGCCGATGTCTCGCATCAGGCCCATGCCGGCTGCCTGTCCTTCGAAATGTCATCCGGACGGCACCGCTTCATCGTCAATTGCGGCGTGGACAGCTATGGCGCGGAGGAGTTCAGGCCGCTGGCGCGCGCCACCGCGGCCCACTCCACAGCGACGCTGAACGACACCTCGTCGGCGCGCTTCACCACAACAGCGCAGCTAACCGACCTCATAGGGACACCGCTCATCGGCGGGCCGCAGCGGATTCCGGTCAAACGCACGGACGCCGAAGGCGTCCAGGGTTTCATCGCCAGCCATGACGGCTATGTGCCGCGTTTCGGCATCGTCCACGAGCGCGAAATCGCGCTGTCCGCCGCCGGAAACATCCTCGAAGGAACCGACCGGTTCTACCGGGCCGGCGGCAAGCCGGCCCTCGACGACGGGCGCGACCAGGTGACGGTCAGGTTTCATGTGCATCCGGGGATCGGACTTTTTCTCGACTCCTCCGAGCGGCTTGTCCTGAAGGGTGTGCCCAGCGATGTCTGGGTGTTCACCTGCGACGGAGCGGAACCCGTGGTCGAGGAATCGATCTTCTTCGCCGGCGCCGCCGGACCGCAGAAGAGCCGGCAGATTGTACTCTCCTTCAAGGCGTCGGAGACCGGCGAGATCAGCTGGCGGTTCACCCGCACTGAACTCGTAGGCTGAGGACAAGCCGCCGAGCCGCCTTGCATTCGTCCGGCGCTATGCTACTTCGCCCGCTTTCCCGCACCGGAGAGCGCCATGGCCGTCGCCGCCAAGAATATCGAGCCGCCGGACCGCGTGCCGCTGCGCCGGGCGTTGCTTTCCGTTTCCGACAAGACCGGGCTGACCGACCTCGCCGCCGCGCTTTCAAAACGCGGCGTCGAGCTTGTCTCGACCGGGGGCACTGCGCGAGCGATTGCCGACGCCGGCATTCCGGTGCGCGACGTGTCCGACATTACCGGTTTTCCGGAGATCATGGACGGGCGCGTGAAGACGCTGCACCCGTCTGTCCATGGCGGCCTGCTCGCCATCCGCGACGACGCCGAGCATAGGTCAGCCATGGAGGCACACGGCATCGGTCCGATCGATCTCGCCGTGATCAATCTGTATCCGTTCGAAGCCGTGCGGAACAAGGGCGGCTCCTATGCCGAAATTGTCGAGAATATCGACATCGGCGGGCCGGCCATGCTGCGTGCTGCCGCCAAGAATCATGCCTATGTGGCGGCCATCACGGATCCCGGCGACTACGCGGCCCTGCTTGCCGAACTCGATGCCCAAGCCGGTGCGCTGAGCTATCGCTTCCGGCAGGAAATGGCGGCCAAGACATTCGCTCGCGTCGCCGCATACGATGCGGCGATTTCGGGCTGGTTCGCCGAGGCGCTGGAGATCGCAGAGCCGGCCTGGCGCGGCTTCGGCGGCAAGCTGGCAATCACGATGCGCTATGGCGAAAACCCGCACCAGAATGCCGGGTTCTATGCCGGTGGCGCACCGCGTCCGGGCGTCGCCACGGCGCGGCAGGTGCAGGGCAAGCAACTCTCCTACAACAACATCAACGATACCGATGCCGCGTTTGAGCTGGTCGCCGAATTCGAGCCGGCGCGCACCGCGGCAGTCGCCATCATCAAGCATGCCAATCCTTGCGGCGTGGCGGAAGGCGCTTCGCTCGTGGAGGCCTACAAGAAGGCGCTGGCCTGCGATCCCGTCTCGGCCTTTGGCGGAATCGTGGCGCTCAACCGGCCGCTCGACGCCGAGGCGGCGGAGGAGATCGTCAAGGTCTTCACCGAGGTCATCATCGCCCCGGACGCGTCGGAGGAGGCGCTCGCCATCGTTGGCGCAAAGGCGAACCTGCGCCTGCTGCTGACCGGCGGGCTGCCCGATCCGCGCGCCGGCGGGACGGTGTTCAAGAGCGTTGCGGGCGGGCTGCTGGCGCAAAGCCGCGACAATGCCGTCGTCGAAGACCTCGACCTCAAGGTCGTGACGAAACGCGCACCCAGCGATGCCGAGATGGCCGATCTGCGCTTCGCCTTCCGCATCGCCAAGCACGTCAAATCCAACGCCATCGTCTACGCCAAGGACCGCGCCACCGTCGGCATCGGCGCCGGCCAGATGAGCCGCGTCGATTCCTCACGCATCGCGGCGCGCAAGGCGCAGGACGCGGCGGAAGCCGCCGGACTCGCCGAGCCGCTGACCAAAGGCTCAGCCGTTGCGTCGGACGCCTTCTTCCCGTTCGCCGACGGCTTGCTCGCGGCGGCCGAAGCCGGCGCCACCGCCGTCATCCAGCCGGGCGGATCGATGCGCGACGATGAAGTCATCGCCGCCGCCGACGAAGCGGGCCTCGCCATGGTGTTCACCGGAGTCCGGCACTTCCGGCATTAGGGTAGCGGCGCTGCTGGCAGGCCTACGGCCCCACGTAAGTGACCTTGTTCTTGTATAGGGTCACCCGTTCGTTGCCGTAATACCAAAGCTCGTCGTCGGGCGGGATTGTATCCTTGCGGGACGGCTCGCCGCGTGCGGCAAATGCATGTTCCTTGGTCATACCCACGACGATCCTGCCTTCCAGGATCTCGTCGACGAATTCGTCACCGTGTAGAGCAACGATCCTCTCGCGCCGTGCCTGCGCTGCTCGTTCCGCGGCACTTGGGCCGGGATCTGGCTGAAAGCTGGTTGTCTCCGTTTGCTGCGGCGCACGTCGTGGAGCCGCAGGTACAGTAACGGCCTGCGTGCTGCGGTCGGTCGAATCCGGTTCGGTTCGGTCCTGACCGGCGAGACGATTGTCCTGCTCGCGAATACGGAGTGCTTCACGACGAAGCTGCTCGACGAGTTGGTTGCTGACCTGTCCGCTGACAGGCAGGTTCTGGTCGCGCTGGAACCGCTCGATGGCAGCGTTGGTTCTAGCTCCGGGGAGGCCGTCAACCGGGCCTGGATCGTATCCAAGCTCCGCGAGATGTTGCTGGGCCTGCCTGGTGAGCTCCTGTTGGGCAGCGACGAATTGGCGGCAGTCCTGCATGTATGGAGCCAGGCGGCGATCCTCGGCAGTGACGCCTTGATTGATGAGATCGTTCACGATGATGCCGTGCTGGTCGCTTAGGCACACCCTCATGGTGCCGGGGATCCTTGCCCAGCTCGATCGGGCTCGTTCCCTGCCGAAGGTGCCTCCGATGATGCCGAAGATGATATTCCCGAGCGCCCTTCCAACCTCACGGTCGTTCTGGGCCCAGGATGTGGCAGGTGTTGAGAGTAATATCATCACTGCAGCGCCGAGTGCGGGAACGCATTGTGTCCGGGTATACATCATGTCGGCTCCCCCTTTTCGTTGGCCTTTCCGGTCGCAATCGTAAGGATGGCCGCGCGGATCGCTTTCGAATGGCCTTCGATGGCGAGGAACGCGAGGACAAGCGAAATGAAAAGGAATGTGAGGACGGCGCTGCCGACAAAGGCGAGCGAGATGAGTTGTTGACCGCGCATGCTGCGTGCATGCAGCGCGGCCTCTGCGCGTGCGCTGCTATTGCTGACAATTACTGCCTGTCGAGCGGCGACCGCTGCGCGCTCGTCCGCCTCGATCCGAGCTCTGGCAGCTGCTTCCGCTTCGCGCGCCGACGCCCATGCGACGCACAGCCCGTCATAGAACGCTTCCGGGTTTGTCGACGCCAGCCGGTCCGCTACAAGGAGGAAAGCCCGGCGAGCGTCCGCCGTGAATATCTCGGTTTGATTGCCTACCTCGCACTGTTGCGGCACTGCCAATGCACGGTTGTAGGCATCGAAATAGGCAGGGGAACGAGACGGGTCGATCGCAAGCGCAATTTCTTGCGCCAGCATTTGCCATGATGATGCTTGGGCACCAGCCGGGGGTGCGGGTCTTTCGTCCGATGCAGCCTGCGCGCGATGCAAAATGAGCCTCAACTCCACCTCGGCGGGAGCTGACGAAAGCCCGTAGCGATCCCGGACTGCCAGACGCAGCTGAAAAATACGAGAAGCCGGTCCGTCGGGCGTTTCAAGTTGCGACTTGACGAGGTCGACAAGCGCCGAGGTCGCGGCAAGGCCGAGCCGCCCTTGCCCTGCCGCCGAAGGGCGAAAGTATCCAGCATCGGGGCTGCTAAGCACCAGCAGCCCTTCCGGCAGCGGGGCGAGGCCGTTGGCGGTATCGGCAGCCACCAACGCGACGACGGTTCCTGCGCGTGTGCTTTGAGTCAGCGGATCGAGCGCTGTGACGCTGATCTTCGACGGCGGCACCAAACGTCGCGCGACCGCCTCTGCATCCAGCTCTACGTTCTCGACTGCGGGGCGCGGCGGCAGTTCCGGTACCGGCTGCTGATCCACCGGTGCCCATGTGCGAACCTGTAGTATGACGATCCAGATGGCAGCGGCTGCAATGGCTACCAGACACAGTAGTGCCGCGATGATGACGAGAGCGCGTGCAATCGGCAAAATCCGCGTGCTTTGCACGTGGTCAAGTCTGTCCACCAGCACCTTGCCCTCCCGTCCAAGGCGTCAACATCTGTATTGTCAACGCACCACGCTGGTATCATGCCATTGCGTACGGAATATTCAAAACCTTCTTGTGTTTGTCTTGAACAACTGGCCCACGCAAGACAATCACGTACCATGTGGCTCTCCACCGATGTAAAATCGGTAGGGAAATTTCCGTCGGGCGCCGCTGGAGTTAATGCGTATGCCTGCTCTTCACGAAGGGCAGCAGCACCAGTCCGATGACGAACAGGGCAACGACAGGCGTCACACCGATGCGCTGGGCGTCCTGCGTCGAAAGGCCGAAAGCCTCCTGCGCGAAGAACGCGGTCACGATGGCGATGGCGAACGGCCCGATGAAGGTCGTCGCCTTGCCGGACAGGGCATAGAGGCCGAAAGCTTCCGTTACCCTGTCGCGCTCGACCTGGTCGACCAGCAGTGTGCGCGAGGCGGCCTGAAGCGCGCCGCCGGCCGCGCCGATCACAGCGCCCGCGACGTAGAACATGATGTCGGGCAGCCCGCTCGCATCGCCGGCGACGGTGACAAACAGCACCTGCGTCTGCGTGGTCGAAATGACCAGCACGCAGCACAGCGCGAGAAGTGCGGCGGTGAACGTCACGACCGCTTTCGGTCCGAAGCGCTTGTCGGCATGACCGCCGATCCATGCGCCGATGGCTCCGGTCAAATTGGCGAGAATGCCGAATATGCCGATCTGGATGATCGACCAGCCGAGCACGCCAGCGGCGTAGATGCCGCCGAAGGTATAAAGCGCGTTGAGCGCATCGCGGTAGAACATGCTCGACATGAGGAAGCTGAAATAGCTGCGCTCCCTTGGCAGGCTCTTCAGCGTCGCGCCAAGTCGTGCCAGCCCCTGCTTCACCGCGCCCGATTGGGAGATGCGGCGCGGCACGTCCGGCGTGAACAGGAACATGGGGAGCGCGAACACGGCGTACCAAATCGCCGTGAACGGTCCGGCGGCGCGGTCGCCTTCATGCATAGCGGGATCGAGCCCCAGAATGGGCGTCAGCCCAAGCAGCGTCTTGCCGGACTCCGGCGAGGCGGAAAACAGGCCGAGCACGATCACCAGCGTGATCAGGCCGCCGACATAACCGAGCCCCCAGGCGGAGCCGGAGAGGCGGCCAAGTTCCGAACGCGGCACGAGGTCGGCCATCATCGCGTTGTTGAATACCGCGGCATACTCCATGCCGAACACCGCCAGCGCGATGACCAGCAGCATCCACGTCAGGCTTTCCATGCCGGGCACGGCGAACCAGAGCAGCATGCAGCATATGAAGCCGATCACCGAAAAGAACAGGATCCAGGGTTTGCGCGGTCCGGTCGCGTCGGCGATTGCGCCGAGCACCGGCGACGACAGGGCAATGGCGAGGCCGCCGATGCCGGTGGCATAACCCCACAATTCCTGGCCGCGCGCTGCGTCGGACGCCACCGAAGCGGCGAAATAGGGCGCGAAGACAAAGGTGATGATCAGCGTGTGAAATGGCTGCTGCGCCCAGTCGAACAGCATCCATCCCCAGATGCCGCGTCTAGACGCGGCCGCGCGCGGTTCCTGCTGCAATTGCCCCTCCCTTGCGTCCCCGGCCGCAACCGGAAGAGCGCTAATGACCTGCCAGGTCGGACATCACGCCCGCCGCAACCGTCAGCCGCGAGACGGTCAGCTCGCCGCTTTCAGTCAGCGCGAGCAGCCGCTCGCGTGCCCGTGCGACGCGTTCCTTGCCAAGCTCGATCCAGGCAGTAACGGGTTCGCTGCCGTCCTTGCCTTCGCGCAGCGCGGTGACGGCAAAGCGCCGCCGGGCGGTTCCGATCATGTCATTGGCGCGGACAAGCGCAAGCCCGTCATAGTAGTCGGAGGGCTGAATATTTCGCGCAGCGTCCTCCAGGCGTCCTATGCCGAAGGCTTCGGTGACGGCGAAGAACGCTTCGGTGGCGTTAGGCAGCGACGCGCTCGCCTCGCCGGCGACGAGCGCTATGTCGGGCACGAGTTCGCCGATGCCCAGGAAGGCCAGCTTGGCCGCCAGCGACTTGGGTGCGCCCAGGCCTTCGTATTGGGCCGTACGGCCTGCCAGACGCTGCTTCTGGAACTCCGGCATCTTGGCCGTCATCACCGGCTCCAGCGCCTTGCGCGCCTCGCGCAGCGCGGCGACGCGTCCGCCGATTGGCGTGGCGCTGTGGTCGTTCTTGAGCTGCCAGGCGGTGCCGGCGTGAACCAGCCGTCCGACGCGCTGATAAAGCTCAAGCTGGGCGGTTCCATCGATCTTGGTGTCGAGGGCGTCGATCGCCCGGTAGATTTCGGGCAGATCGAAGCCGTCGCGAACCACAGCGAAGGCAGCCACCACGTCGTGCGCGCCGCGGCCGCTCAACTCCTGCAGCCGGTTGATGAAACTCGGACCGCCGCGATTGATCGTGTCGTTGCAAAGCTCCGTGGCGATGATTTCGCGGCGCAGGCGGTGGGCGCGGATTTCGCCGTCGTATTTCTTGGCCATCTTGTCGGGGAAATAGCCGATGAGATCGGCCTCGAAATGCGGATCGTCGGGCACCGCGCTGGCAAGCAGATCGTCGAAGAGGACAATCTTGGCATAGGCGAGCAGCACCCCGAGTTCGGCCCGCGTCAGCGGCGCGCCGAGCGACTGGCGTTCGTTGAGAGCCTCCGGTCCGGGAAGGTCCTCGACCTCGCGGTCAAGCAGCCCGCGCGCTTCCAGCGACGTCATCAGCCGCGCCTGCTGGCCGATGTCAGCCACGCCGCGCTTCGCAGCCAGCGAGAGCGCCAGCGTCTGCTGGTAGTTGTTGGCGAGCACCAGATCGGCTACTTCGTCGGTCATCGCCGACAGCAGCTTGTTGCGCGCCGGGCGGTCGAGCCTGTCGGCGCGCATCGCGGCCGCAAGCGCGATCTTGATGTTGACCTCGACGTCGGACGAATTGACGCCGCCGGAATTGTCGATGGCGTCGGAGTTGCAGCGCCCGCCGTTGAGGCCGTATTCGATGCGCGCTTTCTGGGTCAGCCCGAGATTGGCGCCTTCCCCGACGACCTTGGCGCCCACCTGCTTCGCCGTGATGCGGATCGAATCGTTTGCCCTGTCGCCGACATCCGGGTTGGATTCCGACGATGCCCGCACATAGGTGCCGATGCCGCCGAACCAGAGCAGGTCGGCCGGCGCCTTGAGAATGGCGCGCATGATCTCGGCGGGCGACGCCGGCGACTTGTCGAGGCCAATGGCGGCTGCTGCTTCCGGGCTGAGCTCGATCGATTTCTTCGAACGCGAGACGATGGTGCCGCCCTTCGACAGCTTCTTGACGTCGTAGTCCTGCCAGCTTGAGCGGCCCATTTCGAACAGGCGCTTGCGCTCGGCGTAGCTTGTTTCGGGATCCGGATCGGGGTCGATGAAGATGTCGCGGTGGTCGAAGGCGGCGATCAGCCGCGTGCATTTCGACAGGAGCATGCCGTTGCCGAACACGTCGCCCGACATGTCGCCGACGCCCACGGCAGAGAAGGGCTCGGACTGGATGTCGCGGTTCATCTCGCGGAAGTGTCGCTTCACCGCCTCCCAGGCGCCGCGGGCGGTGATGCCCATCTTCTTGTGGTCGTAACCGGCCGAGCCGCCGGAGGCGAAGGCATCATCGAGCCAGAAATCGTTCTTCTGGCTGATCGCGTTGGCGGTGTCGGAGAAGGTCGCGGTGCCCTTGTCGGCGGCGACGACGAAATATGGGTCGTCGCCGTCATGGCGAACCACGCCCTCGGGCGGCACCACGGCGTCGCCATCCAGATTGTCCGTCACCGACAGCAGGGTCGAGACGAAGTTGATGTAGGCGTTGCGGCCGGCCTCGAATATCTCGTCGCGGGTGCCGCCGGCTGGCAGGCGCTTCGGGAAGAAGCCGCCCTTGGCGCCGACAGGCACGATGACCGCGTTCTTGACCTGCTGCGCCTTCACCAGCCCCAGGACCTCGGTGCGGTAGTCCTGCGCCCGGTCCGACCAGCGCAGTCCGCCGCGCGCGACCGGACCGAAGCGCAGATGGACGCCCTCGACCTCCGTTCCGTAGACGAAAATCTCGCGCCACGGTTTCGGCTCGGGCAGGCCGGCAAGCGCGCGCGAGTCGAGCTTGAAGGCCAGCGACACCGGCTTGCCGCTGCGGTCGGCGTAGTAGTTGGTGCGCAGGGTCGCGCCAATCATGTTCAGGTAGCGGCGGATGATGGTGTCGTCGTCGATATTGGGCACGTTCTCCAGCGCCGCGACGATCTTCTCCGACAGGGCTTCGCCCTCGCCGCGGCGCGCCGGGTTGTTGCGGGTGTCGAAGAGCTCGAACAGGTCGCGCGCGATGCCCGGATAGCGGTTCAGAACAGCAGCGATGAACTCCTGGCTCTGCGGAATGCCGGCCTGCTGAAGATAACGGCCATAAGCGCGCAGAATGCGAATTTCGCCGGGACCGAGACGAGCGCTTTCGGCCAGCGCGTTGTAGGCGTCGTTGTCGCTCTCGCCATTCCAAACCGAAAGGAAGACCGAGGCGAAGAGTTCTGCATTCGCTTTCAGGTCGATCGCGCGACCGGCTGCGCTTTCCAGCTCCATGTCGTGCAGAAACACACATTCATCGCCACGCGGAATCTCGAAGGTGCGCTCGCTGATGACGCGAAAGCCCATGTTTTCGAGCAGCGGCACGCGCTCCGACAGCGCCACCGGCGAACCGTGGTGGAATATCTTCAGGCCGCAATGGGTGTCGTCGGTCAGATCATCGCCGCGAAAGAACTCGATTGCGGCCGGCCGGTCGCGGCTGACGCCGAGCACCTGACGCGCATCGAGCAGCGCAACGCGGGGCGAGAACCCGTTGCGGTAGCTCTCCGGGAAACCGGCCGCAGCGGCAGCAACTTTTTCGTCTGCGCCGGTCTCGGCGATCGCTTCGCGCAGCCCGTCGTCCCAGGTGCGGACGATCCCGCGCACCGCCTCTTCGAGGTCCTCCTCGTCCGGCTCAGGCGTCTTGCCGCCGGAACGGCCGATGATGAAGTGGACACGCGCCAGCGATCCTTCCGGGAAGGCCGGGTAATAGGCCGACAGCCGGCCGTCGAAACGGGTCTTGAGATAGTCGCCGATCATGACCCGGACGCGCGAATCGTAGCGGTCGCGCGGCACGAATACGATGACCGACACGAAACGATCGAAGCGGTCGATCCTGTACAGCACGCGCACGCGCGGCCGCTCGCCGAGCGCAAGGATCGCCTCGGCGTGACGCCGCAGAGTCGGCACGTCGATCTGGAACAGCTCGTCGCGCGGATAGGATTCCAATACATTGATCAGCGCCTTGCCGGAGTGATCGCCGGGATCGAACCCGGACTTCTCGATCACTTCGCCCGCCTTGGAGCGCAGATAGGGGATGCGCATCACCGAACGCGTATAGGCCGTCGATGTGAACAGGCCGACGATGCGCAGTTCGCCCTTCAGCTTGCCTTTCTCGTTGAAGGTCTTGAGGCCGAGATAGTCGAGATAGATGCGGCGGTGGACAAGCGAGCGTGCATTGGCCTTGGTGACCAGCATCGGCTCCGGGCCGTGCAGGAAGGCGCGAACCTCCGGCGTGGTTGTCACCGCCTCGGTGCCGCGCCGCAGGACAAGGACGTCGGGGTTCGACAGGATGCCGAGGCCGGGCTTCTCCGAACGCCGCAGATTGCCGTTCTTCTCGCCGCCCTCGTAGTGGAACTCGCGCATGCCGAGGAAGGTGAAGTTGTTGTCGCGCAGCCATTCGAGGAAGGCGATCGCCTCGTCCACCTTGGCGCGGTCGAGCGCCATGGGCGAATAGCGGAAGTCGGTGATCGACTGGTCGAGCCGCGCCAGCATGGGTTTCCAGTCGGAAACGGCGGCCCGTACCTGGGTGAGGATGGTTTCCAGCCGTCCTGCAAGGGCTTTGGCTTCTGCCTCGCTGATCTGCGGGATGTGGACATGAATGAGGCTGACCCGGTCGACGCCATCGGCCGCTTTCTGCCCGGAGGCGTCGCCTACGATCTGCGCCACGCCCTTGGCGTCGTGCTTGACCAGCAGGACAGGATGCAGCACCAGCCCGGCCTCGCCGGCGGTTTCGTTGATCTCGCCGGTGATCGAATCGAACAGGAACGGCATGTTGTCGTTGATGACGGTGACCGCCGAAACCGGGCGTCCGCGCCGGGTGATGCCGGGGCTCGCCTCCACCGTGACAACGCTTTCGCCTCTGTGGTGGCGCATCAACGCGCCATGCGCGACCTCCGCAGCACGGGCGAGGTCGGCCTTGTCGTAGGTTGAGATGTCTTCCTCGGGAGCGCGCGCGACAAGCAGTTCCAGGAACCCGGCCCCCGCAGCGGATTTCGAACCCCTGCGTGCGCCTTCCGCATTGCCGCGATCATTCATGGCGTTTTCCTCTCCCGCCGCCTGTTTTTGATTGTATCGTAACAGATGAAGCGCGTTTGGCGACCCGGGCGAAGCGCTCCGGGCCAGATGTGCGCAGGAATAATTGAAGGGAGAATGACGCCGATGAGAGAGCGAGTGACCGCGCTGAAACTTGAGCCGGAAACGGAGCTGTCGGATGCGACGCTCGCCTATTTCGCCAAATGCGAGGAGAAGCTCGGCCTCGTCCCGAACGTACTGAGAAGCTACGCTTTCAACGAGAAGAAGCTGCGCGCCTTCACCGACATGTACAACGATCTGATGCTGGGCGATTCAGGCCTGAGCAAGCTCGAGCGCGAAATGATCGCGGTGGTCGTTTCCTCGGTGAACCACTGCTTCTATTGCCTCGTGGCGCATGGCGCGGCGGTGAGGCAGCTGTCGGGCGATCCCGTGCTCGGCGAAATGATGGTGATGAACTGGAGGGTGGCCGAGCTTACGGAAAAGCAGGTCGCCATGCTTGCCTTCGTCGAGAAGCTGACCGAAGAGCCGGCGAAGATCGGCGATGCCGACCGCACGGCGCTGCGCGTCGTGGGATTCAGCGACCGCGAGATCTGGGACATCGCCTCGGTAGCCGGCTTCTTCAACATGTCGAACCGCGTCGCGGCTGCCACTGACATGCTGCCCAACGCCGAATATCACGCGATGGCGCGGTAGGCTCTCACTCGGACAGCGCGGCGGTGCGGGCGTCGGTCACCAGGCGATAGCCTGCGAGCTCCTGCGGCGACAGGTAATAAAGCCGGCGCGGTGGCGTATCGAGCGCATGCAGCCACAGCGCCGGATCGACGCCCATGTCGATCAGGTGGCGCGTGATGCGCGCCGTGGTGATCTGCGCGTCTGCCATCGCCTGTTCCGGCGCCAGCTCGCGATTGGTCACGGCATAGAACTGGTGCACGCCGACGGCGGCCTTGTCTGAGACCTTGCGTACCTTGCCGCCGGCGAGAATCAGCGGGCATGACGAAGCGCAGAGCGCACCCTCGCCGACTTCGACGGTAAGCTCGTTCTCGCGGATGGTGCGTGCCATCGTCATCGCATCTTCCAGCGAGCCGCCGGGCGAATCGAGCGAGATGACGCGGATATATTCGCCGCGCTCGGCAAACTCGGTCTCGAAGCGGGCGGCAGCGCCCGGATCGATGCTGCCGGAGGCCAGAAGCACGCCCTTGGGCAGCAGCGTGAATTTCATCGTCTCACGCAGTTCGTCCGGGTTGGTCGTGATGAACTCGCGCGGGTCGACGCTGCCCGGGCCGCCGCCATTGTCGGCTGTCTCGACCGCAGGCGGCAGCACCGGCACTGTCACCGCGGTCGGCGAAGCGCCCGTGCCCCACAAGCCGCCATTCTCCTCCACGATGTCGCGGAAGTCGAAGGTCAGCACCAGGAACGTGCCGAGCAGCATGAAGAAGAACGCCCAGCGGACGAGCCCCGCCTCGTCGGCCTGGCGCTCCTCGATGTCCGGTCCGTGGTCGCCGGAGAGATATTGCCGGCTCATGGGTCGGTCCTCTTGCGGTCGGTCAGGCTCAGCGGCGTGACATTGGGCGCGTCGGGCCGCGGGTGCCTGCCGGGTGCTGCATCGGGCTCGCTCGGGTCATCCGGTTGGGTCTCTGCCTGATGCTGGCGCGCGGAGATCGCGGCGTGCACATCCAGAGCGCGCAGCACATCGCCGGCGGTGATCATGTCTGCCTCGGGCAGCGCGTCGTCGTCACGGCGGATGGCAGAATGCACGATCGCCATGATCGCCACCAGCACAGCGGGCAGCAGGTCGATCGAGATGGCGCCGGCCCAGCTCGGCAGGAAGCTCGACGCATAAAGCAGCACGGCCTCGGCGGCCGACAGTGGCACGTAGCGGCGCTCGGCCACCCGGGGCAGAGCGAGAATTTCGCCGGCAGCAGCGGACAGCGCCTCGGATTGCGCGGCAACCGAGGCGCGCACGGTCGCCATGACCGCGTCCTGGCGGCCGACGAGGTCGGCGGAGCTGCCGTCCGCCACAGGCGCAATGAAACCCGCCGAGAGGTCGGCGGCGGCGCGGCTGACCGAAGGCGCGATCGAGGTCTGTTCGAGTGCGGCGATGACGCCGGCCAGCGCCACCGCTTCCTCGCCGAAACTGTCGGCGCGCGGCGCCACCGGACCGGAGCCCGACACCAGTCCGCGCATGGTGGCCAGATGCGTCTGGCCCTCGCCGAAAAGCTGGCTCACCGTCTCGCGCGAAGCGACGATGCTCGCCTCGAGTTCGCGCATCTGCGCAGACATCTGGGTGAGAAGCTGCACGACCGAGCCTGAGCCCGACGAGCCGGTGAGAGCGCCAGACTCGCGCTCTTCCTCCGCCAGGCGGGCAAAGCGTTCGGCGGCGCGCTGGATGTCCGGCAGCAGCGATTGCGCTGCGATGGCGTTGGAATTCGCCTGGTCGAGATCGGCGGTGTAGCCCTCAAGCGTCGTCGCCAGATGCTGCTCCACCGCGGCCGAGCCGGCGAGCGCGGCGGCATTCAGCCATGACGACATGGCGATGATCATCAGCGAGCCTAGGCCCATGACGAAGAACAGCGACAGCCGCGAGACTGCGTCGCGCACGCCCGGCAGGAAGCGGATGAGATACATCCAGAAGCCGTAGATGCCGACGGAGACGGCTGCTGAATAGATGACGGCGGCGAAGAAGACGATGGTGGCGTCGCCGTCGAGCAGGCTGCGCACACCGAGATAGGTGTAGACGCCTGATGCCAGCGCCAGCGTCGCCAGCACGAAACGCGTCATCGTCTCCAGCGATGCGATCTCGCCGCGCAATACTCGGGCGGAACGGGCCTTACTCATGGTTAACGCTTCCTCAACGCCACTCAGGAGTCACAATCCGGCCAAAACTGGGCCGGACCGGAAAACTACTTGCAGACCAGAGGCGGCCGCGGGATTTCCCCGTCGGCGAGCCCGTACATGTAACCGCGCCCCTTCCACAGCACCGGCGGGCGGTGGCAGTGGCCATAGGCCGGCGGATGCCCGACCGGCGGAACCCAGGCGGCTGCCTCGCGGCGGCGCTCGACTTCCATCTCGACCGCGACGTGACCCATGCCGACAACAATGCGCTTGTAGCCGGTGGGGCTGAGAATGATCAGATTGCCGAAGGAATCGTCGTAGACGCGTTCCTTCACATAGCCGCCGGCCGCAGCCGGGGCGAACGAAAGCGCCAGCGCCGCCAAAGCCATGGCGGCCAAAAGTCCGGTCCGGTTACTGGTCAAACGCATGTGCGTGGTCCCTACCCTGCAAGTCCGGCCCCCTCAGAGGCGCAAATTAACGCATTCTTAACCGTTGTCACCCGGTTGCGCGCCAGCGCTCCCCGGCGTTTGACAAAGGTGGTTAATTCAAGAATGGAAGCGGCATGAGCGAGAACCACGAGATCGACATCGCCCAGTTACGGCTCAGGGACGCGCATGATCTGGCGCCGCTGGTCGCCGGCTACGCCCAGGCGCTAAAGCGCGGCGCGCCGCGCCGGCCCGACGATTTCTACGCCGAAACGCTGCTGCAGGACCGCGCCGTCGAGATCTACGGCGCGCGGGTGGATGGCGCGCTCGTCGGCTTCGTCATGGTCGCCGACCAGCCGGAGCCGGTGTCTGGCATGCGCTGCGGCGTGGTCGACCACATCTATGTCCACCATGACCACCGGCAGAAGGGCATCGCCAAGGCGCTGGTCGACGTGCTTGCCGACCAGGCGGAGGAGCGCGGCTGGACCAAGCTGGTACTCAACGCCCCGCGCCAGCCGGAAGACGGCCGAAAGCTCTACGCCGAAATCGCCGCCCCGGCAGACTGGACGAGCTGGGTGATCAGGTTCGACGGAAGGTGACTCAGCGCAAGTTCTCCCGCGCTTGATCTTCGCCACCTTTTGCGAATAGCGTCCGGCGCATGAAAAATCGGGCAGGCAGGGCGCGGCGCGTCATCGTATCGAGTATCGCCGTTGCGGCATCGCTTGCAGCCGCCGGCTGCACCGGCGGCTCGTCGCAGCAGCAGGCGCCAGGCAGCCAGCCGCGCGTCGCCACATATCGCTGCGGCGACGGCGATCTGCGTATCATCAACACCGGCGGTTCAGTCGTTGTCGACGAGAGGGTCGCGGCGCCCCTCGATGAAACCGCTGCTCCGGGCGAAGCCCCTGAACTGGTCGAGACTCGCTTCGAGCTTGTCGCTGCTCCGCCCAACCAGCGCAGCCGCTATGGCGCGGAGGGGCTGGCTCTGGTGTTGGAAGGCAACGAAGCGCTGTGGATGAAGGCGGGCCGGCCGCCGATGACCTGCAATCGCTGAGCCGTTCCGTGCCGGGAAATCCCGCCTAAGAGCTTCAATCGATTGAAGATTGCGGGTTGGACGGACGCGGCTTTGACGCAGTGCAAAAAGCGGACTAGATAACCACCGGTCCGGGGGAAAGAGCTGGCCGAATCGGCTTGCGCGGGTCTCCGGGCGTCAGTGGGGAGCCATGAGCGAATCGACAGCCACCCGACCCGTCTCGCCGCATCTCGGCATCTACCGGTTCACGCCGACCATGGCGATGTCGATCGTGCATCGCATCACCGGCATCGCTCTCTATTTCGGCATGGTGCTGATTGCCTGGTGGCTGGTCGCGCTCGCGACCTCGCGCAGCTGGTTCGAGACCGCCAACTGGCTGCTCGGTTCGTGGTTCGGGCTTATCGTGCTGATCGGCTTTTCGTGGACTGTTTATCATCACATGCTGGGTGGCATCCGTCATTTCATCTGGGATACCGGGGCCGGCCTCGGGAAGCAGACGTCGACGCTGCTGTCCTCGCTGACCCTCGTCGGTTCGCTTCTTCTGACCGCCATCACATGGCTGGTCTACTTCCTGTGGTTCTGAGGCGGGCATGAGCGAAATGCGCACCACACTGAAGACGGTTCGCGGGCTCGGCTCGGCGAAGGACGGCACGATGCATTTCTGGCTCGTGCGCATCAGTTCGGTGGCGCTGGTGCCGCTGACGCTGTTTGCGATCGGCCTGGTATTCTCGCTGATCGGCAAGGACTACGACGCCGCACGCGCCGTCGTCGGCCAGCCGCTTGTCGCGGTGCTGCTCATCTTGTTCGTCGCGATCAGCATCGAACACATGCGTCTCGGCATCCAGGAGACCATCGTCGACTACATTCACGGCGAGCTGCTGAAGGTCTCCATCCTCATGCTCAACACGGCGTTTTCGCTGGTTCTCGGCGCGGTCTCGGTGTTCGCGCTCCTCAAGCTCGCATTCGGAGGCTGATTGGTGGCCGAAGCCTACACCTATGTCGACCACGCCTACGACGTGGTGGTGGTCGGGGCCGGCGGCGCGGGGCTGCGCGCCACGCTCGGCATGGCCGAGCAGGGGCTGAAGACGGCCTGCATCACCAAGGTATTCCCGACCCGATCGCACACTGTGGCGGCACAGGGCGGCATTGCGGCGTCGCTGCAGAACATGGGGCCGGACCACTGGCAGTGGCACCTCTACGACACGGTGAAAGGCTCCGACTGGCTGGGCGACGTCGACGCGATGGAATATCTCGCGCGCGAAGCCCCTGCCGCCGTCTATGAGCTCGAGCATTACGGCGTGCCGTTTTCGCGCACCGAGGACGGGCGCATCTACCAGCGTCCCTTCGGCGGCCACATGCAGAATTTCGGCGATGGCCCGCCGGTGCAGCGCACCTGTGCCGCCGCCGACCGTACCGGCCACGCCATACTCCACACGCTCTATGGCCAGTCGGTGAAGAACAAGGCGACGTTCTTCATCGAATATTTCGCGCTCGACCTGATCATGACCGACGGTGTGTGCACCGGCGTCGTCGCCTGGAACCTCGACGACGGCACGATCCACCGCTTCTCGGCGAAGATGGTGGTGCTGGCGACCGGCGGCTACGGCCGCGCCTACCAGTCGGCGACCTCGGCGCATACCTGCACCGGCGACGGCAACGGCATGGTTGCCCGCGCGGGCCTGCCTCTGCAGGACATGGAATTCGTGCAGTTCCACCCGACCGGCATTTACGGCGCCGGCTGCCTCATCACCGAGGGCGCGCGCGGCGAGGGCGGCTACCTTGTCAATTCGGAAGGCGAGCGCTTCATGGAGCGTTACGCGCCGTCCGCCAAGGATCTGGCGTCCCGCGATGTGGTCTCGCGCTGCATGACCATGGAAATCCGCGAGGGACGCGGCGTCGGCAAGGAGAAGGATCACATCTTCCTTCACCTCGACCATCTCGATCCAGCGGTGCTGGCGGAGCGTCTGCCGGGCATTTCGGAAAGTGCGAAGATTTTCGCCGGCGTAGACGTGACCCGCGAGCCGATCCCGGTGCTGCCGACGGTGCACTACAATATGGGCGGCATCCCCACGAACTACTGGGGCGAGGTGCTGAACCCGACTGAAGACGATCCCGATCGTATCCAGCCCGGCCTGATGGCCGTCGGCGAGGCGGGCTGCGCCTCCGTGCACGGCGCCAACCGGCTCGGCTCCAATTCGCTGATCGACCTCGTGGTGTTTGGGCGCGCGTCAGCGATCCGCGCTGGCCAGGTGATCGACCGCGAGTCGAAAGTTCCGCCGGTGAATGTTGCTGCCTGCGACAAGATCATGGAGCGCTTCGACAAGGTTCGTCACGCCAATGGCGGCAGCCCGACGGCCGGCCTGCGCGACAAGATGCAGAAGGCGATGCAGGAAGACGCGGCGGTCTTCCGCACCTCCGAATCGCTCAAGCAGGGCTGCAAGCGCGTCTCCGCAATCTGGGACGAGCTGTCCGACCTCCACGTTACCGACCGCTCGATGATCTGGAACTCCGACCTGGTGGAGACGCTGGAGCTGGAAAACCTGATGGCCAACGCCATCACCACGGTCTACTCCGCCGAGGCGCGCAAGGAGAGCCGCGGCGCGCATGCGCATGAGGATTTCCCCGAGCGCGACGACAAGAACTGGCGCCAGCACACGCTGGCCAGGGTGGACGAGAAGGGCAAGGTGACGCTCAGCTACCGGCCTGTGCATACCGACCCGCTGCTCAAGGAAGCCGACGGCGGCATCGAACTCAAGAAGATCGCGCCCAAGAAGCGGGTGTACTGACCGGAGGTAATGCCGATGAGAGCTGGAACCATACTTGCCGCCGCGGCGACGGTGACTGGACTGCTGCTTGCAGCGCCGGCGCTGGCCGACGACGAACTGATCATGGCGTCCTGCAAGGCCGACCTACAGCTTTCGGACTCGGCCTGCGCCTGCGTGCTCGACCGGGTTCATGAAACCCTCAGCGAAAATCAGCTTGCTTTCTTCACGGCTGCGATCCGCGGCGATCAGCAGGCCCAGATGGCGGCACAGATGAATCTGACCGGGGCCGAGATGATGGAGATGGCGAACTTCATGACCCAGACTCCGATGGAATGCCGCAACCAGTGATGGACAGGCCGCGCTATGGTTGAACTCACGCTCCCCAAAAACTCCCGGGTCAAGGACGGCAAGGTCTGGCCGAAGCCGGAGGGCGCGAGCAATCTGCGCGAATACAAGGTCTATCGCTGGTCGCCGGACAACGGACAGAACCCGCGCGTCGACACCTATTATGTCGACATGGACGATTGCGGGCCGATGGTTCTCGATGCGCTCTTGTGGATCAAGAACAAGGTAGATCCGACGCTGACGCTGCGCCGCTCATGCCGTGAGGGCATTTGCGGCTCCTGTGCCATGAACATCGACGGAACCAACACGCTCGCCTGCACCAAGGGCATGGACGAGGTGTCGGGAGCGGTGAAGGTCTATCCGCTGCCGCACATGCCGGTAGTCAAGGACCTCGTGCCGGACCTTTCGGTGCCCTATGCGCAGCTTTCGTCCATCGAGCCGTGGCTGCAGACGGTGTCGCCGGAACCGGCCAAGGAATGGAAGCAGAGCCACGAGGACCGCCAGAAGCTCGACGGGCTCTACGAGTGCATCCTGTGCTTCTGCTGCCAGACGTCGTGCCCGAGCTACTGGTGGAACGGCGAGCGCTATCTCGGCCCCGCCGTGCTGCTGCAGGCCTATCGCTGGCTGATCGACTCTCGCGACGAGGCGACGGGCGAACGGCTCGACAATCTCGAAGACCCCTTCCGGCTCTACCGCTGCCACACGATCATGAACTGCACCCAGGCCTGCCCGAAGGGCCTGAACCCGGCCAAGGCGATCGCGGAAATCAAAAAGATGATGGTGGAGCGGCGGGTTTAGCCACCGCTCCATGCGAGTCTGCCTTTAGACACGCGCGAGACTTACGATCGTCTCCGTCAGCTTGTCGGGCTGCGAGAAATAGGCCGAATGGCTGGCGGCGATGCTCTCCACCCTATCTGGAGGGCTGGCCTCGATCAGCCGGTCCTGCAGGTCTAGCGAAACCGCCATATCTTCCGTCAGCCGGATGTAGGCGCGCGGCACCAATCCGTAACGCCCACCGGTGAGGACCAGCTTCTCGCCGGCCGGGCGCATCGGCTCGCGGCAGAGAAGCGCGTTCGCAAGCGCGACATCGTCCTCGCCACAATCCGCGTACAGCGCTTCGCGATAGGCCTCCGGCCGCAGCCAGTCCCAGAGCTCCGTCATGTTGATATCCATGTTCGGCAGAATGAGCGATGCGGTGTCGGTCTGTCCCCATTTGGCGACGCTGTCGCCGTCCGGCAGCATGAACGATGCGAGATAGATGACGCGCTCGATGCGATCGGGATGCCTCTCGGCGAGCACCGAGGCAACGATGCCATAGCGGCTGTGAACGACGATCGTCGTCCTGCCTTCGGCCGGCAGGTGCCGCTCAGCTGCGGCGACCATGGTGTCGAGATCGACGGTGTGGGCTGCGGCCGGATCGCGGCCTCGCCCCGGCAGGTTGACCGCCGCAACGGTTCCATGAGCCGACAGGCGCGGCACGATCTTGAACCAGCACCAGGCGCCGTGCCAGCTGCCGTGAATGAGGAGGAAGTGTTTCATCGAGTGGGGGCTCCGTGTTGGACGGGGCCTGACTAGTGGCACGCCGCACAACCGGCCACCCGATTTCAGTGGCCGCAGAGGCGCCGATCACGAACGGGCGGCGATCCTCTCACACACACGTGTAAGCCGTTGATTTGAAGCGGCGCAAAGCAGTGATAGGTTCTCGCGCGAAAACGGAGGTTCGTCCATGATCCGCAAGACCGCATATGCGCTGCTCTTCGCCGCTGGCGCCGCGCTTACGACTGCACAGCCGGCAAAGGCCGAGATGGAAGTAGCGATTTTCGCCGGCGGCTGCTTCTGGTGCGTCGAGGCCGATTTCGACAAGGTGTCGGGCGTTGTGTCCACCACGTCGGGCTATATCGGCGGCAGGACGGAAAACCCGACCTACTATGACCACTCCTCGGGCGGTCATCGCGAGGCGGTCAGGATCGAGTTCGACAATTCGCGCGTCAGTTACGACATGCTGGTGTCGGCCTTCTTCCACTCCATCGACCCGACCGACGGCGGCGGCCAGTTCTGCGATCGCGGCCACAGCTATACGACGGCTGTCTACACGATGAACGGAGCCCAGGCGGCGGCAGCCGAGAAAGCCAAGCAACAGGCGGGCAGGACGCTGGGCACCGGCATTGCCACCGACATCGTATCGGCATCGACCTTCTGGCCGGCGGAGGACTACCACCAGAACTACTACCGGAAGAATCCGGTGCGCTACAAATATTACCGCAATGGCTGCCGGCGCGACGCCCGCCTGGAACAGGTGTGGGGCGACGACGCCATGAAGGGCATCAGGGGCAGCTGATCGGGATCAGGCGGCCGGGCGGGCGGATGTAAGCCTTTCCTCGGCGATCTCGCGCGCGACATCGTTGGTCGGGCGCCCCTGCTTTTCGGCGCGGGCGAAGATGTCGGTCAGCGTGCGCGGGATCTCCGGCAGCCGGGCCATCACCCGCTCGCGGTCATAACCGTCAGGGTCGAGTTCGCCCGCGACATTGATCAGCCCTCCGGCGTTGATCACGTAATCCGGCGCATAGAGGATTCCGCGATCCATCAGCAGCTTTGCGTCGTCATGGCCGGCCAGCTGGTTGTTGGCCGCGCCGGCGACAATGCCGGCCTGCAGTAGCGGAATTGTCTCGGCCGACAGCACCGCGCCCAGCGCACAGGGCGCGAAGATGTCAGCTTCGGCAGCGAGAATAGCGTCCGGAGTAGTCGTCTCGGCTCCGAGTTCCTTGCGCGCCTTGGCGACGCGCAGCTCGTTGATGTCGGAGACGATCAGCTTGGCGCCATCGTCGCGCAACCGCTCGCAGAGCGCCCAGCCCACCGAACCGAGTCCCTGAACGGCGATGCGCACTCCTGTGAGGTCGTCATGGCCGTTGCGCCAGGCGAAGGCGGCTTTCAGGCCGAGATAGACGCCGTGCGCCGTAACCGGCGAGGGGTTGAGGCTGCCGCCCTTGGTGGTTCCGGTGACGTTGCGGGCGCGTTCGCGCAGATAGTCTGCATCGGCCAGCGACAGGCCGACATCCTCGGCTGTGAAATACTGCCCGTCGAGCTGCGCCAGCATTTCGGCATAGGCGTCGAGCAGTTGCGGAGTCTTGTCGCGGGCGGGATCGGCCCAGATGACGGCCTTGCCGCCGCCGAGAGGCAGGTTGGCGACCGCGGCCTTGTAGGTCATGCCGCGCGAGAGGCGCAGCGCATCGGTAAGGGCGGCGTCGAAGGTCTCGTGCGGCCACACCCTTGTGCCGCCGAGTGCGGGGCCGAGGCGGGTGTCGTGAATGGCGACGATCGCCGTCAGCCCGCGCTCCTCGTCGCGGCCGAGCCAGATGCACTCGTGGCCGTCGAAGGCCTCGAGTTTGGCGGCCTGCGCCGTGATGTCGGTGACGGTCAGGCTCGACGTTGCTGCCTGTTTCCTCAATGCACGCGTCTCCACCTGCATCAGCATGGTGCTTCTCCCGAGATAGCGGTGATGAAACCGGATTCTAGCGCTGAGCGGCGGATTTTTGGTTGCGAAGTGCAGGCCGGGACGGACGCAAGATTACGTCCGCCGCGCCCTTCCGTAGCGAAAGTTGCGTCAGGCGAGCCGGGCGTCGAGCGTGATCTTGATCGCCCCGAGCGCGCCGGAGACGGGGCATGCGCCCTTGGCCTTGGCAGCGAGTTCCTGAAACTTGGCGTCGTCTATGCCGGGAACGGTAGCCACCAGCGTCAGTGCGCTTTCGGTGATTCCGGTGCCGGGAATGAGCGTCACGACTGCCTTCGCTTCCAGCTTTTCCGCCGTCGTGCCGTTCTCGGCAAGGAAGTGCGAGAGCTGCATGGCGAAGCAGCCGGCATGGGCGGCGGCGATCAGCTCCTCGGGATTGGTGCCCGACTTGCCGCTTTCGTCCTCGAACCGCATCTTGAAGGAATATGCCTGGCCCTTGAGCACACCGCTCTGCGTGTCGAGCGTGCCGGTGCCGCTTCTCAGATCGCCTTTCCAGACCGCGTTGGCATGACGTTGCATGGTCGTCTCCTCGTTGAATCTCCCGCGGCCGGGAGCGACCGCGAGGTTCAATCTAGCGCAACAGGAGCCGCGCGACAGGCCGAATCAGATGGCTTCGCCACGCAGCAGGCGCGGGCCGCGCGCCGACAGGCCCGATGCCTGACGGATGAAGAAGTCCTTGACCGGCGGCATGCGGTCGACGAGGCCGAGGCCGATATCGCGGACGGCGCGCAGCGGGCCGAAATCGTTGGAGAACATGCGGTTCAGAACGTCGGTGGTGACGCCCATCTGCACCGTGTCGAAGCGGCGCCAGCGCTGGTAGCCTTCAAGCACGTCGAGCGCGCCGATGTCCTGGCCGAGCCGGTCGGCCTCGACCACGGTTTCGGCGAGCGCGGCTGCATCCTTGAAGCCGAGATTGAGGCCTTGGCCGGCGATGGGGTGGATGCCATGGGCCGCGTCGCCGGCGAGCACCAGGCGCGGCCGCACGAATTCGTGCGCCAGCGTCAGCCCCAGCGGCCAGGCGCGGGGCTTGTCCTCGACCTTGATGTTGCCGAGCTTCAGGCCGAAGCGCAGCTCCAGCTCGGCCTCGAACAGCACCGGCTCGAGGGCGACAAGTTTCTCGGCGTCAGCAGTCGATTCGGTCCAGACGATGGATGAGCGGTTGCCTTTCAGAGGCAGGGTCGCGAAGGGCCCGGCGGGCAGGAAATGCTCCTCGGCGCGGCCTTCATGCGGGCGCTCATGCGCGACGGTACAGACGATGCCGGACTGGCCGTAGTCCCAGTGAACCGTCTTGATGCCGGCCATGTCGCGCAGGCGCGATCTCACACCGTCGGCGGCCACCAGCAGCCGGGTCTTGAGCGTGACGCCGTCGGCCAGATGCACCTGCGTCGCGCCAGCCGAGGTCTCGAAGCCGGACACGGCGACGCCCTCGATCAGATCTATCCCCTGCGCGGCGGCCAGCTTGCGCAGGCTGCCGTTCAGCACCCGGTTCTCGACCATGTGGGCGAAAGGCTCGCCCGGGCCGACATCGCCGCCGAAGGTGAGAAAGACGGGCCGGGTCGGGTCGGACATGCGCGAGTCCGTCACCACCATGTCGGTAATTGGCTGAGCATCGGGCGCGATCTGGTCCCAGGCGCCGAGCTGTTTCAGCATGCGGGTGGCGGCGGCGGCGATCGCCGAGGCGCGGCCGTCATTTTTCCAGACGCCTTCGGGCGCGGCGTCGACGATGGCGACCGAAAGCGAGGGGCGCGCGGCGCGCAAGGCGACTGCGGTGGCGAGGCCGACGTAACCCGCCCCGGCGATAACGACATCGAATGTCCTGTCGGCCGCGCTCATGCACTGTCTTCCTTCCGTTCGCAGCCGCCCGTCATAGCATCTTCCACTGCCTTGACTTCAAATCGGGCTTCCTGTTGGAAACCGCAATCATCTCGATGTTGAAGGCGACACCATGACGGACGCGATGCGGGAGCTGCTCGCCATTCTCGATCTCGAGCGTCTGGAACACAATCTGTATCGTGGTCGCAGCCCGCAGGTTGGATGGCAGCGCGTTTTCGGCGGGCAGGTGATAAGCCAGTCGCTTGTCGCGGCGCAACGCACGGTGGAGAGCGACCGCCATGTCCACTCCCTGCACTGCTATTTCATGCTGCCGGGCGATCCGGCCGTGCCGATCATTTATGAGGTCGACCGCATTCGCGACGGCGGTTCCTTCACCACGCGCCGCGTGGTCGCGATCCAGCACGGCAAGGCTATCTTTTCTCTGGCCGCGTCGTTTCACAGGGACGAAACGGGCGTGGAGCACCAGATGCCGATGCCTCTCGACGTGCCGCCGCCCGAGGAACTCAAGACCCAGATCGAACTGCTCAGAGACAGCGACCTGGACATACCGGAACCCATCCGCAAGTTCTGGGCGCGCGAAAGACCGCTGGAGGTGAAGCCGGTCAATGTTGAACACTATTCGAGCCGCGAGCCGCTGCCGCCCAGACAGAATGTATGGATGCGGACGACGGGCGAAATTCCGGACGATCGACCGTTGCAAGCGGCGATACTCGCCTATCTGTCGGACATGACCCTGCTCGACACCGCCAATTTCGCACATGGGCGGACGGGGTTCGACGCTCGCATCCAGATGGCCAGTCTGGACCATTCCATGTGGTTCCACCGGCCCGACCCACTGGACGACTGGCTGCTCTATTCGCAGGACAGTCCCAACATGATCGGCTCGCGCGGCTTCTCGCGCGGCTTGCTCTATTCCCGCAGCGGCCACCTCGTTGCCTCCGTGGCGCAGGAAGGCCTGATCCGCGAACGCCCCCGGCCCGCCAGATAGGCAATTCTGAGAATCTGCATAATTTTTGTGCAGATGCCCTGCAGCCAGTGCGTCCAGCTTGAGCCGGCAGCGGATCGTTTTCCTTTCTTTACAAACGGTTAAGGCCGGCCGGAGGCATCTGGCACGGTGTTTGAATCCCTTTGCTCACTCTCCGGCCGCTTGCGCGCCGGTGGTGTCGCAAACGCGGGGGACCCGCATTCGCAAAGGGTGAAAACTTATGAAAATCGTGATGGCAATCATCAAGCCGTTCAAGCTCGACGAGGTGCGCGAAGCGCTCACCGGCGTCGGGATTCAGGGCCTGACCGTCACCGAAGTCAAAGGCTACGGGCGTCAGAAGGGGCACACTGAAATCTATCGCGGCGCGGAATACGCCGTGAGCTTCCTGCCCAAGGTCAAGATCGAGATCGCCGTTTCCTCCGACATGGTCGACAAGGCCGTGGAGGCTATCACCGCCGCGGCCAAGACCGGCCAGATCGGTGACGGCAAGATCTTCGTCTACGGCATCGACCAGGCGGTGCGCATCCGCACCGGCGAAACGGACACCGACGCGCTCTAAGCGGGTTCACAGGGGTTATGGAGAATTCAATGACAATCCGTTCGAAAATCGCGCCGTTTGCGCGCACCGCCCTTCTGGGCACCTTGGCGCTGGGCGCGCTCGGGACCGCGGCCGCCTTCGCGCAGGAAGAGGCGGCAACCACGATGGACAAGGGCGACACCGCCTTCATGATGGTGGCCACCATCCTCGTCCTGTTCATGACTATGCCGGGCCTGGCGCTGTTCTACGGCGGTCTGGTGCGGGCCAAAAACATGCTCTCGGTACTCATGCAGTGCACGATGATCGCCTCCGTGGTGATGATCGTGTGGGTGCTGTGGGGCTACTCCTTCGCCTTCGGCGGGGGCACCAGCCCATTCTGGGGCGGCTTCGGCAAGCTCTTCCTTGCCGGCGTCGGGCCGGACAGCGAAGCGGCGACTTTCACCGACGGCGTCGTGATCCCGGAATATGTGTTCATCTGCTTCCAGATGACCTTCGCCGTGATCACGCCGGCGCTGATCGTCGGTGCGTTCGCCGAGCGCATCAAGTTCTCGGCGGTGGTGCTGTTCACCATCCTTTGGGTCACCTTCGTCTACTTCCCGATCGCCCACATGGTCTGGGACGGCGCAGGCTACCTGTTCAACCTTGGCGCGCTTGACTTCGCCGGCGGCACGGTCGTGCACATCAATGCCGGCATAGCCGCTCTCGTCGGCTCCATCATGGTCGGCAAGCGCAAGGGCTACGGCACCGAGAACATGGCTCCGCACTCCATGACGCTGACCATGGTCGGCGCATCCATGTTGTGGGTCGGTTGGTTCGGCTTCAATGCTGGCTCCAACCTCGAGGCAACCGCCGGCGCTGGCGTCGCGATGATCAACACCTTCATCGCAACAGCAGCCGCTGCAGTGGCTTGGGCAGTGCTCGAAGGCATCCTGCGCGGCAAGTCGTCCATGCTGGGCGCTGCTTCGGGCATCATCGCCGGCCTCGTAGCGGTGACGCCGGCTTGCGGCTCGATCGGCCCGATCGGCGCGATCTTCCTCGGCGCCATCGCCAGCGCGGTCTGCTACTTCTTCGTGACCGTGGTGAAAATCAAGATGGGCTACGACGACTCGCTCGACGTGTTTGGCATCCACGGCATCGGCGGCATCGTCGGCGCGCTCGGAACAGGCGTCTTCACGGCGCCCGCTCTCGGCGGCACCGGCGCGGAGGACTTCTCCATCGCCTCGCAGGTGTGGATACAGTTCGTCGCGGTTCTGGTCACCATCGTCTGGTGCGGCGTGCTCTCGGCTGTGATCTTCAAGGTCGTCGACCTGATCATCGGGCTGCGTCCGACGCCGGAAGACGAAAGCACCGGCCTCGACCTCACCTCGCACGGCGAAGTGGCTTACCACTCGTGATCGAAACTGCCGGGCGGCATAAGTCGCCCGGCAGCTCAGCTTTCCCGTCGCGGCGCAGAAGCACCGCGCACCTGGGCCCGGTATCGCCGGGCCCATTTTTCGTGACGACGTATTGCATCCCGGCGGCTTCAGGGATCGTATCGGACCATGGTTGGGTTTTCGCTCGGACGCGCCCTGATCGTCGGCGGGACAGGCATGCTCGAACAGGCGAGCCACTACATCGCCGCGCGCGCCCGGCAGGCGACTTTGGTGTCCCGCTCCCCGGCTGAAGCGGCGAACCGCATCGGCGCCGGCCATGCAGCGCTCGATTGGACGAACCGCGACGCGGCGCTCGCCGCGGTGGAGTCACTTCCAGAAGCGGATTTGCTTCTCTCCTGGCTGCATGACGACGGCACGTGGCTCGCCCGTCCGCTCGAGGACCGTCTGGCGCCGGGCGGCCGCTCGATCCGTGTGCATGGCTCGAATTCGCGCGATCCGGCCGTTCGGTCGAAACGCGACCCCGATCCTCGTGACGACGTCCGTCGACAGACGGTGATCCTCGGCTGGGTCAATGAGCCCGGTGGTGCCCGCTGGCTGACGCATGAGGAGATCAGCGCCGCGGTGATCCGGGCGATCGAATCGCCCGGCGACGAGGTCGTGGTGGCCGGCGGTCTTGAGGGTGATCAGCCGACGCGCTGACCGCTGGTTCCGACACCGCGGACGGAGCGTCGGGTTCAGATGCCCTTGCGGCGGGCCTTCTTGGCGGCCTTGCGCGCCGCATAACGGGCGTCGCGAGCCGCTTTCTGCTCGGCGAGAAGCGCGACCATCTTCTCGGCCTCCTCCCTGCGAATCATTTCCGCCAGCTTTTCTTCCTCAATGAGGCGAAGCCGCTCTTCCTCGGCCTTGCGGGCCGCTTCGGCGGCGAGCTCGGCTTCGCGCACCTTGCGCGCGGCCTCGCGCTCGGCGGCGCGGACCTCACGAGCGCGAACAATCTCGGCGCGCTGCAATTTTCTTTCCGCCAAGCGCGGGTCCTTCGCGACCTTGCGTGCGTTTTCCAGCAGCGCCTTACGCGCGGCGGCGGCATCGCTCTGGCGTTTCTGGAAGTCGGGGCGTCTATCGTTGAACATCCATGCTCCTTGGGCGGCAAAATGGGTGGCGCGCACCGGGCGCGTCGCGGCGGCGTGCTTCATGCTCTCGCAAGAGGACAATGGCGCTCAGATAAATGCGAAACGGCCGACTGGCAAGGTTCGTATTTTTCAGCGCGGACCTAACGCCGTGTCTGTAGCATGGTTAATGCGGCCTTAACCTTCGCCCGCCTAGTCTCCAAAGCGATTTTCGGGCGCTGCAAAGCGTCCGGCGCCATGGGCAAGCGCCGAGGAGACACATGCGATCCGTTGCACTGAACGACACCGGACACGGGCTGACGGGATTGGTACGGCGGTTCCTGCGCCGGATAGCCGGCATCGGGATGCTGTGCGCCGTGGCCTTCGCAGTGGCGAGCCTCGCCACCTGGAACGTCGCCGATCCGAGCTTCAGCCATGCGACGGACGTGCTGTCCACCAATGCGATGGGTTTCGCCGGCGCGGTGTTCGCCGATCTCGCGATGCAGTTCTACGGCCTCGCCTCGCTCGGGCTGCTTGTGCCAGCCATCGTCTGGGCGCTGCGCTTCGTTGCCGGGCATCCCGTCAGCCGGCCACTGAAGCGTGGCCTCGCATGGACCGGCGCATCGCTGCTCGGCGCGGCTCTGGTCGGCTGTTTCGCGGCTCCTGAGACCTGGCCGCTGCCGTCCGGTCTCGGCGGCGTCTTTGGCGACATGGTGCTGGCGGTGCCGGGCTTCCTGATCGGCGGCTATCCCGGCGGATGGCAATCGCTCCTGATGGCCGTGCTGCTCGCCGGGCCGACGCTGTGGCTCTATCTGTTCGCTGCCAGCATTCTCGGCCGTGGCGAACCGTATGTGGGTGCATACGAGCAGGAAGACGAATTCGACGACGACGAGGAAAGCGACGGCGAAGGCTGGCTGGCGCTCGGGGCGCTAACCCACTGGTGGCTGTCGCTGCGCGCCTTCGTGCGCCGGCGGTTCGCGCCGGCTGTGCGCCTCGCCGCACGCGTGCCCGAATTTGACGAAGACGACGACATGCCTGTCGCCTCGCCACGCGCGCCGCACGGCGAGCGGATCGAACCCGAGTTCGACGAGCTGGGTGCGGGTGACGCGTCCGATTTCGCCATCGATGGATATGACGACGAACCCCTGGGTTACGATCCGGCGGATGAAGGTGCGGCGAGCGCGCGCGTCGACGGACCGGCGCCGCGGCCGCAGCAGGGCACGCGCATCCGCCGAGAGGCGCAGCGTTCGCTGATCGGCATGGGTGCGTTCGAGCTGCCTTCGCTCCACCTTCTCGCCGAGCCGAAGAACGTCGTGAAGGACCAGAGCCTGTCGACCGAGGCGCTGGAGCAGAATGCCCGGCTGCTAGAAGGCGTGCTGGAGGATTTCGGCGTCAAGGGCGAGATCATCCACGTCCGCCCCGGTCCGGTGGTCACGCTCTACGAACTTGAGCCGGCGCCCGGCATCAAGTCGAGCCGCGTCATCGGCCTTGCCGACGACATCGCGCGCTCGATGAGCGCTATCGCCTGCCGCGTTGCCGTCGTGCCCGGGCGCAACGCAATCGGCATCGAATTGCCCAATGCGCGCCGCGAGACGGTCTATCTGCGCGAGATTCTGGCCAGCCGCGATTTCGAGCAGACCAAGGCCAAGCTGGCCCTGGCGCTCGGCAAGACCATCAACGGCGAGGCGGTGATCACCGATATCGCCAAGTTCCCGCATCTGCTGGTCGCCGGCACCACCGGCTCAGGTAAGTCGGTGGCGATCAACACTTTTATCCTGTCGATCCTCTATCGCATGACGCCGGAACAGTGCCGGCTGATCATGATCGATCCCAAGATGCTGGAGCTATCCGTCTATGACGGCATTCCGCACCTGCTGACGCCGGTCGTCACCGATCCGAAGAAGGCGGTCGTGGCGCTGAAATGGACCGTGCGGGAGATGGAAGACCGCTACCGCAAGATGTCCAAGCTCGGCGTGCGCAACATCGACGGCTTCAACCAGCGCGTCGCGCAGGCCGACAAGAAGGGCGAGCAGCTGTCGCGCACGGTGCAGACAGGTTTCGACCGCGAGACCGGCGAGGCGATCTACGAGACCGAGAGCCTCGACCTCGAGCCGATGCCCTACATCGTCGTCATCATCGACGAGATGGCCGACCTGATGATGGTCGCCGGCAAGGACATCGAGGGCGCGGTGCAGCGCCTGGCGCAGATGGCGCGCGCGGCCGGCATCCACGTCATCATGGCGACGCAGCGGCCGTCGGTCGACGTCATCACCGGCACGATCAAGGCCAACTTCCCGACCCGCATCTCGTTCCAGGTGACTTCGAAGATCGACAGCCGCACCATCCTCGGCGAGATGGGCGCCGAACAGCTGCTCGGCATGGGTGATATGCTCTACATGGCCGGCGGCGGGCGCATTCAGCGCGTGCACGGCCCGTTCGTCTCCGACGAGGAGGTCGAGGAGGTTGTGGCGCATCTGAAGAGCCAGGGGACGCCCGAATATCTCGACGCCATCGTTGATGATGACGATGAGGAAGAGGGAGGCGCCGGCGGCGGTTCGTCTGCGGGGGGCAGTTTCGAGGATTCCGACGACCCCTACGACCAGGCGGTTGCGGTGGTGCTGCGCGACGGCAAGGCGTCGACCAGCTACATCCAGCGACGTCTCGGCATCGGCTACAACCGCGCCGCCTCGATCATCGAACGCATGGAAAACGAGGGCATCGTCGGTCCGGCCAACCATGCGGGCAAACGCGAAATCCTCGTCCCAACGGAAGAGGACCAGTTCTGATGCCGGAACGAATCACAGCCACGCCACCGCGAGTCCGGTCCGGCCAAATTTCGGCCCCAGTGACGATCTACCGCTCGACGCGCAGAGCCAACACGGAAACGCGATAATGCCCGACACCCCGACCATCGCCCGCAACCGCCCGCGTTTTACGCGCCGCGCCGCGCTCGGATTGCTGGCCGGTACTTGCGCCGTGCTGATTGCGCCGCCGTCGCAGAAATGGAGCGCCGCGCAGGCCCAAGGGGCTGCCGCGCAGCGCATCGCCGACCACTTCTCGTCGGTGCGCACCATGATGGGTGAGTTCGTGCAGTTCGGCCCGTCGGGCGAACAGACGGGCGGCAAGTTCTTCATCGAGCGGCCGGGCAAGCTGCGCTTCAACTACGAAGCGCCGTCGGAATTCCGCGTCGTCGCCGACGGCAAGTCGGTTGTGTTGTTCAACAATCGGCTCAACACGGCCGACCTCTACACGCTGTCGCACACACCGCTGAAGCTGCTGCTCGACGAGCGCATCGACCTGTCTGGCGGCACGCTGAAAGGCATTCAGGAAGATGCGGACCTGACGACGATCAAGCTCGCCGACAAGTCCGTGTTCGGCGACGCCACGATCACGATGATGTTCGACCCGGAAACCTACGAACTGCGCCAGTGGACGATCACCGACGCACAGGGCAAGGACACCACGGTCATGATCTTCAACGTCCAGCAGGGCGTGACCTTCGATCCGTCGGTGTTCCGGATCGACTACAACCGCGTCAACGAGATCAACCAGCGCGAACGCGGCGGCTGATTCCCGGCAAAGCTGTGGACTGAACGAACGGATCGGCGCGTACTCTCCGCGCGGCTTGCAACACCCCAACGCGGCTGGCAGTTTCCGGCTCCTTCCCGGAGCCGTGAATGCCGCTTTCGATCGCCACCTGGAACATCAACTCAGTTCGCCTCCGGCTGCCGCTGGTCGCCCGTTTCCTCGCCGAGCAGCAGCCCGATGCGCTCTGCCTCCAGGAGACCAAGTGCCCGGACGAGCTGTTCCCGGCGGAGGAGATCAAGGCGCTCGGCTACGAGCACATCGGCTTCCACGGACAGAAGGGCTATCACGGCGTCGCGACGCTTTCGAAGCAGCCGGTCGAAATCGTCGAGAAGCGCGAATTCTGTGCGAAGGGCGACAGTAGGCACCTGTCGGTGAAGATCGAGGCGGCGGGCAAGCCGATCCTCATTCATAATTTCTATGTGCCCGCCGGCGGTGACGAGCCCGACCCCGACATCAATCCGAAATTCCGACACAAGCTCGATTTCATCGAAGAGATGCGGGCCGTGCACGCCGATACGGGCGACGCCGCGGCCTCTATCCTCGTCGGCGACCTCAACATCGCGCCGCTCGAAGCCGATGTCTGGTCGCATAAGCAGTTGCTCAAGGTCGTCAGCCATACGCCGGTCGAAACTGAAGGTCTGGAAGCGATGCGGACCGGAGGCGGATGGAGCGATCTGATGCGTCTCCACACGCCGCCGCCGGAGAGGCTCTACACCTGGTGGAGCTATCGTGCCCGCGACTGGGCGGCGTCGGATCGCGGCCGCCGGCTCGACCATATCTGGTCGTCGGCCTCGCTCGAGCCGGTACTGCGGGACATTTCGATTCTAAAGGAAGCGCGCGGCTGGGAGCGGCCGTCCGACCACGTGCCGGTCATCGCGCGCTTCGATATCGACTGATTCTCTCCGGACGGAACAGGTTTCCACTTTTCCTGGAATTGCTTGGCTAGCCGAATTTCGATCCCAGCCGGGTGATGTCGTCGAGCATCGCCTTCATGTTCGCCGTGATGCGCGCATGCAGCGCCGCGGCGATGTCGGGATATTCCTCGAGGATGCGGCGGAAGAGCGAGCGGTTGAGGCGGATCACCTCGACATCGGTCGCGGCGACTGCGGAGGTCAGGCGCGTGCCGCCGGAGATCAGCGCCAGTTCTCCCAATATCGCGCCGGGGCCGGCTTCGCCGACCGATACGCGTTCGCTGCCGCGGCTGCGATAAAGTTCGACCGTACCCGCCGAAACGACATAGGCGCAGTCTGCTGCGGCGCCCTCCTGATAGAGGTCGCGGCCGGCGCGCAGGCGCATCGTCTCGGCGCCGAAAGCCAGCAGGCGAAGCTGTTCCCGGGAGAACCCCTCGAGCAGCGTCACCTGCTCCAGGATCCTTATATCGTCGTCAAGCGCCATTCCTGTCCCCGCTCCCCCGCGCGGAAGGCATATCACACCTGCCCGGACAATGTGCGCCCCGGCCCAAGCCGGCTCACGGAACGAGCTTGTATCCGCCGCTTTCTGTCACAAGAATTTCGGCATTGGAAGGATCGCGCTCGATCTTCTGGCGCAGGCGGTAGACATGCGTCTCCAGCGTGTGGGTAGTGACGCCGGAATTGTAGCCCCACACTTCCTCCAGAAGCACGTCGCGGGTCACCACGTTGCGGTCGGCGCGGTAGAGATATTTGATGATCGAGGCTTCCTTCTCGGTCAGCCTCACCTTGCCGCCGCGCTGGTCTATCAGCAGTTTCTGGCTCGGCTTGAAGGTGTAGGGCCCGACGGAGAAGGTGGCGTCCTCGCTCTGCTCGTGCTGGCGCAACTGGGCGCGGATGCGCGCCAGCAGCACGGCGAAGCGGAATGGCTTGGTTACATAGTCGTTTGCGCCGGCTTCCAGCCCGAGGATGGTGTCGGAATCGGTGTCGTGGCCGGTCAGCATGATGATCGGCGCCTTGAAGCCGCCTTTCCTCAGCACCTTAACGGCCTCGCGGCCGTCCATGTCCGGCAGGCCGACATCCATGATCAGAAGGTCGACGATGGCGCCGCGCGCGGCCTGAATGCCCTTGGTGGCCGTCGCCTCCTGCAGGACGTCGAATTCCTCGTACAGCGAAAGCTGCTCCATCAGCGTGCCGCGCAGGTCTTCGTCGTCGTCGACGATGAGGAGTGTTCTGGAAGTCATTGCCAATCCAATCCGAATTCTGCCCGCCCGCACGACAGGGAAGCCTGTTATTGACCGGCCCCCGTTTATGCGCAAGCTCGCGGCCACGATAGTCGCATCACGGCCATTTGCTTTGCCATGCAATCATACTCCAAAATCCGTTACCGCAAGGGAATTCGCGCGAATTTCCCCCGCCATGGGCTGGTCATCGCCGTGCGACCGCGGCCCGACCATCGCTCGCAGGGCCTGCTGACGGTCGGCGCGCGCACCATGCGCTGCGCGCTCGGCCGCTCGGGCATCGCGGCGCTGAAGCGCGAGGGCGACGGCGCGACGCCGCTGGCTTCGATGCGGGTGGTCGCCGGCTATTACCGGCCAGGCCGCACGCATCTGAAGACGCTGCTGCCAATGAAGCCGATCCGTCGTGACCTCGGCTGGTGCGACCTGCCGTCCGACCGGAACTACAACCGGCCGGTGCGCCTGCCTTATGGCGGCAGCCACGAGGGCATGTACCGCAAGGACCATCTCTACGACGTGGTGCTGGTGCTCGACTGGAACCTCAGGCCACGCACGCGCGGCAAGGGCAGCGCCATCTTCCTGCACCTCGCCCGGCCCGGCTACACACCCACCGAAGGCTGCGTGGCGGTGTCTGCGCGGGATATGGCCTGGCTGCTGGGGAGGGTGAAGAGGGGGATGAAGGTGCGGGTCCTTAGGTGAGTGCACAGCCGGAGTGGGTGAGCGAAAGGCGGCGCCGCCGAAGATCGGTCGCATACGCCCGCTAGGTATCAGACCGGAAGTCTTCGGACACACGAGCTGAGAGGATCGAACCATGACCGTAGTGCTTGCTACCGTGTGCAAGGATGGAGTCGTACTCGGCTCGGACTCCCAGATCACGGACAAGGGGCGAGGCATGACCTACCCTGCCGAAAAGCTTCACCCTCTCGGGGATGTCGCGGCGTGGGGCGGCAGTGGAGCGCGCTCGGTGCTGTTCGACGTGGAGCGCTGCTTCAACGAAAACAGCGCGGCCATTCTGCAGGCGTCCGACATCGGCAGGGCGCTGCAGGAGCAGGTCCTCCCGATCCTGCGCCATCACTACGATACGTTCATTACCGACGTGCCGGGCGGGGAAGGCGGCGGGTCACCCGCAGCCTATGTGATGGCTGCCGGATGGCGGGACGGCCGGCCGTGGATCGTCGAGATAACGCCGTCCGGCATGATCGGCCATTATGGCGATCTCGGTTTCCATGCAATCGGCAGCGGCGCGCCAATGGCCCAGCAGGCCGGCTCCCTTCTCTCCCATTTCCACTTGACCGAGCGGTCGGTGCGCTTCGGTTGCGCGGCGGTCCTGCGGGTCCTGCAGGCGCTCGACCTCACCTCTCCCAGTGTCGGTGAACCGTTCAGTCTTTGTCGCATCGACAAGGATGGCGCCCACCACCTCAGCGACGAGGACATCGAGCAGGTTCGCGAGGACGTGCGACGATGGGAGGAGGCCGAAAAGGCCGCAATCGACGACATATTTGACTAGCCGACTTCGCGGGCGCTGGTTCAAGCGATCGAGCGGCCGGAAATCGGTTCCATTCATGAATCGCCAGCATAGGCCCGATCGCCAGTTCCCCCGAGACGCGATTGTTCGAAGTGGAGTACCGTTCGGCTATCCGACTCCTCTGGTTCATTGACGCATGAAGCGGCTTTCGTCAGTTACATCGCTGTTGGCGACGAACATTTTTCTGTCCGGCGTTTCGTTCGCCGCGACGGCTCCCTACAGATCGATTGTCGGTATCGACACTGGTCGCGGTGTTGAACCGGCAGCAGCGGAAGCGCGACAAGGTAGGCGCCGCCGTCGCCTCCGAATCGCGCGTTTCGCGGCCCCGGAAACTGGCCGTCGGCACCTAGGCAGGTCATCGGTGCCCGGCCTCCTTGCGAAGGCCGGGCCGGTCTTGTCTCAGCTTGCTTTCCTGAACGGCTCCAGCTCGAGCCCCGGGCGGTGGAACATCGCGGTGGGATCGTATTTGCGCTGCAGTCTTTGAATGCGCTCATAGGCAAGCGGCGCGAAGGAGCGGCGCGACCGTTCGACCAGATCGAGATCGGCCTCGCCGATATAGTGGCCGAGCGAGATCGGCGCGATGCGCTTGCTGGTGCCGCGCATCCAGGCGAGATTGGCCTGGTCGTCCGCGGCGTCTTCCCAGATCGCATAGGTGCAGCCGAAGGACGGCCCGACCATCGAGAAGGCTGTGTCGGGCATCGATTCGGCATTTTCCGGCGGCGGCGGCAGGATGACGCCGAGGGCTGTCGAGTACGGTGACGGCGCGTTTCTGATCGCGTCGGCCATGATCGCCATCTGGCGGGCAGGGTCGGCCGTCCAGTTGGTGTCGGCGGCGTAGCGGCGGCCCTGCGGGAACGACTGGTCCATGATCAGGTAGAGCACCTCGAAGGGCGTATCCATCTCGGGCTGGACGTCGAGCGCGTTGGCGGGTGCGCCGGCGGCGATCTTCTCGAAAGTTGCGTGCGCCTCCTCCTCGGTATGGGCAAAGACCGTCGCGATTGCCGTCACCTTCTTCACCGCCTGGCCGGCAAGGGGCGGCGGCGCGGAGGAAAACACGGCCGAGAACTCGACATTGCCGGGTACCATGCCCATCGTCGCGCTCATCCAGCGCTCGACGCTCGCAACCTCGTCGAGGGGGTAGACCCAGACGCTGGTGCGGATCGCGCGCGGCAGCTCGTGCAGGCGCAGCCTGTATTCGGTGACGACGCCGAAGAACTCGGGCCCGGCGCCGCGCGCCGCCCAGAAGATCTCCGGGTTCTGCGTCTCGCTGGCGCTGACCAGCGATCCGTCTGCGAGAACCACGTCGACGCCTTCCACGTTGTGGCAGGCGATGCCCCAGGTGCCGGCGTTCCAGCCGAAGCCGCCGCCGAGCAGATAGCCCGACACCGCGACGCTGGCGCAATGGCCGGTCGGAAAGGCGAGGCCTGCTTCGCCAAGCTCATGCGCAAGCCTTCCGTTTGTCACGGTCGGCTGCACGCGGGCGGTACGGGTCTCGACGTCGATCTCCAGAGCGTTCATGGCCGAGAGATCGATCACGACGCAATCCTGCAGCGAGATGGTCGAGAAATGGTGGCCGCTGCCGCGGGCCGAGACGCGCTTTCCATTGGCGGCGGCGAACCTCACCGCGGCCTGGACGTCAGCGGCGTCAGCAGCGCGGACGACGACCTCGGGAAACCGGCCGGGCTTGCGCCCGTTCCACAACAGTCCGGTGCGCACGGTTTCGTAGTCGGCGTCGTTACGGGTCTTCACCGTTCCACGAACGGCGTCCTTCAATTCCTGTATGTTCACGGTCGTCTTCCTTCAGAGCCGGGGAGGCGGGCCAGTGACGGCGCGAAGTCCGTGCGCTGGGTGCTATCCTGTGAGTGTCGATTTGGGGTTGGCACCGCGTCCGAAACGGGGCGGCGTCTATAGGCGGTGCAATAGACCGCTCGACGCCTGCGCGCTCGCTAAATGGTCCTGCACGAAACCGTAAAAGAATGCTAAGGGGACGCTCAGGGACGTGCCCAAAGCCGTTTTCCGACAATTCGACCTGTTTCAGCGAGCCCAGGCATGCCACGCGCGTCCCAGCCTCATTCGCCGGAATCCGATCTCGCCGCGCGGCGCGCCTATGTCGCGGTCGAAAGTGCGCCGCACGTGCTTGCGCCGGATCTGGCGGAGTTCTGTCAGAGCGGCATCAGCGTCATCGTCGGAGCGTGTGTGGCTGGCGAAACGCCCGTCGCAGCGACTGGCTATGCGTGCCGGCTCATGCCAGGCAACCGGTTCCGACTCGTGCTCAGAAAACTGGGCAATGAAGGCCTGCTGGAAGCGGTGGAACGCGGTGGCGCCATAGCGGCGACATTTAGCCAACCGACTACACACCGGTCGATCCAGATAAAGGGCAGCGGCGCTGTCGTCCTGCCGGCGGACGAGGAGGACCGGCGGGAGGCGCTACGCCAGACGGACGGCCTGCGCCTGGAACTGATCTACATCGGATATCCGCCGGCCTTCGCGGCCGCCTATCGTCACGTCGCCGAGGACGATCTCGTGGCCGTCGACCTGACGCCCGACGCCGCCTTCGTGCAGACGCCCGGCCCAGGCGCCGGCGCGGAACTGAAGCCATGACCGAGCTCGGCCTGCCGGCAATCCGCGCCTGTCTCGAGGGCATCGTGCCGTCGGTCATCGCAACGGCCGACGTGGAAGGCACGCCCAACGTGTCGCTGATTTCGCAGGTCCAGTATGTCGACACCGAGCATGTCGCGCTGTCCTACCAGTTCTTCAACAAGACACGACGCAACCTGCTCGCCACCCGCAGCGCTTCGGTCGGCGTGGTCGATCCCGAAACCAACGCGCAGTACCGCTTGACGCTCGACTATGTCGAGACGCAGACCAGCGGCCCGCTGTTCGAGATCATGCGCGCCAAGCTCGCAGGGATCGCCTCGCATGAAGGCATGCAGGACATTTTCCGGCTGCTGGGCTCCGATGTCTTCCGCGTCCGCAAGATCGAGCAACTGCCCACCGCGACCCTGCCGGCGCCGGTCAGGCCAAACCTGCTGGCCGCGGCGCGGCGCACCTGCGAGCAGATAGCCGCCAGCGACGAGCTGGGAGCGCTGTTCGACGCCGTGCTTGCCGCTTTGCAGCAGCATTTCAGGATCGAGCACTCGATGCTGATGATGCTCGATCCGGCCACCGACCGCGTCTACACGGTCGCCTCGCGCGGTTATCCTGTGTCGGGCATCGGATCGGAAGTAGGGCTCGGCGAAGGCATTATAGGCGTCGCCGCCGCGCAGGGTGTGCCGATCCGTATCGGCCACATGGCGTCGGAATATTCCTACGGCAGCGCCATACGGGACACAGCGCGTGCTGCAGGCCTCGCCTGGGAGGCGCGCACCGCCATTCCCTATCCTGGGCTGAAGGCGCCGCAGAGCCAGATCGCTATGCCCGTGCTCAAGGGTGGCAAGACCATCGGCGTTCTCTTTGCCGAAAGCCCCGACCCCAACCAGTTCGGCTATGACGAGGAAGATGCGCTGGCGCTGGTGGCCGGCCAGCTGTCAACGCTGATCGCCCTGCAGCAGCACGAGGAGGGGCCAGAAAAGCCGCAGCCGCCGATGCTGGCTGACAGTGTCAGCCTGCGTGAAATCCGCATCAAGCACTATGCCGCCGACAACACAGTGTTCGTCGGCCACGACTATCTCATCAAGGGCGTCGCCGGGGCGATCCTGTGGAAGATCGTGCGCGAATATGCCGAGACCGGGCGCTCCGAATTCACCAACCGCGAACTGCGTCTCGATCCGGCGCTGCGCCTGCCCGAACATGCCGAAAACCTGGAGGCGCGGCTGGTGCTGCTGCAGCGCCGGCTTTGCGAGCGTCAGGCTGGCATCGCCATCGACAAATGCGGCCGTGGGCGCTTCCGTCTGGCGATCGACGGCCGGCCGGTGCTTGAAGAGGCGTAGGCGCCTTAGACGCCCCACCAGCCGATAATCGCGCCCATGATCAGCGCTACGCCCAGCCAGTGGATGCCGTCGATGATCGTCAGATCCCAGCCGAATCCCTCGTAGCGGTGGTTGACTGCCATGGTCGTCGCCATGAAGCCAAGCCAGACGAAGAAGCCGGAAACGATGCCGTTCCAGAGCGTCACCTGGCCGGTGCCGAGATGACCGATAACCCCGGCCAGCACCCAGGCCATGATCAGTTCGCAGACGATCGAATTGATGAGCAGGGCCGGGCCAGGCATCATGCCGCCGCTGCCGGGCTTCGGGTCGATGCGCGCCGCTTTCATCCACGGCTTCGACAGCACGCCATAATAGGCAGCGCCGAACACGAAAGCCGCGACCGCGGCCGCGACGATCGCGAGATAGTTGGTGCCACCGAAGTCCATGATTGCCTCCCCCTGATTGAAGCAGCCGGATTGAACGCCGCGGAATAGAGATCGTCAAGCAACCTGCCACACAGTGGTGCGCTTGACCTCGGCGTCTTCCAGCACGCGCGTCACCGGGACGGAATAGGTGGCGAGGGCCGAAAGCCCCGCCCTCGGCAGGTAGGAGCGGCCGGGGTCGCCAACCAGCACTTTTGCGCCTCGGGCGGTGAGTGCGACGAACCAGGGCATGAGGCGGTCGGCCAACGGCTTGTCGTAGAAGACGTCGCCGGCGAGCACGACATCCCAGCCGCCATCGCTGCCAATGAGGTCGCGGGCAGTCTGATCGAGACTGACGCCGTTTGCCTCGGCGTTGAGCGCGATTGCCGTGGCGCAGAACGGATCGATGTCGGCGGCGAGCACGGAGCGGGCGCCGGCTTTCGCTGCGGCGATGGCGACCAGACCGGAACCGCAGGCAAAGTCGAGCAAGGATTTGCCGCTGACGATTTCAGGATTGTCGAGAATGTAGCGCGCCAGCCCCTGGCCGCCTGCCCAGGCGAAGGCCCAGAAGGGCGGCGGCAGGCCGATCGCCTGAAGCTCCTCCTCGGTCCGATGCCAGAGATCGTGCGCCTCGTCGGCGAGATGCAGCCTGATCTCGGGAACATGCGGCGGTGCGATCAGCGCCGTGTTGGCGCGTATGAAGGCGGAAGATTCTTTCGCAGGCGCGGCTGTCCCGCTCACGGTACGGGGTCGACCCCGCCCATACGGCATATTTCCTTCCACTCGGCGTCCGTCACCGGCTGCACGGAAAGGCGCGAGTTCTTCACCAGCACCATCTCGGCGAGCTTGGGGTTCTTCTTGATATCCTCGAGCGTCGGCGGGTTTGGCACGTCGCGGACGGCGCGGACATCGACGCACTCCCAGCGCCCGTCGTCGGTGGTGCTGTCCTGATGGGCGAGGCCGCAGACCTCGACAATGCCGACAACATCCTTGTTCTCTTGCGAGTGGTAGAAGAAGCCGAGATCACCGATCTTCATGGCGCGCATGTTGTTGCGGGCCTGATAGTTGCGCACGCCGTCCCACTCCTGACCGGCATCGCCTTTCTTCTTCTGCATTTCCCACGACCAGGTGGACGGTTCGGATTTGAAAAGCCAGTAAGCCATCGGGCACTCCGGGTCTGCGTTGAACGGCGTCAGTCCAGCTCGCTCTTGAGCGGCCGTGAAAGCAGCGCCGAGACGGCGCTGGCGATCGACAGCCTGCCCTTCAGAACGGCGTCGACGGCCGCGACGATGGGCGCCTCGATGCCGCGCCGGGCGGCAATCTCCGCCGCAATCGCCGCCGTTGCAACCCCCTCGGCAAGCGGCCGGCCTTCAAGGGGTTCGCCGCGCCCGAGCGCCTGGCCGTAGGCGAAGTTGCGCGACTGGGCCGAACCGCAGGAGAGGATCAGGTCGCCGAGGCCGGAGAGGCCCATCAGCGTTTCGGAGCGGGCACCATAGGCCTCGCCGATACGGCGTAGTTCGACAAAGCCGCGCGTGATGATCGCCGCCTGGGCGCTGGCGCCGAGCCCGGCGCCCGATACCGCGCCGGCGGCAATAGCGAGCACGTTCTTCAGCGCGCCGCCGATCTCGACGCCAGTGAGGTCGTCGGAGGAGTAGCAGCGGAAGCGCTCGGAGGAGAAGCGGGCCGCAAGATTGGCGGCCAGTTCGCCTTTGCGGGCTGCCACGGTCACCGCCGTCGGCAGGCCGCGGGCGACATCGGTGGCAAAGCTCGGACCGGAGAGCGCGGCGACGGGATTTTCCGGCAGGAGCTCATCGGCGACCTCGGACAGCAGTTTGCCCGTACTGCGTTCGATGCCCTTGGCGCATAGAACAATGGGGATGTCCGCCGGAAGGATACCGGCATGTTGCTCGAACATCGCCCGAGTCGCCTGCGCCGGCGCGACAGAAAGCAGGCAGTCTGCGCCTGCCAGCGCGGCCTGCAGATCGCTTGTCGCCGCGGGCACAGGATCGAGGTCGATGCCGGTCAGATAGTCGGGGTTGGCCTTTTTCGTATTGATGGCTTCGACCGTCGAGTCGTCGCGCGCCCACAGGATGACTTCGTTGCCTGCCCGCGCAAGCGTCACCGCCAGTGCCGTGCCCCAGGCGCCGCCGCCGAGAACTGCGATGCGACCCCCGCTCATGCCTTCGCTCCGCGCTTGCCGTGACCGACCAAAGGCGCGGCGTCTTCGTCGAGCGGCCAGCGTGGGCGCGGGGCGAATGACTGGGCGTTGTCGCCGACGAGTCCGGCGCGCATGCGCTCAAGTCCCGCCCAGGCGATCATGGCCCCATTGTCGGAGCACAGCGCGGCTGGCGGCGCGACGATGCGCATACCGTGCTCCGCGCACAGCTTTTCAAGGCCGGACCTAATAGCTTCATTTGCCGCGACGCCGCCGGCAACCACGAGGGTCGGGCTGGCGATGTCGGGAAACTCGGCCCGGAACCGGGCAAGGCTCCTGCCGACGCGCTCTGTCAGCGTATCGACAATCGCCCGCTGGAAGGATGCGCAGATGTCGTCGATGTCGGTCTGCGACACCGGTGCGAGCTGGTTCGCCGCCTGACGTACCGCCGTCTTCAGCCCCGAGAAGGAGAAATCCGGCCGCGCCTCGCCGCGCAGCGGGCGCGGAAGGTTGAACCGACTCACATCGCCGCGCGCGGCCGCCGCCTCCACCGCAGGACCGCCCGGATAGGGCAGGCCGAGCAGCTTCGCCGTCTTGTCGAAGGCTTCGCCCAGTGCGTCGTCTATCGTCGTCGCCCAGCGTTCGTAGCTGCCAACGCCGCGAACCAGAACGACCTGCGTATGGCCGCCCGAAACCAGCAGCAGCAGATAGGGAAACGCGGCGCCGTCGGTCAGCCGAGCGGTCAGCGCGTGGGCTTCGAGGTGATTGACCGGAACCAGTGGCAGGCCGGATGCCGCGGCGAGCGCCTTGCCGGTCATCAGCCCCACAATCAAGCCGCCGATCAGGCCGGGACCAGCTGTCGCAGCGATCAGGTCGAGGTCTCGCAGTTCCACGCCGGCCTCGGCGAGTGCGGCGGCGATGACGCCGTCGAGCGCCTCAACATGGGCGCGCGCCGCGATCTCGGGTACGACGCCACCGAAAGCGCTGTGCTCGGCTATCTGGCTCAGCACTACATTCGAAACGATGCGCCCGCCGGCCGGCGTCATCTCGACGACCGCCGCGGCGGTCTCGTCGCAGCTCGTCTCGATGCCCAGCGCGTGCAATGAATGTTGATCGGGCTTGGTCATTGCGGGGCCGCATTTTCCTCTTTAGGAAGCCGGCAACCCGCCGGCACCGCCCGGTTAACACGGACCGCGGCCCATGCAAACAAATCTCATCAGGATCGGCACGCGCGGCAGCGCGCTGGCGCTGGCGCAGGCGCATGAGGTGCGCGGTCGGCTCATGACGGCGCATGGCCTGACCGAGGACGCAATTGCAATCGACGTGTTCACCACCACGGGCGATCAGGTCACCGACCGGCCGCTGGCGGAGATTGGCGGCAAGGGCCTCTTCACGAAGGAAATCGAGGAGGCGCTGGTCGATGGCCGCATCGACCTCGCGGTGCATTCGAGCAAGGACATGCCGACCGTGCTGCCGGACGGGCTCGAACTGTCAGCCTTTCTGGAGCGCGAGGATGTGCGTGACGCTTTTATCGGCCGGACGGAGAGGCGGCTCGCCGACCTGCCGGCGGGTGCACTGGTCGGCACGGCGTCGCTGAGGCGGCAGGCGCTGGTGCGCCGGCTGCGGCCAGACCTCAAGGTGACGAGCTATCGCGGCAATGTGCAGACGAGGCTGCGCAAGCTGGGCGAGGGCGTGGTGGATGCGACGCTGCTCGCCTATTCCGGTCTGAAGCGCCTGTCGCTGCCGGACGTCGTCACGGAACTGCTGCCGGCCGACCTCTTCCCGCCGGCGCCCGGGCAGGGAGCGATCTGCGTCGAGACGCGGATTGGCGATGCCCACGCCGCGGAATTGCTGGGCCCAATCGATCACGCGGTGACGTCGATTGCGCTCGCCTGCGAGCGGGCGTTTCTGGCCACACTTGACGGTTCCTGCCGGACGCCGATAGCCGGGCACGCGACGGTTGAGGGTGAGCGCGTCCGGTTCCATGGCATGATCCTGACGCCGGACGGGGCCGAAGCGCACGAGATCGACGCCGAGGGGCCGGCGGCTGAGGCCGCCGCCATCGGCAGCAAGGCGGGCGCCGACATCCGCGACAGGGCCGGCGCGCTGTTCTTCGAAAGCTGGACCTGAGAGGCATGCGCGTTCTGGTCACCCGGCCGGAACCGGGCGCGACAGCGACGGCCGCGCGGCTTCGTGAGCGCGGACACGAGCCGGTTGCCTTGCCGCTATCGCGGACTGTTGCAATCGACGATGTCGCGCTGCCGGACGGCGATTTCGACGCGGTGGTCGTGACGAGCGCCAATGCGCTGCGCCATGCGCCCACGGAGTTCGGCGAACGGTTCGGCGATCTGAGATTGTTCGCTGTGGGAGATAGGACAGCGGACGTGGCGCGGCAGGCTGGGGTTGAGCATGTCGAATCCGCCAATGGCGACGTCCGCGACCTCGCGTCCTTGGTCACACGAAAACTGCCCGCCGGTTCACGGCTGCTCTATCTATGCGGCCGCCGGCGCCGCCCAGAGCTCGAAGCAGCGCTTCGCGAGCGCGGGTTCACGGCAGTGCCCCTCGAAACTTATGCCACGGAGCAGGTGGACCGCTCGCCCGAGCAACTCGCGGTCACCATCGGCGAAGGGCCGATTGACGCAGTGCTCCTCTATTCGCCTTTCGCGGCTGAATTGCTGAATGGCATCGCAGGGGAGCCTTCCGTCACAGCGCAGTTCGCCACTGTGCGCCTGCTGTGCATGTCGTGGCAGATCACAGACCGCCTGGGTCCCGAGCTGCGAGCAAGGGCTGAAATCGCGGCGCAAGCGGACGAAGAGTCGCTGTTCGCGCTGCTCTGACCCGCTTCGCGCTTTATCCTTCACGCGCCATCGCTATATGCTAGGGAAGCAACGGGCGCGGCGGCGCATTCCTCCCACCGAAAACGAGACGCGGCATGGTCAAATCCCCCAAAATTCGCCATTCCAAGCAGCGTTCGGAGCCCGTGACGATCGATCTCAGCGCCGACGACGTGAAACGCGACAAGCCCAAGACCTCCAGCTCCGCCAAGGATAGCGCTGAGCCCAAGACCGGCAGCGCAGAGACAACGGTGCAGGCTGGACAAACGGACAAGCCGGCAGGCCAGTCGACCGCGACGGGCAATGACAAGCCGGGTTCAGGTGGTTCGAGCAAGACTTCTGGCACGGCGTCCGCGTCGAGTTCCGCGTTCGGACGAGCGTACGACGCCAGTGCAAAGGTATCCAACGCCACCGAGGCTCCGAGGACACCGCCGCATGATCCGGTGCAGGAGCAGCCGCGCCGCGTAGGCGCCTTGGTGGCCGGGATCGCCGGCGGCGTTGTCGTGCTTCTCGCCGGTGGAGCCGCGCTGTACTTCGCCGGTATCATTCCACCGGCCGCGCCCATGGGTCCCGCGCCCGACAACACGGCTGTCGAAAGGCTAGAAACCGAACTGGCGGCCATGCGCGAGGAAATAGCCGCGCTCAGGGACGCGCCGCCCGCAGTATCCGACAACGGCGAACTTGACGCTACCCTGGCTGAAACCAACGGCAGGATCGAGAACATGGCCGTCATGGTCGAGGAACTTCGTGCCGAACTCGGGCGGCTGTCCGACGCGGTGGCCGCTGGTGATGCCGGCGACGGTGCGGCGCTCGCGCCGCTGCAGGAGCGGCTGGCGGCGCTAGAACAGAGGGTCGCAGCCCTGCCGGAATCCGGCGCTGATACACAGGCGCTGTCCGAGGAGATCAATGGCGTTGCTGACAGCGTCGCGGCACTCCGTTCCGATATGGAAACGGCCGTCGCCGGAACGGCCAGCCGCATGTCGGCCATCGAAGACGCCGTCGCTTCACTTGGCGCGCGCCTCGACGAACAGGCCAACGATCCGGGTGTCGCGCTCGCCATTGCGGCCTCTGCGCTGAAAGCGGCGATCGACCGCGGCCAGCCCTTCGCAGCCGAACTGGAGACTTTCGCCAGCATCGCGCCCGGCGCGCCGGAGATCGCTGCGCTGCGTGAATACGCGTCTACCGGAGTTCCGACTGCCGCGGCGATCGCGGCCGAAGCCGGCCCTGCCGCAGTGCGTATCATCGACGCCGCGCGGCCCGACAATGCCGAGGCCGGACTGCTGGATCGCCTTTGGGCCAGCGCTGAATCGCTGATTACCGTGCGGCCCATCGGCGCGGTCGAAGGCGACGACGTGCCGGCGATAGCCGCGCGCATGGAGGCGGCGGTGAAGAGCGGCGATTATGTGACGGCAATCGCTGAATACGAGACATTGCCCGACGGCGCGAAGGCGGCTGCCGGGGACTTCATCGCCAAGGTGCGGGCGCGTCAGACCGCCGACGAGCTCATTGGCCGAGTTCTGGCCGCGGCGCTGAAGGCGTAGGAGAGTATCATGCTGCGTATTCTCGCGTATCTCGCGCTCGTCTTCGCCGTCGGCTACGGATTCGCCTGGCTCGCCAATCGCCCCGGCGAAATGACCGTCACCTTCGGCGGTTACGAATATCAGGTCTCGCTGATGGTGGCCGCCGTGATCCTGACGGCGGTCGTGACCACTGTCATGCTGACCTGGTGGCTGCTGAAGAGCATCTGGTACAGCCCGCAGACGATCTCGCGCTATTTCCGCGTGCGGCGGCGCGACCGCGGCTATCAGGCGCTGTCGACGGGCATGATCGCCGCTGGTGCCGGCGACGCGGTGCTGGCGCGGGCGAAGAACCGCGAGGCGGCGAAGCTGATCAGTTCAGATCAGGAGCCGCTGGTGCATCTGCTCGACGCGCAGGCCTCGCTGCTCGAGGGCGACCACGATTCGGCGCGCGAGAAGTTCAAGGCCATGCTCGACGATCCCGAGATGCGGCTGCTCGGTCTGCGCGGGCTCTATCTGGAAGCCGAGCGGCTGGGCGAGAAACAGGCGGCGCGCCACTATGCTGCGCAGGCGGCAGACGCCGCCCCGCAACTCGGCTGGGCGGTGGAATCGACGCTTGAGGAACGCGTCGAGCAAGGCGACTGGGACGGGGCCCTGAAGCTGGTCGATGCTCAGCGCGCGACCCGGCAGATGGAACGCGATGCGGTCAACCGCCGCCGCGCGGTTCTGCTGACTGCCAAGGCGATCTCGCAGCTCGACGCAGATCCGACGGCGGCGCGCAACAACGGCCTTGAGGCGGTGCGCCTGGCGCCCGATCTCGTGCCGGCGGCGGTCGTTGCCGCCCGCGCGCTGATCCGCCTCGCCGACCTGCGCAAGGCGGCGCGGGTGCTTGAGACGATGTGGAAGAAGACCGCGCATCCCGATGTCGCGGACGTCTATATCAATGCGCGGTCCGGCGACACGCCGCAGGACAAGCTGCACAGGGCGCGCAAGCTGCAGTCGATGAAGCAGAACAATGCCGAGTCCGCCATCGCGGTGGCCCGTGCGGCGCTGTCGGCCGGCGAGCTTAAAGCAGCGCGCGAGGAAGCCGAGGCGGCAATCCGCATGGCGCCCAGCGAGGGCGCGTTCCTGCTGATGGCCGACATCGAGGAAGCCGACACGGGCGAAGAGGGCCGCGTGCGCCAGTGGCTGGCCCGGGCGCTGCGTGCGCCGCGCGACCATGCTTGGGTCGCCGACGGCTTCGTGTCGGACCGCTGGGCGCCGTTCTCGCCCGTGACCGGCCGTATCGACGCCTTCGAGTGGAAGGCGCCGGTGGAGCGCGCGCCGCGCATGATCGAGCAAGACAGCGAAGCCGACCTTGCCGCACCCGTTCTGGACAAGCCGAAAGCTCAGCCCGGGGAGCCGTCAAAATCGGTCATCGACGCCGTAGCCGAAGACGATGTCGTCGAGGTCGATATTGCGCCTCCGCCGGAGCCTGCGGCCCCACCTGTTGCGAAGTCCGAGGCAAAGCCGAAGCCGGCGGCAGAGAACAAGGCCGACGGCGCTGCCAACAAGGATGTGGCTGCCACGGGCAAGGACGCGTCCAAGACCGAAGAACGCGCCGATGCGGAGGTCGTGCCTTTCACCCGGCCGCCTGACGATCCGGGCGTCGACCCGGACGAAGACAATGCTGAAACCAAGAGCCGGTTCCGGTTGTTTTGATACAGGGAACGGCTAGTCTCGACGGCGGTCGCGGTCCCGCGGCCGCCCTTTCCTGCTCGACGCCTGCGTGACTGTATGTTCGACCGATTTCTCGATTTCCTGAACCGCCTGCCGGGTTCCTACAAAGGGGCAGAGGGTCCCGATGAGGACGATCCGCGCATCGCGGCGGCGGCGCTGCTCACCCACGTTATGGACGCCGATGGCGAACGTACGGCAGGCGAGCGCGAGGCGCTGAAGGCGCTGCTGACACAGGCGTTCGACGTTAAGGGCAAGGAGCTCAAGGAGGTGCTTGCCGCCGGCGAGGAGGCGCACAGGGATGCTGTCGATCTCTACGCCTTCACCAGCGTGCTCAACCGCCATCTCGACCGCGAGGGCAAAACCGAGTTCATCTCGCTGATGTGGGACATGGTCTATTCGGACGGCGTCGTGCACGAGCTGGAGGACAATCTTGTCTGGCGCGTGGCCGAGCTGATCCATGTCGAGCGCGAGGAGCGCATCGCGCTCAGGCAGAACGCCCAGGCCAGGGCCGGCATCCCGGTCGGCTGAGGTTCAGACCCGCCCGTCGAGGTGGCGGGCACGCCGCAGTTGCGGGAACAGCACCGCCCACAACCCTGCCACGGCGATGGCGCCGACGCCGCCGAACACCACCGCAGGAACCGTTCCGATGAAGGCGGCCATGGTGCCGGCGCGGAATTCGCCCAATTCGTTGGAAGCGCCGACGAAGACCATGTTGACGGCATTGACGCGGCCGCGCAGCCGGTCCGGCGTCCACAGCTGGATCAGGGTTTCGCGGATGTAGACGCTGATCATGTCGGACGCGCCGAGCAAGGCGAGGGCGCCGATCGACAGCCAGGGCATGGTGGAGATGCCGAACACGATTGTGAAGGCACCGAACAGCGCGACGCCACCGAACATGATGTAGCCGGCATGGTCGCGCACGGGATGGCCGGCGAGCCACATGGCGACGAAGATGGCGCCCATGCCGGGCGCGGCGCGCAGCAGCCCGAGACCCCACGGGCCAAGCTCGAGAATGTCACGCGCATAGACCGGTAGCAGCGCCACCGCACCTCCAAGCAGGACGGCGAACAGGTCGAGCGAGATGGCGCCGAGCACGACTTTCTCGCGCCAGATGTAGCGGAAACCGTCGAACAGCGATGACAGGGTCGGCTGGTCGGTTTCGGTCTGCTGGGCGGGCTTCGGGATCGACAGGATGAGCAGCGAGGACGCCGCCATGAGTGCCGCGGCGATCCCGTAAGCCGCTTCGGCGGACAGGCCGTAGAGCACGCCGCCAGCGACAGGGCCGACGATGGTCGCGGTCTGCCAGGCCGACGAGTTCCAGGCGACAGCGTTGGCGAAATCCTTCGGCGGCACGAGGTTGGCGACAAGCGACGCCGCGGCTGGGCCGAAGAAGGCGCGCGCCACGCCGAAGACGGCCAGCACGGCGAAAATGGGACCAGGGCCGGTGAGGCCGCGCAGCGTGAGCAGCACCAGCGCCACGGCGCACAGCGCCTCGAGCCCGGCTGCAAGCCCCATGATGCGGCGGCGGCCGAAGCGGTCTGCAACCGCTCCGGTGACCAGCACCAGCATCAGCGCCGGCGCGAACTGGATGATGCCGACGAGACCAAGGTCGAAAGGATCGCGCGTCAGATCGTAGATCTGCCAGCCGACGGCGACGGAGACGATCTGTGTGGCAAACGTGGCGAGGAAACGCGCCAGCCAGTAGCGCAGGAAAGCGCCGTGCTGGAAGGCGGCGTACTGACTGGACGATGCGGGGTTTTCGGTGGACATGTGCGGAGCCGCAATTCGAAAAGCGACGGAGGGGCAGCGCCGCGGGAATGCGCCGCTCTACCGCATTTCGGGTGCGGATAGAAGCGGGCTGGCTTGGGCCAGAATTATTGCGCCGGTTCGCGAACGGCCAACCTTTCGAGAACGAAGGCGCGTTCGGTTTCAATGCCGGTCCACTCGTCAGGATTGTCGGCGTCGAAGATCAGCGTGTAGGGGCCGGCATAGCCAGCCGTTTCCGCCGTCTCGATGCAGCGGCCGAAATCGTCCGCGTCCATCCTGCCGTCGCTGAAGCTCGCCTTGGCGTGACAGATGCTGGCGCGGCCGAAGATCGAGCCGAGGCGCTCATATTTGTCGGCTCCGCTCCAGTTGCCGAAATCGCCGTTGAGGCCGATGCGGCCTTCGGTCCGGTCGAGCAGATAATGCACCGCGTCGGGAGTCGAGAGCAGGTCGAACCAGTTCTCGGTGACGAGATCGACGCCTGAGCCGTCATTGCGCGCGGCAATCTCGTTGAGTTTGGCGGCGGCGAGGTCGAGCGCGGCGCGTTCCGGCTTCTGCTTGCCCGCGATGATGCGGGCGTTTTCGGCGCCGAGTTCGGCAGCGACCTCGACCCAGCCGGAGATCCAGGCGGCGTCGCGGTCGGCGGTCGCCGGGTCGCTGAGGTCGCCGGCCTCGATGAGCAATGTCTGCAGCGTCACGCCGGCCTCGGCATGCGCGGCCTTCAGTTCGGCTAGATAGCCTGCATCACGCGAGGGAAGATGAAAGGAGCAGATTTCCAGCCGGCCGATGTCATGTGCTGCGACCAAGGCCGGCAACTCAATGAGTTCCGCCTTCGCCGGACCGAACGTCTCCTCGCGCGGGCCGATGGCGTCGGTGCCGAGGTCATGCGGATGAGTAACGCCCAGCAAGCGGTGCAGCGACCAGCTCGATACGGCGATGCGGCCGTGGTTGTTCATGACAAATGTCCCGGAGGTTGGCATCAGGAGGAATTTCGACTGTGGCACCGCTCACTCGCAGGAACAAGCCTGCCAAGCACCCGCTCGGTACGATCGAAGTTCGAGGGAACGGCCTATCGCGCCAGCACGAAATCGTGCTCGACCTCCCAGAACCAACTGTCGAACTTCAGCTCTCTCGCCCGTGCGGGGTCGTCCACTTTCCTGAATTCGGCAAGCAGGCTTTCCTTCACGCCGAACACCGCGTCCGAATTTATGTAGGGGTCATCCGGATCGAAGATGTGGGTCGTCAGCGTCTCGAACCCTTCCGCCTTGATAATGTAGTGCAAATGGGCGGGGCGATAAGGGTGGCGGCCGAGCGCACCGAGCAGCTTGCCGACGGTTCCGTCGTCGGGGATCGGGTAGAATTTCGGCTTCACCGCTCGAAACCAGTAATGACCGTCGGCGCCGGTCCGGAACACACCGCGCAGATTGAAGTCCGGCTGCAGGCCCTTCTGCTGGACGTCATAGAAGCCTTCGTCGTTGGCCTGCCACACATCGATGACGGCATCCGAGATCGGGTTGCCCGCCGTGTCCAGGATGCGCCCCGAGATCACCATATCCTCGCCCTTGGCGTCTAGGCAGATATTGGCTCCCATCGGCAGCTCCGGCGCGCCGTCGACATGGAAGGGGCCAAGAACCGTGCTTTCCGAGGCGCCGGACGGCTTCCGGTTGTTGATCGCATCGACCAGCATCGACACGCCCAGCACGTCCGACAGCAGGATGAATTCCTGCCGCCATTCATTGCACAAGTGCCCGGTGCGGGTGAGGAACTGGATCGCCTCCATCCACTCGTCCTGGGTAGGCTCGATCTCCTTGACGGCTTCATGGAGCTTGCGGGTGATGACGCCAACAGCGAACTTCAGACGCTCGTCCCTAGCGCCGGCGTTGCGGCCGGTGACTACCTCGACCGAGTTCTCCTCGGTGAAGAAGCCTTTCTCATACGCTTCGGTCATGCCGGTCACCGGTCGAGGATCGATTTGAGGACACGACGCAGGTCTGCCGCAGCGTCCGGCACCATCGCTTCGCTACGCCAGGCGACATGCTGGTCGGGTCTGACCAGAATGGCGCCTGAATCGCGCACTTCGCGCGCCGCCGCCCAGTCGCCGGTGTAGTCGTGCCAGTCCTGCCGCGGGCCGATGGTGTGGCAGGCAATCTCGATGCCGAGTTCTTTGCCGACGCTTGCCGCGGCGTCGATCCAAGCCTGGCCACCGATGCCGGTCAGGATGGTGAACCGGCCTTTGCCCGTCAGGTCCAGCGTTGAAGCCTTGGTGCCGTCCTCCCGAAATACCCAGGCATGCGGCAGCCGGGCGCCGGGCCAGGTGGTCGGCTGGTAGTGCAGTTCAGCATCCTTCTCAAATGCCGGTTCAGGCTGGCCGTCGGTCACGACGGCGTCGGATTTGTAACGCTGGTTCATCTCGACGCCATGGGCGTCGAATTCGTAGACCTTGAACGCGATGGCCTTGCGGATCTCCTCGCGCTGCTTTTCGGCCTCCGCGGTATCGTCACATCGCGCATCCATGTTCTGCTGCATCTTCACCGGGTCGATCGATTCGAGCAGGCCAAGCGCCTTGAAGATCGGGCCGAACTCCTCGATCGACTGGTTGGCGCGGGTGACGATCTGCTTGGCGATCGGCGCGCGCTCGGCCTGGTAGCTGTCGAGCAACTTCGGACCGGCCTGGCCCCTGACCGCCATGGCCAGCTTCCAGGCGAGGTTGAACGCGTCCTGGATCGAGGTGTTTGAGCCGAGACCGTTGGAGGGCGGATGGCGGTGCGTGGCATCGCCCATGCAGAACACCCGGCCGTTCGACATCGTCGTCGCGTACATGTTGTTGACCGTCCAGGTCGAGACCGACTGGAGCTCAATCTGGAGATCCTGATCGCCGACGAGGTCGCGCGCCACCTTGGTCGCGAACGCCTCGTCGACCTTCGGCTCCGGTTCGTTGATGTCGTAGCCCCACACGATCAGCCACTCGTTCCATGGCCGCACCATGCGCACCAGCCCCATGCCGATGCCGCCGACATTCGATCCGGGTTGGAGCACCCAGTAGAGGACGGACGGGCGGTGGGCGACATATTTGGAGAGGTCGGCCTTGAACAGGATGTTCATCGAGCCGCCGACGCCCATCTTGCCCTCGAATTCGAGGCCGGCATGTTCGGCCACCTTGGAATTGCCGCCATCGGCGCCAACCAGATATTTCGAGCGGATGGTGATGTCCTTGCCGGTGAGCCGGTCGCGGCAGATTGTGGTGACGCCATCGGCGTCCTGCGTGTGCGACAGATACTCGGTCGACATGCGCGGCTGGGTACCGCGCGAGCAAGCCGTCTTGAAGAGCACCGGCTCCATGTAGGTTTGCGGGCAATCGTTCATGTGCGACGGTGACGAGAGCTGATGCTCGGCGCGCGACAACGGGTGTTTGCCCCAGGTCTTGAGCCGGCCGATCTCCTCGCCTGCCAGCGAGGTGCAGAACACGTTCTCGCCCATCAGGTCCTGTTCGGTTGCATAGAGGTATGCTTCGTCCTCGACCTCCCGCCCAAGGTCGCGCAGCACCTCCATGGTGCGCTGGTTGGTGATGTGGGCGCGCGGCGTGTTCGCCAGCCAGCGGTAGCGATTGACCACCACATTCTCCACGCCGTATGTCGCCAGCAGCGCCGCCGTTGCCGAACCCGCCGGCCCGGTGCCGATGATGAGGACGTCTGTGGTGATGTCAGCCATGCGGGCCTCCCCCTATGATGCGTCTGATTTCGATGATGATGACCCGCCCGCCAGGATACGGCGGACCGGGAAAAACTGGATACCGGTGCGGTCGGCGAACAGCCCCCAAAGGCCTCTTGGCGCGAACAGCATCACGACTATGCCGATGATCCCCAGGATCAGAAGATACCAGGAGCCGTAGTCGGCCAGCATGTTCTGCAGAACGAAGAACACGAGCACGCCGACGATCGGCCCTTCTATCGTTCCGATGCCGCCGATCACGACGATGAAGATCACATAAGCCGTCCAGTCGATGACAGAGAACGCCGCATCCGGCGAAATGCGCGCCGTCTGGACATAGATAAGCGCGCCGGCGAGGCCAGTGACGAACGCGGTCGACAGGTACACTGCCCATTTTAGGCGTCCGGCATCCACACCCAATGCTCCGGCCGCCTCGCTGTTGTCCCTGATCGCTGCAAGGCCGAGACCCTGCCTGGTTCGCAAAAAAGCGTAGATGAAGCCGATGGCCAGCACGGCGAGGACAAGCGCGAGCCAATAGGTGAGGATGTCCACGGCATGCGAGGAGCGCACGCCAAAGGCCTCGCCGATCCATGTTACGATTGCCAGATCGCGCGTCGCGCCCGACGGCAGGGACGTGCCGGTTCCGCCGCCCAGCGCTTTCCATTGCGCCAGCGACAGCCGTACGACTTCGGCAATGACCCAGGTGCCGATGGCGAAATATGCGCCCTGGAGCCGGAAAACGAAGAAGCCCGTCGGTACGGACAGCGCCGCCGCCGCAAAGCCGGCAAGGATGATCGCGCTGACGGGATTGATTCCCCAGAGGCTGACACAAGCAAACATGGTGTAGGCGCCGAAGCCGACAAAAGCCTGCTGGCCGACGGAGACCAGGCCAGCATATCCGGCAAGCAGGTTCCAGCTCTGCGCCAGGACCAGCATTGTGAGGATGAAGAACAGGTCGCGCAGCATGCCGCGTCCGATGAAGGCCGGCGCGACAAGTCCCGCGACGACGATCACTATGGCGGCGACGATGAAGAGGGATGAGGCGCGCGTGCGCGTTTCCACCCTCCAGCTTGCGGTCGGCGTCACCATCGGGGGGCTAATCCGTTGCCCGCGGGAACAGGCCGCGGGGTCTGAAAAGCAACACGAGCAGAAAGGCGACGTGCCCGGCGAGTATCTGCCATTCGGGATTGATCGCGGCGCCGACAGTCTGCGCGACGCCAATGATGATGCCGCCCGCGAGCGTGCCCCACAGAGATCCCAGCCCACCGATGATCACCGCCTCGAACGCGTAGATGAGCCGTGCCGGCCCGATGGTTGGATCGAAGTTGGCCCGGGTACCGAGATAGAGCGCCGCGATGGTAACCACGATCATCGCGATACCGGTCGCGGTGGCGAAGACGCGACGCGGCTCGATACCCATCAGCCCGGCGGTGACCGGATCATCCGACGTTGCGCGAAAAGCCCGGCCGAGGGCCGTCGCGTAGAAGATGCGTTTAAGGCCGACGATCACCGCTATGGCCGAGAGGAACGTCAGCAAAGGCATGACGCCGACGCTCACCTGACCGAGGTTGACGGACGCCGTTTCCAGCGCGCCGCCGGCGGGGATACGGCGGCTGTCGGCGGAAAAGCCCTCGAGCAGCGCATTCTGAATGACGATGGAGAGCCCGAATGTAACGAGCAATGGCGGCAGGATGTCGTCGCCCAGCGTGCGGTTGAGCACATGATATTGCAGCAACCAGCCGACGCCGAACATGACAGGTGCGGCGACGAGGATTGCAACGAAGGGGCTGAGGCCGAGCGTCGTAACCAGCACAAGGATCAAGAAGGCGGCGAGCACGATCAGGTCGCCATGGGCGAGGTTTACGAGCCGCATGATACCGAAGACGAGGCTGAGCCCTGCCGCAAAGAGTGCGTAGAGGCCACCGAGCAAGACCCCCTGAACGATCGTGTCGAGCCAGATCACGCGGCCACTCCGAAATAGGCTGCGTGGATGTCCTCGCGCGAAATATCGGCGGGCTTTCCCTCAAGCGTGATCCGCCCTTCCATCATGCAATAGACCCGGTCCGCGACCTTGACCGCCTGGCCGATGTCCTGCTCGACAATGACGATCGATGCGCCGCTTTCCCTGATGCGCGGGAAGGCCGCGTAGATGTCGCGGATCACCACCGGCGCGAGGCCGAGGCTGATTTCGTCGCAAAGCAACACGCGTGGGTTGGACATCAGTGCGCGGCCGATAGCGACCATCTGTTGCTGCCCGCCCGACAATGCGGTGCCGGGGCTGCTGCGACGCTCGCGAAGTATCGGAAACAGGTCGAAGACGCTTTCGAGCGACCAGACGCCATCTGCCTTTCGGCCGTACTGGCCGATCAGCAGGTTTTCCTCGACGGATAGCGATGGAAAGAGCCTGCGGCCCTCAGGCACCATCGCGATACCGCGCGCCATGACTTCGGGCGCCGGGAGATGGCCAATTGCATCGCCGTCGAAATGGACCTGTTCAGGTGTGTTGGCCAGAACGCCCGCGATCGACCGCAAGAGCGTCGACTTTCCCGCTCCGTTGGCGCCGATGACAGCGACGGTCTCGCTTGAATCGACCGCAATATCGACACCGAACAGCGCCTGAAAGTCGCCGTACCGGGCCGTCAGGGCGTGCGTTTCCAGGAGAGCCATCAAACGTCTATGCCCAGATAGATTTCTCGCACGGCCCTGGACGACATGATTTCGGCCGGTTCGCCGATGCCAATCACCTTGCCGAAGTCGAGCACCAGAAGCCGCTCCACGACAGAATTGAGCGCATGCAGGACGTGCTCGATCCAGATGACTGTCACCCCACGCGCATGAATGGCCTTGATGGTCTCGACGAGCTGGCCGCATTCGGCCTCGGTCAGGCCGCCAGCGATCTCGTCGAGCAACAGCAATTGCGGGTCGGTTGCAAGCGCGCGGGCAAGCTCCAGCCGCTTGCGCTCCAGCAGCGTGAGCGATCCGGCAACCCGGTTCGCGCGAGGCGCGAGCCCAGTCTCGTCGAGTATGGCCGCGCAGCGGCCCGTGGCGGCCGCCTCGGTTTCACGCGCGCCGAATGCTGCGGCAACGAGCAGGTTCTCGAACACGGTGAGCTTGCCGAATGGCTGCGGGATCTGGAACGTGCGCCCGATGCCCATGGCGCAGCGCCGCATGGGTTTGGCGCGGGTGATGTCGGACCCGCAAAACGATATCCGCCCGGCATCGACGCTGACATTGCCGGTGATCAGGTTGAACAGGGTGGATTTGCCGGCGCCGTTCGGCCCGATAATGCCAAGCGCTTCGCCGGCAGGGACCTCGAACGAAATGTCTTCGGCGACCCTGAGGGCGCCGAACTTCTTGCTGACCCGCTCGACACCAAGGACCGGTTGCACGCTATCTTGCTCCGTCGATCCGGCGGCCGGGCAGAGTGCCCGACCGCCAGTTTGATGATCAGGAAATCGGTTCCATCGAACCGCCCGTCGGAATGTTGGGCGCCGTCTGGTTGTCGGTGATGACCAGATCATAGCCGCCGCCGTCCTTGAGGCGCCATTGGCCACCCACCAGCGGCGTCTTGGCGACATTCCTGGTTGCGAAGGGCGGCAAGTTCGCGCCGTCCCATGCGAGCGGACCGACGATCGTATCGAGCTTGGTGGCCGCAATCGCTTCCACCACCGCAGCCGCATCCGATGGATCGCTGACCCGCTTCATAACATCGGCTGCTACCTCGAACAGAGCATGCACGAAGCCGATGGGCTGGGTCCATGGTCGGCCGGTCGCGCCGGTGAATCCAGCCGCGAGATCGGCGGAACTTGCGCCGGTCAGAGACGATTTGAACGGATGGCTCGGCGACCACCACACCTCCGACGAGAGGTTGTGCCCGGTATCGCCGAGAGCCTCCACTGCCTGCGGGAACAGGATTGCCTTGCCTATCGAGGCCACCTTGGGCGTGAAACCCTGCTGCTTGGCCTGGTTCCAGAAGGTGGTGAAGTCCGGCGGGATCATCACTCCGGTAATGATCTCGCTATTGGCCTGCTTGAATGCATTGATCTGGGCTGAGAAATCGTCCGTCAGGTTCTGGTAGCGGCCGGGGTCGGTCAGCGTGTAGCCCTGCTGGTCGAGCACCGGCGGGAAGCCCACATTCGGATCGCCCCAGGCGTTGCCGTCGCCGTCGTTGGGGAAGAGGCCGCCCACCGACTTGTTGGTCTCGACCTGCGCCCACATGTTGGTGAACACCGCGATGACGTCCTCCAGGCCCCAGAAGAAGTGGAAGGCGCTGTTGAACGGCTTCCACGAGCCTGGATCGCCCGGATTGGCCTGCTGACCGATGAACCAGGGCTGCCAGGGCGCGACGGTTGAAATGCAGGGAACCTCTTCCGCCTCGCAGGTCGTCGTTACCGGATTGGTCGTCTCCGGCGTCGAGGCAACCAGCATCAGGTTGATCTCGTCATCGACGATCAGTTCGCTCGCCACCTCGGCCGCGCGGTTCGGGTTGGACTGGCTGTCCTTGACGATGACCTCGACATTCATGCCGGCTGCCTGTGCGGCCGTCTTGAAACCGTCGATGATGAATTTGTCGGCTTCAGCGAAAGCGGCGAGCGGTCCCGTCTGCGGGCTCACATAGCCGAGCTTGACGGCTGAGCTCTGGGCGATAGCCGGCATCGCAAGGCCCGAAAGGCCGACGACAGCGCCGGTGGCGGCGGTGTTCTTGAGCAGTTCACGTCTGTTGATCATGTGCTTTCCTCCCAATGGAACTGTGTCGAACTCATGCTTCGGGCCGCGCGCCTTCCCAGGCGCGCTGCAGCAAATCTCGGATCGAGGACCGGTCGATCGCGCGCGGATTTTCGTAAGGGTTGGCGGTCGCCATCTCCGCCGCGCTGTCGAGGTCGTGTTCGGCAAGGCCAAGGTCGCCGAGCGCCAATGGAGCGCCGATGGACTTTGCAAAGTCCCACAGCCCGCCGCCGGCACTTCCGCCGAACAATGCCGCCGCCGGTGCCAACAGGTCCGGCACGGCCTGCTCGTTGAAATGAACGGTGTGCGGCAGCATGATTGCATGCGTCTCGGCATGCGGCGTGTCGAAGCTGCCACCCAATGTGTGGCAGAGCTTGTGGTGCAGCGCCATCGCCACCGACCCGAGCACGATGCCGCACATCCACGCGCCGTAAAGCGCCTTGCCGCGTGCATCAGGGTCGCGGGGCGAGGCGACAATTGCGGGCAGGGCAGTCTTCAGTGCGCGCAGCCCTTCGAGCGCCAAAAGGCTGGTGACAGGATTGCGATCCGACGCATAAAGGCCCTCGGCCGCATGGGCCATGGCGTTTAGGCCGCTGGTAACGCTCATGCCGACAGGAAGCCCCAGGGTCAGCTGCGGATCGTAGATCACAACCTCCGGAACCACTTTCTCGTCGCGAATGGTGGTCTTCTTGCCGCCCTCGGTCTGGCCGAGAATGTCGGTCACTTCCGATCCCGCATAGGTAGTGGGAACGACAACTTGCTTCAGGCCGGTGCGTAGCGCGATCGCCTTGCCGAGACCCGTCGTCGAGCCCCCGCCCAGCGACACGACGCTGTCGGCACCCAGGCGCCCTGCCTCGGCAACTGCCTTTTCGGTCACCACCACGGGCGTGTGCATTGTTGCGCCGGTAAAGACCCCGACAGCCCTGTCGCCCAGGCGGCCCGCAAGAGCGTTTGCATCGTCCGCTTGCTGCGGCGTCGACAGGATCATCGCTGCCTTGCAGCCCAACCGGTCAAGCCAATCGCCGACGCGCGCGATCGACCCTTCGCCGAAATCGACGAGGGATGCCCGCGAGCGGTAGGTGAACGGCGCAATGCTCATGCCGTGCCCTTGCGTGCGCGCGCCATGACAAAAGTGAAGTCGAGATTCCAGCAAGCCCCGCCATCCGGCGATCGGCGGAAATCTGCCAGAAGCTCCGGCTTGACGCCGAAAAGCGGGTCCTCGTTGAGATAGGGATCCGAGCGGTCGTAGACATGCGTCATGATGGTCTCGAACCCCGGCGCCGAGATGATGAAATGGATGTGCGCTGGCCGGTGCAGCGGGTAGCCGAGACCTTTCAGCAGTTCGCCAGCGGGGCCGTCGTCTGGAACGCGGTAGCCAGCGGGCCGGACTGTGCGGTAGGTGAAATTGCCCTGTTCGTCGGCGCGGAACTGACCGCGCAGATTGAATTCCGGTTGCAGGTCCGGCTGCTGGTTCTCGTATTGCCCCTGCCCGTTCGCCTGCCATGTTTCGATCATGGCGCCCGGAACAGGCTTACCATCCAGGTCGCGCACGTGACCCGCAACGGTCAGGCGTTCACCCCTACCATCGAGGCAGATATCCGCGCCGAGCGGCAGCCTCGGCGCATCCGGTCGATAGAACGGACCGCGCGCCGTCTTCGGCGTCGTGCCCTTCGGCCGGTAAGCGTTGATTTCCTCGACCAACTGGGTGACGCCCAGCAAATCTGACAGGAGCACCCACTCCTGCCGCCGGTCGTCGCTGGCGTGGCCAACCTCGGTCAGGAACTCGATGGCCGTGCGCCACTGCTGCACGCTTGGGCGCAATTCCCGAACCGCCTGATGCGCCAATCGCACAATGGTGACCAGCGCATGGGCCAGTTCGGGTTCAGGCGAATCCGCAAGCCGCCGCGCAACGACGTCGGTCGAGTTCTGCTCCTGCAATTCCTGAACCAGGACGGACGTCATGCTTCTTCCCGAAGGGCCATTCCGACAGGAAGCTAGCAGCGCTCAGATGTCCGATTGATGATTTTTCGGCCGGTTAATATAACGATCTGTTATGAAACTGGACGAACGCCATCTCGTTCAGCTCGCCGCGGTCGTCCAGGCTGGTGGCGTGACTGAGGGAGCAGCACTCGTCGGCCTGTCGCAGCCGGCGGTCTCGCGCACTATCGCCACGCTGGAGCGGCGGCTGGGCGAGCATCTGTTCGTCAGAGGCCGGCGGCCGCTGCAGCCCACCCCTCTCGGCCGGCAGCTTGCCGAGCTAGGCCAGACAATGCTGCTCGCGTCGCGTCGCGCCTCGGAACTTGTCGAGAGCTTTCATCAGGGAAAATCCGGCGTCGTGCGCGTGGCCGGCACGCCATTCTTCATGGACGCCCTGATCTCAGGCATGATCGCAGATTTCCAGAACGTAAACCCCGATGTCCGCGTCGACCAGAGCTACGCTTATGTGCCGGAACTCCAGGCCGCGCTTCACGCCGGGCGCATAGACCTCGCCATCTGCCCGATCGACATTCTCGACGAGGGTTCCGGTCTGCGCTTCGAAGAGATTCTGCCCGGACGCAATGTCGTAGCCTGCCGATCGACCCATCCGCTGCTGCTGAAACGCAAGGTCAAGGCCGGCGATTTGCTCGACTATCCGTGGATTGCGCCGCCGCCCGGGAGCCCGCTGATGGCCGACCTGCGCAGCCTCCTGCTTTCGCTTGGCGCAACGGAGATCAAGGTGCGCTATACTGGTGGCTCGCTGACAAGCACGATGATCTATCTGACGGGGACCGACGCGCTGACCGTCCTGCCGCACGGCGTCGTCTTCGCGTTCCGCAAGGAGAAGACGATCACGGCCCTGCCCGTGACCATCCCGCATCCCGAACGCGCGCTCGGGCTGCTACGGCTTTCCGATGCGCCGCGCGCACCGGCGGTGGACGCCTTCGCGGACTATGTGAGCGGCGGGTTCCAGAGCCTGCGCCACCTCATCAAGCGGCATGAGGAGGCGGTCGTCTGGGGTGGATGACGGTTTGGATGTAGTATGGCGGAGAGGGAGGGATTCGAACCCCCGATACCCTTGCGAGTATGCCGCATTTCGAGTGCGGTGCTTTCAACCACTCAGCCACCTCTCCGCGAAATGGCCGCCTGTCACGGTCGGGGCGCACACATAGCGGCTCGAAGTCGGCGTTACAAGCGCATTTCTGGGTGGTCGGAGAAGCCGCGTGGAGCGCTTGCGCCGCCGCGATTTGCGGCTAGTCTGCTGCGGCGTTTCGCAAATCGCGGGGATGATCTCATGGCTGTTCGCGGCGTCGCGGCAAAGTCCGCACCGGGGCTTCTCAAAGCCTTCCTGTTCATGGCGCTGGCGGCGCCGCTTCTGGCCGGCTGCGGCTTCAACACGATCCCGACCAACGAGGAACGGGCCAAAGCCGCCTGGAGCGAGGTGCTCAACCAGTACCAGCGGCGCGCCGATCTCATTCCCAATCTCGTCGAAACCGTGAAGGCCTATGCGGCGCATGAGCGCGAGGTGCTTGAGGCCGTGGTGCAGGCACGGGCAGATGCGACGTCGGTGCAGATCAGCCCCGAGATGCTGCAGAACCCTGAGGCGCTGCAGGCCTTCCAGGACCAGCAGGCGGGCCTGACCAGCGCGCTGTCGCGGCTGCTCGCCGTCGTCGAAAACTACCCCGACCTCAAGGCCAGCCAGAACTTCCTGGCTCTGCAGGCGCAGCTCGAAGGCACGGAAAACCGCATCGCCGTGGCGCGGCGCGACTACATCGAGGCGGTCAGGGTCTACAATACGTCGCTACGGACCTTCCCGTCGGTGATCTGGGCGTCGCTGTGGTTCACGGACAACGAACCCTTCGCCACCTTCACTATCCCCGAGGACAAGATGGACGTGCCGGAAGTGAATTTCGGCAACGACGGCTAGGCCGGCGGCTGCCGTGGTGGCGGAGGGCAACAGGTTTGTCAGGCAGGCGCTGGTCGCGTGCCTGCTCGTGCTGCTCGCATTCCCGGTTCTCGCCCAGTCGCTGCCCGCGCTCACGGGGCGGGTCGTCGACAATGCCGGCATCATCGACGCAGGAACCGAATCGAGCCTCACCGCCCGGCTTGCCGCCTTCGAGGACAAATCGTCCGACCAGATCGTCGTCGCCACGATCCAGAGCCTCGGCGGCGAAGCGATCGAACCATACGCCAACCGGCTGTTCCGCGCCTGGGGCCTTGGCCAGGCCGGCGAGGACAATGGCATCCTGCTGCTGGTCGCGGTCGACGACAGACGCATGCGTATCGAGGTCGGTTATGGCCTCGAAGGCACGCTGACCGACCTGCATGCCAAGCTGATCATCGAAAACACCATGGTGCCTGCATTCCGCGCAGGAGACTTCGCCGGCGGCATCAGCCAGGCCGTCGACGACGTCATTCTGGTGCTTGAAGGCAATGCAGCCGAGCTGGAAGCGCGGGCCGAGCGCTACGAGGAAAGCGGGGCGCCCTGGTGGGAATTCCTGCCGGTTATCCTCTTCTTCATCCTGTGGTTCGGCATATTCGGCGGGGCGATCTTCTTTGCGATCATGGCGCCGATCTTCGGGCGCAAGGTCGGGCCCGGACGCTATCGCTGGCTTGGCATGGACTTCAGCTATGGCGGGTCGAGCGGCGGCTCGTCGGGTTCGTCGGGCAGCAGCTGGTCATCATCGAGCTCAAGCAGCAGCTTTTCCGGCGGCGGCGGTTCGTCGGGCGGCGGCGGCGCGTCGGGAAGCTGGTGAGGTCGCGATGAACGGATCCATCCTGACGAAACAGGAGCATGCGAGGGTTGCGGAAGCGATCCGCAGGGAGGAAACACGCACCTCGGGCGAAATCATCTGCGTGCTGGCGCGCGGCAGCGACGGCTATTTCTACCCGGCCGCCTTCGCTCTCGCCATCGCGACGCTGATCGCCAGCATTGTGGCGGCCATTGTGATCGACCGGCTATGGATCATCTTTCCGACCTGGCAATTCGTGCTGGCGCAGCTTTGCGCCTATGGCGGCGCGCTCGCGCTGATCGGCTGGTGGCCGCACCTGCGCATCCATTTCGTGCCCAAAGCGCTTCGTTTCCGGCGGGCGCATCACAATGCCGTCACGCAGTTCCTGGCGCGCAACATCCACGTGACCGAGAATCGCACTGGCGTCCTCATCTTCCTGTCGCTGGCGGAACGTTATGCCGAGATCGTTGCCGATGCCGCGATCAACGCTCATGTGCCTCAGGAGCGCTGGAACGAAATCGTCGCCGCGCTCACCGCCCGCGCGGCAAAGGGCGAGATCGCCGAAGGCTTTGAAAAGGCTATCGCCGCCACGGGCGCCCTTCTCGCCGCATCGTTCCCTGTCGGCGCCGGGAATACGAACGAACTCGACGACCATCTTGTGGAAATCTGAATCGGTCGCGCCTCGATAGCCGAAATGCTTGCGCGTCTGCGCCGGCGGCGTCTATGGTTAAGAAATTATGAACACGCTGACGATCGACATACGCAAGGCGGGACCGCGCGACGCGGAGGCGATCTCGGGCGTGCATCACGAAGCATGGATGGGCGCCTATTCAGGCATCATCCCGCACAAGGCGCTGTTCCGCATGGTCGGACGTCGCGGGGTCGGCTGGTGGGAGAGCGCCATAAGACGGGCCGCCAACGTTGTTGTGGTAGAGATCGGCGGCGATGTCGTCGGCTACGCAACGCTGGGGCGCAACCGGGCTCGCGAACTGCCGCAGAAGGGCGAGATCTACGAGCTCTACCTGAAGCCGGAATACCAGGGCGTCGGGCTTGGCAGCCGCCTGTTCTCCGCAGCGCGCGAGCGGCTCGCCGCACACGGGCTTAGAGACACGGTCGTTTGGGCGCTCGAAGACAATGCCGGCGCGCTGTCCTTCTATGAGGGGCTCGGCGGGCGCGACATTGCAGAGGGCGTCGAGGTGTTCGACCAGAAGGCGCTGCGCAAGATCGCCTACGCCTGGGACTGACGGCCCCGACTATTTGACGTTCTGACGCATTGCATCGCGGCATGCCCCGGGCTATCGGCTCGGCCGGGAGGCTTCCAGCCTGAAAGGCCCATGCCATGCGCATCGACGCCATCGCCATCGGCACCAACCCGCCCGACGACGTCAACGTCATTATCGAGGTGCCGGTCGGCGGCCAGCCGATCAAATACGAGATGGACAAGGAGGCCGGCACGCTCGTCGTCGACCGCTTCCTCTACACGCCGATGACATATCCGGGGAACTACGGCTTCGTCCCGCACACCCTCTCCGACGACGGCGACCCGATCGACGTTCTGGTGTGCAACACGCGGCAGCTGGTGCCCGGCTGCGTTATCAATGTGCGGCCGATCGGCGTGCTGGTCATGGAAGACAATGCCGGCATGGACGAGAAGGTGCTCGCCGTTCCGTCGAACCATCTCACCCGGCGCTACGAGGACGTTGAGAACTTCTCAGACCTGCCCGACATCACGCTCAAGCAGATCGAGCACTTCTTCGAGCACTACAAGGATCTGGAACCCGGCAAGTGGGTGAAAATCGGCGACTGGGGCGATGCCGCGACAGCGCGCCGGATGATCAGCAAAGCGATCGAACGGGCCGGCCGCGCCTAGCGGCCTATTCGTAGCGGACGAATTCCGGCAGCGGAACAGTGCCGACATCGATGGCAGGCTGGTCGCCACAGGCGAAGCCGTGCACGAGATTGTCGGCGTAGGCGCGCGCCTTCTCGTTGGCACCCGAATTGCCGGTCGCGACCACATAGGCCATGGCGCAGCCGTCGCGCTCATGTGGCTGGCCGACCTTCTCGACCACCAGCACCTGTACGTCTTCTTCGCCGTTTGCGGCGTCGGAAACGAACCAGCGATGGATCGTCGCGATGGGGACGCGGTCGTTGCCGCGCTGCTCGAGCCGCCATTCGATCGTCGTACCCGTCGAGTTGAAGCCGCCGAAGCTTTCCCATACAGGCGCCATGTCGCCAGCCGGCGGATAGCCGTAGAACAGGGATTCGCGCAGGTCGCTGTATTGCAGCATGACCGGATAGCCGCGCCAGCCATCGCACACGAGGGTGGCCCAGTCTCCGTCGCCTTCCTCGGCTCGCGCAAACACGGTGCAGCTCTTTTCGATCTGCAATTCGGTATAGACGCTGGTCATCTGCGCATGCGCGGGCAGCGTCATGGCCGTGGCAAGGAGCAGCGGAACAAGTGCTAACAGGCGCGGCATGGCTTTCCTCCCAAGGAAAGCGACAACCTAGCGCCTTTCGGCGCGCACGCCTATCGCGTTGTCGGCGAGTTCCGCCAGGCTGCGGGCAAGGTTCGTCGCGTCGCCCTCTATCCTGACCGCCTTCAGCCTGGACGTATGGCCGGCAACAAGGGTGATAGCGCGCTTCGGGAGGCCCAGTTGTTTGGCGAGAAGCGCCTGCAACGCGGCGTTTGCAGCGCCCTGCTCGGGCACTGCGCGCACCCGTGCGGCGAGGTACGCACGGCCGTCGGCACCGTAGCCAATGCCTTCGATCACGTCCGCGGCCGCACGCGGCGTCAGCCGTACAAATAGTTCAATGCCGCCCGTGACGTGGCGGTGCGGACTGCCACGCGCGCCTGGCCGACCGGAAGTTGCCATGCACGAGAGCGAGCGCGCAGCTGAGCTAATGGAGCACGCCGACCAGAGGCTCGATTGTGGTGTGCATGAACTGTTCGAGGAAGAACAGAATGATCAGCAGGACAATGGGCGATATGTCGATGCCGCCGAGGTCGGGCATGAACCGGCGAATGGGACTGAGAGCGGGCTCGGTGAGCCGGTAAAGCGCATTGGCAAAGCTGGCAACCAGCTGGTTCCGCGGATTCACCACCTGGAATGCATAGAGCCACGAGAAGACGGCTGACGCGATCACGACGAACCATGCGATGGAAAACACGTAGTGAAGAGTTATGAACAAGGCCGTCATCAGCCACCTCCTGTTGCCCGGCACATGTAGACATTGCGCGGTTTTCGGGCAAGCCCGGCGGCCAACCGAGGGGGCCGGGAGGAGCAGGCGAGCCAGCTTGACAGGCAACATGCCCGACCACTAAATGCGCGCCATCTCCGGAGCCGGGGCTGTAGCTCAGTTGGGAGAGCGCGTCGTTCGCAATGACGAGGTCAGGGGTTCGATTCCCCTCAGCTCCACCATCATTCGCTTACACCGAACACTTCGCTCGCTGGCTCAGCAGGGCGGGCGAAAGCTTGGGCCGCGGTCGCGGCCTAGAGCGCGGCAACTGCTACTTGAGTGCTAGGAGCAGCACATAGGCGGCAACCGCCACCATCAGGCCCCTGAAGGCAATGCCCACGAACATGAACTTGCGTCTCGCGATGGCCGAGAGATTGTCGACATTGCCCAGATATTCGCGGGTCAGAAACTGCGGATCGCCGGTACTGTTGGCCTCGATGAAGCGCGCGCGATTCGAACCCCAGGCGCCCCAGTAAAGGGACGTTCCGTTGGCGGCATTGCGAGGCAATACGACCATGATTGCGGAAAAGAGCGTCGTCAGCACGGCAACTCCGAGTATCCCTGACGCCAGCGCCAGCGGCCACGGCTCGGACAGGTAGCGCTCTGCGGAGAATGCGCCGCGGCCGTCGGCGGAACTGACCAGGAATGCGAGCATGAACGTGAACAGGTAAGCCGCCTTCTGGTCGGCGATCCTGATCTGGTCGTAAAAGACGTCGTTCACCTTCTTGAGGTGGTCAAGATAATGACTTTCCTCGACGATCTGCTCGAGCGACTTGTCGGCGGGCGACGCCGACGCAAGCTGACCGACTGCCTTTTCGTCCACCGGGATGCCCTCGGCGCCCGTGCTGGGCGCAGGCGCGATTATTGGTCCAGTTTTTCGCTGCCAGCAATCGAATCTTGACAAGCTTTCGAAGCTGCTCATTAGGTTTTTCGGGCTGTTGGGTCTCAAATCAGAATGCGCGTTTGCGTCGCGGTCTTTGTCGCCTTGGTGGTGTTGGTCGGGACACAGCTTTCGCGCGCCGAAATTTTCCCACGCACGGGAACGGCCGCCGGCTCCGTTATCTCGCGCAAATCGGGCGAGGAAATCCGCTTCATCGACGTGAGCGCGTGGCGCTCGATCGACGTCAACCAGGACCTGCTGGCCGGCGACTTGCTGCGCACCAACGCCATCGGCCACCTCGCTGTGCTGTTTGCCGACCGGACCCAGATCAGGCTCGGGCGCAACACGACGCTGCTGGTCAAGCACATCGCGGAAAGCACCGATTCCGTCTTCGGCTTGCTTGACGGGTCGATCTGGGGCCGCGCCGAATCCGGCGGTATCGGCCTCACCATCGAAACCCCGGCGGCGGCGGCCGCAATCCGCGGCACCGATTTCTCGCTCAATGTGGAAGGCGACAAGACTTCGCTCATCGTGCTCGACGGGCAGGTCGAGCTCGCCAACGAATTCGGCTCGGTCAGCGTCGCCGGAGGCGAGGCGGCCGTTGCCCGCATCGGGCAGGCGCCGACCAAGATCGTCATCGTCGATCCCGATGACCGCGAGCAGATGCTCTTCTACCTGACGCTGCGCGGCGCGTTCACCTTCCTGCCTGCGACACCACTGGACGCTGCCGGCATGCGCCGAGAATTCAGGCTGCTCGAAGCCATGCCTCCCGAGAGGCGCTCGGCAGAAGACTGGGTGTCTCTCGCCGAGACATCGCTTTCGGTGTCCGGGCGACAGCCGGCGATAGAAGCCATGACTGCAGCGCGCAGCATGGCGCTTTCGTCCAGCCAGCGGGCACGGCTCGATTTGGTCGAGGCGCTGATCCTCGGAAGCCAGCGGCGCTATGGCGAAGCGGCGGCCAAGTTCCAGCGCGCACTCGGCGGGCTCGACCCGGCGCGGCGCTCGATCGCCGCCTATGGCGGCTATTTCGCCCGCGCCCTGGCCGACCCGGACCGCGTGGAGGACCCGCCGGCGATGACCAGCGGCCCGTATGGTGCGCTCGCCGATGCTTACGCAGCAGGTTTCCTGCGCGACATTGTCGGCGCCATCGATGCACTAAAACTTGCGGAGAGGCGCTATCCGAACGATCCGACGCTGCCTGCCGCGCGGGCGCAGTTCGCGCTTCTGATGGACGACCGCGAGCAGGTGAAGGAGGCGGTCGACCGCTCGCTCGCCATCGATCCGGACAACCCGACGGCGCTGGAAGCGCGCGCAAACTATCGCGCCGGCATCGAAAGCGACCTCGACGGGGCCCTGGAAGACCTCGAGAAGGCGGTGCTGATCGCGCCGGGGTCATCCTCTGTCTGGAACGCGCTCGGGCTTGTTCTCAGCGAACGGGGCGCAGGACGCGAAGCCGAAGCCGCGCTGAAAAAGGCGATCGAACTCGATCCCGAAGATCCCGTCTCGCACGCCAATCTCGCTATCCTCTATCTCGAACAGGACCGGCTCGGCGAAGCCAGGGCGGAAGTCGACAAGGCAATCGCGGCCGACCCCACCTTCTCCGTGGCGCTGGTGGCGCGCGGGCGTTACCACCTCCAGACCGGCGAGATGGACAAGGCGTTGGCCGACCTTCTGGCTGGAACCACGGCCAACCCGGCCTATTCGCAGGGTCTCCTGCTTCTGGCGGCCGGCTATTACGAAAGCGGCGACCGCGAGCCCGCCGCCCAGTCTCTGCGCAATGCGGACCGGCTAGACCCCAACGATCCGGTCACGTCTTCGTTCGGTGCGGCGGTTGCGATCGACGATTACGATGCCGATGCGGCGATCGAAAACGCGCAAGTGACTGTCGCCCGGTCGCGCGCACGCGGCGGCGTCTATGCGCCGCTCAGCGCCAACCGCGAGGCCGGCTCGCTGCTTAACAACGCCTTCCGGCTCAAGGAACTCAACGCCTGGGGGCGCTTCTACGGGGACGTGATTTTCGACCCGTTCGCCGGCGCGACCTTCGTTGATCAGGCCGTGTCGGGCAGTCCCGATCCGTTCGCGGCCGACATCAATTTCGGCGGCCAGCCGGTCGATCCCGGCATCAACGGACAGGGCTTTTCGTCGCTCTTCCAGGGGCTGATGGTTTCGCCAGAAATGCTCTCCGGGCGCTCGCGCAGCGCCAACTTGTTCCGCCGGCCTTTCATGGAGGCGTCGGTGGAGGGCGGTTTCGTCAGTTCGGCGACAGGCGGCGGCTGGACCGGGTCCGGCGAAATCCAGGCCTATGCGGCAAGCCCGTTTCCGTGGTCGCTCTACCTGCAGGGCAATTACCGGCGGACCGACGAATTCCGTCGGCGCTTTGCGCTCGGTACCACGGTGCCATATGTCGAATTCGACCATGGCTATGAGAACATCAGCGGCATCGGCTACCTGACCGCGCGGCCGACGCCAAACGACCGCTTCGTCGCTTTTGCGGACATAAGCCGGCCGCGTTCGCAGCTTCTTAACACGGTCATCCTGATAGCCGATCCGATGCTGCCGTTCGGGGCGCTTACCTATGATCGCAGGGTCGATATGTGGGGGGCGCGGGGCGGCGTGGGGTGGAGCCATAATATCGGCTACCGCAACAATGTCAGCGCCGCCTTCTTCATGTCCGATCTGGCGCAGACCAGCAATGAACAAGGCATTCTGTTCGACCTCGGCCTGACGCCCATCGGCACGCAAGTAACCGACATTGCCATCAACCAGCGCTCCTATCTCGGCGCGCTCAACCACACAGTCGCCACCGGCGACGTGACCTGGCGCTACGGCGTTGAGGCCGGCGTGCTCAACCAGAGGCGGATGGAGATGACGACGATCACCATTCCGGCCATCCCGCTTGTCGACATCACGACGAACAACCGCACGCTCGGCCTGTCCTTTGGCCGCGCCTATGTCGACGCGATCTGGGACATCGCGCCCGACCTGAAGGCGGAGGCGGCGCTGTTCGGCACCTTTTTCGGCGGCTCGCTGGCGATCCAGCGGCTTGAGCCGCGAGCCGGGTTGAGCTGGTCGCCCGCAACCGGACATTGGCTGAGCGCCGGCTACATGCGCGAAACCAATGGCATCAGCGACACGACCCTGTCGCCGATCGGGGTTGTCGGTCTGCAGGCAAACCAGGCGCCGCTCGACATTGGCGGCTCGGTCGAAACCTTTGCGGCACGATGGAACGCGGAATGGTGCGAGCGGTTCTTCACCAGCCTCGACTACCAGCACCAGAATCTCGCGGGCATGGCGATCCGCATTCCCGGCGGGCTGACGACAATCGATCTCGCCGCCGGTCAGATTGACCGCTTTTCGGCGACGGCCAACCTTCATGCCGGCTGGGGCATCGGGCTGTTCGGCACCGTCGCGCTGACCACTTCGCGCAATCTCGATCGGGCAAGCGCCGGGTTCGGCGGGCCGCTGCCCTTCGTTGCCGGAACGTCGGCCCGCTTCGGCGCGAGCTGGGTGCACCCGTCCAACATCAAGATCACCGCCGCCGGCACCTATGTCGGCCCGCGTACCGGAACCGAGGCTGGCGATATCGTGCTGCCGGGCTACTGGACAGCCGACGCTTTCGTAACCTGGGAGCCGTTCGACAAGCGGTTCAAGCTCGAACTCGCCGGCTACAATTTGTTCAATGCGAGTTTCGACGTCGGACCATCCACGCCCGGCTGGGGCCGGACCTTCACCGGTTCGCTCAAGGGCCGCTTCTGATGCTGGACGCCGCGCCGCGGCGACAGCAGGCCGGCCGCAAGACGGGCCTCATCATCCTGTCGGCCGGCGTGCTCGCCATCGTCGCGGCGCTGTCGGTCAGTGCCCCTTGGCGGGTGATGGAGCTGCGTTTGTTCGACATGATGACAACGCTGCGTGTGCCGACGCTTCCCGACGACGGCCCGGTCATCGTAGCCATCGACGAACCCTCGTTTGCCGAGATCGCAGTGCAATGGCCGTGGCCGCGCGACCTGCACGCCGAGCTGATCGAGAGCCTGCGCTCCGCCGGAGCGCAAGCGATCGGCATGGACATCATATTCGCCGATCCGAGCCGGCCCGACGCCGACGCCGCGCTGATTGCGGCGATGGGACCGGATGTGGTGCTTGCAGCCGATGAGACAGTGATCGAAGCGTCGCAGGGCGATCAGCTGATCAGGGTCGAACCGCTCGTCGAACTGACAAAGGCCGGCGCAGTCTCAGGCGTAGCCACTATTCCGATCGACGGGGACGGGACTCTGCGGCGGCTCCCGGTCTACCCTGACAGCTTCCCCCGGCAATTGCTGCGACTTGCCGGTTTCGAGCCGGCGGCGGGCAGCGGATTGCTTCAGGTGTTCGGGCCAACCCGTACCTATCCGACCGTCAGCTACTACCAGGCGCTGGCGCCCGATGAGTACCTCCCGGACGGCTTCTTCCGAAACCGGGTCGTCATTGTCGGGCTCAGCCTCCAGAATGCACCGTCGGTGGATGCCGGAGGCGCCGACGCGCATGCGACCTCCTACACGCTGCGCAGCGGACGGCTGACCTCAGGCGCGGAAATCCAGGCGACGATGTTCGACAATCTGCGCACCGGCCTGTTGATCGTACCGGCTGGAAATGCAGTGAGAATGGCGGTGTTGGTTGCCGCTGTCCTCTGTGCAGCGCTTGCGGTGTGGGGAGCAACTGGCTGGCGCACGGTTGTCGTGAGCGGCGGTGCCATTGTTGCGACGCTCCTGGGAAGCTACGCGCTTATCGAGCTGGCGCGGTTCCACGTCTCACCGGTCGGGCCGGCGGTCGCATTCGTCCTTGTCGCCGCCGGCCAGGGTGCGCGCGACTACGCCGCCGAGCGGCGGTTGCGGCGGGAGATCACGCGCGCCTTCTCGCAATACCTGTCGCCGGTGCTGGTGGAACGACTGGCGAGCGATCCGTCCCTGCTCAAGCTCGGCGGCGAGCGACGCACACTTTCGATCCTGTTTGCCGATATCCGCGGCTTCACCACAATCGCGGAAAACATGAAGGACGACCCCGAACGCCTGACCACGTTGGTCAACCGGTTGCTCGACCCGCTGTCGCAGGTGGTGCTGGAAGAGGGCGGGACGATCGACAAATATATTGGCGACTGCCTGATGGCGTTCTGGAACGCGCCGCTGGACGAACCCGACCATGCCGCGAAGGCGGTGCGGGCGGCGCTGCGCATGCAGGAGGTCATGGCGAAGCTGAACGGCGACCTGGCGCTGGAGGCCCGACCCGGCGAGGAGCCGATCAGGCTCGGCATCGGGATCGGCATCAACACCGGCGAGGCCATTGTCGGCAATATGGGGTCGGATATCCGTTTCGACTATTCGGCGATCGGCGACGCCGTCAATCTCGCTTCCCGGCTCGAAAGCAAGACCCGTGACTATGGCGTACCGATCATCATCGGGCCGGAGACGGCGCGCGGCCTTTCGGGCCGGTTCGAGCTCACGGAACTGGATCGCATCGCGGTCAAGGGACGGGCCGAAATCGTTCCGATCTTCGCGCTCGGGACACCTACCTTGGCCTCTCTCAATGCGGGCTGAGAGCCTGGTTCAGGTAGCTGCGATCGCAATGTGATGATATAACATTGTTGACGGGCGTGATAACATAACATAGTCGTGCACCAAACCACTCACGGCATACCACCCTTGGAGTTAGGCGATGTCCGCCTGCGTGACATTTGACGATCTGACTCTCGGCTATAACAGCCATCCGGCCGTGCACCACCTGAGTGGCGTTGTCCAAAAGGGATCGCTCACCGCCGTGGTGGGCGCCAACGGGTCCGGCAAGTCGACGCTGATGAAGGGTATCGTCGGCGTCTTGAAGCCCATGTCCGGAGAGTGTTCCGTCGCGCCCGACATCACGGTCGCCTATCTGCCGCAACAATCGGAGCTCGATCGTTCGTTTCCGGCGCGCGTCGTCGATCTTGTGTCGATGGGACTATGGCCCCGACGTGGCCTACTCGGCCGCCACAGAGCGGAAGACCGACAGGCTGTTGCGGATGCATTGTCCGCGGTCGGGCTTGAGGGTTTCCAGCAAAGGCCTATCGACACGCTTTCGGGCGGCCAGCTCCAGCGGGCGCTGTTTGCCCGCGTTCTGGTGCAGAACGCCAATCTGATCCTGCTGGACGAGCCGTTCAACGCCATAGACGCAAAGACGGTCGCCGATCTGGTGGCGTTGATCAAGCGCTGGCATGGCGAGGAGAGGACAGTCATCGTCGTGGTCCACGATCTCGATCTGGTGCGGCAGCATTTTCCGGAAGCCCTGCTTCTCGCGCGCGGCCCGGTGGCCTGGGGCGAGGCTCGCAAGACCCTGTCGCCTGATAATCTGCTGCGCGCCCGCCAGTTTCATGAAGCATGGGACGAAGACGCGCCGTGGTGTGCTCCCGGCGACGGGCACGACCACGCGGATCATCACGATCACCATCACCACGATCATGCCACACGGCAGCAAGGGCTCGTCTGATGGCGCTCTACGACTGGATCATCGCGCCATTTGCCGAGTTTGCTTTCATGCAGCGCGCGCTGCTTGGCGCAGTATTGCTGTCGATCAGTGCCTGCCCGGTCGGGGTCTTTCTGATGCTTCGCCGTATGAGCCTCACCGGCGACGCGATGGCGCACGCGATCCTGCCGGGCGCCGCCGTCGGCTTCCTGCTCTACGGACTTGAGCTGGTGCCCATGACCCTGGGCGGATTGGCCGCCGGCGTCGTCGTGGCCCTTGGCGCCGGTGCTGTGTCGCGACTGACGATCCAGAAGGAAGACGCCTCCCTCGCCGCCTTCTATCTCATTTCCCTGGCATTCGGCGTGCTCATCGTGTCGATGCGCGGTTCCAATGTCGATCTGATGCATGTGCTGTTCGGCACGGTGCTGGCCCTCAACAACGAGGCGTTGACGCTCATAGGCGGGATAGCAGTGGTAACCTTCGTCGGCTTGACGGTGTTCTGGCGCGCGCTGGTGGCCGAATGCCTGGACCCGCTCTTCCTGCGCTCGGTGTCGCGCCTCGGCCCGCCCGTTCATTTTTTCTTCCTCGGTCTCGTCGTGCTCAATCTTGTCGGCGGGTTCCAGGCGCTTGGAACGCTTCTTTCGGTCGGCCTAATGATGGTTCCAGCCGCCGCCGCCCGCTTCTGGACGATCCGGGTCGAGCCGATGTGTCTGGTTGCCATCGGGTTCGGTATCGTTTCCTGCGTCTCGGGGCTGCTGATGTCCTACCACGCCTCGCTGCCTTCCGGTCCTGCGATCATCCTGTCGGCCGGCGCGATTTACGTCGCGTCGATCCTCGTCGGCCCGCGCGGACTGGTCGCCATGCGCGTCCGGGCCGCAGCCCATCGAACCGCGTGACCAATGGGAGCGATCATATGTCCAGGATGCTGAAGTTCGCCGCCGCCGTGGGCGCCATAACGTTGTTCCCGGCAGCGCTTGCCCCGGCAGCCGCCGACAACCTGAAGGTCGTCGCCAGTTTCTCGATCATCGCCGACTTCGCCAGGAATGTTGGCGGCGACCGGATCGAACTGACCACGCTGGTCGGCCCGAACGGTGACGTCCATGTCTACGAACCGCGCCCGGCCGACGCCGCGGCGATCACCGGCGCGGATGTCGTGCTGGTCAACGGTCTCCAGTTCGAAGGGTTCCTCCAGCGTCTCGTTGAAGCAAGCGGCGCCACGGCGCCAGTGGTTGAGCTTGCCAAGGGCAGCGACGTGCTGCGCAGTAAGGCTGGCGATCACGATCACGCGATCGGGGATGGAGACGACCACGACGACCATGCGCATGACGACGAGGAAGAACACGCGCATGACGAGGACCATGCGCAAGATGAAGGGGACGGGCATCACCATCGCGGCGAGTTCGACCCGCATGCCTGGCATTCGGTGCACAATGCCGAAGTCTATGTGAAGAACATCGCCGACGCCTTCTGTGCCGTCGACGCCGCGGGCTGCGATACCTACAAGGCCAATGCGGAAGTCTATGGCGAACAGCTTGAGGCACTGGAGGAAACGATCAAATCGGCGGTCGCGGATATCCCGCAACCCAAGCGCACGATCATCACGTCGCACGACGCCTTCCGCTACTTCGCGCATGAATTCGGCTTGAAGTTCCTTGCGCCGGAAGGCGTGTCGACGGAGTCGGAGGCCTCGGCAGGCGATGTTGCAGCGCTGATCAGACAGGTCAGGGAAGACGAAGCTTCGGCGATTTTCGTGGAGAACATCACCAATCCAAGGCTGATCGAACAGATCGCCAGCGAGACCGGTCTGAAGATCGGTGGCAAGCTTTACTCGGACGCACTGTCGGAGGGTGACGGTCCCGCCGCGACCTATATCGAGATGATGCGGCACAACCTGAACACGATCAAAGTCGCAATACTGGGCAGCTGAAGACCGCTACAACGGGACGGCGGAGACGTCCGCCTTTCTTTCAGCGTGTCTGCGATTTCGGCTACGCGCTTCTTGAGTGCCAACATTATCGGTAACGGCAGGCAAGGCGCCACCGCAGTCCTGTGAGGGGCTTATCCGTTCCAAAATCGGACATATGGTGAATCACTGCCCGGCCAGCCGGGCGGGCGTTCAGTAGGCCCAATTCGCGCCTTGGCGTTAACCATGTTTTCCTTGGTATGACGGGCTTCGCATGGCAAGCCGGCTTGTATTGCAAGCACTTGGCGAGACGCGGCCAACGCCGGCTGGTTAACGATATCCCGAAAGCATGACCGGAATTCCACGCTGTCGCGGTGGTTGTCGCGGCCGCCATAATGCGATTAGTTAACGCATAGTAAACGGAAGGACGTCCGCTGGGGAGGCTTTCCGGGGCCGGAAGATGTCCGTCCGCCCCGACCAACTATCACCCTGTGACGCCTTTGAGTTCTGACCGATGCCCGCGTTTTGTGTGTTGGCGGGTGCGTACGGGGTAGGTCATGCGTAGCCGAGTTCGCGTTCGCGCCAAGGGCGCGGTGGGTACTATTTCCTCGACCAGCTTGCCAGCAGAGCGGCCACGGGGACCTCGGTCCTGCAGGAGATGGAGCCGCGACCTTCAGTCGGGCACGGCATTCGCGGCGCTGTTCGCCGTCGGCCTGATCACGGCCATGCCGGCATCGCATGCGCAGGAGCTTCCGACAGGCGGCACCGTCACGCATGGCAATGCCACGATCTCGGGATCCGGCAGCAGCCTTCTCATCAACCAGACCTCGGGCAGCGCCATCGTCAGTTGGGACACGTTCTCGGTCGGCGCCGGTGGCACCACGCATTTCAACAACGGTGCGGGCGCCACGCTCAACCGCGTCGGCGGCAACGTGCCAAGCAGCATCGACGGATCGCTGACGGCGACCGGCAGCCTCTACCTCGTCAACCCGGCGGGCGTGACGGTGGGCACCGGTGGCGTGGTGGCGACAGGCGGAACGTTTGCGGCATCGACGCATGACGTGGCCGACGGCGACTTCCTCGATGGCGGCGACACGGTGTTTGCCGGCAGCAGCATGGCGCAGATCATCAATCATGGCACCATCTCGTCGGCGATGGGCGATGTCGCGCTGATCGCGCGGCGGGTGGAGAACACGGGCGATATCTCCGCGCCCAACGGCACAGCGGCGCTGCTCGCAGGCTATGACGTGCTGATGCACGAGACGACCGGGCCGAACGGCAAGTTCGCCGTTCGCGTGGGAGGCTCGGACACCGAGGCCGTCAATACCGGCACCATCAACGCCGCGGAAGCCGAACTGCGCGCCAATGGCGGCAATGTGCTGGCGCTTGCCGGCAACACGCGGGGCGTGGTGAAGGCGACGGGCGTTGCGCGCAGCGGCGGCCGCATCTTCCTGACGGCCGGCGGCGGCAAGGTGCAAACGTCGGGCCGCGTCACGGCGCGGCGGCGGGTTTCTTCAGGCAGTACTCAGCAGAGCGGCGGCGAGGTGTTCATCAACGCCGACACGGTGCTGGCCTCGGGCCATATCGACGTGTCTGGGTTGGGCGCAGCCGGCGGCAATATCGACATCGGCGGCCGCGACATCGCGCTTACAAGCGCGACACTCGACGCCTCGGGCGACACAGGCGGCGGGCGCATTCGCGTCGGCGGCGCGTTCCAGGGGGGCGATTTCGGCGAGGCGACGACGGCTGATTCAACGAGCATCGATGCCGACACGCTTCTGGTAGCGGCGGCAACCGATAGCGGAAATGGCGGCGAGCTGGTCGTGTGGGGAACGGACAGTGTCCGGTTTCACGGAACCATCAACACTCTGGGTGGCGATGGCGGCTCCGTCGAAGTGTCGACCAAGGGCACCGGGGTGATCGATGGCGACGCCCGGACGCTCAACCTTTTGATCGATCCAGGTGATGTGTGCATTACCACCGCCGGAACCTCCGGCTGCGCGGCGGGCGCGGTTGAAGTGGCGAGTTCAGCATTGACAAGCGTGCTCAATGCGGGCGGCACGGCGACGGTCAACACCGATGTTGCCGGTACCAGCGGTACGGGCAGGGTCGACTTCGGCGGCGGTGGCAACATTGCTGTCAACAACAATACCGGCACGATGGGTACATTCATCATCCATGCCGCCGACACTATACATACGCAGCAGGTCGGGTTTCTCAGCAACGGAACGACCGGCACGAACTACGAATGGTACGCGGGCAGCACCTCGACGGGGACCCCTGTGGCCTCGGCCGACATCGTCCAGGGCGGCCAAGTCTTCAATTCGGGTGGCGGCCATGTGATCCGCGATGCCGCCGACGACATTTCGATCAACGATCCCCTGCGGACCGGCGGGGGCGCGGTGACGCTGATCGCGCGCGGCGGCGACGGCGGATCGACCGTCACTATCGGCGAATTCGGGAATACCGCTGACGATCACATCGACACCACCGACGGCGCCGGCAATGCGGGAATCGTGACAATCACCTCCGACAACGTGGCGTTCAGCGGCACGGCGGACCCAGTCATCGACGCAGACGGCGTCGGCGGAGAGATCATATTCGCCCGTTCGAGCAACGGCACGATCTCGGTCGGCGACGATAATGGCGGGCTCGTTATCTCCCAGGCAATGCTCGATGTCATGCAGGCCCCGTCGATCGCCTTCGGCGGCACAACGACGGCAGCCGGGGTGACGGTAGACAACGCTGATCTATCGGCTTTCGATGCGACCGGGATCACCACTGCAAGCGGCGGCTCTGTCACCTTCTCCGGCGTGAATACCAGCGCGGCGATGACGACGCAAAGCGCTTCGCTGACGATCGGCGGCACCGTAACGTCCGGCGGAAGCGACCTCAGCTTCGCGACCGACGAAGCAGCGATCAACGCCGCCGTAAACGCCGGCGCGGGCGTGGTTTCCATACAGAATGCCTCGGCCGGACGGACGATCGACATGGGCACGGAGACGGCCGGCAGCCTGAGCCTGACTGACGCCGAACTCGACTTCATTACCGCCGGAATGCTGCGTATCGGCAGCGCCGGTGCAGGCTCGATCTCGATCACCAATTCGATCAGCCCGGCCAACACCAGCATCCTTTCGCTGACCACCGGCGACCAGATTCTCGATGATCATAACCTGAACGCCGCCGACATCGTTGTCGCCAATCTGGCGCTCCGTGCGGTCAACGGCATTGCCGACAATGACGGGCTCGACACTGAAGTCGAGACGCTGGCTGTGCTGAACACCACGGATAACTCCGTTTCGGTCCTCGAAAGAAGCTCCGGCGGAAGCCTGACCATTGGAACTGTCGACGGTCTTACGGGTGTCGTGAACCAGGGCTCCGGCCCGCATCCCGGCCAACGGTCGATCCAGATCGAGACCAATGACGGCGACCTGACCGTTGCGGCCGGCAGCGAAGTGACTTCGTCCCATGGCGGCATATACTTGGTTGCGCAGCACCAAAATGGCGGCACCGGCGATCGCCTGTTCACTAACAACGGTGCCATCACGATGGAGGGTGGAAACGGTCGGATCGAGATCATCGCCAACAACATGAATCTCGGCTCCGTGGCCGGCGGCAGCTCCATATCGTCCCTGAACGGGTCCCGGATTGTGCTTTCGGACGATCCGTCCAGCCTGTCGACCATCGCGATCAATCTCGGCGGTGCGGACGGTGTGAACACGCTCGGCCTGACTCAAACCGAACTGGCGACCGTGTCCACGTCCGGCGTGCTGCAGATCGGGCATGCAGGCTCCGGCGATATCACCGCCTCAGGCGCCATCGATTTCGATGCGGCCAACGTTGAGACACTCTCCCTTCAGACCGGCGGCGCGGTTTTGGATGGAAACCAGATTACGTTTGATCCGATCACAGTCGCGAACCTTGCCATCAGGGCTGGAAACGGAATCGGCTCCGCTGCCGATGATCTCGACCTTGTTGTCAGCAACCTCGCCTTCTCGAATGCGGCGGGCGTGGTCAACGTTGAAAACGCGGCACCACTCACAATTGCGGCGGTCGACGGGCTAAGCAATTCGGACAATAGCGGTACGACGACGACTCTGATCGCGGGGCTCGGCATTCTCCAAGCGCTCAATATCGACGTCGACATATCGAGTGCAGGGGCGGCCCTGTTTACTGGCGATTCAATCGTGGTCGGTTCTGACGTCGATATCACAGCAGCTTCGGCCGATTTCGACGCGGACTCGATTGCGCTCAACGGCAACGGCGTGACGACGGCCGGCGATCAGGACTACCGGGGAGCGGTAACGCTGGGTGCCGACAATGTACTGACCAGCAGCGCATCAGGCGCGATCAACTTCGAAAGTACTGTGGACGGTGGATCGGGCCTGACCGTTAACACTGCGGGTAACACCACATTTGTCGGCGCGGTGGGAGGCACGACCCAGCTCGCCGGCCTGACCACGGATGCGGGCGGAACCACCTTCGTCAATGGCGGCCTTGTTGCGACAACGGGGACCCAAACCTTCAATGATCAGGTCTCTGTTGCTGGTACCGTGTTCGCCTCGACCGGCGGCAGCCTTACCTTCGGCGCCGGCATCACGACGACACTGCCCGACAGTTCGTTATGGCTGCTGGCTGCTGATGACATCGATATCGGCGGAGATGTTCAGTGGGACGGGACCGGCGACGTGACTCTCGTCGCCGGCTGGAATGCCGCGACAGACGGTTCGACCGGCTGGACGATCGGCAGCACGACGGCCGACACGACACTCCTCGACGACGCCGGCAATTTCGGGCAGGGCACTGGCGACATCAGCATCGGCACGACCGCCCAAACGGCGGGCGTTTCGGTTGGGTCGCGCGACGGAACGACGACAGCGCTGGCCCAGAACATGTACCTCGCGAGTTCGACCTCCGACGACGGATACGCCCAGCTGGGTTTCCGCGGTGCCGCGACCGGCGACATCGCCGTTGTGCTGACAGAGGATCTGACGACACTGACGGGCGCGGGTTTGCGCTCGTTCGTGCAGATCGGCCACGGCGGCCATAACGATGACAATGACCACTCCGGCGACATTTCGATCGACGTAGGCGAGGGCGTGCTGCTCAGCGGCGGCGGTAACACCCAATCCTACGGACTGTTCGGCCATGGCGGCTACGGTTCCGATGGCGCTAAGTCGGGCGCTATCGATCTGACGATAGGAGGAATACTCACGGTTTCCGGCGGCGCGGGAACCGATGCATTCGCCCAGATCGGCCATGGCGACATTTCCGGCAATTCCTCCGGCACACGCATGGGCGACATTTCGGCGATCGTCGGCGGCCGGACGAATTTCACCACGAGCTCCGGCAGCTACTGGTTCGGGCATGCGACCTCGACCGGCGGCGGTATCTCGAATGCCAACGTCGCGCTCGTCACCAATGGCCTGTCCTTCGCCGGGCTTGCTCCCGCAACCGGCCCGACCGCAGCGAGCGGCGATTTTGCTCAGATGATCCGCAACAATCTGACCGGAGGCGATGTGCTGATCGCAAATCGCCTGGCGCAGATCGTCGATGCCGACTCCGGCAACCCCGATTACCTCGACGACATCATCTTTTTTGGCGCCGATGCCGACTATGTTGTTGAAAGCGACAACAGCATCTTCTTCGCAGCTACCGGCGAGGTCAGTTTCGAGCATGGACTACAGATCGATGGCACGGGCGGGATAAACCTCGTCGCCGGCTGGGACGGAACAACCGGTCTCGATCTGACCGGGGTCCCCGCATTGTCCATGACCGACATCGAGGCAGCCGGCGCCTTCGGCAGTTCAACGGGTTCGGAGGGCGACAACGGCGATATCAATATCCGCGAGTTCAATCCGACAGGTCGCATCCTGGTGGGTTCGTGGATGGGTGACATCCATGCGCTGGCGCACGATCTCGAGGTAACGGCAGGCCCGGCCGACAGTGCGGAGTCGCGTCTTGGCGCCTGGCCGCAGGCAAATGTCGATATTGACAGCGACATACGGATCGTCGTGAAGGACGATGTTCTCGTTGTCGGCGGTGGTGGCGACAGGTCCATAGCCGCGATCGGCCACGGTTTCGGCGACGGCTTCGGAAACGTCTCGGGTGACATCACGATCCTCGGCGAGAACGACGCCAACGACAACGAGATCGTGGTTGCCGGCGGCGACGGCGAGTTCTCGGTCGCGCGCATCGGGCATGATTCTCTCGGCGGCGAGGCGCATGGCTATATCCTGCTGCGAGGCGAGGACATTTCCGTCGAAGGCGGCAGCGACGATGATGCGTTCGCCCAGATCGGCCATATAGGCGAATTGGTTACGGGCAAACTCGACATCGAAGCCACGAATGACCTGGAAGTACTGGGCGGTTCCGATGACGACGCTCATGCGCAGATCGGCCACAAATCGGCATCGGCGGCGGGTGATCTCACGGTCACCGTTGGGGGCAATCTCGCGATCATTGGCGGCGATGACGAATTCACATTCGCACAGATCGGCCATATAGGCGAAACGGCGACCGGAAGCATCGACATTGATGTCGCCGGTCTCGCGATCCTGCTCGGCGGCTTCGACGAGGTCGCCGATGCGCAGATCGGTCACGACGCGGAGGACCTTGCTTCCGGTGCAATCGATTTCACGGTCGGCGGACCGCTGATCATCGCGGCTCTGACGGAAGACGCCTTCGCCTATGTCGGCCATTCGGGCGGCACCAACGCCACCGGCAATATCACTGTCGATGTCGGCGGCAGCCTGATCATGGGCACGATTGGTGAGGACACGGTTGCGCAGATCGGCCATATCGCCGACGCCGACAACACAGGCGACACGACGGTCGACGTCGATGGAGCCATCTTCCTCGGAAATGTGGCCGACGGCTCGTACAGCAAGATCGGTCACGGCAACTGGAATTCCGACGGCGCTCTAGCAGGCAATATCGACGTGACTTCCGTCGGTCCGATCATGCTCTATGGCGGCCTGTTCGGCGACAGCTTCGCCCAGTTCGGCCATGGCGATCCATTTGGTTTTTCCGGCGGCACACGCCAGGGCGACATCACCGTCATCACCGACGGCGAGATGACACTCGATGACGGCCTCGCCGGCGGCTCGCTTGCGTGGATCGGTCACGGGACGGGAACCGCGGGCGGCGTCTCCGACGCCAACGTCTTCCTGCAGGCGTTCGGCTTCGACCGCGATCTGCTGAGCACAGTGCCGGCGGGCGATCTCGGCCGGTTCAACAAGGACATTCTCGAAGCCGATATCGTGAGCGGTGACTTCACGCTGATCGCGACGGGTACAGGCCTGCTGGTGGAGGACCCGATCTACAACTCACCGTTCCAGGTGCTGATGTCGGTGAACAACGACATGGTGCTGGATACGAACGCCATTTTCGTTAACTCGGGCACGGGCGACATCATCCTGGCCGCGGGCGGCGACTTCCACAACGATACGGGTACGCTGACGCCCTTCACGACCGGCGGCCGCTGGCTGGTCTATTCGACGCGGCCGGACAACAACCGCAACGATCTGGAGATCACCAACTGGGATTTCCTGCGTTATTCGACGACCTTCGACCTCAACAATCCGCTGGTGGGAACCGGCAACGGGCTGGTCTACAGCGTCACCCCGGTTGTGAACTTCACCGTTTCGGATGAGACGATAGCCTTTGGCCAGACGCCTGCGCCAACGTTGTCACAAATCCTTGCCGTAAACGGCATCAGCGTCGACCCGCTGGCTTTCGGCCTGGGCATCAACCCGGCCACGGCGGATACTGCAATTGCAACGTCCGTCGTACTCAACGGGTTCGGCAATCCGCTTCCGGGCTTCTATTCCGGCGGCCTTACCACGCAAAACGAGTTCCTGCCCTATTTCGGTATGGCCTTCACAATCGATCCGGGCGATCTGACAGTGACGGGAACGACGACGCCAACCACCGGCAATCCGATCTCCACATCGACCAATTCCGGCGTCGGCGGGATGTGCGCCTTCCGCAGCGACGATGAAGATCCCGAAGAAGAGGGTCCGGCCTTCGACAGGATCATCGAATTGTGCGGGATTATCGAATCGGATAGGGACTGATTCAGGTAGTGAATCTTAGTAAGTCAGTAACCATAAGGAGGGTATTCGGCCCTGAAATCCTAACCACTTTCGAAGCGGAGAGCCGATGTTTCGAACGTGTGTGTCCAGGCCTCGAGTTCCGGCCGCAAGAAATGCTGGGACGGCGACGAGGCTGGGGGTTTCGGGACTTCTCGCGACACTCTTCTTTTCGGCTTGTCCCGCGCTTGCACAAAACAGCATCGAACGTAACCTGCCTCCGCCGGTAGAGCGGCGGGCCGGTTCGATCATCGTCAACGATGCCGCCGCAGGTTCGACCGACGAGACGCCGCTGGGCGTCAACGTCTCCGGCATTGTCCTTATCGGCGCTTCCGGCAGCGTAAGCGGCGCGGCCGCGCCGGGCGTCACCGTCGCCAACCTTGATAATGCACCCGACGAAGCGTTGCGCGCTGCGCTTTCCAGGTTCGTCGGGCAAGCGCTGTCGCTGGGCCTGATTTCGAGGATCCAGACAGCGGTTACCGATGTCTGGCGCAGCAGCGGCTATCCTTTCGTTTCGGTGACGATCCCGCCGCAGGAGGTCACAAGTGGCGTCCTGACGCTGCGGGTGATCGAGTTCCGCGCCGGCAATATCACCGTAGCCGGCGCCGAAGGCAGCCATGCCGACCGCATCCGGCGGTCGGTACGGGCCGAGAAGGGCGACCGGCTCAACGCCAGGCAGCTCGGCGAAGACCTCAACTGGCTGAACCGCGTGGGGCAGCGACGGGTGACGGCGGTGTTCTCGCCCGGCGCGGTCGGCGGGGCGGCCGATCTCACTCTCGATGTAACGCAGGGCCGCAATCCGGGTTTCTACGTCGGCTGGAACAACAACGGCGCGCGTGCAACGGGCCTCGACCGCATCTTTGTCGGCACGAGCTTCTGGTTGCCGTCGCTCAACGATCTTACGTTCACCTATCAGCTGACGGGCAGCTTCGACCTGTGGGCCAATCCGCGCCGGATCATCCCCGTGAAGGGCGACTATCCAGGCTATGTCAGCCACTCCGCGCGCATCGCCTTGCCGACATGGCCTCGGCAGGTGCTTGAGATATCGCCAAACTTCGTCGCGACGCGCGAGATGACCAGCCCGGTCATCGCGATCGAGAACACGACGTTCGAAATCCCGGTGATTTACAGAACGGCGGTGTCCAACATCGTGCCCGGCCTGTTTGCCGGCGACATCTATGGCGGTGTCGAGTTCAAGAAGCTCTACCGCACAACATTCTTCTCCGGTGTGGAGGTCGGGTCCGGCGAGGCCGGCGTGTTCCAGATCGTCCTTGGCTGGGCGCATGGCATCGAAGACCGGCTGGGACGCACGGATTTCGACATCAGTATCCGCGGCAATCCGGGCGGGGTGGTTGGCGGCAATACCAGCGCCAACTGGGCCGTGTTCTCTAGCGGACGCGTCACCGATATAACCTACATCTATGCGCGCGCAGACATTTCGCGCTCGACGCGCCTGCCGCGTGACTTCTCCTGGCAAAGCCGGTTGTTCGGTGTAATTTCGGGGCAGCCGCTGCCCGACACGGAGCGGCTCGGTCTGGGCGGACTGGGAGCCGTGCGCGGCTACGGTGTCGACGATGCTACCGTGGATACCGGGCTCGTGTTCCGCAACGAGATACGCTTTCCGACGTTCTCGCCGCTGGGCTCGGCAGGCAATCTCGGGGTTTCGGATGCGCTGTCCGCCTTCGTGTTCGGTGATTTCGGTTATGGCGTCAATCTGGCTACCGGCGCCGCAACGACCATCGGCAGCATCGGCGCCGGTTTCGACTATTCGATCGCCGGTCGTCTCAATGCGACCGTGCTGGCGGGCTACGCGCTGGCCAACGCCGCGTTTACGCGTGCAGGCGAGGTTCATATCCAGGCGCAGGTGAGCGGCCACTACTAGCGCGCGGCAACTCCTCGGGAGGAAACGATGAAGACGTACATCGCCGCGGCGCTCACGCTTGTCATGTCATTTCCGGCGATCGCGCAGCAGGCGGCGGAGCCATCCGAGACGACGGAGAGGTTCGGCGCCTGGACGGTGCGCTGCGTCAATCAACAGGGCGAAAACGAAGGCAAGGCCTGCGAAGTCTTCCTTGCCGTGCAGGGACAGGGCGGCCTGATCGCGCAGATCGCCCTTGGTCAGCCGCAGCAGGCCGGCACGCTCATGGTTGCACGAACGCCGCTCGGCGTGCTGGTCTCGGAGCCAGTCAGATTGGAAACGGCGGGCACGCCGCCCCTCACGCTTCCTTTCGTCACCTGCCTCGCAAATGGCTGTCTTGCGCAGTCCGTCGTGCCGGGTGATTTCCTCGGCGAACTGACGGGTCATGAAACCGCGTCGGCGACATTCGCCGAGCGCTCTGGGCGCCAGATACAGATCAATCTTCCACTAACGGGTCTGAATGACGCGCTTGCGCGCATCGGTGTCGACTGCGGCTCGGGCAGCTGCGTTCCAGCAGAGTGACCGTACAATGAAGCCCGGCAATTGCGGTTTGCGCCGCAGCACTCTTTTCGTCGTGCTGGCGGCGATCTGTTCCGGCCTGACAGCTTCGGCGGGCGCTCAAGCGCTGCTTACCGAAACGGTAGGCGCCGGCGGTGCGGCGACGGACGCAAGGCAGACAGTTACGGTCGCAGACGACTGGCAGGTCATTTGCAACCAGCATGGAGACGAAGAGAGCTGCCGTATGACGACCGTCGGCAGCGGCCGTCTGCAGGACGGCCGTGCGATAACCGTGCAACTCGCGTCAGATGCGCGCGCGGGTTCCGGGCGCGTCTTCCTGTTTCTCACGCCGCTCGATCTCCTGGTGGCTAAGGGCGCGGAAATGCGCATCGACAGAGGGCGGACCTTGAAGCTTGCATACAGGTCCTGCCACGCCCAGGGATGCGTGATCCCGTTTCAGCTTTCGGGTGCGCTGGAACGCAGCTTTCGTTCGGGAACCGATCTCAGCCTGAGGCTTTTCGCGCTCGACGGCACGGCCGTAGACGTCGATTTGTCGTTGCTCGGCTTCATAGCCGCCAGCCGGGCGATGGAGAGCAACTAGGCGATAGTCTAGCCGAACTCCCAGAGCATACCGATCACCGCCATCAACAGGACAAGGGATGTCGCCACGGACACGGCGACCGCCGAGCGCCCGATTTTCAGCATTTCGGGAATTGAGGTGGTGAGGCCGATCGCTGCGACCGCCGCGATGAGGCACCAGCGCGACAGTTCGATCAATGCCGACTTCCATTCGATCGGCACGCCGCCATAGGAGTTGATCAGCACGAGAACCGCGAAGGCAATGGCGAAAAGCGGCACCGGCCTGCGGAGTCCGACTTCATCGCCCGGCGCCTTCCTGAAGGCGAGTGCGACGACGAAAACGATAGGCACCAGCATGGCGACGCGAAAAAGCTTAATGATCGTCGCCGTGTCGCCGGCTTCGGCGCCGACTGCGTAGCCCGCCCCTACAACCTGGGCGACATCGTGGATCGTTGCGCCAAGCAGGATGCCGGTGAGACGGTCGTCAAACCCGACAAACTTGGCGACGACGGGGTAGAAGACCATCGCGATGGTCGAGAGCGTCGTCACCGAAACGACCGCGAAGATGGTTTCGCGGTCCTTGTTTTCCGAACGCGGAAGAACCGACGACAGCGCCAGCGCAGCCGAAGCGCCGCAGATGGCGGTTGCGCCGCCGATAAGCACGCCGAACGCGTTCGAACGCGCGAAGATGCGTGCGAACAGCAGACCGGCTGCAATCGTAATCGCCATTGCCGCCACCAGTATGATGACGGTCTGCCCTCCCAGCGCCAGGACATCGTCGATCGCGATGCGCAGGCCGAGAAGCGCGACGCCGATCTGGAGAACAGTCTTCGACGTGAAGTGGATGCCTGGTCCGACCCTCTGGCCTTCGGAGAGGAAATTGAGGGCTATGCCGATCAGCAGGGCAAGCAGCAGGACCGGCCCGCCATAAGTATCGGCCACGAAACTGGCAGCCGCGGCAATGAGCAGTGCGGTCGCCATTCCTGGCAGCAGGCGGGCCGCCCGCGCGCCCGTGTCGGTACCGATAGCCATGGATCTTTTCCGTTTTCCGGTTCAGTCCAGAGCTATCCGGATAGTCGGATCAGGCACAGCCGCTGCAGCGACCTTCCACGGCGGAATTTCGATGAACGCCGAGGTCAGCTGTTCCAGCGCGGTTTGCGCTTTTCCATGAATGCCTTCACGCCTTCACGCGCATCGTCACCTTGCGCGGCGAGCGCGATCTGGCCCTCGGCGAAGGCGATGGCCGCTTCGAAGTCCATGTGTTCCATGGCCGCGATAGCGTATTTGCCGCGCCGCAGGGCTGCCGGCGATCCCGCCGCCAGATGAGCGAGGATTTCATCCACCTTGGCATCGAGGTCGGCGGCGGCAACGACATGATTGACGAGGCCGATGTCGAAGGCGCGTCGCGCATCGATCATTTCGCCTGTCAGCGCCAGCTCCGCGGCATGACGCGGCAGAACAACGCGGCGCAGAATTGCCAGCACCTGCATGGGAAACACGCCGATACGCGCCTCGGGCAGGCCGAAGCGGGCATGGTCCACCGCAATCGCTATGTCGCACAATGCAAGCAGGCCTACGCCCCCTGCCACGCAGGCCCCGTTGACCCTTGCGACTAGCGGAACGCCGACGCCGCGCGCCAGGCGTGCAAGACGGCCAAAGTCGGATGTCGGGTCGCTTTCGCCCTTGCCGAAGATTTCGGTGCCGCCCTCAAGGTCGCCGCCGGCGCAGAAGGCCTTGTCGCCTGCTCCTGTCAGAACTACGGCGCGTATGTCGCTATCGCCCGCCACCTCGGCCAGGGCGGCATGAATGCCGCCAACGACCGCTGCGTTGATCGCGTTGCGGCGCTCGGTCCGGTTGATCGTGATCCATAGGGTAGCGCCGCGTCGTTCGGCCAGGATTTCGTCAGACATGCCTGTTTCCCGGTGGAGCGGAAACAGGCATCACGAATCCGTCGCTGATGCAATATGGCGGGTGTCAGCCGTCAATGCGCGTGCGCCAGGCGCGCAGCTTCACCTGCCCGATATCGGTTTGCGTCGTTATCGTGTGCAGCGTGTAGATGTTCTGGCGATGCGTCGGCACATAGACGAACTCCATGTTCGCGTGCTGGCGCATATAGTCGTAGGTTTCGCTTTTGATGTAGCCGGCGACCGGGATGAACTGCGCCGAGCAAGTGACTGCGCCATTGCCGGCACCGTAAACCCAGCCGACCGACGAGGGGCTCAGCTGGACGTCAACCCGAGTGCCGCCTTCGTATATGCGCAACGTGCGCCGACAGATGTCGTCGGGTGCGCCGCGGGCGACGATGGTAGCCGAAATCGGATCAGTCACCGCCTGAAGGTCGCTCTTCTGCAAGGGCACGACGTCGTCACCCGTCGGATCGAACGCCGGTTCGTGAGTGACGTTGGCGACCGTTCCGTCCTGGAAGGCGATTTCAAGCTGCGTTCCAGGCGACGAACCCTGCACGTAGCTGAGGAGGAAACTCTCAGGCTGCGGCGTGCCCGTGGCAAGTGTTCCGACCGAGCGGGACTTCGCTTCGGTTCTGTCGAAAATGCGGGCAACGCCGGCGCTGCGGAGCGTGCCGTCGACCTCGAAACGGTCGCCGGAAATTCGGCCGTCAAAGGTTGCCTTGGCGACCGTAAAGCTGCGTACGGTCACGACATACTCGATCTCGAACCCGAGCTGCTGGGCGGCGGCGCCCGCCGCAGGCATCGTCATGATCGCAGCCAGCGCCGCGGTCCTGATAGCTCCAATGTTCATCCACCCGCTCCACAATTGCAGGAAAGAAGTCCCTTCTTCGACCCGCTCCAAACCCTCCTTCATGATTTGTACGGGGAGCGCACCCCCTTGTCGGGCGCAAATCCGGCAAATCCGTGGAATATGAAGCATGCCCGCCATAATTTGTGAACCGGGGCGCGACTTGACCGGGAAAGCGATTGCGACTATGGAGCGGCGACTTTTTCCATGGCCGCAGTGGATTGTCGCGCGCCGCTTTCGTCGGTAGCGCCGTTTGCTTGTTCGGCCGGCAAGAACAGAAGGTAGCAGAAACATGGCCCGCGCCTGCGAACTGACCGGCAAAGCCGTTCTCACCGGCAACAATGTCAGCCACGCCAACAACAAGACCCGCCGGCGCTTCCTGCCGAACCTGGTCAACGTGACGCTGATGTCCGAGACACTCGGCCAGAAGGTGCGCCTGCGGATTTCCGCCAATGCGCTGCGCTCGGTCGAGCACCGCGGCGGGCTCGACGCCTTCCTGCTCAAGGCCGACGCGGCGGAGCTGTCCCAGCGCGCGCGGCTGCTCAAGAAGCAGATCGCCAAGAAGGCGGGCGAGGAAGCACAGGCCGCCTGACAGGCCGACGCCTTTTCGTCTAGTGCCCTTGGGGCGCGCTGGTTCCATCACCCAGGATAAAAAAATGTCTTCGAGACTCGTAAACTACTGGCCATTCGTGGCCGCGATGGCTGCCGTCGTCGCGGCGTCCAATTACCTCGTCCAGTTCCCCGTTCAGCAGTTCGGGCTGGGCGAGATTCTGACCTGGGGCGCTTTCACCTATCCGGTAGCATTCCTCGTCAACGACCTGACCAATAGGCGCTTCGGTCCTGAAGCTGCGCGCAGGGTCGTGTTCGCAGGCTTTGTCCTAGCCGTCATCCTGTCGATCTGGCTGGCATCGCCGCGTATTGCTATCGCTTCAGGCGTCGCCTTCCTGTCAGCTCAGTTGCTCGACATTTCCGTGTTCAACAGTTTTCGCAGGCAGGCCTGGTGGCGGGCGCCTTTCATCTCGACGCTTGCCGGCTCCGTCATCGACACGCTGCTGTTCTTCTCGCTGGCCTTCGCGGCCACTTTCGCTTTCCTCGATACCGGGATCGGGCTTGAGGACGGTTCACTGGCCTTCCAGGTCGCGTGGTTCGGAACCGAGGTGCCACTCTGGGTATCGCTGGCCTTCGGCGATTTCTGCGTGAAGATCCTCGTCGGCCTGGCGATGCTTGTGCCCTACGGCGCGCTGCTTGGTGTGCTCAGGCCAGTCGAAGCGTCGCGGTCCTGACGGGAACCAGCCTAGGCCGGGTATTCACCAGGGCTGCAGACCGAGCAGTTTCTCGCCCAGCGGGGTGAGTTTCGCGGTCCTGGCGTTCTTCTTTTCCCAGTCGCGCGGGTCACCGGGGAAGTCCGGCCGCTTCGGATGATCGAGTTCGCGCCAGAGCCGGATGCGTTCCTGTCGCTCGGCCTCGTTGTCGTACTCCGCCGGGTACATGGAAATGTACTGCGCCATGCGCACCCGGTTGTCGGAGTGATTGGGCCGGACGCCGTGGGCCAGCAGCGAGTTGAAGATCAGGAGGTCACCTGCCTCCATCGAGATGTTCTCGCGGGTCAGGCCGGTCATGTCCGGCAGGATCGGGTTGCGGTCCTCAGGCTGGGTCTTCACCCACTCGTCGAAATGCTCGAAGAGATACGGTACGCACTGGAAGCCGCCGGTTTCAGAGTCCTGCTTCTTCAGGCTCAGCACGCCCTGCACACCGATCGGCAGCGGGCGCTGCTTGGTGTCGACATCCCAATGGATGAAGCCTTCGGGATTGCCCTTCACCTTCTTGGGCGGGTTCAGGTTGGCCCTGTCGATCGCCACCCACAGATCCTCGCGGTCCCAGATGTCGACGAAGGCGTCGTAGACGCGCTGCTCCATCCGGTTATCCCAGAGGTACTGGTGATTGTAGATTTCCACCATGCCGGCATTGTTGAGTTCCGGGCGCACATGCGGCCGGCGTTGCGGCGCGTACCATGTCTCCGGATCGTTCGGGTCCTTTTCGTCAAACTCCCAGAGAAGATCGGCAAGCCGCTCGACATTCGCGGCAGGCACCGCCTGCCTGACGATGACGTAACCCTTGGTGATCCAGTGCTGCCAGTCGGTCTCGGACAAAACGCGCAAGGGCAGCGTCTTCTGGATATCCTTGAGCTGCGTGGTGAGTTTGGCGCTCGTCGGATGGCTGATTTCGGCCGCCGTAATCTGCATCGGTTCCTCCCGGGTTCGGCTCCATGAGAAAACACTAACGGCGCCAACCGCGCCGTGTGGCGGCGATCTTGCAAAAAGTGGTACTATTCTGGCGTCGCTGATCAGACTGGTGCGCGATGAGACCATTTCTCGAAAAGCTGCCTGTATTCCCGGACTCCTCCTGGAGCTACCTGAACCGGCGACTCGACGATGCCATTCCGTTCCAGTGGCACCATCATCCGGAATACGAACTGACGCTGACGCTCAATTCGCGCGGGCAGCGTTTCATCGGCGACCATGTCGGCGCCTATGACGACGGCGACCTCGTGCTGGTCGGTCCCAACCTGCCGCACACCTGGGTTTCGCAGGAGAAGCTGGACGCCGGGCAACCGCACATCGCGCTGGTGCTGTGGTTTCATCCTAACTGGGCCGTGCGGCTGACCGAGGGGTTCCCGGAATTCCGTGGCGTGCAGGCGCTGCTGGCGCGCGCCGGCTGCGGGCTGAAGTTCTCCGAGCCATTCGCCAAAACGGTTCGCGCCGAGCATGAGGCAATTTTCGACCTGGCGCCGGCGGAGCGTACGCTTTCCCTGCTGCGGATACTTGATCGGCTGGCGGGAGACGATGCGGCGGTGCCGCTCGCCAGCCTGCCGGTGAAGCAGGAGGGAGCGCCGGAAAGCCGCGAACGCATAGATCGGGTGATCACCCACATCCACATGCACTATTCGGAGCAGATTTCGCTGGCCGAACTCGCGGATATCGCGGCACTCAGCGTGTCGGGCCTGCACCGGCTGTTCGCCAAACACATGCAGACGACAGTGACCGACTATGTCATGCGCATGCGCATCGGCGATGCCTCCGCGAGGCTGTCCGGTACCGACCAGCCGATCCAGCACATCGCCAATGCCGTCGGGTACGGCGCATTGTCCAACTTCAACCGCCAGTTCCGGGCGCTGAAAGCCATGTCCCCGAGGGAATATCGGCGGTTGTTCCGCTAGGCGGTCATTTCCCGTCGATTTCCGGGGTGGCCGGCGGGCCGCCCTGCAAATCGGCGATCAGCGCCTTCATTTCCGCGATCTCGCGGCGCTGCGCCTCGATGATCTCGTCGGCCAGCTTGCGGACTCGCGGGTCGGACAGTACGGCGCGCTCGGAAGTAAGGATCGCGATCGAGTGGTGCGGGATCATGGCCCGCATGTAGGAAACATCCTGCACTGTCGTCTGGCTGCGCAGCAGATAGAGCGAGCCTGCGAAGACGGCAGCAGCGATCAGATAGATCGCGATGTTGGCGTTGCGATTGGCGTACATGCCCAACATGAAGGACAGCATGATGACGGCCATTGCGGCGCCCATGTAGAGCGCCATGTAGGTGCGGGTCTCGCTGTAGAAGACGTGATCCAGCGCATAGGTATTGAGATACATCAGGCCGAACATCACCAGAGTCGAGGTGGCGATCATCGCCAGGAATCGGATGTAGGACATCGGTTCCTCCTTGCTGTTTCGGCGGTGGGTACTAGCCCCACAGCAGGGAGAGAATGTGACAGGGCACGACCGAGTGTCGTCAGGCGAAGCGTTCTCTGCCCTAGCCTGGCGTCCGGAAATCCTCGTGACAGGACTGGCAGGTACGCCCAAGTGCCCGGAACTGCTGAACGATGTCGCTGGCCTCGGCGGCGTCCACCGAAGCCTCGGCGAGCGCATCGGCCTTGAGCTCCAGCTGCTCGCTCAGCGAGACGAACTCATCCCAGTTGTCCCAGATGTCAGCCGCGGCTTCGCTTGGACCAGCGAGAGTCTGCTCAGGGAACAGTTCGGGAAGTTGTCCGGCATGATCGGCGATCGCCGCGGCCGCTTCAGCGGCCCGGTCGGCATCGAATACGCTATTGCCGCGGATCATCTGGCCGACCGCCTTCATTTGCGCGGCGATATCGACCATCATATCCATGCGTTCCTTGATCACGCCGGTTGCACCGCTGTGCGCGTAGGCTGCGATGGCACCTGCGAGAAGCACTCCGCTGCCGGCGGCAAGAGTTCGAAATTTCATCTGATCGTCCTGTATTGTCGGGTCGCGGCCCGCTGGAGATTCTCCGAGAGAGTTGACGCGCCGGTCTAGAAGATGCCGTTGGCGCGCTGCAATGCGCGAACATACGCAATAATCCGCACCAATTCGTTATCGGTGATGCCTTCGACCGGTGGCATGTCGCCAAATGGCCAGTGATGTGCGCGTACGCCTTGCTTCGCGGCCCAGTGGAAGGACTCGTCGGCATGGTGGTTCGGTTCGTAGATGATGTGGACCAGAGGCGGGGCCACCCCGTCCTTGCCGGCTGCGTTCTGTCCGTGGCAGACAGCACATCTCTCGTTGAACGCCGCTTCGCCGGCTGCGGCCGTGGCGTCGAGCGTCGGAACGTTGACTTCAACCATAGGCGGGCCAGCCTGCGCCTCGGGTTCGGGCGACGGATAATATCGCCAGGCAACAGCGACCATCACGGCCAATGCCACCGCAACAAGGATAAACCGACTCTTCATGGGACCCATTCCAGTCATCTGCCGGCGAAACGTGTAAGGGTTCCACCCACTGGAAGGTCAAGTATTTGATTGCTCGGTCTGCGCTGCGGTCGGTGGGGCGCGCCTATTCACCGACCAGCACGAACTCCAGATAGAGATTGCGCTGCAGGATGGAGTGGTTGTCGTCGGAGACAAGCGAGACGATCAGCGCGCCGTCTTTGCGGCGCCAGACGTCCAGCCCCTCCATATTGTCGATCTGGTAGGACATGTCCGCTTCCAGAAGCACCGGGCCGTCGGCAAGTTGGCCGGGGCGGATCGAATCCGCCTGGATTCGGCGTATGCGCATGGCTACCCCGCTCGCCATGGAGAAGCTGCGCTCGAGCAGCAGCAGATCGCCATCGGGCAGGAAGGCGCCGTCGGTGATATCGAATTCGCCCGACCGCGCCACCGTGAAGACGCCCTTGTGCGGACCTTCCAGAACAGCGGCATAGATGTTGCCTTGCGCGTCGATCGAACGCTCTGTGACGGCAATCCGGGCACCGGACAGCGGGCTGCCCGCCGGCGCGCGCGCGATAGTCTCGAAGCCACGGTTCTGCCGCAGCTCTGCGCGTGGTACCAGAAAGTCGACCGTGGCGTCGGCCGGACCCATGGCGTCAACCCGGAGGGCAAACTCCAGGATTTTGTGGTCGCGCTCGTAGCTCACGGTCGCGGTATCGCCCGAAATATCGAGGCCTTCGGCGTCGGACTCCCACTTACCTTCGATCGGCTGGCCCTCGGCGTCGACCATCGGCATCATGCGGAAATTGGTCATGCCAACGGGGCGCAGCTGCTCGTCGCGCTCGATCTCGCCGAAGAACCAGAAGCCGGTGTCAGCAACACCGACGAAATCCGTACCGGCATCGAGGAAGCGTATCGCCGATAGGGCGCCGAAGTGGCCACGCCCCGCAAGGCTCATGCCACCGACGAACTCGAACGGTCCGAAGCGGGTTTCGTCGCGGCCGATGTGGAACTGGGTGATCCGGCGGGTGTCCAGCTCGTAGTGCTCGACCAGAGAGGATTGCGCCGGAGCGGGCAGGGTGAAAGCCGCAAGTAGGAGGGCCAAGGCCGCCCCTTCCAGCATGCACCGCACGGTCCTCCGACTCCGCCTGGCAAGGGAGGATGTCGCGGCCCGCCTAGCTCGCACGCCGCATCCGCTGGTCGCGCGCCTGCTCCTCGCCGAAGAGCGCGGCAAGCTGCTCGGTCATGGCGCCGGCAAGTTCCTCCGCGTCGACGATGGTGACGGCGCGGCGGTAATAGCGGGTTACGTCATGGCCGATGCCGATGGCGATCAGTTCGACGGGGGAGCGTGTTTCGATGAGATCGATGACCGCGCGCAGATGGCGCTCGAGGTAGTTGCCGGGGTTCACCGACAGAGTGGAGTCATCCACCGGCGCGCCGTCCGAGATCATCATCAGGATGCGGCGCTGCTCGGGCCGGGCGATCAGGCGCTGATGCGCCCACAGAAGCGCCTCGCCATCGATGTTTTCCTTGAGCAGCCCCTCGCGCATCATCAGGCCGAGATTGCGCCGGGCGCGCCGCCAGGGAGCATCGGCCGATTTATAGATGATATGGCGCAGATCGTTGAGGCGGCCGGGGCTTGCGGGCTTGCCGTCCTTCAGCCACTTCTCGCGGCTCTGTCCGCCCTTCCAGGCGCGGGTAGTGAAGCCGAGAATCTCCACCGAGACGCCACAGCGTTCCAGCGTGCGGGCGAGAATGTCGGCGCAGGTTGCGGCAACCGTGATCGGCCGGCCGCGCATGGAGCCCGAATTGTCGAGCAGCAGGGTGACGACCGTGTCGCGGAAATTGGTGTCGCGCTCCTGCTTGTAGGAGAGCGGTTGCATGGGATCGAGGATGATGCGGACCAGGCGTGCTGGATCGAGATAACCCTCCTCAAGGTCGAAATCCCAGGCGCGATTCTGCTGCGCCATCAGGCGGCGCTGCAGGCGGTTGGCGAGGCGGCCGACAACGCCGGCGAGATTGGCGAGCTGCTTGTCGAGAAAGGCGCGCAGGCGGTCGAGTTCTTCCTGGTCGCACAGTTCCTCGGCGCCGACCGTCTCATCGAAGGCGGTCGAGAAGACCTTGTAGTCGAGCTGGCGCGGCAAGTCGCCCAACGGGTCGTTCGGCCGGCGCGCCTCGCCCGGCGTCTCTGCGTCGAGATCCTCGTCGGCCATCTCGTCGGTATCGGAATCGACTGCCTCCGTCTCGCCGCTCTGCTCCTCGTCCGACGAGGCATCCTGCTCCTCGGCCTGACTGTCGTCGGAACCGGAGTCGGTCTCGCCCGTCTCCTCGTTGCGGTCCTCGCCCTCGGGCTGCTCGTCGCTGTCCTGATCGTCCTCTTCGGACTGGTCGTCGTCGCCCAGCTCGTCTGCCATTTCCATGGAGACGAGCATGTCGCGTACCAGCCGCGCGAAGGCGTCCTGGTCGTCGAGCTTGTCGAGCAGGCCGTCGAGATCGGGTCCGGCCTTGTCCTCGACGAAACCGCGCCACAGGTCCACCATCTTCGCCCCGCTACGCGGCGCGGCGCGACCCGTGAGGCGCTCGCGCACCATCAGCGCGACGGCTTCCTCAAGAGGCGCATCGGCGCGGTCGGTGACCTCGGCGAGATTGGCCTTGGCGTATTTGTCCTCCAGCATCTCGGCGATGTTGTCTGAGACGCCGCGCATGGCGCGGGCGCCGATCGCCTCCACGCGCGCCTGCTCAACCGCGTCGTAAATGGCGCGGGCCTGCCGGCCCTCGGGCGCGAGGCGGGTATGCAGGCGCATGTCGTGGCAGGCGCGGCGCAGCGCCATTGAGTCGCCCAGGCCACGCGTCACAGACAGGTCGGTGGCGGTCGGCTTGCGCGGCGGCTCGGGCAGCCGGGCCGTGTTGCCGGCGAATGCCGGCCGGTCCTTGGCGAAGGTGATCTCGAATTCGCGGTCGCCGGCGATGGCGCGCATGCAGGCCGACACCGAACGCTTGAACAGGTCGCTGTCGGCGTTTGGCTTGGGCTTGCCGCGTGTGTTGTCGCCGGGGCCGGCCATCAGGCGCCTGTCAGCTCAGCACCACGTTGGCGGCGCTCTCCGGCAGTTCCTCGCCGAATGCGCGCTGGTAGAATTCGGCCACGATGGGCCGCTCCAGCTCGTCGCACTTGTTGAGGAAGGTCAGCCGGAAGGCAAAGCCAACGTCGCCGAAGATCTCGGCGTTCTCGGCCCACATGATGACGGTGCGCGGGCTCATGACGGTGGAGAGGTCGCCGTTCACGAAAGCCTGCCGCGTCATGTCGGCGATGCGCACCATCTTGTTGACCGTTTCGGTCCCTTCCTTGGTGCGCCAGTGCTTGGCTTTGGCCAGCACGATCTCCACTTCCTTGTCATGCGGCAGGTAGTTCAGCGTGGTGACGATCGACCAGCGGTCCATCTGCGCCTGGTTGATCTGCTGGGTGCCGTGATAGAGGCCGGTGGTGTCGCCGAGGCCGACCGTGTTGGCGGTGGCAAAAAGGCGGAAGGCCGGATGCGGGCGGATGACGCGGCTCTGGTCGAGGAGCGTGAGGCGGCCCGACGATTCCAGCACCCGCTGGATGACGAACATCACGTCGGGGCGGCCGGCGTCGTACTCGTCGAAACAGAGCGCAACATTGTGCTGGTAGGCCCACGGCAGAATGCCGTCGCGGAACTCGGTAACCTGCATGCCCTCCTTGACCACGATGGCGTCCTTGCCGACGAGGTCGATACGGCTGACATGGCTGTCGAGATTGACGCGCACGCAGGGCCAGTTGAGCCGGGCGGCAACCTGCTCGATATGCGTTGATTTGCCGGTGCCGTGATAACCCGACACCATGACGCGTCGGTTGTAAGCAAAGCCCGACAGGATCGCGAGCGTCGTCTGGCGGTCGAACAGATAATCGGGATCGAAATCCGGGACGTAGGGATCCGCGGCCGAATAGGCCGGCACGATCATGTCGGACTCGAAACCGAAAACATCCTTCACCGAAATGGTGGTGTCCGGCAGGTTGGCTATGTCGCGGTCGACCTTGTTCATCATGACTCCAGAAGCGGAACGGCATCCGCCTGTATCTTCGCAATTGTTCGGAGGCGTGTTTAGTGCGGGATGCGCCAAGATGGAAGCGGTCGAACCGTCATCGTGGCAGGCCCCGCGCCTTCGGGCCCGAAACGCTATTCCGCCGAACGGCCTAGCACAAACCGGCCTGCTTGAGCACCCGGTAGGCCTGCAGCACGTCGCGGAAACGTTCTTCCGAACTCCGGTCGCCGCCATTGGCGTCCGGATGGTGCAGTTTCACCAGTTCCTTATAGCGCGACTTGATGTCCGCGCCAGTCGCCTTGTGGCCCAGGCCCAGCGTTTCCATGGCCTTGGCTTCAAGCGTGCGCAGCTTGCGTTCGCGCGGCTGTGCGCGCGCCCGGTCGCGCGTGAACAGACCGAACGGGTCGCCGACGCGACCATGATAGGCGGCTGTGCCCGAACGCGCCGAGGCGAAGTCCGGCGCATATTGGGCGCGGCCGCCCGATCCCATGCGCCAGGTCGGGCGATGGCCGGTCAGCGCCTCCTTCTGGAAACGGGCGATGTCGTCATTGCCCAGACCAGAGAAGTAGTTGAAATTCTTATTGTATTCCCGAACGTGATTGAAACAGAAACGGAAATACTCGCCCTCGCGCATGCGCCCGACCGGCGCGCGATGCGTGCCGGCCTCGTCGCAGTCGTCCCACTGGCAGCGGGGCGCGCGCGACTTCAGCTCAGCCTCCGGGTCCGGCCGGATGCGGATCTTCTCGAAATATTTCGAATAGGCCTTCATTCGGATATGCCGACTGCCTCGCGCTGTACCGATTCTCAGCGAACCACGTCGATTATGGGTGGATCGAACGGCGATACAAGAATTGACATTCGGGCAATGATAGCCCTAACGCCTGAATCGCATGTGAATTGGGAAGACCTGCCCAATATGGTGCGTGGAGGCCGGATTGTCCATTTCCGATGCTATCGAAAAGAAGCTGACCGAGGCGCTGAAGCCTGAGCGGCTGGCGGTGGTGAATGAAAGCCACCTGCATGCCGGCCATCATCATGTGGAAAGCGGCCACCACGCCACTTTCGACGGTTCAGGTGAGACTCATTTCCGCGTCCGCGTCGTGTCGCCGATGTTCGAAGGCATGAGCCGCATCGAGCGGCACCGCAAGGTCAACGAGCTGCTGGCCGACGAGTTGGCTGCAGGCGTGCACGCATTGGCTATCGAGCCTGCCGCGCCGGGCGAAAAGACGCGCTGGTAGCACCTATCTAGCCTTCCCGCGCGGCCCAGTTCATGCCGCGGCGCAGGATGGTGCGCATTTCCGGGACCTCGAACTCCGACGAGACGTGGCCGAGCGAGGAATAGAACACTCGGCCCTTGCCGTGCCGGCGCTTCCAGACCACCGGCATCGTCACGCCGTTGATCCACGGCGCGTGTTCGCCTGAGAAGGTCGTCGTGGCCAGCACCTCATTCGAGGGGTCGACATGCATGTAGTACTGCTCGGACCGGTAAGGGAAACCTGAGATGCCCTGCATGACCGGATCGTCCGGCTTCGCGACATCGACGCGGTAGTCGATGATGTTGCCGGGATGGGCGACCCACTGGCCGCCGACGACGAACTGATATTCCGTCGAATCGCGGAACGCATCGCCCATGCCGCCATGGTGGCCTGCAAGCCCGACGCCGGATTCGACCGCCGAAGCCAGATTGATCGCGTGATCCTTCTCGATTTTCGACATGGTGTAGATCGGGACGATGAGATGCAGATCGCGGATCGCGGGGTCGCCAAAGGCTTCGGTCCGAGTGTCCACCGCCACCTCGAACCCGTCTTCCTCGAGCATGCCGCGGATGATCGCCGCGCATTGCTCCGGTTCGTGGCCGTCCCAGCCGCCCCAGACGATCAAGGCCTTGCGCATGTGAATCTCCTCCCGTCGTGCAGCGCGTTCCATGCACCAGAACGGGATGACGCGCAAACGGCCTAGCGCTTAAGCAGATCGTCCCAGTCGGGGCTGTGTCGGCTGAATTCATCGGCGACGAACCAGCAGGTCGGGGTGATCTTGTCGCCATTGGAGCGCGCGTCGGCGACCAGCCGTTCGACCATGCGTTCGGCGATGTCCTGATCGCGGTAGGGGACAGGCACGAAAGTGTGGTCGGCGATGATGTGACCCGGGCCGACACGGACATAGGTCAGCCGGGCCTCCGAGCCGTCGGGCATGGCGACCGAATATTTGGCGCGGTGGCCGTCCTCTTCGAAGCGGATGTCGAGATCGTCGAAGCTCATTTCGACTCACCGCGCGGCTGCTGGATCACGTCCTGCCATTCGTCGTGCCGCCGGAACTGTGCGGCGGCGAAAGGGCAAAGCGCGATGATCTTCTTGCCGGACTTGCGCGCATCCTCGACGGCGCGGGCGACGAGCTTTGCCCCGACGCCTTGGCCTCGAAATGCATCGGGCACTTCGGTGTGGTCGATGATGAGGAGCCTCGGGCCCGCCTTGGAAAAGGTCATTTCGGCCTCAGCGCCGCCGGCCCGATGGACGTAGCGACCCTTGCTGTCCGTTTCCTCGACTTCGATCCGGAACTCGTCGCTCATGCCGTTTTCTCCGCCGCGTATTCGGCAAACATGGTGCGCGCCGCGTCGATTTCGCCCTTGCGGATTTCATGGCCGCCGCTGTGCCATTCGAGTGTGACGCGTGCGCCGGCGTCCCGCAACCACGTTTCAAGCCGCGACGTCAGCTGCGGCGGGCAGATCGGATCGGCGCGGCCCGCGGTGATGAGAACATCCGTTTCCAGCTTCCCTTCGATCTCGGGCGTGAAAGGAATGAGCGGATGCATCAGCACTGCGGCGTCGAACAGGTCCGGGTTGGCGAACATGACCGACGCCATGATGTTTGCCCCGTTGGAATAGCCAAGCCCGAGAACCGCCGACGGCTGCGCGGCCTCGGCGTGCGCCCGGATGAAGCCGGTCATCTTGGTCGTCGCGCGGGCGAGGTCCTCCATGTCGTAGATGCCCTCGGCGGCGCGGCGGAAATAACGCGCCGCGCCATGCTCGGAGATATCGCCGCGTGGCGCGACGAGGCCGGCGCCCGGCAGCAGCGCAGGGCCGATTTCCCAGAACTGGTTCTCGTCGCCGCCGGTGCCGTGGAACAGGAAGAGCAGCGGCCTGCCGGGGCCGGCATCGGAGCGATTGTGGATATAGGCGTCGGCCGTCATGCCTGTTCTCCGATCGGCTGGAGGTGAGCTTCCAGCATGGAGCGCAGATGCTCGTGCTGCTTCGGCAAACGCAACTCCTCGCCGAGATGCTCGGGCGCTTCGTCGCGGGCGAAGCCCGGCTCGTTAGTCGCCACCTCGAACAAAACACCGCCCGGCGTGCGGAAATAGATGGAAAAGAAATAATCGCGGTCGATCACCGGCGTGACCATGTAGCCCGTATCGGCCAATGCCTTGCGGACTTCCAGTTGAGCCGCGCGATCCTCGACGGCGAAGGCAACATGATGGACCGAGCCCGCGCCTTCGCGGGACGGAGCGGTCATGGGCAGGGTCTCGATGTCTACGACATCGGCGCCGTTGCCGCCGGCCATCGCAAAACGTCGGATATTGCCGGACTGGTCGATCTGTTCGTAGCCCATGAGCTTGAGCAGCTCAGCCGTACTGCCGGCGTCCTGCAAGCGCATGGCAACCGAGTGGAAGCCGCGGATCGCCGCGTCATCCGGAACGCCGCCGCCGGTCCAGATCGGGCGCGAGTCATCGGCGGTTTCGACGAGCGCAATACCGTCGGCGTCCGGTCCTCGGAAAAAGAGGCGCTGTTCGCCGAATTTCTCGTGGCGTTCCAGTCCCTTCACGCCCTGTTCGCCAAGCCGCTTCTCCCAGAAGCCGAGCGAACCTACGGGGACGGAAAACGCGGTCGTGCCCACCTCGCCGGTGCCCGGCTTGCCACGCGCGATATGGGGGAACGGAAAATAGGTTATAACCGAACCCGGCGTGCCGAATTCGTCGCCGTAATAGAGGTGATAGACGTCGGGCGCGTCGAAATTTACGGTCTTCTTCACGCGGCGCAGTCCTAGAGTGCGGGTGAAGAAGGCGTTGTTCTCGGCCGCATCGCGCGCCATCGAGGTGACGTGGTGCAGGCCCTTGATCTGGCCAAGCATGTTTCTGTGCTCCTGTGGGCCGCCGCAATGCCTTGGGCGGCGTTTCGCGCCACCTATGTGGGCGAGGCCCGCCGCCGTTGAAACAGGCGAGCGGGTTATGGACCGTATCCGATCGTCGAACAATCGGCAGCGCCGGACGCTACCCTGTCAGGTCGTCGTCCCCGTCGCCGCCTTTGTTTTCCCGGTAGATGGCGTAGGCGATCGCCGAGACCACCGGAATGGCAATGCCCGCGAGTGCGCCCTTTTTCGACAACAGCGAGGGAAGGGCGGCGACGGCCACGGTGGCTGCCAGAGTCATGGCCTCGCCCGACATGCGCTCCCTGGCGCGCCGCGCCCGGGCGCGGGCCATGATGCGGTGATAGATCAGCAGCGCCACCGCAAGGGCGAGGAAGATCGCCCCGAAGGCAATGGCTACGGCGAGTTCGCCATAGAAGCGGGCGGCGTAGATATAAGCCGCCAGCAGCAGGAAACCGAAGCCGACTGCCGCCGCTGCGCCGGCAACGAGATATTCGATCGCGCTCTTGCGGGCACGGCGTGCGACCGCGCCTGCCTCGCCGGAAAGTATCGACAGGATCAGGTTTGGTGTCATGCCCGCCCGGGATGCCTAGCGCCGCGCCACGAGGGCGAAGAAGAAACCCACGGCCGCGGCGATGGCAAGCGAGGTGATAGGCTTTTCGCGCACCGCATCGTTGAGCTGCTTTTCGTAGTCGAGCGCTGTCTCCCGCAACTCCTCGTAGGCCGCTTCGCCCTGGGCGCGCAGCTCTTCCGCCTTCTCGCCCGCGGCCTGGCGGGCTGTGCGGGTCGACTTGTCGCGAATTACGGTGACGTGCTTGGCGAGGTCGGCCAGTTCCTCGCGCAGTTTGGTGATCTCGGCCTTGAGTTCGGCCGTGTTGGCTTCGGTCGTGCCCGCCTTGGGCTTGGTGCCGGCACTTGCTGCCATTTTCATACTCCCTGCTGCGCCATGTGGCGCCACTGTTTGACTTGTGGCCGACAACTCGTTGAACGCTATGCCGACCGTATTGAAAGGCAGTTTTGCCAACCGAGTCCAGCCGGAATATGGCGTCATGTGCGGCTCTGCCGAAGTGCCTGGAGAGTTTCAGGCAATGTTCACCATCGCGGCGTGTTGCACAGCCACATACCAGCAGCCGCCCAATATCTGCCTTTATCGCATGTTCACAGAAGGCCGCCGCGCTAGCCGACTTGCCGGCGAATGCGCTGTTCCGGTGCGCATGTATGAAACATTGCGACCTAGACGATATTGCCGACAGGAGGCGTTAGATGAGGAAAATTCTACTGGCGGTGGCCGCAGCAGGCCTGCTCGCAGGGTGCACTACTGCGGAAAGAACCGCCGTGGGAGGCGCCCTGGCTGGCGCAGCGATCGGCGGCCTTGCAACTGGCACCGGAACCGGCGCCGCGATTGGCGCTGGCATTGGCGGTGCAACCGGCTATCTCCTCGGCAGGGTTGCTGACCGGCCGGGATATTGCCGCTACCGCACGCCGGATGGCCGCATCTACACCGCCGAGTGCTAACGAAACAACGACGTGGCACCCGTCGGATTTGACAACCATCCGGCCGGTTGTGCACGTGTCCAGTGGTTTGGGGTTACGCAAGAAACGGGCGGGGCAAAGTGAATCTCAACAGGAGGACTATCTCATGAGAAACACATTTATTGCTCTCGCCGCAGTTCTTATGCTCGCCGGCTGCACCACCGCAGAACGCACCGCGACTATCGGTGCCGCAGCAGGTGGCGCCATCGGCGCAGCGGCTTCCGGTACAATCGGCGGCGCCGCCATTGGCGCCTTTGTCGGCGGTGCAGGCGGCTATCTGCTCGGCCGCGCCGCAGACCGTGGCGACGGCTACTGCGAATACCGCAGCCGCAGCGGAGAGATTTTCTACGACCGCTGCCCCGGCTATTGAGCAGGCGGACACCCAAACGCGAAAGAGGCGCCGAAAGGCGCCTCTTTTTTGATGACTAAACTAATGCCCTCAGGCCGCGTCCCTGACTGCTCCCGGGCCAGGAATGGCGCCTGGCGGGCATTTGCCGAGAATGATCATTCCCAGCACTTCGTCCTTGGTCACGTCCGTGGTTTTCGCCGTGCCGACGACCTGCCCGTTCTTCATGACGCAGACGCGGTCAGCCAGATCGAACACGTCGTGGATGTCGTGGCTGATGAGGAATATGCCGATGCCCTCGCCCTTCAGCTGCTTGACGAGTTCGCCAACCTGAGCCGTCTCCTGCGGCCCCAGAGCTGCCGTCGGCTCGTCCATAATCAGGATACGCGCGTCGAAATGGATGGCGCGGGCAATCGCGACCGACTGTCGTTGGCCGCCCGACAGGCGTACGACGGGATCCTTGAAGCGCTGGAAACGCGGGTTGAGGCGCCCCATCACCTTGCGGGTTTCGGCCTCCATCGCAACGTCGTCCAGCGTGCCCCAGGCCGTTTTGAGTTCGCGTCCGAGGAAGAGATTGGCGGCGGCGTCGACATTGTCGGCGAGAGCCAGCGTCTGATAGATCGTCTCGATCCCGTAGGTCTTGGCGTCGCGGGGATTGTTGATCGTCGCTTCCTCGCCATTGATGAAGATCGAGCCGGCGTCGCGCTTGTAGGCGCCCGACAGGATCTTGATCAGGGTGGATTTGCCTGCGCCATTGTGGCCGACGAGAGCCACAACCTCTCCGGCATTGAGATCGACCGAAGCATTCTCGACGGCGTGGATGCCGCCGAATGCGATCGAGATGTTCCTCATTTCGACAAGCGGGCTGCCGTTGTTGCTCATCTGTCCGGCCTCCATGCTCACTGCGTGCGCCGACGGTAGATGGTGTCGAGCCAGACGGCGATCACCAGCGCCAGCCCGACCACGATGTTCTGCAGCGGCGTGTCGACGCCGAGCAGGATCATGCCTGAAGCGAGCGACTGCATCAGCACCGCGCCCAGCATGGCGCCTGCAATCGTGCCGACGCCGCCGCCCAGCGACGTGCCGCCGATGACAGCGGCGGCAATGACCAGCAGTTCGTCGAGCGTTCCAGCTGCATTGGTGGCCGCGTTCAGCCGCGCGGTCGAGATGCACGCGCTGAGCGCCGCGAGCATCCCCATCAGCATGAAGATCTTCATGATCACCCAGCGGGTGTTGATACCGGCGAGTTCGGCTGCTTCCGGGTTGCCGCCGATGGCAAAGACGTAGCGCCCGAAACGAGTGCGGGTGGCGATGAATGTCATGATGACGCCGACGCCGAGGGCGATGAGCACGGGAATTGCAATGCCGTGCGCGATGAAGGCGTCGTCCGGCACATCCTGCCCGAGACCCTCGAAATAGCGCCTGACAATGCCGATCGGCCAGGGGTAGGAATTCGCTACCCAGACGGCCAGCAGGATCACGCCGCAGGCGATGCCTCCGAGCAGGCTTTCCGCCCACACCGGGCGAAGAGGGAAATGAAACTTCTTGCGCTGGGCGCGGGCGCTGAACAGCGCCAGCACGACGGCGGCGCAGCCAACGAGGCCGATGATCCAGCTCCAGGTGGCGCCAACCGCGCCTTCGGGGCCGCCGCCCATCAAGCGGAAGGTCGCGTCCATCGGCGCCACCGTGCGGCCGCTTGTGACCCACCAGGCAGCGCCACGCCAGACCAGCAGGCCGCCGAGGGTGACAATGAAGGCGGGAACGCTGAGGAATGCAATCACGAAGCCCTGGACGGCGCCGACAACGAGACCCACCAAGAGGCCCACCAGCAGGGCGATGATCCAGATCATCGGGTGGCCGAAGCCGAGAATGTTCGGCAGCACCTCGGCCTGGGTAACGCCAACGATCATGGCGGTGAAGCCAAGCAGCGATCCGACTGAAAGGTCGATGTTGCGGGTCACGATGACCAGCACCATGCCTGTCGCCATGACGGCGATAGAGGAGGACTGGACGGAGAGGTTCCACAAATTGCGCGGGGTCAGGAACAGGCCGCCGGAGAGAAAGTGGAAGAGCACCCAGATAAGCGCCAGCGCGCCGACCATGCCGAGCATGCGGGTGTCGAGTTCTGTGGCCTTCAGAAACCGCGCCACGGAGCCAAGCTCTGTCGACCGCGCGCCGTCGGGCGCTTGCGACGTGGCATCCGTCATGGTCTTCCTCCCCACCGGACCGCAGTCGTACCGCTGCGTGTGCCGACCAGTCTAGCTTAGAGAAGCGCCGCGGCTTTCGTCAAACCGCGGCGCCTGCAATCATTTGAAGTGGACTGGGCTCAGCCGCAGACGTCCACGGTGCCGGCAGGAACGCCCTGGCAGACGACGTCCTTGGAAACCCAGCCGGCGTCGATCACGACGTCGAGATTGTCGCGCGTGATCGGCACCGGAGCGAGGAACACCGACTTGGTGGTGTTGCCGCCCGGCGTGGTGAAGTCGACGACGCCGTCGATCTCATCCATGGAGGCGCCGTCGGCCAGAGCCGACGCGATCTCGCCGGCGGCCTTACCGAGTTCGCGTGCGTCCTTCCACACCGACACGGTCTGCGTGCCGAGCGCGACGCGGTTCAGAGCAGCATGGTCGCCGTCCTGGCCGGACACCGGAACCGAACCAGCCAGACCCTGCGCTTCGAGCGCCGCAACGACGCCGCCGGCGGTGCCGTCGTTCGAAGCGACGACAGCGTCAACGTCGTTGTTGTTGGTGGTCAGGATCTGCTCCATGTTCTTCTGCGCGTTGGCAGGCAGCCAGCCGTCGGTATAGGCCTCGCCGACATTCTTGATCTTGCCGGCGTCCATGGCTTCCTTGAGCACTTCCATCTGGCCGGAGAACAGGAAATCAGCGTTCGGATCGGCGCTCGAGCCCTTGATGAAGGCGTAGTTGCCCTCAGGCTGAACCTCGAACACGGCGCGCGCCTGCATGCGGCCGACTTCCTTGTTGTCGAAGGTCAGGTAGAAGGCGTCTTCGCTCTCGATCAGGCGGTCATAACCGACGACCGGAATGCCTTCGTTGACGGCGCGCTCCACTGCCGGGCCGACTGCGCTGGCATCCTGGGACAGGATGACGAGGGCGTTGGCGCCCTGCGCGATCAGCGACTCGACGTCGGTGAGCTGCTTCGACGCGGACGACTGCGCGTCGGCGGAAATGTAGGTATTGCCGGCGGCTTCGATCGCTGCCTTCATGGCCGCTTCGTCGGTTTTCCAGCGCTCTTCCTGGAAGTTCGACCAGGAAACGCCGATCACCTTGCCATCGGCCACCGCGGCCGTGGACAGTGCAAACGACATGGCAACACCCGCCAGAATGGCGGTGGTAAATTTCGTCATATGATCCTCCCTGACGCCTCGATGGCGTGATTCATTGCCGCGCCCGCTTACGGGCCCTACAATAGCGAGACTTTTTTCGAGCCTCGAAAAAAATAATGACTCAGCCCCCGGCGCGTGTCAATATATTTCCGGTGTCACTGAAGGATGCACGTCCCCGCGCAAGCGGGTATAAGGGCGCCGGGTGATGCGGGAGGAACGATGACCGTCGGTGTCAGGCACGACGATCTGAGGCGGCGCAACAGGGCCATGGTGCTCAGCGCGCTGCGCACGGCGGGACAGGCCTCGCGAACAGAAATCGCAGGCCTCACCGGGCTCAGCAACTCCACCATATCCGCGATTTCCGCCAGCATGATCGACGAGGGCGTTCTGCTGGAAGTGAAGGGCGGCGAAAACGGGTTGGCGCGACGCGGCCGGCCCCAAGTGGCGCTGACGCTCAACCCGGAACTGGCGTCAGTGGTTGCCGTCATGCTGACGCTCAATCACCTGTCGGCGACCATGATCGACTATGCAGGCGACACGGTCGACGAGGAAATCGAAAGGCTGGCCACGCAGACCATGGACCGCGAGGCGCTTGTCGCGGCGGTCGTTGGGTGCGTGAGGCGGCTGGTCGACCGGCAGCGCGGCGAAGGGCGCAGGCCGTCTCGTATCGCGCTGGCGGTGCAGGGCATTACCAGTTCCGATTCCTCCTCGATGTTGTGGTCGCCGATCACGCCGCAGCAGAACACACCGTTCGCTCCAGCGCTTGCCGCCGCCTTCGGCGTTCCGGCCACCGTCGAGAATGACTGCAACATGATCGCCATGGCGCTCAAATGGCGTGACCCGGTGCGCTACCGCGACGACTTCTTCGCCATCATGCTGTCGGACGGCATCGGCATGGGGTTGATGACCAAGGGCAAGCTGTTTTCGGGAACGCACTCCTCCGGCGGCGAATTTGGCCACATGATCCATGTGCCGCACGGCGCGCTTTGCCGCTGCGGACGGCGCGGCTGCATCGAGGCCTATGCCGGCAATTACGCGGTCATGCGCAACGCCAGCGGCGGCAAGGAAGACGATCCGCCCGCCGCTGATTTCAGCCAGGCCGAGATGCAGAAGTTGGCGGACGCGGCGCGCGCCAAGGATGGCCCGGAAAGAAGAGCGTTCGTTACGGCCGGCAACGCTATCGGATTTGGGCTCGGCAGCGTATTTGCGCTGTTCGATCCGGCGCCCGTTGCGATCGTCGGACCTGGAGCGCATGCATTCGACATTCTGGAGGGGCCGATCCGGGAGGCGATAGCGCAGACCTCCGGCGGCGCGCATAGTGGCGCGATTTCCTTCGAGGCCGAGCCGAACGAGATGCCGCTGATCACGCAGGGATGCGCGATGACGGCACTGACCAGGATCGACGACGAGCTAGTCGCGCCGGGGGCGGTGACGGCGCAGACGCTGCGCGGCCGAAAGGTCGCCTAGCTAGCGCTCCGGGCGCCACTCGCGCGCCTGCTTGCCGCGCTCCATTGCATAAAATGCGTTTGCGGGGACACTCTGCCAGTCGCCGGCTTCACCATCTGGCCAGACGACGCGAAACTCTGCTGCTTCGGATGATCCGAGGCCAAAATGCAGCCAGCCGAGCTGGCCGCTTGCGTGACCGCCGCCGACGGTGATCTCGCGGCGCATGATCTGCTCACCGCGCCGAACCTCCACCCACCCGCCGATGGCATCGCGATTGATGCCCGTCTGCCCCGGTCGCACGGCGATCCAGTTAGCGGCATCCGTACTGACGTTGCGCCATAGCTGCGCCGGCCGCCATCGGTTGACGACGACGAGGTCGAGCAATCCGTCGAGGTTGAAGTCTGCGATAGCCGCGCCACGCCCGATAGCCGTGCTGCCGACGCCGGCCTCGTGCCCGACCTCCTCGAAAGAGCCATCCGCCCTCTGGAGCAGAAGGTTGTTGGGATCTTCGATAGCGAAGTCCGGCATCTCGGCGACATTGCCCTTGGCGACGAACAGGTCGGCCAGTCCGTCATTGTTGATGTCTTCGAACTGGGCGTGCCAGGCGGTGCTGGGCTTCACATTGTCGCCAATATAGGGGCGATGGGCGGTCACGCCCCTGGCGTAGGCAACGTCGGCATAGGCTGGTCTTGGCACACCATCGGCAGGCACTTCTGCGAGCGACTGCAGCTTGTTGTCGGCCATGGAGGTCAGGAAATATTCCTGATAGCCGTCGAAGTTGAGGTCATAGCCGGCGATGCCCATGCCCCATATCCGCAGGTGCCGCCACCCGTCTTCCTTCGAATAGAGCGAGGGCTCTCTACCGGCCTCGACGCGCCACATCTGCTCGCCGCCGCCCTTGTAATATTCACGGTCGTTGGAGACACGCAGCGATGGCGTGCCGGAACGGTTCCAGTCGGTGAAAAGCATGGACAGAGCGCAGTAGCTCGGCGTGAGTGCGACTGGCGGAGCAAAGGTCGAGCCGGCTGAGCGATGCAGCCAGTTGTCGGTGCACGAACCCCACGGAAAGCCTTCCTCGCGGCGGTCGATGTAGTTGCCGACGGCTATCGTTGGCCAGGATGCGCCGTCCTCGAAGGTGGCTGCCAGCGCAGTCGACCACGCGTCGCCGCCGTCGAAACCCCAGGCTTCGTTGGCGCGTTCGAAGCGGCATTCGCCCAGACCGCGCATGACAACGTTTTCGCCCACACGAAGCAGAACGAGGTCGGCGGTGCCGTCGCTGTCGATGTCGAGCGGATAGGTGCCGGCGACGTTGTCCAGCTCAAGGCCGCTTTGCTGCTTTTCGAAACGCAGTGCGCCGCCGCGTTCGCTCGCGTTGCGATAGAAGCCGGCCGGGGAGGAGCCGCCGGAAAGCAGCATATCGGCGTAACCGTCGCTATCGCAGTCGAATACCGCGACGCCTCCGCCGACCATGAATTCCCACTCCCCTTCATAGACAGTCGAAATGCCGGAGGTAGCCGTCTCCTCGATGAATTCGGGGATGGCAACGGCCATGTCCTGCGCATTGGCCGCAGTCGTCGTCGCCAGCAAGGCGAGAGCCGGGAGGAGCGTTTGCCTAAGGAGCGTCACTGCACCCTCCTCGTCACCAGCGCGTTTGTGTAGGCGGCAATGCACTTGCCCTGTTCGAGGCCGAGTTCGATGGCGGCGCGATAGTGGATGCCGCCGTAAAGGCGCGAGATGCCGGCTTCGTCGGCGGCGTCCCAGAAGCTCGCGAAACGGCGCGGCGGCAGGCCGTCTTCCTGATGGGTGAGGTCGTCAAAGGCAAAGTTCTCGCCGAAGGCATCGGTCAGCACTTCGGCAGCGGCGCCTGACTGCGTGCTGTGGCCGCTCGGATATTCGGGGAATGGCGGCGTGATCAGGATCGCCTGCCACTTGGGATCGATGTGCCGCTGGATGTAGGTCACTGGGCGCACAAGGTCGTATTTGAACTTGTCGTACCAGCAGCCGATGAAAGCGTCGGCGAGGCCGATGCCGAGACGGGCAAGCACCTCGACGCGTCGGTCGAGCGGCGCCTCCTGCTGCTCCAGAATCTGCATCGTGATCGACAACCAGTGGCCGGGCGGGGTCGGCGTCAACATCGGATCGTCCGACCAGAAACGGGCGATGGCCTCCTGTTCCGGCGTGAGCGTTTTCGAAACCTCGTAGACTTCAAGCGCCTCCTTGTAGAAACGGGAGCCCTCGTCCTCGCTGTAGGCAGGCGGAGGCGGCAAGCCGCAACTGGCGCCGTTGGGAATTGCGAAAGTGCGATTGGAACCCCATGCCGGAAGCAGCGGCACCTGCTGCTGGCCGATCAGGCTTGTGGGCACCCAATGTTCCGGTCCCGGTTTGAGTTCGTACTTAAACGGGAAGCCCATGTTCTCGACGACGGCGCCGCCGTCGTCGGCCGACCATGCGAGCACGTGCTCGGCGACGGCCCGGCCATAAGCCTCGCTGCGGGCGACCACGTCCGCATCGACGCCCACGGCGGCCGATGCCTGCAGCTTCGCTGCGATCGCTTCTATGGCGCGCTGGCCCGTCGGGCCGGTATTGCCGAAGAGCGTCTTGATGCCCGTTGCCATTGCGGCCTGCAGGGCGACTGCTTCGTCATAGGCGGCGCCCGCTTCGCGCTCCGGCAGGCCGGTATCGAAACCGTTGAGCTGGCCGGCGAGCGAGACAAGCTCTGGCCTGCCGCTGGCGGCAACCTCGAAGGCGGTCACGCCTAGATAGGCGAAAGACCTGCTGGCAACTGGGGGCGAGTAGGTCGGCGTGTGCCGGACCAATTCGAGCGTAAGCCGATACCATGTGTGGAGCACATTCTGCGCCCGCGCTTCGGCGGTCTGTGCTGCCGCCGGTTGGGCGGCCATCAGCGCGAGCGCCAGCAAGACGCCGGCAGCCACTGTTCGATACGCGGTACGCATGTTCCTCCCGCCGTCGCTTCAATCGATTTGAACGGCTGGCGCCAGTAAACACGGCCAGCCCGGCCGCGACAAGAGCACGACCGGAAACCGCTGACTGACTGACCCTGTCAGGCTTCCTTGATGGCGTAACCGGCGCCGCGAACGGTGCGGATGACGTCGGGCATGCGGCCGGTGTTCACGGCCTTGCGCAGCCGGCCGACATGGACGTCGACAGTGCGCTCGTCGATGTAGATCGTCTCGCCCCAGACATTGTCGAGCAGCTGGGCGCGCGAGAAAACGCGGCCCGGATGCTGCATCATGAATTCGAGCAGGCGGAATTCGGTTGGCCCGAGCCGTATCTCGCTCTTCTTGCGGTAGACGCGGTGCGCCTCGCGGTCGAGCAGGATATCGCCAACCTTCAGGATGCTTGACAGCACCTCCGGTTTGGCGCGGCGCAGAAGCGCCCGCACGCGGGCGATGAACTCAGGCGTCGAGAACGGCTTGACCAGATAATCGTCCGCGCCGGTCGCCAAGCCCCGGACGCGATCCGATTCCTCGCCCCGCGCGGTCAGCATGATGATCGGCAGCCGCTCGGTTTCCGGCCGCATGCGCAGCCGGCGGCACAATTCGATGCCGGAGATCGTAGGCACCATCCAGTCGAGCACGAGAAGATCAGGCGTGCTTTCCTGAAGCCTCAACTCGGCCTCGTCGCCGCGGTTGACGATCTCGACCTGATAGCCTTCCGCTTCAAGATTGTATTTGAGCAGGACGCATAGCGGCTCTTCGTCTTCGACCACCATGACCTTGGGTGCAATCATTCACGGCTCCCTGTCGATCCGTCTGCGCAACGGCAGTTATTCCGCTAGGGCGGACATGGCGGTCTCGTCCTGCTTCGGACGCTGCGCCGGCAGCTGCTCGCCGGTGACCGTATAATAGGCGTTCTCGGCGATGTTGGTCACGTGGTCGCCGATCCGCTCAAGGTTCTTGGCGCAAAAGAGCAGATGCGTGCATGCTGTGATGTTGCGCGGATCCTCCATCATATAGGTAAGGAGTTCGCGGAACACCGCCGTGTACTTGATGTCGATCTTCTCATCGCGCTCGCGCAGGCTGCGCAATTCGTCCGCGTCGCGCGCGACATAGCCGTCGACGACGCCTTTGACCTGAAGCAGAACCATTTCCGACATCGTCTCGATCGACAGGGCCAGGCTCTTCTGCGTCGGCGTCTGTACTACCGCTCCGACCCGCTTGGCGATGTTCTTGGCGAGATCGCCGATGCGTTCCAGATCTGCCGCCATGCGTATCGCGCCGACCACGCTGCGCAGGTCGAGCGCCATCGGCTGCCGCTTGGCGATCAGCGTGATCGACGCCTCGTCCAGCTCGCGCTGGCGGGCGTCCATGACGAGGTCGTCGGAGATGATGCGTTGCGCCAGGGCGTTGTCTGAATTCACCAGCGCGCGGGTCGAGGACTGAACCATGGAACCGGCCAGGTCGCCCATGTCGCGGAGCAGGCGATCGATGTGTTCCAGTTCATCGTCGAAGGAAGTGACGGTGTGCTCGCCCATGATCTTGTCCTCGTATCCTGGGATCAGCCGAAGCGGCCGGTGATGTAGTCCTGGGTCCGCTTTTCTCGCGGGCTGGTGAAGATCTGGTCGGTCGGCCCTTCCTCGACGAGGACGCCCAGGTGGAAGAAGGCGGTGCGCTGGGAAACGCGAGCGGCCTGCTGCATCGAGTGAGTCACGATCACGATCGTATAGTTCTCGCGTAGCTCATCGATCAGTTCCTCGATCTTCGCTGTCGCGATCGGGTCGAGCGCCGAACAGGGCTCGTCCATCAGGATGACTTCCGGCGACACAGCAATGGCGCGCGCGATGCACAGGCGCTGCTGCTGACCGCCCGACAGGCCGGTGCCGGACTCGTCGAGCCGGTCCTTGACCTCCTCGTATAGGCCGGCCTTCCTCAGACTGGAGACGACGATCTCCTCCATGTCCGACTTGTTCCTGGCGATGCCATGAATGCGCGGACCGTAGGCTATGTTCTCGAAGATCGACTTCGGGAACGGATTGGGCTTCTGGAACACCATGCCGACGCGGGCGCGCAGCTCGACCACGTCGATGGAGGGGTCGTAGATGTCGTTGCCGTCGAGTGTGATCAGCCCCTCGATCCGCGCGATATCGATCGTGTCGTTCATGCGGTTGAGGCAGCGCAGGAAGGTCGACTTGCCGCAGCCCGAAGGGCCGATCAGCGCCGTCACCTGCTTGGCACCGATATCGAGGTTGACGTCGAAAAGGGCCTGTTTCTCGCCGTAGAAGACGCAGACATCCTTGCCGACCATCTTGATGTCGTCGCCGACATTGCCCTGCCTGGCGCCCGCGGTTGCCGTATTGGATCCAGCAAGCGCCTTTTCGATAGCGACGTCCGTCATTTGGTTCATCCTTCTCACTCCTTACCAGCGACGTTCGAAGCGCTGACGCAGGAAAATGGCAATCGCATTCATCGTAACGAGAAAACCGAGCAGCACTAGGATTGCCGCCGAGGTTCGTGAGACGAAGCCGCGCTCGGGGCTGTCGGCCCAGATGTAGATTTGCGTCGGCAGCGCAGTCGATGCATCCAGCACGCCACCCGATGCACTGGTGATGAAGGCGTTCATGCCGATCAGCAGCAGCGGTGCGGTTTCGCCAAGCGCCTGCGCCAGACCGATGATGGTGCCGGTCAGGATCGTCGGCATGGCGAGCGGCAGAATGTGATGGAATATCGCTTCGTGTTTCGATGCGCCGACGCCAAGTGCGGCCTCGCGGATGGCCGACGGCACCGACTTCAGCGAGGCGCGGGTGACGATGATGATGGTCGGCAGCGTCATGAGCGACAGCACCATGCCGCCAACAAGCGGCGCCGAGCGCGGCAGGCCGAACCAGCCAAGGAACATCGCCAAGCCAAGAAGACCGAACACGACCGACGGAACCGCCGCCAGATTGTTGATGTTAATCTCGATGGCGTCGGTGATCTTGTTCTTCGGCGCGAACTCCTCGAGGTAGATCGCGGCGGCGATACCCATCGGGAAGCTGATCAGGAAGCAGACCAGCAGCGCCCAGAACGAGCCGGTGATGGCGCCGGCAAGACCCGCCAGTTCCGGGAAGCGGCTGTCGGCGTTCAGGAATAGCGCGGTGTTGAAGGGTTTGGAGATGGCGCCCTGTTCCTTCAACTGGTCGAAATAGCCAATCTGGACGTCGTTCACGCGCCGCTGTTCTTCCGGAAGGTTGCGGTCGATCGACCCCTTGTTGAGCTGGTCGAGCGGGTCGGAAAGCGGGATCACGTAGCGGGCGCTGCGGTTCAGCAGGCTCGGATCGGCAAGCACTTCGTCGCGGACCAGGAAGTGGGCGGAAGACGTGAAGATGTTGAAGTAGTCGCGCTGGTCGCTGCGCGGAACATCGGGAACGAGCGCTTCCAGCTTGTCGCGAACGATCGAGCGCCAGTTGGCGGCGCGGATGTCGTTAGGATCGATCTCCTCACCGCTCAGGTCGATCTCGACAGTGACCATCGATTGGGTGAAGGCGCTGTAGCCCGAATAGAGCAGTGTGCCGACCAGGATCGCCAGGAAGCCCAGGGCGAAGGCGATGGAGATGATGCCGTAGATCTGCAGCCGGCGGTCGGCGGCATAACGCGCCTTGCGCCGACGGTCCATTTCTGCGGACTGCCAGTCGACGGGAGCTCGCAGTGTCGAGGATGCAGCTGCGTCAGCCATCAGTACTTCTCCCGGTACTTACGCACGGTGCGCAGGGCGATCAGATTGAGCCCCAGGGTGATGATGAAGAGGACGAGCCCAAGCGCGAACGCGGCGAGCGTCTTCGGATTGTCGAATTCGGAGTCGCCGATCAGCAGAGTGACGATCTGCACCGTAACGGTGGTTACCGCCTCGAACGGGTTCAGCGTCATGCGGGCGATCAGGCCGGCGGCCATAACGACGATCATCGTTTCGCCGATGGCGCGGCTGAGCGCCAAAAGAACGCCACCCACGATGCCGGGCAGCGCCGCAGGCAAAAGCACCTTGCGGATCGTTTCGCCCTTGGTCGCGCCGAGCGCATAGGAGCCTTCGCGCATGGCGCGTGGAACCGCCGCGAAAGCGTCGTCCGACAATGATGAAATGAACGGGATGAGCATCACACCCATGACGCCACCTGCCGCGAGCGCGCTGTTGGGCGCAGCGTCGATACCCAGGCTGAGGCCGATGCTGCGGATCAGCGGCGCAACGGTCAGCACGGCGAAGAAGCCGTAAACGACGGTCGGGATACCGGCCAGGATTTCGAGCAGCGGCTTGACGACGGCGCGGAAGCGCTCGGCGGAATACTCGGTGAGATAGATGGCCGACAGGATACCGACGGGAACGGCCACGATCATAGCCAGCGCCGAGATCACGATCGTGCCGAACAGGACCGGCACCATGCCGAAGGCGCCCTGACCAGCTACCTGGTCGGCGCGAATGGCAATCTGCGGTTCCCAACGAAGGCCGAAGAGGAACTCGTAGAAGGGCACGCGGGCGAAGAACTGGCCGGCTTCGTAGAGAAGCGAGGCAACGATGCCGAAGGTCGTGACGATTGCCACGAGCGAGGAAAAGATCATGAACCAGGTGACGGCGCGCTCGAAGCTGTGGCGCGCCCGGAATCTGTTGCGGATGACACGAAGACCGAGAAATGCGCCGGCACAGATCAGAGCTGCGACGGATGCGACCATCGCCCATGCCGCCGTGCGCTCAAGCGAGCGGAAGTGTTCGACCGCTGCGAGGATCTCGGGGCTTGGATCCTGGAAGATGTTACCGGCGGCAACCTGCCGTATCTCCGAGATAACCAGCGAGCGCTGCGCTTCCGTCATGTCGGCCGCGCCGGGGAAATTGCTCAGGATCAGCAGATCCAGAACGCTGTTCTGCGCCAGCAGCCAGATCAGCAGAAAGACGAAGGCGGGGACACCGGTCCAGATGGCAGCGTTCAAGCCGTGATAGACGGGCCTGGAGTGAGTCTTTTCGGCGGCGCGATCACGCACCGATCCCGCTCTGTTGGTCGCCAGCACGTACACCACGATGGCGCAAATCGCCATCAGGCCGAACAGATATCCCGCCATAACGTCCCCTCACTGGACTTGAATGGCCGCCCGCCGAAGCGGGCGGCCAGGATCGACACTCGGCTGTAATCAGCCGCCGATCATCTTGCCGTTGAGAACGGCGTCCTGAACCTCGGCGCGCTTGGCGTCGGAGAGCGGGGTCAGGCCACGCTCGGCCAGGTAGCCATCGGGGCCGAGAGCCTCTTCGGACATGTACTCGGCGATGAAGTCATTCAGGCCGGGGATCACATCGCGGTGCGCGTTCTTGACATAGAAGAACAGTGGACGAGCGACCGGGTAGGAACCGTCGGCAATGGTGTCGAAATTGGGTTCGATGCCATTGATGGCAACGGGCTTCAGCTTGTCGCTGTTCTCGTACAGGAACGAGTAACCGAAGATGCCAACCGTATTCGGGTCTGACTCAAGGCGCTGAACGATGAGGTTGTCGTTCTCGCCGGCCTCGACGAATGGGCCGTCCTGACGCATGCGCGAGCAGACTTCCTCGTACTTGTCACCGTCGGCAGCCTTCAGTTCGGCCATGCCGGCAACACTCGAACAGCCGTCATGCATGACCAGCTCGACGAACGCGTCGCGCGTGCCCGAGGTCGGGGGCGGGCCGAAAGCGATGATGTTGATGTCCGGTAGCGAAGCGTCGATGTCGGACCACTTCTGGTTCGGGTTTGCCATCAGGCCGCCCTTGCCGTCCGGCAACTCGGCGGCCAGCGCGAGGAAGATCTGCTCCTCGGTGAGGTCCATATCCGGAGCACTGCGCGCGTGAGCGATCGACAGGCCGTCATAGCCGATCAGTGCTTCGCTGACGTCGGTCACGCCGTTGCCGGCGCACAGCTCGAGCTCCGAGCTCTTCACGGCGCGCGAGGCGCCGGTGATGTCCGGATGATCCGGACCGATGCCGCCACAAAATACCTTGAAACCGCCACCGGTGCCCGTCGACTCAACAACAGGGGCCGCATTGCCGGTCTTGTTGGCATACTCTTCCGATACCGCCTGGGTATAGGGGAACACGGTGGACGAACCGACGATCTTGATCTGATCGCGGGACTGCGCGAAGGCGCTGCCTGCGAACACGACCGCAACGGCGGCGGTCGAGAGCATGAGTTTGTTCATTTGGGCCTACTCCTGTTCGGAATTCCATGAGGACGCTTCCTCGCGTCAGGAGCAGGCCATATCGGCCCTGTGTAACAGTTCGATGACACATTTGTGTCGGCACCGTCACAGGCCTGTTCATTCCAAAGTGCTGTAAACTGAATCACTTCGCCGGCTGAAATTCAGACGCCGGCTTTCATTCTCGAAAATCAGAGACTTGGCGCGTCACCCGGCGGAATTGCCGCGGATGGCAGGGGGTGCTGGCGAGCGCCAGCAAAAAAGACGGACGGAGAGCGGCTCCCAGGGCTCGCGCCTCCACCGACCCTGGCAAGTGCCGGACAGGATGCATTGGGGCTCAAGGCAATCCTGCCCATAGGCCGGCGGGCCGCAGCTCCGCCCGGAATTGGCGAAACGGATTCCCGCCCGCAACAGGGATTGTCAGAGTTATGTTGCAATCTGGCTATTGCGCGATCGCACCATATGGGATGCAACGCAGCATGATGCCGGGCATGGCGGCTTGCGGGATGTGATGATGACAGGTCGGGCGACGGCGATCGGGTTTGCGGCGGTGGCGATGTGGGCACTGCTGGCGCTGTTCACCGATGCATCGGGAAAGGTGCCGCCTTTCCAGCTCGCCGCGATGACATTTGCCATCGGCGCGGCGCTTGGCCTGTTGTTGCGGCGCCCGTCCGATGCGCCTGCGGCGCACCCGCCACTGGCGGCATGGATCGTCGGCATTGGCGGGCTGTTCGGGTACCACTTCTTCTATTTCACAGCACTGCGCAACGCGCCCGCCGCGGAGGCGAGCCTGATCGCCTATCTGTGGCCGCTGTTCATCGTGGTCGGCTCGGCGCTGATGCCCGGCGAGAAACTGAGATGGCATCATGTCGCCGGCGCCTTGCTCGGGCTTGCCGGCACGGCGCTTATCATCACGCGCGGCGGCGCCATCGCTTTCGACGCCCAATACGCGTTCGGCTATGGAGCGGCGATCGCCTGCGCCTTCCTTTGGTCGGGCTACTCGCTGCTGTCTCGCCGCTTCGCGGCAGTTCCAACGAGTATCGTGACCTGGTTCTGTGCCGCGACCGCGTTGCTCTCGGCACTCTGCCACATTGCGCTCGAGGAAACGGTATGGCCCGTGGGCGCTGTGCAATGGCTGGCGGTGGCAGGTCTGGGCCTGATGCCGGTCGGCGCTGCGTTCTATGCCTGGGACCTTGGGGTCAAGCATGGCAACATCCAGGTGCTCGGCGCTTCGAGTTACGCCGCGCCACTGCTTTCGACGCTAATCCTGATCGCTGCAGGACGCGCGCCTGCGACGCTAATGATCGTGGGCGCTTGCGTGCTGATAACCGCCGGCGCGGCGCTGGCCGCGAAAGACATGCTGCTTGGCCGGCGCGACCGGGCAGCCAATGAAGGAGCCGGCGTATGATGCCGTTTGCCGGCGGCATGACCGAAACAACCAACGGCTCGCTGATACTCTCGGTAGCGGCGGCGCTGCTCTATCTGCTGATGGTGCAGCAGCCGCCTTCGTGGCGGCGAACCGTTGCGAAAACCGGCTCCATTGTGCTGCTTGGCGTGGTCTCCTATTCGGCCGGCGGCCCGATGCTGCTGACGCTTGCCCTGTTGGCGAGCGCCTCGGGCGATGCAGCGCTTGCGGCGGAAGAGGAACGCTGGTTCCTGCCCGGCCTTGTCGCGTTTCTCATCGCGCATCTGCTCTATGTCGCATTGTTTGCCATAGGCAGCGAGGGGATCGGCCTGCTGTGGGACGAGCCGTGGCGCAGCGTGTGGGCTTTGCTCATCCTGCTTGCCGCACGATCTCTGCTTGTGCCGCTGCTGCGTGCCGTTCCGGCGGCGATGCGCCTGCCGATCGTTTTCTACACGCTGGCCATCGTGGCGATGGGCGTCATGGCGCTCACCCTGCCCGGGCATGCGGTGGCCATTGGGGCGACACTCTTCATTGCCTCAGACGCGATCCTCGCCATCCGCAAATATCTGCTGCCCGAGACATCTCCCCACGCGGCATGGACCGGCTACGGTGTGTGGGTGCTGTATTACGCCGCGCAACTCGCCATCACGCTGGCGATCGTTGCCTAGGGGCGGGGCTCCCAGCCGGGTTCGGCCATCTCGAAGGCGGAGAAGTCGAAACCCGGAGCAACGGTGCATCCCACCAGCGTCCAGCCGCCATTGCTCTTTGCCCGCTGCCACCATCCCGCCGGCACGATATGCTGCGGACGCTCCCCGGCTTCGATGTCCGGGCCGAGCCGATAATCCTGCCGCCCTGTGCCTGCGGTGTCGGCGATTTCCAGAACGAGAGGAGCGCCGGCATAATAGTGCCAGACCTCGGAGGCATCGCAGACGCGGTGCCAGGCCGAGACCACGCCCTCCTTCAGCAGGAAATAGATCGCGGTGGAATGTCCGCGACCGCCGGCCGGATTGTCGCGAAACGTCTCGGCGAACCAGCCGCCCTCGGGATGCGGCTTGAGGCCGAGCCGCGCGATCACTGCGTCGGCAGTGAGGTCCGCCATCGTCAGAAGATGTCTTTGCGTTTGCGTATTTCAGCGAAGACGGCCTCGTCGCTGGCGTCCTCCATGCCGAGATTGTGGCGGATCGCGGGATCGTGCCAGCGCATGAAAGGGTTTGTGGCCAGTTCTTCGCCGATGGTGGTCGGCAGCGTCGGCTTGCCCTCTTCGCGCAGCCGCTCGATCTTCGCCGCGCGCTGCTTCAGCGCCGAGTTCGTCGGATCGATCGTGACGGCGAACCGGGCGTTGGAAAGCGTGTATTCGTGACCGCAATAGACAGTGGTGTCGAGCGGCAGCGCGGCGAGCTTGCGCATCGAGCCCAGCATGTCCGCCGGCGTACCCTCGAACAGCCGGCCGCAGCCCAGCGCGAAGAGAGTATCGGCCGTGAAAGCGACACCGGATTCGGGGAAGTAGTAACTCACGTGACCCGCGGTATGGCCGGGCGTTGCGATGACGTTGAACGGTTCGCCCGCGAGGTCGAGCGTCTGGCCGTCCTTCACCGTGCGATCGATGCCGGGAATACGGTCTTTCTCCGCGGCCGGCCCGATGATGACCAGCCCGAAGCGCTTCTTCAGCGCCAGATTAGCCTCGACATGATCGGGGTGGTGGTGCGTTGTCAGGATTAGGCTGGGCTGCCAGCCCGTGCGCTCGATCGCCGCCATGATCGGCTCTTCCTGCGGCGCGTCGACGAGGAACACCGTGCCCGTCGCCTTGTTGCGCGCGAGGATGCCGAAATTGTCGTCCCGGCACATGAACTGTTCGATTTCAAGGGTCATGCCTGCCTCCTGTCGCCGGGCAACATAGTTGGCCAAAGCCGAAAGGCAATGACGGTGAGGCGACCTTTGTTGAACCCGCCGATGGCACCATATAGCTTCCGGCACCATGATTTCGGATATCGTCGACCTGCGCAATTTCTACAGCTCGCTGCTTGGCCGGCTGGCCGAGCGGTCGATCGCGATGGCGCTGTCGTCGATCTGGACCGGCATGCCGAACGAACGTCTTGTGGGGCTAGGTTATGTGCTGCCCTGGCTCGACCGCTTCGGGGCCGACGCCGACCGGGTGCTGGCCTTCATGCCGGCGACGCAGGGGGCCGTGAACTGGCCGCCGGCCGGGCCATCGGCGACGGCGCTTGTGTTCGACGAGGAATTGCCGCTGTTCGATTCCTCCATCGACCGCATCCTGCTCGTTCACGCGCTGGAGCATGCGGAGAACCCGCATGAGACGCTGAAGGAGCTGTGGCGGGTTTTGGCGCCGGGCGGCAAGCTCGTCATCGTCGCGCCAAACCGGCGCGGCGTTTGGGCTCGCTTCGAACATACGCCATTCGGTACCGGACGGCCGTTCTCGCGCAGCCAGCTGACCGAGCTGCTCAGGGAAACAAACTTCACGCCGGGCGCCTGGAACGACGCGCTGCACTTTCCGCCATCGCGCAAACGCTGGGTGCTCCGCTTCTACCAACTGCTCGAAAAAGCGGGCCGGCGGTTCTGGCCGATCTTCTCGGGCGTGATCATCGTAGAGGCGCAGAAGCGGCTGTATCAGGGTCTGCCGGTGGCGCAACGGGTGTCACGCCGCGTCTTCGTGCCGGTGCTGACTCCGCAGGGCGCGACGCGGTCGTTGCGCGGGCCAGCCGACTAGCTTTCGCGCGTGTGGCCGATCTCGGCGAGATCGAAATAGGTCGTCTGGTAGACCTGGTTGATCCAGTTGCCGAACAGCAGATGAGCGTGCGAGCGCCAGCGGTTGAGCGGCTTACGGGTAGGGTCGTTCTGCGGGTAATATTCGTGCGGCACCTCTATCGGTGAGCCGGCTGCCATGTCGCGGTCGAACTCCTCCTTCAGCGAGGTGGAGTCGTATTCGATGTGGTTGAACATATAGAGCCGGTTGCCGAACGTTTCGGACACAAGACACGGCCCGGTGACATCCGACTCCATCAGCAATTCGAGGCCTTCGACCTTGGCGATGTCAGCGGACCGCACCTCGGTCCAACGCGAGACCGGAACCGAGAAATCGTCGGAGAAGCCGGCAAGGTAAGGTGATGCCGGCCTGTTATTGTTGTGGCGGTAGACGCCGAAGGCCTTTTTTTCCAACGTGTATTTCGGGATCGAATGGAAATGCCAGGCGGCCGCCATCGCGCCCCAGCAGATGAAGAAAGACGAATGAACGTTGGTCGTCGTCCAGTCGAGGATGCGCGTGAGCTCGTCCCAATAGGTGACTTCCTCAAACGGCAGCAGCTCGATCGGCGCCCCAGTGATGATGAAGCCGTCGAACTTCCGGTCCGCCACCTCCTCCCACGTCTGGTAGAAGGTGATGAGATGGTCCTCGGGCGTGTTCTTCGCCTTGTGGTTGCCGACGCGCACCAGCGTAAGTTCTACTTGCAACGGGGTGACGCCCATCAGCCGCGCAAGCTGGGTTTCGGTGCGGATCTTGTTGGGCATCAGGTTCAGAAGCCCGATCTGCATCGGCCGGATGTCCTGGCGCATCGCCGTGCGCTCGTCCATCACGGCGACGCCTTCGCGCACGAGTATGTCTCGGGCGGGAAGCTGATCGGGAATCTTGATCGGCATTGGGTCTGCTCCAGACGAAAAAACCGGCCGCATGCAATCGCTGGCCGGTCCGTCTGATCGGTCCTTTAGCGACTTGTTTAACGTGGCTGCAAGCCGACCGGCCAAATCACCACGATGCTGCCGGCTTTCTAGTGCCGGGTAGGCTTTGCGTCAACGCAAAAGCTCTGATAGAGGCTGGCGTCCTCTCCAAACGGAAGCCCCAGATGAGCGAAAACGTCCGTCCCCGGCCCAACCCCGGCATCATGGATATCGCGGCCTATGTGCCCGGCAAGGAAGGCGCGCCGGGCGTGGCGAAAGTCTACAAGCTGTCGTCAAACGAGACGCCCCTCGGTGCCTCGCCTAAAGCTCGCGCCGCGGCGCAGGCGGTGCTGGAGCGGGCCGAAATCTATCCCGACGGCTCTTCGACCAAATTGCGGGAGGCGATCGGTGCAGCGCACGGCCTGAACGCGGCCAACATCATCTGCACCAACGGCTCCGACGAGGCGATCGCGTTGCTGGCGCAGGCCTATATCGGCCCGGGCGACGAGGGCATTTTCACCGAGCACGGCTTCCTCGTCTACCGCATCGACATCCAGGCGGTGGGCGGCACGCCCGTCGCGGTACCGGAAACAGACGAGCGGGCCGACGTGGACGCCATCCTCGCCGCTGTGACCGAGCGCACCAAGGTGGTCTTCCTCGCCAATCCGAACAATCCGACCGGCACCTATATCCCCGTAGATGAGGTGCGCAGGCTGCATGCCGGCCTGCCGAAGCATGTGCTGCTCGTGCTGGATGCCGCCTATGCGGAATATGTGCGCCGCAACGACTACGAGGCTGGCATCGAGCTGGTTTCGGCCAACGAGAACGTAGTGATGACGCGCACCTTCTCCAAGATCCATGGCCTCGCCGGCCTCAGGATCGGCTGGGTCTACGGCCCGGCGCATGTCATCGACGCGCTCAACAGGGTGCGCGGGCCGTTCAACGTGAATGCGATGGCCATCGCTGCCGGAACGGCGGCGATAGGTGACAGGGCGCATGTCGAAAAAGCTGTCGCCTATAACGACGAATGGCTGGACTGGCTGACGCGCGAGGTGACCGCGCTCGGGCTGCGGGTGACCCCGAGCGTCGGCAATTTCCTGCTGATCCATTTCGACGGATCGGGGAAGACGGGAGAAGAGGCGGATGCCTTTCTCACCTCGAAAGGTTACGTGCTGCGGCGCGTGACCGGATACGGCTTCCCGAATGCTTTGCGCATGACCATCGGCCCGGAGGAGGCCAATCGCGGCGTCGTGTCGGCTTTGCGGGAGATGCTGGGCAAGTAGCCCCTTCAGATCGGCGGTATCTGTCCGAGCGTGATGAAGCCGAGCGTAACCACGCCTTCGCGGATGCGCAGCGGCAGCGGCTGATCCGGGCCGAGCGCAGCAAGTCCTGCACCCAGCGTCAGCATTTGCTGGGAAATTTCCGGGAAGGCGCCGGCGACGATCGCCAGCAGCGCGGCAGCGTCGCTCGCCTTCACCTGCAGATCGGCATCAACCAGACCGTCATCCCTGACCGACAGCGGCCCGGAAATGGCGAGGTTTCCGCCGCCTTCGACGGCTATCTCAACGCGCCTTATGTCGAGACGCGCGCCATGCGGGTCGAAGTCGCGCGCACCAAAGCGCGCCATGCCATCGAGCAGAACGAAGTCTGCAACGCCTGAAACCGGCGGGAGCTGACCGGCAGTCAGCAGCGGGCCCATCGTTAGGGCATTGGTGCGCAAGCCGACTTCGAGATTGGCTCCAGCCGGCCTTAGATGCACTTCCGCCCGGTCGGCGCCGAGAAGTCCCGTGTTGCCGACTCCCGGCGTATCGGCTTCGACATTCAGCCTTTGGGCAACCAACGAGGTGCGCTCCGGCATTGGCAATGCCAACCGCGCGCTGGCCTGTAGCGAACCCCAGGTAAAATGGAGCGGCAGCAGGCGCGGCAGGTTCAGGCGGACCGGAGCGTCGAGCTCGGCGACCACCTGGCGAGGTGAATAAACCTGAGCGGCGGATCGCAGGGCGCCTGCATCGAGGTCGATGCCTTCGGTGCGTCGTTCGACAAAGACGGCGTCGCAGAAGAGCCCGATGCGAAAGGGATAGCCGCGCGCATCCATTTGCTCGCAGACCGCCCGGTTGCCGCCGGAAGAGGCACGGTCAAGGGCCGCTTGCGCTTCCGACACCAGACGGTCGGCGGCGTAGAACCAGCCGAAGGTGTAGAGCGCTATCGCGGCGATGATGGCTATCGCAAGCCAGATGAAGCGGCGCGTCATGCTCGTACGTCCCGTCGCCTTGACGTCATGCTTGCAGCCTCGCTAACCGGGGGCTTCGTTGCGGCCGAATTGCCGACGAAGCAGCAGGAACGGGCTATATGGGCGATTTTTGGGTGTTCGGCTACGGCTCGCTGATCTGGCGTCCCGATTTCGCCCATGTCGAGACACGCAGGGCGCGCCTGCACGGCTACCGGCGGGCGCTGTGCGTGTTGTCGCATGTGCATCGCGGCACACCGGAGCGGCCGGGGCTGGTGCTGGGGCTCGATCGCGGCGGCTCTTGCGTCGGACTGGCGTTTCGCGTGCCGGCAGGTCTTCGGGACGAAGTGATGGCGGCGTTGCGGGCGCGCGAACTCGTCACCAATGTCTATCTGGAGCGCGAGCTGCCGCTCCGCCTCGATGGCGGCGAAACAGTGCGGGCGGTGACCTATGTCGTCGACCGGGCTCACACCCAATATGCCGGGCCGCTCGACGTCGAACAGGCGGTTGCGCGCGTCGTCGGGGCGGTGGGACAATCCGGCGCGAACGAAGACTATGTACTCAACACAGTCGAGCATCTGGGCGCTTTGTCCATTCGCGATCACTGGCTCGAGGCGGTCGCACGCCGCGTGGCCGCAACGCGTGCCAGTCAGCCTGCGCGGGGCTGAGCCGCGGCGTTGAGTTCAGCGAGACGCTTGCGCGCGGTTTCCGGCAGTGGCGGGCCGTCATGCAGGTTCGCCGCTTCGACAAGGTAGGCGTCGCAGGCGGCTTCGGTTTCGGCGACGAGACGGCGCTGGAACTCCTCTTTGTCCAGCCCCGGCGGGATGGGCGGCAGAAAGCGGGCCCGTATGATTCCCGGGTGACGCAGAAACTTGCGTCTCGGCCACCAAAGACCCGCCTGATGGGCAACCGGCACGACCGGAAGATTGAGTTCGGCATAGAGTTCGACAATGCCCCATTTATAGGCCGGCTCGGCGCCCGGCGGGCGGCGCGTGCCTTCGGGGTAGATGATCAGCTGGCGGTTGTTCTCGTACATCTCGGCGCGCGTGCGCTCGATCACCGCCTTCAGCGCCTTCGACCGCTTGCCACGATCAACCGGGATCATCCGCATCTTCATGATGTACCAGCCGAAGAACGGGATCCACCGCAGTTCGCGCTTCAGGATGTAGAGCGGATCGCGGATGTAGGGCAGGAAGGCGATGGTGTCCCAGAAGGACTGATGCTTGGGCGCCAATATATATGGCCCGTCGGGCAGGTTCTCCTGACCAGTGATGTCCGTGTCGGTGCCGGCGATCCACTTCATCAGCCACATGGACGAGCGCGACCAGAATTTCGGCACGTACCAGGCGCGGTGGCGCGGCGAGAGGAAATAATACGGGGTCCAGAAGATCATCTGGACGATGAGGTTCAGGTAGAACGCGGCATTGAACGCCAGCGATCGGATGTAGAGCATCGGACCCCGCAACTCGCTCCGGAGGACGGCGACGGTGGTTACATCATGACTGCCGAAAGGCAAGGGTGCGAGCGAGGATCAGCTCTTGTTTGCCGGCGCCGACGCTTCGATCCGTATCGGGTCCGGGTAGTCGAAGAGACTACGGGCGAGCGCCGCGAGGTATTTGGTATATTCGGTGAACAGGACGCGCAGCGCGTCCGGCTGCCTGATCCACTCCCCGTCGCCAAGCGGCGTGTTGACGACTGGATAAGGCACGATCGTCAGCGCCGAGTTGGCGCGCCGCATCTCAAGCAGGCTGCGCGGCATGTGGTAGTTGTTGGTGACGAGAATGGCACTGACATAGGCGTTGTTCGTGACCCATTTGGCGCTCTCGGCGGCGTTGCCCACCGTGTCGAGCGCAGCGTGGTCGATGTCGATGCAGCAATCGAAAAGTTCGTGGTCGGCGCCAGTGGCGCGCTGCAGATCGTCCTCGCCGGCCATCGGGTTTACGCCGCTGATCAGAAGCTTCCTGCCCTTGCCGGTTCGAAGCAGCTCAACCGCAGTGTCCAGCCGGTAGTGCCCGCCGGTCAGGACGATGATGGCGTCGGCCGCTTCCGGCTCGTCGGGTGCAGCCAATGTGCTGACGTGGTCGGAGAACAGGACGAAGCCGCCAGCGAAGAGCAGCGCTGCCAGCCCGACAACCCAGAAGGCGACCCGGCCGAACGACCGCCGGCCGCCGCTGGTCGCGCCTGTATTGTTCCCGTCCATCCCCTTGATCTACCACCTGAATGAGGCGCCGCGCTGCCGAATCGGGCGCGGCTCGGCAAATATTGTTGCAAAATGTCGCAGTCCGTGAGGTGTCTTCACCTGTCACCGGGCGTCGCGTCAAGATCGGCAAGGTACGAGACCACCGTAGCGTGGGTCGTGACGGCGGTCAGAATGGCGATGGCGATGACGATGATGCCGACGCCGGCATAGCCCGCGAGGCCGATCGAGAAGTTGCCAAAAAGCGCAGCCGCCTGGTCGCCCTCGGGCGTAGCGAGATTGCGCCCCGACCACCAGGAGAAGACGAGGAACACGAGCGCCGCAAGAGCGCCGCCCGCGACAGCTCCCTTCATTCCGGTAAGCAGAAAGTGGCTGCGGAACTGGCGCGCGATGAAGCCGGCTTCGGCGCCGACGAAATGCAGAACCTCGATGACATGGCCATTGCCCGACATGGCCCCTCGGGTGGCGAACACGACGGTGAGAACCGTCGCCGACAGGATGAGAGCCAGAACCGCGACGCCGATGGCGACGGTCGTTCGCGCCATCGCGACCAGCCGGTCCACCCAGGTCCGGTGATCGTCGAGCGCGGCGTTTGGCACCGAACCGGCGATCGCATCGCGCATAACAGCGAAGTCCGGAGGCGAAGCAGGGTCGATCGTGACGGTGACAAGACGCGGCACGGGCAGTTCGGAAAGGTCGACGCCGCTGCCCAGCCAGGGTTCGAGCAGTCGAGCGGTTGCCGCATCGTCCACCACGCTGGCGGAGCGGACGCCGGCGAAGCCGCGTGCGATGTCAGCCGCCTGTTCCAGCGCCGCTTCGATATCGAAATCCTCGGCAGGTTTGATCTGGATGGTAGCCTCGCGCGCTATTTCGCTCTGCCATGTCGCCGCCGTGTCGCGCACTAGCGTGACCGCGCCCAGGGTGAGGCATGAGAGAAACGTCATGATGGCAATGACGAGCACCAGCGCATTGCCCGATACGTTCTGGGGCGGGACGATCGGCATGGGCTTGCGGCTCCGGGCAGCCCGCGCCGCCGATGGCACCTCGACTGCCTTGCCCTTCCTGGCCTTCGCCTTGGCGGGCGGGGGTGGCGCCGTTTCAGTCATAGACATCCAGCCTGCCCTCGGTGAGCACCATGCGGCGCGCCTCGACTTGCTCCATCAGGTTGACGTCGTGTGTGGCTATGACCACGGCGGTGCCCAGCCGGTTGAGCTCGATGAACAGCCTGAGCAGCCGGCGGGCGAGCGGCGGGTCCACGTTTCCGGTCGGTTCGTCGGCGAGCAGGATCTGTGGCTGCTCGATCAGGGCCCGGGCAATCGCCGCCCGCTGCTTTTCGCCGCCCGACAGGACAGGCGGCAGCACATGCATGCGGTCGCCAAGGCCGACCCAGTTGAGCAGTTCGTTGACGTCCGACCTGTAGGACGCCTCTTCACGGCCGCGCACGCGCAGCGGCAGTGCGACGTTCTCGAAGGTCGTCATGTGGTCGAGCAGACGGAAATCCTGGAAGACGACGCCGATGCGGCGCCGTAGCAGCGGCAATTCGCGGCGGGTGATGCGAGCACGGTCCTTGCCGAACACGCTGATCAGCCCACGTGTGGGCTTGAGAGAGAGGAAAAGCAGCCGCAGCAGGGAGGTCTTGCCCGCGCCGGAGGGGCCGGAAAGAAACTGGAACGAACGCTCGGGGAGTTCGAAGGAAATGTCGCGCAGTATCTCCGGACCCATTCCGTATCTGAGGCCGACATTTTCGAAGCGAATCACTGTGCGCGTTCCCGATTATTCTGCTGTTGTGAAGGAGCACCGAAATTCGTTCAAATCGCGGGGCACGTCCGCAAGCCGGAGACGACCCATGTCGCGAAGCATTAACCATTTCGGTTTACCCCAGATTGCGGGTTTTCCGAAAGGCAAACATGTCCGACGAACGCATGGCACGTCCGGTTTCCGGCGAAATCATGACTGACGGCCAGCGGAGCGGAGAGCGCGCCGGGGCGCAAAGGGAAAATGCGCCCGACATCATAGACGCCGACTTCGAGACGATCATCCCGGCGACAGGGCAGGCATCGCCTGCGCGCGAAGCGCCGGCGGCCGATCCGTCGCGGCAAGCCGGCATGGATATGCTCCGCGATGGCGGAGGCAGCGGCGGCAGCACGCGGCGGCGGGGTGGCCCGGCCTTCTGGATCGTCGGCATGGCGATCGTTTTCGGCGCATTCTGGGTTTCCGGCGGCCATGCGATCGTCAGTCAGAACGAAGGCGCGCGCGCGCCTTCCGCGCCTGCCGTGTCGGATCGGCAGCCGCTGCGCATCATCAATGTGGTGAGCCGCATCGACCGGCGCGACGACCGGGCATTCCTGCTCGTCGACGGAGAAGTGGTCAATGACGGCATGGCCCGAGCGGCATTGCCGCCCTTGGCCATTACCGTCACCGGGATCAACGGCCGCGAAACACGGTATTTTCTGGGGACAAACGAGAAGGTGCTGGCGCCCGGCGAACGCTTCGCCTTCTCCAGCCGGCTGCACGCTCCTAATGAAGGGGTGAGTACCGTTACGGTCGACTTCAGGAAGGAAAGCGACGGCTGATGCCAGTGGTCCGTGGCAAAGCGATCGACGTGCTGTTCAGCGCGTCCGCGATCGCACGGCGAAACCTCGAACTCGCCAAGGAAATCGCCGAGCGCGACTATCACGACCTGCTGGTGATCTCGATCCTCAAGGGGTCGTTCATCTTCGCCGCCGATCTGATCCGCGCCATGCACGACACCGGCCTGTCACCCGAGGTCGAGTTCATCTTCATTTCCAGCTACGGCACCGGCACGACGAGCGGCGAGGTCAAGGTGCTGCGCGACATCGACAACGAGGTTGCCGGCCGCGACGTGCTTCTGATCGACGACATCCTGGAATCGGGAAAAACGCTGCGCTTCACGCGCGACCTGATGAACGAGCGCGGCGCGAAAAGCGTCTCGATCGCCGTGCTGCTCGACAAGCTCAACAAGCGCCAGACGGAACTCACGGCGGATTTCGTCGGTTTCGAGTGTCCGGACTATTTCGTCGTCGGCTACGGGATGGACGTGGCGCACGCTTTTCGCGAACTGCCGTTCGTCGGCGTTGTGACCGGCGACGCCTGACGGAGATTGCCCATGGGCAGAGTGCTGATCGTCGAGGATGACGACTCGGTCCGCACATTCACGGAGCGCGCGCTGCAGGCCGACGGGCATGTGACGCAGACGGCAAGCGACGGCGACGAGGGGCTGGCGCTGATCCGTGCGGCGTCGGGGGCGTTCGACCTCGTGCTTTCCGACATCCGAATGCCGGTCATGGACGGCATCGAACTGGCCGAGAATGTCGCCGCCGGCTACCCCGACCTGCGCATATTACTGATGACCGGCTATGCCGAGCAGCGCGAGCGCGCGGCAGAACTCAATGGAACCGTCGTCGGCGTCGTCAACAAGCCGTTCACGCTGGCCGAAATCCGCAATGAGGTGGCGAAAGCGCTGGCGGGCTAGCGGTCAGCGCAATTCGAGCAAGCGCTCGAGGTAACTCCGCTCCAGTTCGGGGCTGAGCGCATTGCCGAGCCGCCTGCGGATCGCCTCGAGAATTTCGCGGGCGCGCTGCGTATCGATTTCGTCAGGCACCCTGACGGTGTCACCGAAGTCCGGACCGGTCGTTGCGCGCGGCCGGCCCAGCGGATCGCGGTCGGAACTCTGTTGACGGCCTCCCTCGCCTGAACCGCCATTTTCACCCTGCATGGCCTGCTGCATCTGCTGCATCATGTCCTGAGCGCCGCGGCGCAGCGCCTCGAGCGCGCGGCCTTGTTCGCCGACAGCACGCTCACCCTGAGCCTGGCCCAGCGCGCCTTCGGCCTCGCCCATGGCTTCGCCGGCCTCGCCGAAGCCTTCGCCCGGCTTGATGCCCATACCCTCGAGCCCCTCCATGAGCGACTGAAGCTGCTGCTGAAGCTGTCCCTGGCCTTCCTGGAGCTGGCGCAGCGCCTCGGCGAACTCCTCGGGCGTCATCGGCTGGCCCTGGCCGTTCTCGCCCGGCCGCTGGCCCTCGCCGCGCTGCTGGGAACGATCCTGACCGCGCTGCTGTTGCCCGCGCTGCATCTGGTCGAGCTGGAAGGTCTCGTTCATCAGTTCCTGCTGGCGGCGCATCAACTCACCGAGCTGGTCCATCTGCTCGCGCATCTGGTTGTCACCGTTCTGGCCCTGCTGCGCCTGCTGCTGGCCCATCTGCAGATTGTTCATCATCTGCTCAAGCTGCGACAGCAGTTGCTGCGCCTGGTCGCGCGCGCCGGACTTGGCCAGTTCCTCGAGCTGGTCGAGCATGCGCTCGAGGTCGCTCTGGCGCATCTCCATGCCTTCCTGCGGCATCTGCTGCATGGCGGAATTGGGGTTCTGCATCGAACGCTCGGCAAACTCGCGCAGGAACTCCTGCATGGCTTCCCGCAGCTCGGCCATCAGCTGCTCAATTTCCTCTTCGGTGGCGCCGTTCTCAAGCGCCTGCCGAAGCGCCTCCTGAGCCTGCCTCAACCGCCGCTCGGCGGCCGACAGATCTCCATTCTCGATGCCGAGGGCGACCTCCCACATATAGTCGACGACATCGCGTAGCTCATCGTCGTCATCAGCCAGCTTGAGCCGGGTGCGCGCCGTCATCAGGCCGAGAAAATGCGCCGGGTTGTCGAACGTGTCCTCGGGCCGGAGCGTGATGGCGTCCATCAGGTCGAGCACACGCCGTTTGCGGTTCGCGTCGAGCGCGAGGATGCGACGCTGTTCGATAAGAGCCCTCGCCAGCGGATTGGAGAACGGGCGCTGCGGCATGACGATGCGGCGCGTCTCGGAGCGCCCTTCCTGCCCGGCGGCATCGGTCACGGAAAGCGTCAGGTCCACTGTGCCGCCCGCCCACGGATGCTCGGTCAGGTCGCGGCTGGTGCTGGCCGTAATGTCGCGACCGTTACGGCGGGGGAGTGTCAGCGGCATCTCCGGTGCATCGTAAAGCGGCTTCGCTTCCGGCGCCTGTTCCTCGGCGTAGGAGAACTCGGCTGCGCCAGCGGTGGCGCCGTAATCGTCCTCAACCTCGTAATTCAGCGTGAGCGTACCATTCAGGGCGCGTTCGGGATCTGCGGAGAAACGTATTTGCGGCGCAAGGTCCGGAATGACCTCGAACGCCCAGCTCAATATCGTCTCATCGCCCTTCTGCAGTGCGAGCAGGCCGTCGACCTCCAGGGCGCCGGCGAACTGGCGTGAGGCGGGGGCCGGGCCGCCCTCGGGCAAGGGCCCGCCTTCGGGATCGATCGTCACCGTGCCGCTTGCGTCCATCAGGGCAAGCGTCTCGCCTGCTCCGCCGGTGATGCGGACGGCAAATTCACTGCCGGCGGGTACGCGGAAAACCTCACGATCACGATTACCGTCAGCCGTGAGGAAAACCGGCGGGCGGCCCGTGTAGGGCGGAGGCGTGACCCATGCGTCGATGCGCGCGGGGACCTCTTCGGCTGCCGCGGCGGACCTGAAAGCGTCGAAAACGCTGCCGCCCTGCGGGCCGGCCGAATAAGCGAAGGCCGTGACAAAGAGCAGCGCGACGACTGCCCGCGCGCCCCAGGGGTCGCGCTCGGGAACGCGCGTGCGCGGCATATCGCCGGAAAGGCGACCGAGGCCTTCGGCCATTCGCCGCTGGTGTTCGTGCCACAGGGCTTGTGTGAACGCATCGGTCCGCTCGCCCGACAGCCTGTCTGTCTGTGTCGTCACCGGAGCGTGCTGAAGTGCGTTGGAGCGCTCGATACGCCTGTCGACCTCGGCGGTCGAAGCGGTGCGGAACCGCGCGAATGGCAGAAGAGCGGCGATCAGGCCGATGGCGAAAGCCGCGACGATTCCCAGCCGCAGCCAGTCCGGCATCATGCGAAACAGGCCAAACCAGGCGATCGACAGAAACAGGCCGGCGAGGATCGCCATCGGTAGCGCAAGCGGCCAGATGCGCTCCAGCGTCATTGCTGCGCGCGTGGCCGTTCTCGTCCGCCACAAGCGCGAGAGCATCCCCTGCTTCAGTGCTGCAATCGGATTGCTGCTCGGTTCCGAGGCCATTAGCTCTCCGGCGAGCGTCGGCGCGGGCCGCTCGAATCTATTTGCGCCTCGACCAAAGATAGCACCGAACGCGGCAAAGGCGAGGCGGGCACGAAAAAGTCAACACCGCTATGTTTCACCCAAATCCAACGGCGGCAGCCGCCGCCGGACGGTCTGCGCTTTGACCACGGCCGTGTTTGTTTCCGCGTGCTCGGCTATCCCGTCCAATATGCGATCCAGATGGGCCATCGAGCAGGCAAATATGCGAGCGATGAAACAGTCTTCCCCCGTTACCTTGTCGCATTCCACGAGTTCGGGAACGTCGCGCAGCATTTTTTCCACGAGGTGAAGCTTGCCGGGCATTGGGCGCACCCGGACCATCGCCTGGAAAGCATAGCCGATCACTTCCGGATCGATGGCCACGGTGAATTCGCGAATGACGCCGCGCTCCTCCAGACGCTTCATGCGTTCAGAGACGCTTGGGGATGACAGGCCAACGCGCGCCGCAAGTTCCTTGAGGCTGAGCCGCGCGTCCTCAGCAAGGCAGTCAAGCAGCAGCCGGTCCGTGGAATCGAGCATTCTTCCGCTCCAAGGCGATTTTGATGTTCAACCTAACAAATGGAGGCTGAGATGCAATATCACCTGCCGTGAAGCATGGAAACGCACGAAGCCACCGCAGATAATCGCTGCACTGAACTGGAGCAACCGAGATGGAACAGGGTTTCGACGCACGCGGCACGGCGGAGATGGCGGCAGCCATGCTGATCGCCGGAACGATTGGCTGGTTCGTCCTGATGACCGGCCTGCCGGTGACGGAAGTGGTGTTCTGGCGCTGCCTCATCGGCGCGGCCGTCATGCTGCCGCTCGCCGCGGCGGCCGGGCGGTTTAATCTCGGCGGCGTCACGCCGGCCGTGCTTGCACTGGCTGCGCTCGGCGGCGTAGCGATCGTGGCGAATTGGCTGCTGCTGTTCGCCTCCTACGCGCATGCCTCGATCTCGGTCGCGACGGTGCTCTACAACACCCAGCCGCTAATGCTGGTTGGCTTCGGCGTAGTGCTGTTCGGCGAACGGATGACGCCGCGCAAGGGGATGTGGCTTGCAATCGCGTTTGCGGGCATGGTGCTCGTCGTGCAAGCCAAGCCCGGCGGAAGCTATGCCGACGGCGACATTCTTGTGGGCGCTGGCCTGGCGCTCGCCGCAGCCCTTCTCTACGCGGTCGCGGCGGTCATCGCCAAGAAGCTGAGGGGCGTATCGCCCTATCTCATCACGCTGATCCAGACGCTAGTCGGCACGGTGTTGCTGGCGCCATTAGCGACTTTCGGCGCGCTTCCGCATGCGGGGCCACAGTGGATGGCCCTGATCGCGATCGGGGCGGTACACACCGGGCTGATGTACGTCCTGCTCTACAGCGCCATCCAGAGGCTGCCCACCGGCGTTACGGCCTCGCTGTCCTTCATCTACCCGGTGGCGGCCATCGCGGTCGACTTCGCGGCGCTCGGCGTACGTCTCCATCCGGTGCAGTTCGCGGGATCGGCGCTCATTCTCCTTGCCGCGGCCGGCATGCAACTCGGCTGGAGGATTGGTCGCAGTGGCGCGACGCTGCCGGCCGAGTGAGGCGTCAGAACCAGTCAGGCACCGAATCGAGGCCGATCAACTCTTCATAGGTCGGGCGGCGGCGTACGACGTGAAAACGGCTTCCATTGACCAGCACTTCCGGCACAAGCAGACGCGTATTGTAGGTGCCGGACTGCACCGCGCCATAGGCCCCAGCCGTCGATACCGCTATGAGGTCGCCCGACGAGAGGCGGGGCAGGTCGCGGTCCAAGGCGATGTAGTCGCCCGTTTCGCAGACCGGGCCGACGACATCGACTGTCATGCGGGGCGCGTCGTCGGAGGGCGTTACGACAGGGCGAATGGTGTGGAATGCGTCGTAAAGCGTCGGACGGATAAGATCGTTCATCGCCGCATCGACGATGAGAAAGTTCCTGGCGCCGCCTTCCTTCAGATAGATCACTTCCGACACCAGGATGCCGGAATTGGCGGCGATCAGCCGGCCGGGCTCGAAGATCACCTTGAGTCCGAGCGGCGCCATGTGCCGGTGCACCACCGCGGCATAGGCGTCGGGCAGCGGCGGTGGCTGGTTGTCGTCGCGATACGGAACGCCGAGGCCGCCGCCGAGGTCGACATGCTCGATGTTATGGCCGTCTGCACGCAGCTCTCCGACCAGTTGCGAGAGCAGGCCGAAGGCAGCGTCGAACGGTTCCAGTTCGGTGATCTGGCTGCCGATATGCATGTCGATGCCGGCGACGCGCAAATTCGGCAGGCCGGCGGCGCGCCTGTAGACCTCGCGGGCGCGCTGGGCGGGGATGCCGAACTTGTTTTCGGCCTTGCCGGTCGAGATCTTCTTGTGCGTGCGCGCATCGACATCGGGGTTTATGCGCAGCGATACCGGAGCTGTAGCCCCCTTCGCCGTGGCGCGGGCCGACAGCAGCTCGAGTTCGGGTTCGGATTCGACGTTGAAACACAGAATACCGGCCTCGAGAGCGAAATCCATTTCCCGAGCGGTCTTGCCGACGCCCGAAAACATGATGCGCTCGGCCGGGATGCCGGCTGCCAAAGCACGGCGCAACTCACCTTCCGACACAACGTCGGCGCCGCAGCCGAGTGTGGAAAGCGTCTTCAGCACGCCCTGGTTGGAATTCGCCTTCATGGCGTAGCAGATCAGCGTGTCGAGATCGGCGAAAGCGGCCGCGAAGACCCTGTAGTGACGGGTCAGGGTCGCGGTCGAGTAGCAGTAGAACGGTGTGTCGACGGCTGCCGCGATCTCCGGCACCGGCACATCCTCGGCGTGGAGCACGCCGTCGCGATATTCGAAATGGTTCACGGGGTTTTCCCGGTCAGATCAACGGATCGAGGATGAAGGGCCTGTCTTCGACCGGTTTCTCGGGTTCAGGAGGAATGACGGCCGCATCGTCTTCGATGGCCTGGCGCCTTTCTTCGATCGCTGCCTGGTAGGGCGTGTCGAGCGGGGCCTTCCGGCCGCACCCGGCAACCGCAAGTCCAACTGCGATCAGCAACACCAGTGCCGTAACCTGCCTGCCAGAGATCATCGGGCTGTTCAGCTCCATTGGTACCGGGAGACTGTCTAGCGGAGTTTGGACGGGCGCGCACCCCGTTTCAGCCGCTTTCGCCAGTAGCGTATCTGGCGGCGAACCTGGGACGGTGCGGTGCCGCCGAAGGAGGTGCGCGTCTTGACCGAGTTGGCAACGGTCAGGACGGAATAGACCTCGTCGGTGATTGCCGGATGCAGCGAACGGAACTCGTCGGGGCTGAGCTTGTCCAGCGGACGACGCGTTTCCTCGGCGAGCGCCACTGCCCGCCCTGATACGTGATGCGCTTCGCGGAACGGCAGGCCAGCGGCACGCACCAGCCAGTCGGCAAGGTCGGTTGCCGTGGCAAAACCCGCGCCTGCCGCCTTCTTCATTGCGGCCTTGTTGATCTCCATGTCGCCGGCCATGCCAGCCATCGCGGCCAGCATCAGTTCGAGCGTCTCCGCTGCGTCGAAGACAGCTTCCTTGTCCTCCTGCATGTCCTTGGAATAGGCAAGCGGGAGGCCTTTCATGACGGTGAGCAGCGCCATGAGGTCGCCGTTGATGCGGCCCGTCTTGGCGCGGATCAGTTCGGCGGCGTCGGGGTTCTTCTTCTGCGGCATGATGGAGGAGCCGGTGGAGAAGGCGTCGGAAAGGCGCACGAAGCCGAATTGCGGCGTCGACCAGATGACGATCTCTTCGGCGATGCGTGACAGATGGGTGCCGCAGATCGCGGCCACGGACATGAACTCCAGCGCGAAGTCGCGGTCGGACACCGTGTCGATCGAATTGCGGGTCGGCTCGCGGAAGCCGAGTTCGGCGGTCGTCTTCTCGCGGTCGATGGGGAAGCTGGTGCCGGCAAGCGCGGCCGCGCCCAGCGGGTTCTCGTCCAGACGCTCGATGGCGTCGCGCACGCGCCACAGATCGCGGCCGAACATCTCGACGTAGGCCATCAGGTGGTGGCCGAAGGTGACCGGCTGGGCCGACTGGAGGTGCGTGAAACCCGGCATGACGGTCGCCGCATGTTCGTCGGCGCGCGCGAGCAGCGTTTCGATCAGCCCGGTGAGCGCGTCCGCTGTGCGCTCCAGCGCATCCTTGACCCAGAGCCGGAAGTCGAGCGCCACCTGGTCGTTGCGCGAGCGCGCGGTGTGCAGCCGACCGGCGGCTGGGCCGATCAGTTCCGTGAGGCGGGCCTCGACATTCATGTGAATGTCTTCGAGTTCCGGCTTGAAGACGAAGGTTCCCGCCTCGATCTCTGACAGGATCGTGTTCAGCCCTTGAACGATCGCCTTTTGATCCTCAGCCGAAATTATGCCTGTTTCGGCGAGCATCCGGGCGTGAGCGATCGAACCGCGAATGTCCTGCGCGTAGAGCTTGCGGTCGAAGCCAATAGAGGCGTTGATCGCTTCCATCACCGCTGCTGGACCTGCGGCAAAGCGGCCACCCCACATCCGGTTGCTGGTCATCTTGTCGCTCATGGTGCTAGGCCGTGGTCTCGTTCGGAGCGCTGGAGTTGAGCATGGCCGAAAAAGGCTCGAACATTCCGGTCGCATGGATCGTCGCGGGCGCGCTGGTCGCTGGCGCGCTTGCGGGCGGGCTTGGCCTATACGTGATGGGCGGCATGTCTGGCAACACGGTCGCCTCCGCACCCGATGCAGGCGGCGGAAGTTGCGAGGTGGCGGATGCGACGCGGAAGGCCGTCAGCGAGGCGATCGGCGGTGAGGTGGCGGCGATGCTTCCGGCCGACCCGCCTCAGGACTTGTCTTCGCTCGCCTTCGATGGGCCGGACGGTGCGCCGATGACGCTGGCCGACCTGTCCGGCAAGACGCTGCTCGTCAATTTGTGGGCTACTTGGTGCGCGCCCTGCCGTGCCGAAATGCCGGCGCTCGACGCGCTACAGGCCGAGCTCGGAGGTGACGAGTTCGAGGTGGTTGCCATCAATGTCGATACCGGCGGCGACGAGAAGCCGCGCAAGTTCCTCGAGGAAATCGGCATCGGTTCGCTCGCTTATTATCGAGACGACACGATCGGCGTGTTCAACGAACTGAAGCGCCGCTCGCTGGCTCTCGGGCTGCCGGTCACGCTGCTGATCGATGCCAAGGGTTGCCTCATCGCCAACATGAACGGTCCCGCCGAATGGGCGAGCGAGGACGCCAAGGCGCTGGTCCGGGCGGCGCAGACGCCGGATTCCTGATGGATCAGGGCGCCCGGTAACGCAAAATTCACGGTTGCGCTTCGATCATGAAGGCAGGAACTTCTTGGTACGAATGGCGCGATGGACGCTAAACGAAAGCGTATATCGCTAAGCGGCAAACTGAAGATCGCAGGCTGGACGTTTCTGGGGACGTTTGGCTGCACTGCCGTTTCAGTGATCTACACCTGGATTGCATTGCGCGATCTTGGCGGCGAGGCGTTGCGCCAGAGCCTGATCAGCGCCGTCGTATTGCCGATAATCCTGGCCGGGCCGCTCTTTCTCTATATCACCACCAAGCGGCGCGAACTCGAGATTGCGAACCTCAAACTTGCCATGCTCGCGGCGACGGACAGTCTGACAGCCTGCCTCAATCGCCGCGCTTTCTCAGCCCGTGTTGACGGGTGGCTGGCGGCGCCAGCGCAAACGGACGCGCCAGTAACCGGAGCGCTGCTGGTCGTCGATGCCGACCACTTCAAGAAGATCAACGACAATCATGGTCACGATATCGGCGACGAAGCCTTGAAGGCCATCGCCAACGCGATCCAGGCGTCGGTGCGCAGCGGCGATTTCGTCGGCCGGCTTGGCGGTGAGGAATTCGGCGTCTTTCTGCCCGGCGCAACGCCGGAGGGTGCGCGCGAAATTGCCGAGTGCGTGCGTCGCGGCGTGGGGTCGACAATTTTTCACCCGAAGGGCGAGCTTGTACGGCTCTCTGTGAGTGTCGGTTGCGCGACTTTCGTCAAACCGGCCGACTTCTCAGTGCTCTTCCGAATTGCGGATGAACGGCTGTATCGCGCCAAGAACGAAGGGCGCAACCGCGTGCTGACCGCGCATTTGTCGGACAGGGAAACGCCGACGCTGGTGCCGGCGCTGCACTGATCAACGCGTGGGGACCGGCGTCTCGCCGCGGTAATCGTAGAATCCGCGGCCGGACTTGCGGCCGAGCCAACCGGCCTCGACATACTTCACTAGCAGCGGACAGGGCCGGTACTTGGTGTCGGACAGGCCTTCATGCAGCACCTGCATGATCGACAGGCACGTATCGAGGCCGATGAAATCGGCGAGCTGCAGCGGTCCCATCGGATGGTTTGCGCCCAGCTTCATCGCCGTGTCGATCGCCTCAACGGACCCAACGCCCTCGTACAGCGTATAGATCGCCTCGTTGATCATCGGCAGCAGGATGCGGTTTACGATGAATGCCGGAAAATCCTCGGACACGGTCGTCGTCTTTTCGAGCTTGCCGACGAATTCGCGGGCGAGCTCGAAGGTCGAGTCCTCGGTGGCAATGCCGCGCACGAGCTCGACCAGCTTCATTACAGGCACCGGGTTCATGAAATGAATGCCGATGAAGCGCTCGGGCCGATCCGTCTGCGCCGCAAGCCGCGTGATCGAGATCGACGATGTGTTGGTGGCGATCACCGCCTCGGGATTGAGCAGCGGGCAGAGCTGGGCGAAGATCTTGCGCTTCACCGTCTCGTCCTCGGTTGCGGCTTCTATCACGAGGTCGCAACCGGACAAATCCTCCATCTTCTCGGCGCCGCGAATGCGGCCGAGCGCCGCCTGGCGCTGCTTCTCCTCCAGCTTCCCGGAGCTGACCTGGCGCGCCATGTTGCCGCTTATCGTGGCGATGCCGTGCTCGATCTGCTCGGACGAAACGTCGTAAAGGAGAATGTCGTAGCCGGCGATGGCAGCGACATGAGCGATGCCGCCGCCCATTTGCCCGGCGCCGATGACGCCGATGGTCTGGATTTTTCCCGTCATTCAAATCATCCCGCCGAGGGCTTCAGGCCCAACGTCTATTGTGCGGCGCACATTAGTTGGCCGGAGCGGATTTAGTCCACCCCGACCTTGGGATTCTAGACGGCGACGGGTTGCCGCGTCAAAGCGCCTTTTCAAGCTCGGGCAAGGCGACGAAAAGGTCGGCGACGAGGCCATAGTCGGCGACCTGGAAGATCGGCGCTTCCTCGTCCTTGTTGATGGCGACGATGACCTTGGCGTCCTTCATGCCCGCGAGGTGCTGAATGGCGCCTGAAATGCCGGCCGCGATGTAGAGTTCGGGCGCGACGATCTTGCCGGTCTGGCCGACCTGCCAGTCGTTCGGCGCGTAGCCGGCGTCGACCGCGGCGCGCGATGCGCCGACAGCGGCGCCGAGCTTGTCGGCGACGGGCAGGATGACTTCCTCGAATTTCTCCTTCGAGCCGAGCGCGCGGCCGCCCGATATGATGATCTTGGCGGAGGTGAGTTCGGGACGCTCGCTCTCGGCGATCTTGTTCTCTACGAAACTCGACAGGCCCGGATTGTCTGCGGCCTTCACGGTCTCGACGGAAGCCGAACCGCCATCGGGCGCGGCCTGGAAGGAGGAGGTCCGGATGGTGAGCACCTTCTTGGCGTCGGTTGCCTGCACGGTCTGGATGGCGTTGCCGGCATAGGTCGGGCGCTTGAAGGTGTCGGCGGAGACGACTTCCATCACTTCGGACACCTGCGCGACGTCGAGCAGGGCGGCGACGCGCGGCATGACGTTCTTGCCCATGGTTGTCGCCGGTGCGGCGAGCGTGTCGTAGCCTTCGGAGAGCGAAACCACGAGCGCCGCCATCGGCTCGGCGAGCTGCTGCTCCAGTTCGCCGGCTTCGGCGAGCAGAACCTTGCGCACGCCCTTGAGCTTGGCGGCCGCGTCCGCTGCACCCTTGGCGCCCTTGCCGGCGACCAGAACGTCAACGTCGGAGCCCACGTTGAGTGCGGCGCTCAGAGCCTTGGCGGTCTGGTCGGAAATCGATGCGTTGTCGTGTTCGGCAACGAGAAGAATGGCCATTTGTCTGTCTCCTTTGCCGTTCTCAGATAACGCCGGCTTCGTTCTTGAGCTTGTCGACAAGCTCGGCGACGTCCTTCACCTTTACGCCGGCCTTGCGGCCGCCGGGTTCCTCGGTCTTCAGCACCTTCAGCCGCGGCGCCGGATCGACGCCGTAGTCGCCGGCCGACTTCTCGTCGAGCGGCTTCTTCTTCGCCTTCATGATGTTGGGCAGCGAGGCATAGCGGGGTTGGTTGAGGCGCAGATCGGTGGTGACTATCGCCGGCATCTTGAGTTCGATCACCTGCAGGCCGCCGTCGATCTCGCGCGTCACCTTGGCCTTGCCGCCGTCGATCTCGATCTTGGAGGCGAAGGTACCCTGGGCCCATCCAAGCAGGGCGGCGAGCATCTGGCCGGTCTGATTGCTGTCGTCGTCGATCGCCTGCTTGCCGAGGATGACGAGTTCGGGCTTTTCCTCCTCGACAACGCCCTTCAGCAGCTTGGCGACGGCGAGCGGCTCGACCGGACCGTCGACCTTGATCAGGATGCCGCGGTCGGCGCCCATGGCGAGCGCGGTGCGGATCGTCTCCTGCGCCTGCTGCGGGCCAATCGACACGGCAATGATCTCCTCGGCCTTGCCGGCTTCCTTGAGCCGGATCGCCTCCTCAACCGCGATCTCGTCGAACGGGTTCATCGCCATCTTCACATTGGCAAGCTCGACTCCCGAGCCGTCCGCTTTGACGCGCGGCTTCACATTGGCGTCGATGACCCGCTTTACGGGGACGAGTATCTTCATGACAGGCGGTACCTCTCCAGTGCCGGTTGCTGACCGATAGAATTCTGCGGCTGGCTCGGCGTTTCCGAAACCGACATCCCGGTCGTTTTCAGGTGCGGCTTGATATCACGGCTGCGGTGCTGGTGCCCGCAGGCGGGCGGAACCTATTCACCGTCGCGCAAGGCGTCAATACGCGGAATCTGTGCCAAATCGATTGAACGGGCGGCTTGCTACTGACGCCCCCATGGCCCCCGCGGCGAGGGCTCGGGCCGCATGGCCGGCTGTCCGAGTTCGACCGCCCGCGGCTCGACGATTTCACGGTCGAAAAGCGGCACACCGCGGCGGCGGAAGACCAGTACCAGAAAGGCGCCGGCGGCGATGCCGCCGAGATGGGCCGCCCAGGACACCTGCTCGTCGGCGGCGGCCAGGAACATCACGACCTGGAATCCGATCCAGGCCAGAAGGGCGATCCAGGCCGGTATGCGCAGGGGAATTCGGCCGAAGGCAAGGATCCAGACCTTCACCTTCGGGTGAAGGATCAGGTAGGCAGCAACGACGCCCGCTACCGCGCCCGAGGCGCCGATGAGTGGCGCCTGCGATTCCGGCGCCATCATGCCGTGAAACAAGGCGCCGGCGGCGGCGCAAACGATGTAGAAAATGAGGAACTTGATGTGCCCCAATGCGTCTTCGACATTGTCGCCGAAGACCCAGAGGAAGAGCATGTTGCCGGCGATGTGCCAGAAATCGGCATGAAGGAACGCGTAGGTGATGAAAGTCAGGTAGTCCGGAACGATGATCTGGTCCGGACCGCGCTCGACGATGTCGTAGATCGTGGAGGGGATGTAGCCGAGGCCGATGGCGGCTGTGATCGCTCCCTCCTCGCCCGCGGCCGAGGTGAACAGGAACACCAGCACGTTGGCCACGATCAGACCGATCGTGACGTACTGGAGCTTGATATGCTTCAGGCTGTTGGCATCGTGCAGCGGTATGAACATCCGGCCCCCCAGTGCGGCCGAAGGACCGGCCGGCGAACTACCTGTTTTCCCCAGGCACCCATAACACGTCGGCTTCGCCATTGTCATTGACGGCGCGCGCGGCGACGAAGAGGAAATCGGAGACGCGGTTGATGTAGCGGATCGCATCTGCCCCGACCGTCTCACCCGGTTTCTGCGACAGCTCCACGATCATCCGCTCGGCGCGGCGCGCCACGGTTCGGGCAAGATGAAGGGCGGCGGCGGCGGCATTGCCGCCGGGCAGCACGAAGGAGCGCAGCGGCTTCAGCTTGCGGGTCATGACATCGATGTCCGCCTCGACGCGCGCGACCTGGCTGGCGACGATGCGCAGTGGCTCGTATTCGAGCTTCTCGCCGGTGTCCGGCGTGGCGAGGTCGGCGCCCAGATCGAAGAGGTCGTTCTGGATGCGCGAGAGCATGGCATCCATGTCGGAATGCCCGCCCGCGAGCGCCACTCGCGCCATGCCGATGCAGGCGTTGGCTTCATCGACGGTGCCGTAGGCCGCTACTCGAAGATCGTGCTTGGCCCGGCGCTCGCCGCTGCCGAGGCCGGTCGTACCGTCGTCGCCGGTGCGGGTGTAGATCTTGTTCAGAACAACCATTCGATCCTCCGCTCAGGACGGTCCGTAACCGGAGAAGTACAGCGCCAGCATGATCAGCACCAGCGCCACGAACTGCAGCGCAACACGCGCCTGCATTAGCTTGTTCGATGTATTGCCGGAACCGCCGCGCATCATGTTGATCAGTCCGCGTATGAGCACGAGGACGACGCCGACCATGACGAGGACGGCGAGGATGTTAAAGACTGTCGACATGCGGGTTCCTTCGATTGCGGATGGGCGCGCAAGGCTTAGCCCCGGCTCGCCAGCATGCGGTAGAACATAGTGGCCGGTAGCAGTCTTTTCAGCGCCACGCCGATTTTTGTCGGCACTGTCACCGCATAGTGCGGTCTCGGGCGCGGGCTCTCGAGCGCATGTTTCAGTGCCCGGTATACCGCATCAGGGCCGAGTTTGAGCCGCGACTTGCTGCCGCCCTGGCGCAGGCGCTGCAGCTGCGGCTCATAGGCGGTGCGATGCACCGAGCCCTGCCAGTCGATGTTCTTCTCGAACCAGGCGAGACCGTTGGACGCGATTTTCGATTCGATCGGACCCGGCTCGATGAGCGAGACATGGATGCCTGAGCCTGCGAGTTCGGCGCGCAGGCACAGGGTCAGGCCTTCGAGCGCATGCTTGGAGGCGGCATAGGCGCCGCGCCACTTTACCGGGACTAGGCCTAGAACAGACGAGCAGTTGACGATGCGGCCATGTCCCTGGGCGCGCATCGCCGGGATGACGCGCCGCGTCAGATCGTGCCAGCCGAACAGGTTGACCTCGAACTGGTGGCGAAGCGCCGCGACCGGCAGGTCCTCCACTGCTCCCGCCTGCGCGAACGCTCCGTTGTTGTAGAGCGCGCCGAGCGTGCCGCCGGTTCGCTTGAGTACGGTATCGACAAGTGCAGCGATGCAGTCCGGTTCGGCATAGTCGAGATAGATCGCCTCAATGCCGTCGGCTTCGAGCGCGGCGATGTCCCCAGGCTTGCGGGCGGTGGCGAAGACGCGCCACCCGTCGCGCTGCAGTGCCCGTGCGCAATGGGCCCCGATACCGGACGATGCGCCGGTAACGATGATGCTGCGCGCGGTCTTTTCGGTGTTTGAATCGCTCAAGCGTGGTCAGCCGGGTTGCCTTATCGGGCGAAGCCTTCCCATATTCGCGACCCGCAGGCAAACGAGGGAGACAGCGTGCGCAGACTGGTCGCAGTGAAACGGATCGTCTGGGATGCCTTTGGGCATTTCAACGATGACGACGGCTGGGCGATGGCCAGCCACCTGGCGATCACCGCCTTGATGGCGCTGTTCCCGTTCCTGATCTTCTCGACAGCGCTTGCCTCGTTTCTCGGCGCCAAGGCCTATGCCGATACGGCCGTTCACATCGTCTTCGACACATGGCCGGAGCAGATCGCCGAGCCCATCGCGCAGGAGGTGAGAAACGTCCTGACCGTGCAACGCGGCGGGTTCCTGACGATCGGCATCGTCATCGCCGCGTTCTTTGCCTCAAACGGCATAGAGGCGCTGAGGACATCCCTCAACAGGGCATACCGGGTGGAAGAGAACCGTTCGATCCTGTTTCGCCGCATCCAGAGCCTTGCCTTCGTGTTCATCGCGACGTTGGGGTTCCTGACGATCAGCGTGCTTCTGGTGCTTGCACCGCTGATTGGACGAATCGCAATCGACGCCGAACCGTGGCTGGCACCCTATATGGGCACAATCACGCTGTGGCGGTACATCATCGCCTCGTCCGTCATCGTGATGGCGCTGATCGCGGTGCATGTCTGGTTGCCTGCAGGGCGGCGCAGCTTCACCGACATCGTGCCGGGCATCCTGTTCACGCTCGCCGCATGGCTGATCGGATCGAGCATGTTCGCGGCCTATCTCGAACAGTTCTCGACCTATGTCTCGACCTATGCCGGGCTGGCGTCGGTAATGATCGCGGTGATCTTCCTCTATATCGTCTCGGCGATCTTCATCCTCGGCGGCGAGATCAACGCATCCATACGGCGCTATTCGGAAGCGCGGGCGCGCGTTCCCGGCTGAGAGGCGAGCCATACGCCGGCGGCAGCGATAGCCATTCCGGCAAGCTGAATCGCTGAAAGCGTCTCACCGAACAGCACCCATGCGAGCAGCGCGGTGACGGCGGGAACAAGATAGAACAGCGATGCCACCCGCGACATCGCGCCGTGCCGGATCAGGTACATCAAAAGGAATATGGCGCCGACTGAGAGCACCAGAACCAGCCACAGCATGGCGAAAATCAGCTCGCCATTCAGCGTGTAGCTGCCGGTCTCCAGCAGATAGGCCAGGATCGCCACCGGGATCAGGCCGCCGGCATATTGCCAGGCGGTACCGGTAACGAGGTCGGTCGCTCCGCCGGAGCGTTTCTGCCAGATGGTTCCCGCCGTCATGCCGATGACCGCGACGACGCAGGCCGCGATGTTCGCCGGTGTCACTCCGCCGTCCACGCCGGCAAGCTTGGGCGACAGGACGAGGGCAACCCCGACGAATCCGACCGCCAGCCCCGCCCAGTGCCGCGGCAGCACGGTTTCGCCGAGCACAGGTCCAGCGGCCACGGCCGTGATCAGCGGTTGCAATCCTATTACGAGGGCGGCCAGACCGGCCGGCATGCCGTTGTCGATCGCCCAGAATACGCCGCCCAGATAGACGCCGTGCATCAGCGCGCCGGCGATGGCGGAATCGAAGGCTGCGCGGCGCGATATCATGCGGGCGCGCAGCGGCAGGGCGATCACCGCCAGCAGGAGGATCGTCAGCAGGAAGCGGACGGCCAGGAAGGCGAATGGCTCGGCCCATGGCATGGCGTAGCGCGCACCGATGAAGCCGGTCGCCCAGAGGGCGACGAATATTGCGGGCACCAGCCGGGCGATATCTGGCATGCGGATTGGTCCTTGGTCGGCGGGTCGAGGGCTTAGGACGATAGCTGCCGTCAAGCAAAGCGAAAGAATTCTGGGCTAAAGGAAACCCGTGCCGTGGCGAAGCTGCTCGCGGCTGGCAAGGGGAACGCAGACATGATCTGGAACGTCGATGCCGGCTGGCTGTTCATGGCAGTTGCAACGGTGGGTGGCATTTCCTACATGCTGGCGCTGCTGCTCGAATCGAGCATCGGGCGCGAGGGCTTTGGGCCGTTCGGCAACGCCGCGCTTATCACGGCGGGCTTCTTTCTCGCGATCTATGCGGCGAACCATCAGGGTATCCGCATTGGCGAGCTGAAACATGCGTTGATGATCGGGCTTGGCGGCTCGTTCCTGCTGCTGCTGTTCGTTCTCGCCGTGCGCGGTGTCTGGGCGCGCCTCTAGCGAAGCTCGGGTTCCAACCCGACCATTCGCCTGATGTCCGCCGGCGTCATGCCGGCCGCGCGCAGAGCGCCGATCCCGGAATCGCCGAAGCGCTTGGAGAGTTTCCGCCCCTCGGCATCCAGGATGAGCGAATGGTGATGGTACACCGGTGGAACGAGCCCCAGAAGCTCTTGCAATAGCCGGTGTACCGATGTCGCGTGGAACAGATCGCGCCCGCGCACGACATTGGTGACGTCCTGCAGCGCATCGTCGACAACGACCGCGAGGTGGTAGCTGGTCGGCATGTCCTTGCGGGCGATCATGACGTCGCCCCAGGCGGCTGGATCCGCGCGTATGCGCCCCGTCTCGCCGTCCGGCCCGGAGCCGGTTTCCTCCCAGAAAGGTAGCGACTGGGCACGCGCGGTCGCAGCCGTGATGTCCAGACGCCATGAATAGGGAACGCCATCGGCTATCAGGCGTTGGCGCTCGGCTGCACCTCGTTCGCGATCGACGTGAGGAGGCAGCGGCACGCCGTCAGGGTCGCGCGGCCAAGGCGTGCCATCGGCTTCCGCCTCCGCCACAAAGGCGCGCATTTCGCCCCGGCTCATGAAGGCCGGGTAGGCAAGCTCTTCTCCAATCAGTGCGTCGAGCGCCGACCGGTAATCGTCCATGTGCTCGGATTGTCGGCGGACGGGATGGTCCCATTCGATCCCCAGCCAGGTGAGGTCGTCATAGATCGCCTGTTCGTATGCGGGCGTGCTTCGTTCTGTGTCGATGTCCTCGATGCGCAGCAGAAAGCGCCCGCCTGCGGCGCGGGCCATGTCGTGGTTGAGCAGCGCCGAATAGGCGTGGCCGAGATGCAGGGCGCCGTTGGGGCTCGGAGCGAAACGGAAAACCGGTGCTGTCATCAGACTGGCGCCGTGCGGATTGTAGAGCGCATTTGACGATTGCTACTTTGGCGGCGCGCGGCCAACAAGGCCCGCGGGGGAAGGAACTGGCAGCGATGCAACGACCGGCGAAGCGCATAGACACGCTCGACGACGTCGCGAGCGGCCTTGCAGCCCTTGCAGGCATGGATGCAAGGCTCGCCGCCATCATTCCAAACATCGGCGAGGTGCCGTTGCGGCGCACCGAGCCCGGCTTCGCCAGCCTTGCCTCGATCATTGTCTCGCAGCAGGTCTCGCGGGCCAGCGCCGACGCGATCTTCGGCCGGCTGGTCAGGATTGTCGATCCGCTCGACGCCCCGACGGTGCTTGCAGGTGGCAACGCGCCGCTTGTCGAGGCCGGGTTGTCTCGGCCGAAACAGGCGGCTTTGCTCGCAGCGGCAACGGCCGTCGAAGCCGGCGCACTCGACCTTCACGGGCTGTGCGACCTCGCTCCCGAAGATGCGAAAGCAATGCTCATTGCCGTCCACGGCGTTGGCGAATGGACGGCCGAGGTCTACCTTTTGTTTGCCGCCGGGCATCCCGACATTTTTCCGGCAAAGGATCTGGCATTGCAGGTGGCGGCAGGCGAACTTTTCGGCCTTGTCGAACGGCCGGACGACCGCGCGACCCGGACGCTGGCCGAATCATGGTCGCCCTGGCGCGCCGTCGCTGCGCGGCTGCTTTGGGCGCACTATCGCAACCTGAAGGGAAGGGACGCCGCCCCGACTCCTTAAGTGCGCCTGTTTGCTCGCAAAATTGCGTGCGCGCTATGTCATTGGAGCGTTTTTGCCGCTTCACATTCCTGTCACGTCCGGCTAGGACTATCCGCGCCGATCGGGACTGACCGTAAGGAGGTGAGGAAGTGACGATCGCGGTCTCGCCGGACGGACTTCCCGCTCTGGTGCTGAATGCGGATTACCGACCGCTGAGCTACTACCCCCTGTCGCTCTGGTCATGGCAGGACGCCATCAAGGCCGTTTTCCTCGACAGGGTGAACATTGTAGCCGAATACGAGCACGCCGTTTCCTCGCCTTCATTCTCGATGAAGGTGCCGAGCGTCGTCAGCCTCAAATCCTTCGTCAAACCGTCCCGCCACCCGGCCTTCACACGCTTTAACGTGTTCCTGCGCGACCGCTTCCAGTGCCAGTATTGCGGCACGCGCGAAGAGCTGACTTTCGACCACGTGGTCCCCCGCCGCTGCGGCGGCGCGACGACCTGGGAGAACGTCGTGGCGGCCTGTTCCACCTGTAATCTGCGCAAAGGCGGCATGATGCCCTCGCAGGCGCGCATGTGGCCGTCGCAGAAGCCCTACCAGCCGACCGTGCACGATCTGCACAACAACGGGCGCATGTTCCCGCCCAACTACCTGCATGAAAGCTGGATGGATTATCTCTACTGGGACGTCGAACTGGAGCCGTAATCCGGCTAGCCGACCTCCCAGAACTGATCCAGCCAGACGTTGAGGCCAAGGAAGCCGCGCGGGCTGAGCGCATAGATGCGCTTCGTGCCTTCCGAACGCGCGCTGACAAGCCCTGCGTCGAGCAGCACCTTGAGATGCTGGGAAACGGCAGGCCGGGATACGTCCAGCCCGCCGGCAAGTTCGTTGACGCTTCGCGGCCCCCGGCGCAGCTCCTCCAGGATGTAGCGTCGGTTGCCGTCGGCGATCGCCATGAACGCGTCCATCTCGGCCATGGCTCATTCTGATGCGCGGAGCCGCAAATCACAACGTGCTTTGCGCGTCGTCTTCCGTTTCGGGATCGCTGCGCGGGTCGAGCATGACGGCATTGGGCGTGACGGCACGCTCGGAGGGCAGCGTCTTGAAGGCCTCGCGCTCCTCGATCGGCACCGGCGCGCGGCGCGAAATGCGCAGTACGGCATAGGCTGCAAGTGTAATGTGCGCCCAGGCCGTGGCGAGGAAGATGCCTTCGGCGCTGACATAGTCCATCAGCGGCGCGGCGATGAGCGGCCCGGCCATGGTGCCGAAGCCGTAGAGAAGCAGCAGGCCGCCGGAAACCTTAACGAAATCCTCCGCAGGCGCGTGGTCGTTGGCATGCGCCACCGCGATCGAATAGAGGATATAGGCCAACGCACCGTAAAGCGCCGTCATGATCAGGATCATCGTGCCGGAACGCGGTGCGATGAGAACGATCAGCACGGCGAACAACGCAGCTCCGGCAGCGCCGCCGGCCAGCACATAGCGGCGGTCGGTGCGGTCGGAGATACGGCCGGCCGGCAGCTGGAAGACCGCGCCGGCGACCACGACAAAACTCATCATCAGAGCGATTTCTGCGGTCGAGATGCCGGCGCGCGCGCCGTAGACCGCCCCCAGCGTCCCCCAGGCGCCGTTGGCGACGCCGATCAGCAGACAGGCGGCGAAGGCGACCGGCGAAGTGCGGTAGAGCCCCGGCAGGTCGAGCTTGACCTCGGCCAGCGGACGCGGCGTGACGGCGGTCGAGACCGCCGTCGGTATGAGAGACAGGCAGAACAGGATGCCTGCCAGCATGAACAGCGTCGCTGTCGATACGTCGCCGCCGGCCACCGTGAGCTGGCCGCCCATGATCGAGGCATAGGTCACCATCATGTAGAGGCCAAAGACGGTGCCGCGGTTCTCGTTGGAGGATCGCTCGTTGAGCCAGCTCTCGACGATCATGAACGCGCCGGCCATGACGAAGCCGGTCAGTATGCGCAGAGCGATCCACACATATTCGCTGATCAGCATGCCAGTGAGCAGCGCGATGATCGCGCCCGAGGCGGCAAAGGCGCCGAAGGCGCGAACATGACCGACGCGTCGAACAAGTCGCGGCGCGAAGAAACATCCAGCGACGAAACCGACAGCCCATGCCGTGCCGAGCAGACCGAGGACCGTAGTCGAGAAACCCTCTTCCTGGCCACGAAGCGGCAAAAGCAGGCCGTGCAGGCCGGAACCGGCGAGAAGAAAAGCGGTGCCGCACAGAAGCGCGAGGATCGATCCGAAGGTCGAGAACATGCCTTATCAGGACTCCCGTCGGGTATGATTTGTCAGGGCGAGGTCAGCGGCGGAAGAGGGCGTCGGCAGCCGCGCGCGTTGCGCCCTTCTGCGACAGCTCCTGCTCGATGCGCACGATTTCCTCCTTGAGAACGGCGATGCGCGTCTCGAGTTCCTCGACCGAGAGCAGCGACAGGTCCTGCCCGATCTCGTGCGCTTTGGCGCGTTTCAGCGGTTCCTCGTCCATCAAAGCCATGGTCCTACCTCCGTTCCGCTGAGGCATTTGCCTGCATCGGCGCGAAGGGTACATAGTTTCGGCAACGCGATGCAATGCAGCGATGGTCGTGTGGGGAGGTCATCCGAACATGCCAGCCAGCAACAAGATACCTGAAACGATGACGGCGATAGCAATCAGCGAACCCGGTGGTCCGATGGTGCTGAAACCGGAGAAACGCGACGTGCCGAAACCGGGTGGCGGCGAAATCCTGGTCAGGGTGAAGGCGGCAGGCGTCAACCGGCCCGACGTTGCGCAGCGCGCAGGCACATACCCGCCGCCGCCGGGCGCTTCCGATCTGCCGGGGCTGGAAGCGGCCGGCGAAGTTGCCGACGTCGGTGAAGGCGTGACGCGCTGGCGGACCGGCGACATCGTGACAGCACTGACGCCGGGCGGTGGTTATGCCGAATTTTGCGTCGTGCACGAATCGAACGCACTGCCGGTGCCGCGCGGTTTCGCCATCACCGAGGCGGCGGCGATCCCCGAAACCTATTTTACCGTCTGGCACAATGTATTCGAGCGCGGGGCGCTGAAACCCGGCGAGACTCTGCTCGTCCATGGCGGCAGCTCAGGCATTGGTACGACTGCGATCCAGCTTGCGACCGCCTTCGGCTCCAAGGTCATCGCGACGGCGGGCAGCGCGGACAAATGCCAAGCTTGCACCAATCTCGGCGCAGTGCGCGCCGTGAACTACAAGGAAGAGGATTATGTCGAGGCGGTGAAAGCCGAGACCGGCGGCAAGGGCGCCGACGTCATCCTCGACATGGTCGGCGGCTCTTATGTCGCGCGCAACTATCACGCCGCGGCAGAGGACGCCCGCATCGTCCAGATCGCTCTGCTGGGAGGAGCCAAGGCGGAAGCCGACTATTCGTTGCTGATGCGCAAGCGGCTAACCCATACCGGCTCGACGCTGAGGCCCCGCAGCGTGGAGTTCAAGGGCGGCATCGCGGCGGCGTTACGCGAGAAGGTCTGGCCGCTACTGGAGGAACGCCGCGTGGCCCCCATCATGGACATGATCTTTCCGCTGAAGGAAGCCTGGCGCGCGCATGAGCGCATGGAAGCCGGCGACCACATCGGCAAGATCGTGCTCGACGTGGGCTGAACGACAGGTCGCATCGCGCGCGGGCTGCCGTGCTGCTCAGCGCCGTCTCGCTACCATCATGTACGGATCGATCTGGTGCGCCTTGAGTGCAGCGGTGTAATTCGCGAACTTCTCGGCCGCGTTCTCGCCAGTCACGAGGTGCAGGCCGAGCGGCGGCGGCCCGCCATTTTTGGCGATCATGGCGTCCATACGGTCGAAGTAGGTGATTGCCTCGTCGCGAACGCTTTGCTCGGCAGTCACCTCTAAGCCTGCCGCCTCGACGAGCGCCCGCGTCTCCGCCGGGGATTTGAGGAAGCTTGTCGCCCCTGTCTCGGCCCACGGCATCGGAAAGGGGACGCTGGGCGTCGGCCCCTTCATCACGTCGAAGATGCAGAACCGAGCACCTGGCTTCAAAACGCGGGTAACCCCGGCGTAGAACCCGGCGCGGTCATCGATGTTCATCGCGACGTGGAAGGTCACCGCCGCATCAAAGGTGCCGTCGGCAAAGGGCAGGTCGGCGGCGCTGCCGGTCCGGAATTCGCACTGGCCGGCCAGCCCCATTCGTGCGGACAGTTCGTTGGCTACCTCGACATATTCAGGCGTCAGGTCGATGCCGGTGACGCGGCAGCCGTGTTCGCGCGCGAGCACGCGGGCGGTGCCGCCGAGGCCGCTGCCGGCATCCAGTACATGCATGCCGGGTTTCAAAACCATCATGCCGAGCGCCTTCAGTGTCATTTGGCGCCCGGCGGTATGAAACTCGTCGACCGGGGCAAGCGCCTCAGGATCGGGGCACTCCGTGTCTACGCCGAGCTGGCGGAGGCCGGAAAGAATCACATCGAGCAATCCCTTCCGGCCATAGTGAGCGGCTACGCGGTGTTCGATTGGGGTCGCCATTCCTGCGCTCCTCTGTCTTGGTCTGTCTGAGACTAGTGTGGGCGGCGCTGTTCACGGAAGTACAGAAACTGTAGTTTTGCCGCCTTGGCTCCTCTGTTACCGTGAGGTCCGAGATGAAGAGCTACTCCCAGTTCTGCCCGGTGGCGAAGGCTGCCGAACTGTTCTGCGAAAGGTGGACGCCGCTGATCCTGCGCGACCTGCATTGGGGTTCGACGCGTTTCTCGGAGTTGCAGCGCGGCGTGCCGCTGATGTCGCCGACACTGCTTTCTCAAAGGCTGAAGCAGCTGGAAGCCGAGGGCGTCATAGAACGCCGCAAGCCCCCGAAGGGACGCGGCTGGACCTACCACCTGACGCCTGCGGGAGAGGAATTCGCGCCCCTAGTAGACGCGCTTGGCGTCTGGGGGCAGCGCTGGTCGCGGCGCGAACTCGAAGACCGCGAAGTCGACCTCGGACTGCTTTTGTGGTCGCTTGAGCGGCGCGCCAATCCGGCTGTTTTTGGAGACAGGCGCGTCGTGATCAGGCTCGATTTCCCCGACCAGCCGCCGGCCAGGCAACGCTGGTGGTTCGTCAACGAGAGCGAGCAGTGCGAGGTCTGCGTCGACGATCCCGGGTTCGAAGTCGATCTCTATCTCAGCGCAACCCTGCCCGACATGATCCGTATCGTGCGCGGCGACATAGGCTTGCGTCGAGCGCTTGACGAAGGTCGGCTGGAAGCGCTCGGGGAGGACCGGGTACGCAAGCGCTTCCCGGATTGGCTCAATCTCAGCCCGCTCGCTGACGTCGCGCCGGCGTCGCAAGCGGCCTGACAATATCGACTGAATAGTCGCCCGTGCCGCGAATGCATTCTTGCTCCGGGGTGGCAACATCGCTATATAGCCGCCCATTCCCAATCACCGGTGGTATGACCACCGCCCGCGCCAGGGACGCGGGCGAAGGAAGAGGATTCGTTCACGATGGCAAATACGCTGCTGATGCCGAAGGCGACCGCCGTCTGGCTGGTCGACAACACCGCGCTGAGCTTCGACCAGATCGCCCAGTTCTGCAAACTGCATCCGCTCGAAGTGGCGGCGATCGCGGACGGCGATGCGGCGCAGGGCATCAAGGGCATGGACCCCGTGATCACCGGTCAGCTCAGCCGCGACGAGATCGCCAAGGGCGAGGCCGATCCCCAGCACAGGCTCAAGCTTTCAGATCCGAAAGTGCGCGTGCCGGAATCGAAGCGTAAGGCGCCGCGCTACACGCCGGTGTCGAAGCGCCACGAGCGGCCGAACGCGATCCTGTGGCTGGTGCGCAATCATCCCGAACTGAAGGATGCGCAGGTTTCGCGCCTCGTCGGCACGACCAAGTCGACCATCGAGCAGATCCGCAACCGCACCCACTGGAACTCATCCAACCTGGTGCCGATGGACCCGGTGACGCTCGGGCTTTGCTCCCAGATCGACCTCGATATCGAGGTGCAGAGGGCGGATCGCGGACGCGAGCAGCCGGCGGCGCCGGTTGGCGACACGCTGCTGCCTGCTTCGCAGACCGAGACGCTGTCGCCGGAGTCCGCACAGGCGCAGCCGGCAACGGGTGATGAGTCGGACGCCGAACTCGATGCCGACAAGGTGTTCGCCAAACTGTCGTCGCTGAAGGGAACGTCGCAGGAAAGCGACGCCGACGACCAGCAGTAGGCCGCGTCAGATGCGCCGGGTGGAGCCGTTCATTTCCATGTGGCGGTAGAAATCCTGCAACTGCTTGCCGCGCTCGGGCCGGAAGGTCCGGCCGGCATCTCGCAGGTCCATCATGCGATCGATGCGGAAGGCGCGGAAATCGTCGCGCATCTCGCACCAGGCAACCAGCGTCCACACCTTGCCCCAGAACCATAGACCAAGCGGGCGCACGTCGCGATCCGTGCGGCGGTCCGATTCGTCGGTGTAGCCGAACGCAAGAACGTTGCGGCTTTCGATGGCCCGTTCCAGCCGGTCGAGCGTCGCGCGGTCCGCATCGCTGACGACCCAGTGCGGCATGTGGATTTCGGTTCGGTCGATGCGCGCCCGCTCCGCGTCGGGCAGGACGGCGCTGATCTTTATCAGCGCTTCCTCGGCGGCGCGCGCCATTTCGGCGCCGCCAAAGGCGCGCACCATGCGAGCGCCGGCCACCAGGGCTACGATTTCGTCGCGAGAGAACATGAGGGGCGGGAGGTCGAAACCTTCACGGAGCAGATAGCCGACCCCTGCCTCGCCGTCGATCGGAACGCCCGAGGACTGCAGGTCGGCAATGTCGCGGTAGATGGTACGGTCCGATACTTCCAGCCGTTCGCCAAGCATCCGCGCGGTGACAAGGCGGCCGCCGCGCAGTTGCTGGACAATCTGGAACAGCCGGTCGGCTCGTCTCATCAGCGCTCCCTGCGCAGCAAGTAGCCTACGCCCGCCTCGCCGTCGATCCGTACGCCGGAGGACTGCAGCGCGGCGATGTCGCGATATATGGTTCGGTCGGACACGGCCAGACGCTCGCCCAGCATACGCGCCGTCACGAGGCTTCCGCCACGCATCTGGCGGACGATCTCGTCCAGCCGGTCGGCGCGCCTCATGCCAGTCTCCGGCCGTGGGGCCTGTCGAGGCGGGCCCGACCTGCCCGCCACGGACTCCATCATGTGTGCGCTCGCGTCCATCGTCACATCACCCCGAGAATACGCCGAAACTGTTGCCGTCGGGATCGAGGCAATAGGCGAAACGCCCGCCCGGAATGTCGATCACCGGGCTTACCACCTGACCGCCGTTGACAGAAACACGCTCCATCGCCGCCTCGACGGCATCGACTGCCAGATGAACGGTGGGACCGGTTCCCGGCGCCGCCGGTTTGCCCGGGTAAATGTGGCCGGCAACGGACGCCTGCTCCTTCGCCTTGAACACAGACATCGGATTCGGTGCGTTGTCCTGGTCGGTGAGATCGTTACCCACCACGGCAGCGTAGAACGCCTTGGAGCGGGCCATATCGGTCACCGGGATTTCGGCCCAGACGACCGCGTTTTCTGGAAGGAAGCTCTGCATTTTCAATAACTTTCTCTGAAACGGTGGGTCCTTGGGAGGATGCCGGCGGCGCTATTCGCCGCCGGTGATTTTGGTGGAATCGGGCCAGCCGATATCCTTGCGCAGGTGCGAGGGCATGGCATTCAGAATGCGCTCTGCCCGCTTCCGGCGCGCCTGCGTGCGATAGTGCCGGACATAGCCGAACATCGCGTCGAGCATGATGCCGTTTGAGGACATGACGGGGGTTCCTCGCTGTTCTTGACGAGGAGCACTATGGCACACCCCTACTGACAGCCTTCTGTCAGTAGGTGGCAGGACGTCCCAGGGGCGTCCGTACCCTACTTTTCGGGCTTGACGGACACCGTGTAGTTCAGCGGCAAGCGGCCGCCGTCGGCGTAGATCGTCTGGCCGGTGATGTAGCTCGCATCGTCGGAAGCGAGGAAGGCGGCGATGGCCGCGATTTCCGACGGATCGCCGATACGACCGAGCGGCGTGCGCGACAGGATGCGGTTGCGGGCGGCAGGGTCGTCGTTCACGCTCGCCAGCATGTCGGTCATGATAGAGCCGGGGCCGATGGCGTTAACGCGGATGCCGTGCGGTGCAAGCGAAAGCGCCATCACCTTGGTGAGCTGGTTCACGCCGCCCTTGGAGACGGAATAGGGCACCTGGTTGGCGATGGCGAACACCGCATTGATCGATGACATATTGACGATGACGCCGGCGCTTCCGCCCTTCTTGACCTTCTCGACCATATAGCGCGCGACTGCCTGGCCGGTCAGAAACGAGCCCTTCAGGTTGACGCGCAAAACGCGGTCGAAATCGTCCTCGGTGAGATCGAGGAAATCGGCGCCGTGAACGATGCCGGCGTTGTTGACCAGGATGTCGATGTCGCCAAAGGCCTCGATGGTGGCGGCGACAAGATTGTGCACGTCGAGGCGCTTGCCGACATCGGCCTTGATGAAACGGCAGTCGCCGAGCGGTTGCAGGTTGGCCAGCGCGGCAGCGCCTTTTTCGGCGTTGATGTCGGCAAAGACAACCTTCGCGCCATCGCGCAGGAAACGCTCGGCGATGGCGTAGCCGATGCCGCCGGCCGCGCCGGTTACGATTGCGATCCTGCCGTCGAGCGCCATGGTGCCGTCTCCTGTCCGCGTTGCGATCCCCGTGGCAATAGGCCGGGGCGCGGCATGCGGTCAACCGGGGCGAAGTTGGGCCAGTTTGGCGCTAGCCGAAGCGGCGGGCGGCATCCACCGCCAACCCTAGGCCGACCGAGCCGAACTGGTCTGAGGATGGAATGCGGGCGTGAGGGAAACGCGCTGTCGCCGCCGCGCGAACCAGCGGCACAAGCGCGCCGCCGCCTGTGAGGATCACGGTATCTATCGCTTCGGCTTCGACGCCAGCGCCGCGCAGGGCATCGTCGATCGTCTTGCCAATCCTGCCGGCGAGTTCGGCGCTCGCCGCCTCGAACTGCTGACGCGTCACAGGAAGCGCAAGCGCAAGTCCTGGTTCGCTGAGCGTGATTACTGCGTTCGGCACATCGGTCAGTTCGATCTTGGCCCGCTCGACTTCCGCGGCGAGGCGATGGCCGGAGCGGTGAACGAGAAGATGCTCGTAGCGCGCGAGCTTGTCCGGTTCGGCGGCCTCGCGAGAAAGCGAGCGGATGTCGCGCATCGTGCTCGCGGTGTAGAGCTGGTTGATCTTGTGCCAGGTCGCCATGTCGTTGAAGTACCAGACCGGCAGGTGGCGCCGGCCGTCGGCGGTGCGGCAGCCGAGCCCGAAATGCGGCATCACATGCGCGATGCTCAACTGGCGGTCGAAATCGGTTCCCCCGACATGGACGCCGGCAGTGCTGAGGATGTCGCCGCTGCGGTCGACGCGGCGGGCGCGCTCGGGCGATAGGCGCAGCACCGAAAAGTCCGACGTGCCGCCGCCGATGTCGACGACAAGCGCCAGCGCCTCGCGGTCCAGTTCGCGCTCGACATGAAGCGCCGCAGCCACCGGTTCGAACTGGAATTCGACATGAGGGAAGCCTTCGGAAAAGGCTGCCTGCATCAGCTGGTCCTGCGCCATACGGTCTGCATCATCATCCTCGTCGACGAAACGGACAGGGCGGCCGAGCAGCACGCGCTCGGGCAGATCGCCGTGTTCGGCTTCGAAGCGCTGGCGCAGATGGCGCAGGAAACGGCCGATGAGACCCTGGAAGGTCATGCGGTCTCGGCCGACCTGCGTCGTCTCGTTCATCAGGCTCGAACCGAGGATGGATTTCAGCGCGCGCATGAAGCGGCCCTCGGCGCCGTCCATATATTCGCGTACCGCGGCGCGGCCGAAATGCACGCTGCCATCCTCGAGGCTGAAGAACAGCGCCGATGGAATGTTCACATGCTCGCCCTCGACCGCCATCAGCCGCGGGTTGCCGCCAGGTTCGCAGACGCCGAGTGTGGAATTGGTCGTGCCGAAATCGACACCACAGTGAAGCTGGGTCATCGCTGGCGGCTCGCAGGGCTGCGCCGGGCGCTAATGGCGCCCCGCTGAGGCATGGTTCGGGAAGAGGCAGGCCCTTTACAGCAAGGTGTGCGCCAAAGGAAGCCTCAGATGCCGATACCCTTGGCCTTCAGAGCCACGCCGATCTCGTCGAGGATCGCGGGATCGTCGATGGTGGCCGGCATCGACCACTCCTCCTTGTCGGCGATCTTCTGCATCGTGCCGCGCAGGATCTTGCCGGAGCGAGTCTTCGGCAGGCGCTTGACGGTCACGGTGAGGCGATAGGCGGCGACAGGACCGATCTTCTCGCGTACCAGCGCCACGACCTCCTTTTCGATCTCGGCAGGGTCGCGGGAGACGCCGGCATTGAGCACCACGAAGCCGCAAGGTACCTGGCCTTTCAATTCGTCGGCCATGCCGATGACGGCGCATTCGGCAACATCGGGGTGCTCGGCGATTACCTCCTCCATGCCGCCGGTCGATAGGCGGTGGCCGGCGACGTTGATGATGTCGTCGGTGCGCGCCATGATGAAGAGATAGCCGTCATCATCGACATAACCGGCGTCAGCCGTCTTGTAGTAACCCGGGAACTCCTCGAGGTAGGCCTCGCGGAAACGCTGGTCGGCGTTCCAAAGCGTCGGCAGGCAGCCGGGCGGCAGGGGCAGCTTGACCACGACGTTGCCTAGCTTGCCGCGCTCGACGGGATGTCCCTCGTCTGAGAGGATGCGCACGTCGTAGCCGGGCATCGGAACTGACGGCGAACCGTATTTTACCGGTAGCATGCCGAGGCCGACGGGGTTGTTGGTGATCGGCGATCCCGTCTCGGTCTGCCACCAGTGATCGATCACCGGAACGCCGAGCAGCCTCTCGGCCCATTTGATTGTTTCCGGATCGGCGCGCTCGCCGGCGAGGAACAGCGTACGGAAGCCCGACAGGTCGTATTTCCTGACGAACTCGCCCTGCGGGTCCTGCCCCTTGATGGCGCGGAAGGCGGTCGGCGCTGTGAAAAGCGCGGCCACCTTGTGTTCGGATATGACTCGCCAGAATGTGCCGGCATCGGGCGTGCCGACAGGTTTGCCTTCGAACAGGATCGTCGTGCAGCCATGCAGCAGCGGCGCATAGACGATGTAGGAATGGCCGACGACCCAGCCGACATCCGACGCTGCCCAGTAGACCTCGCCGGGATCGACGCCGAACTGGTTTTTCATCGACCATTTGAGCGCGACAATGTGGCCGCCCGTATCGCGCACAACGCCCTTTGGCTGCCCCGTCGTGCCTGACGTGTAGAGAACATAGAGCGGGTCTGTTGCCGCAACCGGTACGCAAGGCGCCTCGCGTCCGTCAGCCTTGGCGGAGGACACGGCTTCGGCGTAGTCGATGTCGCGGCCCGGAACGAGGTCGCACTCCAATTCCGGGCGCTGCAGGATGATGCAGGTCGCCGGTTTCGACTTCGCCATGTCGATCGCGCCGTCGAGCAGAGGCTTGTAGGGCACGACCCGACCGGGCTCGATGCCGCACGAGGCCGAGATGATCGCGACCGGCTTGGCGTCGTCGATGCGAGTGGCAAGCTCGCGCGCCGCGAAGCCGCCGAAGACGACCGAATGGATGGCGCCTATGCGTGCGCAGGCAAGCATGGCGAAGGCGGCCTCGGCCACCATCGGCATGTAAATGATGACGCGGTCGCCCTTCCTCACGCCTCGGTCGAGAAGAACAGCTGCGAGTGCAGCGACCTCGCGCTTTAGTTCGGCATAGGTGAATTTGCGCTGCGTGCCGGTGATCGGGCTGTCATGGATGAGCGCGAGCTGGTCGGCGCGGCCGCCTTCGACATGCCGGTCGATTGCGTTGAAACAGGCATTGCATTCGGCGCCGACGAACCAGCGGCCATAGACGCCCATGTCAGGGTCGAACACCTTGTCCCACGACTTGAACCAGTCGATTTCGTTCGCAGCATCGGCCCAGAAGCGCTCAGGGGCGCTCCGCCAGCCTTCATAGACGTCGTGATAGCGCGAACCCATGCATTCCTCCCTTGATATGCCTTGATAACGAGACGGTCGGCGCGCTGTCCACCGAAACGAACGTTGACGTGGGCGACTCAGGTTCCATGTGTAGCTTGGGGCGACAGCGAGACAGGCCAATGGAACAGGACAAGAGCCCCGAAATTCCCGCGCAGGAACAGGAACGCCAGCCCGGCAAGACAGAGCCGATGCGGCCACAGCCGCAGGATCGGATGGAAGGCTATCAGGCTGGAGGCAAACTGGAGGGCATGCGCGCCATCATCACTGGAGGCGATAGCGGCATCGGACGTGCCGTGGCTATCGGCTTCGCCAAGGAAGGCGCCGACGTGGCCATCTTCTATCGCGACGAGCATGACGACGCGGAGACGACCAAACACCTCATCGAGGCGGAGGGCAGGTCCTGCCATCTGTTCGCAGGCGAAATCGGCGATGCCAACTGGTGCGCCGCCTCGGTCGAAGCGGCGGTCAAGGCGCTCGGCGGGCTGGACATACTGATCAACAACGCCGCCGAGCAGCATCCGCAGGAGCGGTTCGAGGAAATTTCACCGGACCAGCTGGAGCGGACGTTCCGCACCAACGTCTTCGGCATGTTTCATGTGACCAAGGCGGCACTTGCGCACTTGAAGGAGAGGTCGGCCATCGTGAACACGACCTCGGTCACGGCCTATCGCGGCTCGGGGCACCTGATCGACTATGCATCGACAAAGGGTGCGATCGTCGCCTTCACGCGTTCACTCGCACAGACCCTCGCCGAGCGATGTATCCGGGTGAACGCGGTGGCGCCCGGCCCGATCTGGACGCCGCTCATTCCGGCCAGTTTCGATGCAGACAAGGTAGAGGGTTTTGGTTCCGACCAGCTACTCGGACGTGCCGGTCAGCCGGACGAGGTAGCGCCGTCCTACATTTTTCTTGCGAGCAGGGACTCGTCCTATATGACCGGGCAGGTGCTGCATCCGAATGGCGGGGAGATCGTCAACGGCTAGGTGGCCGGCTGTGCGGCGAGGGGATCATGGCCAAGATAATATCGCTGCTGCTGCTCGCCGTGATGGTGGTGCAGATCATCAGGCCGCTTGGCCTGCCAGGGCTCAGGAAGCGCGGCGACTTCTGGAAGATCGCACTTGTCGCGATCGCCGTGATGATGCTGACGGTGCTGATACGGCCGGACTGACGCCGGCCAGCACGTATTCGAAGAGGTGGCCGGCCCACGCGCCGTATCCCGCTTCCGAGGCATGGAAGCCGTCAGACGAGAAACCGGACGGGTCGATGATCGGCAGTCTCGTCGCCGGGACCGCGCCACGCTCCTGACAGAGGCGCGTCCCCATCCGGTTTATGAGCGAGGCGCGGATTTCGAGGACGCGTCCCAGCGCCGAGGGCAGCGCAGGCACCCTCCTCATGTCGACCACCGGCGACCAGACGATGTGGGCTTCGGGCCACTTGGCGCGCAGCGCATAGAGCAGACCGCCGAACTCGCGCTTGAAGCGGCCGACGGTGTGGAAGTTCTTGGCGTCGTTGGTGCCTATCGAAAGGACAATCAGGTTGGTGCCGTCATGGGCGAGGTTGGGCACCACATGGTCGCGGATCTGGCCTGAGGTGGCGGAATTGAAGCCTGCGGCACGCCATTCGACCGGCCGGCCGGTGCGGTAAGCGATGAGGGAGGCCAGCCGCGCGGCCAGCCCGCGATCGGTCGTGCCGATTCCTACCGACGCAGCTGACGAATCGCCCAGCACAAGAAGCCTGACCGGATCGCCCTTGCCCGGCACCTTGTGGATGACCGGCCCTTCTGCGGGCAGCAATCGGCTTGTGCGCAGGCGAACGCCGACGCCCTGCCAGACATAGACCGGGAAGGCGAGCCAGGAGAGGGCGGCCTTGAGCAGCATCCTACGCCTCGTCCGGCGCGTCAGCCCGCGCGGGAGGCCTTGACGATGCTGTCGATCGCTTCCGCCAGCTTGGCGTCGAACTCCGCGTCGCTCTGGTCGGCCGACAGGCCTTCGGTAAGGGCGCGCGAGAAGGAAGCGATCATGCCGGTGTTCTGCGCAAGCTTCGCGTTGGCCTCGTCGCGCGAATAGCCGCCCGACAGGGCGACGACGCGCATCACGCGCGGATCGTCGATGAGCGGCTTGTAGAGGTTCGGCTTGGTCGGCAGCGTCAGCTTGAGCATGATCTGCTTGCCGGCGGGCAGGCCGTCGAGATGCTTGGTGATCTCGGCCAGCAGGATGTCCTCCGCCTCGGCCTTGTCGGAGATGGAGATGGTGACCTCCGGCTCGACAATCGGCACGAGGCCGTGGGCCAGAACCTGCTTAGCCACCTCGAACTGCTGGTTGACGACGGCGGCGATACCCTTCGGGTTGGCGGCGTCGATCACTGAGCGCATCTTGGTGCCGAACACGCCCTTGGTCACCGCGCGGCTCAGCAGCGCGTCGAGGCCGGGGTTCGGCTTCATCAGCTTGACGCCGTCCTCCTGTTCCGCGAGGCCCTTGTCGATCTTGAGAAAGGGCACGACGCCGCGCTTCTCCCACAGATACTGCGCCGTCGGCACGCCATCGATCTCGCGATCCATGGTCTGCTCGAACAGGATGGCGCCCATCACCTTGTCGCCGGTGAAGGCAGGCGACTTGATGATGCGGGTGCGCATGGCGTGCACGAGGTCGAACATTTCGGCTTCGCTCGACCAGGCGCTCTCGGGCACGCCGTAGAGCTTCAGCGCCTTCGGCGTGGAGCCGCCGGACTGGTCGAGCGCTGCAATGAAGCCGTCCTTGTTCGCGGCCTGCGCCGCCATGTTCGCATTCGTCATCTGATTCTCCCGCAGCCGGCGAAGACACCGGCACTCCAAAATTCCTTCGCGGCGCGCTTAGCAGAGCCAGGCCCGCAGCGGAATGCGCCGAAATATCCTAAATCGATTTAGATTGCCAGATCGCGAGCTACTTTCTGGAGAGCGCCTCGACACCCGGCAGGGCCTTGCCCTCCATCCACTCCAGGAACGCGCCGCCGGCGGTTGAGACGTAGGTGAAATCGTTGGCGACGCCTGCCTTGTTGAGCGCGGCAACCGTGTCGCCGCCTCCGGCAACCGAGACGAGTACGCCTTCACCGGTCTGCTCGGCGGCGAATTTCGCGGCAGCGACCGTCGCCTTGTCGAAGGGTTCGATTTCGAATGCGCCAAGCGGACCGTTCCAGACCAGCGTGGCGGCCTTGCCGATCCAGCCGGTGACCGCCTTCACGGTCTCGGGGCCGACATCGAGGATCATGGCGTCCGCGGGAATGGCGCCGACGGGAACGGTTTCGGTTTCGGCACCGGCTTCGAATTTGCGCGCCACCACGGCGTCGGTCGGCAGAACGATGGCGCAGCCGCCGCTGGCGGCATCGATCATGATCGTTTTCGCGGTCGCGGCGAGGTCGTGTTCGCAGAGCGACTTGCCGACATCCGTTCCGCGCGCCGCAAGGAAGGTGTTTGCCATGCCGCCGCCGATCACCAGCGCGTCGACCTTCTTCACCAAATTGGTCAGCAGGTCGATCTTGGTCGAGACCTTGGCGCCGCCGACTATAGCGACGACCGGGCGCTTGGGGTTGCCGAGCCCCTGCTCCAGCGCTTCCAGTTCCGCCTGCATGGTACGGCCGGCGTAGGCAGGCAGCACATGTGCAAGTCCCTCGGTCGAGGCATGGGCGCGGTGCGCGGCTGAGAAGGCGTCGTTGACATAGATGTCGCCGTTTTCGGCCAGCGCCTTGACGAAATCGGGGTTGTTCTTCTCCTCGCCGGCGTGGAAGCGGGTGTTTTCCAGCAGCAGGATGTCGCCGCCGACCATTTTCGACACCGCTTCACGCGCAGGCTCACCAATGCAGTCGGCGGCGAAGAAGACGCGCTTGTCCATGATCGCTTCTGCAGCGGCGGCGATAGGTCTGAGCGACTGCTCCGGGTCCGGCTTTCCTTTCGGACGGCCGAAATGCGCGAGCAGGATGACCTTGGCGCCCTTCTGCGACAGTTCGAGGATGGTGCCGGACACACGCTCGATGCGCGTTGCGTCGGTGACCTGGCCGTCCTTCACCGGGACGTTCAGATCGACGCGCAGCAGAACGCGCTTGCCGGCCGGATCGAGGTCGTCGAGTGTGCGAAAGTCGGGCATGCGCGGGTTCCTCTCTGAATGGCGCGCGCACCATACAGACCGGCGCCAAAGGCGCAATATCAGCCCTTATCGGCCTCAGGAGTTTTGGCGTCAGGCGTCGTTTCCGCCTCTTTCGGGCGGTCGTCCTCGGCCGTGTCGCCGTCTTCGGCCTCCGCTTCGGGCGGCTTGCGGCGGCTCGCCAGCCGCGCCGCGATGAACGCGCGGAGCCGCGCGGCAACCTCGCGGCCGGTCAGGAACAGCGGCACCTGCGGGTTTTCCGCCTCCGGCTCGAGCGAAACGCCGACCGTCTCGACCCGGCCATGGTCGTCGACATCGCGCACGATGAGTTCGACCGGACCGACGGCGACGCGGTCGGCATATTCGGCCTGCCCGCCCAGCCGCGAAGCCATCATCTCGGCAATCGTCATCTCCTCCTCATCGGGGCGCAGCTCGATGCCGTAGGCCGTCTGCAGGTCGCGCGCCGAGCGCGAGGGATCGATGGCGAAGGCGCCGAAGAACTCCTCGTCGTCGACTTCGACAGGGGCCGGACTTGCGAAGAGACGGTCGAGCAGCGGTGGGTAGCGCGACGAGATGAAGAGGTAGACATAGTCGCCGGCGCGCAGCCGGCCGGCATACTGGTAGCGCATCGACTGCCCGTCGCGGACGACAAGGGAAGGCCGGGCCCAGCGCGGCACGCGCTCGCCCTGTTCGACCGGGCTGCCGGGAACGACGTGATAGACGAGCAGTTCGTGACTGGCCGTACCGGGCAGTTCGACCTCCACCTTCTCCACCGGCCCGAGGCGCTTGGGCACGAGCAGGCCAAGCCGCCGCGCCAGCGGATTGATGGTCCAGCCCTGCACAAGCAGGGAGACAAGCACGATGATGAAGGCGACGTTGAAGATGGTTTCGCCGCTCGCCAGTCCGCCGAGCAGCGGCACGATGGCGAGCAGGATGGAGACGGCCCCGCGCAGGCCCACCCAGGCGACAAATGCGCTTTCGGAACGCTGGAAGTCGAAGGGCAGCAGCGTCAGCCAGACCGCAAGCGGGCGGGCGACGAACATCAGAAAAATGGCAAGCCCGACCGCCTGCAGAGCGATGCCGGGAAACTGCGATGGCGTGGCGAGCAGGCCGAGAATGAGGAACATGATGATCTGGGCAAGCCAGGTCATGCCGTCCTGGAAGCGCCTCAGCAGGGGGGCGGCCTTCATCTGGCGGTTGCCGGCGTAGAGGCCGGCGACATAGGCAGCGAGGAAGCCGCTGCCGCCCAGCGCGCCGGTGACGGAGAAGACCAGCAGGGCCAGCGCTATGACGAAGATCGGGACGAGGCCGCGCTCCATGTTGAGCCGGTTGACCAGCCCGACGATCATCACGCCGCCGCCATAACCGGCTATCAGGCCAATGCCCATCTGCAGCACGAAATCGATGAGGAACCCGGTGCCGAAAGCGGCCTGGCTCGCCTCGCGTGCAAGAACGGCCTCGACCAGCGCGATGGTGAGGAAGATCGCCATTGGGTCGTTGGAACCGGACTCGATTTCGAGCGTGGCGCGCACCTTTTCGCGGATCGAAATGCCGCCGATGCGCAGCAGGAAGAACACGGCGGCCGCGTCGGTCGACCCGACGATGGCGCCGAGCAGGAAGGATTCGAGCCAGGAAAAGCCAAGCAGCAGCCGCGCCGCGAGGCCGAAGAAGCCTGCCGTCAGCAACACGCCAGCCGTCGCCAACGTCAGCGCTGGCCATGCTGCCTGGCGGAAGGATTGCAACGAGGTGCCAAAGCCGGAATCGAACAGGATGACGGCCAGCGCCAGCGATCCGACAAAATAAGCGACATCTGCATTGTCGAAGTCGATGCCGAGGCCGTCGACGCCGGCGAGCAGGCCGATGCCCAGGAACAGAAGCAGCAACGGCGCGCCGAAGCGGAACGCGAGCAGGCTCGAAAACGCCGCCACCAGCACGAGCAGCGTGCCAACGAGCGTTACAAAATAGGTCCATTCGAGCATCGAGCCGGCTTCCGAATCCGCCACACGACCGCGTTTTACGGGCGCTTGGCTGAATATTGGCGGAGGCGACCTCAATGCCGCAAGGGCAAGTCCCGGAAAGAGCTAAAGAAAAAGCCCGGCATTGCCGGGCTTTTCCGTGAATATCGATTGCCAGTCGATCAGATCAGCTTGCCGATGGCGACCGCCGTGTCGCCCATGCGGTTCGAGAAACCCCATTCGTTGTCGTACCAGGACAGCACCGAAACGAGCGAACCGTCCATGACCTTGGTCTGGTCGAGCGCGACCGTCGAGGAATGCGGATCGTGGTTGAAGTCGATCGAGACGTTGGGGTGCGTCGTGCAGGCGAGAATACCCTTGAGATGGCCTTCTGAAGCCTTGATCAGCGCCTGGTTGACGTCGTCGGCGGTGACGGACTTCGCCGAAACGAACTTGAAGTCGACCAGCGAAACGTTGGGGGTCGGCACGCGCACCGAGATGCCGTCGAGCTTGCCCTTCAGTTCCGGAATGACAAGGCCGATCGCCTTCGCAGCGCCGGTCGAGGTCGGGATCTGGCTCATCGCCGCGGCGCGGGCGCGGTAGAGATCCTTGTGCATGGTGTCCAGCGTCGGCTGGTCGCCCGTATAGGAGTGGATGGTCGTCATCATGCCGCGTTCGATGCCAAAGGCGGAGTGAAGCACATCGACCAGCGGCGCCAGGCAGTTGGTGGTGCACGACGCGTTGGAGACCACCATGTGGTCCTTGCTCAGCTTGTCGTGATTGACGCCGTAGACGACCGTCAGGTCCGCGCCGTCAGACGGGGCTGAGACCAGCACACGCTTAGCGCCGGCGGTCAGATGGGCCGAAGCCTTCTCCTTCGCGGTGAAGATGCCGGTGCACTCCATCGCGATGTCCACGCCGAGTTCCTTCCACGGCAGCTTGGAGGGGTCGCGCTCGGCGAGCACCTTGAAGCTGTCGCCGCCGTCGATGCGGATGGTGTCGCCATCCACGTCGACCGCTCGCGGGAAGCGGCCATGGACGCTGTCATAGCGCATGAGGTGTGCGTTGGTTTCGACCGGGCCGAGATCGTTGACCGCGACAACATCGATGTCCTTGCGGCCGGATTCGTAGATGGCGCGGACGATGTTGCGGCCGATACGGCCAAATCCATTGATGGCGACTCTGACGGTCATGCGCAGTCTCCTCGGGGGCTTTCGATGCTGAGCGGCCGCGTGCGCGGGCACGCTCTCATAACGGCGGCGGGTTCAAGAATCCAGCGGTGCCGCCCAGAATCCGCCGCTGGCACGACGGCTCGGCGCAGCTGGACTTCCGAGTAAGCGTCAGGCCGTCTCGGCCAGACGCGCCTGTGCGGCCTGCGCTATTGCGTCGGCGGTGATGCCGTAGTGCTCGTAGAGCTCCTTGTACGGCCCGCTGGCGCCGAAACCCGACATGCCGATGAATATGCCGTCGCTGCCGATCAGGCGGTCCCAGCCCTGGCGGACGCCGGCCTCGACGGCGATGCGCACCGGCGCGCTGCCCACCACGGCGGCGCGGTAATCCTCGCTCTGCTCGGCAAAGAGCTCGAAGGACGGCACGCTAACCACGCGGGTCGGCACGCCGTTCTTTTCCAGCTTGTCGCGGGCTGCGACGGCGATCTCCACTTCGGAGCCGGTAGCGAAGATCGTTACCTTGGCGTCGTCGGAGGCCATCCTGAGTTCGTAAGCGCCGAGCGCGCAGAGATTGTCTTCCTTGTGCTCGGTGCGCAGCGCCGGAAGGTTCTGGCGGGTCAGTGCGAGCGTCGACGGCGAGGTCTTGCGGGTGATGGCGAGTTGCCAGCACTCGGCGGCCTCGACAGCGTCCGCGGGGCGGAAAACCAGATGGTTCGGAATGGCGCGCAGCGCGGCGAGATGCTCCACCGGCTGGTGGGTCGGACCGTCTTCGCCCAGGCCGATCGAGTCATGCGTCATGACGAAGATCGAGCCAATGCCCATCAGCGAGGCGAGGCGCATCGCGGGGCGGGCATAGTCGGAGAAGGTCAGGAAGGTGCCGCCGTAGGGGATCAGCCCGCCATGCAGCACCATGCCGTTTATGGCCGCCGCCATGCCGTGCTCGCGAATGCCGAAATGGATGTAGCGGCCTGAATAGTCGTCGGCCCTGATCGGCTTGGTCTGGCTGGTCTTGGTGTTGTTCGAGCCCGTCAGGTCCGCCGAACCGCCGATCGTTTCAGGCACCGCGCCATTGATGACCTCCAGCGCCATCTCGGAGGATTTGCGCGTGGCGACGTGCGGCTTGTCCTCGACGAGCTTCTTCTTGTAGGCGCTGAGCGCCGCCTCGAATTCGGCAGGGAGTTCGCCGCTCATGCGGCGTTCGAATTCGGCGCGCATGCCGGGTTCGCTGTCGGCGAGGCGCTGTTCCCATGCCTTGCGCTCCTTGGCGGAGCGCAGACCGGCAAGGCGCCAGTCGTCGAGAATGTCGGAGGGAACGACGAAAGGCTTGGAGTCCCAGCCGAGCGCCTTGCGGGTAGCCTCGATCTCTTCGTCGCCGAGCGGCGAGCCGTGGGCCTTGGCGGTGCCCGCCTTTGTCGGCGCGCCGAAGCCGATGGTCGTGCGAAACGCGATCATCGTCGGCCGGTCGGAGTTGCGCGCCTTCTCGATCGCATCGGCGATCGCGTCAGGATCGTGGCCATCGGCATGGAAGGCGTTCCAGCCGGAGGCCTCGAAACGCTTCACCTGATCGGTGGAATCGGCCAGCGAAACCGGACCGTCGATCGAGATGCGGTTGTCGTCCCACATGACGATCAGCTTGCTGAGCTTGAGGTGGCCGGCGAGCGTGATCGCCTCCTGGCTTATGCCTTCCATCAGGCAGCCATCGCCGGCGAGGACATAAGTGTAGTGATCGACAAGGTCGTTGCCGAAGCGGGCGTTGAGGATGCGCTCGGCGAGCGCCATGCCGACCGAATTGCCCAGGCCCTGGCCGAGCGGCCCCGTTGTGGTCTCGATGCCGGCGGCGTGGCCGAATTCCGGGTGGCCGGCGGTTCGTGAGCCGAGCTGGCGGAAGTTCTTGATCTCGTCCAGCGTGATGTCTTCGTAGCCGAGCAGGTAGAGCAGCGAGTAGAGCAGCATGGAGCCGTGACCGGCGGAGAGCACGAAACGGTCGCGGTCCGGCCAGTTGGGCTCCTTCGGGTCATGCGTCATGAAGCGCGTGTAGAGCACCGTCGCTATGTCGGCCGCGCCCATCGGCAGGCCGGGATGGCCGGAATTGGCGGCCTGGACCGCATCCATCGACAGAAAACGGATGGCATTGGCCATCCGGTCATGCTTCTCGCGTGAGATCATTTTTCGCTCGCTGATAGCCCCAGACCGGGAACGGATGTCGCGGCGCGCGAGGCACCGCCCGGAAAAGCAGGGGACACATAACAGGCGGCGCTTCCAAGTCAACAAATCGCACGATTGCCCGGTCGTTGTCCCCTTCAAGAAGGCGGGGAAAGCGCGGCCGCTCGGTTGACGGGCGCTTCACCCGAAGCCTAATCTTTCGCGTCTAACGGCCTGCAACGCGGGCATGATTCCATGCAGGCCCCTCCCGGATGAATGCGATGTCCGCCGAACCGACATTGAGAGAGGTGATTGCCCGGCTGGGCAAGGCGATCGACGCGCTGGAAGAGGCCGTGAGCGCCCGCGTCGAGGACGAACGCGATTCAGAGGAAGCGGAAGCCGAGGTTCAGCGGCTCAACGCCGATCGCGCGCGGCTGGCGCAGGAGCTGGATTCGTCCGAAGCGAAGGCGGAACGCCTGTCCGACACCAACAAGGAGGTGTCGCGCCGGCTGGTGACGGCGATGGAAACCATCCGGGCAGTTCTCGACAGGTAGCCGGAAGCAAGGTGCGGTTATGGCGCAAGTGACGGTAACGATCGACGGCAAGCAATACCGCATGGCCTGCGACGAGGGTCAGGAGGAGCACCTCATCGATCTCGCACAGCGCTTCGACCGCTATGTCGCGCACCTCAAGGAAAGCTTCGGCGAGATCGGCGACCAGCGCATTACGGTGATGTCCGGCATCATGGTGATGGACGAACTGGCCGAACTGCAGAAGCGCGTGCTCGGCATGGAGAGCGAGATCGCCACCCTGCGCAAGACGCGCGACGATGCCCTGATCAAGGCCGACAAGAACGACGCGGCACTGACCGGTGCTCTGTCTCAGCTCGCTGAGCGGCTGGAAGCCTTGGCGGGCAAACTGTCACCAAAGGCCGGCTAGTCCGGCAGCTCCAGAACGAGCCGAGGCAGCCAGCGCCCCGGAATCGATCCGGATGGCGCGGTCCCGGCATCCCTTGCGCCCATGCGGCGATAGAAGCCGACGGCGCTGGGATCTGCTTCGATGATCATGGAGTCGTGGTCCCACGAGGCAGCTTGCGCCGTTGCCCATTCCATGAGCGCGCGCCCAACACCCTGGCCAAGAAATGTGGGTTCGATATACAGCTTGTCGAGGAACAGGTCGCGGCCGTTTCTCTCAAGCTCGACATAACCTGCGACCAAATCATCGACGACGGCGACACGCATGTGCTCTGGATGAATGTCGCCGGGATCAATCGTGAGTTCCGCCCGGCAGGCGGCGATGAACGCATCGTCGTAGCCCCAATGCGCCTTCGAACGTAGGCATAGCTCGGTCAACTCGGCGGCTTCGCCCGGGCGTGCGGGGCGGAGGGTGATGGCGTGGGCCGATGAGGGCACTAGAATCCAAGCATCAAGAAATCGACGGCAGCGGTGATCTCATCGCGAACGCCGCGGATATTTGTGACCTGCTCTTTCAGAGCAGGCTTGGGAACAGCCAGCATGTGTTGCGTATAAAGAGCGTAGTCCGCGCCTTCGATGGAAAATACGGGGTTGAGCTTCTTCAAAGGTCTGCGCTTCGGGTTCACAGGCAGCAGTGGTACAGCCAGCCGGGTCTCGAGCGCATCGAACATGTCATCCTGAATGACCACGAGGAGATTGTCGGTGCCGCGCGGATCGCGAAAGACGTCGTATTTCGCCATTCAGAACCCGCGATACTCGGGGAATGGCAGGCCGTTCTCCTCGAAATAGCGATTGTTTTCCTCGATAGCGTCTCTGTTTTCCGCGAGCCAGAGTTCGCTTCTGCGCTTCTGTACCGCTTCGGCGATGCTCTCTTCGGCAACGCGCGACATGTTGATGCCGAGGTCCTTGGCTTCGGTCAGAAGTTCCTTGTTGAGGGACAGGTTGACCGACTTGCGGGCGGGCGATCTGATCAGCATGGGCGCGCTCCTCATGCGCATAATCTATGCGCATATAGGTGTGCGGGCAAGAGGCGCGGTTAGCCCTCGACCTCCTCCCTGAGCATTTCGAGTTGCAGCCACTCCTCCTCCATGGCGGCGAGCTTGTCGCGGGCCATGTCGAGCTTTGCGGCGGCGTCGGCGAACGCCTTGGGATCCTTTGAGTAGAGGTCCGGATCGGCGAGTTTCGCTTCCAGCTTGCCGATCTCGGCACTCGCCGCCTCCATCTGCTTTGGCAGTGTTTCGAGCGCGTGCTTCTGCTTGAAGGACAGCTTCTTCGAAGTCGCACGGGGCTTCACGGGCGATGCTGATTGCTCCTTGGGTGGTCTGGCAGCCGCCGCCGACGGCCGCGCGGCGATGCCGGCGCTGCCGCGCTGGGCAAGCATGTCGGAATAGCCGCCGGCATATTCGGTCCACCGGCCGTCGCCTTCAGGAACCAGCAGGCTGGTGACGGTACGGTCAAGGAAATCGCGGTCGTGGCTGACCAGGATGACTGTTCCCGGAAAACCGGAGACCAGTTCCTGCAGGAGATCGAGCGTCTCCATGTCGAGATCGTTGGTCGGCTCGTCCAGCACCAGCAGGTTGGCCGGCTGCGCCAGGATGCGCGCCAGCGCGAGACGGGCTCTCTCGCCACCTGAGAGATCGCGCACAGGGGAGCGCGCCTGTTCCGGTTTGAACAGGAAGTCCTTCATGTATGATACGACGTGTTTTGGCGTGCCGTTGACCGAGATCTGGTCGCCTGCGCCGCGTGTCAGATAGTGCGCAACGGTCTCGGCCGGGTCGGGGATGTCGCGGTGCTGGTCAAGTGCCGCGATTTCCAGATTGGCGCCCAGGCGAACGGTCCCGGTCTCAGGCGTCATCGAACCGATGAGCAGCTTGAGCAGCGTCGTCTTGCCGGCGCCGTTGGGGCCGACGAGGCCGAGGCGGTCGCCGCGCGCCACGCGGATCGAGAAGTCGCGGACGATGGGGTTCGAGCCGTAACTCTTGGCGATGCCCTTAGCCTCGATCACCAGCTTGCCGGATTCGGCGGCGTCCGAAGCGGCTAGTGCGGCGACGCCCTCCGGTCCGCGATGGGAGCGGTGGCGCTGCCGCATCGACTGTAGTTCACCGAGGCGGCGCATGTTGCGCTTGCGCCGGGCAGTCACGCCATAGCGCAGCCAGTGTTCCTCGCGCGCGATCTGGCGGCCGAGCTTATGCTGGTCTCGCTCCTCCTCTTCCAGCAGCTGGTCGCGCCACTCCTCGAAAGCGCCGAAGCCCTGGTCGAGGCGGCGGGTTGTGCCCCGGTCGAGCCAGACCGTCGCTTTCGAGACACGCTCCAGAAAGCGGCGGTCGTGCGAAATGAGCACGATGGCCGAGGACGAACGCACCAGTTCCTGCTCCAGCCATTCGATCGTGGCGAGGTCGAGATGATTGGTCGGCTCGTCCAAGAGCAGGATGTCTGGCGCCGGCGCCAGAACGCGGGCGATTGCCGCGCGCCGCCCCTCGCCGCCGGAAAGGGTGGAGGGATTTTCGTCGCCGGTGAGGCCGAGGCCGTCCAGCAGATAGTCGGCGCGGTTCTGGTCGTCGGCGGGCCCTAGCCCAGCAACCGCATAGTCGCGCACGGTGGCGAAGCCCGCCGTGTCGGGCACCTGCGGCAGATAACGGACCGTCGCAGTCGGCTGGCGGAAAACCTTGCCGTCCTGCGGCTCCGTCATACCTGCAGCGATTTTCAGCAGAGTCGATTTGCCGGAACCGTTGCGGCCGACCAGCGCGATGCGCTCGCCCGCGGAAACGCTGAGAGCCGCGCCATCGAGCAGCCGCTCGCTGCCGAAGGACAGATGGATATCGTCAAGCTGCAGAAGCGGCGGCGCCAAGGTCAGCGCGCCCCCTCGGGCAGGTGTGCGATCAGCATGGCGCGGCCTGCTTCGAGTTCCGCGTCTAGAGAGGACATGACCTCGTTCGACATTGTGAGTGACGACCCAAAAGGAACCAGCCTTTTGTCGAGGGGCCATTTCACGCCCTTGAGCGTCAGGCCGGTGAGTTCGTTGAAGCCGATTACGGAGAACACAGTGCCGGGCGGGTAGTCGAACGACGCCCGGCCCGGCAGCAACGGGCGGCCTTCGGTGGTGCCACTGGTCAGCAGCACGTCATGTCCGTCCTCGGCCATGCGCATGGCGACCGCCAGATGCAGATATTCGTGGTCGGCGCGCTCGCCACCGAATGCGCCTGCGATGACGAATGCTTTCGCGCCGCGCTCGATTGCGATGTCGATGGCGATCTCGCCGTCGGTCTTGTCCTTTTCATGCGAAAACCGGGCAGTCGGAATCGCGGCATGCTCGGCAAGATGCTCTTCTGTGGCGGAGTCGAAATCGCCCGCCCACAGCTCGGGCACGACGCCGAGCGCAACGGCATGGCGTATGCCGGAATCGGCGGCGATGACGCGGCTGGCGGCAATCTGCGCGCGTAGCCGGGGCGTCGCGACGAGGTCGCCGCCGAGAAGGATCGTGAATTGGCTCATCGGCGCGCTCCTATCACGCAGGATCGGCGATGTGGAAGCGGCCTGGCCCAAATCGACCCGGTTGCCAGCGCAAGGCGAAAGCCCTAATTGTGAAAGCGCTCTAACGGGGTGCCGGACTTTGGTCCGGCTGAGAGGCGAAGGGGAAACCCGGCCAACCCGCTGAACCTGATCCGGTTTGTACCGGCGGAGGGATTAGACGCTTTGCCAAGGCGCCGATTCCCGATCAACGAAGGAAGAAGGAGGCGCCGATGCGCACGATCCGTACCAGCCTGTTCGCCACCGCAGCCCTGATTGTCGGCATGTCCGTTGCGAGCGCGCGGGACAAAACGCTCACCGTCTACACCTATGAGAGCTTCACCTCGGAATGGGGACCGGGGCCAAAAGTGAGAGAGGCCTTCGAGGCCGAGTGCAGTTGCACGCTCGACTTCGTGCCGGTGGCCGACGGCGTGGCACTGCTCAACCGGCTCAAGCTGGAAGGCGAGGGGACGGAAGCCGACATTGTGCTCGGTCTCGACACCAATCTGACCCATGAGGCGCGCGCAACGGGCCTGTTCGCGCCGCACGGAATAACGCTCGATAATGTCAGCGTTCCCGGGGGCTGGTCGGACGAGGTCTTCGTGCCATTCGATTATGGCTATTTCGCCGTGGTGTACGATACCGAAGCTGTGAAAACGCCGCCGCAAAGCCTGAAGGAATTGGTCGAAGGCGGCGGCGAGCCGAAGATCGCGATCCAGGACCCACGCACCTCGACGCCTGGCCTCGGCCTGCTGCTGTGGGTCAAGGCGATCTATGGCGACGATGCAAAGGAAGCCTGGGCGAAGCTTCAGGAGCGCGTGCTGACGGTCACTCCCGGCTGGAGCGAGTCTTACGGCCTGCTGACCTCAGGCGAGGCGCCGATGGTGCTCTCCTACACCACTTCGCCTGCCTATCACCTGATTGCCGAGCGGGTGGACCGCTACAAGGCGGCCGAATTTGCCGAGGGGCACTACATCCAGATCGAGGTGGCCGGCATAACCACCGCGGGCGCCGACAACCCGCTGGCGGCACAGTTCATGCAATTCATGACCGGGCCGGGCTTTCAGGACGTCATTCCGGAAACCAACTGGATGTTTCCAGCCGGGGCGACCACCGAGCCGCTAAACCCGGTGTTTGCCGATATGATCCGGCCCGAGGAGCCGCTGGTCATCGATCCGCAGAGCATCGCCGAAAATCGCGATGCGTGGATCGACGAGTGGCTTGAGGTGATGAGCCAGTAGGCCGAATGACCGCCTCCCGATCCCTCCGCACCGCTCCCGGCGCAATTGCGCTGGGAGCGGTCGGCTTGTTGATTGCCGGCGCGATTGCCGGGCTGGTATGGGAAGCGGGCGCGGACTGGGCAGGCGCGGCGGATGCCTTCGATGCCTACCTCTTCCGTGTCGCGCGCTTCACGCTGTGGCAGGCGATCCTCTCGACCGTACTCTCCGTCATTCCAGGCATTCTGGTCGCACGCGCGCTGGCGCGCCAGGCAGACTTCCCCGGCCGCGCCGTCATCGTGTGGCTGTTCGGCGTGCCGCTAGCGCTGCCGGCGATCGTCGTGGCGCTCGGCGTTCTGGCGCTGCTAGGGCGGGCAGGCATATTCGCCGATGCGCTGACTGCACTCACAGGCGACAGCTGGCCCGGCATTTATGGTCTGAGCGGCATTCTGGTGGCGCATGTGTTCTTCAACATGCCGCTGGCCGCCCGGCTGTTCCTCGAAGCACTCAATGCAGTTCCCGCAGACCACCGGCGTCTCGAGGCGCAGCTCGGCATCGGCCCGATCTCGGCATTCCGGCTGATTGAGTGGCCGGCGATCCGCGCCGCACTGCCGGGCGTGGCGATGCTGATCTTCATGCTGTGCGTCACTTCCTTCACCATCGTTCTCATCCTCGGCGGCGGACCGCGCGCGACGACGCTGGAGGTCGCGATCTATCAGGCGCTGCGCTTCGACTTCGATCCGGCCCGGGCGGTGACGCTCACCTTCATCCAGCTCGTCCTGACGGCGGCAATCGTGATCGCCGCGGCTCGGCTCGGCGCAAGCCTGTCCGGCGAGGCGTTCGTCTCGGTGTCCTCCGCCCGTGGCATCGCCGCGCGTGGCGGGGAAAGACTGTTGAACGTACTGGTCCTCCTGCTCGGGCTGGTTTTTGTCGCCGGGCCGATGACGGCGATCGTGGTGGCGGGGCTGCGCGCCGATCTTACGCGTCTTGCAGGCGAGGCGAGCGTGCAGGGCGCAGTCGCAACCAGCCTGATCCTTGCAATCGCCGCGGCTGTGTTTTCGGTCATCCTTTCACTGTCGCTTGTGTCGGCGCGGCGGGCGCTGGAACTGCGTCGCGGTACGCGCAGGCCGGGCCTGTTTGAAACGTCCACTGACCAGGGAGCGGCGCTGGTTCTTGTCGTTCCGCCTATCGTCATCGGCGCCGGCTGGTTCATCCTGCTGCGGCATACGGGATCGGTATTCGCCGCCGCGCCCTTCATGGTCGTTGCGGTCAACGCCGTGATGGCCATGCCGTTCGCCATGCGCGCCATTCGACCGGCCTACGATTCCGCCAGCGCGCGGCATGAAAGGTTGGCGGCGCAACTCGACATCAGGGGTTGGGCACGGCTCAGGCTGATCGACTGGCCGCCATTGAGGCGGCCTCTCGCCACCGCCTTCGCGTTCGCCATGGCGCTTTCGCTCGGCGATCTTGGCGTCATCGCGCTGTTCGGCAGCGAGAACGTGCAGACCCTGCCCTATCTGCTTTTGCAGCGCATGGGCGCCTATCGCACGCACGACGCAGCGGGGCTGGCGCTGATGCTGGGCGCGCTCTGTTTCGCGCTGATGATGATTGCCGACTGGCTGTCGCGGAGGAACGCATGAGCGGGGCAAATATCCAATGCCGTGCGGTGCGGTTCAGCCGCGCCGGTATGGAATTCACCTTCGATTTCAGCGTCGATGCGTCCGACATCGTCGCCGTGATGGGGCCGAGCGGCTCGGGCAAGTCGACCCTACTTGACCTGATCGCTGGCTTCGAGACGCCTCAGTCCGGTGCGATCCGGATTGGGAATGCGGATGTCGCGCAGCTGCCGCCGGCGCAGCGGCCCGTCTCCATGGTCTTTCAGGAAAACAATCTGTTCGGCCATCTCGACGTGTTCTCCAATGTCGCGCTGGGCCGCTCGCCGTCATTGAAACTCGACGATGAAGACCGCGCGGACGTTCACGAGGCGATCGAACGTGTCGGCCTTGCCGGAAAGGACAAGCGACTGCCGCCGGCACTTTCGGGCGGCGAACGGCAGCGCGTGGCGCTGGCGCGGGTGCTGGTTCGCGACAGGCCGGTCCTGCTTCTGGACGAACCCTTTGCCTCGCTCGGGCCGGCGCTGCGCAGGGAGATGGTGGAGCTTGTCCAGGCGCTCCATGCCGAGAGAGGCATGACGGTGCTCATGGCGACGCATCACCCCGACGACGCCGAGCGGCTTGCAACCCGGATGATCTATGTCGAGGAGGGCGCAGTCGCCGCGCAGGGACCGGCGGCCGAATTCTTCGGCGAAGATGCGCCGGATGCCTTCCAGCGCTACCTTGGATCGGAGCGCCGCGGATAGCCTCGCCCGCATGGCGACACAATTGCGCGGCATTTGCGCAACGCAGTTGCTTCATTCTTGCCCTTGCGGGATGTGAGCGGGTGGCCGTGGCGAGCCACGCTGCTATACCGCACGCAAAATGCCCGAAAGGACCTAACGCTGCCACGACACCCGCAGACCGGCCATTTGCGCCCGACCTTGGAGCGCAAGAGCATGCGTATCGCCATATCGGCAGCGCTGTCCATCATGCTCGCGGGCTGTCAGGGTATCGACTTCGGCGACAGCAGCAGCTTTCGGCCGTCTTCCAGCCCGGTAACCGTCGATACCGTCAGCCGCAACGATAGGCTCGCCGGCATCGCGCGCGAGCAGCATCCGCGCATCCTGGCGACTTATGGCGGTGAATATTCCGACCAGAAGCTGGAGCGCGCGGTCGCCAAGATCGTCGGCGATCTCATCGCGGCTTCGGATGACCCGACCCAGACTTACCGGGTGACCATTCTCAACTCGCCCAACATAAACGCATTCGCCCTGCCGGGCGGCTATCTCTACGTGACGCGGGGCCTGCTGGCGCTGGCCAACGACTCGGCCGAACTGGCGACCGTGATCGCCCACGAAATGGGGCATGTGACAGCCAATCATGGCATCCAACGGCAGCAGAAAGAGGCCGAGGAGGTGCTGGCCGCCGAAGTGGTCAACGACGTGCTTGGCGGCGGCGCCAATGCCCAAGTGGCGCTGGTGCGCGGCAAGCTCAGGCTAGCCCAGTTCTCGCGCAACCAGGAGCTGGAGGCCGACGCAATCGGCATCCGCGTGGCGGGCAATGCGGGATACGACCCCTATGCGGCAGCGCGTTTCCTGCAATCCATGGCGACCTACAGCGAATTTCGCACGGTGAGCGGGGCCGGTGATGCCAGTCTCGACTTCCTTGCCTCCCATCCCAACGCGCCGCAGCGCATCGAGCTTGCCCAGCGGCATGCACGCCAGTTCGGCCCGCCGGGAACCGGGGAGCGCGGCCGCGAGGCCCTGCTCGCCGGCATCGACGGGCTGCTGTTTGGCGATACGCCCGAGGAAGGATATGTGCGCGGACGCACTTTCCTGCATCCCAAGCTCGGGATCGCGTTTTCCGTTCCCGACGGGTTCGTCATCGACAATTCCGCCGCTGCGGTAACCGCGGCCGGGCCGGGCGACATGGCGGTCCGGTTTGATGGCGTCACGCTCGACCGGCGGATCGGCCTGACGGACTATCTGCGTTCGGGTTGGGTGCAGGGGCTCGATCCCGGCAGCATCAGGGCCGCCTCCGTCAACGGCAACGACGCTGCGCGGGCGCGCGCCAGCGCCGATGGCTGGCAGTTCGACATCGCCGTCGTGCGCGCCGGCTCGCAGGTCTACCGCCTGCTGACCGCAGCGCCGATGAACAGCCCCTCGCTCAGCCCGGTGGCGAATTCGGTCGTGGACAGCTTCAGGGTGCTGTCGCGAAGCGAACTGGACGCGCTGCAGCCGTTGAGGATTCGGGTCGTCACCGTGCGCCCGGGTGAAAACGTCGCATCGCTGGCAGCGCGGATGTCGGGTGTCGATCGCAAACTGGAACTGTTCCGCCTGCTCAACGGCCTTGCACCGGGCGCAAGCGTTTCGGTCGGCGACAAGGTGAAAATCGTCACCGAAGGTTAGCGTCGCGTCGCCTTCAGGCCGTTGGCGCGCCGAGCTGCGGGTGGGCCTTCAGCAGGGCAGCGCGCAGTTTTTCCAGCGCGCGGCTCTCAATCTGGCGCACGCGCTCCTTGGAAATGCCGAGCGTTTCGCCGAGCGATTCGAGCGTTGCGCCGGTCTCGCGCAGCCGCCGCTCGCGAACGATTCGCAGCTCCCGTTCGTTGAGCTCACCCAGCGCCGCACTAAGCCATTCCGACCGGCGCTGGTCATCGATTGTCTTCTCGGCAAGCTGGTCCGGTAGCGGGTCGTCCGAGACGAGAAAGTCCTGGCGGTCCGAACTGCCGTTTTCATCGGTCAACGGTGCGTTGAGCGATGCGTCTGGTCCGGAGAGCCGCGAGTCCATCAGCTCCACGTCGGCGGAGGAAACACCCAGCGTGTCGGATATGCGGCGGTAGAGATCGCCCGAGGTCAGCATCTCGCTGCCGTTTGCGAGCCGTGCGCGCAGCCGGCGCAGGTTGAAGAACAGCGATTTCTGGGCAGAACTGGTGCCGCCGCGCACGATGGACCAGTTGCGCAGGATGTAGTCCTGGATCGAGGCGCGTATCCACCAGGTTGCATAGGTGGAAAAGCGCACCTCGCGATCCGGATCGAACCGGGCTGCCGCTTCCAGCAGGCCGACATGGCCTTCCTGCACGAGGTCGCTCATCGGCAGGCCGAAGCCGCGGAACTTGGCGGCCATGGCAATCACCAGCCGCATGTGAGCCATCGTGATGCGGTGCAGCGCGTCCTGATCGCGTCGCTCCTTCCACCGCAAGGCGAGGTCGTGCTCCTCCTCGCGGTCGAGATAAGGCGCCTTCATGGCGCTGCGAACAATCGTATTTGCGGGCGGTTCGTACATGATCCACTCCCAACGTTGCCATTCAATGTGGCGGGGCAGGATGGCGATCCAAAGGCGTCAAGCACCGGATTACGCAATCGTGAACGGCGCCTGCCTGCCATTGACATCGCGGCGGCCCTCCGCCACCTGAACAGAAACGAACGAACCCGCAGAAAGGTTGCGGCATGGGCGAATATGTCGGTGCGCCGCTGGCGCGGCGCGTTTCCGTCGCCGTTCCGGTGGGTGGTGTCATCGTCGGCGGCGACGCTCCAGTCGTCGTCCAGTCGATGACCAACACGGATACCGCCGACGTCGACAAGACGGTGGCGCAGGTGGCCGCGCTGCACCGCGCCGGCTCCGAGCTCGTGCGTATCACGGTGGACCGCGATGAAAGCGCCGCTGCGGTGCCCAAGATCCGCGACAGGCTCGCCCGCCTCGGCGTCGATGTGCCGCTGATCGGCGACTTCCACTATATCGGCCACAAGCTTCTAGCCGACCATCCCGCCTGCGCCGAAGCGCTGGCGAAATACCGCATCAACCCCGGCAATGTCGGCTTCAGGGAAAAGCGCGACCGGCAGTTCGGGGCGATCATCGAGATGGCGATGCGTTACGACAAACCGGTGCGCATCGGCGTCAACTGGGGATCGCTCGACCAGGAACTGCTTACGCGCCTGATGGACGACAACCAGGCGAACGGCTCGCCACTGACTGCCGACGAGGTGACGCGCGAGGCGATTGTCCAGTCGGCGCTGCTTTCAGCGGAACTCGCCGAGGAGATCGGCCTGCCGCGCAGCCGCATCATCCTGTCGGCAAAGGTCAGCCGCGTGCAGGACCTCGTTGCCGTCTATGCCGAACTGGCGCGCCGCTCGGACCACGCGCTGCACCTCGGCCTCACCGAGGCCGGCATGGGCACCAAGGGCATTGTGGCGTCGTCGGCCTCGCTCGGCATCCTGCTGCAGCAGGGAATTGGCGACACGATCCGCATTTCGCTGACGCCTGAGCCCGGCGGCGACCGTACCCGCGAGGTCCAGGTGGCGCAGGAGCTGCTGCAGACCATGGGCTTCCGGCAGTTCATGCCGGTGGTCGCGGCCTGCCCGGGTTGCGGGCGCACAACCTCGACCGTGTTTCAGGAACTCGCGGAGAAGATTCAGGACGACCTCAAGGCCAACATGCCGGTTTGGCGCGAGAAATATCCCGGCGTCGAGGATCTGAAGGTCGCCGTGATGGGCTGCATCGTGAACGGACCGGGGGAATCCAAACATGCCGATATCGGCATTTCATTGCCCGGCACGGGGGAAACGCCGGCGGCGCCGGTCTTCATAGACGGACGCAAGGCGGCGACGCTGCGCGGCCCCGACATCGCCGTCGATTTCCAGAAAATGGTGGCCGACTACATCGAAAACCGCTTCGGTTCGGGCGGCCAGGCTGCAGCGGAATAGCGGTCAGGCTGTCAGCGCGACGTCTTCGGTCCGCATCCACGCCTCGATCTTCGCGGCAAGGCGATCGGGCGAGACGGGCTTCGACAGATAGTCGTCCATGCCTGCCTCGAGGCAGCGCTCCTTGTCGCCTTTAAGGGCGTGGGCGGTAACGCCGATGATCGGGGTATGGATGCCCGATGCCCGCTCCAGGTCGCGGATCGCAGCAGTCGCTTCCAGCCCGTTCATTTCCGGCATGGAGACATCCATCAGTATGATCGACGGGTTCAGAGTGCGGTAAAGTTCGACTGCCGTTCGCCCGTTCGATGCGATGCGGTAGCTGATATCGAGACCATCGAGGATCTGGCCGAAAACCAATTGATTGACCCCATTGTCCTCGGCGACGAGGACGTCCAGCGCTTCCCGCCTCTTGGCTCGCGCCGCCGCGGCGGGAGCACGCTTCGGCGCCGCAGCAGGGGGGGTCTCGATTGCCGGTTGCGGTTTGAGTGCAGGCGCGGCGATTGCGGTTTGCACCTGCGAAGTGGCCGCGACTGACGGTTGCCGCACGGCACGCGCCATTTGCAGGGTGGTCACGATCGTATCCAGCAACGCGGATGAGCGCGCCGGTTTGGTCAGCTGGGCGTTGATGCCGCACTCGGCGGCGAGGCGCCCCGTTTCGATCTGGTCGACCGATGTGAGCAAGACGATCGGAATTGCGGCCGTCGCCGGGTTGGCCCTTATCTGGCGCGCGACATCGGCGCCATTCATGCCCGGCATCTGGTAGTCGAGGATGACGCAGTCGACGCGCGTGCCGATCTCGGCGGCGCGCTCGAGGAAGGCGAGACCCATTTCGCCGCTGTCAGTCGCGGCTGCATCGAAGCCCCAGCTTCGCAGCTGCTCGGAGATGATTTCGCGATTTATCGGATTGTCATCGACAGCAAGAATGCGCGCGCCCGTCACGTCGACGGGCACCGGTTTGCGCGATTCCATTTCATGATCGATCGGCATCGGTACCGTGAACCAGAAGACGGAACCCTTGCCGACCGTGCTCTCCGCACCCATCCTGCCGCCCATCAGTTCGACGAGCCGCGTGGCGATCGCTAGGCCGAGGCCTGTGCCTTCGTGCCGACGTGTCGATGATGCGTCCACCTGCGCAAACTTCTCAAACACCGAGGAGAGCTTGTCCTCGGGGATGCCGACACCGGTATCCTCGACGCGGATCGTGACTTCGACGTTGTCGTCCTCCAGCAGCTTGCCCGACACGTCGACGAGCACATGGCCGCGCTCGGTAAACTTGACCGCGTTGCCAACGAGATTCGTGGTGATCTGGCGGAAGCGCCCGACATCTCCCACGACGCTTTCCGGCAGTGTGGGGTCGACGCGGACGATGAGCTCCAGGTCCTTCTCCGCCACGCGGGTCGAGACCAGCGTCGCGACATCCTCCACTGCCTCGCCCAGCAGGAAGGGAGCGGGGTCGAGATGCATCTGGCCGGCATCGATCTTGGAGAAGTCGAGAATGTCGTTGATGATTGTCAGCAGCGCGTTGCCCGATTTCACGATCACGTCGACGAACATGTTCTGCCGCGAATCGAGTTCGGTGCGCGACAGCAACTCCGCCATGCCGAGAACGCCGTTCATTGGCGTCCTGATTTCGTGGCTCATATTGGCGAGGAATTCCGATTTGGCCCGGTCGGCGGATTCGGCGCGATGCTTCTCGGCCTCGACCTGCTCCTTGGCGCGGTGCTGGCCTTCCTGCGCCTCTTCGATGGTGCGGGTCATCGGCTCGAAAATGCGCAGCACAACCAGCGCGCAGGCAATGGCCATGGAAATCGCGACGATAGCGAGCATGTACTGCAAAGCGTTGTAGTTGCTGACCATCTGAGCGTTCAGGCGCTCCAGAGTCATGGCGAGATTTGGCCGGACGCGCTCGTTCGCGAGTTGCTGCAGTTGCGTGAATACGCGCTGCGCAGCCGGCAGCGAATAGTCGCGAAAAATGTCGAGCCGGTTGGCGTGGGTCAGCACTTCCATGATGTCGCGCTTGAGCGACTCGCCGTCTTCCGTGCCGTCCCAGATCGTGCGCACGACCTCGGGCATCGCAAGGTTGCGCACTTTCTGGTAGGCGGCGTTGTCGGTGCCGACCAGAACCTCCTCGCCCTGCTCGGCCGAAACCTGCTTGCTTTCGCCCATGCCGACATCGTCGTCGGCGGCAATGCGCAGAGCCTCATAGCCAAGTTCGAGCTCGCGGATCGCGGCGTGAAGGTCGGCGTGAATGGCATCGACCGCCGAGCCGCTATCGCTGGCGGCGGGCTGGTTCTGGAGAACAAGGATGCGGGTATTGTCTACCCTGAGCGAGTGGTAGATCACGTCGCTCGTGGCGTCGGCCACATAGCGAATGAGCTCGGCGTATTTGACGTTGGTCTTCGACTGCTCAGCCACCCAAAGGATGACGCCTGTGCCCGCGCTGAGGGCAACCACGAAGCCGACAAGGATCGCGAGGAGCCGGCGGCGCAGATACGCACGCGAGACAATCGAGGACATGTACGCTTACCCCAGAACGCGAAACTCGGTCAGTTTCGATCAATCCCATTAAGGGGCACTTAACGTTGGGGAAGCGGTCTCAGTTCCGGCGCGCGGCCACAAAGCGGGCGGCGTCGGCCAGCATCGCAGCGCTTTCGCCGTAGGGCGCCAGCAGGTCGGTGGCCTGCGCGACGAGGCCTTCGAGCTGGGCGCGCGCCCACTCCGGTCCGTGCAGGCCGGCAAGGGTGGCTTTCCCGGCGGCGCGATCCTTGCCTGTCGCCTTGCCCATCACATTCGCGTTCGAGGTCAGGTCGAGGAGGTCGTCCGCCAACTGGAAGGCGAGGCCGACAGCGGAGCCGAACTCGGCCAGCCGCTCCCGATCTGCCTCGGGTGCATTGCCGATCACCGGACCGGCCTCGCAGGCGAAGCGGATCAAGGCCCCGGTCTTCATGGCCTGCAGGCGTATGACGCCGTCCTCGGCCGGGGCGGAGTCGGCTGCCTGGAGATCGAGCATCTGTCCGCCGGCCATGCCGCCGAGCCCTGCCGCTCGAGCGAGCATCCCGACAAGCGTGATACGGGCCTTGGCCGAGAGGATCGTGGCGTCGTCGGCGATGATGTCGAAGGCATAGGTCAGAAGAGCATCGCCGGCGAGAATCGCTGTCGCCTCGTCATACGCCCTGTGCACCGTCGGCTGGCCGCGCCGCAGGTCGTCGTCGTCCATCGACGGAAGATCGTCGTGAACCAGCGAATAGCAGTGCACGCATTCGAGCGCCGCCGCGATGCGGAGGGCGGGAGCCGGTTTGGCGCCGAACAGGGCAGCGCTCTCCATGAGGAGGAACGGGCGTAGCCGCTTGCCGCCGTTGAGCGCTCCATGGCGCATGGCGGCGAGCAGGCGCTCCGGTCGCGCGATCTCGCCCGAACGCGGCCTGTCGTTGAGCAGTGTCTCCAGCAGCCGTTCCACCTCGGCGGCACGCGTGGCAAGTCGGGCTGTGAAGACATCGTCCATCGCCGGGCAATGACCGCAAAAGGCATGAGCGGTCAAGCCGAGCGTTGCACCACCCTGCGGCGGCGGTTATGCCGAACCCCTGATCACAACCCGGCGGAATCCGATTGCCCGAAACCGCGCCCACAGGAACGCAAGGCCGCAGCCGCAAGCGGCGCCGCAGCCGCAAATCGGGTACGCGCGCCATCCTGCGGCGCATTGTCTGGCGTATTCTGATCGTTCTCGGGATAATCGTCATGCTGCCTGTGGCGCTGACGCCGCTCTACGTGTTGCCGGCGGTGCATCCGGTGTCGCTTCTCATGGTCGGCGACCTGGCGACGCTTGACGGCTACCGGCGCGACTGGGTCCCGCTTGCAGAAATGGGCGACGCGCTGCCCCACTCCGTTGTCATGTCGGAAGACGGCCAGTTCTGCGCGCATAGCGGGGTCGACTGGGCGGCGTTGTCGCTGGTTGTCGAAGACGCGCTTGCCGGCGAGGGTTTGCGTGGCGCTTCCACCATCCCGATGCAGACGGTGAAAAACCTCTTCCTTTGGCATGGCCGTTCCTACGTGCGCAAAGCGCTCGAGGTGCCGCTGGCGCTCTATTTTGACGCGGTCGTACCGAAGAAGCGCATCCTTGAAATCTATCTCAACATCGCCGAATGGGGGCCGAACATCTACGGAGCCGAAGCGGCGGCGCAACACCATTTTGGCCGCTCCGCAAAGTCGCTGACTCGTCGCCAGGCCGCACTGCTTGCGGTTACGCTGCCCAGTCCGGCGACGCGCGACCCGGCAAATCCCTCCGGCGGCATGAGCCGCCTGGCTGGGATCGTGGAAAACCGCGCCGTGCAGGCCGGGGACTATGTGACCTGCCTGCGCTGAAGCTGCTTGCAGCCGAGGTTGAAAATCTTTGCCCCGACCGCTGGCCAAAACGCCCCTTGGCGTGTATAGGCACGCGACTTTCAAGGAATTGCGCCCGCGAATGGCCGGATTTCAGCCGGGTACGCGGGCTTTTGACGACAGGAGTTCGATCCGTGGCTGTACCGAAACGAAAAACCTCGCCGTCCAAGCGCGGCATGCGTCGCGCCGCCGACGCGCTGAAGGCCCCGACCTATGTCGAGGACAAGAATTCCGGCGAAATGCGCCGCCCGCATCACATCGACCTGAAGACGGGCATGTATCGCGGCCGCCAGGTGCTGGAGCCCAAGGAAGGCTGACCTTCCGCATACCGAAATGCAAAGGCCGGCCGTTGCGCCGGCCTTTTTCGTTGGCGCGGGAACTTGACGCGAGGGTGCGGTGGCGGTCTTAACTTCGGCTCCCGCAAACCGGAATCCAGCCATGGCCCATCTGCCGCTGATGATCGTGCCGCTCATCCTCTACAATGTCGGATTGATCGGGTTTCTGGGTGGCGGCGGCAACCCGTGGGGCGGCGTGCTCTTCTCCATGCCCATGATCTCAGGCGGCACCTGGTCGATGACGCTGGCGGACCTGATGATCGTCATAGCGCTGGTGCTTCTGTTCATCGAGCTCATCAAGTCGACGCGCACGTCGAACGCTTCGCTGGTCGATCATCTGCTGTCGACGCTGGTCTTCGTAATTTTCCTCGTCGAGTTCCTGCTCGTCGAAGGGGCGGCGACCTCGCTGTTCTTCGTCCTGATGTTCATCGCCGTCGTCGACGTGCTGGCCGGCTTCTCGGTATCGCTGCGCGCGGCGAGCCGCGACGTCAATCTGCGCTAGAGACGCAGTCAGATGCGGGACTTTTCGCTGCCGGGGCGCTCCCCGGTCATCGCCGAGAACGGCATGGCCGCAACCAGCCACCCGCTTGGCACGATGAGCGCGATTTCCGTGCTGCGCGATGGCGGCAACGCTGTCGATGCGGCGATCGCGGCGGTGGCGACGCTGTGCGTGGTGGAGCCTGGCGCCACCGGCATCGGCGGCGACTGCTTCGCTATCATCGCCGAACCGGACGGTACGCTGCACGGGCTCAATGCGTCCGGCCGCTCTTCGATGAGCACCGACGCCGAGGCGGTAAGGGCGCGCGGCCTCACCAAGCTGCCCGAATTCGACGCTGTTTCGGTGACCGTGCCCGGCGCGCTTGCCGGATGGGAGGCTACAGCCAACCGCTTCGGCACGATGGGCTTCGACCGGCTCCTTGCCGACGCGATCCGCTACGGTGAGGAGGGTTTCGCCGTACACCCTCGTGTTGCTTCTGACTGGAAGCGTTACGAGGCACATCTGGCGGCGGATCCCGGTGCAAAGCTGCATTACCTCAAGGATGGACGCGCGCCGAAAGCAGGCGAGCGCATGCGCCAGGGCGCACTCGCGGGGGTGTTGCGTCAGGTGGCCAAGTCCGGCGCCAAAGCCTTCTATGAAGGAAAAGTGGCGGCGGAGATCGCGGCGACTGTACGCGCCGGCGGCGGGTTCATGGAGGAGGCCGACCTCGCCGCATGCACCGCCGACTGGGTGGACCTGATCGGCACCGATCATGGCGGCCAGCGGCTCATCGAAATTCCGCCGAACGGCCAGGGCATCACAGCCCTGATCATGCTCAATATGCTGGATGTGGCGGATGCGAAGCGGCTGCCGCGTGACAGCGCCGAGCGCTGGCACCTCTGGATCGAGGTGGCGCGGCTCGCCTATGCGGCGCGCGACGCCTTCGTGTCCGACGCTGCGACGATGAATACCTCACCGGATAGGCTGCTGTCGCGAAGCTTTGCCGAGACGTTGGCGGCGCGGATCGATCCGGATCGCCGCATCGAGGACCTCGCGATGCCCAGGCCGCCCGGTCCGGACACGACCTGCCTGACGGTGGTCGACCGCGACCGGCGCGCCGTCTCCTTCATCAACTCGCTTTATTACGGCATGGGCGCGCGCATCGTGACGCCGAACAGCGGGATAACGCTGCAGAACCGCGGCGCCTGCTTCACGCTCGAGCGGGGACATCCCAACGAAATGGCTCCCGGCAAGCGGCCCATGCACACAATCATCCCCGGCATGGCGACGAACGCCGGCAAGGCATCGATTTCGTTCGGGGTGATGGGCGGCGGCTTCCAGCCCATGGGTCATGCCCAGGTTTTCACCGACATCGTTCTTGGCGGCATGGACGCCCAGGCCGCGGCCGATCAGCCGAGGCTGTTCTGGGGCGATGACGGCGTGCTGGAGGCCGAGACCGGGATTTCGGCCGAGGTGTGCGCCGGGCTGGAGGCGCGTGGGCACCCTCTACGGCGCGCGGCGATGCCGCATGGCGGGGCGCAGATCATCGCCATCGACCACGAGAGCGGGTTTCTTGTTGGGGGGTCCGATCCGCGGAAGGACGGCTTTGCTGCGGGATGGTAGGCCGGTTTAGCCGCCGTTGCGGCCCAGCGAGTCCAGCTTGCGCTGCATCGCCTTGATCTGGTCCTTGAGTTCGCTCAGTTCGTCGGGCTGATCGTCCGGCGCGGCGTCGTTCTCGGCGCCATTCTCCGGCACAGCCTGCCCGCCCGACGGGAAGGGCGTGAACATCTGCATGGCGTTCTGGAACATCTCGATGTTACGTCGCGCCTGCTCTTCGATCGCCTTCATCGGCGTCGTCATGTTCATCATGTCCATCGGATTCTGGCCGAAAGCCGCCTTCATCTGCTCGCGCATGCGCTCCTGCTCGCGCGCGAAGGCGATCATGGACTGTTCGAGAAATGACGGAACGACCATCTGCATCTGGTCGCCGTAGAAGGAGATGAGCTGGCGCAGGAAGGAGATGGGCAGCATGTTCTGCCCGTCCTTGTTCTCAAGCTCGAAGATGATCTGGGTCAACACCGGGTGGGTGATGTCCTCGCCGGACTTGGCGTCTTTGACCGTGAACTCCTCGCCGCGCTTGACCATTTCGGCGAGGTCTTCGAGCGTCACGTAGGTCGAAGTGCCCGTATTGTAGAGCCGACGGTTCGCATATTTCTTGATCACCACCGGGTCGTCTTTTGCGGGCATTTGGCAGCCTCCCGAATTGCCGGATTCCACCGTCCGACGCCGCCTGCATGCCACGCATCTGCGTCCGCAACGGTCGGGCGGGTGACGGCATTTTCGGCACCATATGCGCAAAACCGCCTGAAAAGAAAGCAGTTTGTGCGCTGCAAGGCGCGGCGTGCTGCAAAGCGGGAGCGAAGGCGCGTAGCGCGATATGACAATTTCCGGGCGGGCCGCCGATGACGTTTGACACGCACCGAGGAAAGGGCAAGAACGGTGAAGATTGCCACCACCCATTCCCGCCCGGAGGTCACCATGTCCGCATCGGAAGCCATCGTCGTCGCCAGCGCCGCGCGCACGCCCGTAGGTTCGTTCAACGGCGCATTCGCCAACACGCCAGCGCATGAGCTGGGCGCGGCAGTGATCCAGGAAGTGCTGGCGCGTGCGGGGGTCGACGCGGCCGAGGTCGATGAAGTCATTCTCGGCCAGGTGCTGACGGCGGGCCAGGGTCAGAACCCCGCGCGGCAGGCGTCGATCGCGGCCGGCCTGCCCAAGGAGACGACCGCCTGGGGACTGAACCAGGTCTGCGGCTCGGGCCTGCGCACGATCGCGGTCGGCATGCAGCAGATCCAGACCGGCGACGCCAAGATCATCGTCGCTGGCGGGCAGGAATCGATGTCGCTGTCGCCGCACTGCCAGCATCTGCGCGCCGGCGTGAAGATGGGCGACATCAAGCTGGTCGATACCATGATCAAGGACGGATTGTGGGACGCCTTCAACGGCTATCACATGGGCAACACCGCGGAGAACGTTGCCAGCCAGTTCCAGATCACCCGCGATGACCAGGACAATTTCGCCGTCGCTTCGCAGAACAAGGCGGAGGCCGCGCAGAAGGCCGGCAAGTTCAAGGACGAGATCGTCGCTTTCACGGTCAAGACGCGCAAGGGCGACATCGTGGTCGATGCCGACGAGTACATCCGTCACGGCGCGACGCTGGAGGCGATGCAGAAACTGAAGCCGGCCTTCGACAAAGACGGTACGGTGACAGCGGCCAACGCATCTGGCCTCAATGACGGGGCCGCAGCCGTCGTGCTGATGACAGAATCTGAGGCGAAGCGCCGGGGCATCACGCCGCTGGCGCGCATCGCTTCGTGGGCGACGGCTGGAGTCGATCCCTCGATCATGGGCACCGGCCCGATTCCAGCGTCGAAGAAAGCGCTGGAAAAGGCCGGCTGGTCGGTCGGGGACCTGGACCTCGTTGAAGCCAATGAGGCTTTCGCGGCGCAGGCCTGCGCGGTGAACAAGGGGCTTGGCTGGAACCCCGAGATCGTCAACGTCAATGGCGGCGCGATCGCCATCGGCCACCCGATCGGCGCGTCCGGCACCCGCATCTTCAACACGCTGGTCTATGAGATGAAGCGCCGCGGGGCGAAGAAGGGCCTCGCGACGCTGTGCATCGGCGGCGGCATGGGTGTGGCGATGTGCGTCGAGGCGATGAACTAAGGCAGTACGGCAATATGGCAGTAGGCAAACAGGTAGATAGAGAAGCAGAAACATACTGCCCTATTGCCCTAAGGCCCTACTGCCTCAATTCGGGAGGAAACATTTCATGGCACGAGTAGCACTCGTCACCGGTGGGTCGCGCGGCATAGGCGCGGCCATCTCGATTGGGCTGAAGGAAGCGGGCTGCAAGGTAGCCGCGAACTATGCCGGCAATGACGAGGCCGCGGCAAAATTCAAGGACGAAACAGGCATTCCCGTCTTCAAGTGGTCGGTAGCGGACTATGAGGCCTGCAAGGACGGCATCGCCAAGGTCGAGGCCGAACTCGGGCCGGTCGACATCCTGATCAACAATGCCGGCATCACGCGCGACGCGATGTTCCACCGCATGACGCCCGATCAGTGGCGCGAGGTGATCGACACCAACCTCACCGGCGTCTTCAACATGACGCACAATGTCTGGTCTGGAATGCGCGACCGCAAGTTCGGCCGGGTCGTGACGATATCCTCGATCAATGGCCAGAAGGGCCAGGCCGGCCAGGCGAACTATTCGGCCTCCAAGGCTGGCGATCTCGGTTTCACCAAGGCTCTTGCACAGGAAGGCGCGCGGGCCGGCATCACCGTCAACGCAATCTGCCCGGGCTACATCGCAACCGACATGGTGATGGCGGTGCCGGATGATGTGCGAGCCAAGATCATCGCACAGATCCCCGCAGGCCGGCTGGGCGAAGCAAGCGAGATCGCGCGCTGCGTGGTGTTCCTCGCCTCGGACGACGCCGGCTTCATCACCGGATCGACGATCTCGGCGAACGGCGGACAGTTCTTCGTCTAGTATCTGGCTGGCTAGAGCAGGCGTCTGATCTGCCGCAGCGTGCGGCGGTCGAACGCCTTCTGAGCGGCGAGATGCGCGCGCTTGACCGAGGCGATGACATCGCGCGCTTCCCTGCGTAGCGCCCAGCAGTTTTCCTGTCCCTTTATCCCCATCAGGCTGCGGCTCATCTGCCGAGCGTAGCGCTCGGCGATGCGCACGTGCTGCATTTCATGGTCCCGGATCGAGCGCTCGAAGCGCCGGCCCAACCGCACGGCTGAGGCGGGGGCGTCGTCGGGACCGCGCCATTCGGGCAGCTTGAGGTGAATGCTGAGGCCGGTGTCGGCGCGCGTTATGCGGCACTCGCCGCGCCTCGACGTCACGTCGTAGTCGGGGTGAAAGTCGATGAAGCCCATGCCGTAGGCATAGCCGTTCCTCGGCGCGAAGCGGCGGACCGAGCGGACGATCTCAGCGTGGTTGCGGCCCGAAACGGGATAATAGGCGTAGCGGACATTGGTGCCGGTCACTCTCCAGCCGGACAGCAAAGGCACGGTGAGAGCAGCAATGATCAGCGCCACGGCGATGCGCATTGCCGCGTTTCGCGAGTCGGGCAGCGACCCGCCCCCAGCGCCAAGAGTATCGCCCATGGTCCGTTCCCCAAGCCGTTCCTGATATTGCCCCAGCGGAAGCTGTTGGCCAATACGTGAATTCGCCGTCCGCGTGTCTGTCCCGGCGGGAGACGAAATCGTTAACGCCGATGCGAAGAGACTGTGGATAGCCCTGTGCGATTCCTGTGGGAAATCTGTGCAGCAGCAAAGCCGGACACAACATGTAGCGGTGAACAAAACCGGAAAACTTGACGATCAGTGATTCGTCGCCGGTTCGTTCCGCCTTTGGCCTGAAAGTTAACTGCATGCGCCCGGCAGGCGGCGCGTTGTTAACGGACTGGCAAGAAATCCAAGCAAATTCCGAGGCTTGGTGTGAGGCCAGCCAGACACGTCGCTCGGCGTCCCTTCAAAGGTTAACGCATCAAGCCGATTCTGACGGGAATTGGCGAGTTACGGCGGCGGGCGATTCAGCATCTGGCCCGCAACATGCTCGCGGCCACCATATCTAGCCGTGAACAAATACGGAATCGGCGAGAGTCAGTGATTCGTCGCCGATTCGTTCCAGACTCGTTCCGTTCCTTAACCGTGCGCCGAAAAGGGTTTCGCTTCGGGCACCCGTTCCTATATGACGGCGGGGCCCGGACCTGCCTCCCGTCCGGCAGGGTTTCAGCCTTGGCCATTTTCGAACCCGAGCGTCTCGCCATGAACGTCCAGACAAAGCAGAGCGGGCCGCTGGTCCTTTCCGGCCGCGACGTGACGGCGGTGCTCGGCCCGACCAACACCGGCAAGACGCATCTCGCCATCGAGCGCATGGTAGCGCATGAAAGCGGCGTCATCGGCCTGCCGCTCCGGCTGCTCGCCCGCGAGGTCTACCACCGGGTCTGCGAGAAGGCCGGGGCTTCCAGGGTCGCGCTCATTACGGGCGAGGAAAAGATTGTGCCGCCGGGCGCGCGCTACTCGGTGTGCACGGTCGAAGCCATGCCGCGCCAGACCGATGCCGCCTTCGTGGCGATCGACGAGGTGCAGCTCGCCGGCGATCTGGAACGCGGGCATATCTTCACCGACCGCATCCTGCATCTGCGCGGCAGGCAGGAGACGCTGCTTCTCGGCGCCGGCACGATGCGCGGCATACTCGACAAGCTGCTGCCGGGGCTTTCGGTGGTCACGCGGCCGCGCCTGTCGCATCTCGCCTATTCCGGCTCCAAGAAGCTGACGCGGCTGCCGCGCCGCTCGGCCATCGTCGCCTTTTCGGCCGACGAGGTTTACGCGATTGCCGAACTGATACGGCGCCAGCGCGGCGGGGCCGCCGTGGTGCTGGGCGCGCTCAGCCCGCGGACGCGCAACGCGCAGGTCGAGATCTACCAGTCCGGCGACGTCGACTACCTCGTAGCGACAGACGCAATCGGCATGGGGCTTAATCTTGATGTCGACCACGTCGCCTTCGCCCAGAACCGCAAGTTCGACGGTTTCCAGCACCGGCCGCTGACGGCATCGGAACTCGGGCAGATTGCCGGACGTGCCGGGCGGCATGTGCGCGACGGCACCTTCGGCGTCACCGGGCAGGTCGACGCGTTTGGCGACGAGACCGTGCGCAAGGTGGAAGGGCATGAGTTCGAGCCAGTGCGGGTGCTGCAATGGCGCACAGCCTCGTTCGACTTCGCCAGCATCGACGCACTGAAACGCTCGGCCGAGACGTTGCCGCCGGTGGACGGCCTAACGCGGGCGCTGCCGGCCGCTGACCTGACCGCTCTGGAGCAGCTGTCCCGCGAGGAGGATGTCGCCGCGCTTGCCGACCGGCCCGAGCGCGTGGCCCTTCTGTGGGATGTTTGCGCACTGCCGGACTACCGGCGCATTGCACCGGCGCAGCACGCCGAACTCGTCGGCTCGATCTTCCGCGACGTGGCTCGGATGGGCCATGTCGACGAGGACTACCTCGCCGAGCAGGTGCGTCGCGCCGAGTCCATCGAAGGCGATATCGACGCGCTGTCGCAGCGGATCGCCCAGATACGCACCTGGACCTATGTGTCGCACCGGCCGGGATGGCTGGCCGATCCGCTACACTGGCAGGAAAAAACGCGCGCGATCGAAGACAGTTTGTCCGATGCGCTCCACGAAAGATTGACGAAACGGTTCGTAGACCGCAGGACATCCGTGCTCATGAAGCGACTGAGAGAAGACAGTATGCTCGAAGCGGAGATCGGTCCGTCTGGAGACGTGGTAGTCGAGGGGCACCATGTCGGTGCGTTGCACGGGTTTCGCTTCACGGCGGACCAGCAGGCCGAGGGCGAGGACGCCAAAGCCGTGCGTACTGCAGCGCAGAAGGGGCTGGCGCGCGAGTTCGAGGCGCGCGCGGAGCGTTTCGCCAACTCGCCCAATGGCGATCTGGCGCTCGGATCGGACGGCGTTCTGCGCTGGATCGGCGCCCCGGTCGCAACTCTGGTGGCCGGCGACGACCCACTGAAACCTCGCGCCGTGCTGCTCGCCGACGAGCAACTCACAGGCGCGGCGCGTGACCGGGTCCAGATGCGGGCGGAGCGTTTCGCGAACTACCAGGTCGAAACGCTGCTCAAGCCGCTGATCGACCTGAAGGGCGCGAACCAGTTGACCGGCATCTCGCGCGGCGTCGCCTTCCGGCTAGTGGAGAATTACGGCCTGGTGAACCGGCGCGATATCGCTGAAGACGTACGGGCGCTCGACCAGGATGCACGCGGGGCGCTGCGACGGCTCGGCGTGCGCTTCGGCGCCTACCACATCTTCATTCCGGCGCTGCTGAAGCCTGGCCCCGCCGGGCTGCTGACTTTGCTGTGGGCGCTCGCCAACGATGCCAAGGACAAGGCCGGGTTCGGCGACATCGTGAATCTGCTCGCGTCGGGGCGCACCTCTGTCATCGTCGACCCGTCCTACGAGCGTACGTTCTACAAGCTGGCCGGCTACCGCAATCTTGGCCGCCGCGCCGTTCGCGTGGACATCCTCGAACGACTTGCCGACCTGATCCGGCCGGCGCTGTCGTGGAAAGAGGATGCCGGCGCGCGCCCCGAAGGCGGCTATGGGGGCAACGCATTCGTCGTCACACCGGCGATGATGTCGATCCTCGGCGCCACGGCCGAGGACATGGAAGAGATACTCAAGGGCCTCGGCTACCGGGCGGACCCGAAACCGGCCGCTGAGGTGCTCGCGCGGATCGCGGAACTCGACGCCGCCGCGAACGCGCACGCCGAGAAGGCTGAGGCCGAGAAATCAGCGGACGCGCCAGCGCACACGGAAGCGGCAGCGGGTGAGCCGTCGGCCGGCGAGGCCAAGGATGGTTCCGCAGAAACCGTTGGTGCGAGTTCGGCGCCCGCATCGGATGTGGCGACTCAAGACACCGGGACCGATGGAACGGCCGAAGCCGTGGCGGAACCTGCTTTGGCTGTCGAACCGGCAAATGAACAGTCGACCGATACGCCCCCGGCGGATGCGCCGGGCTCAGACGGGGCGGCGCCGGCCTCACAATCGACCGACACTGCTGGTGCGCCTGACGGCGAAGCCGATGCGGAGCCGCAGCCGATCCTGATCTGGCGGCCCGGTCGCGCGGACAACCGGCCGCGTGGCAGCCAGAACCGCCGGCGCCAGGGCAAGCCCGGCGAGGATTCCGACAACGGCCGCAGCGAAGGCAAGGGACGGCGCGAGCGCCGGCACGGCAAGCCCGGCGACAAGGGCGAACGCGGGCCGCGCCGCGATGCAAAGCCGCCGCGCCCAGACGCCAAGCGCGAGGAGCGGCCGGCGCGGATCGACCCGGATTCGCCCTTCGCCAAGCTGGCTGCGCTGCGCGACCAGCTCAAGAAATAGGTCCCGGCCCTCGATGGACCAGCAGCCCATTCAGGGCCAGCGCATCGACAAGTGGCTCTATTTCGCGCGTGTGGTGAAAACGCGCACGCTGGCGTCGAGGCTGGTGCAGTCAAGCAAGGTGCGCATCAACCGACAGAAGATCGACAATGCGGCGCGCAGGGTCCGCCCCGGCGACGTGCTGACGATCTCGCTGCGTGGCAAGGTCTTGGTGCTCAAGGTGTTGGGCATGGGCGCCAGGCGCGGACCGGCTGCCGAGGCCGTGCAACTTTTCGAGAATCTGTCGCCGCCGCCGGTTGCCGCCCTTCGCTCGAGCGACGCCTTGGCGGCGGAAGCGGACACCGTTGAGCAGGAGTAGTCGCTTGACCGGAGACAGCGTGGGCTGCGGCCGACCGAAACAGTCTGCGAATTGTGCTCGGCAAAAGCATTCCGCTATGCCGCCGGAGCGCGCAATGGCGATACTTGCCAGCGCCGGACAAAGGGGCTACCTCACCCGAAAATTCGCTCCAGCCGCGTGAAACGAAGCAGCTGCAATGACCTATGTCGTCGTCGATAACTGCATCAAGTGCAAATACATGGACTGCATCGAGGTGTGTCCGGTCGACTGCTTCTATGAAGGCGAGAATATGCTCGTCATTCATCCTGACGAGTGCATCGACTGCGGCGTGTGCGAGCCTGAATGCCCGGCCGACGCCATCAAGCCCGACACCGAGCCGGGGCTCGAAAAGTGGCTCGAGATCAATACCGAATACGCGTCGAAATGGCCAAACATCACCCGCAAGGGCGAGCCGCCGGCCGACGGCGAAAAGTACGACGGCGAGGAAGGCAAGTTCGAGAAATACTTCTCGGCGGAGCCCGGCGCCGGCGACTGAGCGGCGCCACCACGAGTGGCGGAATTAACCTGCCGGGCGGACCCAGCGCGGCTCGCGGGTTGTTAGCGCATGCGGCAAATTGTTGATTCTTTCGGCTTTTTGTGGTAGGGTCACAAAACATGCCGATGACACACCATCGATTCAAGGCGCACAAGCGTTAATCATCGAAAGGCGCGAATCCCATTCCAGACCAGGGCGACCTGGCCTCGCAACCGCGTATTGTCTGTAGGCGGCTGCGGCATTTCTGGAGTGGTTTGCAGGGTGTTCGGCGACAGGGCGGACCGCATGGCGGTCAAGGTCACGGGGTCCGGCTGAATGGCCGGCTTGCAAACAGGAGTTCACTGCGTATGGCAACCCAGCAGAAGAAATCGGCAACTCGCAACGGCTACAAGACCGGCGAATACATCGTCTATCCGGCGCATGGCGTGGGACAGATCGTCGCGATCGAGGAGCAGGAAGTCGCCGGTCACAAGCTGGAGCTGTTCGTCATCGATTTCCAGAAGGACAAGATGCGGCTGAAGGTGCCGGTGGCCAAGGCTACCTCCGTCGGCATGCGCAAGCTGTCGGAAACCGACTATGTCGAGCGCGCTCTCAAGGTCGTGCAGGGTCGCGCCCGCGTCAAGCGCACTATGTGGTCGCGCCGGGCGCAGGAATATGACGCCAAGATCAATTCCGGCGACCTGATCTCTATTTCGGAGGTCGTGCGCGACCTGTTCAGGGCCGAGAACCAGCCCGAGCAGTCCTATTCGGAGCGCCAGCTCTACGAGGCCGCGCTCGACCGCATGGCGCGGGAGATCGCTGCCGTGAACAAGGTTTCGGAAACCGAGGCTGTTCATCTCATCGAGGCCAACCTCGCCAAGGGGCCGCGCCGCGGCGCCAAGGCCGACAACGAGGAAGCCGAGCAGGAAGAGGCGGCATAAGCAGCCGCCAACCGCTCGAAGTCATCAAAAACCCGGCCCTCGTGCCGGGTTTTTTGTTGGCGGTTCAAGGCCGTATTTCCACCGGATGGCTTTCCCTTTTGCACTGCAATATATGCCTCGCAGTTCAACGGGAGATGCGCATCATGCTTACGGGAAAAACCGCCATCGTGACCGGCTCGACCTCCGGGATCGGACTTGCAATTGCCGAAGCGCTGGCTGCACAGGGCGCCAATCTGGTGCTTAACTCCTTCACTGACCGCGAAGAAGACCACGCAATCGCCGCGCAGCTGACCGCGGATCACGGCATAGAGGCCGCCTACATCAAGGCGGACATGGCCGACGGCGACGCTTGTCGCAAACTCGTCGAGCAGACGGTGTCGCGGTTTTCCGCCGTCGATGTCCTCGTGAACAACGCCGGCATACAGCATGTCGCACCGGTTGAGGATTTTCCGGTCGACAAATGGAACGCGATCATGGCGATCAACCTGTCGTCAGCGTTCCACACGACAGCTGCGGCCGTCCCGCATATGCGCGATGCCGGCCACGGCAGGATCATCAACATTGCGTCGGCGCACGGACTGCGGGCATCGCCCAACAAATCGGCCTATGTGGCGGCGAAGCACGGCCTCGTCGGGCTGACCAAGACGGTGGCGCTGGAAAATGCCGGCAAAGGCATCACGTGCAATGCCGTCTGTCCGGGATTTGTACTGACGCCTCTGGTCGAGAAGCAGATCGAAGACCGGATGCGCGAGACCGGGCTCGACCGCGAGACCACGATCCGCGACGTTATCCTCGAAAAGCAGCCAAGCAAGCAGTTCGCGACCGTCGATCAGATCGCGGGCGCCGTCGTGTACCTGGCGAGCGACGCGGCGGCCCAGATCACCGGCACAACGTTGTCAATCGACGGCGGCTGGACCGCCCAGTAGAGCGGCTTGCCGTACCATGGTCGCAAACCCCCAAGGCATCAAGCCGATAAACATCGCGCTCCAGGGAGGCGGCTCGCATGGCGCCTTCACCTGGGGGGTTCTGGACGCGTTGCTGGAGGACGGCCGGCTCGACATGGTTGCCATCTCCGGCACAAGCGCCGGTGCGATGAATGCTGTCGCCCTTGCGGACGGCTGGAGCCGCGGTGGTCGCGATGGCGCGCGTGAGCGTCTTGAGGTCTTCTGGCGCGCAGTGGGAACGGTCGGTCGCTTCAGCCCGGTGCGGCGCACGCCTTGGGACATGATCTGGGGCAACTGGTCGGTCGAGCACTCCCCGACATTCCAGTGGTTCGATGCAGTGTCGCGCTTCATCTCGCCTTATGTCGCCAACCCGTTCGGGTCCAATCCACTGCGTGATGTCGTGGGGCGCCATATAGATTTTGACCGCGTGCGATCGGCCGCCGGGCCGAGGCTCTTTGTTTCGGCTACCAATGTCGAAACCGGGCAGCTGCGTGTGTTCGAGAAGTCCGAGATCGACGCCGACGTCGTCATGGCGTCCGCCTGTCTGCCGCAGCTTTTCAAGGCCGTTGAAATCGAGGGCGTGCCCTACTGGGACGGCGGCTATGGCGGTAATCCGGCGCTCTATCCGTTCTTCTATGCCAGCCATGTCGAGGACGTGCTGCTGGTGCAGATCAATCCCGTGGTGCGCGAAGGCGCGCCGCATTCGGCGCGCGAGATACAAAACCGCATCGACGAGATCACTTTCAATGCCGGTCTGCTGCGCGAGCTGAGGGCAATCGCATTCGTCAAGGAACTGATCGCCAGCGGCGTGATTTCCCACGAGCACTACCGCGACATACGCATGCACCGCATCGACGCAGACGAGGCGTTCAAGGATCTGTCGGCGTCATCGAAGATCAATGCTGAATGGGCGTTCCTTCAGTATCTCCGCGATCTCGGCAGGGTAGCCGCACAGGACTGGCTCGCTGAAAGCTTCGACAAGGTCGGCAACGAGCCGACGCTCGATCTGTCCGATATGCTGGCGCCGGGGCTCAAACCGGGTGCGAAGCGGCCGGTAGGCAAGCGCGTGCGCGAATTTCTGGAGAAAGCCCGATCCTGAGTCCGGGCCTGGCCGGTCAGTGGCCTGCCGCCTGCACGACCACCCGGACGAAGGCGGCAAGCGCCGCACGCTGCTGGGCGGCGGGAATCTGCCGCATCTTCATGCCCTCCTTGGCGTCGAGAAGCATGTCGGCCAGCATTCGCGGCGCGAACTTGGGCGACTTGTCGCCCCCGTCCTTTGACATCTCGGCGCCGATCGCGGCTTCGATCAGGTCGGTCATGCCAACGCGCCATTCAGCGATGATGTCAGCCGCCAGGCTGTTCTTCATGTCGAGAATGTCGGCGCCATGCGGCGAATCCTCGATCTCGGAAGTCATCGCCAGAATAGAGCCGAGCGCCTGTTCAAGGCGCCCTTCCAGCGAGCCGTCGCTCTCGAGCGCCCTGGCGGTCGTCGCCAGCATCACATCCATGTGGGCCGAGGCCAGCGCCCGGTAGATATCCGACTTGTTCTTGAACATGAGATAGAGCGCGGGCCGCGAAATCTCGGCCGCCCGGGCTATGTCGTCCATCGTCGTGCGCTGGAAGCCGTAGGCCAGGAAAGCCTGCTTCGCTCCTTCGAGAATGCGGGTTCGCCGCGCGTCCTCGGCGGACAGTTCGGTGGTCTGTTCCGTGCTCATTCCGTCTCAGCCATTGACATAATGACAGATTTTGTCAATGTGTTTGCGACTGGCCGATAGCCAAAATTCCCCCATAGCAAGGGCTTGTCATGCAAATCACCATCAATGGCAACGTTCGAGAGCTCGACGTCGATCCGGAAATGCCGCTTCTGTGGGCATTGCGCGACGTCGCAGGCGTACTCGGACCGAAATTTGGCTGCGGAATTGCGGCCTGCGGGGCGTGCACCGTGTTCATCGACGGACAGCCGGTGCGCTCCTGCGTCATGCCGGTCGGACAGGTTTCGGGTGCGGTCACGACGATCGAGGGCCTGGGGGAGCCCGATGCGCTGCACCCGGTCCAGCAGGCATGGATCGATGAACAGGTTCCGCAATGCGGCTACTGCCAGGCCGGTCAGATCATGTCGGCGGTGGCGTTGCTCGCCGAAATTCCCAATCCGACGGACGAAGACATCGACAAAGCGATGAGCGGCAATCTTTGCCGATGCGGCACCTATCCGCGCATCAGGGCTGCGGTGAAGCGCGCCGCGCGCTCCATGGGGGAGGCCTGACGCCATGTCGCGTCTCGGCACTATCACCAGGCGCACGCTGCTCGTCGGCGCAGCGGTCGTCGCCGGCGGCGCGGCCTTCGGCTACTATTCCTACAGGCGGCCCTACGAAAACCCGCTGGAGGCTGACGAGGGCGAGGCGGTCTTTAATCCCTTCGTCAAGATTGGGGCGGACAACTCGATTACGGTCATCGCGCCACGCGCCGAGATGGGGCAGGGCGTTTCGACCACGCTCGCCGCGCTGGTTGCAGAAGAGCTCGACGTCGAACTCGGCGCTGTGCGCGTCGAGCACGGGCCGACGTCGTGGGCCTACTACAACGCTGGCGCGATGGAGGAATCGGTTCCCTTCGCGTTCTACAACGACAGCGCGGTGGCGCAATTTGTCCGCGACAGTATCGGAGTTGTCGGCAGGATCGCCGGAGTCCAGTCGACTGGCGGCTCCGCGACCATTCGCGACGGCTATGTCAGGATGCGCAAGGCCGGTGCGGCCGCGCGCATCATGCTCACGGCGGCGGCTGCGAAGCGGCTCGGCGTGCCTGCCGATGAGATTGGCAGCGCCAACGGCATTCTGACCCACGAAGTGTCCCGCCGCAGCTTGACCTATGGCGAGGTTGCGCTTGACGCCGCGAGCGAAGAGGCGCCGGACGATCCGCCGCTGCGCGATCGCTCGCAATGGCGGCTACTCGGCAAGTCGCAGAAGCGCGTCGACATGATGGACAAGGTGACCGGCGCGCCCATCTTCGGCATCGACATGCGCCAGCCGGACATGCTGTTCGGCACCGTGCGCATGAGCCCGCGACTGGGCGCGAAGCCGGTCCGGTCGGATGTAACGAAAGCCGAGGCTGTGCCCGGCGTGGTCAAGGTCGTCCCGCTGGACACCTCCTATGGCGGCGGCTTCGGCGTCATCGCGGAAAACAGCTGGGCCGCATTCCGGGCAGCCGACGCGATTGATGTCGAGTGGGGCGACGCCTCCTATCCTTCCGACAGCGAAACGATCGACCGCATGCTCCGAGATCGCCTCGACGAGGGGGGCGGCAGCGCTTTCCGCGACGACGGCGACATCGAGGGGTCGTTCGCCGATGCGCCGGCCGATCAGGTCGTGGCGGCAGAGTATTCCTATCCCTTCCTCGCTCATGCCTGCATGGAACCGATGAACGCGACGGCACGTCGTAAGGACGGCAAGCTCGAATTGTGGGCGCCCTGCCAGATGCCGACGATCACACGGTGGCTGTGTTCAGGCGTCGCCGGAATCGACCAAACTGACGTGACGCTCACCGTAACCTCTATGGGTGGCGGATTCGGCCGCCGGCTGGAATCCGACTTCGCCATCTATGCCACCCTGCTCGCGATGGAAGCCGACGGACGGCCAGTCAACGTGACCTGGACGCGTGAGGCGGATACCAGACACGGGCCGTTCCGTCCGGCCGCGCGGGGGCGCTTCCGCGCCAGGCTGGGCGACGACGGTCTCCCCGTCGCAGTCGATATGGACATCGCCGCACCTTCGGTGACCAGGAGTTTCGTTCACCGGGGACTGCCCTGGGTGCCTATGGTCATGCCCGACAAGATCACGGTCGATGGCGCGTGGGACCAGCCCTACACGATACCCTCCTACCGGGTGAGCGCGCTCGACGCCGACCTCGGTATTCCGGTCGCGTCGTGGCGCTCGGTCGGCGCATCCGGCAACGGCTTTTTCCACGAATGTTTCCTTGACGAGATCGCCGCGGCCGGCGGTGTCGATCCGATCGAACTGCGGCGCAGGCTGATGGCCGACTACCCCACCGCTGTCGGTGTTGTCGACAAGGTCGCCGAGATGTCCGGCTGGGGAGAGCAACTGCCCATGGGCAAGGCGAAGGGCGTCGCATTCACCCTCGCGTTCGGCGGCTGGGTGGCCGAGGTCGTGCAGGTTGCCGACACGCCGGATGGCATACGCATCGAGAAGGTGTGGGCGGCCGCCGATATCGGTCTGGCGCTCGATCCCGGCATCGTCGAGGCGCAGATCGTTTCGGGCGTGATCTACGGATTGTCGGCTGCGATGGGTCAGGAGATCACCTTCGCGGACGGCATGGTGGTCCAATCGAACTTCCACGATTTCGATGCGATGCGCATGCATCAGTGTCCGGAATTCGAGGTAGCGATACTGGAAAACAGCCCGAAGATGGGTGGCGTGGGAGAGATCGGCACGCCGCCGGCCGCGCCGGCGCTCGCCAACGCCATCTTTGCCTTGACGGGCAAGCGCCTGCGCGACCTGCCGCTGTCGCGGGAGGTGAAATTCGCATGACGCTCCGCTTCACCATCATCGGGATTTCGGTCGGCGCGGCCTCGCTGGCGGCTATCGGAGCGTTCGCGCAGGAAAACTCGGGCCTCGCCGAATGGGAGAAGGTCTACGCGGTTTTCTCTCATCCGCGCTGCGCCAACTGCCATGTTGAGGATGAGTCGCCGCGCTGGTCCGGCCCGCATTATGGCGCGACGCGTGTGCACGGCTTCGCCATAGGCCGCGGCGAGGACGGCTTCGGCAACCCTGGCCAGCGCTGCACGACCTGCCATTTCGAAACCAATTCGCCGAAGCTGCACGGGCCTCCGGGCGCACCGCACTGGCATCTGGCTCCGGCAGAGATGGTGTGGTTCGAGAAGTCGTCGGCCGAAATCTGTGCGCAGATCAAAGATCCGGCTCGCAATGGCGGCCGCACCCTTGAGGAGATTGCCGTGCATGTGCGCGACGATGCTCTCGTCGGCTGGGGTTGGAGCCCAGGTCCGGGACGCGAGCCGGCGCCGGGTTCAGCGCAGGAGACCTATGAGGCGCTCGTTGCCTGGGCGGATGCCGGGGCGCCGTGCCCCGGCGAGTAGCAGGCTGGACCAGTACCTGCACGGGAAGTTGCGCGTAAACTACGATTGGGGAAAGTTTTTTCCTCGGGTCGTAAGTTGCTCGAAAGATTGGCAAGAGAGACAACTTGGCGTCTTTTGTGCAGCGCGAAAATGGTGTAGAAGCTCGCTCCCGTCGTACCGCCGTCGCGGTTCGGGATTGAACGTCGTGCAAGGCCCACCCATATCCTGCGGAACGCGGCATTAGCTGCGGCCCCGCCGGGCCTGCCAATTGGACTTGAACATGCCCAAGATTAAGTTTCACCAGGTGGCGGCGGTCGTCGTCTTAGTTGCTACGGCCGCATGGGTCGCGACCGGCGAGTTTTCGTCGGTGGGCAGCGCCGCAAACGAGAGCGAAGCCGCAAAGCCCGCACCTGAGGTGCAGGAGGCGCCGCTGCGCACCGTGGCGGTGATCGACCCCCCGCGCATCGAGCATTCCCGAGCCATCAGGCTGTCCGGCACGACGGAGGCCGACAAGCGGACGGTCCTGACAACCCGCGCCGGCGGCCTCATCGAGGAGCTGCCGGTCAAGCGCGGCAGCACAGTCAAGGCCGGGGACCTGATCGCGAAGCTGCAGGCCGAGGGCAAGGAAGCCGCGGTGGACACCGCGCGCCAGCTGCTCCTACAGCGCGAGGCCGAGGCGGAAGCGGCGCGTCGGCTTGCCGAAAGCGGCAGCCTGCCGAAGCTGCAGCTCGACAACGCGCTGTCGGCGCTGGCGGCTGCACGGTCGCAGCTCGAAGCTGCGATCGCCGATTTGGAGCGCATCGTCGTTCGCGCACCCTTCGACGGGGTGATCGACGCCGTCAATGTGGAGCAAGGCAGCCCGGTCCAGGCCGGCGCCCAGGTGGTGACGCTGCTCAGCCTCAACCCGATCCTTGCGATCGGTGAGGTCAACGAGCGCGACCTCGGACATGTCGAGCCGGGAAACAAGGCGAATGTGCGCCTGGTCTCGGGCCGCGAGGTCGAAGGCACCGTTCGTTATGTGTCTTACGCGGCATCGGCGGCTACGCGCACCTATCGGACCGAAGTCGCCGTGCCGAACGATGACCGGTCGATTCCCGCCGGAATGACGGCGGAAATCACGGTGAACGCAGCTCCTGTCGAAGCGACCGTTCTGCCGCGTTCGGTGCTGACGCTCAGCAATGACGGCGACATCGGCATTCGCGCGGTCAATGACGAGAACGTCGTCGTTTTCTACCCGATCGACATTGTCGACGACACGCCCAACGGCATCGTGCTCGGCGGCATCCCGAAGGGCGTGCGCATCATTGTCGCCGGCCAGCAGCTGATTTCCGAGGGCGATACCGTCAATGCGGTGCAGGCCGACGAAGACATGATCAGGAAGCTGATCAGCGAAGCCACCGGCGGAACCTTGTAATTCCCCCGCAACTGCGGGGGCGCGACTGATCACGAGAGCGGGACCAGGGTCATGGACATAGTCAAGCTTGCGATACGCAATTCGCGGCTCACGCTGGCGACGCTCGTCTTTCTGATCATCGCGGGAGCTCTGACCTATCAGTCGATCCCCAAGGAAGCCGAACCCGACGTTGCGATCCCGATTCTCTACATCAGCCTGAGCTATCAGGGCATTTCGCCCGAAGACTCCGAGCGGTTGCTGTTGCGCCCGGTCGAGGCGCAGGTGAAAGGCCTCAAGGGCCTGAAGGAAATGCGCTCCTCCGCCTATCAGGGCGGCGGATTCGTGCTGCTCGAGTTCGATCCGTCCACCGATCTGGCGACCGCGCTGGAGGACACGCGCAACAAGGTGTCGGACGCCAAGCGCGACCTGCCTTCAGGCGCCGACGAGCCGACGGTCAACGAGGTCAATATCTCCGAGTTCCCGGTGCTCGTCGTCACTCTCTCCGGCCATCTGCCCGAGCGGACCCTGACGGCCGCGGCGCGCGAATTGCGCGACCTGATCGAGGAAGTGCCGGGTGTTCTCGAAGCGTCGCTGCAAGGTGCGCGCGACGACCTTGTCGAGGTCATCATCGACCCGATGAAACTGTCGTCCTATGGCCTGCAGCTCGACCAGATGATTCAGGCGGTCGGGGCCTCGAACAGTCTCGTGGCGGCCGGCGCGCTCAAGGGCGATGAGGGCAGCTACCCGGTCAAGGTGCCGTCCCTGATCGAGACGGTCGAGGACGTCGCTAACCTGCCGATCGTGGCCACCAGAGACGCGGTCGTGCGGGCGCAGGATCTCGCCATCATCCGCTCGACATTCAAGGATGCCGAGACGATCACGCGGCTCGACGGCCAGCCGGCCATCGCCATCGAGGTGAAGAAGCGCACAGGCGCAAACATCGTCGAAACGATCGAGGCGACCAAACTGGTGGCCGAGGCTTTCGCGGCGCGCATGCCGGAAGGCGTCAACGTCACCTACACGCAGGACAAGTCGGTCTTCGTCAACCAGCTGCTCGGCGACCTGCAGAACCATGTGATGATCGCGGTCATCCTGGTGTTCATCGTCATTCTGTACGCGCTGACCGGGCGCGCCTCGCTGCTGATCGGCCTCGCAATTCCCGCCTCGTTCCTGATGGGCATCCTTGCGCTGGGCATGATGGGCTACACGATGAACATGATCGTGCTGTTCAGCCTCATTCTGGCTGTCGGCATGCTGGTGGACGACGCCATCATCGTGACGGAATTCGCCGAGCGCCGCATGTCGGAAGGCATGCCAAAGGAGCAAGCGTTCGAGCTCGCGGCCAAGCGCATGGCAGGCCCGGTGATCGCGGCCACGATGACGCGTATCGCGGCCTTCTCGCCGCTGCTGTTCTGGCCGGGCATCATCGGCGACTTCATGAAATATCTGCCGATCACGCTGATCGTGACCCTGGCGGCTTCGATGCTCTATGCGCTCGTGTTCACGCCGACGCTCGGCGCCATCTTCGCCAAGGTGCATGTGCAGGACGAGGAGGAGCGCAACCGCGACGGCTGGTACATGGCGCTGGTGAAGCGCGCGGTGCAGTATCCGAAGACCGTGCTGCTTCTGACGGTTGCGCTGCTGGTCGCGGTGCAGGTGGGCTATGGTCGCTATGGTTCAGGCGTCGAGTTCTTCCCGTCGGTCGAACCTGACTACGGCCTGCTTTACGTTCACGCGCGCGGCAACCTCTCGCTCGCAGAACAGGACGCGTTGACGCGCAAGGCGGAAGAGCGGCTGCTTGGCTGGCCCGGCATCAAGTCGGTCTACACGCGCGTCGGCTCGACGCGCGGCGGCGGCGCCGACATTCCCGAGGACGTTATCGGCGTCATCCAGTACGAGTTCGTTGACTGGCGCGAGCGCAAGTCTGCAAACGAAATACTAGACGATCTGCGCGTCGAGATGGCTGGCATCGCCGGCGTCGAAGTAGAGGTTCGTGTCCCCGATGCAGGGCCGCCGACCGGGCAACCGATCCAGGTTCGCCTGTCAGCCGCCAATCCCGAAGGCCTCAACGAAATGGCTAGGCGCGTCGCAGCTGAGGTGGCGAAGGTGCCGGGCGCGATCGACATCAGCGACGGCTTGCCGCCGCCGGGTGTCGACTGGGCGCTCGATGTCGACCGTACCAAGGCTGCGCAATACGGCATCGCCCCCGCTTCGGTTGGTACGGCCGTACAGCTCGTGACGACCGGCCTCAAGCTGACCGACTACCGCCCGGCGGGCGTCGACGATTCCGTTGACATCAGGCTGCGGCTACCGGAGGACCGGCGAACGCTGGCGACGCTCGACCAGCTGCGCGTACAGACGTCGCAGGGTCCGGTGCCCATCTCCAATTTCGTCAGCCGGGTCGCGGAGCCGCGTACGGGCGTCCTGAACCGCATCGACGGTGAGCGGACGATCGTCGTTCAAGGCAATGTCGCGTCTGGCTTCCAGGATGCCGTCGTTCAGGCCGACGTAACCCAGACGCTCGCAGGCATGGATCTCGGCAACATCAAATGGAGGCTGGCCGGATCGAACCAGGACAGCGCGGAAGCCGAGGCATTCCTGTCGAAGGCGTTCGGCGCGGCGATCTTCCTGATATTCATCGTGCTCTTGGCGCAGTTCAACAAGTTTACCAGCGTGTTCCTGGTTCTGATGACCGTGATCATGTCGACGATCGGCGTGTTCCTCGGCCTGATGATCACCGGCCAGTCCTTCGTCATCGTCATGTCCGGCATCGGCGTCATCGCGCTGGCGGGCGTAGTGGTGAACAACAACATCGTGCTCATAGACACCTACGACAGGCTGCGGAGCGAAGGCTGGACCAAGATGGACGCGGTGCTGCAGACCTGCCGCGAGCGCGCGCGTCCGGTCGTGCTGACGGCGATTTCGGCCATTCTCGGCGTGCTGCCGATCGCCTTCGGCCTCGGGCTGGAACTCTTCCATCACGAGACCACGATCAACGCGCCTTCGACGCAGTGGTGGATCGCGCTGTCGAGCGCCATCGTCTACGGGCTGGCATTCGCAACGCTGCTGACGCTGATCGTCACGCCGGCGGCGCTGATGGTCTTCACCCGCGAGCGACAGCCGCAAGGCGAACGGCGCGGCTGGCTGGCGCGGCTCTTCAGGCGTAAAGCCAAGGCACGCGAAGAGGGCGTTTCAGGTGACGACGAGCCGATCGGCGACTATCCGGCGGTGCCCTATCCGAAGGCCGCCGAGTAGGCCGAGACACTAACACCAAGAAAAATGGCGCGAAGAAATTCGCGCCGTTGTAAGTTATGGACGGGTGGTGGGGTGCTTGTACCTTCGAGGAACCCCTATGTCCCTAGGAACCATACTGCTCATTATCCTTATTCTGGTCCTGCTGGGCGCCATTCCGGCCTGGCCCTATTCGCGTGGCTGGGGCTATGGCCCGTCGGGAATTTTCGGCGCGATTCTTATCGTCGTTCTCATTCTCGTCCTGATGGGCCGGATTTAGCGTCAGCAAACACGGCAGAACTGAAACGGACCGCCGGAACATACCGGCGGCCCGTTTCGTAGGAAGTGTTCGAGAGCCCGGTATCAGGCGGCTTTGCGTGCCGCCGCTCCGGTAATGCCAAGGTCGGTCAGGGCGTTCGCCACGGCGCGGTCGAGCGGGGTGTGCGGGATCTCCCCGACGATCCCGGCAAGCCTGTCCGACACAAGCCGGTGGGGCTCAAAGCGCAGATAGGCCATCTCCGCGATCTCCCACATCATGGCGTTGACGGTACCGGCCAGTCGGATGATCCACCAAGGCAGCGTCGATGTCTTGAGAGGCCGACCGAGAGCCTTCTCGGCGGCTGCTTTCATCTGCTCGTCGGTGATTGCGTGGCCGGGAAAGTGCAGATTTTCGAAGGAACCGAGTTCGCTGCGATTTTCGGCGAGGCCGACAAATGCCTTCGCAAGGTCGGGCAGATAAGCCCATTCGTGGACGAGATTGACCGGACCGCCGGCGGTGTAGACGCCCTTGTCGATCTTGCTCGTCATGACCTGGTCGAACCATGAGCCGGTTCCTCCGCCGCCGAAGAAGTCGCCGGCGCGCAGGACAATGGTCTGCACCTCGCCAGCCCGCGCGGCGCGCTCGAACAGCCTTTCCATGTCGGTGCGGAGGCGGCCCTTGCGGGTGGTCGGCCTGAACGGTGTGTCCTCGCGCAGTTCCGCCGGTATCGGCGAGCCGAAATTGTAGACATTGCCAGGGAAGAGGTGCAGCGCGCCGTTGGCCTTGCAGGCGGCAATGACGTTTTCTGCGAACGGCATGCACGTGTCAGCCCAGTCCGTGTAGAGCGGGTTGAGGCCGTTGAAGACAATGTCCATGCCTTCCGTGGCGCGGATCAGCGCGCCGCGGTCGAGTGCGTCGGCGGCGACGGGCTGGGCGCCATCAAGGTCTGCCGGCAGCTTGCCGTCGCGGGTCACGGCGCGGACCGAATAGCCGGCATCGAGAAAGGCGCGTGCTACCGTGCGCCCAAGCCGGCCGCGGGCTCCGAGGACTGCAATCGTTTTCATCGGGACATCTCCTGTTGCGTTGATGCCCTCGATATGATGTATCCAATGATGAATTGAAATTGCCCAAGAATGGACACTTGGTATTCATCATTGAATAGATGAACGAATTCGACTGGAACCTGATCCGGAGCTTCGTTGCGGTCGCCGAAGCCGGCAGCCTGTCCGGCGCCGCGCGCCGGCTAGCCGCGAGCCAGCCGACGCTGGGCCGGCACGTGGCTGAGCTTGAGGCGGCGATCGGCATCGTGCTGTTCCGCCGCGGGCGCAAGGGCTACGAACTCACCGAAGACGGCGCGGCGTTCCTCGAGCGCGCCATCGTGATGCGCGACAGTGCCGACGCGCTCACGCGGCTGGCGATTGGGCGTGAGGAGCGCATCGAAGGGACGGTGAGGATCACCGCCAGCGAGGTGGTGGCGACCTATGTGCTGCCGTCCATCCTTGCGCGCTTCGGCGAGGCGGAGCCAGGCATCGAAGTGGAGGTGGTAGCCAGCAACGAGGTCGGCAACCTGTTGCGCCGAGACGCCGACATCGCGATCCGCATGGTGCAGCCGGCGCAGGACGACATTGTCGCTCGCAAGATCGCTGACCTGCCGCTGACGGCATGCGCCGCAACGAGCTATCTCGACCGGCGGGGCAGGCCGCAAACACGGGATGACCTGGTCGGGCATGATCTCGTCGGCTACGACCGTGGCGAGGAGATCATCCAAGGTTTCGCACAGTTCGGCGTGATTGTAGATCGCCACGCCTTCCGGTTCAGAACCGACAGCCAGGTGGCATTCTGGGAAGCGATCCGCGCGGGCAACGGCATCGGTTTCGCGCAAAGATCGCTGGCGATGCGCGCGCTGGAGGTCGAGATCGTGCTGCCGGAGCTGCCATTGCCTGCTTTGCCGATGTGGCTCGCCATGCATCACGACGTGCGCCACAGCCCTCGTATCAGGCGGGTGGCCGATTTCTTATACGGGGAACTTAAGGCCTACTCAGCCGGTTGACCGGCCTCGAAGTCAGCTGCTCGAGCCAGGCCGGCCATCAGGAAGACGACGCACAGAAGCACGGCGAGCGCGATGAAGATCGGCGCGAAGCCGGTGTGTTCGCCTATGAAACCGATGACTGACGGCGCGGCCAGGCTGCCCGAATAGCCCATGGCGGTGACAGTGGAGAGCCCCGCGCCCGACAGATCCTCGCGGTGATTGCCTGCGGCCGAGAATGCGATCGGCACCATGTTGGCGATACCGAAGCCGCAAAGCGCGAATGCCGCGATGGCCGTCCAGTCGGTCGGGGCGACGCCGGCAAGCAGCATGCCGGATGCCGCGACAAGGCTCGATACGCGCATGGTCGCCACCGCGCCAAAGCGCGTGCGCACGCCGTCGCCGGCAAAGCGCATGATTGCCATTGTGGCCGAGAAGGCGGCGAAAGCGAAGCCTGCAACAGCAATCTCGCTGCCGAATTCCTGGCGGATATAGATGGCCGCCCAGTCGAGCACCGCGCCCTCTGGCACCATGGAAAACAGCGCGACGATGCCGGTAAGATAAATGGCGGGAATGCGCGGAAAACCGAACTTTGTCGGCTTGTCCGTCACCGGCTTCTGGTTCGTGATCAGGTAGCGCGACGCGACGAGCACGAGCACCACAGCTATAACAGTGGCGAAGATCGCGTGGTTCAGATGGCCGAAGTGCTGGATCGCCAGGCTACCGGATGCGCCGCCGGCGAAACCGCCGAGGCTCCAGAAGCCGTGCGACGACGACATGACAGCGCGGCGCAATCGGCCTTCGACCGCGACCGCGTTGGAGTTCATCGCCACGTCCATGCCGCCGACGAGTCCGCCGAAGAGGACGAGCATGATTGCCGCCACCCAGACGTTCGGCACGAGCGCGATACCGAGCAGGCCGAAGGCGCAGACGATGGCGAAGCCGCGCAGCGCAGCGCGAGAGCCGTAGCGGTGGATCAGCCAGCCGCACCAGGGCATCGCCACGAGCGCGCCGATGCCGAATCCGACGATCAGCAAGCCGAGGGTGAACTCGGTGATCTGGAGCCGGGTCAGGAAGACCGGGATTTGCGGCGCCCAGCTGCCGACCAGAAAACCATTGGTGAAAAAGAACGCCGCAACGGCCCAGCGCCCGCGCTCGGCCGCGCTCTTGTCTGTGGTTGGATTCAAGGCAGGAACTCGTGGATCGATTTCGGACGGGCAAGCTAAATCGGTTCAGGCATGTGTCAAGCAGGATTTGCGCGCGCGAGCCGACCGCCGTGCCTCAATCCGGACCAACCTCAGCCACATTCGGATTCCATGAAATCGAATAGCCGACAATGAGCGACAAAGGCCGCGCCCAACCAGAAACGGCTCGACAAATGTCGCCGCACCGGGAGAGCGATTGTGAAGAGTTTTTTCAGCACCGGTGGCCTGAAGCGGCCGGTCCTGACGTTTCCGTCCAGCGGTGCAATTCGTCGTCAACGCGATGTCATCGCGCAATTTCCAACACCGTCGGGTCCAACGGCGTATGTGCTCGCCGCCGCACTCGTCGTACTTGCCGCAACAGCGGCGATGATGATCTGGGGTGGCCCGGACGACGCACCTCAGGCCACGTCAGAGCAAGTGGAAGCCGATGCGGACGTGGGGCGTGCTGCCGTGCCCGAGGATGAGGCGGCGCTGATGGCGGATGTACGGAAGAGAGAAGACCGCAGCGACCCCGTCGCCGAGGAGCCGGAACCCGCGCCCGAACAGGAGGAGATGTCTCCGCCGTCGGTTGCCGTGAGCCCGGAGCCGCCTTTGCCGGAGATTGTCGGCTCGGTGGCGGTGGCCGATACGGTAGAGGAAGTGCTTGCGCTGGAGGAGATCCAGCGGCGCGAGGTCGAGGCCGACCTTGCTTCGGTCTCCGACGAACAGACCGCCGCGATTGCGAACACCGTCGGTCCGAAAGTGGCGGCGAAAGCAACGACCTGGGTTAACCTGCGCGCCGGTCCAGCAGACGACGCGGAAGTGCTGCTGGTTGTACCGGGCAGCGCCGATATCGAGGCGCAGACCGGATGCAACTGGTGCGCCGTCACCTATGACGGCCGCGAAGGCTACATTTACAAGAACTTCATCAGCTACGAATGAATTGACACTCTCCGCGGGCCGGAACAGGGCGAGGCGAAGCTCACGCGTAGACCACCAGCAGGTCCTTTGCGTCGATCTGGTCGCCGGCCTTGACCAGCACCTCGGCGATCTCCCCGTCGCGTTCGGCGTGCAGCGCCGTCTCCATCTTCATCGCTTCGATTGAGAGCAGAACGTCGCCGGCCTTCACCGACTGGCCGGCCGACACGCCAAGCGTGGACACTACGCCGGGCATCGGCGCGCCGACATGGGCGTTGTTGCCGGCCTCTGCCTTGCGGCGTGCCGCGCTTGCGCCGGCTCCATGCGCCCGGTCCGGCACCTTCACGCGCCGGGGCTGGCCGTTGAGTTCGAAGAACACCGTGACCATGCCTTTCTCGTCGGCCTCGCCGATGGCGAGGCAGCGGACGACCAGCGTCTTGCCCTGCTCGATATCGACGAAAATCTCGTCCTCCGGCTTCATGCCGTAGAAATAGTTCGGCGTGGGGAGAACGCTCACCGGGCCGTATAGCTCCTGCGCAGCGGCGAAGTCGGTGAACACTTTCGGGTACATCAGCCAGGAGGCGAATTCGAACTCGCTCAGTTCACGGCCCAGCGTTTCCTCGATTTCCGCGCGGTCCTTCTTGAGATCGGCCGCAGGCAGAAGCGAACCCGGACGGGCCGTGATCGGCTTCTCACCCTTGAGCACCTTTTTCTGCAGTGCCTCCGGCCAACCGCCCGGGGGCTGACCGAGATCGCCGCGCATCATCGACACGACAGAATCCGGGAAGGCGATGTCCTTCTTCGGATTCTCGACGTCGGCGACGGTCAGGTCCTGACTCACCATCATCAGCGCCATGTCGCCGACGACCTTGGAGGACGGCGTGACCTTCACGATGTCGCCGAACATCAGATTGACGTCGTGGTAGGTGCGCGCCACCTCGTGCCAGCGTGTCTCAAGCCCCAGCGAGCGTGCCTGCTCCTTCAGGTTGGTGAACTGGCCGCCGGGCATCTCGTGCAGGTAGACCTCGGAAGCCGGTCCCTTCAGGTCGCTCTCGAAAGCGGCGTATTGCGAGCGCACGGCCTCCCAGTAGAAGGAGATCCGGCGGATCCATTCCGGGTCCAACCCTGTCCGGCGCTTGTCATTTCCGTCGTTTCCATTGAGTGCCTCGACGATCGAACCCAGGCAAGGTTGCGATGTGTTGCCCGAAAAGGAGTCGATCGCTGCATCGACGGCATCGACGCCGGCATCGACCGCTGCCAGCACCGTGGCCGCCGAGATGCCCGACGTGTCATGCGTGTGCAGATGAATGGGAAGCTTCGTTTCGTCGCGCAGAGCCGTCACAAGTTCGCGGGCTGCACCGGGCTTTAGCAGTCCGGCCATGTCCTTGATGGCGATGATATGCGCTCCGGCTGCTTCAAGCTGGCGGGCGAGGTCGAGATAGTAGTCGAGGTTGTACTTGTCACGCGTCTTGTCGAAGAGATCGCCGGTGTAGCAGATCGCCGCCTCACACAGCCTGCCGGTCTTGCCGACTGCGTCCATCGCGACGCGCATGTTCTCAACCCAGTTCAGGCAGTCGAACACCCGGAAGAGATCGACGCCGCCGTCAGCAGCCTGCTCGACGAAATGCTCGACGACATTGTCGGGATAATTGGTGTAGCCGACGCCGTTGGCGCCTCTGAGAAGCATCTGCAGCAGGATGTTGGGTGCGCCCTCGCGGACCAGTGCCAGCCTCTCCCACGGATCCTCGGTGAGGAAGCGCATGGCGACGTCGAAGGTTGCGCCGCCCCAGCACTCCAGCGACAGCAGCTCGGGCAGAGCTCGCGCATAGACGCCCGCGATGCGAGCGATGTCGAAAGTGCGCATGCGAGTGGCCAGCAGCGACTGATGGCCGTCGCGCATGGTGGTGTCGGTGACCAGGACACGATCCTGCGCACGCATCCATTCGGCAAACTTCGCCGGTCCGAGCTCCGTCAGCTTGTCGCGCGTTCCCGCGGGGATCGGCGCATCGACATACGGGACCTTCGGTGGGGCCGCGTCGGCGTTCGGCAGCGCCCGGTCGCGCGTCTCGGGATGTTTGTTCACCGATACGTCGGCGAGGTAGTTGAGAAGTTTGGTGGCGCGATCCTGACGCTTCACTGCCGTAAAGAGCTCCGGCGTCGAGTCGATGAAGCGCGTCGTGTAGGTATTGTCACGGAATTTTTCGTGGCCGATGATCGCCTCGAGGAAGGTCAGGTTCGTCGCTACGCCGCGAATGCGGAACTCGCGCAGCGCGCGGTCCATGCGCCGGATCGCTTCTTCGGCGGTCGGCGCCCAGGCGGTCACTTTCTCCAGCAGCGGATCGTAGAAGCGGGTGATGACGGCGCCCGAATAGGCGGTGCCGCCGTCGAGCCGGATACCGAAGCCGGTTGCACCGCGATAGGCGGTGATGCGGCCGTAATCCGGAATGAAGTTCTGCTCGGGGTCTTCCGTGGTGATGCGGCACTGGAGGGCGTGGCCGTTGAGCTTGATGTCGGCCTGCTTGGGCACGCCCGACTCCGGCGTGCCGATTGCCGCGCCTTCTAGGATGTGGATCTGCGCCTTGACGATGTCGATGCCGGTGACTTCCTCGGTCACCGTATGCTCGACCTGAATGCGCGGATTGACTTCGATGAAGTAGAACTTGCCGGTGTCGGCGTCCTGCAGGAACTCGACCGTGCCCGCGCCGATGTAGTCCGTCGCATCGGCGATTTTCAGTGCGTAGCCGCAAAGCTCCTCACGCAGCGCCGCGTCGAGATAGGGCGCCGGGGCGCGCTCGACGACCTTCTGGTTGCGGCGCTGGATCGAACAATCGCGTTCGAACAGATGCACCGCGTTGCCATGCGTGTCGCCGAGCACCTGCACCTCCACATGGCGGGCGCGCTCGACCAGCTTTTCGAGATAGACCTCGTCCTTGCCGAAAGCGGCCCGCGCCTCGCGTTTGGCCTCCGTCACTTCGCGCTCGAGGTCTTCGGCCTTGTGGATGGCGCGCATGCCGCGACCACCGCCGCCCCACGACGCCTTCAGCATGACCGGATAGCCGACTTCCTCGGCCAGTTTGGCGACGGCCTTCATGTCGTCCGGCAACGGCTCGGTTGCGGGCACGACCGGCACGCCGATCTCGATGGCGAGATTGCGGGCGGCGACCTTGTTGCCCAGCCGGCGCATCGTCTCCGGCTTCGGGCCGATGAAAATGATACCGGCCTCGGCGCAGGCGTCGGCGAATTCCGGGCTTTCAGAAAGCAGCCCATAGCCCGGATGGATGGCATCCGCGCCGGAGAGCTTAGCGACGCGGATTACTTCCTCTATCGAGAGATAGCTCTCGATCGGGCCGAGATCCTTGTCCAGATGCGGGCCGCGCCCGACCTGATAGCTCTCGTCGGCCTTGAAGCGGTGGAGGGCGTATTTGTCCTCCTCGGCCCAGATAGCCACCGTGCGGATGCCGAGCTCGTTGGCGGCACGGAAGACACGGATAGCGATTTCGGAGCGGTTGGCGACGAGAATCTTGGTGATGGGCAAGGCGATCGGTTCCCGGGGCGAGGAGCTTCAGCCGCATTGATTACCTTGCGAAATGCTGCGGTGCAAACAGGCAAATGTCCGGGACATGAAAAAGCCCGGCATGTCGCCATGCCGGGCTTTCGAGGTCAGCTAAGCTGCGCTGTTCGGCTTACTGCTCCAGATAGTCGTAGGAGCCGGCCTTCCACTCGTAGAAGACGTAGCCGGGCAGCGTCACGTCGCCCTTGTCGTCGAACTCGAGCGAGCCGAGCACGGTGTCGAACGCGCCGTCATTGAGCGCGGCAACCACCGCGTCATAGTCGGTCGAGCCGGCAGCGGAAGCGGCCTGCGCCCATGCCTGGATCGCGGCATAGGTGTAGAGCGCGTAACCCTCGGCGGTCTTGCCGGCCGCGAGCAGCTTCTCCACCACCGGAGCGGCGATCTCGTTCTTGCGCGGATCTGGCGAGAACGTCATCAGGGTGCCTTCGCCGGCGTCGCCGGTGATTGCCCAGTACTCGTCGGTGACGAGTGCGTCACCCGAGACCAGCACGGTGTCCATGCCCTGCTCGCGCATCTGGCGCGCCATCAGGCCGGCTTCCGTGTGGTAGCCGCCGACGTAGAGCACATTGATGCCTTCCGACTTCAGCTTGGTGACGAGAGCGGTGTAGTCCTTCTCGCCGGCGGTGTAGGCTTCGTAGAGAGCCGGCTTGCCGCCAGCTGCTTCGTATGCCGCCATCGTGGCGTCCGCGAGACCCTTGCCGTAGGCCGTCTTGTCGTGGACAAAGGCGATCTTGGCGTCGGCAAAGTTTTCCTGCAGGAAGTTGCCTGCAACCTCGCCCTGCTGGTCGTCACGGCCGCAGACGCGGTAGACGCCCGGTCCGGGACGCTCGTCGGTGAAAGCCGGGTTGGTCGAGGCCGGCGAGATCTGGACGATGCCTTCTTCCGCATAGACCGCCGATGCCGGGATCGAGGAGCCCGAGCAGAAGTGGCCGGCCATGAAGACCACACCTTCGCCAGCCATCTGGTTGGCGACAGCCACAGCCTGCTTCGGATCGCATGCGTCGTCGCCGACCGAGAGCGAAAGCATCTCGCCGTTGACGCCGCCGGCGGCGTTGATGTCTTCAACGGCCTGTTCCGCACCGCCCTGCATCTGGGCACCAAACGAGGCGTACTGACCGGTCATCGGACCGGCGACGGCGATCTTGATCTCAGCCCATGCCGGACCGGACATCAGAAGGCCGAGCGCGGCGCCCGCCAAAAGTACCTTTTTCATACTAGTTCCCTCAAACACCTGCCTGTTCCAAGGCGGCCCCGGATCGGTGTTGTTTCCGGTTTCGCGCTGCGGGATGTGGCTCCCGCTTGCCGGTAGGTAAGCCCAATTCAATGCGGAAATAAAGGCTCTCCCACCGGAATAGTGAACGCGCGTCAGTCTTTCCTTGCCCAGCCCAAGGAACCGCTGCGCCGATATTCGAAGCTGTACTGCGTCGCCATCTGTCCGGCCCGGGTAAGTCGCTTGCCCAGAAACGCGATCGCCGTGATGACGATAAAGTCGATCAAATAATAATAGGGCGACAGTAGCGTGCCGGAAAACAGCGCGAAATGGATGAAGCGCGTCGCGCAGCCCAGCAGCAGCATGTAGACGATCAGCGTCACATTGGTCTGCCATGTGCGGGCGATAGCGCGACCGGTGAGATAGGCCGCTCCGCCCGCTAGGATGACGGTGACGAAGACGAACTCCCAGGCTGTGACCTCCCAAAGGAAGGTGTTCTGGTTTTCCATCAGTGACGCCCTCCTTCCAGATAGGCCGCGCGCACTTCCTCGCGCTTCAGAAGCTCCGCGCCGGTGCCGCTCATGGTGATCTTGCCGTTGACCATCACGTAACCGCGATGCGCGAGTTTGAGCGCGTGGAAAGCGTTCTGCTCCACCAGGAATACGGTCAGCCCCTGCTGCTCGTTCAGTTCGCGGATGACCTCGAAAATCTGCTTCACGATCAGCGGCGCCAGACCCAGGGACGGTTCGTCAAGCAACAGCAGCTTAGGCCGCCCCATCAGCGCGCGGGCAATCGCCAGCATTTGCTGTTCGCCGCCCGAAAGCGTGCCGCCGCGCTGGCCGATGCGCTCCTTGAGGCGGGGGAAAAGCTCGTAGACGCGTTTGGCGTCCTCATCGAAATGCCCGGGATCGACCAGCGAAGCGCCCATCTGGAGATTTTCCAGCACGGTCATGCGCGGGAAGATGCGCCGTCCCTCGGGCGCCTGCGCGATGCCCAGCCGCATGATCTCATGCGTCGGCATCGAGGTGATGTCCTGGCCGTCATAGACGATGCGGCCGGCGCGCGCCTGCGGGCTGCCGCAGATCGTCATCATCAGCGTCGACTTGCCGGCGCCATTGGCACCAATCAGGGTGACGATCTCGCCCGGTTTGACTTCGACATCGACGCCGCGCAGCGCGACGATCTTGCCGTAATAGGTTTCTACCCCGGATACGGAGAGCAGCGGCGCGCTCATGCCTTGCCTCCCTTGCGGGTCGATGCCCTGCTCGACGGCACCTTGCCGCTATCGACGCGGCGCGAGAACGCCGTCTCCTTGCCGGCCGCGAGCGCCTTGGCCTGTTTCACCCAGTCCTCGCGTTCAATCCGGCCGGGGAAGGAAAGGTAGGAGCCGATCCATTCGACTTCGGCCTTCTTCCAGGAGGCGATCTGGGAGAAGTGCCAGATGCCGACGGCATTGAGCTTCTTTTCGTTGGCCGGCCCGATGCCGCCGATCCGGGTCAGGTTGTCCGCGCCGCCGGCGCCGGGTTTGGCCGATCCGGCGGGCTGCTTGCCGGGATGGGTTCCGGCCTCCTTGGCAACCGTCTGAGTGCTCGCTTTGCTTGCCTTTTTACCGCTCGAAGGCGACTTTCGTGCGGTGGAGCCCGCTCGCGACGAACTAGCCGACGTAGCCTTCGATGCCGCCTTGCGGGGCTTCCTTGCCTTGACCGGCTTCGCGTGTTCCACGACTTCCTTCACGTCCGCCTTGATCTCAGGAACGTCGATCTCAGCCTCGTCGTCGACGCCCAGATAGGCGGCGATGACCCGCGCGTCGGTTCGCACGAATTCGGCGCTGCCGTCGGAAATCTTCACGCCGTAATCGAGCACCACGATGTGGTCGGAAATCTCCATCACCACGCCCATGTCGTGCTCGATGAGCAGCACCGAGGTGCCGGTCTCGCGGATGAACTGAAGCAGCTGGTTGAGCTCGGTGGATTCTCGCGGATTGAGACCCGCCGCCGGCTCGTCGAGGCAAAGCAGATGCGGGCCGGTGCACATAGCCCTTGCGATTTCCAGCCTACGCTGCGCGCCATAGGGCAGGTCGCCTGCGGGGTCGTCGGCACGGTCGATCAGGTTGGTGCGTTCCAGCCAGTAGACGGCTCGGTCGATCGCCTCGCCCTGCGCCTGACGGTAGCCGGGCAGGCCGAGAATGCCGCCAAAGGTGAAACCCGATGCGACCATGAGTTCGTTGTGCTGGGCGACAAGCAGGTTCTCCAGAACCGTCATGCCACCGAACAGCCGGATATTCTGGAAGGTGCGCGCGACCTTGGCCTTATGCGCAATCTCGAAATCGGGCATGCGTTCAAGCAGGAACACCGCGTGATCGTCGCTGGCGCGCCAGCGCAAGCCGCTGTCGGTCAGTTCGTTCACGGTCTCTTGCTGGAGGCCCGCGCCGTGGCGCATCACGATGCGGCCCTCGGTCGGCTTGTAGAACCCCGTCACGCAATTGAAGACCGTGGTCTTTCCGGCGCCGTTGGGGCCGATGAGCGCGGTGATGTCGCCGCGGCCGACATTGAAGGAAAGGTCATCGACGGCGACGAGGCCGCCGAAGCGCATCGTCAGATGCTCGACCGAGAGGATCGGGTCGGCGTCCCAACGCGCGCCGTCAGACATCGCGGGTGCCGCGGCCAAAGCTGCGCCGGTCAATGGCCTTCTCCCTGCGACACCATATCGGCGCCGATCTTCTTGCGTTCCTTGAGCACTGCGGACGGGTTTCGTGTCGTGATCAGACCGCGTGGCTTCCACACCATGATCGCAACCATGGCCAGCCCGAAGATCAGCATGCGGTACTGCACCGGATCGAAATCGGGGCCGAATATCTGGGACAGGAAGCCAATGTTACGGAGCAGCTCGATGCCGCCGATCATCACCACCGAGGCGATGACGACCCCAACCTGCGAGCCGAGACCGCCCAGCACCACGATTGCCAGGATGATCGCCGACTCCAGGAAGGTGAAGCTTTCCGGCGAAATGAAGCCCTGCCGGGTGGCGAAGAACGAGCCCGCAAACCCGCCGAACATGGCTCCAATCGCGAAGGCGGTGAGCTTGGTGTTTGTGGTGTTGATGCCGAGCGAGCGGCAGGCGATTTCGTCTTCGCGCAGCGCTTCCCACGCCCGCCCGACGGGCAGCTTCCTCAGCCGGATCGTCACGAAGTTAGTGATGATCGCCAGCACGAAGATGATGTAATAGAGGAAAATGAAGCGGTGGATGGTCGAGTATTCGAGGCCGAAGAAAGCCGCGAACCCGTCATCCCCGCGCGTGAATTCGAGCCCGAACAGAGTCGGCTTCGGGATGCCCGAAATGCCGTCCGGTCCGTTGGTGAACTCGTACCAGTTCAGCAGCACGATGCGGATGATCTCGCCGAAGGCGAGCGTCACGATAGCCAGATAGTCGCCGCGAAGGCGGAGTACCGGGAAACCGAGGATCACGCCCCAGAATGCGGCGAGGATGCCGGCCAGCGGCAGCGCCATCCAGAAGCCGAGGCCGAAGTACTCGGCCAGCAGGGCGAACGAATAGGCGCCGACGGCATAGAATGCGACGTATCCGAGGTCGAGCAGGCCGGCTAGGCCAACCACGATGTTCAGGCCCCAGCCGAGCATGATGTAGGTCATGATCAGGATGGCGAGGTCGATAAACTGGCGCTGCTGCGCCGGGAAAACGGCGGTGATGAAGAAGGGCAGTATGGCGGCGAAAACAAAGAGCGCCATGCCGAGCGCGCGGCCAAGGCCGGGGACGCGCAGCGAGCTGCCGGACATCTGCTCGCCGATGGTTCGGGTTATCGGCTTTCGCGCCTTGAAGACGAACAGGTTGAGCAGCAGCCGCCCACCAAAAACGATCAGGATCGCGGCTACCCAGATCGGCCAGCGATAGGTGATCGCCAGTCCGCCCGGCGCAATGTCGGTCCTCAGCGGCAGGAAGAAGAAACCGAGGACAGCAACGAGGAAGGCGGCCATTGCCGCATCCTTGAGCGAAGCGGCGTATGCGTTGGGTTCGATGGCCGCGCCGAGGCCCGTACGTTGCGCCACTGCCATCAGACCTTCTCCACTTCGGGCTGGCCGAGCAGCCCCGAGGGCAGGAAGATCAGCACGATTGCAAGGATCGAGAAGGCCGCGACATCCTTGTATTCGACCGAGAAATAACCTGACCAGAACACCTCGATCAGCCCGATGAGCAGACCGCCAAGCATGGCGCCGGGCAGCGAACCGATGCCGCCGAGCACTGCGGCCGTGAATGCCTTAACGCCGGCAAGGAAGCCGATATAGAAGTCGATCACCCCGTAGAGCAGCAGGAACATCAGGCCTGCGACGGAGGCGAGTGCGGCGCCCATGACGAAAGTCAGCGAGATGGTGCGGTCGACATTGACGCCGAGAAGTGCTGCCATCTTGCGGTCCTGCTCGCAGGCGCGCTGGGCGCGGCCGAGTGGCGTTTTCGCGATCAGCAGGGTGAAGCCCGCCATCAGCACCAGCGTCAGGCCGATGATTATGATCTGCATGTAGGAGAGCTGAACGACGAACGATCCGGTCTCGGGCGAGCCTTCCATGAGTGTGATGCCGCCCTGGATTTGCGGCGGCAGCGGCTTGACGCGCGCACCCTGGGTCACCTGAACGAAGTTCTGCAGCACGATCGACATGCCGATCGCGGTGATCAACGGCGCCAGCCGGAACGAGCCGCGCAGCGGCCGGTAGGCCAACCGCTCCACCGTCCAGCCCCAGGCGGACGTGAACAGCATGGCAATGATGATGACGATCAGTAGCACCACCGGCAGGAAGGCGAAGCCGAAAACCGTGGTCAGGATCAGGAAGGTGGTCAGCGCGATGAACGAGCCGATCATGAAGATGTCGCCATGGGCGAAATTGATCATGCCGATGATGCCGTAGACCATCGTATAGCCGATAGCGATGAGGCCATAGATTGACCCCAGCGTCAGCCCGTTGATCAGCTGCTGGACGAAGTATTCCATATTGTACGCGGCTCCAGGGTGCTGCGCCGGTCGGCGTGCCCCGTTATTGGTTCCCCATGTCCCAGACTTTCCCCCGCCGGGCGCATTGTCAATAAGCGCGCGCCGGCTCGCGAGCCGTTCGGAACGCGCCGGACGCTATCACCCCGCTCCCGCAATGTCCTTGCATTTGTGACGGCCTGCGAAGCATCACCATGCAAGAAATCCGCACGCACGCGGCCTGCCGTCAACGTTTCTTGCGCCCACAAAACACCTCGCGGAACGCGAATTTTTGCGACCTCCGCCCTCATTTCACGACGAATCCATGTGCGAACGGATCCCTGTCGTCGATAAAGATCGTGTTGTTACCCGTCATGCGCGCCCAGCCGGAAATGGAGGGGACTATCGCCCTACGTCCACCGGCTTCAATCTCCCGCTCGACCCTGCCGCGAAACAGCGAACCGATTATGGATTCATGCGTGAAGTACTCACCGGCCGCGAGTTTACCCTTGGCGTGAAGTTGCGCCATGCGGGCCGAGGTTCCGGTGCCGCAGGGTGAGCGGTCGATCGCCTTGTCGCCGTAGAATACGGCGTTGCGCGCGTCTGCGCCTTCTACCGTTGGCGCGCCGGTCCAGAGGATGTGGGACACGCCGGCGATCGCCGGATTGTCAGGGTGCGCGATCTTGTACGCCTCGTTGAGGCGCTGACGAATTACCGGGCTCCAGGCGATCAGCTCGGCGGCTGTATGGTCCGCCATGTCGCGGAAATTCTCCTGGGGATCGACTATGGCGTAGAAGTTGCCGCCATAAGCGACGTCCACAGTCAGCCGCCCCAGCACCGGACATTCGACTTCAAGCCCTTCCGAATGCAGGAAGGAAGGCACATTGGTGATGCGCACTTCCTCAACATACTCGCCCTCCTGCCGGTATTCCGCGATCACATGGCCCGCCGGTGTGTCGAGGTTGAGCCGGCCGGGCGTCTTCGGGCGCACCAGCCCGTGCTCGATCGCGAAAGTGACCGTGCCGATCGTGCCATGGCCGCACATGGGCAGGCAACCGGAGGTTTCGATAAACAGGATGCCGATATCGCAATCGTCGCGCGTCGGCGGATACAGGAAGGAGCCCGACATCATGTCGTGGCCGCGCGGCTCGAACATCAGACCGGTGCGAATCCAGTCGAACTCGCGCAGGAAATGCGCGCGGCGCTCCATCATAGTCGCGCCTTCGAGCAGCGGCGCGCCGCCGGCGACAAGGCGGACCGGGTTTCCGCAGGTGTGGCCGTCGATGCAGAAGAAGGAGTGGCGCGCCATTGGTCCCTCAAAAACGCGTGGCGGCGAAGGGCGCCAGCGCGATCGGCGGCTTTTGCCCCAGAACGAGGTCGCGGATCAAGCTGCCGGTAGCGGCCGCCTGGGTCAGCCCGAGATGGCCGTGGCCGAAGGCGTAGTAGAGGCCGGGGCGGCTGCCCTTGCCGATGACGGGCAGCGAATCCGGAAGAGCCGGTCGGTGGCCCATCCACTCGCTACCGCCCTGCGGCTTCAGCCCCGGCAGAAACTCCGACGCCTTGCGCAGCAAGGCCTTGGAACGGTTGTAGTTGGGAGGACGGTCGAGGCCGCCGAATTCGACAGTGCCGCCGACGCGCAGGGCGTTGCCGAGCGGTGTAATAACGAAACCATGGCCTGAGAAGAGCAACTGCCGTCGGACGTCGAAAGCGTCGGCTGGCAAAGTGACGTGGTAACCGCGCTCGGCTTCGAGCGGGATCCTGTCGCCAAGCATTGCGGCCAGCCTATGCGACCAGGCCCCGGCGGCTATGACGAGCGTGGAGGCGGTGTGTTCCGTGCCGTCGCCGAAGCGGATGCGGTATGCGTCACCGATTTGCTCGACCGAAGTCACCGTGGCGGGGACGTGTTTTGCGCCGAGGCTCTCGGCATGGCGCCATACGGCCCGGCCAAGCTCGGCGGGATCGGTAACGGTCTTCCAGCCCGGCACGAAGGTGGCGCGCACGAAACTTGGCGACAAGCCCGGCTGGTACTGCGCGATCTCTTCCTGCTGAAGGTGATGGAAGGCGATGCCGGCGCGTTTCCGTGCTTCCCAGCCGGGCATCGAAGCCTGGTGTTCGGCCTCGCTCTCGTAAAGCTCGAGGCAGCCGTCCTCACGCAGCATGGAGCGGGTGCCGGAGGCATCCATGAGGCTCATCCACTCGCTTTCGGCGAGTTTCATGAGTTCCACCTGCGCGGCGACCGCGCGTTCGTAGTTCTTCAGGCTGCCGGCGCGCCAGAAGCGGTAGAGCCAGGGCAGCAGCGTCGGGAAATAGGTAGGCGGAATGGCGAGCGGCCCGAGCGGGTCGCTGAGCCAGCCCGGCACCTTGCGGATCATGCCCTTGTGCGCCATCGGCAGAATTTCGGTGAAGGCGAGGCCGGCGGCGTTGCCGGAACTGGTCTCGGCGCAGATGCCCGTGCGGTCGATGACGGTGACCCTCGCGCCAGCCTCAGCAAGCCGCGCCGCGATGCTGACGCCGATGATGCCGGCGCCGATGACAGTGACGTTCTTGCCTGCTTCAGCGCCCATCACTCACCCGCTACGCCAGCCACCCCGTCAGATCGCCGGAACTTCCGGCCTTTTTGCCATGGCGTCCCTAATTACCTTTTCCACCGCCTTGCGCCGTTCGCCATCCAGCGGCAAGCGTGGCAGACGCACGCGGTCGTTGGAGCCGATGGCGTGGACCTCCGCCAGCTTGATGTTCTGGACGAGGTAGGTCGAGACGTCGAGGTCGAGCAGCGGGCGGAACCAGCGGTAGATCGCCAGAGCCTCGGCGGTGCGCCCCGCCTGCATGAGCTTCCAGATCGCCACAGTCTCCCTCGGGAAGGCGGTGACGAGGCCGGCGACCCAGCCGACGGCACCCGCCGCCAGCGCCTCGAAGGCCAGGTTGTCGACGCCGGTCAGCACGTCGAAGCGGTCGCCGAAGGCGTTGATCATCTCGGTCGTGCGGCGGATGTCATCGCAGGACTCCTTGATCGCCACGAACAGCGGGTCGGCGGCGAGTTCCGCCATGATGTCGATGGTGACGTCGACGCGGTAGGCGACGCGGTTGGAGTAGACCATGACCGGCAAGCCGCCCGCGGAGGCGACCGCCTTAAGCGTCGTCACCGTTTCCTTCGGGTTGGTGTGGTAGATCGGGCTGGGCACGACCATCAGCCCGTCGGCTCCCGCGGCAGCCCCCTGCGAAGCGAGCCTTGCGGCATCGCGCGTCGCGGCCTCGTTGATGGTAAGCAGGACCGGCCTTTCGCCGGCGGTTTTGCGCGCCGTCGCCAGCACGGCCAGCTTTTCGTCATGCGACAGCATCGGGCCTTCGCCAAGCGAGCCGCAGACGATCAGGCCATCGCAACCAGCGTCAATCAGCAGACCGAAACAGCGCTCCATCTCGGCGTGATCGAGCCGGTCGTCCTCTGTGAATTTCGTCGTGACCGCCGGATAGACGCCTGACCACATCGCAGTTTCCTTTCTTGATATGCGTGTGATATATCAATGGCTGGCGCTGGCTGTCAACTGTGCGACTGAAGTGATATATTGTTTGCATATCAGAGGGGCCGATGATCGAGCCGAAATCACCTGAGCCGGCTGCACTGCGCGCCTACCGCGCGCTGGAACGCATGATCGTCACGCTGGAGTTGGCGCCCGGCAGTGTCGCGACCGAGGGCGCGCTGATAGAGCGCGTCGGCCTCGGCCGCACACCGGTGCGCGAAGCAATACAACGTCTCTCTTGGGAGGGGCTGGTCGATGTCCGGCCGCGCGCCGGGCTGGCCGTCGCTCCATTGCACGCCGGGGACTGGGTGAAGGTGATCGACGCGCGGCGCGGCGCCGAGATCGTTCTGGCGCGCTCCGCGGCGCGTTTTGCCACGAGCGAGGCAGCCGAGTTGTTCGGTGAAGCGGCGCTGGCGATGCAGAAGGCCGTCATCACCGGCAATGTCGTGGCGTTCCTGGAGGCCGACAAGTCGCTGGACACTGCCATGGCGCTGGCGGCCGACAATCCGTTCGCGGCACGTCTCGTCGCGCCGCTGCAGACACACAGCCGCCGTTTCTGGTTTCGCTATCAGAGCGATACCGGGCTCGCCGGCGCCGCCGAGCATCACGTCGGCATCATCAGGGCCGTTACCGACGGCGACGTCGAAGGGGCAGAGGCCGCGACGGCGCGGCTGATGGATCTGCTGCGCTCGAACGCCGAGGCGGTTGGGCGGGGATAGGCGCACAAAAGAAGAGGCGCGGCCGAAGCCGCGCCCTTTCAGCATGCCTGCTGCTTTCAGCGATCAGTTCATCGTCGGGATGACGAACTCGGCTCCATCCTTGATGCCGGATGGCCAGCGCGAGGTGATCGTCTTGGTCTTGGTGTAGAAGCGGAAGGCATCGGCACCGTGCTGGTTGAGGTCGCCGAAATGCGAGCCCTTCCAGCCGCCGAAGGTGTAATAGGCGATCGGTACCGGGATCGGCACGTTGACGCCGACCATGCCGACATTGACGCGGGCAGCAAAGTCGCGCGCCGCGTCACCGTCACGCGTGAAGATGGCGACGCCATTGCCGTATTCGTGCTCGTTCGGAAGGCGGATCGCTTCCTCGTAATTGGCGGCGCGCACCACCGAAAGGACGGGACCGAAAATCTCTTCCTTGTAGATGCGCATCTCCGGTTTCACGTCGTCGAACAGGCAGCCGCCCATGTAGTAGCCGTCCTCGTAGCCCTGCATCTTGAAGTCGCGGCCGTCGACGACGAGCTTCGCGCCCTCCTTGACGCCCAGATCGACATAACCCTTCACGCGCTCCAGCGCCTGCGCCGTTACCAGCGGGCCGAAATCGGCGCCCGCATCCGTCGACGGACCGACCTTGAGGCTTTCGACGCGCGGGATGAGCCGTTCGACCAGCCGGTCGGCGGTTTCCTTGCCGACGGGCACCGCAACCGAGACCGCCATGCAGCGCTCGCCAGCCGAGCCGTAGCCTGCCCCGACCAGCGCATCGACCGTCTGATCCATGTCCGCGTCGGGCATGATGATCATGTGGTTCTTGGCGCCGCCGAAACACTGGGCACGCTTCCCGTTCGCCGTTGCGCGCGAATAGATGTACTGCGCGATCGGAGTGGAGCCGACGAAACCGACGGCCTGGATGTCCGGATCGTCAAGGATCGCGTCCACCGACTCTTTGTCGCCGTTGACGACATTGAGCACGCCCGCCGGCAGGCCGGCCTCAATGAAAAGTTCGGCAATGCGCATCGGCACGGAGGGATCGCGCTCGGAAGGCTTCAGGATGAACGCGTTGCCGGCGGCGATGGCCGGCGCGATCTTCCACAGCGGGATCATGGCCGGGAAGTTGAACGGCGTTATGCCGGCAACGACGCCGAGCGGCTGGCGCATGGAATAGACGTCAATGCCGGGGCCGGCGCCCTCGGTATATTCACCCTTCATCAGGTGCGGCGCGCCGATGCAAACCTCGACGACCTCGAGGCCGCGCTGGATGTCGCCCTTGGCGTCTGGGATCGTCTTGCCGTGTTCGCGGGCCAGCGTCTCGGCCAGCTCGTCATATTCCTTGTGAACGAGCTCGAGGAATTTCATCAGCACGCGCACGCGGCGCTGCGGGTTGGTGGCAGCCCATTCAGGCTGCGCCGCCTTGGCGTTCTCGACTGCGGCGCGCAATTCGGCGGCCGAAGCGAGCGCGACCTTGCCGCGCACGGTGCCGTCCATGGGCTGCATGATATCGGCGGTGCGGCCGCTCTTGCCGGGCACGTTCTTGCCGCCGATGAAATGACCTACCTCGATCATGGTCTCGCTCCCTGATTGATTGTTGCTGGCATTGTCACGCCGCCACGCGCCGAATGCAACGCGAGTGCAAACGCAGCCGCTGTGCGGAAAACGAAGCGCGCTTGCAGCGGCGCATTATTCTGCGCAAATTGCTTGAGTGTCCGCCACTAGGAGAAATGCGTGAACTGGGACGATGTGCGGGTCTTTCTCGCGGTTGCGCGGGCGGGGCAGATATTGGGCGCCGGGCGGCGACTCGGCCTCAACCATGCAACGGTGTCGCGGCGCGTGGTGGCGCTGGAGGAAGCGCTGGGCGCCAAGCTGTTCCAGCGGCTGACCACGGGCACCGAATTGACGGCGGCTGGCGAACGCTTCCTGCCTGTGGCGGAGCGCATGGAAGCCGACATGATCGCAGCGCGGGCCGAACTCGCGGGCGAGGGCGACGAAATTGCCGGCGCGGTGCGCATCGGTGCGCCGGACGGCTTTGGCGTCGCCTTCCTTGCGCCGAGGCTCGGCGAACTGACGGCGCGCTATCGTGACCTGGCGATCCAGCTTGTGCCGGTGCCGCGTTCGTTTTCGCTGTCGCGGCGCGAGGCCGACATCGCGATCACGGTCGAGCGTCCCACCGAGGGGCGGCTGGTCGCCGGCAAGCTGGTTGACTATTCGCTCGGCCTCTACGCCTCTCGCTCGTACGTTGACCGCTTTGGAATGCCGGAGAAGGCGGACGATCTCGCCGGGCACCGGCTGATCGGCTACGTGCCGGATCTGATCATCAATCCGTCGCTCGACTATGCCGCCGAGTTCTGGCGCGGCTGGGAAACCGGCTATGCGATCTCGTCGGCGCTGGGACAGGTGGAGGCTGTGCGGTCGGGCGCCGGCATCGGCGTACTGCACACCTTCATTGCCCGGTCGATGCCGGAGCTGGTGCAGGTGGAGGCCGCGCCGCCGATCCGGCGCGCCTACTGGCTCGTCTATCATGAGTCCGTGCGGCCGATGCGGCGCATCCAGGCTGTCAGCGCCTTCATCGCGGAACTGGTGGAAAAGGAGCGCGGGCTGTTCCTCTAGCCGGCTTTCGCTTCGTCCCTCGCCCGGTCGCGGAAGATGCGGCGGATGACCTTGCCTGTCGTCGTCAGCGGCATGGAGTCCACGAATTCGATCTCGCGCGGATATTCGTGCGCCGAGAGCCGTGTCTTCACCCAGTCGCGGATTTCGGCAGCCAGCGCATCGCTGGGTTGCCGGCCTTCCTTCAGTACGACATAGGCCTTGACGATTTCGGTGCGCAGCGGGTCGGGCTTGCCGACGGCAGCCGCCAGCGAGACGGCTGGATGGCCTATGAGGCAGTCCTCGATTTCGCCGGGCCCGATGCGGTAACCGGCGGACGTAATGACGTCGTCGTCACGCCCGAAAAAATGGACATAGCCGTCCTCGTCCACGACGCCCTGGTCGCCGGTGGTCATCCAGTCACCGATGAACTTCTTTTCGGTCGCCTCCGGGTTCTGCCAGTATTCGAGAAACATCACCGGGTCTGGCCGGGCGACGGCGATCTGCCCGGTCTCACCCGTCTTCACCGGCTTGCCCTCGCCGTCGATGACGGCGACGCGGTGGCCCGGTACAGGCAGTCCGATTGCACCGGCGCGGCTGATGCCTAGCGCCGCGCATGACGACAGCACGATGTTGCACTCGGTCTGGCCGTAGAACTCGTTGATGGTGAGGCCGAGCTCAGCCTCGCCCCATTCATATGTCTCTCGCCCGAGCGATTCGCCTCCCGAGGCGACGGTTCGGAATGACAGGTCGAAGCGCTTGCGGATATTCTCGACCGATTTGAGCATGCGCAGCGCCGTCGGCGGGATGAAGGCATTGCGAACCTTGAAGCGCTCGGCGAGCGCCAGCGCCGCCTCGGGGTCGAATTTCTCGGCCGGGCTCGCCACGACGGTGACGCCGAAATAGAGGCCGGGCAGCAGGATGTTGAGCAGGCCGCCGGCCCAGGCCCAGTCGGCCGGGGTCCATATACGGTCGCCCGGCTGCGGGAAGAACTCATGGTGGAACTGCACGCCCGGCAGATGGCCGAGCAGCACCCGGTGGCCGTGCAGCGCGCCCTTCGGTGGGCCGGTTGTACCGGAGGTGAAGATCATCAGCGCCGGGTCGTCGGGTCCGGTATCGACAGCGTCGAAATGCCTGTCGTTGTCGGCGAGAAGCTTGTGAAAATCCTCGGTGCCGGGCGATGCTCCTTCCGTCGAGATCACTCTTTCGAGCTTTGGCAGCCTGTCGCGGATGCCTGCGATGCGGACCGCACCCGCTTCATTGGTGACGACGGCGCGCACGCCCGCGGTGTTCAGTCGGTATTCCAGCGCCTCGGCGCCGAAGAGAAGCGCCAGCGGCACGGCAATCGCGCCGATCTTGTAGATGGCGACATGGGCGATGATCGTCTCGAAGCCTTGTGGCAAAAGTAGCGCAACGCGGTCGCCACGCTCGATGCCGAATGTTTTGAAAGCGTTCGCCAGAGCGTTCGATCTTGCTGCAAGTTCGCCGAAGGTAAGTTGCGGTGCGTCTCCCTCCAAGCGGCCGGCAATGACAGCGACCCGGTCGGGCTCTTCAGCCGCCCAGCGGTCGGCGACGGCGGTGCCGATGTTGAACCGTTCAGGAATTTGCCAGCGAAAATCGCGGTAGAGTTCGGAGTAGGTGTCGCGACGCTCGAGCATATGCGTGGAACATTCTCTCCGCTGCGCCACGTGCAGCCCGACAGGCGAAGCGTGGTGCCCCTGGCCGGGATCGAACCAGCACTCCTTGCGGAACTCGATTTTGAGTCGAGCGCGTCTACCAATTCCGCCACAGGGGCACGGCCGGGAAGCACCCCGCCGAACGGGTGCGGACTATAGGGAGAAGGTCCGCCGCGTCAATAACCGCCGGACGGCAATGCCTGTTTCGCTGCGCGACCGGCCTTAGGCGCCGGAGGCTGTCGCACGCACCGCGCTAGCGGACTTCCAGGCAGCCAGGAATTTCGAGAATTCAGGCGCCGGCACCGGTTTCGAGAACAGATAGCCCTGCAGGTCGTGACATCCTTCCTTTCGCAGGAAGGCAGCCTGAGAGGCCGTCTCCACGCCCTCGGCGGTAACCTCGAGGCCGAGATTGCCGGCCATTGCGATGATCGAGCGCACGATGGCCGTGTCCTCAGAGGCGGCCGACTCCGCGATCTTGTGCACGAAACCGCGGTCGATCTTGATCCGCGTGAGCGGATAGCGGGTCAGATAACTCAGCGATGCGTAGCCCGTACCGAAATCGTCGAAGGCAATGCCCACGCCTTTCGCTCGCAACTGGACGAGCGGTTCGAGAACGGATTCCTCGCGGTCGAGGGCAATGTTCTCCGTGATCTCGAGTTCGAGTGCTTCGGGGGGCAGCCCGGCGTCCGCCAGCGCCCGCTCGACGTCGCGCACCAGTGCGCCCGATCGGAACTGCGCCGGGAACAGGTTGACCGCCACAACTGGCCCATTGCCGTCGGCGTCGCGCCAGCCGGCTGCCGTCTCGCAGGCGGTGCGTAGGATCCAGCGCCCGATCTCGGGCGCGACGGCGTTCTCGGCCAGCGCGTCAATGAAGGTGACGGGCGCGAGAATGCCTCGCTCTGGATGACGCCACCTTAGCAGCGCCTCCGCTCCGACGACCGTGTTGTCGTGGGTCCGTATCTGGGGCTGGAAATGCAGCTCAAATTCGCCCTGTGCGTGCGCGCGGCGCAGCTCGGCGTCCAGTTCGCGCCGCGCCTCGGCCCTTGTCCTGAGCTGCGGGATGAAGAAGCGGCTTGTGCCGCCGCCGCTCGCCTTGGCGTCATAGAGCGCGAGATCGGCGCTCGAGACGAGCGTGTCGACCGTCGTGCCGTCCATCGGCGCGATTGCAATGCCGGCGCTCGCGGATACGAGCAGGCTGTGGCCATCGACAACGAAACGGGCGGCCAGCCGGTCCAGGACACGACGGACGGTACCGGAGGCGACAAGCGGGTCGCCGCAATCCTTCATCACGAGCACGAATTCGTCGCCGCCCAGCCGGTAGATATCGGCGCCGTCGCAGGCAGCGCGCATGCGTTTCGCAACCTGTTTCAGCAGTTCGTCGCCGACCGAATGGCCGAGCGTGTCGTTGATGTCCTTGAACCCGTCGAGGTCGAACATCGCGATTGCTGTCGGGAGCGCAGCCCGGTCGGCCAGTCGCCGGCCGAGCGTTTCGTGCAGGCTGGCGCGGTTGCCGAGGCCGGTGAGCACGTCCGACATCGCCAGATGCCGCAGCTGCTCTTCCGCAGCGGACTGTTCGGTGATGTCGCGGCCAATGAAATAGTGCCGCTGTTCGGGATGCGACCACACGCCAGACCAGTTCATCGGAACCACACGTCCGTCCTTGTGGATGCAGCGGCATTCGAAGTTCCGAATGTGCCCCTGGCTCCTCACCGTCCTGAAGGCGCGTAGCGCAAGCTCCATATCCTCCGGGTGGATGAAATGTGAGCTGTCGAGGCCAATGACCTCTGCCGGATTGTAACCCAAAGTTTCTTCGATGCTGGGACTGGCCCGGCGGAACACGCCGTGCCGATCGCCGATCAGGATCACGTCGATCGAGTTCTCGAACAGCCTGCGTCTTTCTTCCGACTCTTGGCTGAGCCTTTGGTCCTTGTTGCGTATCTCTTCCTCGGCGGCATTCCACTCCCGCATGGCCATCGGCAACCAGCTCATGGAAAGCACGAACAGCACGACGGCAGCGGCGATGACGGTCAGCCCTTTCATCGACATCAGGTATAGCGGATTGGACAGGACGGAGGTCCATTCCGGGAAGACCCCATACTGCCCGCCCCAGTAGATGCCGAAATAGAGGTTCTCGGCGAGGTTGCGTACCGTGTCGATCAGCAGGACCGCAAGCAGCAGACGCATCGCTCCGAACGATCTCGGATTGCGGGCGTATGCGAGGCATAGGGTAACCAGCACCGCTGCCCAGAGGGCAACGATGAGCCAGTATACGAACGTTGCAGCGAGGTTCATTTGGCGGCGCCATCCCTGTTGGACAGCGATTTGACCGCCAAAAGCTCAATATTTAGTTGAAAGCGTCATTTTACTTGGTGTCAGCCGTACCACGGACCCATAACGACTTCGGCGCTGCCGCCAGCCTCGGACACAAGCCGGGCGAATTCCTGCGGATCCTGCGTGCCGTTGTCCCGCCCCCGGTAGTGATAGGGGTAGACAACCGCCGGCGCGAATTCGGCTACGGCGGACGCGGCCTGATTTGCATCCATCGTGAACGGCAGGTTCATGCAGACGAAAGCAATGTCGATGTCCTGCAACGCCCGCATTTCAGGGATGTCTTCGGTGTCGCCGGAGACATAGACGCGGCGGCCGTCGATCGTGAGCACATAGCCATTGTCGCGGCCCTGCGGGTGGAACTGCTGTCGCCCGTCGGTGGTGTTGTAAGCGGCGATGGCGTCGATCGTGATGTCGCCCACGGTCGTGCTTTCGCCATTGCCGATGGCGGTCGCCTTTGCCTTCAGATCGTCAGGCAGCATTCCGTGCACGGCGGGATTGGTGACAAGCATCGTATTGTCGCCGGCCAGCGCCGCCAGCGTGTCGGCATTGAAGTGATCGCCATGCTCGTGGGTGACCAGGATTAGGTCGGGCGCGGGGTGGCCTTCATAATCCCCCGGCGCCCCGACGGGGTCGTTGTAGATGACCATCCCCGGAACAGTCATGACAAAGGATGCATGGGAAATCGGATAGATGGTGATTTCGCCATTGTCGGTCTCGTAGGTGTCACCGTCCATCATCTGAGCGCGCGCATGAAATGGCATGATCGTCGTGGCTCCCGCTGTGGCGAGGCCGGCAAGGCCCAGTTTCAGTGTATTGCGTCGGGTAATCAACATCGCTCCCTCCATCTGGACAAGGTTATCCGTTTCCGCGGGTTAAGGCGGGTACCCTGATGGTAGGGGCATTGAAAGACATGGCGATGCACGGTGCGATCACCGACGCTCACGATCGCATGAGGCCTGTGTGATTGCCGCACGTTGCCTGCGCCGCGCTTTCGCCCTAAACACGCCGCGTCCCATCGGAACCCGCGATTCCCCATGCTTCGACGCCTCTATGACTGGACCATGTCGCTGGCGCAGACGCGCTATGCCGAAGGCGCCCTGGCCGGTGTGTCGTTCGCGGAAAGTTCGTTCTTCCCGATCCCGCCGGACGTGCTCCTGATCCCCATGGTTCTAGCCAGGCGGTTGGCCTGGATTCGCTATGCCGTGCTGTGCACGGTTGCGTCGGTTTTCGGGGCGCTGGTGGGCTATGCGATCGGCGCGTTTCTCTATGAGACCATCGGCCAGCCGATCCTCGCCTTCTACAATGCCGAACACTCGTTCGAGCGGCTGGCCGAATGGTACAATCGCTGGGGCGGCTGGGGCGTCCTATTCGCGGCGATCACGCCCTTCCCATACAAGGTGCTGACGATCTTCTCGGGCGCCACGGGGCTCAATCTCGCAGTCTTCATCGTCGTTTCGATTATCGGTCGCGGGCTGCGTTTCTTCATCGTTGCGGCGCTGCTCTACCGCTACGGGCAGCCGATCCGCGACTTCATCGAGCGGAGGCTCGGCCTCCTTTTCACCCTATTCATGGTTCTGCTGGTCGGCGGCTTCCTCGCCGTCCGTTACGTATTCTGAGGCATCATGACTTTGACCCAGCCCGCCGGGCGTACCCAGCTTCTGACCGCGCTTGCCCTGACGCTCGGCATGGCGGCGACCGTCGGTACGGCGCTCGGCTTCCAGCACATCGGCGGTTACATCCCCTGCAAGCTGTGCCTGGAGCAGCGCATTCCATATTATGTCGGCGTACCGCTGATGGTGCTGGCGCTCGCCTCAGCAGCGCTCAAGCTGCCGGGCCTTGTGACGCGCGGCCTGCTGCTTGCCGGTGGGGCGCTCATGATCTGGGGCGCCTATCTCGGCGGCTTCCATTCCGGCGTCGAGTGGGGCTGGTGGGAGGGGCCGACCGATTGCGGCGTCGTCGATGCACCGCCGGCCGGCAGCGGCGAAGGCGGTATCCTGGATTCGATCAACACCTTTGTGCCGCCATCCTGCGACGAGGCGGCGGGTCGGTTTCTCGGTCTGTCATTTGCCGGATGGAACGTGGTTGCCAGCGTCGTGCTGGCGCTGATCGCATTTGGCGGCGCGCTGACACGCAACAAAACAACCTGAGGCCGCTGCGCGGGCGGTCCGTTCATGTCAGTCCGCCCTATGGCGGTTGTCGTGCAACGGTGCGGAGCGCACCGCCGGAAGGAGTTCGGCTAATGGTGCGTGGGTTCCACGCGCAACTTGTAGATTTCGTCCTTGATGGCCAGCTTGCGCCGCTTGAGCTCGATGATTTCCATGTCGGTTACCGACGGATGCGCCATCGCCTCGTCGATTTCCCGCTCGATTTCGCCGTGCTTGCGCTGCAGTTCCGCAAGGTGGGATTCAAGTGACATGCTCGCTCTCCCTTCCTGGTTCCTCGTTACACCGTTCAGGAGCGATTCCTCCGCCGGAATCAGTTCCACGACGGCATGATGACAGTCTGCCACCAATGCGCCTTCAAGTCGATTTCTTGTTGGTAGCATTTCTTAAATCGGCGAAATGTGATAAGGGGCAACCCGCCGGACGCAGTGAGCGGAACCGGTCCCGCCACTCTGTCGCGTCGCGTCATTCGTAAACGGTCAATTGCTGCATGTCCGATCAGGAACAGGCCGATATTCGTCTCGAATTTGCGCGGCTTAAGCAGGAACACAGCGATTTCGACACTGCGATCAACGCCATGATGGCGACAGGCTGCGACCCGCTATCGATCCAGCGCATGAAGAAAAAGAAGCTCGCCATCAAGGATCGGATGTCGAAGCTCGAAGATCGCATTATTCCCGACATCATAGCCTGAAGGCCGCGCTTGTAGCGCCTGCCGAATTCCTTTAATCGCCGGGCAGTCTCACGGAGCCGCAAGACCATGAACGATGCTCCGCCCGCCGTGGCGATCATCATGGGCAGTCAGTCGGACTGGGCGACCATGCGCCACGCTGCCGGCACGCTGGCCGCGCTCGGCATCGGCCATGAGAGCCTGATCGTCTCCGCCCACCGCACCCCGCAGCGCCTGTACGAGTTTGCCCACGCCGCGCGGGGCAAAGGGCTCAAAGTGATCATCGCCGGCGCCGGCGGGGCAGCGCATCTGCCCGGCATGGCGGCTTCGATGACAACGCTTCCGGTGCTCGGAGTGCCCATGGAATCCAAGGCCCTTTCAGGGCTCGATTCCCTCTATTCGATCGTCCAGATGCCGGCGGGCGTTCCGGTCGGCACGCTGGCGATCGGCAAGGCCGGCGCCGTCAACGCGGCGCTTCTGGCGGCGTCGATCCTCGCAACATCGGACGAGGACGTGGCGGCGCGTCTTGCCGACTGGCGGGCAAAGCAGACGGCTGCAGTAGCCGAAACACCCTCCGACGAGGCATGACGCTTCCCGCCGGTTCGACAATCGGCATCATTGGCGGCGGCCAGCTGGGCCGCATGCTTGGCATGGCGGCCGCGAAGCTTGGTTACCGTACCGTGGTGCTTGAACCTCAAGCCGATTGTCCGGCGGCGGCGACCTGCGGGGCGCAGGTCATTGCCCCTTACGATGACGCGGATGCCTTGCGCGATCTCGCTACAAGGGCCGACGTCGTCACCTACGAATTCGAGAATGTGCCGGTAGAGGCCGCGCGGGCGCTCGAAAAGTCCGTTCCCATTTATCCGCCGCCCGCCGCGCTGGACGTGGCGCAGGACCGGCTGGCGGAAAAGGACTTCCTCAATCGCGCCGGCTTGTCCACAGCGTCGTACCGCGCTGTGGACGGCGATGCCGACCTTGCAGCCGCTCTGGAAGCGTTCGGCGGTGACGGCGTGCTGAAAACGCGGCGGCTGGGCTATGACGGCAAGGGCCAGCGCGTGTTTCGCGGCGCCGGGAGCCACGATGTCGAAGGCGTATTCGCCGCCATGGGCGGCGTGCCTCTGATCCTGGAAGGCCTCGTGCAATTCGAGCGCGAGATTTCGGTGATCGCCGCGCGCGGGCAGGACGGGGCGCTTGTCGCCTACGACCCGGCCGAGAATGTCCACCGCGAGGGCATTCTGCGGACGTCGACCGTGCCCGCAACGATCTCGGCCGAAACGGCAGCTGCCGCGCGGGAGTCAGCCTTCGCCATCCTCAGTGCGCTGGATTATGTCGGCGTCATCGGCGTCGAGTTCTTCGTGCCCGGCGACGGTTCGCTGCTGGTCAACGAGATCGCGCCGCGAGTGCACAATTCAGGCCACTGGACCGAGGCAGCCTGCCATGTCTCGCAGTTCGAACAGCATATCCGCGCTGTCGCCGGTCTGCCGCTGGGCGATCCCAGCCGCCACAGCGACTGCGTGATGGAAAACCTGATCGGCGACGAGGTGCTGGCCGCACCGACGCTCGCCGCCGAGCGCAACCTCGTCCTGCATCTCTACGGCAAGGCCGAAAGCCGCCCCGGCCGCAAGATGGGCCATTTCACGCGGATTACCCCGCGCAATCGATGACAGTCCTGATCTTTGGCTCAGAAGGCAATATCGGGCGGCGGCTCCTGCGCGCCTTCCCGAGCGCGATTGGTGTCGACAAGACGCCCGGCGCGGACATCGTGGTCGATCTGGCCGACTGCGACTATGGCAGCGGCGCGCTGGCGCAGGCGCTCAAGTCTGCCCGATGCGTCATCCATCTCGCCACGTCGGCTGATCCGGCCGCGCCCGCGCCGGTACATCTGGCGGCTGTCACCAACACTTCGCGGCTCGTCCAGGCATGCCTTGATGCCCGTATTCCACGCCTCGTCCTGCCGTCGTCCGACTGGGCGGAACCGAAAGACCCGGCGCTCATGGTCAATGCCTATGGCCAATCCAAACGTGCGATCGAGGCGCTGGCGGCAATGTACTGTTCCCACGAAGGTCTGGAGGCAGTGGCGCTGCGCATCGGCTGGGTGCCCGGCAGCGATGAAGAACTGGCTGGCGCGCCGGATTGGCTGCTCGCCAATCACTGGAGTGACGAAAGGCTGATTTCCGCCTTCCGCGAGGCCGTCGGACTAACGTCTCCCGGTTGACATCGGCCGCCCGCCTCGTCTATGAGCCCGCATTCCATTTCTTGCGCGCCTTCGGGGCGCGTTTTTGTGTCTGGCCCCGGGCCGACAACGACGGACAAAGACAATGAAGATCAAGAACTCGCTCAAGGCGCTCAAGAGCCGTCACCGCGAAAACCGGATGGTTCGCCGCAAGGGCCGCATCTACATCATCAACAAGACCGCTCCGCGCTTCAAGGCGCGCCAGGGCTGATAGCGCTCACGCGTTTTTCAGTTTGATCTTTCGCGCGGCGGGACTAGATTCCCGCCGATGCTGCGGATTCTCGCACCTCTGATCGCCGTTCTTCTGGCAGCCGCGCCGCCCGCGCTGGCAGAGACGCCTGTCGATGAACCGCCGGAAATTCCCCGCCTCGACCAGCTGTTCGACGACCTCAAGCGGGAACGCAACGAGGCGTCGGCGGAACGCATCGCCAATTTCATCCGCGAGGAGTGGCTGCGCTCCGGCAGCGCCACGATCGACCTGATGATGCAGTGGTCGGGCAAGGCGATGAGCGAGAAGCGCTACGAAGTGGCGCTCGACTTCCTCGATCAGGTGGTCGTGCTGTCGCCCGAGTTCGCTGAGGGCTGGAACCGGCGCGCGACCGTCCACTACATGATGGGCTCCTATGCCAAGTCGATGGCCGACATCGAACACACGCTGAGGCTCGAGCCGCGCCATTTCGGCGCGCTGTCGGGCATGGCCGCGATATTCAAGACCTACGAGATGAAGGAGCCGGCGCTCGAGACCTTCAAGCGCGTGCTGGACGTATACCCCATGCTGCGCAGCGCGCAGGAGGAAGTTGCCGACCTGGCCGAGGAACTGGCAGGGGAAGGCATCTGATCCGGAGCCGCCGCGGGCTGCGGTTCTGAAACTTCAATCCACGGCAATCCGTACCGACAGCATGAACCTTCTGACCGCGGCCCTGGCCATATTCGCCGGACTCACCTTGATCCTTGTCGGAACCACGCGCATCGGCGTGTGGATGATCGAGCGGCGCAATCCGCCGGCCGGCGATTACATCACGGTCAACGGCACGCGCATCCACCATGTGCATGTTCCGGCCGACGGAGCGTCGTTGCCGCCGGTCGTCTTCATCCACGGGGCCAGCGGCAATCTGCTCGATCAGATGCTGCCGATCCGCCCGCTGCTCGAAGGCCGGGCCGAGATGCTGTTCTTCGACCGGCCCGGACACGGCTGGTCGTCGCGTGGTGAGGCTAACGGCACGCCGATCGAACAGGCGCGGACGATCGCCGCTTTGATGGACGCCGTCGGCATCGAGAAGGCCGTTATCGTCGGGCATTCGTTCGGCGGCGGCATCGCCGCTACCTTTGCTCTCGAACATCCCGAAAAGACGCTGGGCCTTGTGCTGGCCGCCGCTGCGACCCATCCGTGGCCGGGCGGCGGTGTGTCGTGGCACTACGAACTGACCGATACGCCGATCATCGGCCGGATATTCTCCGAGACGCTGGCATTGCCCGGCGGTTGGGCCAGCATTGGCGGCGCCATCGATTGCGTGTTTTCGCCCAACCCGGCGCCCGATAGCTATGAGCGTGACGCCCAGATATCCCTCGTTCTGCGACCGTCTGCGTTCCGCGCTAACGCGACGGACGTGCGCAGTCTCTATCCGCATGTGCTCGACGCGGCGTCACGCTATGGCGAGATCGACGCACCTACCGTGGTTATCTCCGGCGACAGCGACACCGTCGTCTATGAGGAAATCCACTCGCTGGGGCTTGCGCGCGACATCCCGGCCGCCGAACTCGTCTGGGTTCGCAATCTCGGCCACAAGCCGGACTGGATAGCGCCCGATCTGATCGCGGCTGCCGTCGAAAAGGTGGCAGGCGCGGATGTCGACTTGCAGGCATTGGGCCGCGAAGTCGAGGCGCGCATAGAAGGCCAGACGTTCGGGCCGTTCGAAAAATGCCGTGACGGCAGGCCGATCGCCTCCATCCAGGCCGAAGGCTGACGTGTTCCTAGATGCCGCCCTGGCCGTCCGAGCCGATATAGGCGATGCGCAGCATGTTGGTGGCGCCGGGCGTTCCGAGCGGCACGCCGGCGGTGATGATGATGCGGTCTCCGGGCCGCCCGAAGCTTTCCTCGAAGGCGATGCGGCAGGCGCGATCGACCATGTCGTCGAGGTCGTCGGCGTCAGGCGACACGACGCAATGCGTGCCCCAGACTAGTGACAGCCGCCTTGCCGTGTTGAGCACGGGCGAAAGGGCGATGATCGGCACAAGAGGCCGTTCGCGCGCAGCGCGCAGGCCGGTCGTGCCTGAAGACGTGTATGTCACGATTGCGGACAGCTGCAGCGTCTCGGCGATCTGCCGCGCGCCAGCGGATATCACGTCGGCGCCGGTCGCTTCCGGTTCGGTGCGCTGGGCGTTGATGATGCCGGGGTAAAGCGGGTCGCGCTCCACCTGCTCGGCAATCGCGTTCATCATCTTCACCGACTCGACGGGATACTGACCGGCGGCGGATTCGGCCGACAGCATGATTGCGTCGGCGCCCTCGAACACGGCGATCGACACGTCCGATACTTCGGCGCGGGTCGGCACCGGCGCGGTGATCATCGACTCCAGCATCTGGGTGGCGACCACCACCGGCTTGCCGGCCTTGCGGGCGGCACGTGTGATTTGCTTCTGGATTCCCGGAACCGATTCCAGCGGCATCTCGACGCCGAGGTCGCCGCGCGCCACCATCAGCGCATCCGAGAGTTCGATGATCTCGGCCAGCCGCGAGACGGCCTGCGGCTTCTCGATCTTCGACAGTAGCAGCGCACGGCCCCGCGACACCTTGCGCACTTCGGCCAAATCCTCTGGGCGCTGGATGAAGGACAGTGCGATCCAGTCGACGCCGGTTTCCAGAACCGCCTCGAGATCGGAGCGATCCTTGTCGGTCAGCGCGCCGACAGGCAGATCGGTATCAGGCAAGCTGACGCCCTTGCGGTCGGATATCTTGCGGCCAGTGACGACGGTGCAACGTATCTTGTGGCCGTCATTTTCCTCGCAGCGCAGGTGCAGGCGGCCATCGTCGATCAACAGGCGATGACCAGCCTCGACCGATTTCAGGATTTCGGGATGCGGCAAGTGCACGCGCGTCGCGTCGCCGGGCGCGGGATCGTCGTCAAGCGTGAAACTCTGGCCGGGCTCGAGCTCCACCGCGCCGTCGGCAAAACTGCCGACACGAAGCTTGGGGCCTTGCAGGTCGGCGAGAATGCCGATCGGCCTGCCGAGTTCCTTTTCCACATTACGGATGCGGCCGACCAGCGTGCGCATCAGCTTGTGGTCGGCATGGCTCATATTGATGCGGAAAACGTCCGCCCCCGCCTCGAACAGTTCCCGGATTTTCGGCTCTTCTGACGATGCCGGACCCAATGTGGCCAGTATCTTGACCTTCCGGCTGCGTCTCATTCGCCCCCCGTTCCCACCAGTCCGGCCGCGCCTTCGGCCACCGGGCCGTCGGTCAGCTGCACCATCCAGCTTGTCTGTTCGCCCGTGTCGTATTCCTGGAAGCCGGCGCGCTGGAAGCCGCGCGCGAAGCAGTCGTTGACGCCGGCAATCTTGAACTCGCGTTCCGCAACGCACATCGTGATCGGGCCTTCCCAGCGGCCGCCGCGCTCGGCGTCTTCCGCGTAGAGGTAGTAGTAGCGCGAGGCGAGCTGGCCCTCGATCAGCGTCTTGCAGGTCGACGCCTCGACATGCCACCAGCCTTCGGTGATCCACCCGGTGGCGGCGCGGTAACCGATCGACACGCCGACCAGCGTCTGCGTGGCGTTGCAGACCCTGAAGTCGGCGCGCGCCTGCGAGGAAAACGCAACAAGCGCGCATGCCGCGAGCGCAATAGCGACCGGCGCGCTCAGGGCGCGGGAAAGCACCGTCCTAGACGACAGGACCATGCGCAAACCTTCGGGATTCGAAACCTGCATTTCTTGACGCACCCCTTTTCTGCAAACTCCCCCGCCATGTCAACGCGGCTCGATCTGCCCGATCGAATCGATTGTAGATGCAGCGGAAGGTTGGCCAAACCACGGCATTGCACCTGCGCCCTGTTCGTGAAATGAGACCGATATCCCGCCAAGGCACCGTTCCCAGAGACATGACCGAGACCGCACCCTTCCAGCCCCTCGAGGTCATCGACGGCGACGACAGTGCCGGGCTCGTGCTGATTGCCGACCATGCGAAGCGAGATCTGCCGGCGGAATATGGCGATCTCGGGCTGCCGGCATCGGAATTCGACCGTCATATTGCGTATGACATCGGCGTCGAAGCGGTGACACGTAAGCTGGCGCAACTCACCGGTGCGCCCGCTGTCATGGCCGGGTTTTCGCGGCTGCTCATCGATCCGAACCGAGGCGCCGACGATCCGACGCTGATCCGCCAGCTCTATGACGGGACGATCGTTCCGGCCAATTATCCGATGAGTGCGGAAGAACGCGAGCGGCGGCTGGCCACTTACTATGAGCCATACCATGAGGCGGTCGCCGCCCGGATCGCCGCTGTCACCAAGGCGACCGGCAAAGCGCCCTTCGTGTTTTCGATCCATTCCTTTACGCCGCGCATGCAGAACCGCGCCCGGCCCTGGCAGGTGGGAATCCTGTGGGACAGCGACCCGCGCGCGGTAAAGCCGCTGCTCGACATGCTGGCCGAGGACACCGCGCTAACCATCGGCGACAACGAGCCGTATGACGGCGCGCTGCGCGGCGACACGATGTACAAGCACTGCATCGTGCCGGGCATCGCGCATGCCCTGATCGAGATCAGGCAGGACCTGATCGCCGACCAGGCAGGCGCAAATGCGTGGGCGGAGCGGCTCGCGCCGATGCTTGACGACATCAATCGCCGGCCCGATATCCATGAATACCGGCAATACGGCTCGCGGACCGGGCCGGTTCCGTAACGACGAAGGGAGGCAGCCATGGCCGAACTTACGAGAGAACAGCAGCGCGATTTCGAGGCGGCGGCGTTCCGTCGGCTGGTGGGCCATCTGCGCGAGCGGACCGACGTGCAGAATATCGACCTGATGAACCTCGCCGGCTTTTGCCGCAACTGCCTGTCGAACTGGTACCGCGACGCGGCCGAGGCGGAAGGCGTGGCGCTTTCCAAGGACGAGTCGCGCGAGATCGTCTACGGCATGCCCTATGCCGAATGGCAGGCGAAACACCAGACGGAGGCATCCGCGGACAAGGTGTCGGCATTCGAGCAGAACCGCCCGCGCGACCACTGATCCTGTAGAAAGGCCAGCCGCGCCGCCTTGACCATGGCCGCCGCCTGCGGCAATCGAACCGGCATGCGAGCCGCATGACCAGATGCGGCGAACCCCAGCTTTGGAGCATGATGTGGCAGACGCTGACGAGATCACCAACGAAACCGCCCAGACCGTGGCCGCCGGCCAGCTTCGTTCGTTCATCGAGCGCATCGAACGGCTGGAAGAGGACAAAAAGACGGTCGCCGACGACATCAAGGAAGTCTATGCCGAGATGAAAGGCACGGGCTTCGACACCAAGGCGGTGCGCACACTCATCCGGCTGCGCAAGAAGGACCAGGCCGAACGGCAGGAGGAGGAGGCGATCCTCGACCTCTACAAGGCCGCGCTCGGCATGGCCTGACGCCATGCCCGTCCTCAACCGCGCAGCAGAGCTGCATGGCGAAGTCACCGCCTGGCGGCGCCATCTGCATTCGCTTCCGGAAATCGGCTTCGAGCTTGACCGGACGGCGACCTTCGTCGCCGAGCGGCTGCGCGAATTCGGCTGCGACGATGTCGTCACCGGCATCGGCCAAAGCGGGGTCGTGGCGGTCATCAGGGGCAGCAAGGGCGACGGGCCGGCCATCGGCCTTCGTGCCGACATGGACGCGCTGCCGATCGTCGAGACGAGCGGGGTCGAGCACAGCTCCAAGGTATCTGGGACGATGCATGCCTGCGGTCATGACGGGCACACCGCGATGCTGCTCGGGGCAGCCAAGCACCTTGCCGAGACGCGCAATTTCGCTGGCAGCAGCGTGCTGATCTTCCAACCGGCGGAGGAGATCGGGCGCGGGGCGAACGCGATGATCGATGATGGCCTGATGCATCGCTTCGGCATCGAGCGCGTCTTTGGCATGCACAACATGCCCGGCCTCAAGGAAGGCAGTTTCGCCATCAGGCCGGACGGGATCATGGCGTCGTCGTCGCGGTTCACGCTTATCGTGAAGGGCGTGGGCGGCCACGCGGCGCGGCCGCAGAGCGTAGTCGATCCGATCGTCATCGCGGCGCAGATCATCGAGGCGCTGCAGGTGATCGTGTCGCGCAACACCGACCCGCTGCAGGCTGTCGTGGTTTCGGTCACCAAGGTATCGGCGGGGACGGCGTTCAACATCATCCCGGAGCAGGTGGAACTTCTCGGCACGGTGCGCACGCTCGACCCGGCGCTGGTCGGGGTGACGCGCGACAGGATCGAGCACATCGCACGCAGCATCGCCGAGGCCGGCGGCGGCAGCATCGAATACGATTTCGACGCGGCGGTGCCGGTGACGCTGAACCACGCCGAAGAGACCGTGCTCGCGGCTGATGTCGCCGCCGACATTGCCGGTGAAGCCGGCATCGACCGCGCGGCGGAGCCGGTGATGGCGGGCGAGGACTTCTCGCAGATGCTGCGGGCGCGGCCCGGCGCCTTCATCTTCATCGGCAATGGCGACACGGCCGGGCTGCACCACCCCGCCTACGACTTCAACGACGCGATCATTCCGCAGGGCATGAGCTACTGGGTGCGGCTTGTGGAGACCGCGCTTGCGCCGCGCGCCTAGTGCTTCCTCGACAGCTCTTTCGTCGCCTGTTCCAGGCCGGCGAGGGTGAGCGGGTACATGCGCTCGGCGAAGAGCTCCCGGATCATCTGGATGGAATGCGTATAGCCCCAGTGCTTCTCGCGAATGGGGTTGATCCAGATCGAATTCGGCCACTGCGCCAGCACGCGCTGTAGCCACACGGCGCCGGGCTCGGCGTTCCAGTGCTCCACCGAGCCGCCGGGATAGGCGATCTCGTAGGGGCTCATCGAGGCGTCGCCGACGAAGATCACCTTGTAGTCCGGCCCGTATTTGTGCAGCACGTCGAAGGTCGGCATGACTTCCGAATAGCGGCGGCGGTTGTCCTTCCACACGCCCTCGTAGAGGCAATTGTGGAAGTAGAAATATTCGAGCTGGCGGAACTCGGCGCGGGCGGCGGAGAACAGTTCCTCGACGACGCGGATATGGTCGTCCATCGAGCCGCCGACATCGAAGAACATCAGCAGCTTCACCGCGTTGCGGCGCTCCGGCCGCGTCACCACGTCGAGATAGCCGTGCTCGGCCGTGGCGTGGATGGTGCCGGGCAAATCGAGTTCCTCGTCGGCGCCCTCGCGCACCCAGCGGCGGAGCCGCTTCAGCGCCACCTTGATGTTGCGCGTGCCGATCTCGACCGAATCGTCGAAGTTCCTGAACTCGCGCTTGTCCCACACCTTCACGGCGCGGCGGTGGCGCGATTCATTCTGGCCGATGCGGATGCCCTCGGGATTGTAGCCGTAGGCGCCGAAGGGCGACGTGCCGGCGGTGCCGATCCATTTTGAGCCGCCCTGGTGGCGGCCCTTCTGCTCTTCCAGGCGCTTGCGCAAAGTCTCCATCAGCTTTTCGAACCCGCCGAGCGACTCGACCAGCTTTTTCTCTTCCTCGGTCAGGTGCTTTTCGGCCAGCCGGCGCAGCCATTCCTCGGGGAGGTTCTGGATGTCGATCGCCGCCTCGCCGGAGACGGCCTCAAGCCCCTTGAAGACATGCGAGAAGACCTGGTCGAAACGGTCGATATGGCGCTCGTCCTTCACAAGTGCCGCGCGGGCGAGGAAATAGAAACCCTCGACATCGTAGTCGACCAGATGCGCGTCCATGCCTTCGAGCAAGGTCAGGTACTCGCGCAGCGAGACCGGCACCTTGGCCGCTTTCAGTTCGAGGAAGAACGGAATGAACATTGGGATGTTCTAGCCGGGAGCGGTGGGAGGGGGAAGGGTTGGTTCCTCCCGGAGGGGGCGGCGTCACAGCGCGTATTTGATGAAGCCGGTTTTCCTCGCCACGCGGTCGTAGAGCCGGCGGGCGGTGGCGTTGGTTTCGTGGGTCATCCAGTAGACATTGGTGACGCCGCGCTCGGCCGCTGCTTTCCGCACCGCCTCGATGAGGGCCGCGCCAACGCCCGCGCCGCGCGCCTGCGGCGCGGTGAAGAGATCCTGCAAATAGCAATTGTTGGCGACGGTCCAGGTCGTGCGGTGATCCATGTAGTGCACGAGACCGACGGGCTTGCCGTCGAGCAAAGCGAGGAAGCCGCGCGGCTCATATTCGCCCGGCGTGAACAGCCGCGCCCATGTCGAGGCATAGATCTCCTCCGGCTTCTCCGTTTCGTAGAAGGTGAGATAGGCGGTCCAGAGTTCGCGCCAGGCGGCGTGGTCGGCCTGTTCCAGCGGGCGGATGACGAGATCAGGCATGGCGCACTCCTTTGAGGGGAGTGTAGCGCGGGCGGAGCGGGGCGGGGACAGCCAGCGCGAGGCATGCTCTTGCGCCATCCGCTTCCTTGCGGCCACGACCTGAAGGCCTTGCCTTCTCCAAAAACATTCACCCAAATGGTTGACAATCGAATCGCCAACAGATATTCACCCAAAAGGATGAATGAAATGGACGACGAAGCGCTGTCGCGCATCCTGAAAGCGGCCGGCGATACGAGCCGGCGGCGGATACTCACCCTGCTGGCGCAGGAGGGACCGCTGCGCGTAACGGAACTCGCCACCCATTTCGACATCTCGCTGAACTCGGTTTCCAAGCACATCAAGGTGCTGGAGGAGGCCGGCCTCGTGACGAGGCGGACGGCTGGCCGCGACCATTTCATCGCGGCGGAGCTTGGCCCGCTGAAGCACACGGAGCACTGGTTTGGCGAACTCAAATCGATCTGGGAACTGCGTCTGGCGGCGCTGGACCGGATCCTGACATCGGAAGGACGAGACAATGAGTGAGGTCATGGAAGATCTGGAACTGACGGTATCACGCACGATCGCCGCCCCGCGCGACAAGGTGTTCAATGCATGGCTTTCGCCGGCCATGATGGCGAAGTTCATGCGGCCGTCGGCGGGCGACCGGCAGGCGCGGGTTACCAACGACCCGAAGAAGGGCGGCAGTTTCGAGATCGTGATGGTGACGGCGGAGAACCGGGAAATCCCGCACACCGGCACCTATCTCGCGATCGACCCGCACAGCCACCTCGCCTTCACCTGGGCGTCACCGCATTCGCTCGACGACAGCAGGGTGACGATCGACTTCGCCGAGCGCGGGCCGAACGAGACCGAGGTGACGCTGCACCAGGTGAAGTTCCGCTCCGAACAGGCGCGCGACGGCCATGTGAAAGGCTGGACGGTTATCCTGGCGGAGCTTGAGAAGGAACTGGCGTAGCGGCCACACTCTGGTGTTGCTGTCGCCCGCGCGGCTTGCCCCGCTGCGCGGGCGTTCTGCTGTGCATAACCGGCACACTCCATCATCGCCACGCCCGCTCCTTTGCGTCTGGCTATTGATCCTTCGACAGGCTCAGGATGAGGGAGCCGAAGGTGGGAAGCGGGGCGCGGGTTCCGTGCCTCTGCTTGTATGTAACGTGGCGCGAAATCCGCGCCCCGCCGGTGTTCTTGCCCCGAGTGGTGCTTGCACGCTCGCCCGGCATCCCACTCCGCACAAGGCTTCGAGGGACAAGTTCGCCGGGTCTGCCGCTCGGGATTCAGCCGGTCTTCTGGCTTCCTCCGGCTCGCCACCAATCAAGCGGCGAAGACGCGGCCACCACATGGGCCCGGAGCTGGGGGCTCATCGCCCAGGCGAGCTTCCGTCGCTCACCCGATCCGGCACCGACCGCTGCCCGGATGCTCGGAGTGCACACCCGTTTCCCGCGCAGTGGTATTTGCGAGGGGGAGGATAAGAGAGGCGGAGAGGTGTGGGATAGAAATGGGCCGCAAGCGTTGGAATCGCTGGGGCGTGCGGTGGCGTTGTCCACGCGCTTGACCCCCTCTCTTGCGATTTCTGGCACTTAGCCTCGCAAAGACCGGCCAAAGGCCGGGCTTGGCTAAGATGCCGAAATCGCTTTCTGCCCCGCCAAGGGGGAGATAGGCGCGGAGCATTGACGCCTCAGCTAGTCGGCGGTGTCTGTTCTGGTCTTCGCTTCGAGTAGGATGGATCTGCAGACGCCATCGAGATTTCGTTCGATTTCGTCGTTCCAGAAGCGGAGCGTGCGAAAGCCCTGCGCTGCAAAGTGGCTGTCGCGCTCTGCATCTCGGGGTGATTCCGAATGCTGACCGCCATCCACCTCTACGATCAGCTTGGCCTCGAAGCAGACGAAATCGGCGATGTAGCCGTCCATCGGCACCTGCCGTTTGAACTTCAGTCCTTCGAGCTGTTTGTTGCGCAGCGCCTGCCACAGCAGGTTCTCCGCCTTTGTGCTGTCTGCCCGCATTTCGCGGGCAAAGCGGCGGTGGGTTGGCGGGACACGCTGGCGCATGGCTCTTCCCGGGGCTGGGATAGCTCCTCAGATTAGCGCAAACGCCGGCGACTTTCGAAGGCAGCCGATGCCGGCCTTATCTCTCCCCTTGCGGGAGAGAAAGCGATTTCGACATCTTGGGAACCAAGTGTCTGAAATCGCAAGAGAGGGGGTGATTTGAAGTGACCCGAACGGCATTGTCGGTGTTGAGGCGGACGGTGCCGCTTCACAATCTGACGGGCTTATTCCGAGAATTTGTTTTAAAATCAGCGGGTTAAAGGAGGTTCGCGCCGAAACGCTTCGAATGGCCGGATTGAGGCAGCGTGGCCTTGTACAGCTTGTATAAGCTGGTCGATTTGCTCTTCGATCGGCTCGATGCGTTGCTTTGATGGCAGCCGCCCACTGCACGGGCCCCAGTGAGGTTCCCCCTCTCTTGGATTTTCTATCGCTTAGCCTCGCAAAGACCGGCCGAAGGGCCGGGCTTGGCTAAGACGACGAAAATCGCCCGGCCGGGTCCCCGCTGCTTCACAGCGTCCCGGCGTTCGCCGGCCTTTCACCGTGCCACCGGCACGGTGGATTCGCTTCGGGAACCGGCTGCTCACCCCCCGCAAGGGGGGAGATAGACGCGCGGCGCTCGTCCCTAAGCCGCCAAATCCCGCAGCACGTACTGAAGAATCCCGCCGTTTTTGAAGTAGTCCAGCTCGTCGAGCGTATCGATACGGCAGAGGATGGGGACGTCCTTTTCCGTGCCGTCGGCGAAGGTGACTTTCGCCACCATCTTCTGGCGCGGCTTGATCGTCTCCAGCCCCTCGATGGTGACCAGCTCGTCGCCCTTGAGGCCAAGCTCGACCCATGAGTCGCCGCCCTCCATGACGAAGGGGATGACGCCCATGCCGATCAGGTTGGAGCGGTGGATGCGCTCGAAGGACTGGGCGATAACCGCGCGGACGCCCAAGAGGTTAGTGCCCTTGGCAGCCCAGTCGCGCGAGGAGCCGTTGCCGTATTCGACGCCGGCGAAGACGACCAGCGGCACGCCTTCCTCGCGGTAGCGCATGGCCGCGTCGTAGATCGAAAGCTCGTCCTTCGACGGGTAGTGGATGGTGTAGCCGCCCTCGCGGCCGTTCTCGCCCAGCATGAAGTTGCGGATGCGGATGTTGGCGAAGGTGCCGCGCATCATCACTTCGTGGTTGCCGCGGCGCGTGCCGTACTGGTTGAAGTCGGCGACGCCGACGCCGTTGGACGTCAGATACTCGCCGGCGGGCGAGGCCGCCTTGATGGAGCCGGCGGGCGAGATGTGGTCGGTCGTGATCTTGTCGCCGAACAGGCCGAGGATGCGCGCGCCCTTGATGTCCGTCACCGGGCGCGGGGTCTTGCCCATGCCCTCGAAATAGGGCGGGTTCTGCACATAGGTCGACTGGTTGTCCCAGGCATAGGTCTGGCCTGACGGGGCCTGCACCTTGGCCCAGTTCTCGTCGCCCTTGAACACGTCGGCATATTTGCGCGCGAAGAGGTCGCGGGTGACGTATTTGGCGATGAAGTCCTGGATCTCCTGCGTCGTCGGCCAGATGTCCTTCAGATAGACGGGCTTGCCGTCGGCGCCTTCGCCGAGCGGCTCCTTGGTCAGGTCCTTCGTGACGGTGCCGGCAAGCGCATAGGCGACAACCAGCGGCGGCGAGGCGAGGTAGTTTGCCTGCACGTCGGGCGAAACGCGGCCCTCGAAATTGCGATTGCCGGAAAGCACCGAGGCGCCGATGAGGCCCTTGTCGTTGATGGTCTTCGAGATTGCCGGCGGCAGCGGGCCGGAATTGCCGATGCAGGTGGTGCAGCCGAAACCGACCAGGTTGAAGCCGATCTTGTCGAGCTCGTCCTGCAGACCGGATTTCTCCAGATATTCGGCGACGACCTGACTGCCGGGGGCGAGCGAGGTCTTGACCCAGGGCTTCTGCTTGAGGCCGAGGCGGTTGGCGTTGCGCGCCAACAGGCCGGCGCCGATCAGCACGCTCGGGTTCGAGGTGTTGGTGCACGACGTGATGGCGGCGATGACGACGTCGCCATGGCCGAGATCGAAATCCTCGCCCTCGACCTCGTAGCGCCGGTCGGTGGCGGTGGTCTTCTTGTAGACGTCACCCAGCGCCTCGGCGAAGCCCGGCGCGATGCCCTCCAGCGGGATGCGGCCTTCGGGTCGCTTGGGGCCGGCCATGGAGGGAACGACGTCGCCCAGATCGAGCTCCAGCGTGTCGGTGAAGACAGGGTCGGGCGAGCCGGCGACGCGCCACATCCCTTGCGCCTTCTGGTAGGCCTCGACCAGCGCGATGCGCTCTTCCGAGCGGCCCGACGTGGTGAGGTATTTTACCGTCTCGCCATCGACGGGGAAGAAGCCGCAGGTGGCGCCATATTCGGGCGCCATGTTGCCGATCGTGGCGCGGTCGGCGAGTGTCATCGAGTTGAGGCCATCGCCGAAGAACTCGACGAACTTGCCGACGACGCCCTTCTTCCTGAGCATCTGGGTGACGGTGAGCACAAGATCAGTCGCGGTGACGCCCTCGCGCAGCTTGCCGGTGAGGCGGAAGCCGATGACCTCGGGCAGGAGCATGGAGACCGGCTGGCCGAGCATGGCGGCCTCGGCCTCGATGCCGCCGACGCCCCAGCCGAGCACGCCGAGGCCGTTGATCATGGTGGTGTGAGAGTCGGTGCCGACGCAGGTGTCGGGATAGGCGACTTCCTCGCCGTCCTCGTCCTTCGTCCAGACGACCTGGCCGAGATATTCGAGATTGACCTGGTGGCAGATGCCGGTGCCGGGCGGCACGACGCGGAAGTTGCGAAAAGCCTGCTGGCCCCATTTCAGGAACTTGTAGCGCTCCTCGTTGCGCTTGTATTCGTGCTCGACATTGCGGGCAAACGCCATCGGGGTGCCGAACTCATCGACGATGACGGAGTGGTCGATGACCAGATCGACCGGTACCAGCGGGTTGATCTTTTCGGGATCGCCGCCGAGCGACTTGATGCCGTCGCGCATGGCGGCGAGGTCGACCACGGCGGGAACGCCGGTGAAGTCCTGCATCAGCACGCGGGCCGGGCGATAGGCGATCTCGACGCCGGCGGTGCCGCGGTCTTCCAGCCAAGCAGCGACGGCTTCGATCGATTCCCTGGTTACGGAGCGGCCGTCCTCGTTGCGCAGCAGGTTCTCCAGCAGCACCTTCATGGAGAAGGGCAGGCGCGAGATGCCTTTCAGGCCGTTCTTCTCGGCTTCGGTCAGGTCGAAATAGACATATTCGGTACCACCGGCCTTAAGCGTGCGGCGGCAATTGAAGCTGTCGAGAGATTTGGTCACGGGCGATCCCTAACTGTCGGTGCCGGTCAGGAGCGGACGCCAGTCGTGAGGGTATCACGCGCAGAGCTGCGGGTACGGTCATTTCCGCTGTCCGTTCCTCGCGTTCCGCCTCGGAAAAGCGGGCGCGCTGGGTTCGGCGCAATATGAGTGACGTGCCGACCGCTGGCACGGTTGTCGCCGTCATAGAGAATTTCGTATGAGAGTTCCAGAGCGCGAAGGGCCAAAAATGCTGCATTGCGGGGACCGACTTTGGTAGAAAGCCGCATGCGGCTGGTGGCGGACAATCTGGCGGGCGAACGCGGCGGCGAGCCTGTGTTCGCCGGCGTGTCGTTTTCGCTGGACGAAGGGCAGGCGCTTGCCGTGACGGGGCCGAACGGCGCCGGCAAGACGACGCTGCTCAGGATCGTCGCCGGGCTGCTGCCGGCCGCGGGCGGGTCTGTGCGGCTGGAACGCCCCCTCCACCATGCTTCGCATGGTCCCCCTCCCCCGCTTCGCAGGGGAGGATATGGCGGCGAGGAATGGCCGACGCCGCAGGCGGCAGCGCATCTGCTGAGCCACCAGAACGGTATGAAGACTGCGCTGACGGTGGAGGAAAACCTCCGATTCTGGCGCGCGTTCCTCGGCGAGCCGCATCTCGAGGTGGCGGAAGCGCTGGAGATGGTCGGCCTTGGCGATATCGGCCATCTGCCGTTCGGCTACCTCTCGACCGGGCAGAAAAGGCGCGCGGCAATCGCGCGGCTGCTGGTCAGCTACCGGCCGCTCTGGCTGCTCGACGAACCGACCGCAGGGCTGGACGCGGCGTCGGAGCGGCAGTTTGCCGCGCTGATGGAAGCGCATCTGGAAGATGGCGGAATGATCCTCGCCGCGACGCACCTGCCGCTCGGAATCGAGGGAGCCGGGGAACTAAGGATGGGTGGGGGCGCCTGATGTGGGCGCTCTACACCCGCGATGTCAGACTCGGCGTCCGCGCCGGCGGCGGGGCGCTGACGGGCATCGTGTTCTTCCTGGCGGTCGTGGCCGTGGTGCCGTTCGGCGTCGGGCCGGACCTCAACCTGCTGGCGCGAATCGGCCCGGCGATGCTGTGGATCGCGGCGCTGCTCTCGGTTCTGCTCGGCCTCGACCGGTTGTTCCAGGCAGACCGCGAGGACGGCTCTCTCGACCTGTTGCTGATGGCCGGCGAGCGGCAGATGCCGGCGCTGACCGTCTTGGTGAAATGCCTGGCGCACTGGACGGCGAGCGTCCTGCCCCTGGTGGTCGCTGCGCCGCTGCTCGGCATCCTGATGAACATGGAACCGGCGGCGATCGGGGCGGCCGTACTGACGCTTCTGGTCGGCACGCCGGCGATCACCTTCATCGGTGCCGCGGGCGCGGCGGTGGCCGTGGCGCTGCCACGCGGCGGGCAGCTCGTCTCGGTGCTGGTGCTGCCGCTGGCGATCCCGGTGCTGATCTTCGGCGTATCGGCGAGCTACGCCGCGGTGACCGACCCGACGCCTTTCCTGCCGCCGTTTCTCATCCTCTGTGCGCTGACGCTGTTCTTCGCGGTGGTCGGACCGCTGGGGGCTGCTTTGGCGCTGAGATGGGCCAGCGACTGAACAGTCCGTCGCCAAACGAAGGCGCATCGGCTTATTGATTTCCGGCCCTCGATGCCTCACCTGACGCGCATGAAAAAGATCGGGTTCCTTTCCTTCGGCCATTGGTCGCCTTCACGCGGGTCGCAGACGCAATCGGCGTCGGACGCGCTCCTGCAATCCATCGATCTCGCGGTCGCGGCCGAGGAAGTGGGCGCGGACGGCGCCTATTTCCGCGTCCACCATTTCGCGCGGCAGCTCGCTTCGCCGTTCCCACTGCTGGCGGCGGCGGGCGCCAAGACCAGCCGCATCGAACTCGGCACCGCCGTCATCGACATGCGCTACGAGAACCCGCTCTACATGGTGGAGGATGCGGGCGCTGCCGACCTTATCGCCGGCGGGCGGCTGCAGCTCGGCATCTCCCGGGGCTCGCCCGAGCAGGTGATCGATGGCTGGCGCTATTTCGGCTACCAGCCGCAGGACGGCCAGACCGACGCCGACATGGCGCGACACAACACCGAAATCTTCCTCGAAGCCCTGAAAGGCCACGGCTTCGCGCAGCCGAACCCGCGACCGATGTTTCCCAACCCGCCCGGACTGCTCAGGCTGGAGCCGCATTCGGAGGGCTTGCGCGAGCGCATCTGGTGGGGCGCGGCGTCGAACGCCACCGCCGAATGGGCGGCGAAGCTCGGCATGAATCTGCAGAGTTCGACTCTGAAATTCGATGAGGGCGGCAAGCCGTTCCACGTCCAGCAGGCGGAGCAAATCCGCGCCTATCGCGCGGCGTGGAAGGAAGCCGGACACGAGCGTACGCCACGCGTGTCGGTGAGCCGGTCGATCTTCGCGCTGGTGAACGACATGGACCGCGCCTATTTCGGCGGTTCGGAGAGCCAGGACCATTTCGGCTACATCGAGCCGGAAAAGGTGGCGGTGTTCGGCCGCACCTATGCCGCCGAGCCGGACGTGCTGATCGAACAGCTCAAGGAGGACGAGGCTATCGCCGAGGCCGACACGCTGCTGCTCACCGTGCCGAACCAGCTCGGCGTCGACTACAACGCGCATGTGATCGAGACGATTGTCAAACACGTCGCGCCGGGACTGGGCTGGAGATGAGGTAGTTGCGACTATCTAGTCAGGCGTCGGCAAGCTGGGCCTTGAGCAAATCTTGTAGGTAAGCGGCCAAGACCGAAACATCAAAGTGGCCTTCGGCCCATTGCCTATCTGCTTCTCCAAGAGCATCGTAATAGGGTTTCCGATTTTCCCTTATGCGTTCAGGAACAATCTTTTTTCCCGGTAGCAGACGCCCCGCTCGCATGCAGATGAGGTAATAGCAGGCGGCTCTGGCTGTCCTGCCATTGCCCTCTACGAAAGGGTGAATCCAGTTTAGTCGCCACAGGGCATATGCAGGTAGTGTCGTGGGGTGCTCATCGATCGTCCAGAGCTCGTGAATAACCGAGAGGAACTGATCCATAAGATGGGGCACTTCCTTGAAGTGCGGTGGTATGTGGTTCCCAACGTAAATCGGTTGCTCCCGAAAGCGCCCGCCAAATTGTGCAATGTTGGAAACAGCTGCATAATTTAGCTGCCAGAGCGTATATTTGTCGAAAGCCTCGATGCCCTTGCGCAGTCCGATCTCAATGCAGTTGGTCAGCAGATCGTACTGACGCAACAGATTTTGCTCTTGGATTCGAGCAAATAGCTCTGGATCGTCCTTTTCCCGTACAGACACGGCTAACGCATCAAGAGAATAGATTCTGACGCCTTACGTACGCTGTCTTTTGTGATGTATTGTGAATCCGGCGAATTGCCAAACGCAAAGCTAATGCGCTGCTCGTGCAGGTCAGCGTCAGTCACTGGCTGATGCCGCGTCTCGTCCAGCAGTTTTGCCAGTTCTGGATCAAGAGCGGTCTCGCCCAAAAACTGCTTTCGGTTCGCCATGTGAATCATCTCCCTCCCGCCAGGAACGTGATCCTCTCGCAAGGGCGGGAAGATCACAAGCCTACGGTTGAACTATTTGGGTTAAGGAACGGTTCCACCGGTGTTCACCAACTGTTCCGGATGGGCGCATCTCATAAGGGTATTCGACTCAAGCGTCAATTCACAATAGGCATTGCATAGCAGCCTTGCGCGAAACGTGAGCTTACGACGCGTCACGCCTTCCGCTTGACTCCATATATGGCTACTTGCGTCCATGCACATGTCTGCCCTACTTGGCAAATTGCAACGGAGCTGTATCTGGCTCTGTAGGCCGACGGCCGCGGTGGCAGCGCGGTAGTTTTCGGCTAAGGGGCCAATTGAACCTGCCCGCGACACATCACCCACCTTTGATCGGCATCAATTGCGCGCCGCTTTTCCCGCGTCTATTTGAGAACCCATGAGCGAAACAGCCACGCTGAGCCGCCGGTTCACCGACCTTGCAAACCCGACGCGCTTCGTTGCGCTGGCCGACCGGCTGGTGCCGTGGCTGGCCGGGCTGTCGGCCGTGGTGATCGCCGCCGGTCTGTGGATGGGGTTCAACGCGCCCGAGGACTACCAGCAGGGCATCACCGTGCGGATCATGTATCTGCACGTGCCCTTCGCCTGGCTGTCAATGATGATCTATTCGATCATGGCGGTTTCGGCGCTCGGCACGCTGGTCTGGCGGCATCCCCTGGCCGATGTGGCGCTGAAGGCGGCGGCGCCGATCGGCGCTGTCTTTACCGCGCTGGCGCTCGCTACCGGCTCCATCTGGGGCAGGCCGATGTGGGGCGCCTGGTGGGTCTGGGACGGGCGGCTGACCTCCGTCTTCGTGCTGTTCCTGATGTATCTCGGCCTGATCGCGCTGACGCGAGCGCTCGACGACCCGTCGCGCTCGGCACGAGCTGCCGCCGTGGTGGCGCTGGTCGGCGTCATCAACATTCCAATCATCAAGTTCTCGGTCGAGTGGTGGAACACGCTGCACCAGCCGGCCTCGGTTATCAGGCTCGATGGGCCGACTATCCATCCGAGTCTGCTGTGGCCGCTGCTTATTTCGGCCGTCGGCTTTACGCTGCTCTATGCGACGCTGCACCTGATGGCGATGCGCACCGAAATCTGGCGGCGGCGGGTGATCTCGATGCGGCGCATGGCGGCGCGGGCCAGCCAATGACGCACATCTTCTTCGTCTCAGCTGCCTATCTCGTCTCGGCGCTCGCCATCGCCGGGCTGGTGGCGTGGATCCTGCTGGACCAGGCGGCGCGCAAGCGCGAACTGGCCGATCTGGAGCAGCGCGGCGTCAGGCGACGCTCGGCGGACACGCAGTCGTGAGCACATCAGAAGAGGCGGACCGCAGGCCGCGCCGCGTCCTGATCGCGCTGGCGCCGCTCGCCGTCTTTCTGGTGCTGGCCGGCATCTTTCTGATGCAGCTGATGTCGGGGCGCGACAGCTCCGTCATCCCCTCTGCGCTGATCGGCGAGCCGGCGCCGCAGACCAGTCTGCCGCCGCTGGAAGGCAGCAGGTTGCCCGGTTTGGAGAGCGTGTCCTTTGCCGGCAAAGTGACGCTGGTTAATGTGTGGGCATCGTGGTGCGCTCCGTGCCGCGAGGAGCATCCGGTGCTCATGCAACTGGCGCAGGACGGGCGCTTCGACATTGCGGGCTTGAACTACAAGGACGATCCGCAGAACGCGCTGCGCTTCATCGGCAATCTCGGCAATCCCTATGATGCGATCGGCACGGACGGCAGCGGCCGCGCGGCGATCCAGTGGGGTGTCTACGGCGTGCCGGAGACATTCGTGGTGGATCGCGAAGGGCGCATCGCCTTCAAGCATGTCGGGCCGATCAGCCCGCAAGCGCTCGAGCGCGACCTCATGCCGGCGATCGAGAAAGCGCTGGGCGATTAGCCGGCACTGAAAAACCCGCCCGCTGGGCAAACTGCTTCCCTTGCGTAAAATGACCATGTTTCGGGCCTAACCTATGCTCGGGCAATAACGGGCTGTGGGAGGCTTGGGCATGAAAATCCTGATATCGGCGCTGCTGGCCGGCGCAATGGCGATCAATGCCGGCGGGGCGTGGGCGCAGGCCTGCAACCTGCCGCCGCGCGAAATCAAGGGCGAGGCCGCGCAGGACCAGTACCAGGCGATCGAGGGATTTGTGCTCGAAAACCTGGTCGGAACGGCGCAGGACCTCTATGCCGACCGGGTCATCGGGCTGTTCGTCGAGGCGTCGAAAAACGCCGACAACACGCTCGACTCCATCATGCTCAAGGTCGATTCCGAAACGGTCGGGCTCGCCAACAACTGGCTGCACGCGCTGAAGGTGGCGACGCTGGCCAAGGCGGTGGCGCAGGGCGAAATCGATCCGGTCAAGGACTGGGTCGTGGACGAAGCGGTCGGCACCGCGGTGGGCAAATTTGCCGAAGCTATCGGCGCGACGTCGAACGGCCTGATCATCGGGTCCATGATCACCTCGCTCAAGACGGTGAAGGAGAGCTACGAGACGCTGGAGCACGAGGACTGCCTGCTCAATGTAGACATGGGCTTCTACCGCTTCCTCGACGATCCGAAGCTGCGCTGGAGCGAAAGCGGCGAGATGCCGGCGGGCGCGGTGGACCACTACATCCTGAACTACCTCGTCGGCGGCGGCAGCGGCCCATACGGCTCGACCCGGGCCGAAAACCGTCGTGTGCTGCAATGCTTCATCAATCTGGAAATGCCTGAAAGCGAACGCATCGACGTGTCGTCGATGGGCCCCGGCAGCGGCAGCACCAGCATTTTCGGCTGGTTCGCAGACGTGTTCGGCGAAATCACCGACGTTCTGGGCAGCGCCGCCGACGCTCACCCCGAGGCGCGCCGGCTGCGCACGCCGGTGAATGTGATGCTGCGGGATTTCAATTACCGCGCCGATGTCGAGGAGGAGTCGGAAAAGCTAGGCATTCTGCTACGTTCCGACGAATACGCCGTCTACGAGGCGCTACTGGGCGCGATGGAGACCTCCGCGAAGACGGCGGCATGGCTGTGCGGGCGCCTGTCAGGCCCCGACCCGGAAATTACCGGCAACTGGACCGGCACCGTCGATTTCACGTCGCCATGGGCGTTCCAGCTGATGCTGGAACTGGACGTTGCACCGGACGGCGCCATGAGCGGCGCGCTGACGATGAATGACGAACAACTGCCGACGACCGAGCATACTCTCGATGGGCGCGAAGCCAGCTTCCGCGCGGTCTATTCGGTAACCGAAAACGGCAAGACGGCCGACGTGATGGACTTCCATTTCAAAGGCGAAGTGGAGGAGAAAGGCGGCCCGCTCGCCGGCGAGGTTTCCGGAACGATCGTCGACATGGAATGCGTGATGGAAGGCCTGTTCGGCGACGAGGAGGACCAGAACAAGGAATGCGCGCTGGTGCCTGCAAGCGGCATGTGGAGCGCGGCGCGAAACTAGCTCCCAACGCAGCCCAGGCGGCAGATTCCCGCAATCGACTGGCGTCTTCCGCCGGGGTATATGCGGATAATGCTGCCATCCGCCCTCGTTGAACATTTTCATCATCACGCCAGAGACTGCGACAAGCTCGGCTCACCCTTCACGGCAAGGCTGTGCAGGCTGTTGCCGGATCTGCTGGATGAATCGACGGCGACCGGCAATCGGGTCATCCGCTGGAGCGGCAATCCCCGTGCCGCCGCGCTGGCGCTGCGGCTGACAGGCGGCCTGCACGCACTGGCGCTCGACGGCAATCCTGTCCTGAAGGCCGTCTATCCGCCGAACGAGTTGGGTGACGCGGCGCTGGCCGAGGCAATACGCAAGACGATTGCAAGCGACGATGCATTTCTTGACGCGTATCTGGATTCGGCGCCTCAAACCAACGAGGTAGGGCGCTCGGGCATGCTGCTGCCCGGCTTCCTGACGATCGCCCGCGAGACCGGCCTGCCGCTCGCCATCAACGAGATCGGATCGAGTGCGGGGTTGAACCTGGTCTTCGATCAGTTTCGCTACGACTATGGCAGCAAAACCTGGGGCGACGCGGATTCGCCGGTGAAGCTGGCGCCTGAGGCGCGGGGAGGTCCGCCGCCGCTCGATGGCGATCTGGTCATCGCCAGCCGCGCCGGCAGCGACATCGCGCCGATCGATATCGAAAACGGGACGCAGCGCCGCAGACTGCTATCCTATGTCTGGGCCGATCAGGCGCTCCGTTTCGAGCGCATCGAGGCGGCAATCGGTCTGGCGCGCCGCGCGGGAATTTCTGTCGAAAGGGCGGACGCGGCGGAGTTCGTCAGGGAGCGCCTCGCGGAACGCAAGCACGGCGAAGCATTCGTGCTTTTTCATTCGATCATGTGGCAATATTTGCCGCAAAGCTCGAAAGAAGGCGTGCATGCAGCGCTGGCCGAGGCAGGCAAGAGCGCCACTGCGGACGCGCCCATTGCGCGGCTACGCATGGAGCCGCTGGGCGAGGCGCCGCATGCGACGCTTTCCATGACGCTATGGCCCGGCGGCGAAACGCGGCGGCTGGCGAATTGCGACTATCATGGCCGTTGGATCGAGTGGACCGGTCCGGTTTGACTCGCGCATATACAAGGGCAGAAGCCGAAAACAGCATTCCCTTACGTTAGATTTGTCTGTGATTATTCAGTCGGGCGAGAACTAAAACTTTACACATCTTGCGGAAGACTGCTCTGCCAATTGGCAGGGGTAGTAACAGTATGGACGGCCCGGAGATTTCCGACAGGCTCAACCAGCTTCGCAACGAAACCATTGAAGCAGTCGCAAGCGGCGTGGCACTCCGGGACGTTGCCGACCGTCTGTGCCGCGACGCGGAGGCCCTGGCCCCCGGTGTCATCTGCAGCATCCTGACTATCGAAAGGGATGCCCGGATTCGCCCGCTGTCCGGTCCCAGCCTGCCCGACTTCTACGCCGAAGCGATCGACGGAATTCCGGTCGGACCGGTGGCGGGGTCGTGCGGCACAGCCGCCTATCGCGGCGAGCCGGTGGAAGTGACCGATATCTCTAGCGACCCGCTCTGGGCCGACTACAAGGCGCTTGTGCTGCCGCTCGGTCTCAGGGCCTGCTGGTCGAGCCCGATCAAGGCGCGCGACGGCTCCGTGATTGGGACCTTTGCGTTCTACTTTCGCGAAAGGCGCGGCCCGACCGAACTTGAGCATCGTATCGTCGACACCTGCGTGCATATCTGCGCAATCGCGATCGAGCATGCTGGTGCGCAGGAGCGCATCGAACGTCTTGCCTATTGCGACGCTCTGACCGGGTTGCCGAACTGGAGCTGGTTCCATGACCGTGCAGGCAAGCTCCTAGGCGGGGGCCAGCCCACCAATGTCGTTTATCTAGATCTGGACGACTTCAAAGGCATCAATGACTCGCTTGGTCATCATGTCGGCGATCTGCTGCTGGCGGCTGTAGGCGAGAGGCTGCGCGACTTCTTGTGCGATGACATCGTCATCGCACGATTGAGCGGGGATGAATTCGGCTTCATCCAGCCCTGTGAGGATTGCGACACGGACGGTGCCTGGCTTGTCAGGAACCTGCACAAGTCATTTGAGGAACCGTTCGAAATTGACGGGCGGATTGTCTCAGTAGGAGCGAGCATCGGTATTTCCCGATACCCGCGGGATGGCTCTGACTTCGAGAAACTGGCTTCACGGGCCGACCTTGCGCTGTCTTCGGCCAAGAGCAAGGGCAAAATGAGCTACCGGTTCTTCGAGCCGGAAATGGAGGACGACCGGCGTGCGCGCCACGAACTGACCGACGATTTGCGTGCGGCAACAGCCAATGCCGAACTGAGCGTCGCCTATCAGCCAATCGTCGCCCTGGCGACCGGACGTCTGCAAGCGTTCGAGGCACTGTTACGCTGGAACCATCCTGTCCGCGGTACGATATCGCCGGCCGAATTCATCCCGCTTGCCGAAGAAACCGGTGTCATCGGCGCTCTCGGCGAATGGGTGCTCACCCAAGCCTGCAGGGAAGCGGCCTCATGGCCGGACCATATCCAGGTATCGGTCAACCTCTCGCCGCTCCAGCTTCGCCAGCCTGGCTTCGTTGATGATGTTAAACGTGTCCTCGTAGATGCGCGGCTGGCGACCGACCGCCTCAAGCTGGAAGTCACCGAGACTGCCCTTATGGGCGACGACAGCGTGACCCGCGACAACCTCGTGGCGCTCCACCGGATGGGGATCCCCATTTCGCTGGACGATTTCGGAACCGGCTACTCCTCGCTGAGCCATCTGCGAAAGGTGCCGCTCGACCGGATCAAGATCGACATGTCGTTCGTGTCGGGCGTGATGAGGGACAGTGGCGCAGAGTCGATTGTGCGCGCCATCCTGATGCTCGCCCGCGAACTGCGGCTGCAGACCACCGCGGAAGGCATCGAAACCAGGGCGCAGCACAACTGGCTGCTGGCGAATGGCTGCATGGACGGTCAGGGCTATCTGTTCGGCCGCCCCGAAAGTGCCGAAAGCGCGCGCCAGCGGATCAACGCGGAATACGCGGATACACGCCGCGTGGCCGCGGCCGGCCGATAACCTCTCGCTCGGGGCTCACCACATCGATTTGCTGTAGCCTTCGTCCAGCCGCTGGTCGAGTTCGCCCGCCGTTTCGGCGAGTGCTGCGTGGTCGCGCAGGATGGCACCCAGGGTGGGCATATCGGTCCGCTCGCTCCAGCTTTCCGGCTTCCACAATTCCGAGCGCATGAACGCCTTGGCGCAATGCATGTAGACAGCTTTCGCCTTGACGACGAGCACGGTGGCCGGCTGCCTGCCGTCGACGGCGAGGCGCTCGCGCAGGCCGGCATCGGCGGTGATGCGCCCCTCGCCATTGATGCGCAGCGTCTCGTTCATGCCTGGAATGAGGAAAAGCAGGCCCACCGCCGGGTTTGCGACGATATTCTCGAAGGTGTCGAGGCGGTTGTTTCCCGGGCGGTCCGGAATGGCGATGGTGACATCGTCGAGCACGGCGACGAAGCCCGGCCGGTCGCCCTTTGGCGTGACGTCGGCATTGCCGTCGCGGTCCTGGGAACCGATCAGGACAAAGGGGCTCTTCGACAGGAAGTTGCGGGCGTGCGCGTCGAGGAACCGGAGCTCCTTTTTGACCGCGACGTCGTGCACCGGCTTGTAATGCGCGCGCAGTTCTTCACGTGACGTGACGAATTCCATGACGCCCTACTCTCCCGGTTCGGCGGCCTGATCTTCTAATGAATGCCGCATGATAAGCGGCATCTGGCTCACCGTGAACAGGAATGTGACGGGCATGATGCCCCACACCTTGAAGGCGACCCAGAAGTCGGTCGAGAAATTGCGCCAGACAACCTCATTGGCGATGGCGAGAAAGACGAAGAACAGGCCCCAGCGGAGCGTGAGCTTGGACCAGCCTTCGGCGTCGAGCTTGAAGGCGGAATCGAAGACGTAGCCGAGCAGCGACTTGCCGAAGGCGAGCCCGCCAAGCAGCACGACCGCGAACAGCGTGTTCACGATGGTCGGCTTCATCTTGATGAAGGTTTCATCCTGCAGCCACAGGGTCAGCGCGCCGAACACGAAGACGATGATGCCCGACACCAGCGGCATCATCGGGATAGTGCGGGTAAGCAGCCACGAGACGATGAGCGACAGCGCGACGGCCGCCATAAACAGGGCGGTGGCGACGAAGAGCGGTCCGCCGAGATCGGCAAGTGCGGGCCACCAGGTGACGATCTGCTCGCCGCGCGCATTGGCGAAGAAGAAGACCAGCAGAGGACCGATCTCCAGCGCCAGCTTGAGCAGCGGATTAATGTGCTTGCGCTTCGGGTCGGAGGGGTCGCGTTCGAGAATGGGATCGGTCATGCTACTTCCGTTCCTGCAATCGCGGCGGCGAAGTCCTGCGCCGAGAAGGGTTCGAGATCGTCGACCTGCTCGCCGACACCGATGAAATAGACAGGCAATTTATGCTTCGCGGCGATGGCAACAAGGATGCCGCCGCGCGCCGTGCCGTCGAGCTTGGTCATGACGAGACCGTTGACGCCCGCAACATTGCGGAAGATTTCGACCTGATTGAGGGCATTCTGGCCGGTGGTTGCGTCAACCGTTTGAAGCACGGTGTGCGGCGCCTCCGGGTCGTGCTTGCCGAGCACGCGGACGATCTTCTCGAGTTCGGCCATCAGCTCGGCCTTGTTCTGGAGCCGGCCGGCCGTGTCGATGATGAGCACGTCGGAGCCGGCTTCCTTTGCCTGTTCGTAGGCGTCCCAGGCGAGGCCGGCCGCGTCCGCCCCTAGCTTCGAGGCGACGACCGGCGAGCCGGTGCGCTCGCCCCAGATCTTGAGCTGCTCGATGGCCGCTGCCCGGAAGGTATCGCCGGCGGCCAGCGTGACAGAGAGGCCGCCACCGACCAGCTTGGCCGCGAGCTTGCCGATCGTCGTCGTCTTGCCTGTGCCGTTTACGCCGACGACAAGAATGACATGCGGCTTGTGCGACAGGTCGAGCTCGAGCGCCTGGGCGACTGGCGACAGCACCTTCTCGATCTCGGAGGCCATGACGCCGCGCACCTCCTGGTCGGACACGTCGCGTCCGTAGCGGCTGGCCGACAGCGTGTCGGCGATGCGCATGGCGGTCTCGGCGCCGAGATCGGCGCGGATCAGCACATCCTCCAAGTCCTGCAGCGTGTCCTCATCCAGCTTGCGCTTAGTGAAGACGCCAGAGATGGACGAGGACAGTTCCTTCGAGGAGCGCGACAGGCCGGAGCGCAGACGCTGCAACCATGATGTCTTGGGCTGCTCGGGCTCCGGAGCGGGCGCTGCCTCAGCGGTGCGCTCGACGGATTTGGAAACAGTGACCTTGCCGGCGGGCGTGCCGTCACCCCTGTGGGTGGGCGCGGGTTTGGGCGGCCCTTCCTTCTCGACCGGTTCCGGTTTCGCCGGCACGGCTGGATCGGCTGACAGCTGCTCCGGCTCGACCGCTGCCGGAGGGGGCGCAGGCGGCTCTTCGACTTGAGGGGGAGGCGGCGCTTCCGCTGCAGCGGGCTCGGACTTTGCGGTCTCGGTGGGCTTCTCGGGTGCAGGAGCTTCGACCGGCGCTGCGGGCTTGGGTTCTTTCTTCGCAGTCGGCTTTGCGGGCGCCGGTTCAGGTTTGGTCGGCTCGACTTTCGGCGCGGCTTTATCCGCGACCGGCTGAGGCTCGGGCTTCGAAGGTTCCGGCCCTACCTTTGCCGGAGCGGGCTTGGGTGCTGGCTTTTCGGGCTCTGGCTTTGCCGGAGAAACCGGACGCGGATGGTCCGGCGGCGTCTCGTCTACCGAGGGGCGCTCCGGCGTCTGCGGTGTTTCGGGAACCTCGCGCGGCTGGGCAGGGCCAATGTCCGCAGGCGCATCCGGTGGTTGAACCTCTTCCTTTTCCAGCTCAGGCTCCGGTGCCAGAGGCGGCGCTGCTGGAGCGGGCGCCGGGGGCGGAGGGGTTGGCTCGGCAGGCGCAGCTGGTACCGGAGCTTCAAGGGCTTGCGGCGCTTCGTCCTCCGCCGGCACCTCTTCGACCTGCTTGCGGCCGAAGGAGAATATCTTCTTGATGAATCCGAATGCCATCAGCGAGGCTCAGGCTGCCCGGGCGGCAGTTGCGACGGCGCGGGCGATGAGCTTCTCGCCGTCGTTGCCTTCGATGCGCGCGGAGACGATCTCGCCGGGCCGGCCGGAGTCGATGGCTGCCAGAGTGAAGTCCTCGGTGCGGCCCAGACCCTCGCGTTCGACAAGGATCCGCTGTGTCGTGCCTGCGAGCAAAGCGAGGTGTTTGCGATGGGCGCGATCACCCGCTTCGCGCAGACGCGCCGCGCGCACCTTGACCGTGCGGCGATCGACCTGTGGCATGCGGGCGGCGGGGGTGCCTTCGCGAGGGCTGAAGGGGAAGACATGAAGATGCGTCAGGCCGCATTCCTCCACGACGCGGAGCGAGTTCTCGAACATCACGTCCTTCTCGGTCGGGAAGCCGGCGATGATGTCGGCGCCGAAGACGATGTCGGGGCGGAGCGCGCGCATTTCCTCGCAGAAGCGGATGGCGTCGTCCCGGCTGTGGCGGCGCTTCATGCGCTTGAGGATCATGTCGTCGCCGGACTGCAATGACAGATGCAGGTGCGGCATCAGGCGGGGCTCGGTGGCGATGGCCTCGATAAGATCGGGATCGGCCTCGATGGAATCGATCGAGGAAAGGCGCAGGCGGGCGAGGCCGGGCACCTGCCTGAGTATCGTGCGGACCAGTTTTCCAAGACGCGGCGCGCCCGGCAGATCGGCGCCGTAGCTGGTGAGGTCGACGCCCGACAGAACGACCTCTGCGTAGCCGTTGCCGGCGAGGCGCTTGATCTGATCGACCACCGCGCCCATCGGCACGGAGCGCGAATTGCCGCGGCCATAGGGGATGATGCAGAAGGTGCAGCGGTGGTCGCAGCCGTTCTGCACCTGCACGAATGCGCGGGCGCGGCCCTCGATGGCATCGACCATGTGGGAGGCCGTCTCGCGCACCGACATGATGTCGTTGACGCGGGCCTTCTCGTAATTGTTGACGCCGAAATCGGGCAAGGCGCGGTAGTTGTGCGCCGAGAGCTTTTCCTCGTTGCCGAGCACCAGATCGACCTCGTCCATCGTGGCGAAGGTGTCGGGCTCGGTCTGCGCGGCGCAGCCGGTAACGACGATGCGGGCCTCAGGGTTGTCGCGGCGCGCCTTGCGGATCGCCTGGCGGGCCTGCCGCACGGCCTCGCCGGTGACGGCGCAGGTGTTGACGACGACGGCGCCGCCGGACAGCGCGCCGAGACCAGCCGTCTCCGCTTCGCGGCGGATCACTTCCGACTCATAGGTGTTGAGCCGGCAGCCGAATGTCACGACATCGACCGCCATCAGGCGACGATCTCCGCGTCGCGCTGCCATTCGCCGGTGGCGGGGTCGAACGTGCCGGAGAATTCCCATTCGGCGGGGCCGGTCATGACGACGTGATCGTCGGCGCGCCATTCGATGCCGAGCGGGCCGCCGGGTACGTTGACGGTGACGATGCGGCCGGTGCGGCGCGTACGTGCGGCACTCACGGCGGCGGCGCAGGCGGCAGAGCCGCAAGCCTTGGTCAGGCCGGCGCCGCGCTCCCAGGTGCGAATGGTGAGTTCGGTATCCGAAATCACATTGGCAATGGTGATGTTGGCGCGTTCGGGGAAGATCGGGTGATGTTCGAGCAGCGCGCCGAGGCGTTCGAGGTCATACGACCAGACGTCCTCGTCGACCCAGAAGACGGCATGCGGGTTGCCCATCGACACGACGGAAGGCGAGTGCAGCGTCGGGCGGTCGATCGGCCCAACCTGAAGCTCGATCATGCGCGTGTCGCGGAATTCCTCCGCCAGCGGGATTTCCTGCCAGCCGAAGCGCGGCTTGCCCATGTCGACCGAAATGGAACCGTCGGCGTGTTCCTCCGCGCCAAGAATGCCGGCGACAGTCTCGAAGGTAAAGGCAGTGCGGCCTGTCTCGGCGGAAAGCGCCTGCACCACGCAGCGCATGCCGTTGCCGCAGGCCTGAGCCATCGAGCCGTCGGAGTTCAGGATTTCGATGTAGTTCTGCGTGCCCGGCGTACGCGGATCGTGGATCGCCATGATCTGGTCGAAGCGCGTCGCCGGATCGCCGTTCAGGGCAACCGCGGCGGCCGGTGCGACGCGGCCCGCACGACCGCGCATGTCGGCAACGATTATCTCGTTGCCGAGCCCGTTCATCTTGGCAAATGGGGCGCGCCCGCTCATGCGGCGCTATATGGCTGAAACAGCCCGCAATTACCAGTGTTGCAAGCGGGCGCGCCCTTGCGTCAGGCGATGGCGAAGACGCCGAGCAGCATCAGCAGGAACAGCACCAGGACGATGCCGATGAGGAGCTTGGCGCCGGTAAGCGCGAGGCCGGAGACTGTGTTCAGGCCAAGCAGGCCGGCCACGGCTGCAACAACGAGCAGTATGAGAATCCATTCAAGCATTTCGGGTCTCCTTCAAGTTGGTGCTCAAAACGCGATACCGGCACACCGGACTGACACCGGATTCCGGCCGGGAGAGGTGCCAATAGGTGACAGTTGAGGCTTGAAATGTGGCAGCCGCGTTCAAGGAAGGTACGCTGCTGTAACGTTGCGTGTTAGGGAGTGAGCGCGGTAAAGCGAGTCGCTGTTGGGCGTGAGGGTAAACCGGGCATTAACCATGTCGGGCCAAGAATTATCGCAAGATCGCCATGTTTTTGGGCTGAAGCAGTCGAAGACGGGGCGCGTAGGAGCTCCACCGGAGGACTGGGCATGATGACGAAAACAGGCATCCTCGCCGTTACGGTTGCCGCTTTGGCGCTGGCGGGCTGCTCAAGCGCGCGGTTTTCCCCGCTCAATACGCGCTCGACCACGATGGCGGCACCGCTGGAGCCGGCTCCGGCCGGAACGGTGACGGCGGGGCAATTGCCGCCGCCGGGCGGCGCTCCGTTGACGGACCCGTCCGGATTCCCCGAGGCGCCGACAGGCGTCGAAAACACGCAGCCGATTGAGGTGGCCGCCGCCAACGCGCCCGAGCTCACCCCCGGGGCCGTGGCTGGAGTGTGGAACGCCACCGTGGCCGGACAAGGCTGCCGTGTTGCAACGCCGCAGACCAAGTTTGGCAAGGGCTTCCGGGCCGGGCCGCTGCGCTGCCCGGCACCGCTCGACGGCGTGAAGTCCTGGAATGTCGAAGGCAAACAGCTGGCGCTCTACGACCAGAATGGCGGCGTGCTGGCGCGGCTCTATTCGAGCGGCACAGAACGTTTCGACGGCCAGACTTCAGGCGGACTGCCGATCGCACTTTCTCGCTGAGGGAGTTGCAGGGGGCAGCATGGTGCACGGCGCGCAGCACAGGTCAGGGTAAAGCATGCCAATCCGCGAAGGGCTGACCAATCATCCCTCGCTGGTCCAGCGCTACAACGACCTTACTGCGAGCGGCAAGCTTGACCACGACGCACGCCAGGTCGAGGTGGCGAAGGCGCTCGACACGCTGCTCGACGAAATCATCACCAAAAGGCTGGCGGCCAAGACAAGCGCGCTTGGCTGGCTCTTCGCCAAGCGGGCGGAGAAGGACACCACGCGCGGCCTCTACATCCATGGCGGCGTCGGGCGCGGCAAGACCATGCTGATGGACATGTTCTTCGAAGCGCTGCCTGTGAAGCGCAAGCGCAGGGTGCATTTCAACGTCTTCATGGCCGATGTGCACGACCGCATCCACAAGCACCGGCAGGCGCTGAAAGCCGGCGAGGCGAAGGAAACGGACCCCGTGCCCCCGGTTGCGAAGGCGCTGGCGGACGACGCATGGGTGCTGTGTTTCGACGAGTTCTCCGTCACTGACATCGCGGACGCGATGATCCTTTCGCGGCTGTTTTCGGCGTTGTTCGCGCGCGGCGTGGTGCTGGTGGCGACATCAAACGTGGCGCCAGAAGACCTATACCGCGACGGCCTGAACCGCGGGCTGTTCACGCCGTTCATCGGCATCCTGAAGCAGCACGCCCGCATCGTCAGCCTCGACAGCGACACGGACTACCGGCTGCAAAGGCTGAACCGGCTGCCGGTCTACATCACGCCGCTGGGCGCCGAGGCGGACCGGGAGATGGAGGCGGCGTGGTCGACTGTTACCGACGGCAAGGAGATTGGGCCCGCCGACATCGAGTTGAAGGGGCGCAAGGTGCACGTGCCGCTTTCGGCCGGGCAGGCGGCGCGCTTCGATTTTGCCGATCTGTGCGGCAAGCCGCTGGCGGCGCGCGACTTCAACGCCATTGCCGACCGCTACGAGACGATCTTCATCGACGGCATACCGGTGATGGACAGGGCGACCCGCAACGAGGCAAAGCGCTTCATCCTGCTGATCGATACGCTCTACGATCGCGGCAGGCGGCTGGTGGCGAGCGCGGCGGCCGCGCCGCACGAACTCTACGCTGAAACGAGCGGGACCGAGGCCTTCGAATTCGAGCGCACGGCGTCGCGCCTGATCGAAATGCAGAGCCATGACTGGCTGGAGGGCGCGGCTATCCATCCACGGGCGGCGGAATGATCGAGTCTTGAATGCGAATCTGCTCGATATTTCGAATGCAAATGCCAAAACTTTGACGTTTACGTAAATCCCGTTAGATATAACCGATTGAATCCATTAGCATCGCAATAATCAATTGAAAATTCATGCCTGCGCGTCTATGCCGGTAGCGTTCCAGGGGGCGGGAAAACGGCCGTTGCGGCCGGCCGCCTCACAGCAATTTTCGGCCACGCATTAGAGCGCGGCGCGGCGTTTCTCAGGGGATTTCACGCACTATGGCACGCAGCAAGATCGCCCTCATCGGCTCGGGCATGATCGGCGGCACTCTCGCCCATCTGGCCGGCCTCAAGGAGCTCGGCGACGTCATCATGTTCGACATCGCGGAGGGCATGCCGCAGGGCAAGGGCCTCGACATCGCCGAATCCTCGCCGGTCGACGGGTTCGACGCGAAATTCACGGGCGCCAACGACTATTCAGCGATCGAAGGCGCCGATGTCTGCATCGTCACCGCAGGCGTGCCGCGCAAGCCGGGCATGAGCCGCGACGATCTTCTCGGCATCAACCTCAAGGTGATGGAGCAGGTCGGCGCCGGCATCAAGAAATACGCGCCGAAGGCATTCGTCATCTGCATCACCAACCCGCTCGACGCCATGGTGTGGGCGCTGCAGAAATTCTCCGGCCTGCCGAAGACGCATGTGGTCGGCATGGCCGGCGTGCTGGACTCGGCTCGTTTCCGCTACTTCCTCGCCGAAGAGTTCAAGGTGTCGGTCGAGGACGTCTCGGCCATGACGCTGGGCGGCCATGGCGACGACATGGTGCCGCTGGTGCGCTACTCAACCGTTGCCGGCATCCCGCTGCCCGACCTCGTCAAGATGGGCTGGACGTCGAAGGAAAAGCTGGACGCCATCGTTGAGCGCACACGCAAGGGCGGTGGCGAGATCGTGGCGCTGCTGAAGACCGGCTCTGCCTATTACGCGCCGGCGGCCTCGGCGATCGCCATGGCCGAGAGCTATCTCAAGGACAAGAAGCGCGTGCTGCCTTGTGCGGCGCATCTCTCCGGCCAGTACGGGCTGAAGGACATGTATGTCGGCGTGCCGGTGGTGATCGGCGCGGGCGGCGTGGAACGCATCATCGAGATCGACTTCAACAAGAGCGAGCAGAAGATGTTCGACAAGTCGGTCGCCGCGGTGCAGGCGCTCTGCGAAGCATGCAAGGGCATCGCGCCCAACCTGAAGAAGAAGTAGAGGCCCAGGGCGGATGAACATCCACGAATACCAGGCGAAGCAGCTTCTCAAGGGCTTCGGCGCCCCTGTCGCGGATGGCGTGGCGATCATGGATGCCAGCGAAGCGGAGCAGGCGGCGAAGTCTCTGCCCGGGCCGCTCTATGTCGTGAAGAGCCAGATCCATGCCGGCGGGCGCGGCAAGGGCCGGTTCAAGGAGCTTGGGCCCGACGCCAAGGGCGGCGTGCGGCTCGCCCGGTCTGTCGAGGAAGTCGTCGCCAATGCCAGGGAAATGCTCGGCAACACTCTGGAGACCAAGCAGACCGGCCCGGCCGGCAAGCAGGTCAACCGCCTATATATCGAGGACGGCGCCGACATTGCGCGCGAGCTTTATCTGTCGATCCTCGTCGATCGCACGGTGGGGCGCGTGGCCTTCGTGGTGTCCACCGAAGGCGGCATGGATATCGAGGCCGTGGCGCATGACACGCCTGAGAAGATCGTCACCGTGGCGATCGACCCGGAACAGGGCGTGACCGCGGCCGACGTCGCCAAGCTCAACTCGGCGTTGAAGCTCGACGGCGACGCGGCAAGGGACGGCGCGGGCCTTTTCCCGCTGCTCTACAAGGCCTTCACCGAGAAGGACATGAGCCTGCTCGAGGTCAATCCGCTGATCGTGATGGAGAACGGGCGGCTGAGGGTTCTCGACGCCAAGGTGTCGTTCGACGGCAATGCCGAGTTCCGCCATCCGGACATCATGGAACTGCGCGACACCACCGAGGAGGACGCGAAGGAGATCGAGGCCTCCAAGCACGATCTCGCCTATATCGCGCTCGACGGCGACATTGGCTGCATGGTCAATGGCGCCGGGCTGGCGATGGCCACGATGGACATCATCAAGCTCTACGGCGCCTCGCCCGCCAACTTCCTCGATGTCGGCGGCGGCGCGTCGAAAGAGAAGGTGACGGCGGCGTTCAAGATCATCACCGCAGACCCGAACGTGAAGGGCATCCTGATCAACATCTTCGGCGGCATCATGAAGTGCGACGTGATCGCAGAGGGCGTGGTTGCGGCCGTGAAGGAAGTCGGGCTGAAGGTGCCGCTGGTGGTGCGCCTCGAAGGCACCAATGTCGAGAAGGGCAAGAAGATCATCGACGAGAGCGGGCTTAACGTCATCTCCGCCGACGATCTCGACGACGCAGCGCAGAAGATCGTCAAGGCGGTGAAGGGCTAGGCCGGTGCCCCCACGCAAGATCAGCCTTGTCGAGGCGGCGGACCGGACAATCGACAGGGTGTTCGATCCTCATGTCGCCGGCGACGTGAACGAATCCCAGATCAAGGTCGCCAAGTTCGGCGCAACCTTCGACTGGCATTCTCACGACGAGGAGGACGAGGCTTTCCTGGTCTTGCGCGGCCGCATCGCCATCGATTTCCGCGACGGTGCCGTCGAGATGGGCGAGGGCGATTTCATCGTCGTGCCAAGGACGGTCGAGCATCGCCCGCGCTCGCTGAGCGAGGAGCCGGTGGTGCTGATGTTCGAACCCGCGACCACTGTCAACACCGGCAATAATCCGGGCGAATTCACCCGCACAGAACTGAAGCGATTGTAGGAAGCTGCATGTCCATTCTCGTCGACCGGAACACCAAAGTTCTCGTGCAGGGCCTGACCGGGAACACCGGCACATTCCATACGGAACAGGCGCTGGCCTATCACGGAACGAAGATGGTGGGCGGCATCCACCCCAAGAAGGGCGGGTCGACCTGGACGGGCTCCGGCGGTCAGGAACTGCCGATCTTCGCTACCGTGGCCGAGGGCAAGGAAAAGACCGGGGCGACGGCGTCAGTGGTCTACGTGCCGCCGGCGGGTGCGGCGGGCGCCATCATCGAGGCGATCGAGGCCGAGATCCCGCTGATTGTCTGCATCACCGAGGGTATCCCGGTGATGGACATGGTGAAGGTCAAGGCGCGGCTTGAGAAGTCGAAGTCGCGCCTGATCGGCCCGAACTGCCCAGGCGTGCTGACGCCCGAGGAATGCAAGATCGGCATCATGCCCGGCAACATCTTCAAGAAGGGTATGGTGGGCGTTGTATCGCGCTCCGGCACGCTTACCTATGAGGCCGTGTACCAGACCACGATGGAAGGCCTCGGCCAGACGACGGCGGTCGGCATCGGCGGGGACCCGGTGAAGGGCACCGAGTTCATCGACGTGCTCGAGATGTTCCTGGCCGACGACGAAACCAAGTCGATCATCATGATCGGCGAGATCGGCGGTTCGGCCGAGGAAGACGCGGCGCAGTTCCTTGCCGACGAAGCGAAGAAGGGCCGGAAGAAACCGGTCGCCGGTTTCATCGCGGGCCGCACGGCCCCGCCCGGACGCACCATGGGCCATGCAGGCGCGGTGATTTCCGGCGGCAAGGGCGGCGCTGAAGACAAGATCGCGGCGATGGAGGCGGCGGGCATCAGGGTGTCGCCTTCGCCGGCGCGGCTGGGGACGACGCTGGTCGAGGCCATCAAGGGCTGAGACTGGCGGGAAACGACGACGGACGCCGAACGTCCGCGGAGCAGGGGAAACAGGACGGCACGCCGTCCATCCAAGCGGGCAACGACCCGCGAAGCTAAGGAGACGGTGCAGCAGGCACCGAACGAGAAATGGCACGCCAGGATCAGGCTAACGACCAGTTTTCACTCACGTCCTTCCTCTATGGCGGCAACGCCGGATATATCGAGAAGCTCTACGCCGACTATCAGGACGACCCGGCTTCGGTCGACGAGGGTTGGCGCGACTTCTTCGCCTCGCTGAAGGACGACGCCGGCGATGTGAAGAAGAACGCGCAGGGCGCGTCGTGGAAGGCCAAGGGCTGGCCGGTCGCGGCCAATGGCGAGCTGGTCTCGGCTCTCGACGGCGACTGGGGCCAGGTCGAAAAGCAGATATCCACCAAGCTGAAGGGCAAGGCCGCAGCCAACGGCGCGGCGCTTTCTGACGAGGACCTGCTCAAGGCGACGCGCAACTCGGTTCGCGCGATCATGATGATCCGCGCCTACCGCATGCGCGGCCATCTGCATGCCGACCTCGATCCGCTCAAGCTGGCCAAGCCGCAAGAGGACTACAACGAGCTGTCACCCGAGGCCTACGGGTTCTCGGAGGAGGATTACGACAAGCCGATTTTCATCGACCACGTGCTCGGGCTCGAATTCGCAACCGTTCGCGAGATGCTCGGCATCCTGAAGCGCACCTACTGCTCGACACTCGGCGTGGAGTTCATGCACATCTCCAATCCGGCGGAGAAGGCGTGGATCCAGGAGCGCATAGAGGGTCCGGACAAGGGCATCGAGTTCACCAAGAACGGCAAGCTGGCGATCCTGCAGAAGCTGATCGAGGCCGAGGGCTTCGAGCAGTTCATCGACGTCAAATACAAGGGCACCAAGCGTTTCGGCCTCGACGGCGGCGAATCGCTGATCCCGGCGCTGGAGCAGATCCTGAAGCGCGGCGGTGCGATGGGCTTGAAGGACGTGGTGCTCGGCATGGCCCACCGCGGCCGGCTCAACGTGCTCAGCCAGGTGATGGGCAAGCCGCACCGCGCCATCTTCCACGAATTCAAGGGCGGCTCGTTCGCGCCCGACGACGTGGAAGGCTCGGGCGACGTGAAATACCATCTGGGCGCCTCGTCCGACCGCGAGTTCGACGGCAACAAGGTTCACCTGTCGCTGACCGCCAACCCGTCGCATCTCGAGATCGTCAATCCCGTGGTGATGGGCAAGGCGCGCGCCAAGCAGGATTTGCTCTTCGGCCGCAAGCGCGAAGACGTCGTGCCGCTGGAAGAGCGCGTGAAGGTCATGCCGCTCCTGCTGCACGGCGACGCCGCCTTCGCCGGCCAGGGCGTGGTGGCGGAGTGCCTGGGTCTGTCCGGCCTGCGCGGCCACCGTGTGGCCGGCACGCTGCATTTCATCATCAACAACCAGATCGGCTTCACCACCAATCCGCGCTTCTCGCGCTCCTCGCCCTATCCTTCCGACGTGGCGAAGATGATCGAGGCGCCGATCTTCCACGTTAACGGCGACGATCCCGAAGCGGTGGTCTACGCCGCCAAGGTGGCGACCGAGTTTCGCATGACCTTCCACAAGCCGGTGGTCATCGACATGTTCTGCTACCGCCGCTACGGCCACAACGAGGGCGACGAGCCGGCGTTCACACAGCCGATCATGTACAAGGAAATCCGCAACCACCCGACGGTGGTCGACGTGTACAGCAAGCGGCTGATCGAAGAAGGTCTCATCAGCCGCGACGAAGCGGACAAGATGAAGGCCGACTGGCGCGAGAAGCTGGAAGCCGAGTTCGAGGCCGGGCAGGCCTACAAGCCGAACAAGGCCGACTGGCTCGACGGCGCATGGTCGGGCCTGAGGACCGCCGACAACGAGGACGAGCAGCGGCGCGGCAAGACCGCAGTGCCACTCAAGACGCTGAAGGAGATCGGCAAGAAGCTCTCCGACGTGCCGAAGGATTTCGAGGCGCACAAGACAATCCGGCGCTTCCTCGACAACCGCCGCAAGATGATCGAGACCGGCGAGGGCATCGACTGGTCGATGGCCGAGGCGCTCGCCTTCGGCTCGATCCTGCTCGACGGCAACCCTATACGGCTTTCCGGACAGGATTCGGAGCGCGGCACCTTCTCGCAGCGCCACTCTGTGCTCTACGACCAGCGCGACGAGAACCGCTACATCCCGCTCAACCATCTCGGTCCGCAGCAGGCCTATTACGAGGTCATCAACTCGATGCTCTCGGAAGAGGCGGTGCTCGGGTTCGAATATGGCTACTCGCTTGCCGAGCCCAACGCGCTGACGCTGTGGGAAGCGCAGTTCGGCGACTTCACCAACGGCGCGCAGGTGGTGATCGACCAGTTCATCTCGTCGGGCGAGCGCAAATGGCTGAGAATGTCCGGCCTCGTGATGCTGTTGCCGCACGGCTATGAGGGCCAGGGGCCGGAGCACTCGTCGGCCCGGCTGGAACGCTTCCTGCAGCAATGCGCGGAAGACAACATGCAGGTTGCCAACTGCACCACGCCGGCCAACTACTTCCACATCCTGCGCCGGCAGCTGAAGCGCGACTTCCGCAAACCGCTCGTCCTGATGTCGCCGAAGTCGCTGCTCAGGCACAAGCGGGCCGTTTCGACGCTGTCGGAGATGGCCGGCGAAAGCACCTTCCACCGGCTCCTGTGGGATGATGCGCAGATGCTGCCCGACCAGGAGATCAAGCTTGTCAAGGACAGCAAGATCCGCCGCGTCGTGCTGTGCTCGGGCAAGGTCTATTTCGACCTTTACGAAGAGCGCGCCAAGCGCGGCATCAACGACATCTACCTGCTGCGCGTCGAGCAGCTCTACCCGTTCCCGGCGAAGGCGTTGATCAATGAGCTGTCGCGTTTCCGCAACGCGGAGATGGTGTGGTGCCAGGAAGAGCCCAAGAACATGGGCGCGTGGGCCTTCATCGATCCCTATCTCGAATGGGTGCTGGCGCATATCGAAGCCAAGCACCAGCGGGTGCGCTATGCCGGCCGACCGGCTGCGGCGTCGCCGGCGACGGGACTGATGTCGAAACATCTGGCGCAGCTCGAGGCGTTCCTCGAGGACGCGCTGGGCTGACGCAAAACCGAGGCTAACAGGACCAGAAACGGACCGAACAATGGCTACCGAAATACGCGTGCCCACGCTGGGCGAATCCGTCACCGAGGCAACCATCGGCACCTGGTTCAAAAAGGCGGGCGACGCAGTCTCCGCCGACGAGACGCTGCTGGAGCTCGAAACCGACAAGGTGACGCTGGAAGTGCCCGCCCCGGCGGCGGGGACGCTGTCGGAGATCGCGGCCAAGGAAGGCGAGACTGTTGAAGTCGGCGCGCTGCTTGGCATGATCGCCGAGGGTGCCGGCGCGGCCAAGAGCGGCAAGGACGAAAAGAAAGACGCAGTGCCGGAGGCTTCGTCCGACAGCAAGAAGGCGGCCGAAAAGACCGCCGACGTTGCCGGCCCCAATCAGGTTTCGGAAAAGAAGGGCGACATGCCTGCCTCGCCGGCCGCTTCCAAGATGATGGCCGAGAAGGGCGTCTCCGAAGACCAGGTCGAGGGCAGCGGGAAGCGCGGCCAGATCCTGAAAGAGGACGTCATGACGGCGCTTACCAAAGGCGCTGCGTCGCAACCCCAGGAAGCGCCGAAGGTGGCGCGCGCGCCGTCTTCCGCGGACGACGAGTCGCGCGAGGAACGGGTGAAGATGACCCGCCTGCGCCAGACCATCGCGCGGCGGCTGAAGGATGCGCAGAACACCGCTGCGATGCTCACCACCTTCAACGAGGTGGACATGAAGGCGGTGATGGACCTGCGTTCCAAGTACAAGGAACTGTTCGAGAAGAAGCACGGCGTGAAGCTCGGCTTCATGGGCTTCTTCACCAAGGCCGTGTGCCACGCGCTGAAGGAAATCCCAGCGGTCAATGCCGAGATCGACGGCACAGACATCATCTACAAGAACTATTGCCACATCGGCGTGGCGGTCGGCACCGACAAGGGACTGGTGGTGCCGGTGGTGCGCGATGCGGACCAGATGGGGATTGCCGAGATCGAGGCCGAGATCGGCCGGCTCGGCGTGGCGGCGCGCGACGGCAAGTTGGCACTGGCCGACATGCAGGGCGGCACGTTCACCATCTCGAACGGCGGCGTCTACGGTTCGCTGATGTCGACGCCGATCCTCAACGCACCGCAGTCGGGCATTCTCGGCATGCACAAGATCCAGGAGCGGCCGATGGTCGTTGGCGGGCAGGTGGTCGTGCGGCCGATGATGTATCTGGCGCTGAGCTATGACCACCGCATTGTCGACGGCAAGGAAGCGGTGACGTTCCTTGTCCGGGTCAAGGAAAGCCTTGAAGACCCGGAGCGGCTGGTGCTGGATCTGTAGGCCGGAAAACCTGCTCCTCTAAGGGAGGCAAGATGCGTCAGCTTGTTCGGACAACTTTGTGCGCCGCGCTGCTAGCAGCCGGGCAACTTGCGCCCCTTGCCGCCGGACCAGCGGTCGCACAGGTGCAGACCTCCGTCGAGATTGCCGATATCAAAGGCGTCTACGACATCTTCGGGCGTAACACAGACGGGTCGAGCTATCGTGGTGTGCTTTCTATCGTTCAAGAGGGCAGGCAGGCGGTGCTCAACTGGACGGTCGGTGCACAAATCTATCAGGGCCGCGGCGCATTTGCAGGCAATGTGCTGGTCGTGAACTGGGGCGCAAATCACCCGGTTATCTACGTAGTTGGTACGGATGGCACCCTGATGGGTACATGGGATGGAGGGCTGGCGCTGGAACGCGCGGTGCGGCGCTGAGGCAATGAGCCCCGAGTTCCTGATCACCTCGCTGATCGTCGTTCTCATTCCCGGAACCGGCGTCGTCTACACCGTCATGACCGGGCTGTCGGCAGGGCGACGTGCGAGCGTGGCCGCCGCATTCGGCTGCACGCTGGGGATCATCCCGGCAATCCTCGCCTCGGTGGCGGGGCTGGCAGCGATTCTGCACACCAGTGCCGTGCTGTTTCAGGTGTTGAAATATGCCGGTGCGGCCTATCTGCTCTATCTGGCATGGATGACGCTGCGGGAAAGCGGCGCTGCGGGGACCGGTGACGGGCGGCAAGTCGAGCGCGGATTGCTGCCTACTGTGCGCACGGGATTCCTGATCAACATTCTCAATCCGAAGCTGTCGGTATTCTTTCTCGCCTTCCTGCCGCAGTTCATCGACCCGACGGCTGGCCCTGCCGTGGCGCAGCTGCTTCTCCTCGGCGGCGTGTTCATGGCGATGACCTTCGTGGTCTTCGTCGTCTACGGTGCGTTTGCGGCGATGATCGGCGCGCGGGTGCTCAACAGCGAGGCCTTCATGCGCTGGATGCGGCGCGGCGTGGCAGCCGCTTTCGCCGGCTTCGGATTGCGGCTGGCGTTGAGCGAAAGGTGAAGTACTTGGCGCCGCGCGGAATGGTCGCCGCAATCGCGGCGTTTCTGACGGCCACGTCCGCTCATGCCGCCTGCCCGATCGAACTCGCCACCTATGCCGACCGCGATGGCGTCGCGGAGCTCGAATTCCGGCCCGTCATAGAGAGTGTGACGGTCACGAACCATTTCCGGATGGCGATGCGCGGCGGCCCGCAGTTCGAAGGAATGGTCATGTGGACCGACGACCCCGCGCGGCCGAACGGGTTTTTGACGTTCAACTGTCCGGAAGGCGACGTGACCGGCGCCGAGATCGAAGCCTGCACGCTGTGGCAGGGCGTGGTCTACAGTGTCGATGCTGCGGGTGCGGTCGGACTTATGCCGGTCGAGGGAGAGCCCGCGCCGCAGACGCTGGTGCTGGCCGATCTGGCGAACTGGATGCGCCATGCGCCGGCCTTCGGCAATGCCGGGCTGGTCACGGTACCTTGGGATGTATTCACGCTGACGGGATGCCAGGAATGACGAGACACAGGAAAGCACTGCTGGTGACAGGAGCCAGCCGGGGCATCGGAGCGGAGACGGCGAAGCTCGCCGCCGCGCATGGCTGGCGGGTTGCCGTGAACTATGTTCGCGACCAACAGGCCGCCGGCAATGTCGTCGCGCAAATCGAGGAGCAGGGCGGCGAGGCCTTCGCCATCCAGGGCGACGTCGGCAGCCAGCGCGACATCATGGAGATGTTCGAGGCGGTGGACGGGCGTTTCGGCTCGCTCGAAGGCCTCGTCAACAATGCCGGCGTGGTGGATGTCGCGCAGCGAGTGGACGAGATGAGCCTGGAGCGGCTGGAGCGCATGATGCGCATCAACGTGACCGGGTCAATCCTGTGCGCCCGCGAGGCGGTGAAGCGTATGTCGACCAAGCATGGCGGCGGCGGCGGGTCGATCGTCAATCTGTCGTCGGTCGCCGCGGTGCTCGGCGCGCCGGGGCAATATGTCGACTACGCGGCTGCGAAAGGCGCCATCGACGTGTTCACGCTCGGCCTGGCGCGCGAGGTCGCGGAGGAAGGCATCCGCGTGAACGCGGTGCGGCCCGGAATCATCGACACGGAGATCCACGCCTCCGGCGGCCAGCCCGACAGGGCCGAGCGGCTGAAGGGCCTGATACCGATGAAGCGGCCGGGCACGGCGGAAGAGGTGGCTCGGGCGATCGTCTGGCTGCTGTCGGACGACGCCTCCTATTCGACCGGGGCTGTGCTCGACGTCACCGGCGGGCGCTGATGATACGAAGCGAGGTCAGCGCCATCATCCCGTCGCTCAGCGTCGAGATGGCCTATCTGGCGCTCGGCGTGCTGTTGCTCCTCGTCCATCTGTCGGTGCAGTCCTTCACCTACAAGGCGCAGGTCGGGAATCGCTACACCGTCGGCGCGCGCGACGACGACCTGCCGCCGAGGGCGATCGCCGGGCGCGCCGCGCGAGCGTTCCGCAACTATCTGGAGACGTTTCCGGCCTTCGCCGCGCTGGCGCTGGCGATAGAGGTGACGGGCGCGCATGACAGCTATGCAGGCTTCGGCGCTGCCCTTTATTTCTGGTGCCGGGTCGCGTATCTCCCCGCCTATCTGGCCGGGCTCGTCTGGATACGCAGCTTCATCTGGAAGGCGAGCGCGGTCGGCATCGTCATCATGCTGTGGCGGCTGGTTTTCTAGAACGAAACGATCCCAAGCGAAGCGAGGTTAGCATGTCCACCACCTACGACGTCGTCGTGATCGGAGCCGGTCCGGGCGGCTATGTGTGCGCCATCAAGGCGGCGCAGCTCGGCCTGAAAACCGCGCTGGTGGAGAAACGTGACACGCTGGGCGGCACCTGCGTGAATGTCGGCTGCATCCCTTCGAAGGCGATGCTGCACGCCTCCGAGATGCTGATGGAAGCCCAGCACTCCTTTGCCTCGCTCGGCGTCGATGTCGGCAAGCCGAAGCTCAATCTGAAGAACATGCTGGCGCACAAGGTCACAACGGTTGAGCAGAACACCAAGGGCCTCGACTTCCTGATGAAGAAAAACAAGATCGATGTGCTGCGCGGCACCGGGAAGGTGGCGGGGAAGGGCAAGCTGTCGGTCACCGGCGAGGACGGCAAGGCGGCCGACTACGAGGCGAAGAATATCGTCATCGCCACCGGCTCGGACGTCGCCGGCATTCCGGGCGTCGATGTGACGTTCGACGAGGAGGTGATCGTTTCGTCCACCGGTGCGCTGGAATTCACCAAGGTGCCGGGGCACTTGGTCGTGGTCGGCGGCGGCGTGATCGGGCTCGAGCTCGGCTCGGTGTGGGCGCGGCTGGGCGCCAAGGTGACCGTGGTCGAATTCCTCGACACCATCCTCGGCACAATGGACGGCGAGGTATCGAAGCAGTTCCAGCGCATGCTCGCCAAGCAGGGCATCGAGTTCAAGCTGGGATCGAAGGTCACCGGCCTGAAGAAAGCCGGCAAGGGCGCCAAGGTGACGTTCGAGCCGGTGAAAGGCGGCGACGCCGAGACCATCGACGCCGACGCCGTGCTGGTCGCCACTGGGCGCAAGCCGTTCACCGAAGGTCTGGGTCTGGAGGAAGCAGGCGTCGAGCTCGACGAGCGCGGCCGGGTGAAGACCGACGGTCACCTCAAAACCAATGTCGAGGGCATCTGGGCAATCGGCGACGTGATCGCCGGCCCGATGCTGGCGCACAAGGCCGAGGACGAGGGCGTCGCGGTGGCCGAGATGATTGCCGGGCAGGCCGGCCATGTGAATTACGGCGTCATTCCCTCGGTGGTCTACACCAGCCCGGAAGTCGCCTCCGTCGGCAGGACCGAGGAGGAGTTGAAGAAGGACGGCGTTGCTTACAATGCCGGCAAGTTCCCGTTTTCGGCCAATGGCCGGGCGCGCTCGATGCTGCACACCGACGGCTTCGTGAAGGTGCTAGCGGACAAGGAGACTGACCGGGTGCTGGGCGTCCACATCCTCGGCTTCGGCGCCGGCGAGATGATCCACGAAGCGGCGGTGCTGATGGAGTTCGGCGGCTCGGCGGAAGACCTAGCTCGAACCTGCCACGCGCACCCGACCATGTCTGAGTCGGTCAAGGAAGCGGCGCTGGCCGCGTGGCAGAAGCCGATCCATATGTGATGGCGGGCTAATGCCCGAGGTGCAAGCAACAAAAAAGCCCCGCCGAAGCGGGGCTTTTCGTTTCCTTTTCCAGTCCGGCTCAGATGCCGAGATTGGAGAACTTGTTCTTGAACTTCGACAGGCGGCCGCCGCGGTCGACCAGGTTCTGCGAACCGCCGGTCCAGGCCGGGTGCGAGTTGGGGTCGATGTCGAGGTGAAGGACGTCGCCCTCCTTGCCCCAGGTCGACTTGGTCTCGTACTCGGTGCCGTCGGTCATCACGACCTTGATGGTGTGGTAGTCCGGATGAATTTCGCTCTTCATGGTCTCATATCCCGGCTGGGGCGGCTGGCGGGCCCTAAGCCCTGCGTCGATGCGCCCGGTCTCAAAACTTGAAGCCGCGGCCAAGGATGGCTACGGCTTCCGAAACGGTCGGCGTGGCACATACAACAGACGCAGCGCGCGCACAAGGCCACGCATGAGCGGCCGGCGGGAAGGAACGGGCATGGCGGAAATCTTGGTCGAGGAGCCGAGGCGGCGTTCGCTCGGGCCGCTCAGACGCATCTTCCCCTATCTCGGGCGCTACAAGGCCATGGTTGCGGCAGCTCTTGTGGCGCTGGTGCTGGCGGCGGCGATGACGCTGGCGCTGCCGCTCGCTGTCCGGCGCATGATCGACCATGGCTTCGGCGGGGGCGATTCCAGCTTCATCTCGCAATATTTCGGCATGCTGGTGGTGATCGGCGTGGTGCTCGCCCTGGCATCCGCTGCCCGTTACTATTTCGTCATAACCGTAGGCGAGCGGGTGGTTTCCGATTTGCGGCGGGACGTCTTCGCCCATGTCGCGGAGCTGTCGCCTGCCTTTTTCGACCGCTCCCAATCGGGCGAGATCGTGTCGCGACTCGCGGCGGACGCCACGCAGATCAAATCGGCCGTCGGGGCGACAGCTTCCGTGGCGCTGCGCAACTCGATCATGGGCATCGGCGCGGCGATCATGATGGTGTTCACCAGCCCCAAGCTCGCCGGGCTGGTGCTGCTTGCCATACCGGCGATCATGCTGCCGCTGCTGGCGTTCGGACGCTCTGTGCGGCGGCGTTCGCGGATGGCGCAGGATACGCTGGCGGAGGCGACCGCCTATGCCAGCGAGCAGATCGGCGCGGTGCGAACCATGCAGGCCAACACCGGCGAGGCCATGGTGGTGGGGCGTTTCGGCGCGGCGGTGGAAGCCGCGTTCCGGGCCGCGCGGGCGTCAATCTTCGCGCGCTCATTTCTCACCTTCTTCGCCATCTCGGCGGTGTTCGCTTCCGTCATCGGCGTGTTGTGGATCGGCTCGCGCGACGTTTTGGCCGGTACGATGACCGCGGGCACGCTCGGGCAGTTCCTGCTCTATTCGGTTCTTGCGGCAAGCGCGCTGGGCTCGCTGTCGGAAGTCTGGGGCGAACTCAACCAGGCCGCCGGCGCGGCGGAGCGGCTGACAGAACTCCTGGAAGAAGAGCCGGCGATACAGGCGCCGGCCAATCCTCTGGCGTTGCCCGAACCGCCGAAGGGCGCGGTCGCATTCAAGGACGTTCACTTCGCCTATCCGACGCGAACCAGCGCGGCGGCGCTGGAAGGACTGAGCTTCACGGTGAAGCCGGGAGAGACGGTGGCGATCGTCGGGCCTTCGGGCGCGGGCAAGAGCACCATCATCGCCTTGCTGCTGCGTTTCTACGATCCGACAAGCGGCAGAATCGAGATCGACGGCGTGGACATAGCGCGGGCCGACCCCAGGGCGGTCCGTTCACGCATAGCGCTGGTGCCGCAGGACGTGACCGTGTTTGCGGCATCGGCGCGCGACAACATCGCCTTCGGCAAACCCCACGCGAGCGAAGCGGAGATCAAGGCGGCGGCACGCGATGCGCTGGCGGAGGACTTCGTCAACGTGCTGCCGGAAGGCTACGACACCCAGCTTGGCGAGCGCGGCGTGACGCTGTCTGGCGGGCAGAGGCAGCGCATTGCGATCGCGCGCGCCATCCTGCGCGATGCGCCGATCCTGCTGCTCGACGAGGCGACCTCGGCGCTCGACGCCGAGAGCGAAAAGCTGGTGCAAACCGCGCTGGAGCGGCTGATGAAGGGGCGCACGACGATTGTCGTCGCCCATCGGCTGGCCACCGTGCTCAAGGCCGACCGCATCCTCGTCATGGACAAGGGCCGGATAGTCGAGGAAGGCACGCATAAGAGCCTGGTCGCCAAGCGCGGCGCCTATGCGCGGCTGGCGAAGCTGCAGTTCGACACCGGCGCAGAGGCGTTTCGCGGCGCGGCGGAGTAGGCGCTATCCGAGAATGTCCCGCACCACGCGCATGAACACCCTGGCGCCGATGGGGATAAGATCGTCCGGAAAATCGTAGTCGGGGTTGTGAAGCTGCGGATGGCGTTCGCCGGCACCGAGGAAAAACATGGCCGATTTCGCGCCGTGGCCGAAGCGGCCGAAATCCTCTGACGCGCGCATCGGCAATTCGGCCTCGTCGTGGGTGACACCTTCGGCATCGAGTGCGGCGCGCAGACATGCCACTGCTTCGGGCTGGTTGAGGCTGGCGACAAAGACTTCGTGATAGTCGATTTCGCAGCTCAGGCCGTGTTCGGCGGCGACGCCTCGGGCCAATTTCTCTGCATCGCCGACAAGGAAATCCATGCGGTCGTCGAGCCGCGTGCGCAGTGTGACCCAGAGTTCGGCATAGCCGGGCGCGACGCCGAACACGGCCTCACCCATATGGCAGTGGCCGACCGTGACCAAGCGGAAGTCGTCGCTTTCGAAGCTCGCCGCCGAGAGATCCGTCAGAGCCGGCATCAGACGCGACAGGGCGGGCATCGGCGACACACCGGTCTCGGGCATGGATGAATGGGCGGTCTTTCCGGTCAGCACGATGCGCATACCGCGCGAAGCGCAATTGACGACGCCTTCCTTCAGCCGGACATGGCCAAGGGGGGTGCCGGGCAGATTGTGCAGGGAGAAAGCGAAGTCAGGGGCAATTGCCGCATAACGCGGATCGTCGATGACGCCAGCGGCGCCATTGCCGGTTTCCTCGGCGGGCTGGAACATGAGGATGACGCGGCCGCGTCGTGTACGCTGGCGGCCGAGTTGGCGCCCGACCGCGGCGAGGATGACGCTGTGACCCTCGTGGCCGCACATGTGCCCCTTGCCGGGCACCTTTGAGCGGTGCGGCAGGTCTGACACCTCCTCGATCGGCAATGCGTCGAGTTCGGAGCGCAGCAGCACTGTCGGACCGGGTTCGCCGCTGTCATAGACCATCGCGACGCCATGGCCGCCGAGCCCAGTCATCACTTCGTCGGGGCCGGTCGGTGCGAGGAAGGAGACAATCTCGCCGGCGGTCCGCTCCTCCTCATTGGAGATTTCGGGATACTGGTGGAGCTTGTGGCGGAAGGCGACAAGCTCAACGAGGTCTTGATTGGTTATCTGCATGGGACTTCCCGTGGACAATCAGCCCGCCGCGTGGCGGCCTGCATTGCGGCCGGAGAAGATGCAACCGCCAAGGAAGGTGCCTTCCAGCGCGTTGTAGCCATGATAACCCCCGCCGCCGAAGCCGGCGGCCTCGCCCGCCGCATAGAGGCCGGGGATGGGCTCGCCCCTGGCGTCCAGCACCTGCGAATCCAGATTGGTGTGGATGCCGCCCAGCGTCTTGCGGGTGAGGATGTGCAGCCGCACCGCGATCAGCGGACCGTTGGCGGGGTCGAGTATCTTGTGAGGGGTTGCAGTGCGGATCAGCTTGTCGCCGAGATAGTTGCGGGCGCCGCGAATGGCGGTCACCTGCGCATCCTTGGCGAACGGGTTGTCGATCTCCCGGTCGCGCGCCACGATCTGAGCCTCCAGCCGGTCGTGGTCGAGCATGGGCTTTTTGGTCAGCTTGTTCATGCCGGCGACGAGATCGCGGAGGTTGCTTGCGACGACGAAGTCCTCGCCCTTCTCCTTGAAGGCCTCGACCGGCGGCGGTGCGCCCGCACCGCGGCGGCTCTTCAGCACCGCGCTCCATTTCTTCGAGGTGAAGTCCGGGTTCTGCTCGGAGCCCGAAAGCGCGAATTCCTTCTTGATGATCTTCTGGGTCAGCACGAACCACGAATGCTCGTGGCCGGTAGAGAGAATCCGTTTCAGCGTCGACATGGTGTCGAAGCCGGGCAGGCAGGGCGGCTCCAGCCGCTCGCCCAGCGCGTCGAACCACATGGATGACGGGCCGGGCAGGATGCGGATGCCGTGCTCGGGCCAGATCGGCGACCAGTTCTTGACGCCCTCCGTGTAGTGCCACATGCGGTCGGTGTTGATGAGCGCGGCCCCGGCTTTCTTCGTGATGCCGATCATGCGGCCGTCGACATGGTGCGGCACGCCGGCGACCATGGATTTGGGTGCGGGGCCGAGACGGTCGGCGGGCCAATTCTTACGGACGAGGTCGAAGTCGCCGCCGATGCCGCCGGACGCGACGATGACGACGCCTGCCTTCAGCTCGAACTCGCCGACCACCTTGCGACCGGATTTCTGGCCGCGCTCGACCGTCGAAGGCTCCAGCACTTCGCCAGCGACGCCGGCTACAGCGCCTTTCGATTTCATGATGCGTGAGACGCGGTGGCGGAACTTGAGCGTGATCAGGCCCGCCTTCTCGTGCTCCAGAACGCGCTTCTCGAACGGTTCGACCACGCCCGGTCCGGTGCCCCAGGTGATGTGGAAGCGCGGCACGGAATTGCCGTGGCAATGCGCCAGCGCGCCGCCACGCTCGGCCCAGCCGACGACCGGGAACCAGCGCATGCCGAGCGAATGCAGCCAGGGGCGCATTTCGCCGGCGGCGAAATCGACATAGGCCTCGGCCACCTTGCGCGGCCATTCGTCCTGCGGGCCATCGAACTGGGCCGAACCCAGCCAGTCCTGCAATGCGAGTTCGCGGCTGTCCCTGATGCGCAGGCGGCGCTGCTCGGGGCTGTCGACGAAGAACAGGCCGCCGAGCGACCAGAAGGCCTGACCGCCGAGCGAATTGGCGCCTTCCTGCTCAACGATGACGACGCGCTTGCCGGCGTCGGCCAGTTCGCAGGCCGCGACCAGCCCCGCCAGTCCGGCTCCGACGATGATGGCGTCAGCCTGTTCGGGCATGAAATCCTCCTCGCAATTCCGTTCAATGTCGAACGGATCGATGCGAGGGGCAAGGGGCGGGCGGTCAGCCGCCGTACCGCGCTTCCAGATGGTTCCGGAAATGCACGGCGTTGAGCGGCTCGCCTGTGGCGCGTTCGATCAGTTCCGGGGTCGACCACCGGGAGCCTTGCGACCAGATGTGCTCGCGGCGCCAGTCGTTCAGTGCGTCGAAATGGCCTTGCTCCATCTGCGCGTCGATGTCCGGCATGTCGCGTGCGATCACCGCCCATTGCTGCGCGGCGATGAGCGCGCCCAGCGTATAGGACGGGAAATAGCCGATGGCGCCCGACGGCCAGTGAACGTCCTGCATGGGTCCGTTGGCCGGGTCGTCGATCGTCGAAAGACCGAGATATTCGGTCATCTTGGCGTTCCACGCTTCCGGCAAGTCCCTGACCTCCAGCCGGCCCGCTATCAGGTCCTGCTCGAGCTCGTAGCGCAGGATGACGTGCAGCGGGTACGTCACTTCGTCGGCGTCAACGCGGATCAGGCCGCGCTCGACGTGATGGACGTGCGGCAGGATGTCTTCGATCGACCAGTCTTCGCCGAGGTGGCGTTCGACCACCGGAAGCGCCCAACGCCAGAAGGCGGGGTTGCGGCCTATCTGCTTTTCCACGAACAGGCTCTGGCTTTCATGCATGGCCATGCCGCGCGCCTTGCCGAGCGGCCAGTGCGCCCATTCGCGCGGCAGGCCCTGTTCGTAGAGGGCGTGGCCGGTCTCGTGCAGCGTTCCCATCAATGAGGACAGGAACTCCGAGGTGCGGTAGCGCGTTGTGATGCGCACATCGGTCGGAACGCCACCGCAGAATGGATGGTGGGAGACAGACAGGCTGCCGTGGGTGAGATCGAAGCCGACTGCGGCCATCATGGCAAGGCCGAGTTCGCGCTGGCGCTCCACCGGATAGTTGCCCGAAAGCGGCTTCTTCGGCCGTGCGGCAAGACGCTTCTCCTGCGTGTCGAGCGCCTTGGGGACGAAGTCGACCAGGAACACCTTGAGCTCTGCGAAGACCGGCGTGATGTCGGCAGCGCGGTTGCCGGGGTCGTATTGCTCCATCAGCGCGTCATAAGGCGCGAGGCCGAAGGCGTCCGCCCTCAGGGCCGCTTCTTCACGCGCGAGCTCGACCACGCCCTCGAGCGCCGGCTGGAAACCAGCCCAGTCGTTCTTCGCGCGCAGATCGCGCCACAGCTGCTCGCAGCGCATGCGAGTGGCTGTCTGGCGCTCCACGAATTCGGGCGGCAGGCAGGTAAGACCGGTCCATACGCGGCGGAACTCGCGCAATGCCGTTTGCTGGTCTTCGGATAGGTCCTCATTCTCGGCCGCAGCCAGCCAATCGCCGATCTCGGGCGCGGTGGCCTGGCGGTGATACATCCCGGCCAGCACAGACATGGCTTCCGCCCGCGCCTCGCCGCCGCCGACCGCCATGTTGGTGGCCTCGTCGGCATGCAGGATTGACGTGGCATGCTCCAGCGCGTTCAGGCGGCGGCACAGCGCATCGAGTTTTTCAAACGACATGGGATCCTCGAGAATTGGTCCGCGCACAGGATACGAACCGGCGCGCTCGTGCAAGCCGGAACCAGTGAGCCAGCGGTTCGCTCGGAACCCTATTTCTCGGTGAGCTTCAGCTCGATGCGGCGGTTTTTGTCGCGAGCGTCCGCAGTGTCTGCCGGATCGAGCGGCTGGAACTCGCCGAAGCCGGCGGCCACAAGGCGCGTGGCAGGCACGCCTTCCTCGATCAGGAACTTGACGACCGAGGTGGCGCGGGCGGTGGACAGCTCCCAGTTGTCGCGGTAGCGCCCGGCGCCTGAAAGCGGAATGTTGTCGGTGTGACCGTCGACGCGCAGCACCCAGTCAATCTCCGGCGGGATTTCGCGGGATAGATCGATCAGCGCGTCGGCAAGCTTGGCCATTTCCTCGCGTCCCGCGTCGTTGATGACCTCGGAGCCGGACGGAAACAGGACCTCGGACTGGAAGACGAAGCGGTCGCCGACAATGCGGATGTTCTCGCGGTCGGAGAGGATCTCACGCAGCCGGCCGAAGAAGTCGGACCGGTAGCGGTTCAACTCCTGAACGCGCTGCGCCAGCGCGACATTCAGCCGGCGGCCGAGATCGGCGATCTTGGTGTTCGATTCGCGGTCGCGCTGCTCGGAAACCTCAAGTGCGGCCTCCAGCGCGCCGATCTGCTTGCGCAATGCGGCGATCTGCTGGTTGAGCAGTTCCACCTGGCTGAGCGCGCGCTGGCTGATCTGTTTCTCGTCGTCGAGCTGTTCGCTGAGCGCCCCGATTCGGGCCTGCGCTTCGGCACCAGCGCCCGCGCCCGCCGCCAGTAGCTGTTGCAGCCGGCTGCGCTCCTGTTCCACATCCGACAGAGATGCCGACAAGGCCGCCAGCTGGTCCTCAGCGTCCTGCGTGTTTGAGCGCTCGAGCGCGAGGAGCTGGGTGAGTTCGTTGATCTGGGCGTTGAGGCGCACCAGCACCTCGTCGCGCTCGGTCACTTCCTGGCTGAGCAGGAACTGCGCCAGCACGAAGACCGACAGCAGGAACATGATGGCGAGCAGAAGCGTCGCCAGGGCATCGACGAAACCCGGCCAGTAGTCGACGACGCGGCCGGTGCGCCGTGCGCGCGCAAGCGCCATCTCAGCGCTTCTCCTGCCTGTTCAGGGCAACCGCGATCTTGTCCAGCGTGTCCTTGAGCGCTTTCTGGTCCTTGGACTGCGCCTCGACCCAGTCGCGCATCATCTGCTGTTCGGTGCGCATATTCTTCACCAGGCCGGAAATGCCGTCGGCAAGGCTCGCCATGGACGCGGCGATGCGCGGGTTCGAGGCGCCGCCCTGCTCCTGCATGGAGCGCAGGCGATCGGCCAGCGCCTTCATTTCTTCCGAGGTGCCCGCCTTGTCGCCGCCGGCGACCGGAATGTCGGAGCTGAGGTCAGTCACACTGGAGAGCCAGTTTTCCAGTTCGGTGTAAAAGCGGTTCTGGGCACGGCCGGCCTGAAGGTCGAGGAAACCGAGGATCAGCGAGCCGGAAAGGCCGAAGAGCGACGACGAGAATGCCGTGCCCATGCCGCCCAACGGCGCGGCGAGGCCGGATTTCAGAGCTGCCAGAACGTCGTTGGTATCGCCGGAGCCGGGGTCAAGCGAGGCGATTGTGTCGCCGATCGAGCCGATCGTCTGCAGCAGTCCCCAGAATGTGCCGAGCAGGCCGAGGAAGACGAGCAGCCCGATCAGGTAGCGCGAGATGTCGCGGCTTTCGTCGAGGCGCGTCGCGATCGAATCCAGAATGGACCGCATCGAGCTGGTCGACAGCGCCATGGTGGACGAGCGGCTGAGCAAAGCGCGCATGGGCGCCAGCAAGATCGGGTCGCGGCTTTCCGATCCGGCGCGGAAGGAATTGACCCAGCGCACTTCGCGGAAAAGCCGCCCCACCTGCATGAAGGCGAGCAATACGCCGACGCCCAGCACGCCGAGGATCAGGCCATTCAGGCCAGGGTTGGTGTAGAAGGCCGATGCGATCTGCCGGTACAAAATGGCTGCCACGAAGCCGGAGATCGCAAGGAAGACCAGCATCGAAAGCAGGAAGACCTGCGGGCTGGACAGGCTGCGCGGATCATATTCCGCCTCCTCGCTTTCCGAGGAATCCATGCCCAGCGATCTAAACAATGCCATCGACAGCCCCGATTCATGCCCGCCACAGAGTGTGCAGGACTCTAAACGGAATTGTGACGAAATTGAAAGGAGAGCCAACTCGGCTCTCCAAGTTCGTCAATCATTGCGTCGCCGCCGGTTTCAGCTGGCCGGAACCTGCTTTGCAAGGGTTGCAAGCAGCGCCTTGTGGATCGCCTCGTTGCCGGCCACGATGGTGCCATTGTCGAACATCGCGTCACCCCCCTGGCGATCGGATGCGAAGCCGCCCGCCTCGCGCACCATCAGAATGCCGGCAGCGAGGTCCCATGGGGAAAGAGCGTCTTCCCAGAAACCATCCATGCGGCCAGCAGCGACATAGGCAAGGTCGAGCGCGGCCGAGCCAAGACGGCGGATGCCGGCGGATTCGATCATGACGTTGCGCAGGTCGGCGAGCGCCCGGCCGTGATGGCCGCGTCCGAGATGCGGGATGCCCGTGCCGACGACGCAGTCGACCAGCTTCGTGCGGCCTGCGACGCGCATGCGCCGGTCGTTGAGGAAGGCGCCGCCGCCACGCTCGGCGGTGTAGAGCTCGTCCATCGCCGGATTGAAAATGACGCCGGCAATCAGCTGACCTTGCCGTTCGAGGCCGATCGAGATCGAAAATATCGGAATGCCGTGCAGGAAGTTGGTCGTGCCGTCGAGCGGATCGACGATCCAGCGGTGCTGGCCGTCATCGCCGTCGACGGCGCCGCGTTCTTCCATCAGAAACGAGTAGCCGGGGCGTGCGCGCGACAGCTCGTTGTAGATGATCTCCTCGGCCTTGCGGTCGGCCTGGCTGACATAGTCGCCGGGGCCTTTGAGCGAGACCTGCAGGTTCTGCACCTCGCCGAAATCGCGCGACAGGGAGCGGCCCGCCTTGAGGGCAGCCTGCACCATCACATTGAGGATTGCGGAACGCGCCATGTCAGTGCCGCTTAGTCGGCGCGGCGGATATAGGTGATTTCACTGGTGTCGACGATGATGCGCTCGCCCGCCGTGATGAAGGGCGGGACCATGACGCGCACGCCGTTTTCCATCACAGCCGGCTTGTAGGACGAGGCCGCCGTCTGGCCTTTGACCACCGGGTCGGCCTCGGTCACTTCCAGCACGACCTGATCAGGCAGCGAGATGCCGATCGGCTTTTCCTCGTAGAGCTCGACGGTGACGGTCATGCCATCCTGGAGGAAGGCGGCGCGGTCGCCGACGAAGTCCTTCTGCAGCTCGAGCTGCTCGTAGGTCTCCGTATCCATGAAGACCAGCATTTCGCCCTGCTCGTAGAGATAGGAGAAGTCCTTCTGCTCGAGGCGGACCTTCTCGACCGTCTCGGCGGCGCGGAAACGCTCGTTGAGCTTGGTGCCGTCGATCAGGTTCTTGAGCTCGACCTGATTGTAGGCGCCGCCCTTGCCGGGCTTCACCGCGTTGGTCTTCACCGCCACCCAGAGGCCGCCATCGTGCTCGATGACATTGCCTGGACGAATTTCATTGCCGTTGATTTTCATGGTTCGCCGTAGATGGAGGGGTTCGTTTGCCGGTGGCCGGCTTTTCGCGGCCTCCATCACCACAATTCCGGCAGGGAAGCAAGGGGAGCGGCCGCTAACGCAGCCTGTTGGCCTGAGCGATGGCGTCGCGCCTTTGTTCCTCGGTCAGGCCTTCCAGGAACACATCCATCTCGGGGTCCACAAGACCGGCGCGGCGGGCGAGGATGTACCAGGCCGCCGCAGTCACCGAATCCGGATCGGTCCCGACGCCGGCGCGGTAGAGCTTGGCGAGGCGGTTCTGGGCGGCGACGTTGCCGATCTCCGCTGCTCGTTTCAGCCAGGCAAAGCCGGCTTCCTCGTCGCGCTCGCCGCCTCGACCCTCGACAAGCCAGGTGCCGAGTTCCAGCTGCGCCGTGTCGTAGCTCTGCGACGCCGCGCGCTCGAGCCAGCGGCGGGCAATCGCCTCGTCGCGGTCCTTGTCGCCGGCGCCGCTGACATAAACCTGCGCCATCGCATATTGCGCATCGGGCAGCCCAGAGCGGGCCGCCTTCTCGAAAAAGTCGATCGCCCGCTCCAGCCCGGCTGAGCCCGGCTGCCGGTCGAGCAGCATCTGCGCGAAGTTGAACTGGGCGAGCCGGTTGCCGGCGTTCGCCGCCTCTTCCATCAGTGCAAAGGCCTGCTCCTCGTCCTTCTCGAAATGCTTGCCGTCAATGAGAAGCAGCGCGTACTGGAACTGGGCGTCGAGATTGCCCTGTTCGGCGGCGCGCCGGTACCACTGGGCGGCCTGTTCGGGATCGCGGCGAACACCAAGGCCGCGCGCATAGATTTCGGCGACCAGCGTCTGCGCCGCGGCATCGCCCTCCTCGGCCCGCGGCCGGGCAAGATTCAGCGCGGTGATGTAGAGACCGCGCTGGAACGCGCCGAATGCCGGGTCGGGGACCTTGCCGAAGCGGCGCGGGTCGACGTTGGGAGCCGGCGCATCAAGGTCGGTTGGCGCGGGAAGCACGACCACATGGTCGTCGGCTGCCGGTTCGTCCTCGGTTGCGGCCAGAGCAATTGTGCTTCCAAGGGCGAAGGCCAGACCCGCGGCGAGTATTGTGGCGAACGGGCGCATTCAGGCGGCCTCGAAACGCGGGGCGTCGGAGTCGAGCAGCGCGTTGGCGCGCGCAACCTCCTCCGCCGGGTCGCGGCCCTCGCCGAATACCGCGGCCGAGAGCGCAACGAATTCCGCGCCAGTGGCGGCAACCGCTGCTATCGAGTCCGTATCGCTTCCGCCCAGAACCACGCAGGGGATCGAAACCATCTCCGCCCACCATGAGGCGAGCGACAGGTTGCGCGGATGCGGTTCCGGCTTGTTGTCAAAACCGAAGCGACCGAAAAACAGATAGTCCGGCTGGCACTCGCCGAGATTGAGCGCGTCGTCGCGCGACTTCGCACCGCCTGCGCCGACCATCATCCTGCTGGCAAAGCGGTCGATGACATCCGCAAGCGCAGCCGGGCCGCCGTCGACGTGGACGCCATCGGCCTTGAGGCGGCCGGCTATGCGCGTATCGCCGGCGACGACGGCAGCCACACCGGCCTGCTGCGCGACGGGGACAAGCTTCTCGCAGAGCGCCTGGAAAGCATCTTCGCCGAGGCCGTATTGCGGAAGGATCAGAGAGGCGACGTCTCCGCCTGCAAGCGCTGCCGACAGTCTCGCGGCCGCATCGTCCGGCGCGCCATTATCGGGCCAGATCAGAACAAGGCGGCAGCGGTTTGGTTCGGTGGCTTCAGGCATGCAGGTCCCGCTCAGGTTCCGTCTCATTGCGAGGCGATCATGGTGTGAATTTGGCATAGACCAGCCGGCACGGGAGGAACAGGGGGGCGAGTTCACGGCGGCGTACCTGATTGCGCGCGTTGGCACTCGCCATCCGGGCGCAAAGCGGGTAGTGCGGGCATTCCTCATGCAAGATCTCATCACCGATCCCTGGTTCTTCGCCGCCGCCATTCCCTCCGTCATACTTGTCGGGCTGGGCAAGGGCGGCTTTGGCGGCGCCATGGCGCTGATCGGCGTTCCCGTCATGGCGCTGGTGATCTCTCCCGTGCAGGCCGCGGCGATCCTGCTGCCGATCCTGATCGTCATGGACATCGTGTCGCTGTGGACCTGGCGTGGGGTCTATGACCGCACGACACTCGCCTATCTGCTGCCTGGCGGCATGCTGGGCATCGCTATCGGCTGGGCGACGGCTGCCTTCGTGACGGTTGCGATGGTGCGCCTCATCGTCGGTGGGGTCGCGCTGCTCTTTTTCCTGCGCTGGCTGACACTGCGGATCGGGCAGCGCGACGGCGAGCCGCGGCCGCAGAGCGCCTGGCGCGCCACGCTGTGGGGCGCGGTGTCAGGCTTTACCAGCTTCGTGGCGCATGCCGGCGGCCCGCCCTATCAGGTCTATGCAATGCCGTTGCGGCATGCGCCCGGCGTGTACGCCGGAACTGCAGTGATCTTCTTCGCCGTCGTCAATGCGGTGAAGGTGGTGCCCTATTTTGCGCTCGGCCAGTTCGACGCAACCAACCTGACGGCGTCGGCGGTGCTGATGCCGGTGGCAGCACTCGCGACGCTGGCCGGCGCCGCGATCGTGCGGCGCATGAAGCCCGAATATTTCTACAATTTCATGTACTCGATGCTGTTCTTCGTGGCCGCGAAGCTGATCTATGATGGGCTGACCGACATTCTGGGCTGAACGCCCGGAAGCGCCAGAAGAGCGCGAGGGGAGGAAGAATGCCGAACGCATATGAACGCGATCTCGACCGCCGCGAAGCCAACCACCAGCCGCTGACGCCGCTGACTTATTTGGAGCGGGCGGCGGCGACCTTCCCCGACCACGTGGCGATCATTCACGGGTCGATGCGCGCGACGTACCGCGAATTCTGGCAGCGCTCGCTGAAGCTCGCCTCGGCGCTGGCCAAGCGGGGCATCGTCAAGGGCGACACCGTGTCGGTGATGCTCTCCAACACACCGGCCATGCTGGAAGCGCATTTCGGCGTGCCGATGGTGAAGGCGGTGCTGCACTCGCTCAACACACGCCTCGACGCTGCGATCATCGCCTTCCAGCTCGATCATGCGGAATCCAAACTGCTGATCGTCGACCGCGAATTCTCAGCCGTGGTGGCCGAGGCGCTGAAGATCGCCAAGGTGAAGCCGCTGGTGATCGATTATGACGATCCCGAATATCCGGCCGACGCACCGTATCCGAAGGGCGGACGGATCGGCACGCTCGACTACGAGACGCTGGTGGCGGAGGGCGACGCCGGTTTCGACTGGTCGATGCCGGACGACGAGTGGGACGCCATTTCGCTCAACTACACGTCGGGCACGACGGGCAACCCCAAGGGCGTGGTCTACCACCATCGCGGCGCGGCGCTGATGGCCTACACCAATACGATCCATGCCGGCATGGGGAGGCACCCGGTCTATCTGTGGACGCTGCCGATGTTCCACTGCAATGGCTGGTGTTTCCCGTGGACGCTAGCGGTGCAGGCCGGCACACATGTCTGTCTGCGCTGGGTGCGGGCGAAGGCGATGTACGATGCGCTCGCCGACCATGGCGTGACGCATCTTTGCGGCGCGCCGATCGTGATGTCGACGCTGCTCAATGCGGCCGACGAGGACAGGCGCGAGTTCCCGCAGACGGTGACCTTCAACACCGCCGCCGCGCCGCCGCCCGAAGCCGTGCTTTCCGGCATGGCCGATGCAGGTTTTGCAGTCACGCATCTCTACGGGCTGACCGAGACCTATGGTCCGGCCGTCGTCAACGAATGGCATTCGGAATGGGACGCGCTGGAGCCCGGACCGCGCACGGCGAAGAAGGCACGGCAGGGCGTGCGCTATGCGGCTCTGGAAGGTCTCACCGTGCTCGACCCGGAGACGATGAAACCGACACCGCGGGACGGCGAGACGATCGGCGAGGTGATGTTCCGCGGCAATATCGTCATGAAGGGCTATCTGAAGAACAAGGCCGCCACCGAGGAAGCCTTCGCCGGCGGTTGGTTCCATTCGGGCGACCTCGGCGTCATGCACCCGGACGGCTACATCCAGCTCAAGGACCGCTCCAAGGACATCATCATCTCCGGCGGCGAGAACATTTCCTCGATCGAAGTGGAGGATGCGCTCTACAAGCACGCGGCGGTGGCGGCTTGCGGCGTGGTCGCCAGACAGGACGAGAAATGGGGCGAGGTTCCGGTCGCGTATGTCGAATTGAAACCCGGCAAGTCCGCGACCGAAGCCGAGATCATCGAGCACTGCCGGTCGCTGTTGGCGCGGTTCAAGTGCCCCAAGGCGGTGGTGTTCGCCGAAATCCCGAAGACCAGTACGGGAAAAATCCAGAAGTTCCGCCTGCGCGAGATGGCCAAGGCTGGGTAGGCACCGCCGGGGGGCGGTGCCCATCCGCGGTCAGGCCGCGGCGGCGCGGATTTCGCGCCTCGGCAGCAGGAAGAAGGCGGCACTGGCCGCCAGGAATATGCCCATCGCCAGCGGCACCGCTACATCGCCATAGGCGGGTTTGAACACCATGTCGGCGACCACGACGAGCATGAGCGCATAGTCGAAGCGGCCAAAGCGCAGAAGGCGCCTGCCATCCTGCAGGATCGCAGGGGTGACTCCGTCGCGGGCGACATCCGCGATCATCCGGTCGGCGGCGGGCTTGAGCACGGCAGCCCCCATCAGGAACGTTCCGGCGAAACCTGCCAGTGCGATGATGATCCAGAGATCGCGGAAGCCGACCCAGAACCATGCCATCACCAGGCCGCTGATCAAGGTGATCAGAGCAGTAGGCACGAAGAGCTGGTTGCCGAGATGGGTGACAGAACGCAGGCTGCGTACAACGGCTTCCGGATCGGCACTGCGCTCGGCCTGGAGCGACAGGAGCATGAGCGTAAAGCCGCCGCCGAGCCAGATCATCGCCGCAACGATGTGTATGAACTTCACAAGGGTGTAATAGTCCATCGGTCGCCCCCTCCTTGCGGGGTGCATTTTCGGTTTGTTTCGTTTGATTTCGGAATTGCGAAGAAGCGCGCTATTTATCGCTGCGACAGGTTGCTTCCTCAGCTCTTGCGACATGGAGTTGCGGAATTGCGACGTAGGGCCGGAAGCATCAGTCGACGCGTGGCCTTCGCTCCGATCCCGGAGATCAAAGCGCATTCGATGCGAATTTTTTCGGGTCTGTTAACCCCGGGTTAAGCTTTACGGGCGTTTACTGTGTGCATCCAGTGATCTGGATTCTGACGGAGCGGGTTCCCCCTTCGTTTGACGCCTCCCTGTTTAAACTCCTGAGAGCCGCGACTGCGGCTCTTTTTTTTTGTCCGCGGGAACGGCATTAACCCTCCGTTAAACATGTACTTGCGCCAAAACACGCCAATCTGCATGCTGCCGGGCTTGCCGCCGGAGGAGGCCGCGCGGCGCTACAGGATTGACGATGACGCGCCTTTGTTGCGACATGCGGCGCGGAAATGGGTGGGGTATGGCGGCGAGTAACGGACCGAACGTGGACGAAGAAACCAAGCTGATCAGCCTGGCCGAGCGGCGGGTCTTTTCGAGTTCGTTTCGCCCGCTCTATGACGAGGGCATGCGCCTCGTCGAGCAGGCCGCTGAGTATCTCGACGGCGAGGGCCGGACCGAAGCAAAGCGCCTGTCGCGCATCGCGGCCACGCTCTATGCGGCGGAATCGATGCGGCTCACCACGCGGCTGATGCAGATCGCCTCATGGCTGCTCCTTCAGAGAGCCGCGAACTCCGGCGAGATGACCCGCGACCAGGTTGCGTCCGAAAAGACCAAGGTCAGGCTCGATACCGCATCGGCCCAGGCCGACGTCGCGGGATGGGACGAACTGCCGGAGGCATTTCGCGACATCGTCGTGCGCTCGCTGCGGCTGCAGTCGCTGGTGCGACGCATGGACGAGGAAATCTATGGCGGGCGTGTTCAGGAGCCCCGGCAGGCGCCCTCCGCAGCCAATCCGGTATCGGAACAGCTGACACTTTTGAATACCGCTTTCGGCGCCCGCTAGACCACTACTGTATCTTGCCGGCGATCATTGAGAATGCGCTGTCCCATAGCGGCAGCGCCAGCAGCGCCGCGCACACAATCAGACCGTAGGTGACCAGCCTGTAGGTGCGGTCGCTGGCCAGGCCGAAAAGCCGCCAGCCGACCATGAGCGCGGCGAAATAGACCGGCATCGCGGCCAGCGCGATCATGATCGGGCCGCGCTCGAACATGCCGGCGACGGCGAGATTGCCGATGGTGACGAACTCGCCAAGGAAAAAGAACACCAGCAGGTTCGCCCGGATAACGGCGGCGGGGAAATCCGACGCCAGCCAGTAAGCCAGCACCGGCGGACCCGGAATCTGGGCGATGCCCGAGAGCACGCCGGCGACACCGCCGACGCTCGCCGACAACGCGTCGGTGCGGCGGCCGCGATAACGCCAGCCCGACCACAGCATGAGGACGCAGGCGAGTATGGCGGCGCTGATGATCCAGCGCAGCAGGACAGGATCGCCGACACGCAAGAAGTAAAGGCCGAGCGGCAGCGTGAGGAACGAGCCCGCAATCATCGGCAAGATTTCGCGCCAGCGAGCGATCCTGAAACAGGGGATGGTGATCGGGATGATCGGAAGCAGGTCGATGATGACGAGGATGATCAGCGCCCATTTTGGCGAATAGAGCGCGCCGGCGAGCGGCGCGACGATCATGCCGGTGCCGAAGCCGGACATGCCGCGTGCCACCCCTGCGACGGCGACAACGACCAAGAGGACCTGCAGGCGCGGATCGAGAAGGAGTTCGGGCAAAAGGGCCGTCTCCGTGAAAACAGGCTGATAGCGGCTGTTCGCACGACGAGAAAGCAGGTTCGGTTGTGCCAGTCGGCGAAGAATGCACAGCTTCGTTTCCGGTTTGTTCACAAAATTCGTGGCAATGCGAACGCAAAGGGATAGCCTCACGACATGACGCAAGCGATTCGCATACTCGGCATCGATCCCGGCCTCCGCCGCACCGGTTGGGGGGTGGTGGAGACGGCCGGCAGTTCGCTGCGCTTCGTCGGCGCAGGCACCGTGCGCTCCGACGACAAGGGGGAACTGGCGGCGCGGCTTTGCCAGATCCATGACGGGCTTGCGTCGGTGCTGGCCGAATGGGCGCCGAACGAGGCGGCAGTCGAGCAAACCTTCGTCAACAAGGACGCGGCAGCGACGCTGAAGCTCGGTCAGGCGCGCGGCATCTGCATGCTGGTTCCGGCGCGGGCGGGGTTGGCCGTGGCGGAATATGCGCCCAACGCGGTGAAGAAGGCAGTGATCGGCGTCGGCCATGGCGACAAGAAACAGATCCACATGATGGTGCGGGTGCTGCTGCCCAAGGCGGTCACCGACAGCGAGCACGCCGCCGACGCTTTAGCGATCGCGATTTGCCATGCGCATCACCGGCAGAGCGCGGTAGGAAGACTGGCCATGGCGGCGGTGGGGTAGTTCATGATCGGCAAGCTGAAAGGCATCGTCGACGAGATCGCCGATGATCACTGCGTGCTCGACGTTCAGGGCGTCGGTTATGTCGCCTACTGCCCGATGCGCACGCTTTCGGCGCTGCCCGGACCGGGCGAGGCGGCTGTCTTGTTCATCGAAACCTATGTGCGCGAGGACGCGATCCGGCTCTACGGGTTCAGCTCGGTGCTGGAGCGCGAATGGTTCCGGCTTCTGCAGAACAATGTGCAGGGCGTCGGCGCCAAGGTGGCGCTGGCCGTTCTGTCGACACTGTCGCCAGCCGAACTCGCCAACGCCATCGCGCTGCGCGACTTCGCCATGGTGGCGCGGGCGCCGGGCGTCGGGCGCAAGGTGGCCGAGCGCATCGTGACCGAGCTCAAGAGCAAGGCACCGGCCTTCGCCGGGGAGGCGGCGGCCGATATCGGACTGAAGCAGGATATCGGCGCTGGGGCCGCGCCAGCGCCGGTGGCCGACGCCGTGTCGGCGCTCGCCAATCTCGGCTATTCGCGCGACATCGCCGCCAACGCCATCGCCGCTGCGATGAAATCTGCCGGCGAGGGCGCGGACTCGGCCAAGCTTATCCGGCTCGGACTGAAGGAGCTGGCGCGGTGAGGCCGGTTGCGGGCCGTGTCCGTGCGTGGGATGACGTGACATGAACACCGCCCCCAGACTCGTGGCCGCCGACCAGCGCGGCGAAGACGCTGACGTCTCGCTCAGGCCGCAGACGCTGGACGAATTCGTCGGGCAAGCGGCGGCGCGGGCGAACCTGAAAGTGTTCGTGGAGGCGGCGCGGGGACGCGGCGAGGCGCTCGACCATGTGCTGTTCGTCGGGCCGCCGGGGCTCGGCAAGACGACGCTGGCGCAGATCATGGCGCGCGAACTCGGCGTGAATTTCCGTTCCACATCCGGGCCGGTGATCGCGAAGGCGGGTGACCTGGCGGCGCTGCTCACCAATCTCGAGGACCGCGACGTCCTGTTCATCGATGAAATCCACCGGCTCTCGCCGGCTGTCGAGGAAATCCTCTATCCCGCGATGGAGGATTTCCAGCTCGATCTGATCATCGGCGAGGGGCCGGCGGCGCGCTCGGTGAAGATCGATCTCGCGCGCTTCACGCTGGTGGCGGCGACGACGCGGCTAGGCCTGATCACCAACCCGCTGCGCGACCGCTTCGGCATTCCGGTGCGGCTCGACTTTTATTCGGCCGAGGAGCTGGAGACAATCGTGCGGCGCGGAGCGCGCATCCTGTCGCTCAACATGAGCGACGACGGCGCGAAGGAGATCGCCATGCGGGCGCGCGGCACGCCGCGCATCGCAGGGCGGCTGCTCAGGCGCGTGCGCGACTTCGCCAATGTCGCGGGCGCGGCGGTGGTGAATCGCGAGGTCGCGGACGAGGCACTGTCCAGGCTCGAAGTCGATGCACTCGGGCTCGACAATCTGGACCGGCGCTACCTCAACATCATCGCCCGCAATTTCGGCGGCGGCCCCGTGGGAATCGAGACGATTGCCGCCAGCCTGTCGGAACCGCGCGACGCGATCGAGGACATCATCGAGCCCTACCTCATCCAGCAGGGCTTCCTGCAGCGCACGCCGCGCGGGCGGGTGCTGGCGGCGAATGCCTGGCGCCATCTCGGGCTGGAAGCGCCGAAGGATCTCGCAACACGACAGATCGGCCTTTTCGAGGACGAGTGAGTCCTATCGATCCGGGGGCGTCCAGTCGGACGGAGCTTGCCGACGCCTCAACCGTATCGCGAGACCGAGCGCCACGCCGACACCGATCGCAACGGTCAGGTCGACAAGCACCGTCAGCACCAGCGTCGTTACAAGAAGGATGCGGTCCGACAGCCGGGTCTCGGCGTATTCGCGCCATTTGTGCGGCTCGCTCATGTTCCATGCGGTCAGGATGAGCACGGCGGCGAGCGCCGGCATAGCCAGATAGCCTGCCAGCGGCGCGGCGGTCATCATGACCAGCAGGATGACAAACGCATGCACGATGCCAGCGACCGGCGTCCTGCCGCCGGCGCGGACATTGGTGGCGGTGCGTGCAATGGCGCCCGTCGCCGGCATGCCGCCAAACAGCGCCGAGCCGACATTGGCGAAACCCTGGGCGATGACTTCAGCGTTGGGGCGATGGCTGCCCTCGATCATGCGATCGGCGACCATGGCCGACAGCAGCGACTCCACGCCGGCGAGGAAGGCGATGACGATGGCGGAAGGCAGCAGCTCGACCAGCCGCTCGAGGGTGAGTTGCGGGATCGCAGGCAAGGGGAGTGTGCTCGGCAGTTCGCCGAAACGCGAGGCAATGGTGTCGACCGGCAGCAGCGCGAATGCGACGGCAGCCGAACCGATGGCGACAGCCGCGATGAGCCCAGGGAAACGGGGCAACAGCCGGCGAAGACCAACGATGATGACGAGCGTGACCGCCGCGACGAGCAGCGCCCATGGATTGAACGTGTCCCGCGCTGCCCACAACACAGGAAGTTTTTCGAGAAAATCCGCCGGCACCTGCGTCACCGAAAGCCCCAGTAGGTCCGGCAGCTGGCTTGTGGCGATGACGATGGCGATGCCGATGGTGAAGCCGTTTACCACCGCCTCGGGAACATAGGAGATCAGGTTGCCGATGCGAAACCAGCCGGCGACGAGCAGGATCACGCCCGCCATCAAAGTGGCGATCACCAGCCCGTCATAGCCATGCTCGGCGATGACGGAGAAGACAACGACGATAAAGGCGCCCGTCGGCCCGCCGATCTGGACGCGGCTGCCGCCGAGTAGCGAGATCAGGAAGCCTCCGACGATCGCTGTCACCAGTCCCTTTGCCGGATCCGCTCCGGAGGCGATCGCGATGGCTATCGAAAGCGGTATGGCGACCATGGCGACCGTGATGCCCGCGACAAGATCGCCGGCGAAGAGGGACCAGCTGTAGGACCTCAGGGTGGTTATGATCTTGGGTTGTCTCACGGCGGAAACCGATAGCAGAGAAGAGGTAAGAATGCCGCTGAGCGGCGCAGAGTAGGTGGCTGCAACTCAATAACAGACGCTACGTCTACAAACTTGCACGACGCTGCCGGTCGTGGCACCGAGGAAGCATGGACAAAGCGCATACCGACCTCAATCCCATAGCGCCAGTAGCAGGCGAACTGACTGACAGCGGCCACAGGCTGGTGGCGCGGGTCTATTTCGCCGACACGGATTTCACCGGCGTCGTCTACCACGCCCGTTACCTGGAATTCTTCGAGCGCGGCCGCTCCGATTTCCTGCGACTGGCCGGCGTGCATCACAACGAACTGGCCGAGGGCAAGCATGGCGAGGTGCTCGCCTGGGTGGTGAAGCGCATGGAGATCGATTTCCGCCAGCCGGCCCGGATCGACGACATCCTGACGGTGGAAACTGTGACGGAGGATGTGTCCGGCGCGCGAATCTTCATGGCACAGAAGATCAGGCGCGGGGATGAGGTGCTGGTTACCGCCAGAGTGGAGGCGGCGATCATCGGGGGCAATGGCCGCCCGCGGCGTTTTCCCAAGGAATGGGTGCCGGCCTTCATGCCGCAATCGCGGACCGAGGGAACCTCGGGTTAAGTTTTCCTAACTCATCCTTAACCATAACAAGCCATGAAGATTGCGGTGAAACCGCGCTTCGCGGCGCGCCTTCCTTTCACCAAGATTGCACTCAAGAACGCCGCTGAGGCGCATCGAGGGTGATCTGATCCGCCCCTTCCGGGCGGGGCATGGACGGGATGATGCGCAACGTTTCGGGCGTCGGACGCGCCCAAGGGACCTGAATTCAAATGGACGCAAGCGATCTTGCCGCCCTCGGCGGCGAACTCTCCATCTGGGAACTGTTCTGGCAGGCCGGCTGGGTGGTGAAGCTGGTTATGATCGGGCTGCTCGCAGCCTCGATCTGGTGCTGGGCAATCATCATCGACAAGGCCATGGCCTATGCGCGGGCCAGACGCGCCCTCGACCGTTTCGAGGAGACCTTCTGGTCGGGACAGTCGCTGGAAGAACTCTACCGCACGCTGGCCGAGCGCAAGACGACCGGCATGGGCTCGATCTTCGTATCGGCCATGCGCGAGTGGAAAAAGAGCTTCGAGAAGGGCGCCCGCTCGCCGATCGCGTTGCAGACGCGCATCGACAAGGCAATGGACCTGGCGCTGACGCGCGAGATGGAGCGGTTGGAAGCGCGCCTGGGCTTCCTCGCCTCGATCGGATCGTCGGCGCCGTTCATCGGGCTGTTCGGCACGGTGGTCGGCATCATGACCTCGTTCCAGGCGATCGCCGGATCGAAATCGACCAATCTGGCCGTCGTGGCGCCCGGCATCGCGGAGGCGCTGCTTGCTACCGCCATGGGCCTGCTCGCGGCCATTCCCGCCGTCATTGCGTACAACAAGCTGTCGTCTGACGCGGCGAAGCTCGGCAGCCGGATGGAAGGCTTCGCCGACGAGTTCTCCGCCATACTGTCGCGGCAAATCGATGAAAAGGTGCTGCAGAAGGCAGCCTAGCGGAGACGAGGATCGTTTCGATGGCCATGTCGGTCAGTCATTCGGGCAGCCGTGGCGGTCACCGCCGACGCGGACGCCGGATCAAGCTGATGTCGGAAATCAATGTGACGCCGTTCGTCGACGTCATGCTGGTTCTCCTGATCATTTTCATGGTGGCGGCGCCGCTGCTTACCGTGGGCGTTCCGATCGACCTGCCGGAGACGCAGGCGCGGGCGCTTAATTCGGAGACGCAGCCGATCACCGTCTCGGTCAACCAGGAGGGCCAGGTCTTCCTGCAGGAGACGGAAATCCCGATCGACGAAGTGGTGCCGAAGCTGCAGGCGATCGCCCAGACCGGCTATGACGAGCGCATTTATGTGCGCGGCGACCGTTCCGCCGACTACGGCACCGTCATGCGCGTGATGGCGCGCATCTCGTCTGCAGGCTACCGCAATCTCGGTCTCGTCACGCTGCAGGAACAGGACCAATAGGCTGGCATGAAGACCGGGCTGACAGTCTCGACGCTTCTGCACGGCGCGCTGCTCGGCTTCGGGCTGATCGCGCTGTCGGCGCCGGCGGCGCTTGAAGTGGCAGATGTCGAAGCATTTCCGGTCGATATCGTTCCGGTCGAGTCGATCACGCAGATCCAACAGGGAAACCGAGAGGCGCCCGTCGCAGAGAGAGCAGCGCCGACACCGACCGAGCGCCCGCATACCGTTCCGGATGCGCGCAATGCGGGCGAAAACGACGTCGATCTGGAGACGAATTCCAATGCGGAGGCCAGCCGGCGCGAGGTGAGAACGGCTGCCCTGCCCGAATCCCAGCCTACGCCTAAGCCAGCCACCCCCGGTGAACAGGTGCGCGAGCAGCCCAAACCAGCACCGACGCCGGCGACCGAAGTGACGCCCGAACCGCAACCACGTCAGGAAGTGACGCCCGAGCCGGTCGAGGAAGCCGCGGTTGCGGAAAACCCGGAGGCCGAGGCGATCAAACTGCCGGAAAACGCCCCGTCCCCGCAGGCGCGTCCGCAGCCACCTCAGGCACAGACTGCAAAAGCGCCAGAACGCCGCAATGCAGAGGAGCCAGCGAACGCGCCCGCCGAGAAGCCGAAAGCCAGCGACACCGAATTCGACCTTGCTTCGGTCGACAATGTACTGCGCAATCTTGAAGACGCGGCTGGCGGCGGAGGCGCGCGCTCATCCGAGCAAGCTGCTCTGGGCGGCGAGCGGACGACGACAGGTGAAAAGCTCACTCAAAGCGAAATGGATGCTTTGCGTCAGCAGCTGAACGACTGCTGGCTGAGACCCGCCGGCATGTCCGACGAGGACCTGCGCACGTCGGTCAGGTTTTCACTCGATCAATCGGGACGGTTGGCCGGGCCTCCGCGGATAGAGGCGACGAGCGGCAACCGGCAGTTCGACGAGAGTGCCCTGCGCGCCGTCTGGAAGTGCGATCAGGCCGGACTGCGTGTACCCAGTGACAGATACGAGGCATGGGCCGAGGTGCTGGTCACGTTCGACCCCGAGATGCTGTGATGATCGCTCCGCGCGCAACCGAAAGGTGTTTGTGAATGAGACGTATTGCGAGAACGCTGGCTACATTCGGCCTTGTCCTGATGATCGCAGGCATGCTGGGCACGATACCCGCTCGCGCGCTCCTGCAGATCGACGTGACCAAGGGCACGGTCGAGCCTCTCCCCATCGCCATCACCGACTTCCTCTCCGGCGATGAGACGGGCGTCGAGATTTCGAACGTGATCGCCGCCGATCTGCGACGCTCCGGCCTGTTCGCGCCGATCGACAAGGCCGCTTTCATCGAGAGAAATTCTAACCCCGATGCCGCGCCGCGTTTCGCAGACTGGACGGTCATCAATGCGCAGGCGGTGGTCAACGGCCGTGTCACGCAGGAAGCCGACGGGCGGCTCAAGGTTATCTACCGGCTCTGGGACACCTATGCGGGTCAGCAGCTGATAGGCGAGCAGTTTTTCACCGAACGCTCCAAATGGCGTCGGGTGGCGCATATCATCGCCGATTCCATCTATGAGCGGCTGACGGGCGAAAAGGGCTATTTCGACACCCGCATCGTCTATGTGGACGAGTCCGGGCCAAGAGACCAGCGCGTCAAACGCCTCGCCATCATGGACCAGGACGGCGCCAACCACCGCCTGCTGACGAACGGGCAGTCAATCGTGCTGACGCCACGCTTTTCCCCCAACCGCCAGGAAATCACCTACATGTCCTACGAGAACGGGCAGCCGCAGGTCTACCTGCTGCAGCTCGAGACAGGACAGCGCGAGCTGGTGGCGAACTTCCCCAACATGACGTTTGCGCCGCGCTTCTCGCCCGACGGGCAGAAGGTGATCATGAGCCTGCTGCGCGATGACGGGAATTCGAACATCTTCACGCTCGATCTCAGGAGTCGCAACACGACGCGGCTGACCAACTCCAACTCGATCGACACTTCACCGTCCTATGCGCCGGACGGCTCGCGCATCGTCTTCACCTCGGACCGGGGCGGGCGGGCGCAGCTCTATGTCATGGGCGCCGACGGCAGCAATCCGAAGCGCATCTCGTTCGGCGACGGCACCTATTCGACGCCAGTGTGGTCGCCGCGCGGCGACCTGATAGCCTTCACCAAGCAGAGCGGTGGCGACTTCCAGATCGGCGTGATGCGGCCGGATGGATCGGGCGAGCGTATCATCTCCACGGGATTCCTGCAGGAAGGTCCGACCTGGGCGCCGAACGGCCGTGTGCTGATGTTTTTTGCGCAGGCGCCGGGCGCTGCGGGCCCACAGCTGCAGTCGATCGATCTCACAGGCCGAAACAAGCAGACGATCGCGACACCGAATTTCGGCTCCGACCCGGCATGGTCGCCGCTGCTGGAATAGCTGGCCGGCTAAATTGTGCCAGGCTGGACAGCGCATGAATTGGCCGCTTTTCCGCCCCATTATGCTCTCAATTGGCCGCTTCGGTGCCGTCTTGGGGATTCGCGCTGATACATCGGCAAGGATTGATTAACCCATTCCCTTGAGGCGCGGTTAACCGAAGCTTGGTTAGTTATTGCCCAAGGCAATCATTCAAATGCGAAGGAGAGGCGGCCATGCGCCGTAGCATTGCACCCACCCGTTTTCCGGCCATGCTCGCGCTTGCAGCCACGCTCGCGGTCGCCGGGTGTGCATCGAAAGACCAGATACCCAATACGGCGGCCGATCTCGGCCTTAGCGGCGGCGCTGGAACGCCCGGCTCCTCGCAGGACTTCACGGTCAATGTCGGCGACCGGATTTTCTTCGACACCGATTCTTCCGCCATCCGCGCCGACGCGCAGGCCACACTTGCGCGCCAGGCGCAGTGGCTCAACCAGTACTCGCAATATGCGATCACGATCGAAGGCCACGCCGACGAGCGCGGGACGCGCGAGTACAATCTGGCGCTTGGCGCCAGGCGCGCCGCGGCGACCCGTGACTTCCTGGTCGGTCGCGGCGTGGCGGCGAACCGGATCAAGACGATCTCCTACGGCAAGGAACGGCCGGTGGCTGTGTGCGACAACATATCCTGCTGGTCGCAAAACAGGCGCGCAGTGACGCTGCTCGGCGGGCCTTCCAGCTAGCCGACAGGCGAACTGGACCTTACAGAGAAGCGGCCTTCGGGCCGCTTTTTTTGTTACCGGCACCATCAAAATTTGGCCGAACTCGTACGGCTTGTTAGAGAGCATCATTGGTTGCGGACCGCGTTGGGCTTGGGTCCGGTTCTGAACGGGATTGCTATGAAAAAAGTCATGTTAATGGGCGGCGCGCTTGCCGCGCTGATTGCCATGGGCAGCGTGTCGATGGCTGCGTCGACAAGGGACGCGCCGGTCGATCACCTGGTCAATCTGGGAAGTGCGCTGCTGGCGCAGCGTCCTCCGGTCCCCAAGATCAGGGAACCCGGACCGCGCAACCAGGTTGAAATGCCGCTGCGGCTGGCACAGGCCGCCGATCCGCGCGTCATGCAGCTCGAAGAACAGATTCGTCAGCTCAACGGGCTGGTGGAGGAACTGAATTTCCAGGTGCTGCAGATGCAGGACCAGCTCCGCCGCATGCAGGAAGACAACGAGTTCCGATTCCAGGAGATCGAGAAGCGCGTCGGTGTTGGTGGCGGCGGCGAAGCCACCACGATGGAGAAGACCGACAACACGCAGGTCGAGGAGATCATCGAGGACGGCTCGACCGAGACGGCGAGTACCACTACAGGCGAACCGCCGCGCAATCTCGGCAACATCACCTTCGACAAGGACGGCAACGTGCTGCGCAGCGAGACTGCGGACAGCGGCTTGCCGGGTGTCGAAACAGGCAGGATCGCTACCGACAACACGCAGGTAGCGGCGCTGCCTTCCACATCCGACCCCGACGAACTCTACCGCACCGCCTACGAATTTGTGCTGTCGGGCGACTACCAGACCGCCGAGGCTGGCTTCCGCGAGCATATTGACCGCTTTCCGCAGGACGCGCGCGCGGCGGACGCGCATTTCTGGCTCGGCGAGGCATTGCTCGGCCAGGAGAAATACCGCGACGCGGCGCAGGTCTTCCTGGGCGCCAGCCGCGACTATCCGCAAGCGCGCAAAGCGCCCGAAATGATGCTGAAGCTGGGTGTTTCGCTTGCGGCGCTGGATCAGCGCGACGTCGCCTGCGCGACGCTTGCGGAGGTAGCGAAACGCTACCCGCAGGCTTCCACGGCCGTATTGGAGAGGACCAAGGTCGAGCAGGCCCGGGCCTCCTGCTAGCGACAGGCACGTAGCGTTGAGGGGGCGCGTTTCAGCAGTTCATGAGATGGCGCCGGCTGCGGCGCGCACTGAACACCCATTCGATCCCTGTTTTGAAAAACTCGCGATCAACAACCGCAAGGCGGTTGTGGTGGCGGTGTCCGGCGGCAGCGATTCTTTTGCCCTGCTCGACCTCTTCGTCGATTTCGCGCGACGGCGGCATCCGGCGCTGAAAGTTCACGCCGTCACAGTCGATCACGGGCTGAGGTCCGAGGCAGCAGAAGAGGCGCGGCACGTCGGCGAACTCGCGGCGCGCCTCGGCGTGCCCCACGCGATCCGGAAATGGGAAGGCGCCAAGCCGCACGGGGGCATCATCGACGCGGCGCGTGAGGCACGGCACGGCCTGCTGGCCGAAGCGGCACGCGAAGCAGGCACCGACCTCGTGCTCACCGGCCATACGCTGGACGATCAGGCCGAGACGGTTGCTATGCGCGGCAAGCGGGGGGCCGGGCGTGGCAGCGCCGGCATGGCAGAGGCAACCCTTCACGAATGGCGTACATGGTTTGCTCGGCCCCTACTCACTGTGCGGCGCTCCGCTTTGCGGGCAGTGCTCGAGGGCAGGGGAATCCACTGGGTCGATGACCCGACCAATCAGGACATGCGATACGAGCGAGCCAGGGTCAGGGCCGCGATGACCGATGGCGAGGTCACAAGGCTGGCTGCACAAGCGAATTCGGCGGCTGGCGAACGGGAAGACCTTGGCTATCGGGCTGCCGCGCTGATCGACAGTTATGCCGCGATGCCGGCGTCAGGATTGATCCGCGTCGATCCAGGGTTCACTTCCAAGGGCGACAGCGACGCCGCGCTCTATGCTTTTCGCATCCTTCTAGCGACCGCGGGAGGTACGGAGCACCTGCCGGACGCGGTGCGCAGCGAAGAGCTGCTAAACCGGCTGGCCGGTGGACCATTCAAGGCGACGCTGTCGCGTGCGGTGCTGGATTGCCGGCAGAGCGGCATCTTTCTCTATCGCGAGAAGCGTAATCTGCCGCCTCGTAGTTCATTTGCCGCCGGCGTCTGGGACGGGCGCTTCTGGCTCGGAGGCAAGGGCATCGGCGAATACGCAATCGGGGCTCCCGACCCGGCCATCATCAATGCTGATATTGCGGCCGCCCACGCCGATGCGCCGGCATCGGTCCGTCGCGCCGCATGCGCCGGACTCCCTGCGTTGTGGGCTGGCGAAGTATGCATTGGCCTTGCCGAAAATATTTTCGGCATTAGGTGCGAACCGGTCGTCGGCCCGTGGGTGCGCTTTCTGCCTGCATTCGATCATGCACCGGCATGTGCGATGGCGCGGCTGGTCGGCGCGCAGGAGCCTTCACCGGCGCCATTGGCGGGCCACAAAGTGCGGAGAGCTTAACCGAGACATGCGGACGCGCTTGGCAATGCCCGACCCGCTCCCTATGTTTAGAATCGGACAGTTACACGGACGGGTGTTTGTCCGCGTACGCAATCGGGAAACATCATGAATCCGAATTATCGCAACCTCGCGCTGTGGGCCATCATCGCGGTCCTGCTGATCGCGCTGTTCAACCTCTTCCAGTCGCCGCAGCAGCGCGGGTCGTCGCGCGAAATCGCCTACTCCGAATTCCTGCAGCAGCTGGACAATGGCCGCATCCAGTCGGTGACGATCACCGGCGACCGAATCACTGGCACCTATTCGGATTCCAATGTCGGATTCCAGACCTATTCGCCCGGCGACACGACGCTGGTGCAGAGGCTCGAGGATCGCGGCGTGACGATCAATGTGCGGCCCGAAAGCGACGGCTCGAACTCGATCTTCGGCTATCTGATATCCTGGCTGCCAATGCTGCTCATTCTCGGCGTGTGGATATTCTTCATGCGCCAGATGCAGTCCGGCTCCGGCCGCGCCATGGGCTTCGGCAAGTCGAAGGCCAAGCTGCTGACCGAGGCGCATGGCCGCGTTACCTTCCAGGACGTCGCCGGCGTAGATGAGGCCAAGCAGGATCTCGAGGAAATCGTTGAGTTCCTGCGCGACCCGCAGAAGTTCCAACGGCTGGGCGGCAAAATCCCGCGCGGCGTGCTGCTCGTCGGTCCTCCCGGAACCGGCAAGACGCTGCTGGCGCGCTCCGTGGCAGGCGAGGCCAACGTGCCGTTCTTCACCATCTCGGGCTCCGACTTTGTCGAGATGTTCGTCGGCGTGGGCGCATCCCGCGTCCGCGACATGTTCGACCAGGCTAAGAAGAACGCACCCTGCATCATCTTCATCGACGAGATCGACGCCGTCGGTCGGCACCGCGGAGCGGGCCTTGGCGGCGGCAATGACGAGCGCGAGCAGACGCTGAACCAGTTGCTCGTCGAAATGGACGGCTTCGAGGCGAACGAAGGCATCATCCTGATCGCCGCCACCAACCGCCCGGACGTGCTGGACCCGGCGCTGCTGCGCCCCGGCCGCTTCGACCGTCAGGTCGTGGTGCCGAACCCGGACATCATCGGCCGCGAGAAGATCCTCAAGGTGCATGTGCGCAACGTGCCGCTGGCGCCGAATGTCGACCTCAAGGTGATCGCGCGCGGCACGCCCGGCTTCTCGGGCGCCGACCTCGCCAACCTCGTCAACGAGGCGGCGCTGATGGCGGCTCGGCGCAACAAGCGTCTCGTCACCATGGCCGAGTTCGAGGACGCCAAGGACAAGATCATGATGGGCGCGGAGCGGCGTTCGTCGGCGATGACGCAGGCCGAAAAGGAACTGACCGCCTATCACGAGGCCGGCCATGCCATCGTGGCACTCACGGTGCCGTCGGCCGACCCGCTGCACAAGGCGACGATCATCCCGCGCGGCCGCGCGCTTGGCATGGTGATGCAGTTGCCTGAGGGTGACCGCTACTCGATGAGCTACAAATACATGATCTCGCGTCTGGCGATCATGATGGGTGGTCGCGTCGCCGAGGAGATCAAGTTCGGCAAGGAGAACATCACTTCCGGCGCGGCATCGGACATCGATCAGGCGACCAAGCTCGCACGGGCGATGGTGACGCGCTGGGGCTTCTCCGACAAGCTCGGCCAGGTGGCCTACGGCGAGAATCAGGAAGAGGTTTTCCTGGGTCACTCCGTGGCGCGCCAGCAGAACATGTCGGAAGAGACGCAGCAGATAATCGATGCCGAGGTCCGCAGGCTTATCGACGAGGCCTACGACACGGCGCGCTCCATCCTGACCAAGAAGAAAAAGGACTGGATGGCTATCGCCGAAGGCCTGCTCGAATACGAGACGCTTTCGGGCGACGAGATCAAGCAGTTGCTCAAGGGCGAGAAGCCGACGCGTGACATGGGCGACGACACGCCGGCCTCCCGCGGCTCGACGGTGCCCAAGGCCGGCACGCGCGCCGAGGGCAAGAAGAAGGGCGGCGGTGAGCCCGAAGGCGGCATGGAGCCACAGCCGTCAAGCTAACTTCGCGGCAACCATGCGGCGAGGGCGTGCATCAGGCACGCCCTCCCGCTGCCAATCCGATTACCGGAATGCGGCGGGGTCTGCCGGCAACGGCGCGTTGTCGCCGCAGATCGGACGCAACTCACCAAGGCTATACCTGACCTCGGCATCTGCCAGGCTCGTGTCCGACTCCAGGTACCGGCAAGCAATTGCGAAGGCGTCGCCCTTCGTCATCACGATCATTGCGGATGTATCGAGAACAAGAACCGTTCCCTTTGTCGTACCCGCTGCGACCCGGAAACCGTCAGGCGAAAGGGATACCGACCATATCGTCTCATCCGGACCTGGCGACTCCAGTCTGGCAAGCTTTGCAAACGTTGCCGCGTCCCAAAGGTTCAAGGCGCCATTGCTCCCCCCTGTTATCAGGCGAGAGCCGTCCTCGGAAAAACCGACGTAACGATTGCTGAATTGTTCTGTTCCTGTGAGGGTGGCCACTTTTTGGCGGGTGGCCTCATTCCATATCTGAACGCCGTTCTTTTCGGTGGCAGCGGCGACAAAACGACCATCGTGCGCGAAGTCTGCCCAATAGACCTTGTCTTTTGAGGCTTCATCACCAGCGACCCACATCTGGGCCAATTCCAAGCCGTTCAAAGTATCCAGTATGCGTATGCTGCCGTCATCGGCGGCCGTTACGAGCCGCGATCCATCGGCTGAGAACCTGGCAGAGTTCACGGCGGCGGGCTGCTTCGGCAGGGCCCTGCCTTCAGTTCCACTCTCCAGATTCCAGAGTTTGACCGAGCCGTTTTCGTGAGCCGTTACCAACTGAAGGCCGTCGCTCGAGAAGTCGACCATTCTTGCTGGGCTATCCAAGTCTATCTCACGGTCGATTTCCGCAGTTTGGGAATCCACAAACATCAACACTGCTTCGCTGGTAGCCGCAGCGATTGTGGAGCCGTCCGGTGACAGTGCCGCGTAGAAGATCGAACCGGGGACCTCGATTGTCTGCTCGCGCGGATCACCGGATTCCGCATCCCACCAGCGCAGCTTGCCATCCCAGGCGGCGGTGATGAGAGACTGCCCGTCTCGCGAGAAGGCGACGGAATAGACGTCCTCTCCCTCAGTGACCGCAATGCGGGTAACCACGCGGCCAATAACTTCGGCCATTGATCGAGTCTCCGGGGAGGATTCCGAGCCCTCTCCGGGAACCATGAACTCATCAGGCGACAAGACATGCAGCAAGGTTCCCGAGGCTGCATCCCAGAGACGTGCACGACCATCCTGAGATGCCGTCAAGACGAGGCTGCCATTCGGTGAATAGTCGGCATCGCGTACAAAGGCGTGTTCAGCAAAGAGAGCAACTTGCTCGCCGGTCTGGGCATTCCAGATCGTGGCATCGTTGTCTTCGTAGCCGCGCGTCAGGACATGCTTGCCGTCAGGTGAAAAGGACGCCCATAGGACAAGGGTGTTTTCGTCGAATTTCCGCGCCCCCCAAGTCTCGGTGTTCCAAACATGCAAGCCGTTGTCGCTCGCCCCTGCCAGCAGCTTGCCGTCGGGGGAGAATTCCAGGGCATTTACATCGTTGCCGTGTTCGAGAGCTGCCACCTGTTCAGCGCCCTCGGCTTCCCAGACATAGACAATCCCGTCATCTCCCGAGGCTGCGAACCACTGGCCGTCGGGGGAAAAGGCAACATCGTACAAATAGAGAAACTCTCCTTCCGGTACGGCTTTCGCCGTTTCCCTTCCGGTATTGGCGTCCCAAACACGTGCAGTGCCGTCGAAGCCCGAGGTGGCCACCTTATTTCCGTCCGGCGAGAATACCGCCCTCGACACAGTGTCGCTGTGCCCGGTCAGTGTCCTAATTTCCCGGCCGTCCGCCGCGTCCCATATTCGTGCAGTGTTGTCGTTGGATGCCGTCAATACGCGGGATCCATCAGGCGAAAATTCGATCGAACGGATATGGCCTTCGTGTCCGCGGAGAACAGCTATCTCGGCCCCGCTAGTCGCATCCCACAGACGTGCCGTCTGGTCGCCGGAATTGCTGGAACTCCAGTAATAGTCACCGGATGAGGTCGCGATGCGGCTGCCGTCGGGCGAGTAAACAATGCCATTGATCGGCCCTTCGTGGCCGACCAGCACGTTGATTTCCTCGCCAGTCTCCACATCCCAGATTCGAACGGTGCTGTCCCATGTTGCGGTGGCTACCCACTTACCGTCGGGAGAGAATGCTCCCGCAAAACTCTCTCGCTCTTCGCCATCGGGCAACGCCCCGCCGAACCAGACACTATCGATATATTCGGGAAGAGCCTTTGATAGGCTGTCCACGGTAGTCCATAATTGTGGGCCGTCCGGATCGTAGGCACGTGGCCAAGCGGCCATAGCGAGCTTGAGGGCGTTCGATGGGCGGTCCAGCCCCAATTCAAGCTGCGAAATGCTGGACAGAGCTCGGCTTTGGCTTTCGCGAGCGAGCTTTCGCTGTTCATTGGCATCCTGCAACGAAATCTCTGCCAATCGCCTCGCTTCTTCAGCCTCGGCGGCGGACTCGATGGCTAGCGCACGTTGTTCATCAGCTGCTTGCCGTGCCGCCTCCGCCAGCGCCCGTTGTTCGTCAGCCGCCTGCCTCTCCTTTTCAGCGATCGCCCGCTGTTCATCAGCCGCTTCAGCTGCCGCCAACGCGGAAGCTCTTGCATTGTCAGCTTGTACCGAACTGTAGATGCCATAGACGGCCGCAGCCAAAGCCACCATTGCAGAGATGGCGTAAACAGTGGAACGGCGGCGAAGGCTCTGCCGCTCCAGGAGGGCTCTGGCCCTTTCTTCCTTTTCCCGCTCCTCTAACTCCTGTGCTTCACGGCTCCGCGCCAGGAATGCGGAAATCTCCTCGAAATTTCCGCCATGGCTGTCAGCCCATGCCTTGGTCGGCTTTTCGCGATCCCACCAGGCCGCCGTATTGGCGAGAGTGAGCCCGCTCAGGAGGTCTTCCAATCCCTTTGCATGGCGCGCTTCGGTGCTCTTGAGGCGGGCCCACTGGGCCGCGTTGTCAGCTTCCTCAGCGCACCATGCCGCAAGTGAGGACCACTGCCGGATCAGGCTCTCATGGCTGATATCGACGATGGTGCGATCATTGAGTTCCTGCTCGAGTCCCGGGCGAAGGAAGTTGCAGCCCGGGGAGCGGAACGCATCGACGATTTCGACCACCTGCTCACGTGTGGCGCCGGTTATCGCCACCAGTTCGCCGAACGGCCTTGGCCTGCGCACCGCGTCGGCAAGATTTGCACCAACCACAAGCGCGCTGAAGAGCGGCTTGACGAATGGCCGCGACGACTCGGAGATTCCGCCGATGATCTCATCGGCGTGTTGTTCAAGCGCGCCGCGCAGTTCACCGATGTCCAGATAATCCTGCAACGTCAGCTGCAGGCCTTCGCGCGGGTTCCTCCGAGCGGCCAGCTGCCAGAGCCTGCTGAGAACATGCTGCATGAGCGGCAGCTGGTCGGCCTGCCGTGACAGCCTCTGCAGTTGCGAGCCTTCGCGGTCGCTGTCCCAGGGCGCGAAGCCCGACAGGTCGTTGAGGAGCCGCGTGACAAGGGCCGGCTCGATGTCGAACCCGACGACTGCGGCGGGACCGACGATTGCCTGACGGCATTCCTCGCGTGTCATCCTGCGTGCGAGATAGAGGCCGGCGTTGATCTGTTCAGCGAGCCCCGGGATCAGAGCGCAGGCCCCGAGATATTCCGAGCGCATCGTGATAACGACATGGATGCGATGATGCTGCGCGGCGCTTTCGAGGAGTAGCGCCACGAATGCTTCGGCATGCTCGCGTCCGGCATAGTCGCCATAACGGAACAACTCTTCGAACTGATCCACCAGGATGAGCAGGTTTTCGTTCTCGCCGAGATTGCCGTCGTTGAGCCATTCGACGATGGCAAGCGGACCGCGCGCGAGGAACGCCTCCAGGGTTACGACGTCTTCCTCGGATGGATCGTCGCCCTTGGTCTCCAACAGTGCCCTGGCCAACTTGCCGAGAGGGTTTTCGCCCGGGTGGCAATCCGCGACCTTCCACCTTGATCCGGCGGCAGCGTAAAGACCCAGGTCCAGCGCATCGAGCAGTCCGGTCCTGACGAGCGACGACTTGCCGCTGCCGGAGGTGCCGAGCACCGCCAGGAAACGCGTCGCCGCGAGACGGTCGACCATCTCGTTGACGCAGCCCTCACGCCCGAAGAAAAGGTCGGTTTCGTCGCGCTTGTACGCCCGCAAACCGGGATAAGGCAGACGCCCTTCTGGTGTCATTGATCGAGGGCCTCGACCATCTCGAGGATAGGGGTCACTTTCCACTCGTCCTTGACGTCGACGCGTTTCAAGTCCGGAAACATGACGCCGATATCGTCGGACTTGCCGTCGGGAGGACCGACGAGCAACGCGACGGTGCGCGCCTGGGCACCCGGCCTCAGCTTACTGAAAAGCCTGAGTTGCTGCCGCACCCAGGTCTCCGGCGCACGACCATACAGGAAGACGAGGACGTCGGATTCGACCAGATTCTGCTTGAGGTCGTCGTGAAATGCGGCGGCACTTCTCTCATACATCGGGATGGAAGCCACCAGATTGCGCTTGCTGAACTCCTGCTGAACCATCTTGGCAATATCGTGGTCGCTTTCATCGGCATTGATGAAAACAAGCGTCGATGCAGGTGGTGGCTTTGCGCCGCCCGGATCGGGGCGGGGGCGACCGTCAAGTGCGCGTCGAATCTCTGATTTGAAGCTTTCGAGGCCGCTTGCGCTGACCGATGCATCATTAAGCAGGACCTGATGCTGGTAGTCTGGAACGGATCCCAGATCGAGATCCGGGTGGCGCCACAGCATTCTTCTTAGATTGCCAGCTTCGGCGGCTGCGAACTGGCAGCGAGGATAACCTTCTGGCAGATCGGGAGGGCGGCGCCCAGGCCTTGGACCCAGGAGCTGAACAAACAGGTCCGCCTGGCGAATATTGTCGGCTATCTCCGATTTGAACTTCTGGCCGTCCTGCGAAAGTTCGTTTTTGGGAAGCACCATGTAACCCAACTGATCCAGGTAACGCTGGACCTGAAGCCGCTCCTCCTCCAGGTCGTCGGTGACCTGGGCCAGAAAGACGACGCCTTTCTCTCGACGCGTCTTTTCGTCCACAACCACGTCGGCAATCTTGCTGATGTCCTCGCGCGCGTTGATCAATAGTAACTGGTTCCTGATCTGCGCAGCGAGGTCGTGCAGCCGGTGGCGATACGGGCCCGCAACGTCAGGCATGAGCGGGACGTCAACGTCGGAATGGGGATCGACCAGTTCCCAGAACCTGGCGCGTTTGTGGCTCTGCAGCGGGTCGGGGTATTTTGTGCCGTCACTCAGCTGCATATATTCGATGCAAAACAAACGTCTCAGATCGTCGGCGCTCTCCGCGAAGGCGGCCAGCTCCTTCCTGGTCCACTCCCGCTTTGCGTATGAAGGCGATCCGATTGCCAGAAAAATTGCAGACCGCCGTGCTGCAGAGAGCAACTCGTCAAGCTGGTGGTTGGCGCCCAGCGAGCTTTGGTCGAAATATATTCGCAACGCGTCTGCATCGCCGAGCCTGCTTCGCAAAGTCGCTTGCAGCCGCGATACGAATTCCGACACCCATCCGCGACCCGTCGAGGTCTGTTCCTGATCGTCGTTGCGCGCGTAGCTGATGAACAGGTCGTATTCGAAACCTGATGCGTAGCCCATCGCAAATCCCAAACCCAAACAGCCGTCTACCGACGGCTCCACCCGATCGAATGCTAGCCGAAGATTTCGCGGAGCGCCATATCTCTAGTCGCTACTGCGAACCCAAGCTTCGGCAAGACTATCCGCTAAATTCAACTTGCGCATCATCCGGGTCGGATTGCACCCGGATTTCCTATAGATTCGCGAGAATTTGTCCAAGTTTTGGCGAAGGCCGTCATTGCTGTGAAAGGCGGCGCTGTGTGTTCAACCGCCTATCACCAGCGTCACTCTGTCCGGTTCCGTAGGATGATTGGTCCAGATGCGAATGCGCGTGCGGCGGTTCTCGACCGGACATCGCAGCAGTTCGGGATGGTTGGCGTCGAACAGCAGAACCTGGTTGCGTGGCGTCCGGATCGAGGTGTCGAGCGCGGGTGCTCCCTCAGGCATGGGGTCGGCAGTGGTTCCGAGCACGATCTCGATCTCGCCCTCCTGCCACAGCCGGCAGCCGACATTAATGCAGCTTGCATTGGTCGCGAAACAGGTGCCGCGAAACGCCGTCGGCAAATCCACGTCGCGCGAACCGGCGATGTAGAAGCTGTTATATTCCAGCCGGACCGCGCAGTTGAGAGCTGTCATATGCGGCGGTGGAGCGACATGGTGACCAGCGCGCCCGTGGAACGGTTGCACGGCAGGCAACTGGGGATGATCACGGCGGCCGAGCCGCCAAAGGCGTGCGGCGGATGATATTCGGGTACGAAACTGCCCGAGACGGTGCCGGGATCGCGCGTGCCGCAGCGGTGGCAGCCACGTGTGCGACCTACCGCATTGAGCTGCTCCAGGCTTTCGGAGTCCAATACGGGGCTCGGCAAGTCCATCTCCTCCAAACAGATTTGCTGAGTCGTTGGTGCATGAATACTGATTTCCGGAGTCTAGTGGAGTCGATTTTCACGAAAACGGACTCTTGTGCACATGTAATCGGAGTCGAGTATAGTATATCGTGAAATGCTTATTTAAGAGATTGAGTGGCAGCTGTTAACCCAGCCGACCCACCATGAAAGCCACATGGGCCTCAATTTCGGCGCGCAGCCAGGCGCGGTCGGCGTCTCTCTCGGCGACCAGGTAGAGGTCGACCAATGTGCCCACGACGACGCCCATGAGGTGAAGCGCGGCGGGAGTAGCTTCGGCGCCGGGCGCGAAACGGGCGAGGAACGGCGCAAAGATCTCGGTCGTCACCCGGTCCTCGTTGGCCGACTGATCGGCGGCGACCGGCCGGATCAGGCGCATGGCGCGCAGCAAGCCTGCATGGGCGGGCACGGCTTCGGCCGCATCCAGATATCGGCCAAGCAAGGTGCGGGCGGCCAACTCGGCGTCGGCATTGGCCGGCAGCGCTTCAAGGGCCGCGTGGCATTCGGCGACGATGCGGCCGACGGTCTCGTCATAGGCTTGGAGCAGCAGCGCCTCGCGGTCGGCGAAATAGCGGTAGATGGTGCCCACGGCGACGCCGGTCTCGGCGGCGATGCGGGTGGTGGTCACCGCCTCCGGTCCTTCCGCCGCGACAACATGTTCGACGGCTGCCAGCAGGGCGGCGCGCGTCGCCTGGCCGCGCTTCCGGCGCGGCGTCACGATCGAACTCTCGCTCATAAGTGAAACTGTTTCATGTTTCTTGACTTCGGTCCAGCCGCGGCGCATCGTCGGCGCGCAATCGAAGGGAGGACGTGGCAATGGCTCATTCGCCAGGCTTGTGGCAAGCCGGTTCGTTTCGCCGCGCGGCGGCATCACTCGCTGCTTTGGTCGTGTTCACCGGCATTGCCGGCGCCGCCGAACATCGCGTCGAGCCGGGCGAAGGCGCCAATGAACGGCTGATCGAAGCGCTGATCCTGGCGGAGCCCGGTGACACGGTTACGATCGCCGCCGGTCGCTACGAACTCACCGACGGGCTGTCGCTCGACGTGGACGAGGTGACGGTGCGGGGCGAGGGGACGGACCGGACGGTGCTTTCCTTCAAGGGGCAGACAGGCGCGGGCGAGGGACTGCTCGTCACCTCCGACAAGGTGGTGCTTGCCGATTTCGCGGTCGAGGACACCAAAGGCGACGGCATCAAGTCGAAGGGTTCGGACCAGATCACGTTCCGAAATCTCAGGGTCGAGTGGACGCGCGGCCCGCATGAGGAAAACGGCGCCTACGGCGTCTATCCGGTTTCGTCGAAGAACGTCCTCATCGACGGCGTGACGGTGCGCGGCGCTGCCGACGCCGGCATCTATGTCGGCCAGAGCGAGGACATCGTCGTGCGCAACTCGGTCGCCGAATACAATGTCGCCGGCATCGAGATCGAGAACTCATATCGGGCCGACGTGTACGGCAACCGTGCCGCCCACAACACCGGCGGCATCCTTGTGTTCGATCTGCCGGATCTGCCGGTGCAGGGCGGGCACGACATCCGCGTTTTCGACAACGAAATCGTCGACAACGACACGCCCAATTTCGCGCCAAAGGGCAACATCGTCGCGATCGTGCCGAAGGGCATGGGCGTGATGGTGATGGCGAACCGCAACGTGCACGTCTTCAACAACCGCTTCGACGGCAATGGCACGGCGCATGTGCTGATCGCGGCCTATCCGAATGAATATGACGACGACAGCTACATGTTCGTGCCGCGCGGGGTCTATATCCACGGGAACGAATATGGCGAGGGCGGGTTCGAGCCGGACGGCGAGGTTGGCAAGATCATCACCGATGTCATCGGCGAACCGGTGCCCGACATCGTCTGGGACGGCGTGACGCGCATTCCCGAATATTTCTCATGGGTGTCGGCCGAGAACCGCATCTACATCGAGGAAGACGAAGGCACGAGCTTCGCCAATCTGAAGATGATCTCGCAGATGCTGCTGCCCTGGGGCTGGTGGCCTTCGACCGACATCGCCGCGCATGCCGGCAGCCTGCCGGAGCCGGCGCCCGTGCAGCTGCCGCAAGATGGCGGGGCGTAAATAGCGGCCCGATTGATGATTGATAGCCGGCTTATCAAAGGCGTATGGCTGGCTGGCGCATTCCTCCTTTCAGGAGCGCCCGCATATGCCGTATCCGCCGAGGCGATCCTCGCCGACAGGCCGCCGAAGCTTCTGTCTGAATTCGGCTTCTTTGCCGAGATGAAGGCGCAGGAACCGGCCGCGGGCGTCGTGCCGTTTTCGATCAACACACCGCTGTTCTCCGACAAAGCGCTGAAATTCCGCTTCGTGCATGTACCCGAAGGCGAAGCCGCGCGGTTCGTCGCCGACGAGGCGTTCGAATTCCCGGTCGGTTCGGCGCTGATCAAGACCTTCGCTTTCCCGGCTGACTTCCGCGAGTCGGACAGGGATGTCCGGCTGATCGAGACACGGGTGTTGCTGCGCCATGAGGATGGCTGGCAGGCATGGGCCTATGTCTGGAACGAGAAGCAGACCGAGGCCGAACTGAAGATCGCCGGCGCCAGGGTTGCGATCGAGACGGTGGACGAGAGCGGTGAGCCGTTCTCGATCGCCTATTCGGTGCCCAACAAGAACCAGTGCAAGGGCTGCCACGCGCTGGGCGACGAGATCGTGCCGCTGGGGCCCAAGGCGCGAAATCTGAACGGCGACTTCGCCTACCTCGATGGAAGCCGAAACCAGCTGGAATACTGGGTCGAACACGGAATGCTGGCGGGCGCGCCGCCGCTCACGGAAACCGTAGCGGTGCCCGACTGGCGCGATGAAACGGCCGATCTCGACGCGCGGGCCCGCGCCTGGCTCGACGTCAACTGCGCCCACTGCCACCGGCGCGAAGGACCGGCGAGCAATTCCGGCCTGTTCCTGACCTGGGGCGAAGAGGATCGCCGCGCGCTCGGCATCATGAAACGCCCGGTGGCTGCCGGGAAGGGTTCAGGCGACCGCGAATTCGACATCAAGCCGGGCGATCCGGACGGCTCGATTCTGATCTACCGGGTCGACAGCACCGAACCCGGCATCATGATGCCCGAACTCGGCCGCACATTGGCCGATCCGGAAGCCGTGGCGCTGCTGCGCGAGTGGATATCCACACTGTCGCAATAATGTCCGGCCGGGAACGGCGTGTTAATCATGCGGCGAAAATCCCGCCCCGACGCCCTCAATTGCGCCCGGTTTTGACGGTTTTCGTAACATGCGCTCATATAATGTGATCCCGACGGACCGGGCGTATATGGCAAAAGGCGGGCGAGGGGATTTCGTGGGAAAAGCCAGCAAAGTCATGAAGAAGAGCTATTTCGGCACGGACGGCATCCGGGGCAAGGCAAACAGCTATCCGATGACCGCCGACGTCGCCATGAAGGTAGGCATGGCCGCCGGCGTGGCATTCCAGCGCGGCGACCATCGCCATCGCGTGGTGCTGGGCAAGGACACCAGGCTTTCGGGCTACATGATCGAGAACGCGATGGTCGCGGGCTTCTGCGCCGCGGGCATGGACGTGTTCCTGCTCGGTCCCGTGCCGACACCCGCTGTATCGATGCTTGCCCGGTCGTTGCGCGCCGATATCGGCGTGATGATCTCGGCCTCGCACAATCCGTTCCATGACAACGGCATCAAGCTGTTCGGACCTGACGGTTTCAAACTGTCGGACGAAATCGAGACGCGCATCGAAGAACTGATCGACCAGGATCTGACGAAGTCGCTGGCTGCGCCGACCGCGCTCGGACGCGCCAAGCGCATCGACGGCGTCCACGACCGCTACATCGAATTCGCCAAGCGGACGCTGCCGCGCTCGATGTCGCTGTCGGGCATGCGCGTGGTTGTCGATTGCGCCAACGGCGCCGCCTACAAGGTCGCACCGGCAGCGCTTTGGGAACTTGGCGCCGAGGTCGTGGCGATCAACGACGAACCCAACGGCTTCAACATCAACGAGGAATGCGGCTCCACGCATCCGCTTGGCCTGTCGAAGAAGGTGCATGAAGTGCGCGCCGATATCGGCATCGCGCTCGACGGCGACGCGGACCGGGTGGTCATCGTCGATGAGAACGGGTCGGTGATCGACGGCGACCAGATCATGGCGCTCATCGCGCAGAGCTGGCACGAGGCCAATCGGCTGGCCGGCGGCGGCGTTGTGGCGACGATCATGTCAAACCTCGGTCTCGAGCGCTTCATGGCCGATCTGAAGCTCGGCCTGCACCGGACCAAGGTGGGCGACCGCTATGTGGTCGAGCACATGCGGGCGCATGGTTTCAATGTCGGCGGCGAGCAGTCCGGCCACATCGTCCTGTCGGATTTCTCGACCACGGGCGACGGGCTTCTTGCGGCGCTACAGGTGCTGGCCTGCATCAAGCGCGAAGACCGCCCGGCGAGCGAGGTTTGCCGCAAGTTCGAGCCCGTGCCGCAGCTCCTGAAGAACGTGCGCTTTGCCGGTGGCGCGCCGCTGGAAAGCGCGTCGGTCAAGGCGATCATCGAGGATGCGCGCGGCCGCCTCGGCGACAGCGGCAGGCTCGTGATCAGGCCGTCGGGCACGGAACCGCTGATCCGCGTGATGGCAGAATCGGACGACAAGGCGCTGATCGAGCAGGTGGTCGAGGATATTGTCGGCGTAATCTCAGAGACGCGCACTGCCGCCTGATTCGGGTTGCCTTCGTTGAACAGAAAAAGGCCCGCTTCTGGCGGGCCTTTTTGTGCCGTTCACCCGGCGGTTGCATAAAATTGCATGCGTAATCGTGGTAAAGAATTAGGGTTAAGCGACCCTTAACCTTTGGCTGACAAGGTGGCCGCCGAGTTCAATAGAACCGGCTGTCGCCGGGCCAACCAAGGGTCGCTACCTATGCTGAGATTTGCGAAACCGGTGATGCTGGGCGCAGCACTTGTGGCCGGCATGGCCGCTCCGGCCTTCGCCGCCGACATCTATGAACCGCCGATCGTCGAGGCGCCGCCGATCTATAACGATCCGATCCCGGTCGAGACGTCCGTTGGCGGATGGTACCTGCGCGGCGACATCGACTATCACTTTTCGACATTCCGCGGCGGCAACTACATCACCTACGGCACGCCGGGCGGGCTCGGTGCATTCGACTTCGGCAATCTGCGCGGCTCCTATTCGGTTGGCGCCGGCGTCGGCTACAAGTTCAACCGCTGGTTCCGCGCCGATTTGACGGCCGACTACTTCTTCCGCTCGACCTTCACGGGCCAGACCTCGGGCGTTTGCCCCGGCGGCGGTGCATGTACTTCGGTCGACACTTCGGCATACAGCGCTATCGTCGCCATGGCCAACGTCTATGTCGATCTCGGCACCTGGCACAAGATCACGCCCTATGTCGGCGCGGGCTTCGGCGGTGCGCGCATCCAGTGGGACGATCTGCGCAACACGGTCGGCGGCACCACAACCGTCCACACCGGTGTGACGAGCTGGCGCTTCGCCTGGGCGCTCATGGCCGGCGCGTCCTACTGCATCAATCCGAAATGGGCTGTCGACGTCGGCTACCGCTACATGCGGGTTCAGGGCGGGCGGATGTTCGAATACGCTCCGCAGGCCGGCCCCGGTTTCGACTTCGGCCTCAACGTGCATGAAGCGCGGGCGGGTGTCCGTTACGCCTTCGGCGGCAGCGGCCATGCAGGCTGCGCGAAGGAGCCGGAGTTCATCCCCTACGAGCCCGAGCCGTACCCGATCGTCTACAAATAGACATCCGGACGCCAATCAAGCCGCCCCGCTGAAAGGCCGGGCGGCTTTTCTTTGTGTCCCGCGGCGGTCCTGAAGCGTGCTGAGCAAGGATCTGTTAGCCTTAACCGGCACTTAACCACTATGGTTAACAATACACTCCGATAGACGGCGAATTCACATTCGACCGCCGGCGTCCTCGGAGTTTTGCATCATGCGCCTTCACCTCCGCCTTTTCGCAACCGCCTCGCTGATGGCGCTCGCCCCGGCGCTGCCGGCCACGGCCGCCGACTACGATCCGCCCATGGTGGTCGAAAGCGATCTCGGTCCCATCGAGGACTATGTGCCGGTGGAAATCGGCAGCGGCTGGTACCTGCGCGGCGACATAGGCTACGCATTCACGACCACGGCCGACGGCGCCTTCAACTATCAGACCTACAATATCGGCACCGGGGTCTACGGATCGGGCACCTACGATTCGACGACCGTCACCGGCGGCATCTCCTACGGAATCGGCTTCGGTTACGCCTTCACCGATATGCTCAGGGCCGACCTGACAGCCGAGCGCTTCAACATCCGCTTCAACGGCGTGCGCACCAGCGCCCAGCCCTGCGCCGGACAGCCGGTCGGCACCACCTGCCGGACGACCGATACCGCCACGATGTACGGCACCTCCGTCATGGCCAACGGCTATGTCGATCTCGGTACTTTTGCCGGCTTCACTCCGTATGTGGGCGCGGGCGCCGGTCTTACCCACGTGACCTGGAGCACGATATCCAACGCCAATGCCTGCATGCCTGGCGTCGGCGTTTGCGCCGCCGCCACGGCAGCGACTACGAACCCCGGCCAGACTTCCTGGCGCTTCTCCTATGCCGCGATGGCCGGCCTGGCTTACGACATTAACGACAGCCTGAAGTTCAGCGTTGGCTACAAGTATCGCAAGATCAACGGCGGCCCGATGTACGGGTTCAACGCCGCCGACACAGCCGCTGGCGCTTCCGGCGTACAGGGCACGGACCCCGGCTTTACGCAGCACGAGGTCAAGCTGGGACTGCGTTACGAGATCTGGTGATTTCATTCGGACTGGGACCCGAACGGACAATTGGCGGGCACGGGAGGCCCGCCATTTTTCGTTTGAGGTCGTCCGCGCCTCACCTTGAATGATCGCCCTTGACCGGCTGACCGCAAAGCAGTAACGCCATCCGTGGGCCACCCCTCCCCAACGAGGGGCGCGCTATCTGAGAGGATAGAACCACGATGACGAACCTTTCCAAGCCCGGACTCCGTCCGGCAAATCCCAATTTCTCTTCCGGTCCCTGCTCGAAACGCCCCGGCTGGTCGCTTGAGGCGCTGTCGGATGCTGCCCTTGGCCGCTCACACAGGGCGAAAATCGGAAAGAACAAACTTCAGCTAGCGATCGACCTGACGCGCGAGGTGCTGCAGGTGCCCGACAGCCACCTGATCGGCATCGTGCCGGCGTCCGACACCGGTGCGGTGGAGATGGCGCTCTGGTCGCTGCTGGGCGAGCGCGGCGTCGACATGGTTGCCTGGGAGAGCTTCGGCTCCGGCTGGGTGACCGATGTGGTCAAACAGCTGAAGCTTGCCGACGCGCGGACGATCGAAGCGCCCTATGGCCAGTTGCCTGACCTTGCAGGTATCGACTTCGACCGCGACGTGGTGTTCACCTGGAACGGCACGACTTCCGGCGTGCGGGTGCCCAACGGCGATTTCATCCCTGCGAACCGCAAGGGCCTGACCATCTGTGACGCCACCTCGGCGGCATTTGCACAGAGGCTCGATTTCGACAAGCTCGATGTGGTCACCTTCTCCTGGCAGAAGGTACTGGGCGGCGAGGCCGCACACGGCATGCTGATCCTCGGGCCGCGCGCCGTTGAAAGGCTGGAAAGCTACAAGCCGGCCTGGCCGCTGCCGAAGATCTTCCGCCTGACCAAGGGCGGCAAGCTGATCGAGGGCATCTTCAAGGGCGAGACGATCAACACGCCATCGATGCTGGCGGTGGAGGACTATCTCGACGCGCTCGGCTGGGCGAAGGAGATCGGCGGGCTCGACGCGCTGGTCGCGCGGGCCGACGCGAACGCGGCCGTCATCGACGGCTTCGTGCGGGCATCGGGTTGGCTCGGCCATCTGGCTGCCGATCCCGCGACGCGTTCCAACACGTCAGTGTGCCTTTCGATCGTCGATCCCGATATCGCAGCACTCGACGGCGAGGCACAGGCTGCATTCGCCAAGGGGCTGGTGTCGATCCTCGACAGGGAGGGCGTCGCCTATGACATCGGCGCCTATCGCGATGCCCCGCCAGGTCTTCGCATCTGGTGCGGCGCCACGGTCGAGACTTCCGACCTGGAAGCGCTGATGCCTTGGCTCGACTGGGCCTTCGCAACGCAGAAGGCATCGCTGAAGGCGGCTGCCTGAACCTTTTCGGCCGCCCGCGCGGCGGCCGTTTCCCATCCCGAACGACCTATCCCAAGGAGGCCTTCATGGCGCCCCGCGTACTCGTTTCAGACAAGCTCTCGCCGACCGCTGTCCAGACATTCAAGGACCGTGGCGTCGAGGTCGACTACCTGCCCGATCTCGGCAAGGACAAGGAAAAGCTGCTGGAAGCCATTCCGCAATATGACGGGCTGGCGATCCGCTCCGCGACAAAGGTGACGGAAAAGCTGATCAATGCCGCCACCAACCTCAAGGTGGTCGGGCGTGCCGGCATCGGCGTCGACAATGTCGACATCCCCGCCGCCAGCCGGCGCGGCATCATCGTGATGAACACGCCATTCGGCAATTCCATCACCACGGCGGAACACGCCATTGCGCTGCTCTTTGCGGTGGCGCGCCAGATTCCGGAAGCAAACGCCTCCACCCACGCCGGCAAGTGGGAAAAGAACCGCTTCATGGGCACCGAGATCACCGGCAAGACGCTGGGCGTGATCGGCTGCGGCAACATCGGCTCGATCGTCGCCATGCGCGGCGTCGGCCTCAGAATGCATGTCATTGCTTTCGACCCATTCCTGCGCGAGCAGCGTGCTTCCGAACTGGGCGTGGAGAAGGTCGAGCTGGAGGAACTGTTCCAGCGCGCGGACTTCATCACGCTGCACACGCCGCTCACCGACAAGACGCGCAACATCATCGACGCCAAGGCGATTGCGAAGATGAAGGACGGCGTGCGCATCATCAATTGCGCGCGCGGCGGGCTGATCAACGAAGGCGATCTGCTGGATGCTCTGAAGTCCGGCAAGATTGCCGGCGCGGGCATCGACGTATTCGAAACTGAGCCGGCTACCGAAAGCCCGCTGTTCGAGCTCGACAACGTCGTCTGCACGCCGCATCTCGGCGCGGCGACGAGCGAGGCTCAAGAGAATGTCGCACTGCAGGTGGCCGAGCAGATGTCCGACTATCTGATCAAGGGCGCCGTTTCGAATGCGATCAACATGCCTTCGATCACCGCGGAAGAGGCGCCGCGGCTGAAGCCCTTTGTCAAGCTTGCCGAGGTGCTGGGCGCGTTTGTCGGCCAGGTGACCGACGAGCCGATCCAGGAAGTCGAAATCCTGTTCGACGGCGCAACGACGGAACTGAACACGCAGGCGCTGAAGAGCGCCGCGCTCGCCGGGCTGATCCGTCCCCAGGTCGCCGACGTCAACATGGTGTCGGCCCCGATCATGGCCAAGGAGCGCGGCATCATCGTTTCCGAGGTGAAGCGCGACAAATCGGGCGTGTTCGACGGCTACATCAAGCTGACCGTCAAGACCAAGGAGCGCACGCGCGCCATTGCCGGCACCTGCTTCTCCGACGGCAAGCCGCGCTTCATCCAGATAAAGGGCATCAATATCGACGCCGAGGTCGGCGAGCACATGCTCTACACGACCAACGCCGACGCGCCCGGCATCATCGGCCTGCTTGGCACGGTGTGCGGCAAGAACGGCGTCAACATCGCCAACTTCCAGCTCGGCAGAAACCGCCCGGGCGGCGACGCCATCGCGCTGCTTTATCTCGATGCGCCGTTCCCAGAGAGCGTTCTTGAGGAAGTGCGCGCCCATGAGGCGATCATTTCCGCCAAGCCGCTCAGGTTCGACGTGGTGGTGTGACCTGTCAGGTCGGGCGGGGGCTTTGGTTCTCCGCACGCGCCTGCGCCCTGCGGCCGGAATGTTCCGCCATCCAGATGCCGCCGAGCACGAGCACCAGCGCGATCGCGTGATGGAGTTCGAATATCTCGCCGAGGATTAGCACCGAGAGCAGCGTGCCGAAGATCGGCACCGTGTTGATGAACAGCGAGGCGCGGTTCGCCCCGATAATGTCGACGCCGCGGATGTAGAAGGACTGGCTCAGAATAGACGGAAAGATGCCCGTGTAGAGGGCGGCGGCGATTCCGGTGAGGTCAGGCAGAATCAGCGCGCCGCGCTGCCACTCCACGCCGAGGAAGGGTAGGGACGAAGCGAAGGCAGAGGCCGTCATGATCAACATCAGGCTCTGCCAGTGCAGATCGGGCTTGAAGCGCAGCGCGACCGTGTACCCGCCATAGAGCACGATCGCCAGCAGCATCAGCGCGTCGCCGAAGTTCATCTGCAGCTCCGCGAGCCGGGCGAGATCGCCATGGCTGGCAGTCAACGCAACGCCGATGAGCGTCAGCACGAAGCCGAGGACCTGCAACCAGGTAACGCCCAGCCGGAACAGCAGGAAGTTGGCGAGGAAGATGAACATTGGCATGCCGGCCTGCTCGATCGAGACGTTGATGGCCGATGTGTATTGCAGCGCCGAGTACATGGTGGCGTTGAAGAGGGTGAAACCCGCCGTGGAAAGCACGAACAGGAACGCCAGATGCTTGCGCGCAAGCGGCCAATCGCGCCGCAGCTGGCGATAGCCGATGACAGCCATGATGGCCGCGGCGATGCCCCATCTAAAGCTCGTCAGCATGAAGGGCGAGATGTGGCCGACTGCAAGTTTCCCGGCGATCGCGTTGCCGCCCCAGAAGAGGGTGGTCAGCAAAAGCAGCAGATAGGCCGTGCGGTGCATGATCGACTTTCGGGAACGGGCAGGCGGCGGGAAGCACGGTGGTACATGGGCTTGCAAGCCGGGTAAATGCGCCACAGGACAAGAATTCGGCATTCAGCGGCGATTCGCCCATGAATTCCGCCGTTTGAGGGGTCGCGTGGCGGGCGCGCCGCCGTTATAGAGGCCTGTCGTTCTTCAGGCGGCGAAGCCGCCGGATCAAGGGATTTTCAATGGCCAACGTTGTGGTTGTCGGCTCGCAGTGGGGCGATGAAGGCAAGGGCAAGATCGTCGACTGGCTATCGGAGCGCGCCGATGTGGTGGCGCGCTTCCAGGGCGGCCACAACGCCGGCCATACGCTGGTGGTGGACGGCAAGGTCTACAAGCTGTCGCTGCTGCCATCGGGCGTGGTGCGACCGGGCAAGCTGTCGGTGATCGGCAATGGCGTCGTTTTCGACCCGCACGCCTTTGTCGCCGAAGTGGATCGGCTGAAGGAGCAGGGCGTCGAAATCACCCCCGATTGCCTGAAAATAGCCGAAAATACCGCGCTTATCCTGTCCGTTCACAGGGAACTCGACGGATTTCGCGAGGACGCGGCATCGAATTCCGGAACGAAAATCGGAACCACCCGCCGGGGCATCGGGCCGGCCTATGAAGATAAGGTCGGACGCAGGGCGATACGGGTGATGGATTTGGCAGATATGGAAACGCTGCCGGCGAAGGTCGACCGGCTGCTCACGCACCACAACGCGCTGCGGCGCGGCCTTGGCCATCCGGAAGCCGAGCATGGCGCGGTGATGGATGAACTCGGCGCCGTGTCCGACCGGGTGCTGCCCTATATGGACCGGGTGTGGAAAATATTGGACGACGCCCGGCGCGCAGGCGATCGCATCCTTTTCGAAGGGGCGCAGGGCACGCTGCTCGATGTCGACCACGGCACCTATCCGTTCGTCACCTCGTCCAACACCGTGTCAGGACAGGCGGCTGCCGGCTCGGGCGTCGGACCCGGCGCGATCGATTATGTGCTCGGCATCACCAAGGCATATACGACGCGCGTCGGCGAAGGCCCGTTCCCGACCGAACTGACCGACGAGATCGGCGAATATCTCGGCAAGACAGGCAAGGAATTCGGCGTCGTCACGGGACGCAAGCGGCGCTGCGGCTGGTTCGACGCAGTGCTGGTGCGCCAGTCGGTCGCCACCAACGGCATGCACGGCATTGCGCTGACGAAGCTCGACGTGCTCGATGGTCTCGACGAGATCAGGATCTGTACCGGCTACCGGCTCGACGGCGAGGAAATCGACTATCTGCCCGCGAGCCAGGGCGCGCAGGCAAGGGTCGAACCCGTGTACGAGACGATCGAAGGATGGAAGTCGACCACCGCAGGGGCGCGGAGCTGGAGCCAGCTGCCGGCGCAGGCGATCAAATATGTCAGGCGGGTCGAAGAGCTTATCGGCGCGCCCGTCGCTCTCCTTTCCACCAGCCCGGAGCGGGACGACACGATACTTGTGACGGACCCCTTTCAGGACTAATTTCTGGCCCGCGCGGCCGGAAACACAGAGAACAGGTGTAATCAAGAATGGCCGATTTCGTCGCCGTACTGAAAAAGACCATCAGCGGATTGAGCGACAACACCCCGCAAATGCGGGAGAGGGTCTATCAGAAAGCACGCGACACCGTGGCGGCGCGCCTTGCCGCCATGCAACCCCAGCCTTCATCGATCGTGGTCGAGCGCCAGAAGAAGGCGCTGGAGACGGCAATCGAGGCCGTTGAAGCAGGGTATGCGCGCGAGGACGATGGCGAGGACGAATTCGCGGCGATCTTTTCCGGCTCGGACACCAAGCCGGCAATGCCGAAGGCTGTACCGCCCGAGACGGTCGCAGAGCCGGCAACTTCCGACAAGCCTGAGGAACCTGCGAAGGTCGAACCGGCAGCTACCGGCCCCGAGATGGAGGCCGACGATGCCAGCGCGGATGGCGAGGCCGGCTCTGATGCCGGAGATGATGCCGCCGAGGATAAGGAAACCGAGCTGGCGCCTGTTGCCGCCACGGCGCGACCGGTGCCCGAACTGCCCGGCTCGCAATTGGGCGCCAACAGGAACGATGCCCCGGCAAAGCCCAGGCCGGCTGCAAAACGCAGGATCAGCGGCGGGCTTATTGCCGCCGTGGTGGCCCTCTTCGTCGTTGCCGCTGCAGGCTACGGTATCTGGCTGAATCGCGACGCCTTCATGGCGCTCGTCGCGCCGACGGAGGAAGTGACGGTCGTGCCGGAGAATACGGAGCCGGCGGAGCAGACGGTGCAGGAAGAGGCTGCTCCGGTCGAGCAGGCGGCGGTCGAGGAGGAGCCGGCGACCGAGGATGCGGCAGCTGCCGAAACACCTCCGGCCGAGGAGATCGCTGCAACCGGCGACGAGGATCAGGAAAAGTTCACGCAGCGGCTGACAGTCGAGGGCGGCGAGGTCGATCCCGGCCCGGCGGGGGGCACGCCCTCGGTTGGTGAGGGAACATCCGTCGCGACAGCCACGCAGACCGGTGGAAACGCTGAAACCGGTGCAAGCGGCGACGGTCCGTCGGCATCATCCGAAGCGGCGGCACTGCCCGTCGGACAGCGCGCGATCTTCTACGAGGAACGCACCACCGTTTCGGACAGCACTGCGGAGCGGGGCGCTACGGTATGGTCTGTGGTGCAGGAGTCGCCTGGCGCCGATGCACCGCCCGAGCCGGCCATCCGGGCCGAAGTGACCATTCCCTCCAAAGACCTGCAGATGCGCATGACCATCCGCCGCAACGCGGATCCGTCCCTGCCTGCAAGCCACATCATCGAGATGATCTTCCTCACGTCTGAGAGCTTCGAGGGCGGTGGCGTCGACAACGTCCTGCGGGTGGCTCTCAAACCCTCGGAGGCCGCGCCCGGAAATCCGCTCATTGGTATTCCGGCGAAGATCACCGACGGCTATTTCCTGATTGCGCTGAGTTCCGACGAAGACGACCGCAACCTGAATCTCCAGTTGATGCGCCAGCAGAGCTGGATCGACATTCCGATCGTCTACAGCTCCGGACGGCGCGCGCTGGTCACCATGGAGCGCGGCGTGCCGGGAGATCGGGCCTTCATCGACGTGCTGGAAACCTGGCAGAAGCTCGAGAGCGAGCAATCGGCGGCGGCCGGCAACTAACCTGCACGGCTGCCTGGCCGTTTAGCTATTCACGATGAGGAATTGCCGCCGGCATGGGCATCAAGCCACTACCGGCGGCATTGTCTCGATCAGGCGGGATGCGCGTCGATGACGCGCTGCGCCTGCCGCTTCGCAGCCGACTTAACGGCGTCCTGAACCTTTTCGAATGCCCGGACCTCAATCTGGCGTACCCGCTCGCGACTGATGTCGAATTCGCTGGATAGCTCCTCCAGCGTGATCGGATCGTCCGAAAGGCGCCTAGCCTCGAAGATGCGGCGCTCGCGGTCGTTCAGGACATCGAGCGCCTCGGTCAGCATGCTGCGGCGGTTCTCCAGTTCATCCTGCTCAATGAGCATGTCTTCCTGGGTCTCCTGGTCGTCGACGAGCCAGTCCTGCCATTCGCCCGACTCGCCTTCGCCGGCGCGGATCGGCGCGTTCAGCGAGGCGTCGCCGGACAGGCGACGATTCATCGAGATGACTTCCTCCTCGCTGACGTTCAGCCGGGTCGCGATCTCGTTCACCTGTTCTGGTCTCAGGTCGCCGTCGTCCAGCGCCTGAATCTTGCCCTTGACCCTGCGCAGATTGAAGAACAGCCGCTTCTGATTGGCGGTCGTGCCCATCTTCACAAGGCTCCAGGAGCGCAGAATGTATTCCTGGATAGAGGCCTTGATCCACCACATGGCGTAGGTGGCCAGCCGGAAGCCGCGCTCCGGCTCGAATTTCTTGACGGCCTGCATCAGGCCGACATTGCCTTCCGAAATCACCTCTCCGATCGGCAGGCCATAGCCGCGATAGCCCATCGCGATCTTGGCGACGAGCCGGAGATGACTGGTGACAAGCTTGTGTGCAGCGCCGGTGTCCTCATGCTCCTGATACCGCTTGGCGAGCATGTACTCTTCCTGCGGCTGAAGCATCGGAAAACGCCGGATTTCCTCGAGATAGCGGGAAAGTCCGCCTTCTCCTGAAACAATGCTCGGCAAAGTCTGGGCCATAAAGCACCCTCCTTCCTGAACTGAACCCCCAAAATGGCGGGTTTGGAAAACGCAGCCGCCAGACACGGCGCACTGCGCCAATTGGTATATAGGTATTCATTCCGCGATTGCACTACCCGCAAGGGCAGGTCAGCGCCACTCACGCGAACGTGTCTGCCGGCATCAGTCGGAGCGCTGTGATGCCCGAAACTGGCCGACTAGCGCCAGCATGTCGTCGGGCAGTTGCGTCTCGAAGCGCATACGCTCCCCGGTGGCCGGGTGGTCGAAGGCCAGCAGCCACGCATGAAGAGCCTGCCGTGGAAATGCGGCCACCATGCGGCGCAGCGTCTCCGGCAGGCGGTTGGCCTTTGTGCGGAACGCCTGGCCGTAGTCCGCATCACCGACCAGCGGGTGGCCGATATGCGCCATGTGAACCCTGATCTGGTGCGTGCGCCCCGTTTCGAGCCTACACTCGACAAGGGCGGCCTCCGATCCGGCCGCCGGCACATAGCGTTCGAGCACAGTGTAGGCGGTTGCCGCTTCCCGGGCGTCGGGGCGGCCGGCATCGACGACGGCGCGGCGCGTGCGGTCGGCGGCGCGCCCGAGCGCGGCCTCTATTCGGCCTGCTGGCAGCCTCGGGATGCCCCAGACCAGCGCCTTGTAGGCGCGTTCCAGCCCGCCGGAGCGTCCGTGGTCGGCGAAAGCCTCCGCCAGCGCACGATGCGCGGCGTCATTCTTGGCAACCACCATCACGCCGCTGGTGTCCTTGTCGAGACGATGAACGATGCCCGGACGCCGCACACCGCCTATGCCCGAAAGCGACGCTCCGCAATGATGGATGAGGGCGTTGACCAGAGTACCGGTCCAATTGCCGGCGCCGGGATGAACCACCAGCCCTGCCGGCTTGTTGACGACGATGAGGTCGGCGTCCTCATGCAGGATGTCGAGCGGAATATCCTCGCCTTCCGGCTCGGCGGGTTCCGGTTCCGGCAGGGCGACGCAGATAAGCTCTCCCGGCGAGAGCCGGCGCTTGGGCTCCGAGACCGCGGCCCCGTCAACGCTGACATGCCCGCTACGAATGAGCGCCTGCAGCCTGCTGCGCGAGAATTCGCCATGAAGCGCAGCGGCAAGCCACTGGTCGAGGCGGGCGCCGTCGGCGCCGTCGTCGGCGACGATCTCTTTCAATGCGGCGCCGGCTTCGCTATCAGGAGCGCTCATTTGGCGGCAAACCGGTCCGGATTTCTCATGGCGCAAATCCCCAACGACGAAGACGAAAAACCGCTCGATCCCGCCGTCGAGCGTGTGCGGCGGCGCGTGATGCGCTTCATCGCCATCAATCTGGGCATCCTGTTCGTCGCGCTTATGGCCGTGGCCATCGCCATTGTCTACCGCATCGACGCGCGCGAGGAAGCTGCTGCGCCCGAAACCGGCGGCGGGGGCGAAAGCGTGGCCGCAGAGGGAACGATCGCGCTGCCGGAAGACGCACGCATCGTTTCGCAGTCTCTTTCCGACGGGAGGCTGTCGGTTCAGGTCGCGCTGCCGGGCGGCGAGGCCGCTTTTCTGATCTACGACCTGGCGAGCGGCGAGGTGGTCAGCCGTGTGGCGGTCGAAAGCGGCCAATGAGCCGTTGCATTTGCGCCTGATCCCCACTATATCGCGCCGTCTAAAGACGCTCCCATCGTCTAGTGGTCCAGGACGCCGCCCTCTCACGGCGGAAACAGGGGTTCGAGTCCCCTTGGGAGTGCCAGTTTTCCCTTCAATTGCCGAAAATTGAAGCTCAGCAATCGGGCAAATGCCTTTTTGCCGGCGTCGATTATCCATCCATTAACATTAGCCCAACGTTAAGCCTTGCCCTGCATACTGCGTGGAAGTGAACCGTCCGGGAGGGGACCTGTGGCGGACAATCCTGCACATGTCGGGGGATCATGACTTGACTTCCGGGGGTACGACCATCGACGGGGCACATGCGTCGGGCATCGACTGGCACGGGCGCGCGCTCACGGAGACCGAAGCTGCCGATCTGGCCGCGGTCTGCACTGACTGGATATGGGAGACCGACGCCGAACACCGGTTCAGCTGGCTCTCTGAAAGTTTCGAGCAGGCATCCAATGGCTTCAAGAACAAGATGCTGGGCCGGTCACGCGTCGACTTTATCGATTCAACGGCGCAATCGAGCCAGACCGTTCAGGCACATCTTGAGGTGCTGGAAGCGCGCGAGCCGTTCCGTGATTTCACGTTCAAGGTGCGCAGCGAGCGCGGCTCATCGCGTTGGGTCAGCGTATCCGGAGTTCCGCGGTTTGACGCGGAAGGCACGTTCATCGGCTACCGCGGCATCGGACGCGACGTAACGGCCTCGCTCGTCGCCATCGACGAGCTGCGGGAAGTACGCAAGGAGCTCTCGCTCAAGAGTACGCACTACAAGCTCGCTGACGACGCGCGGGCGGGCGACGACCACACTACCAAGCTGATGGCGGCGCTGGACGCCATGCAGGACGCGTTCTGCTACTACGACAGCAACGACAGGCTCCTGCTCTACAACAAGGCGCTGGTCGAGATGTATCCGGCGCTTGCCGACATCATGCGGCCGGGGATCACCTACGAGGAACTGCTCAATGTAGGCCTCGAACGCGGTGTCTATGAAATAGGCGACGTGCCATTGGAGGTCTGGCGCGATGCCGCACTCAAGAAGCGGCGGGAAGAAGCGAAATCGGAGTCGATTCTCGAGATCGCCGGCGGTCGGGTCATCCTGCATCGCGACATGCGGACCGAAGATGGCGGCATGCTTGGCGTCCGCACCGACATTACCGAGCTAAAGGCGAAGGAAGCCGGTCTAACCGAAGCGAAACGCGAGGCCGAGGCGGCTCAGAAGAGGCTGCGCGACGCCATAGATGCGCTGCAGGATGGCTTCGTGCTCTGGGACGAAAACGACCGTCTCGTCGTTTGCAACAAGGCCTTCCGCGCCCAGTTTTCCTACCTGCCGAACCTGGAGGAAGGCCGGAAGTTCGAGGACATGTTCCTCGAGTTTGCCCGAACCGGGCTGGTCAAGGAAGCGGTTGGCCGCGAGGAAGAATGGGTCGCCGAACACTGCGCCGCTCGCGACAAGGAACTCGGCCAGGAGGTCGTGTTCCAGACGCATGACGGCCGGTGGATGATGCGGCGCGACCTGAAGACGGACGAAGGCGATCGCGTCGGCATCCGCACGGATATCAGCGAACACAAGCAGCGGGCCGAGGAGCTTGCGGCAGCAAACGCACGCAGCGAAGAGCTACTGGTTGACCTGCATCGCACGCTGGACACCGTGCGCATGGGTGTCGTGCTGGTCAATGCCGACCTCGAGGCCGAAATTATCAACCGCGCATTCTTCGACATCTGGCGGCTGGAGCCGGGCTCGATCGAGGTGGGCAGCCATTTCCGCGTTCTGATGGACGTCAACCGTCACAACGGCATCTACGACGTTTCCGACGACGAGTGGGAAGGCTATGTCGAAAGCCGTCTCAAGGAAATCTGCGCCGGCGACGTGCAGCCGCGCGAATTCCATCGCGCCGACGGTCGCACGATGATCTACTCCGTCGCCGCGCTGACCGGCGGCAAACGCCTCGTCTGCTATTACGACATTACCGAGATCAAGGATCGCGAAGAGGCTCTTGAACTGGCGCTGGAAAAGACGCGCCTGGCCGAAGCCGTCGTCAACAGCGTCAAGGACCCGATCTTCGTCAAGGATTCGAACCTCGACTTCGTTTTGGTCAACAATGCCTTTGCCAAGATATTCGGCGTCGAACCCGAGCGGATGATCGGGCGAAAGGGTGGCGATTTCGTCACTCCGGAGGAGGCCGTCGAATTCGAAAGGACCGAGCGCAATGTTTTGGTGACGGGCGAGCAGTACGAGGTCGAGGAGGATTTCGAATTCAGGGGCGCTCCACAGTCCCGAATCGTGCGCAAGTCGCGGGTACGACTGCCCGGCGACAAGGACTATGTTGCATGCTCCATCTTCGACATCTCGGAGATGAAGCGCCGCGAACGCGAAGCGAACGATGCCAGGACCCAGCTAGAGAGTGTTATCGGCGCCTTGCCGGCCGGCGTCGTCATCTACGATCGCGACGACCGTTTCGTGCTGGCCAGCCGCAAGGTCTACGAATCTCTACCTGCCATGGCTCCAGCCATGGAACCGGGAAGGTCGCTGCGCGAAGCTGTCGAACTGGCACACGGCGCAGGCTACTTCCGCGACAGTGGCGACGAGGCGCTCGACGCGCTCTATGACACCGATCGCGAAGCATGGATCGAAGGCTACTCGAAGCGCTACTATGCTCCGCAGGGTATGTATGAGCGGCAAAATCCCGATGGACGCTGGTACCAGGTTTTCGACTCGCGGACGCCCGAAGGCTTCTTCATCGGCGTCAGGGTCGAGATAACCGAACTGCGCGAGCGCGAAGACGCGCTGCGCAAGTCGATGCAGGAAAACGAGGTCTACCGCAGCCTCATCGACAACGTCCCTGTCGCCATCTACGCCAAGCGGCCAGATCTCAAGCTGATGTACGTCAACAAGGGCTGGTGCGAGTTGACCGGCCATACCGAGGACGAGGCGATCGGCAGAACCGACGCCGAGATATTCGGGCAGGACGGCGGAGCGTTTATGGACGCCGATCGTGCGCTGCTGGAGGAAGGCACTTCGACGATAGAGCGGGAAGAGGTCGCCACGAATCCGGATGGCAGCGTCCGCTACCAGATGGCGCGCAAGAGCGTGATGACGGCCAATGACGGGTCACTGTACCTGATCGGCTCGACCACCGATGTGACCGAACTGAAGAACCGCGAAATGGAGCTTGAGGAGGCGAGAATGAAGGCAGAACTCGCCGACCGGGCGAAGTCCGAGTTCCTGGCGAATATGAGCCACGAAATCCGCACGCCGATGAACGGTGTGCTCGGCATGGCCGAACTGATGGCCAAGACCGAGCTGGACAGCAAGCAGCGGACTTTCATCGACATCATCACCAAGTCAGGCAACGCGCTGCTGACGATCATCAACGATATTCTCGACTTCTCGAAGATCGACGCCGGGCAACTCGTGCTCGACCCGGCGCCGTTCGATCTCTCCGAAGCCATCGAGGATGTCGCCACCCTGGTCTCGACGAGGGCCAAGGAGAAGGACCTCGAACTTATCGTGCGGGTCGAGCCGGGCCTGCACAAGAACTACATCGGCGATGTCGGGCGCATCCGCCAGATCGTCACCAACCTGATGGGCAACGCGGTGAAGTTCACCGAAGCCGGCCACGTGCTGGTGGACGTGACCGGAACGGATCTGGGCGACGGGCGCAACCGGCTGAAACTCAGCATCACTGACACCGGTATCGGCATTCCGAAAGACAAGCTGGCGCTGATCTTCGAGAAGTTCAGCCAGGTGGATGCATCGTCCACCCGCAGGCATGAAGGTACCGGGCTGGGCCTGGCCATCACGTCGAGACTCATCGAACTGATGGGTGGCGAGGTCAGCGTCGAAAGCGAAGAAGGACAGGGCTCGACGTTCCACGTTCTACTCGATCTGGAACGGGTGCAGGCGCAGGAAGCGGAGCGCACCCTGCCGCTCGACGTCACCGGCTCGCGCGTGCTGATCGTCGATGACAACGCGGTCAACCGCGCGATCTACACTGAGCAGATGTCGGCATGGACTTTCGATGCCTGTGCGGCGGAAAGCGCGGCCGAGGGGTTGAGGGTTCTCAAGGCAGCCTCCGACTTCAATGTCGGCGTCGACTGCGTGATCCTCGACTACCAGATGCCGGGCATGAACGGCGTCGAAATGGCGAAGCTGATGGCTCGTACCGAAGGCATATGCGAGGTGCCGGTCATCCTGCTTACCTCCGTCGATCAGGCGCTCATCGGTGTGGCGCAGCGCGACATGAACATCGCCGCCCAGCTGGTGAAGCCGGTTCGGTCGTCCCAGCTCCTGGAAACAGTTGTTTCGGCCATCCAGAAGCGACGCGGCGGCACTTCCGCGCCGGCGGAACGCGATCTCAGCGCCTTCAAATCGATGCGACGCTCTGCTCCGGTCGAGCCGGCTACCGCCACGGATACCGCGCCTGCTCAGGCCGCAAGCGCACTGGCCGTGGAGCAGAAACCGGAACCGGTTGAATCCGGCGCCGACATCCTCGACGTGCTCGTCGCGGAGGACAACGAGGTCAATCAGCTCGTGTTCAGCCAGATACTGGGCGAAACGGACCTCACCTTCGAAATCGTCGCCAACGGCAAGCTTGCCGTTGAGGCGAACGCGGCGCGCCGCCCGCGCATGATCCTGATGGATGTTTCGATGCCCGAGATGAACGGCCTGGAGGCGGCGGGCACGATCCGCGCGGCGGAGGCAGAGTCCGGTGGCCATGTGCCGATCGTCGGCGTCACGGCGCACGCGCTCAAGGGCGACCGCGAGCGGTGCATCGAGGCCGGCATGGACGACTATCTGTCGAAACCGATCAGCCCCAAGGCTCTGCTCGAGAAGGTGCAGTCATGGCTGGCGGCAGGAAATTCGCGCAGACAGGTAGCTGGCTAGCGTAGCCAGCGCCGTCAGGCGCGGCCGAGCAGGCTCTTCACCTTGCCGCGGAGCACGCGGGCGAAGTTGCGCGTTTCACTGTAGAGATGCAGCTGCGATGCTGCCTGGCGCGCCGCACGATCTGCCTCGGGCCGAAGACCGATAACAAGCGTTCCAACCGGTCTGCGCTCTTTCCAAAGCCGGCTCATTACCGGGTGGTCCTCGACGGCGCAGGAATCCGTGGCCTCGACGTTCGGATCCTCCAGATGGGTTCGCGTAACATCCAGCATCAGGAGAGTGCCGGGCGAAAAGGCCGCATAGGCCTCGTCGTATGCCGTTTTCCAGGTATAGGCGACGCCGTTCTCAATGAAGACGATAAGGCAAGCGATGACCTCGCCGTCGAGCGTCAGCGAATGAACTCGGCAGAGGTCGCGTTCGGCGAGCCGGTGCACCGCCTCGCGCGCGAATGCGGCACGGAAGCGGTCGATCGCCATGGCCGTGCGTTCGCGGCCCTTCCAGCCGTCAGCTTCCAGCGTCAGGAAAGCCTCCACCCCGAGGCGTATCTCGTCGGCGCTGCGCGCGACGTGATATTCGAGCTTGCCGCTCTCGGCCAGCCGGCGCCGCAGACGGCGGAATTCGCGCAGGTGATGCGAACGCAACGCTTCGCGAAGGTAGGTATCGGCGTCCTGATCGCTGTCGAGGAACGGACGCTCGGCGACATTCGTGGTGACAAGGGTCAGGTCGCGGCTGGAAGCGAAACTGCGCAGGATCGTGGCGAACGGTCCGTCGAGGCGCGTTTCGGGCATCACGAAAACGCGGGGCAACTGCAGGTGCTTTCGGCCCAGCAGGGTGAAAAAGTCCTCGATCACGCCGACGGGGTCGTCGCGGTCGACAAGGGGCGTGCCGAGCGGGCCAAAGGGGTTCGACCAGGTGCGCATGATCGGGACGCCCAGCGGCATTGGCGCCTTTTCGATCGACATCGGCACGAGAAGCCTTAGCCGGCTCTTTTCCTCCTCGCCGTCGCGAATGACCGCAAGCCGGATTTCCTTGTCTTCGAGCCGAGGCATTGCCGGCGCCAGGAAGCGCGGGTTGAAGAAGACGTTGGGTTCGACGGAGCGGATGCAAAGGTGTTCGAGTTCGTCGACGAGGTCGAAACCCGCGGACGCCGGATAGATCGCGAGGCGGCGGCGGGTCGGGCCGTCGCCGCGCAAGGTCTCCAGATGCGCGGGATCGGGCGTGTCCTGCTTGAGATCCGCCAGCTGAGTCAGCATCGAACCGGCGGGACCAGCGCTGACTTCCTCAAGAATGGGTGTTGCAGCCATCAGCCGGCTCCTTCCCTCGTGGCGACGGGCACGAACACCGCCATGACAATCCCCAGCTTCCGCCAGACAATGAAGGACAGCACGGCTGCTTCGAAGCACATCGCTGCCGCGGTGGCGATTGCGGCTCCCCACAGCCCGAACTGCGGGATCAGAAGCACATTCAGCCCGATATTGAGCGCCAGCGTACAAGCGTAGGCCACGGCGCAGACATTCTGGTGGCCGGTCATCGTGAGAAGGCTTTCGGCCGGACCGACGGCCGCGCGCGCCACGACGCCGAACACGAGGACGAACAGCAGCGGATAGCCGGCATCGAACCCGGGGCCGAAGAGGAACAGCAGCGGCTTGCCGAGAACAAGCATCGCCAGCGCAAGCAATAGTGTTGGCCAGAACGTCCAGTTCACGGTCTGGCGGGCGAACTCTGCAAGCTGGCCCGCGCTTCCGTCATGGGTGAGGTGGGCATAGCGCTGGGCCACGCCGGCCTTCACGGCAAAATAGACGAAATGAGCAATAGCCAGCGTCTTGACTGCGGCGAAGTAGATGGCGACGTCGTGGGGGCTCATGTAGATGCCGACCATCAGGACGTCCGCCTGCGTGAGCAGGTAGAAAAAGCTCTCAACGAGAAAGATCGGCAGCGAGACGGCGATCCAGAAGCGTAGCGACACTGCGCGCGGACCGGCGGGAACCTTGCGGTCGATGCGCGTGGTGACGTTGAGAAGCTGGTAGATCGTCGTGGCGTAGGTGGCGAGGATCGCCGCCATGATCGCCGTGGTGGCATCGGGGTTCCAGCCGAGCAGCAGCGCGCCCGCCATGAATACCAGTATCAGGACCGGGCGGATTACATAGGTTGGGGTGAGCGCAGCCACTGCCCAGGCATTGGCGCGGCCGATGCCCTGAAGGACGTCCGACAGCGCGATCATCGGCAGGCAGACGATGCCAAGATAGAAGGGGATGACGTAGTAGCTCTCGACGACATGCGAGAACTGCCAAAGGACTCCAGCACCGACTGCTGCGATCGCAGACGAGGCCAGCAGAACAAACAACCGGCTGGTCAGCAGGATGCCGCGCAGTTCGGCAAGGCGGCCCGTCTCCCGGTATTCGGGGACGAAGCGTATGACGGATGTGTGGAAGCCGAGGCAGGACAGGTTTCCGACGATGATCATCGTCACCCAAACCAGCACGAATATGCCGTATTCGAAGGCGCCCATCCAGCGCGCCAGAAGTACCTGGCTGACGAAGGCGATGACGGCGTTTGCGATGCGGACGGCGAAGGCGATCAGGGTCACGCGACCGGCTGCGCCGCCAAGCGCTTCAGTGGAGAGCAGGTCGTCCACGCGCGAAACGATGGGCCGGGCACGCAGTGCCAGCCGCTTGGGCAGGAGCCGGTCAGCCGTCATTGCCGCGGAAAACCGCACGCGCTACTCTCCGATCCTCCGGTTTACCCGGAAGGTTTATACGCAAACTCTTTAAGAAACGGTTCGGCGCCGACACCGCGGCGGACTGCCTGAACACACAGCGAGGAGCGTTGGTCATGGCCGATTCCAACGGTTGGCAACCGATGTCGGACGCACCGCAGGACGGGACAAGGGTACTTGTGACCGTGCGTTCGGTGGAGCAGGGACCGGCTGAAGTGGATATGGCCTATTGGGCGCGCGCCGACCGCTACGGACCGGAGGGATGGCGCGCCGCCGATTCCAGCCCCGGCTGCGTCATCGCCTATGCGGATCCGGAGCTGAAATGCTGGATGCCGCTGCCGAACTCGGACGAGTCGGGGCGGCCACAGGAACTGCCGCCTCCCTATGAGGGCGAGGACTTTGTGAAAGACGGGGCGGGTATCTGATGGCAGCTGCCGTCCGCTAACGCCCATATCCAGCATGATATCCGATCACGAGCGCCAGAAGATGCTGCGTGCCCACTCGATCGGGCCTCGCATGGTCGGCTATCTGGAGGAAATCGGGATCGAGCGCCTGTCGGACCTGAAGGGCGCCGATGCCGAAGCGATAGCGATGCGGATCGATGTCGCCCTCGGGCGGCGGCACATGAACCGTCTTGGCGTGGCGGCGCTGCGTAACCTGATCGAGCTCGCCGAAGGCAAGGCTGCGTGCGACCCGAACGGCGGTGGCGCATGAACGCGCATTCGCCGCAGCGGCTCAGCCTCTCGGTCATCGTACCGCTCGGCATCACGCAGACCATTGGCTACGGCACCGTCTATTACGCCTATGCCGTGCTTGCCGGTCCGATATCCGCCGATACGGGCCTTTCGCTCAGCACTATCTATGGCTGCTTTTCACTGGGGCTGCTCGCGGGGGCCTGCGTGGCGCTTTTCGCTGGGCGGCTGCTCGACCGGTTCCATCCCGCATCGGTCATGTCTGCCGGATCGTTGGCGACCGCCCTGCTGCTTGGGTTGTGGGCCATCGTGCCCGGAATCGTTGCGTTCGCGACCTTCGCGGTTCTCGTCCAGGCGGTATCGGTGCTCATCTTCTACGAGGCGGCTTTCGTGGCGGCGGCGCGGCTGGAGCCAGCCAATGCCAGGCGCACGATTACAGGCATCACGCTTATCGCCGGGTTCTCGTCGACGATCTTCTGGCCAATGACCGCATGGTTGATCGAACACATGGGCTGGCGCGAGGTCTATCTCGTCTATGCCGCGATGAACCTCATCGTCTGCGCACCGCTCCATCTCTACCTAGTGCGTGGAGCTGAAAGAGGGCGCATCGGGCAGGTGAATCCCCTGGCGGAAACCTCCGCATCGGACAGAGGCCAGTTGTCGCCGGGTCGAACCCGGAGACTGGTGTACGTCCTGATGCAGGTCGCCTTCGCTGCGAACGCATATGTGATCGGCGCGGTGCACCTTCACCTGATCGGGATTCTGGGTGCACTGGGACTTGGTTTTGCAGCGGCATCGGTGGGAGCGCTGATCGGCCCGGCGCAGGTCGCCGGCCGCGTGATCGAATTCGTGGGCGGCGGGCGGTTCAGCATCGTTTCCGTGTCAATCGTTGCTGCCGGGCTGCTACCGGTTGCGCTTCTCATCCTGCTTTTCGGCGCGCCCGGACTGGCGGCCGCCATTGCGTTTGCTGTGCTTTTCGGCGTCGGGCAGGGACTGTCCTACATCGTGCGCGGCGTGCTGCCGCTGGCGATGTTCGGGGCAACCGGCTACGGAGCGCTGACCGGGAAATTCAATCTCGTCCGCCTGCTCATTTCCGCCGGCGCGCCCTTCCTCACCGCCGTCATCATCGAACGCGGAGGAACGACGGCCGCGCTGGCGAGCATCGTCGTGGCGGCGACCATAGGCGTCGCCGCGCTCGTTGGGATCGCGATCCGGGCCGGCCGGACCTGACGCCCGATCCGAGGAGACCGCGTCTCAGGCGTAGGCGCCGTGGCAGTGCTTGTACTTCTTGCCCGATCCGCAGGGGCAGGCCTCGTTGCGGCCGACCTTGCCCCATGTCGCAGGATTGGCCGGGTCTCGCTGTTCCGCGGGAACGTTCTGCGAGTCCTGACGCGGGCGGGCGAGCGTCATCGTGTCGCCATCGCCGTCGCTGAAGTCGTTCTCGCCGGTCGTGGCATCGATGTGCGTGCCCTGACCCGCAGGCGCTTGCGGTGGCGGTGCGTCGGCGGCCTGCCGCACGAGTTCAACCCGCATGAGCTGCGCGGTAACGGCCTGGCGCAAATTGCCGAGCATAGCCTGGAACAACTCGAAGGCTTCCGACTTGTACTCGTTCAGAGGATCGCGCTGGGCGTAGCCGCGGAAACCGACGACGGAGCGCAGATGGTCGAGATTGACCAGATGCTCGCGCCACAGATGGTCCAGCGTCTGGAGAAGAACGGTCTTCTCGACATAGGTCATGATTTCGGGGCCGAAGCGTTCGGCGCGTTCGGCAGCTGCCTTGTCGGCGGCCTCGGTGATGCGCTCGCGGATTACCTCTTCGTCGATGCCTTCCTCGGCAGCCCATTCCTCGACAGGCAGGTCGAGATTGAGGTGCGTGCGCACGTCCTCCTTGAGGCCTGCCATGTCCCACTGCTCGGCATAAGCCTTTTCCGGGATGTGGCGGGCGACCATGTCCTCGATCACCTCGGCGCGCATCTCGGCAACGGTTTCGGACATGCTCTCGCCGTCCATCAGTTCGAGACGCTGCTCGAAGACCACCTTGCGCTGGTCGTTCATCACGTCGTCGAACTTCAGCAGGTTCTTGCGGATGTCGAAGTTGCGCGCCTCGACCTTCTTCTGAGCCTTCTCGAGCGCCTTGTTGATCCAGGGATGGATGATCGCCTCGTCTTCCTTGAGGCCGAGCTTCTGCAGCATGCCGTCCATGCGCTCCGACCCAAAGATACGCATCAGATCGTCCTGCAGCGACAGGTAGAACTTAGAGCGGCCAGGATCACCCTGGCGGCCCGAGCGGCCGCGCAACTGGTTGTCGATACGGCGCGATTCGTGGCGCTCGGTAGCGAGCACGTAGAGGCCGCCGGCGGCGAGGGCCTTCTCCCGCAGCTTCTGGATTTCGGCGCGGATCGCCGCTTCCTTCTTCTTGCGTTCCTCGCCCTCTTCCATGTCGCCGAGTTCATGGGCGACACGCATGTCGGCATTGCCGCCGAGCTGGATATCGGTGCCGCGGCCGGCCATGTTGGTGGCGATGGTGATCGCTCCGGGTACGCCGGCCTGGGCGATGATCTGCGCTTCCTGCTCGTGATGGCGGGCGTTGAGGACCTGGAAATCGTTGATGCCTTCTGCCCGCAGGCGCTCGGCTAGGAGTTCGGATTTCTCGATCGACGTCGTACCGACCAGAATGGGCTGGCCCTTGGCGCTGGCGGCGCGGATCTCGGTGACGATGGCGCGGTACTTCTCCTCGACGGTGCGATAGACCTCGTCGTCTTCGTCGGCGCGGCTGATTGGCAGGTTGGTCGGAACCTCGACGACATCGAGCCCATAGATATTGCCGAATTCCTCGGCCTCGGTGGAGGCCGTGCCGGTCATGCCTGCCAGCTTGTCGTACATGCGGAAGTAGTTCTGGAACGTGACCGAAGCAAGCGTCTGGTTCTCAGGCTGGATAGCCACATGCTCCTTGGCCTCAAGCGCCTGGTGCAGACCCTCCGAAAAGCGGCGGCCGGGCATCATGCGGCCGGTGAACTCATCGATGATGACGATCTCGCCATTGCGGACGATGTAGTCCTTGTCCTTCTGAAAGAGACGGTGCGCCTTGAGGGCGTTGTTGGCGTGATGGACGATGGCGACATTCTCGATGTCGTAGAGCGACTCGCCCTTGAGCAGCCCCGCGTCGCGCAGCAGGTTTTCCATCTTCTCCGTACCTTCCTCGGTGAAGGTCGCGGTGCGCTGCTTCTCGTCGACTTCGTAATCCCCTTCCACCAGATTGGGGATGAGAGCGTCGACGGTGTTGTAGAGTTCGGAACGGTCGTCCAGCGGACCGGAGATGATAAGCGGCGTGCGCGCTTCGTCGATGAGGATGGAGTCCACTTCGTCGACGATGGCGTAATTGTGCGAGAACGAAGCATCCTTCGCCTCGGCGGCGGCTTCGGTCCTCTGGGTAGAGAGAAGGTCTGCAAGGGAACGCAGGCGCTCCAACAACGGCCCGGATTCGGAGACCGAGCTGTTGGCTGCCAATTCGGCGATCTCGCGGGCTCCCTGCTCGATGGCCTCCATACGGCCTTTCCAGTAGTCACCGTCAGCGTCGGCGAGACCGGATGTTCCGATCCAGTTCGTGACCTGTCGTCCGAGCCCGCCATAGGTGTTCGCCCATGTCTCAAGCGAGCGCTGGATGCGTGCTGTCCGCTTTGTCGCGTCGGACTCGTCGGCGAAAGCCATTTCCACTTGCGCCGTCAGCTGGTGCATCGTCGCGGGGAAACGCCTGAACCCGGACTGAACCATCTGCGCGCGCTCGTATTTCATGTTGTCGCGCAGATAGTCGAAACCGAGCTCGTTGTTGGTGCCGTAGGTGACGTCGCAGGCATATGCTGCCCGGCGCTGGTCGTCATTCATGCCGTGGACGATGACGCCGACGGTGAGGCCGAGGAACTTATAGACGCGCCCCATCCATTCGGAGTCGCGGGTGGCGAGGTAGTCGTTGACCGTGACGACGTGAACGCCTTTGCCTTCTAGCGCATTGAGGTAGACCGGCAGCGTAGCGACAAGCGTCTTACCCTCACCGGTCTTCATCTCGGCGATGGAACCTTCGTTCAGAACCATGCCGCCGATAAGCTGCACGTCAAAATGACGCTGGCCGAGGACGCGCTTCGCCGCCTCGCGTACGGTCGCAAAGGCCGGGACGAGCAGATCGTCGAGTTTGGTTCCGCCGGCGAGCTGCTCGCGGAACTGCTGGGTGCGAGCGGCCAGATCGGCGTCGCTCAGCGCTGCGACCTCACTCTCCATCGCGTTGATGGCATCGACGCTCGGGCGCAGGGATTTCAGCCGGCGATCGTTGGAAGAGCCGAAAACCTTGCGGGCTAGGGCACCTAGACTGACCATTCTGGTCCTTTCAAAGCAAAGTCGCGGGGCCGGCGGATCTGACGTCTCCTGGCACGGACGCCCCGAAAGTGAACGAGCTTCCCGGAAATCGGAAGTGGACGCGGAGTCGAAGGACAGATAAGAGGGGGCACTATCGATGTCAACGCCGCCAGAATCGGCTGCGATCCGCACAAAAGCGCCTCATTTTGGCTGAAGTGAGCCCTCCTGGGAAACAACCGGAGACGGTCTTCATGCACCATACGATCGGCCGGACAATGGCCGCCTTTGCAATCGCTGCGGCGCTCGCGCTGCCGCATGCCCTGTCCGCGCAAGCGCAGGAAGACGCTGTCGTCGCCACCGTGAATGGCGATCCAGTGACCGAGGGCGACATCGCACTTGCGGAGAGCGAACTCGACGCGCAGTTCGACCGGCTTCCCCCCGCACAGAAGAGGGCGGCCGCCCTGTCGGCGCTGATTGAGATCAAACTCGCCGCATCCGCTTCCGAAAAGGCCGGTGTGGCCGATGAGGCCGGATTTCAGCGCCGCATGGATTTCCTGCGCGAGCGCGCCCTGCACAGCGAATTCGTAAGGCGCGAGGTCGCTCCCGCCGTGACCGATGAGGCAGTGCGCGCCTGGTACGACGAGCAGATTGCCGCCGCGCCGGCGAGCAACGAAGTGCGCGCCTCCCACATCCTGATCCAGGTCGGACAGGATGCGCCCGAGGAAGAGCAACAGGCTGCGAAGGCCCAGGCGGACGAGATCATCTCCGAGCTCGACGGCGGCGCAGATTTTGCCGAATTGGCGCGCGAGCATTCAGACGACGGCTCGGCGCAAAATGGTGGCGATCTCGGCTATTTCGGTCCGGGACGCATGGTCCCCGAGTTCGAGCAGGCTTCGTTTGCGCTTGAGGTGGGGCAGCACTCGGCGGAGCCGGTGAGGTCCCAGTTCGGCTACCACATCATCAAGGTGGTCGACAAAAGGCCGCAGCAGCCGCCGGCATTCGAGCAGGTTCAGCAGCAGGTCCGGTCGCGGCTGCTCAGCGAGACCTATTTCGCCGAGGTATCCACCTTGCGCGAGGGGGCCCAGATCGAGATTTCCGACCCGGCGCTGAAGGCTGCGGTCGAGGCGATCGACGGCCCCGGACGTTAGTCTCCCAGCAACATAGCAGCCGATGTCGACCAGCGTTTCGCCACTCGCACCGAAATCAGTTCCGAAAATGCCCGCGATCGAGGGCTTGCGCATCGCGACTGCGCAAGCCGGCATCAAATACAAGGGCCGCACGGACCTGATGCTTATGCTGTTCGACCCCGGCACCAGCTCGGCGGGCGTCTTCACCCGCTCGAAATGCCCGTCGGCTGCGGTGGATTTCTGCCGCAAGAACCTTTCCGGTGGTGCGGCGCGGGCGCTGGTCGTGAATTCGGGCAATGCCAACGCCTTCACCGGGAAGCGCGGCAGCGAGGCGGCCGCGATGACAGCGAAAGCTGCTTCCGAAGCCGCGAATTGCGCCGCCGGCGAGGTGTTCCTCGCTTCCACGGGCGTCATCGGCGAGCCGCTGGAAGCGTCGCGCTTCACGCATCTCCTCGGTTCGCTCGCGGGCGAGGCGAAGCCGGACGGATGGCTCGATGCCGGCAAGGCCATCATGACCACCGACACATTCCCGAAATATGCGACGGCGACGGTGAAGCTCGGCGATGCGGAGGTGACGATCAACGGCATCGCCAAAGGCGCGGGCATGATCGCGCCCGACATGGCGACCATGCTGTCTTTCGTGGCCACCGATGCACCGATCGCGGCGCCCGTGCTGCAGGCGCTGCTGTCGAAGGGCGTCGGCAAGACGTTCAATGCGATCACGGTGGATGGCGACACCTCGACCAGCGATACGCTGATGCTGTTTGCGACGGGTGCCGCGGCGAAGCGCGGCGCGCCCGCGATCGTCGAAACAGGCGATGTGCGACTCGCCGGCTTCAAGCGCGCGTTGAACAGGGTGCTCAAGTCGCTTGCGATCCAGATCGCGCGCGACGGCGAAGGCGCGCGCAAGCTGATCGAGATTTCCGTCGAAGGCGCGAAGTCGTCGCGCTCGGCCAAACGCATCGCCATGTCGATCGCCAATTCGCCGCTGGTGAAGACGGCGGTCGCAGGCGAGGACGCCAATTGGGGCCGCGTGGTCATGGCAGTCGGCAAAGCCGGCGAACCGGCTGATCGCGATTTGCTCACTATCCGCTTCGGCGATCTCAGGGTCGCGCATCACGGCGAGCGCGATACCGGTTACTCGGAGGAGGCGGCGTCGGCCTACATGCGCGGCGACCACATCCGCATCGGCGTGGAACTCGGCATCGGGCGCGGCAAGGCGACGGTGTGGACCTGCGACCTCACCAAGGAATATGTCGCCATCAACGGCGACTACCGCTCCTAGGCAATGACGGAACTGCTCGATACCTCGCCGCTCGGCGTCGTGCGCCGTTTCGAGGCAGCCGGCTTCCGGGCATGGCCCGCGTCCTCCGTGCACTACGACGGGACCTGGTTGGTCAGGCTAACGGCGGGCAACGCCGCCAAGCGCCTTAATTCCGTCAATCCGCTCGATCCCGGCGACAATCGCGACCTCGGCGAGCGCATTGCCCGCGCCGCGCGGCGTTTCGAGTCCTACGGCCGGCCAATGGTGTTCCGCCTGTCGCCGCTTGCCGGCCCGACGCTGATCGAACGGCTGAACGCCGAGAGGTGGGACAGCTTCTCTGAATCGCTTGTCATGATGATGCCGCTGTCGAACGCCGCCGTCGACGACGTCATGCATCTGATCCCGCTCAAGGATGTCGGCCGCTATGTCAGCGCGGCCATCCATGTACACGGGCACGACCCGTCCGTGCGGCCGGGCCTGTCGGAATTGATCGGCGCGATCAAGCCAGAGGTCGGTCTGTTCGCCATGGAAGGTTCGGGTCAGGCCGCAGCGAGTGCGATCTGCGTGCACGACGGCGACCTCGCCGGGTTGTTCGAGGTTGCGACCCACCAGCAGGAGCGCGGCAAGGGACATGGTCGCAAGATCGTGCTGTCGGCACTGAAATGGGCCAAGCTGCGCGGCGCGCGCATCGCCTGGCTGCAGGTCGAGGCCGACAACGAACCGGCAGTAGCGCTTTACCGTTCGCTCGGCTTTGTCGAAGCCTACCGCTACCACTATCGCCGTCCGTCAGGGGACAGCGCTTGAGCGACCCATCGAAACCGCTGGTGATCGTGGTTGCCTGCGCGCTGATAGATGCCGACCAGCGGGTGCTGATCGCCCAACGGCCCGAGGGCAAGGCGATGGCCGGATTGTGGGAGTTTCCGGGCGGCAAGGTCGAACCCGGCGAGACGCCGGAAGAGGCGGTGGTGCGGGAGCTACGCGAGGAGCTCAGCATCGAGACCAAGACCGCCTGCCTGGCGCCGCTAACATTCGCCAGCCACGCTTACGACGACTTTCACCTCCTGATGCCGCTCTTCGTTTGCCGCAGATACTGGGGAACGCCAGTCGCGGTCGAGCACAAGGCGCTAAAATGGGTGCGTCCGGGCAAGCTGCGCGACTATCCGATGCCGGAGGCAGACGTCCCGCTGATCGCACACCTGACCGACCTGCTCTGAGCTGGGGTCGGCTCGGATCATGATTAACGAATCCTTCACGCGGCAGTGAAATATTGAGCCATCGCACCCTCGCGTCTCTGACGCCGAGGCGTGCCGCAGGAGCCGGCTCAGATGTGGCCTGAAGGAAATTTGGACAGCAGGAACAGGGAAGACGAACCTGCCGATTTTCTCGGTGTCGCCGGTTCGCTTCGATTCACGCTGATCTTCGGCGCAGCCGCGATCGCGCTCGCCCTCTTTGTCGTGCCGTTTGCCGAGCAACAGGCGAAGTCGATCATGGCGCGCGGGCCGGTAGGCCTGGACACAATGTCGACCGGGTCGATCCGGCAGCCGGGCGGTGCGGCCGGCACGTACACGATCCGGCGCAGCGTTCTGCAAACCACGCCGCAATCTGTCTGCATCATCCGGGACAACGGCATGCGTACCGGCGATTGCTAGCCCTGGAAACGAAACCCAAACCAACTGTCGTTAACTATTCTTAACAGCTGTCCGGCCATAATCGGCCGTCAAATATTCGAGGCGTCACACATGATCAGGCGGTTTTTGAGCGACAGATCCGGGGCCACCGCATCCGAATACGGATTGATCGTGGCCGTCCTATCTCTCGCCATCGTGGGCGGCGTCGCCTCGGCGACAAACGCCATCAGCGACATGTTCAACTACACCGCCGGCTATCTGACCAACTCGATCAACTAGCCGTCAATCGCCATCCCGTCTGCCGAGGATATCGGCGAGCGAAACCTTGGCGCTGCCGGGCTTGAGCGGCTTTTGCTGCGAAGCGTGCGGCGCCCATCCCGACAGCCAAACGACAGAAAAAGTCGCGCGCAGGCGCCCGTCCGGGTCCGAAAAACGCTCGGCATAGATTTCCGCCGCGCTCAGGAACAGGCGGCGTCCGACCGGGTTACGGCTTCGGGAAACCAGCGCGTTGGTCGCGCCCATGACACGCAGGTCGCGCATAAGGTCGAAAATCGTGTCGTAGCGCACGGTCACCGTCTCGGCATCGGCCACCGGCAATGCAAATCCGGCGCGCTGCAGCAGGCCGCCTGCGTCGCGAACATCCATGAAAGGCGCGACGCGCGGGCTGGCGCCGCCGGCGATTTCGGTTTCGGCTTCCAGGAGTGCGGAGCGCAGCTCGTTCAGCGTTCCCTGGCCGGGCAGTGCTGCTAGGAACAGTCCGTCGGGCCGCAATGCGCGTCGGATCTGCGCCAGCAGACCGGGCGTATCGTTGGTCTCGTGCAGCGTTAGCAACGACACCGCAAGGTCGACGCTTCCGTCGGCGAGGGGCAGCTCTTCCGTCGGCGAGACCGTCTGGCGGACATCGGCATGAGCGGTGGCCAGGAAAGCAGCGTCGGGTTCAATGCGGGTTACGTTAGATACCTTGCCGGAATGCAGCAGGGCCTCGGCCGGGACCGGCGACAGGCAGTGCAGTGTGACCGCATTTTCGAACCGGCGCTCCACGGTGGAGACGCGCAGCAGAAGATCGTCGAGCGCATGGCGGAGCAGAAAGTCCGCCCCGCCGGCGCGAAGCGCGCGCAACTTGCGCTGAAGAAGCAGATCCCGGTCGAATACGGATTCCATATCGGCCCGCCGAAAGATTGGACGCGATGGCCGCCGTACGTTTCGTGCTAGGCTGACATCGGCAGGGTGTGGTCGCCGAAATGAATGTAGAGATCAAGGGCGGGATTTCCGAGGGTATGGCCGCGGCGGTGGCGCGCCTGCTGTTTCCGCCGGCCTGCCCCGGCTGCCGACGGCACGTCCGCGAACCGGGAACGCTTTGTTCCCGATGTTGGCACGAAGTGCGGTTCATCGAGCCGCCGCTCTGCGCAATTCTGGGAACCCCCTTCGCCTACGAGGTTGGGGATGACGCCGTCTCGCCGGCCGCACTGGCCGATCCGCCGGTATTTTCTCGCGCCCGGGCTGCCGTCGCCTATTCCGGTATTGCGCGGCAATTGGTGCAGAACCTGAAATACCGCGACCGTACCGATCTTGCGCCATGGATGGCGCGGTGGATGATACGCGCGGGCAGGGAGCTTCTGCGCGATGCCGAGATCGTGGTGCCCGTGCCGCTGCATCGCAGGCGGTTCTTTTCCCGCCGGTTCAACCAGTCGGCGGAGCTGGCGCGTCATGTCTCTCATTTGAGCGCCGTTTCCTTCGTGCCGGACGCTGTCGAACGGGTGAAGAAGACGCAGCAGCAGGTGGGTCTCCGCGCGAGCGAGCGCGAAGCCAATATGCGCGGCGCATTCCGGGTGCCAGATCGGCAGAAGACGGAGGTGACCGGCCGCAGGGTGCTTCTGGTCGACGACGTCTATACGACCGGGGCAACTGCATCGGCTGCCACGCGAGCATTGAAGAAGGCGGGAGCGCGGGAGGTCGACGTGCTGACATTTGCGCTGGCGCTGCCCGGGGACTTCCTGCTCGAGGACGCAGGCCCTATATAAGTCAGGTTTGGACGCAGGATTCCGATGACCGAAGTAACGATCTATACGCGCATGATGTGCGGCTATTGCGCCGCCGCGAAGCGGCTGCTGGACCGCAAGGGCGTCGCCTATACCGAGCATGATGCGAGTTTCTCGCCCGAGTTGCGCCAGGAAATGATCGGGCGCGCCAATGGGCGCTCGACCTTCCCGCAGATTTTCATCGGCGACCACCATGTCGGCGGATCTGACGACCTTCACACGCTGGAGCATGAGGGCCGGCTCGACGCCATGCTGGCAGATGCGCCGCGAGCCGCTGCATCATGAGCACGGTGCGCGTCGCCGCGCTGCAGATGCGCGCAACCATGGGTGTCGGGCGCAATGTCGAGGCGTTCGAGGCGCTGGTGCGCGAGGCCGCCGACAAGGGTGCGGCCTATGTGCAGTCGCCGGAGATGACCGGCGCGCTGGTGCGTGATCGGGCCACGCTGACATCACTGATCACCTCGGCCGACAAGGACGCCGTCGCGGCGAAAGCTTCCGCGCTTGCCGCCGAACTAGGCATCCACATTCATGTCGGCTCGACCGCGATTGCGCGCGACGACGGCAAGGTGGCGAACCGGGCCTTTCTCTACGGTCCGGATGGCGGGCTGATTGCCAACTACGACAAGATTCACATGTTCGATGTCGATCTCGACAATGGCGAGAGCTGGCGCGAATCGAACACCTACGAACCGGGCAAGGAAACAGTGGTCGCCGATCTCGGTTTCGCTCGTCTCGGCATGTCGGTGTGCTATGACCTGCGCTTCCCGCAGCTGTTTCGGGCGCAGGCGCTGGCGGGCGCCGAGATCATGACAGTACCGGCGGCCTTCACGCGACAAACCGGCGAGGCGCACTGGCATGTTCTGCTGCGCGCGCGCGCGATCGAGAACGGCGCGTTTGTGATCGCAGCCGCGCAGGGCGGCAAACATGAGGACGGGCGCGAGACCTACGGCCATTCGCTCATCATCGATCCGTGGGGCACCGTCATCGCCGAAGCCGATCATGACGAGCCCGGCGTCGTGATTGCCGAGATCGACACCGCCAAGGTGGCCGCCGCGCGCGGCAAGATTCCGAATCTCGGCAATGCCCGGCCCTTCGAGGTCAGGACGGTACCGGCTGCGCCTACCCCGGAACGCCGGGCGTCATGATCCGCTTCTCGCTCTGCTGCGACCGCGATCACGATTTCGATGGCTGGTTTCGCAACAACGACGATTTCGAGACGCAGAAGAAGCGCGGGCTTGTATCATGCCCGGTATGCAATTCGGCCAAGGTCGAGAAGGCGCTGATGGCTCCGTCCGTGCAGTCGTCGCGTAAGCGCGAAAAGGTGGCGCTCGGCATGAATGCCGAGCAGAGGAGGCTGATGGGGCAGCTCAAGGAGCTGACCGACAAGCTGAAGGAAAACGCCGACTATGTCGGCGACAAGTTCGCCGAAGAGGCGCGCAAGATCCATTTCGGCGAGACCGACCCGCGCGGCATATATGGCGAGGCGTCGAAGGAGGAGGTCAAGGACCTCCTTGAGGATGGCGTCAGCATCATGCCGCTACCCACAATCCCCGACGACACGAACTGATCGGGAAGCGGGTCAGGCCTGGTTGGCCGCCCGCTTTTCCGCCAGCACCATGTAGTTGACGTCCATGTCGCGCGAGCGCTGCCAGCGGTCGGCGATCGGGTTGTAGACGACGCCCGTGCGGTCGATCGAGGCGAGGCCAGCGGCATCGAGCGCGCGCTCAAGCTCCTCCGGCCGCACCAGCTTGCCGAACTGGTGCGTGCCGCGCGGCAGCCAGCGCAGCACATATTCGGCGCCGATGATGGCCAGTCCCAGCGCCTTCAGAGTACGGTTGATGGTTGCGACGAACATGATGCCGCCCGGCTTCAGCATCGCGCCACAGCGGGCAATGAAGAAGTCGACATCGGCGACGTGCTCGACGACCTCCATGTTGAGGATGATGTCAAAGGTTTCGCCGGCATCCGCCAGTTCTTCGGCGGCAGCCGCGCGATAGTCGATCTTCACGCCGCTTTCAGCAGCATGGAGTTTGGCCACCTCGATGTTGGTTTCGGAAGCATCCGCGCCGACGACATCCGCGCCGAGCCGCGCCATCGGCTCGCACAGCAGGCCGCCGCCGCAGCCAATGTCCAGTATACGCAGGTCCTTCAACGGCTTGGCGGCACGGTGGTCACGCCCGAAATGTTCCGCTGCCTTGTCGCGGATATAGGCAAGCCGCACGGGATTGAATTTGTGCAGCGGGCGGAACTTGCCGTTGGGGTTCCACCACTCGGCGGCAAGCGCGGAAAAGCGCTCGATCTCGCTGCTGTCAACGCTGGTTCGCTCGGCCTGAGACATGGGCTTGCAGCTCTCCTCTGCCGCCAACAAGTCGTGGCCACGCGAAGAAATGTCAAGCCGTTGCACCTTGTGCCAGCGTGAACGTGAATGACGGGCTTGCTTGCGAAACAGCTGACGTTTGGATATGGAAGCCGCGCGCCCGGAACCCTTGGCCAGACGCGCGTTTCGGCGCAGCCATGCCTGGGTTCCGGAACCCCGATTTCCGTCAGGTCCTGCCCGGCGGAGCTTCAGCTGAAGGCACTCCGCGACGATGGCGCGCATCGTGATGAAATTCGGCGGGACGTCCGTCGCCGATCTGGACCGAATCCGTAACGTCGCGCGCCATGTGAAGCGCGAGGTGGATGCCGGCAACGAGGTCGCCGTGGTCGTGTCGGCCATGGCCGGCAAGACGAACGAGCTCGTCGGCTGGGCGCAGCAGATGCCACGCGCCAGCGGCGCAAACCTGCCCTTTTTCGACGCACGCGAATATGACGCGATTGTTGCTTCCGGCGAGCAGGTGTCGGCGGGTCTTCTGGCGATCGCGCTGCAGTCGATTGGTATCGACGCCCGCTCCTGGCAGGGCTGGCAGATACCGATCCGCACCGACGGCGCGCATGGGGCGGCGCGCATTGTCGATATCGACGCTTCGACCCTGATCGAGCGCTTCGGCCGCGGGCAAGTGGCGGTGGTCACCGGGTTCCAGGGTATCGGGCCGGATAACCGCATCGCGACGCTCGGGCGCGGCGGTTCCGATACGAGCGCCGTGGCCGTCGCGGCGGCGGTGAAAGCCGACCGCTGCGACATCTACACGGATGTCGACGGGGTCTACACAACCGATCCGCGCATCGAGCCCAAGGCGCGGCGGTTGTCGAAAATTTCGTTCGAAGAGATGCTCGAAATGGCGTCGCTCGGCGCCAAGGTGCTGCAGGTGCGCTCGGTCGAGCTGGCCATGGTTCACAAGGTGCGCACCTTCGTGCGCTCCTCCTTCGACGACCCCGATGCGCCGGGCATGGGCGACCCCGTCAATCCGCCCGGAACGCTCATTTGCGATGAGGATGAGATCGTGGAACAGCAAGTCGTCACCGGCATCGCCTACGCCAAGGACGAGGCCCAGATTTCGCTCAGGCGTGTCTCCGACAGGCCGGGCGTGGCTGCCGGCATCTTCGGCCCGCTGGCCGAGGCCGGCATCAATGTCGACATGATCGTCCAGAATATCTCCGAGGACGGGTCGCGCACCGACATGACCTTCACCGTGCCCTCGGGCGATGTGGACAAGGCGTTGTCGGTGCTCGAAAAGGTCCGCGAGACGGTCGGCTTCGACGTGCTCCAGCACGAAGCGGGCATGATGAAGGTGTCTGTGATCGGTATCGGCATGCGCAGCCATGCCGGCGTGGCAGCGACCGCATTCAAGGCGCTGTCGGAGCGCGGCATCAACATCCGCGCGATCACGACATCCGAAATCAAGATTTCGATTTTGATCGATGGCGCCTATGGCGAACTGGCCGTGCGCGCTTTGCATTCCGTCTACGGTCTGGATAAGCAATAGATACGAGGAACGGGAATCGCGCGCTGGCTGACAAGGGGTCTGCCGGCCGCGACCGGACTTTTATGACACAGGTACGGGACATCGCCGCGGGTCCGCGCGTGCTGCTGAGAAGGCTGCGCGAGTTCATGGCGTCGCCCCTCGAGCCGCAGGACCGGCTGGACCGTATCGTGCGCGAGATTGCCGCCAACATGGTGGCAGAGGTGTGTTCCCTCTACGTGCTGCGCGCCGACAGCGTGCTGGAGCTTTACGCCACCGAGGGTCTCAATCCCGGATCGGTGCACCTGGCGCAGCTGAAGCTCGGCCAGGGCCTTGTTGGTACGATCGCTGCAAGTGCCCGGCCGCTGAACCTGACCGACGCACAGCATCATCCCGCCTTCGCCTACCTGCCGGAGACAGGCGAGGAGATTTACCACTCGTTCCTGGGCGTCCCCGTGCTGCGCGCGGGGCGCACGCTCGGCGTGCTCGTCGTGCAGAACAAGACGATGCGCAGCTACCGCGACGACGAGGTGGAGGCGCTCGAAACCACCGCAATGGTGATCGCCGAAATGATCGCCACCGGCGATCTTGCGCGGCTGGCGCGGCCCGGCATCGAGCTCGATCTACGCCGTCCCGTGAGCTTCGAAGGGTTGGCGCTCAACGAGGGCGTCGGGCTCGGCCATGTTGTGCTGCACGAACCGCGTGTCGTCGTCACCAACCTCTTCAACGAAGACACGGATGCCGAGCAGGAGCGGCTGACGGAGGCGCTTGCGACACTCCGGCTGTCCATCGACGACATGATGTCGCGGCGCGACGTTGCCTTCGAAGGCGAGCACCGGGCGGTGCTCGAAGCCTACCGCATGTTCGCCAACGATCGCGGCTGGGTGCGGCGGCTGGAAGAGGCGATCGCCAACGGCCTGACGGCGGAGGCCGCCGTCGAGAAGGTGCAGAGCGACATGCGCGCGCGCATGATGCACATGACCGACCCCTATCTGCGCGAGCGGATGAGCGACTTCGACGATCTCGGCAACCGGCTTCTGCGACAGCTCATGGGGCAGGGGCCGGAGACACTGGCCGAGACCCTGCCGAAGGACGCCATCATCGTCGCGCGGTCGATGGGAGCCGCCGAATTGCTCGACTATCCGCGCCAGCGCCTGCGCGGGCTGGTGCTGGAGGACGGCGCGCCGACCAGCCATGTGGTGATCGTGGCGCGTGCCATGGGCATTGCGGTCGCCGGCCAGGTGAAGGGCGCCGTGTCGATGTCTGAAAACGGCGATGCCATCATCGTCGACGGCGACGACGGCCAGGTTCATCTGCGGCCGCAGCCGGATGTCGAGGCGGCGTTCGCGGAGAAGGCCCGCTTCCGCGCCCGCAAGCAGCAGCTCTACCGCGAATTGCGCGATCAACCTTCGGTTTCGGCTGACGGCGTCAGGGTCGACCTGATGATGAATGCGGGGCTCGCCGTCGACCTGCCGCAGCTCATCGAATCCGGGGCCGCCGGCATAGGCCTGTTCCGAACGGAACTGCAGTTCATGGTGGCGGCGCGTTTCCCGCGCGCCGAGGAGCAGGAGCAGCTCTATCGCGAGGTGCTGCTTGCCGCCGGCGACAAGCCCGTCACCTTCCGCACGATCGACATCGGCGGCGACAAGGTGCTGCCCTATTTCAAAGAAGCGGTGCAGGAGGAAAACCCCGCGCTTGGCTGGCGCGCGATCCGCCTGACGCTCGACCGCCCGGCGCTGCTTCGCACGCAGGTGCGCGCGTTGTTGAAGGCGGCAGGCGGGCGCGAGCTGCGCGTCATGCTGCCGATGGTCACCGAGATATCGGAGATCCGAAAAGCGCGGGCGATCATCGACCGCGAGGTGCAGTATTTGTCGCGGTTCGCGCATCTGCTGCCGACGCGGGTCAAGGTCGGCGCGATGATCGAGGTGCCGTCGCTGCTGTGGCAGCTCAACGAGCTGATGCGCGCGGTCGATTTCGTGTCGGTTGGTTCGAACGACCTGTTCCAGTTCATCACCGCCAGCGACCGCGGCAACACCCGGTTGTCGTCGCGTTTCGATCCGCTGTCGGTGCCGTTCCTCAGGGTGCTCAAGCAGATCGCCGATGCCGGCTTTGCCAATGACCGGCCGGTGACCCTGTGCGGCGAGCTTGCGGGCCGGCCGATCACGGCGATGGCCCTCATCGGCGTCGGTTACCGCTCGATCTCGATGGCGCCGGCCGCGATCGGTCCGGTCAAGGCGATGCTGCGCGATCTTCCGGTCGGCGCGCTTGTCGACCAGATGAAGAAGGCGATGAACGGCATGGGCGCCGAGGACGATATGCGCGCCATGCTGGCCGAATTCGCCGCCGATCACGGCGTCACGCTTGATCACTGAGGATTGTTGAGTCGTGGTTGAGCTGCCCACCGAGCGAATGGACCAGGTCGTCAAACGCTTCGACCTGTTGGAAGCGCGCATGGCCGCGGGGCCTGAACCGGAGGAATATGTCCGGCTCGCATCAGAATATGCCGACCTGCAGGAGATGGTCGGCAAAATCAGAGCGCTGAAGGCGGCGGAGAAGGAAGAAGCCGACCTCGAAGGGATGCTCGCCGACAGCGAAACGGACGCCGAGATGCGGGCGCTCGCTGAGGCGGACCTCGATGCAGTCCAGGAAAAGCTGGAAGCGCTCAGGCAGGAAATCCAGATACTCCTGCTTCCACGCGACGAAGCCGACGACAAGAACGCGATCCTCGAAATACGCGCCGGCACCGGCGGCGACGAAGCCGCTCTCTTCGCCGGCGATCTCTTCCGCATGTATGAGCGCTACGCCTCGACGCAGGGATGGAAGGTCGAGGTAGTGTCGGCCAGCGAAGGCGAGGTGGGCGGTTACAAGGAAATCATCGCCAGCGTCTCGGGCAAGGATGTCTTTGCCCGGCTCAAGTTCGAATCCGGCGTGCACCGCGTGCAGCGTGTTCCGGAGACCGAAGCCGGCGGGCGCATCCATACCTCCGCCGCCACCGTCGCGGTGCTGCCGGAGGCCGAGGATGTCGATATAGAAATCCGCAACGAGGATATCCGCATCGACACGATGCGAGCCTCGGGCGCCGGCGGACAGCACGTGAACACCACCGATTCTGCCGTGCGCATCACGCATCTGCCGACCGGCATCATGGTCGTGTCGGCGGAGAAATCGCAGCACCAGAACCGGGCGCGGGCGATGCAGATATTGCGGGCGCGGCTTTTCGACATCGAGCGGACACGAGCCGCCGACGAGCGCTCGGAAGCGCGACGGCTGCAGGTCGGTTCGGGCGATCGCTCCGAGCGCATTCGCACCTACAACTTCCCGCAGGGGCGGCTGACCGATCACCGAATCAATCTCACGCTCTACAAGCTCGACCGGGTCATGCTGGGCGAACTCGACGAAGTGATCGACGCGCTCACAACCGACCATCAGTCGAAGCTGCTGGCGGCAATGGACCAGGATGGCTGACGCCAAGGACGCGGCGCGGCTTGATGCTGTGCTCGGCGAAGCGGCAGCTCTGATGCGCGGAGGCGGCATTGCCGACGCTGCGCGGGAGGCACGGCTGCTGGCCGCGCATTTTGCCCGCGTGAGTGCAGCCCAGGTTGTGGCTGCGTCTGATCGGCCAATCGGGCGGGAAGCGCATGAGGCGATACTCACTGCGGCGCGGCGTCGCGCGTCGGGCGAGCCGCTGCACCGCATCATTGGGCGGCGCGCTTTCTACGGTGTCGAACTCGACCTGACGCCAGCCACGCTCGAACCGCGCCCGGATACCGAAATCCTTGTCGACCGGATCATCCCGCACGTCCGGCGAATCATGGCGGCGGAAGGTAGCTGCAAGGTGCTCGACCTCGGCACCGGCACCGGCGCGATCGCACTTGCGTTGCTGGCTGAGGTGGAAGGCGCGACGGCTATCGGCGTCGATGTCGTACCTGAAGCCGTTGAAACCGCGGCCGCGAACGCCCGTCTCAACGGCCTTGAGGAACGGTTCCGGGCGCTGCAATCAAACTGGTTTTCGGACGTAAACGAAAAATTTCATGTGATCGTCTCAAATCCTCCCTATATATCGGCTGAGGAGTTTGAAGCGCTGCCCGAGGATGTGCGGCGCTACGAGCCGCAAACCGCCCTGCTCGGCGGCGCGGACGGGCTCGAAGCTTACAGGACGATCGTAAAGTCGGCAGCCGGCTATCTGCTTGAGGGCGGAGTGTTGGGAGTCGAGATCGGCCACAAGCAGCGGGAGTCGGTTTCGGCGATATTCGCGGGGCACGGCTTTCGGGTGATCGAACAGGCTTGCGATCTGGGTGGGCGAGACAGGGTGCTGGTGTTCGACTTGTGAACAGGCGCTATGCCGCGGTGCAAAAAAGGCTTGGCAATCAGGAGGATTGCGTTTAGGTTCCGGCCACCGGATGAGACGAAGCAGGCAGTGCTGTTTTCGATTCCGCTTCTACAAAACAAGCTGCCTTCTTGCGTGAGCGACGCCATAGGCTTCGTGCGGGGACTCTCCGGAAGTGTTTTGAACCCAAACGAGGTTTCATCCGGCGGTCGCGCGATGTGCGCTTGAACGCCATGGGACTAACACGAGCGGGCCGGATTGGTCCGCATGGAACCACTGCAACCTAAATCTCTGAAGAGTATGGAATGAGGCCACAACAGCAGAACCGGCGCATGCGCGGCCGCGGCAACAACAACAATAACAACAACCGCAAGGGGCCGAACCCGCTCACGCGCAGCTATGAGAGCAACGGTCCGGACGTGAAGATCCGCGGCACCGCGCAGCAGGTTGCCGAAAAATACGCGACGCTCGCCCGTGACGCGCAGAGCTCCGGCGACCGCGTGATGGCCGAGAACTACCTGCAGCATGCGGAGCACTACAACCGCATCATCGCAGCCGCCCAGGCAGCCCAGCAGGCCGCGCAGCAACAGCAGCGCGAAAACAACCAGGACGACAGCGACGACGAGTTCGAAGCATCGGACCGCAACGATCGCAACGACCGTTTCAACCAGAACGACCAGCGCCGCCAGCACAACAACGGAAGCGGCCCGCAGCCGGTCATCGAAGGTGTGCCCGCGGAGGTCGCGCATTCGGAAGATAATCTGGGGCGCGACAAGGGCGACGCGCAGGCCAAAGGCGACGATGCGCAGAATGGCGGCCAGAACGGCCAGCACATGAACGGCGACAGCCAGGCTTCCGGCGACAGCGACCAGCCGCGCAAGCGCGGCCGGCGCCCGCGCAAGCCGCGCGACGCGGAGTCTGCTTCCGGCGGAAGCGAAACGGAAGCTTCGCCGGCACCGGAAGCCGCCGAGTAGCGAGCGATCCGCGTCGGCCTTGAGGCGGCCGAAACCGTCAACCGACGCGTAACATTCCAGGTTCAGAATGAAGGCGGGGCTTAAGCTCCGCCTTTTTCGTTGTGGCTGTCCGGCATCTTGAGCGGGGTGGGGAGAGCTCCCATATCCAGGTCAAGCTGGGCTTGCCGCAGAGGGCATCGATCCGTGGCTATTTGCCGAAGATCAATGCGCCGAGGGGGCCCGTCATCATGAACTGATCCGGCGCCTAGGAAGGGCCGGTGATGGAAGGAAGACGCATATGGATTTCGAAAAATACTCCGAACGGGTTCGGGGCTTCATCCAGTCCGCGCAGACGATGGCGCTGTCGAAAGGCCATCAGCAATTCACCCCCGAGCACATCCTGAAAGTCCTTATCGACGACGAGGAAGGCCTTGCCGCCTCGCTGATCGAGCGCGCCGGCGGCAAGGTCCGCGACGTGCGTCTCGGTGTGGAGAGCGCGCTGGAAGCCATGCCGAAGGTCGATGGCGGCAATTCGCAGCTCTATCTCGCGCAGCCGCTGGCCAAGGTATTCGCAACCGCGGAAGAGGCGGCGAAAAAGGCGGGCGACAGCTTCGTCACGGTCGAGCGCCTTTTACAGGCGCTGTCGATGGAGAAGTCGGCAAAGTCAGCCGACATCCTGGCCAAGGGCGGCGTGACGCCGAAGGCGCTCAACGAGGCGATCAACGATTTGCGCAAGGGCCGCACGGCCGACTCGGCTTCCGCCGAGCAGGGCTATGACGCGCTGAAGAAATACGCGCGGGATCTCACCAAGGATGCCCGTGAAGGCAGGCTCGATCCGGTGATCGGCCGCGACGACGAGATCCGCCGCACCATCCAGGTTCTTTCCCGCCGGACCAAGAACAATCCCGTGCTGATTGGCGAGCCCGGCGTCGGCAAGACGGCGATCGCCGAGGGGCTGTCGCTCAGAATCGTCAATGGCGACGTGCCGGAGACGCTGAAGGACAAGCAGCTCATGGCGCTCGACATGGGCGCGCTGATTGCCGGTGCGAAATATCGCGGCGAGTTCGAGGAGCGGCTGAAGGCCGTGCTGTCGGAAGTGACGGCGGCCGACGGCAATATCATCCTTTTCATCGACGAGATGCACACGCTGGTCGGTGCCGGCAAGGCCGACGGCGCGATGGACGCGTCGAACCTTCTGAAGCCGGCTCTGGCGCGCGGCGAACTCCACTGCGTCGGCGCAACCACGCTCGACGAGTACCGCAAGCATGTCGAGAAGGATGCCGCGCTCGCGCGCCGCTTCCAGCCCGTGTTCATCGAGGAGCCCACGGTGGAGGACACCGTCTCGATCCTGCGCGGCCTGAAGGAGAAATACGAGCAGCACCACAAGGTGCGCATCTCCGACTCCGCACTGGTGTCGGCGGCGATGCTTTCCAATCGCTACATCACCGACCGCTTCCTGCCCGACAAGGCCATCGACCTTGTCGACGAGGCGTCGTCGCGGCTCAGGATGCAGGTCGATTCCAAGCCCGAGGCGCTGGACGAGATCGATCGCCGCATCATGCAGCTCAAGATCGAGCGCGAGGCGCTCAAGGTCGAGAAGGACGAAGCGTCGAAGGACCGGCTGACGAAACTCGAGAAGGAGCTGACCGGGCTGGAGGAAGAGTCCGCCGGGCTGACGGCCGCGTGGGCCGCAGAGAAGGCCAAGCTCGGCCTTGCCGCCGAACTCAAGAAGCAGCTCGACGAGGCGCGCAACGAACTCGCCATCGCGCAGCGCAAGGGTGAATTCCAGCGTGCCGGCGAGCTTGCCTATGGCCGCATCCCGGAGCTTGAGAAGAAGCTGGTCGAGGCCGAAGCCGAGGAAGAAGGCGGCAAGGGGTCGATGGTCGAGGAGACCGTGACGCCCGACCATGTCGCCCACATCGTTTCGCGCTGGACCGGCATCCCGGTCGACAAGATGCTCGAAGGCGAGCGCGATAAGCTGCTACGCATGGAAGACGAACTGGCCAAGCGCGTCGTCGGGCAGGGTGAGGCTGTGCAGGCTGTTTCCAAGGCAGTCAGGCGCGCCCGCGCCGGTCTGCAGGATCCGAACCGGCCCATCGGCTCGTTCATGTTCCTCGGCCCCACCGGCGTCGGCAAAACGGAACTCACCAAGGCGCTGGCGAACTTCCTGTTCGATGACGAAGCGGCGATGGTGCGCATCGACATGTCGGAGTTCATGGAGAAGCACTCCGTTGCCCGGCTGATCGGCGCGCCTCCCGGCTATGTCGGCTATGAGGAAGGCGGGGCGCTGACGGAAGCCGTCAGGCGGCGGCCCTATCAGGTCGTGCTGTTCGACGAGATAGAAAAGGCGCATCCAGACGTCTTCAACGTGTTGTTGCAGGTGCTCGATGACGGTCGCCTTACCGACGGCCAGGGGCGCACGGTCGACTTCCGCAACACGCTGATCATCATGACGTCGAACCTCGGCTCGGAGTTCCTCGTCTCGCTCGGCGAAACCGAAGATGTGGACAAGGTGCGCGACGAAGTGATGGGTGTTGTGCGGGCTTCGTTCCGGCCCGAATTCCTCAATCGCGTCGACGAAGTGATCCTGTTCCACCGCCTGCGGCAGAAGGACATGGGCCGCATCGTGGAAATCCAGCTCGAACGTCTGGAGAAGCTGCTAGCCGACCGCAAGATCACGCTCGAACTGGACGAGGCGGCGGTGAAGTGGCTGGCAGAGAAGGGCTATGACCCGGCATACGGTGCGCGGCCGCTGAAGCGCGTCATGCAGAAGGAACTGCAGGATCCGCTGGCGGAGAAGATCCTGATGGGAGACATCCTTGACGGGTCCGCCGTGCGCGTCACCGCCGGCTCCGACCGGCTGGTGTTCAAGCCGGTCGGCGCTTTGGCCGCGGACTCCAAAGCCGCTTAGACAATAGCCACCAGAACGTGCTCCTCGGGCGTGAGCCGGGGGAGCACGTTCCCCCGGGCGCGCTGCTTGACCGGCCTGCAGGTGCAGCCGCATGGTTATCCCCATGGACATGCAGAAAGCCCTTGCCGATTGCCTGGTACTGAACACCGTCACTGCCGCCCGCACGCTCGTCCGGCGCTATGACGCGAAGCTGAAGCCGCATGGCGTCACCATTCAGCAGTTTTCCCTGCTGGCCGCGATCCGGTTTCATCCGGGCGAACCGGTCGCGGTTCTCGCGCAGCGGATTTTGCTCGATCGAACGAGCCTGACCCGCAATCTCGATCTGCTTGAAGCCAAAGGCCTGATCCGGCGTGTCGGGACGACCGGGAACGCCCGACTGTGCGAATTATCCAAAAAAGGCGACGCTCTTCTCAATCGCCTGTTCGATGAGTGGCGACTCGCCCAGGCGGAGCTCATGGCGGGCCTGGAGGGTGACGACGCTACCCGCTACCTAGAGGTGTCCAGGCAACTCGCGCAGGGATAGATGCCGACAGGCGGGTTGCGGTGCGTCTCAGACTGTGCATATACACGTCCAACGTTGGAGGCACAATGCACGATCCGATCGTCGTAACCGGCCTGGGCGCGGTCACACCGCTGGCGGCAGGCGTGGAAGCAAGCTGGAGGAGGCTGATAGCGGGTGAAAGCGGCATCAGGCGCAATGACCGCTTCGATACCAGGGACTGGAAATGCCAAATTGCCGGGCTGGTTCCGTCGGCGGCCACAGCTCCGGACGGCTTCGACCCCGAAACGGTGATGACGCCGCAGGAGCAGCGCAAGAGCGACCTCTTTATCCATTATGCGCTGGCTGCGGCCGACGAAGCACTGATGCAGGCGAACTGGCGCCCCGAGACTCCCTCCGAGCAGGCACGCACGGCAACCGTGATCGGAACCGGGGTGGGCGGAATACCGGCGATCAACAGGGCAGCGGAAACCATCAGGAAGGATGGGGTGCGCCGCCTGTCTCCCTTTATCGTGCCCTCATTCCTTCCCAATCTGGCCGCGGGACAGATATCGATCCGCTATGGGTTTCGAGGTCCTTCGGGAGCGCCGGTGACGGCCTGCGCAGCTTCGGCCCAGGCCATAGGCGATGCGATGCGTCTCATACGCAACGATGAAGCCGACATCGCCCTGTGCGGCGGTACAGAAGCCTGCGTCGATCCGGTCGGCATCGGCGGTTTTACCGCCGCCCGCGCCCTGTCTTTCGGGTTCAACGAAGAGCCGGCACGCGCGTCCCGGCCATTCGATGCAGCGCACGACGGTTTCGTTCTGTCGGAGGGCGCCGCCATGCTGGTTGTCGAGAAGTGGAGCCATGCCGAGCGCCGCGGTGCGAAGCCACTTGCTGTCCTTTCCGGATACGGAACGACGACAGACGCCCATCACGTGACGGCGGGCTGGCCGGATGGGCGCGCGGCTGCACGGGCAATGACGATGGCGCTGGCCATGGCCGGGCTGACGCCGGACGCCATCGGCTACGTCAATGCACATGCGACATCGACGCCGGTTGGCGACGCCGCCGAACTGGCTGCGTTGAAGACCGTATTTGGAGAGGGCGGCGGCCGTGTCCCGGTCAGTTCGACGAAGTCGGCGACCGGTCACATGCTGGGTGCAGCGGGCGCAGTCGAAGCCGTGTTTTCCGTCAAAGCCATCGAGCAAGGTATCCTGCCCGGAGGCCTCAACATCGACCGTCCGATGGAGTGCGCGGAAGGTTTCGACATGCTTTCGGAAGGTGCGCGGGCTGCCAGGGTCGAGCATGTCCTGTCCAATGCCTTTGGCTTCGGTGGCGTCAATGCGGCGCTGGTGTTCAGCCGGTTCCACTGACAGTAGTCCGTTCGCGAAGCTGTGCTAGCGGCTTGACGGAGAGGCTCCACCCACTACGAGGGATGGAGCCATGACACTCGACGAATACAACGCATTCTGCGCCTCGCTGCCGCACACCACGCATGTCGTGCAATGGGGCGGGTCGCATGTGTGGAAGGTCGGCGGCAAGGTTTTCGCAATCGGCGGCTGGAGCCGCGAGGAGCATCCCTACATCACTTTCAAGGTTTCTGACCTCGCTTTCGACATTTTGAAGGAACAGCCGGGGCTGCGGCCAGCTCCCTACCTCGCCTCGCGCGGCATGAAGTGGATCCAGCGTACCTCGGGTGAGAGCATGGATGCCGATGCGCTGGAGGACTATTTGCGGGAGAGCCACCGGATCGTCGGCGCTGGGTTGCCGAAGAAGGTCAGGGTCCAGCTTGGACTGGATAGCTGACTTGTGCCGACTGACGCGTTTGTGTCCGTCCCTGCCATTTTCATGTCCTGTTCATGCGCGACGGTGGATGCTGAAGGGGTGATTCCCGGCGGCCTGGCTGCGGGATCGCGCACAGAGGGTAACGATGATCCGATCGCTGATCGTTTGCATGGCGCTTGTGTTTGTAGCGGATGCGGGCACCGCATACGCCCAAGGTCTGTTCGGGCAGTCGCGCGACGAATACCGCCGGGCCGAAAGCTACATCGACCAGTATGGGCGTGAGGTGATCTACGACCCGGAAACGGGGCGGGTCATCGCCATCGTGCCACGTGGCGAGCGCCGCTACGTCACGCCATCCGAGCGCCGCGAGACGCGTCGCCGCGAACTCGGCCGTGACGAAATCCGCACCGAGCGCGTGCCGCTGGGCGAGCGCCTGCGGCGTGAGCTCGAGGTTCACCTCGGACTGCGCGAACCGCCCGACGGGACATTCGAGGGACGCACGCCCGAACCGGATTATGCACGGCCGCGCGAGGAATTTCCGGTCGCGCCGCGCCTGCCGGGCGTCGCGCCGCGCGACCATGTCGACCGCATGCCGCTTGGCGAACCGGACGAACGCTCCGAGGAGCCGGATGAACAGATTGCCGCCGTACCCGACGAGGAGCCGGAAGTCGGTACTGCGCCTCCTGTGATCGTCGAGCCGGGGGTCGATCCGTCGCTGACCGGTCGCGGCGCGTCGGAAGCGGTTGCCAAGATACAGGTGCTGCTCGACCGTGCCGGGCTTTCGCCTGGCGTGATCGACGGCCGCATGGGCGACAACGTCAACAAGGCTATTTCGGCCTACCGGGAAAAGACAGGGCAGTCGCTGAGAACCTACGATCCGGACTCAATAGATGAGGAACTTGCCAGAACCGGCGGCCCGGCTTTTGTGGAGTACACGATCACCTCGGTGGATGCCGCCGGGCCGTATGTCGCTTCCGTGCCGGACGACTATGGCGAGAAAGCACGTCTCGAGCGACTGAGCTTTACTTCGGTGCCTGAAGCGCTGGCCGAGCGTTTCCACATGGACGAGGCATACCTGAAAGCGCTCAATCCCGGCGCGGACTTCTCCCGCCCCGGCACTATCATCAGAGTGGTCAATCCGGGCACGCCGCTGTCAGGTACGGTCGGCCGCATCGTTGCCGACAAGAGCGCCAAACAGGTGCGTGTATTCGATGTTTCCGGCAAATTGCTCGCCGCCTATCCGGCTACGATCGGTTCCGCCGACACGCCTTCGCCGAGCGGCACCGTGACAGTTAGCCGGATCGCGTTCGATCCTGAGTACACCTACAATCCGAAGGTGAACTTCCGTCAGGGCGCGAACGACAGGGTGCTGACAATCCCGCCAGGTCCGAACGGACCTGTCGGCTCGATCTGGATCGCGCTTTCGAAGCCGACCTACGGAATTCATGGCACGCCGGAGCCGAGCAAGATCGGCAAGACGTTCAGCCATGGCTGCGTGCGGCTGACCAACTGGGACGCCACTGAGCTGGCGAAGATGGTCACCGAAGGCGTCACCGTGGAGTTCGTGGAATAGGCTCGTCCGGCGTCGTGTCCGATTGTGCGGAGTGATCGCCGCCTCTAGGTTCGGCCGATGCACTCGGCCCACGAAACCGCGCTTCCGCCCATCGCCCAAGAGCAACCGAAGGTCCGCGAGACGTTCTGTCCGCAGCGGCAGCGGCGCTATGTGCTGATTGCCGCGATCCTGGCGTCGTCACTCGGTTTCATCGATGGCTCGGTCGTTTCAATCGCCATTCCGGCGATCCGCGCCGACATCGGCGCGACACTGAGCGAGGCGCAATGGATATCGAACGCCTATGCGCTGATGCTGTCGGCGCTGATCCTCGTTGGCGGCGCGCTGGGCGACCGGGTCGGGCTGCGTCGCAGCTTCGCCGCCGGCATCGCACTCTTCATCGTCGCATCGATGCTGTGCGCCGCGGCGCCGACGTCGTCGCTGCTGATTGCCGCCCGCACCCTGCAGGGTCTCGGCGCAGCAATCATGGTGCCCGGCAGTCTCGCCATCATAGCCAAAGCCTATCCGAAGGCAGAACGTGGACGCGCCATCGGCACCTGGGCCGCCGCCTCGGCTCTTACGACGGCGCTCGGCCCTGTGATCGGCGGCATGGTTCTTTCCGCCTTCGACGAGTCAGTATGGCGGTGGATATTCGCCATCAATCTGCCGCTGGGCGGCATTGCGCTGTACTTGCTCATTGCCCGGGTGCCGCCGGATGAGGCTGCACCGCACAGGCGCATCGACATTGGCGGGGCGCTGCTCGCTATTGCGTCTCTCGGCGGCATCGCGCTGGGGCTCACGCTACTTTCGGGCGAAATGACGATCGCCGGGTTCAACGCGCCGGCGGTGCTGATCGCGGGCGGGCTCGTACTCGTCGTTCTGTTCGTAGTCTGGGAAGCGCGCCAGGCCGCGCCGATGATGGAGATCGGCCTGTTCCGGGAACGCAGTTTTTCGGGCGCCAATCTGGCGACGTTCTTTCTCTATTTCGCGCTGTCGGCGGTGCTGTTCTACCTGCCGATGATGCTCATCGCCGGCTGGCGTATCGACGAATCGATGGTCGGCTTCGTCTTCCTGCCGCTGTCTGCTTCGATCGCGCTGCTTTCGGGCCCGGTCGGGAAGCTCTCCGACCGAATCGGCCCGCGCGTACCGATGGCCGCAGGCGGTCTCGTCGTCGCAATAGCATTTGGCGGTCTTGGCTGGCTTGCGGGAGCCGGCATCCATCAGTTCTGGACCGGCGTCTTTCTGATGATGGTGCTGATGGGGCTTGGCATGTCGCTGGTGGTGTCGCCGCTGTCGATCGCCGTGATGACCGCGATCGACGACAAGGACACGGGCGCGGCCTCGGGCATCAACAACGCCGTGTCGCGCATTGCCGGACTGGTGGCGGTCGCGGCGCTCGGATCTGTCGCGGCACTTCGGTTCGCCGCCGTCGCCGGCGATGCGAGCATACCGGGCTTTGGCGAGGTTCCGTCAGGCGAACTCTCGGCCGAGCTTGAAGCGCTGCGGGTCGCGGCGAGCGACAGGGCATTCGCCGCCGTCGCATGGGTGGCATCCGCCGGCAGTCTGCTTGCCGCCATCATCTCGTGGCTTACGGCGCCGGGTGGAAGCAACCAGCTTCCAGCTCCGGCGGAGCAAGCGGCGGGCTGATGGAATTCAGGCGGGCGGCCGGTTAGTTGGACGCAGCTGCCATCTTCAGCGGCGGAGCGCTTTCCTCGACCAGCAGTTCGTCAATGCGCAAACGCTCGCGGGTGAATGCAGCGAGTTCCTGATCCTTGAGCACCCGGCTGACCGGCAAGCGCACGCGCATCGGGTCGACCTTGCTGCCGTTGACGATCAGCTCGTAGTGAAGGTGCGCGCCGGTCGCGAGACCGGTGGCGCCGACATAACCGATGACCTGCCCCTGGCGCACCCGGCCACCCTCGACAACGCCTTCGGCGATGCCGCTCTGGTGGCTGTATGATGTTGTGTATCCGTTGGCATGGCGTATCACCGTGTGACGGCCGTAGCCGCCGGACCAGCCGGCTTCTTCGACCACGCCATTACCGGCGGCGATAATCGGCGTCCCGCGCGGAGCCGACCAGTCGACGCCGGTGTGCATTTTCGAATAACGCAGGATCGGGTGGCGGCGCATTCCGAAGCCTGAACGGAACTTGCCGTTCGGCACCGGGTTGCGAAGCAGGAACTGGCGCGCGCTGCGGCCTTCCTCGTCGAAATAGTCGATCGTGCCGTCTTCCATCTGGAAACGGTAGAAGTTGCGCGTGTTCCCGTTGAACGTCGCGCTTATGTAGAGAAGTTCCGAATCCTCCGACGCTCCTCCGTCTTCCAGCGGGTTGGAAAAGAACACCTCGATCCGATCGGACGGATTGAGCCGCGACTGATAATCCACGTCGGATGCCAGCAGCTTGATGATCTGCCGGGTCATGTCCCGCGTCAGGCCATAGGAAAAGGCGGCGCGGTAGACACCATCGTAAACCGAGGGCAAGTCGCCGCGCACGTGGACCGGCGGCGAATCGTCAAATGCCGTCAATATTTCCGGATTGATCTCCGGCTCGTCGCCGGGGACAAATTGGCCCCGGTCGTCGATCGCGATCGACAGGCGATGGGTGGTTCCACTGTAGACGCTGGAGCGCACGATGCGGCTGCGGTCTCCTCGCGTCTCGATGCCCACGCGCAGCACGGTTCCCATCCGCAGCTGGGAGGTGCCGAGCAGCTTGGTCAGCGCCTCGGTCATGCCGGCGACATCGTTCTCGCTGTAGCCGGCGTCCAAGAAGGCATCCATGATCTCGCGATCAGCGCGGAAGGGGATGATGTCTTCGGCAAATTCGGCCGCCTGCTCGTCGGTG
>JAEPOG010000006.1 GCA_017643025.1 Rhizobiaceae bacterium
CCCCATTCGAGTGCAATTGGGATAGATTGAACGTCCGGTTTGCGGACATCATGCGGACGAACTTGCGCCCGCAACAAAGGTCCGCTTCCCGCCCTTCCTCGACGTTGATCCTTTCGTTACCAATGACAGGTTTTAGGACGTTCAAGTCGCCAGGCCACCGACTGTTCTGGGGGCGCAAAGCTGCCATTCGGTGACGCCCCCGGTTTAGGTACCTATTCGGCTTATCGGACCCAAGCGGCAGCGGACGCCTCGAAACTCTCTAGGTATCGATATCGAAAACAGGGTAACGGGTAACAAAATGCCCACGAGACGACCGGCTCAATTCATGAACCAAGCGGGCTATGCCCGATATCGTGGCGTTAGCCGGAGGACAGTCACGGTCTGGAAATCTAAATGATTACTAAGGCTTACGGGAAGCGGCTTGGTCGACGTCGACAGCATCGACCGCCTCCATCTCGGTCATTTCGGCCACCTCAGATTCGGACAGCGAAGGTAACAAAACAGTCAACCAAGGTAACAGAACTTGACGCAATCAATTCACCAGCCTTGCGCTCTGCGGGGTCATTGAAACGCGGCACATCGGGCTGGCGACTTTGGCGGAAATAAAGGCCTGGTGCTTTGCTGCCAACTCCGGCGGGCGGCAACCGCGGGGATCTAGTGTCAGCGTGATCGAACCAGCGCAGCACACGCCGTTGCTGCGCCCGTGTGCACGCAACGGCTCAAGGTAGCCTTCAGCATCTACAGCTCGCCGACCGGCAGCGAAGCGGTCGGCCTGCGGATTCGGCGTTTGGTGGCAGTGAAGTTTCGGCGCGTGCCTCTGTGGAGGGAGGATTGAACTACTGGGTTCCGACCAACCGAGTCGAGTTGTGCTCGCGTCCGCAAACCTCTTGCAGGCTACAATGTGGCTAAAAGAAAAATAGCCAGCACTTGGCTGGCTACTTAAGTCTTTGAAATTATTGGTCGGAGCGGCGGGATTCGAACCCACGACCCCTTGACCCCCAGTCAAGTGCGCTACCGGGCTGCGCTACGCTCCGAACCGCTGGAACCCGTAGAGATTCAAGCCGTTGGGCGCAAGCGAAAAAGCCCCGTCAACTATGGCGAATGTGAACAAAAGGGGTTCCGGTGTGCCTTTGGTGGTCAAAAGTCACACCGAAATCCACACCGAATGATCCCTGTCTGTTCTTCCGTCGCCGGCACGTCGATTTGGACCTCGATCGCTCGGTGTCGCGACCGTGTCAGGCTGCAACAAGGCGACTAGCTGCTTTTTTGACACCTTTGTCCTTTTCCCTGTGGCGCATGCTCATGCCCGGTTCAGAGGGGAGCCTCGCTCAGCACATGGCTGTGCACATTGTTGAGATGAACTTGGTAGCGCCATTGTGTGCTGCCTGTGCGGCCAGGCTGTGGGCCAATCCGGCCATTGAACGCATCGGTTTGGCGACGTTGGTGCAGGTGCTGTTTTTGTGGGGATGGCACACGCCCGCCATTTTCGCGCTGGCGTCCGCGAACCCGATTGCCATGGCAGCAATGCATCTGTCGCTTTTTGCAGCGGCAGTGTGGTTCTGGAGTTCGGTCATCGCTCACCTGCGGACCGCTTCCTGGACGCCGATCGCGGCTCTGCTGGTTACCGGGAAACTTTTCTGTCTGCTTGGCTTGCTACTGACATTCGCACCACGCGCCATCTACGCCGGCGCTAGCATACCTGCTTTGGAAAGTGCGCATGTTCTGGCTGACCAGCAACTGGCCGGACTATTGATGCTTGCCGCATGCCCTGTCGTTTATGTCGGGGCCGCGATCATTGTGGCACGCCGCTGGTTGGCGGAGATTAAGCGTGCGCCGGGGTGGAGCTACCGCGAAGGGGCAGCCTAGTGCGATGGGAGAGGTTGCCCCGCCCGCGTGCGCTTGGTTATGCAATCGTGATCGTGCTTGGCGGTGGGATTTTGCTTGCAACGGCGTGGGTTCTGGCCGGCGCCTATAACGTCGCCGCATCGGCGAAGCATTTTTACGTCACCGACCGGCTGCTCAAGCTGGTGCTCTACCGCTCCGTGGATACCTACAGTGCAGGGATCGAGGTTCCCCCTCTGCGAGACGCCGGCCTGGTGCGCTTGGGAGCGAGACATTTCGTTACCGGGTGTCAGCCTTGCCATGCCGGGCCGGGCATGGATCAGAGCCCGATTGCCGCGAGCATGTATCCAGCTGCTCCGGCTTTGGGCAACAATGTCGAGGATTGGGAAAGCCGCGAGCTGTTCTGGATCGTCCGCCACGGACTGAAATTTACCGGCATGCCGCATTGGCCTGGCGAGGGCCGGGACAGCGAAGTCTGGGCCGTCGTCGCGTTTCTGCGTGAGCTTCCGAAGCTGTCGCCGCAGGAATATGCCGAACTGACGAGAGGACCGAGATCGCCCGGGCACGGTTTTCCATTGGATCGTCCGGACCTGATGGCGCAATGCAGCGGCTGCCACGGCGATGCGGACAATGGGCCGGTCGCTTCTCTGGCGCCGTCGCTGAATGGTCAAAACACCGCTTATCTCATCCGTGCTTTGGAGGAATATGCCGCGGGTAGCCGCGAAAGCGGCATGATGGAACCTATCGCCGCTGCGCTCACAGAGAGCGCCCGCGAACAGCTCGCACAGGAATTCGGCTCGTTCGCATCTCCAACTCCATCTCCACCAGACGGAGACAGTGCCGAGCGAGATGCGCGGATCGCGCGTGGAGCCGGGATAGCGCGCGACGGTATTGCGCAGCAGAACATTCCCCCGTGCCTCGCATGCCACTCGCCCGGCAAATCGGGACAGTTCCCCCGCCTGGAAGCCCTGTCGGAGGGTTATCTGATTGAACAGCTCAACCTGTTCAGGGACGGCACGCGGTCGGGCACGCCCTATGCCGAAATCATGGCTCCGATCGCAAGACGCCTGACAAAGGATCAGATTGCCGATGCCGCCGCCTATTTTTCGAGTGTGGAACGCGGCGCCCGGGAAGCGCCTGCTGCGCACGCGGAGGCAAGGCCGTGAGAACCCTTCGGCTGGCGTCTCTCCTGTTTTTAGCGCTGCCTGCAGGTTGCGGCGGCGTTCAGTCGGCTCTGGTTCCGCGCGGCGCAGAGGCGACCGAGATCGATGCGCTGTTCTGGACGGTCACGTGGGTGTCCGTCGCGGTGACCATCCTGGTCGTGTCTTTCGTTGCGATCGCCCTTTGGGGCCCTTCGCGCTGGCGCAACATCATTGCAGATCACTGGGTTGTGACGGTCGGAGGCATCGCGCTGCCGGTTGTCGTCCTCAGCGCGCTGCTCGCTTACGGGTTGATTGTCATGCAGGTTGGTGCCGCGCGATCCGCATCGGCGGATGGACCGGGCATCACCATCGTCGGCAAGCGGTGGTGGTGGGAAGTAATCTACGACCGCCCTGACGGGTCGACCGTAATGAGCGCCAACGAACTACGGCTCCCGGTCGGAAAGCCGGTCGAAATCCGGCTCGAAAGCGACAACGTCATTCACAGTTTCTGGGCGCCGCAGCTTGGCGGCAAGCTCGACATGATTCCGGGCCGCACCAACGTTCTGACGCTGGAGGCAACCGAAGCCGGTATCAGCCGAGCCCAGTGCGCTGAATATTGCGGCGGCGCCCATGCGCTGATGTCGATGTTCGTTGTCGCGATGCCACCCGAAGAATACGAAGCGTGGCTCGAAGCGGAAGCACGGCCCGCAAGCGAACCCTCGGATGAAGCCGCCGAGCGTGGAAGGACGCTGTTTCTCGAGAACGGGTGCGGCGCCTGCCATACCGTGCGCGGCACGGATGCTGCCGGAGTTGTCGGCCCGGACCTCACCCATGTGGGCAGCCGCAGGTCTCTGGCGGCCGCGACGCTGCCCAACGACCGCGACGCGTTCGCGCGCTGGATCAGGGATAACCAGCACATCAAGCCCGACAATCTAATGCCGCCTTACGGAAATCTCACCGACGGTGAACTAACCGCGATCGCCGCCTATCTGGACGGGCTGGAATAGCGATGATCGACTTCACCGCCATACCGCTTCCCGTCAATCTGCTGGTGTTTGCCGTTGCGGCCGTGGCCGTCTGGTTCGCCGGCACCAAGCTCACACACTACGCCGACGCGATCAGCAACGCGACCGGTATCGGCCACGCGACTATCGGCATTCTTCTGCTGGCCGGCGTCACGTCGCTTCCCGAGATTGGTGTAACGGCCACCGCAGCTTACGCGGGCAACGCCGACCTCGCGGTCAACAATCTGTTCGGCAGCATAGCGTTGCAGGTCGCGCTGCTGGCGGTCGTTGACCTTGTCATCGGCCGTCGGGCACTGACGGCCGTGGTGCCGGAACCGGCCGTGCTTCTACAGGGCAGCCTTAACGTGATCCTGATCGGGTTCGCAGCGGCCGCGATGGTTGTCGGTGATGTCCCGTTTCTCGGCGCGGGCATATGGGCGTGGGGGTGCCTGGTCCTCTACGTTTGCGCCGTCGCGATGCTTTCGAATGCCGAAGGCAATCAGCCGTGGCTCGCCGCGCGCCACGGCCGCGTCGATCGCGGTCTGATAGAGGAGAACCGAGCCCGTAGGGGAGAGGAAAAGCACGAGCGCCAGGCGCTCAGGAAATTGATTATCAAAACGGTAGCAGTCGCCGCCATCATCCTCGTTTCGGGATACTTCCTGGCGCAGACGGGCGAAGCGGTAGCGGAGCAAACGGGCCTCGGCGCCAGCTTCGTGGGGTTCGTTCTCGTCGCGTTCGCAACCTCATTGCCGGAACTCAGCACCGCGCTTTCGGCCGCCCGGCGTGGTCTCTACACCATGGCGATTTCCGACATACTCGGCACCAACCTGATCAACGTCGCCATGATCCTCATGGTCGATCTGATCGACGGCGGCGAGCCTGTGCTCGGCCGGATGAGCAATTTCGCGATCTTCGGCGCGCTGCTCGCCATCGTCATCACATCGCTCTTTCAGGCGGGGCTCGCCGAGCGGCGCGACCGCTCGGTGCTTCGGATGGGCTACGATTCCGTGCTGGTGCTTGTGGCCTATGTGGGCGGTGTGGTGCTTCTCTACATGATGAGGCCGGACCAGTGAGCGATCCAGCAAACTATACGCTTCCCAATCCCGGACCGCGTCCCGAGGGCGAGGAAGAGGAGCTGCTGAGAATCTGGGCGCGGCCCAAAGGCTGGCGCATCATCTCGGCCGTCAACAATACCGTCATCGGCATCTTCTATCTGGGCATCGCCTTCCTGTTCTTCCTTATGGCGGGTGTGCTGGGACTGCTCATTCGCACCCAGCTCGCGGTGCCAGAGAACGATTTTCTCAGCCAGGATCTCTACAACCAGATATTCACCGTCCACGGCACGACGATGATGTTTCTGTTCGCCGTGCCGGCGGTCGAGGCGCTTGGGGTCATGCTCCTGCCGCAGATGCTTGCGGCGCGCGACCTGCCTTTTCCGCGCCTCTCCGCCTTCGCTATTTGGGCCTATGTCGTCGGTGGCCTCGTATTCTTCTCGACCATCTTCTACGACCTCGCGCCGGACGGCGGCTGGTTCATGTATACCCCGCTGACGCTGAAGGAGGTCTCGCCCGGCGATAACGCGGATTTCTGGCTTCTTGGCATAGGCTTCATCGAGATTTCGGCGATCGCCGGGGCGGTGGAGATCGTGGTCGGCACGTTGAAGACGCGGCCGCCCGGAATGTCGCTCGCCAAGATGCCGATCTTCGCCTGGGCGATGCTGATCTTCGCGGCGATGATCGTCTTCGCCTTTCCGGCGGTGATCCTGGGCACCATGCTGCTTGAGATCGAGCGCTCCTTCGGTTGGCCGTTCTTCACTGCCGCGCTCGGTGGCGATCCGCTGTTGTGGCAGCACCTGTTCTGGTTCTTCGGCCACCCGGAGGTCTACATCATCTTCCTGCCGGCAGCCGGGCTGGTGTCGATGATCGTCGCGACCATGGCGCGTCGCCCGCTTATCGGCCACGACCTGATTGTGGTGGCGCTGATCGGGACGGGCTTCTTCTCCTTCGGCCTGTGGGTCCACCATATGTTCACGACGGGCATTCCGTCGCTCAGCCTCGCCTTCTTCTCCGCGGCCAGCATGGCAGTCGCCATCCCATCCGGCATCCAGGTCTTTTCATGGATTGCGACGATGGCCGCGAGCAAGGAGAAGTTCCGCATCACCACGCCTTCGCTGTTCGTGCTCGGCTTCCTGTTCATCTTCACGGTGGGTGGGCTGACCGGCGTCATGGTTGCGCTGGTGCCGGTCGATTTCCAAGTGCACGACACATATTTCGTCGTGGCTCATTTCCACTACGTGTTGATCGGCGGGATGGTGTTCCCGTTGTTTGCCACCTTCTACTACTGGCTGCCGATGGCCAGCCGAAACATGCTGTCCGAACGTGTGGGACGCTGGGTATTCGGCCTGATGTTCGTCGGGTTCCACGTCGCTTTCTTCCCCATGCACATAACCGGCCTGCGCGGTATGCCACGGCGCGTGTGGACCTATCCCGGCGACCTTGGGTGGGACACGCTGAACATGATCTCGACGGTCGGCGCCTATGTCTTCGCGGCAGGTGTGCTCCTGTTCGTCATAGATCTGGTCCGTCGCTTCCGACCGGTCATCACGGGCCCCGGCGGGCCGGAGAATCCATGGGGCGCCGGAACGCTGGAATGGTTGCCCAACGACGTCTATTCCACCCGCAGCATCCCCTTTGTCACCAGCCGTGAACCTCTCTGGGACCAGCCCAACCTTGCAAAGGAAGTGCAGGACGGACACCATTTTCTTCCCAATGCGCCGACCGGCGGGCGCGAGACGATCGTGACCAGCGCGATCGAGGGGAAGCCGCAATACATCATCCGCATGCCGGGGCCGGGCTTCGCGCATGTGATTGCCGCGGTGTTCATGGCGGCGTTCTTCCTGCTGCTGACCGTCAAGATGGTAACGATTGCGCTCGCATGCGGCGTCATCGCCATCGGTGCATGCCTCGTCTGGACCTGGGGTCTGGACAAGGGGCCGGAGAAGGGCGAGGTGGATATCGGCGGCGGTATCAGCCTGCCCACCTACCAGTCCGGATCCTCCTCGCATCCCTGGTGGGCGATGGTGGTGCTGATTCTGGTCGGCGCATCTCTCTACCTCGCCTATGTGTTTTCCTACCTCTATCTCTGGATCGTTTCGCCCGAGGTATGGTCGCCGCAGGGTTCGCCGCCATTGCCGGACGCCTTTTGGCCAATTGCTTGCGCGGGCCTGATCCTGGCCGGTGGTGCAGCGGTGTTCGGTGCCGGCAAGCTGCTGCCGGAGCCGGGGAGACGAGGGGCCGGCACGCCCCTGCTGCTTCTGATCGGCGCGGCATTCCTCGCCGGCGCAGTCGCGCTCAACATCTGGAGCCATTGGCAGACTGGATTGCGGCCGACCGACAACGCCTACGGCGCGATGGTCTACATGGCTTCCGTGCTCGACGCGCAGCTGGTGGCGGCCGTCGTCATCCTGCTGCTGGTGGCGGTCGCCCGGCATCTCACCGGCCGGCTCGACCGTGTCCGCAGGGTAGTGTTTGAGAATGCCGGCCTGCTCTCCGCCTATGCGGCCGCACAAATGCTGTTCGGCCTCCTCCTGGTTCATGGTTTCCCGAGGGTCGCGGGATGATCGGACAAAAGCAACCGACGACGCTCGGAACTTTCGCATTCATACTCTGGGGGCTGATTGTCTGGGGCCCGCAATTCACAGCTGTCTATGTCGTGCATACTTGGTTTTGTGCGTGCGGCATGTCGGCTGCTGCAATTGGTATTGCCGTGGGAGCGCTCACTGCGCTCACGGTTGTGTTGCAGCTGCCGGTTGCGGTGACGCCGGTGCGTGTGGCCGAATTTGTCGGGCTCGACGCGGACGACAAGGACGCCGCCCGTCTGATCTCTATTGGCCGCACCATTGCCGTGCTGTCGGTCGTCGCGGCGCTGTGGACGGGAGCCACCGCCGCCGTGGTTCAGTCCTGCGTGCTCGCACGCTGAACGGAAGCGCTTCCGCTCACTGCCGATAAGTGGGAAACCGGGTTGATGACGATCTCGTGCAGTCGCCAATCCAGTGCCTTTGCCTTCTCCGACGCCCGACCGATCAACTCGACCAGATCCTTCGTGCCGGCCTTGGGAACCACGAATGCCTCACCCATGAAGACGTGCCCCTCTTCTCGCATTCGCACTTCGGCACCATCCACCCAATCCAGATTTTGCAGCAGGTCACGGACCTCATACGGCAGCGGATCCCATTCGGACCCATCAGTATTGCGTGGCCGCCTGTCTGCAAGGTCGGTAACGGCCGATATCAAATTGGTCGCACCATCCTTCATGATCGATAGCGAGACTACAATCGCAGCTGCCGGATCGAGCCACCAGATCCCAAAACCCAGGCCGGCCACGCCGACGGCAGCCGCCACTTCCGACATCCAGTCGGCTTTCATCATGCCGGCGTCAGCATGCAGGATTTTGTCATGCAGTTGCGGCGCCAGCTTCGCCTTCATCCTGCCGAGAAAGAAGGAGGGCAGGGCGGTGTAGACAAGCGCGGCCAGCATGAGCCAGCCGGCCCAGAACGTGAACCCGAAGAGGGTCATCGTTCCGACCGACGCCTTCTCCTGAGTTAGAAGCTTGTAGCTGCCCTCTCCGAGGAGGAAGAGGCCCATACAGGTCAGCGCCAGCGCTGCCACGAGATGACCGATCGAGGTGGCGCGATGCATGCCGTATGGATAATCGGGCGTGGGGCGCCGCCGCGCCAGCTTCGTGCAGACCAGAAAGGCTATCGCAGGAATAATGCTGACGGCGTCTTCGAAGAAGCTCGTGCGCATAGCCTGCGAGCTGCCCATCGCAACGTATAGGAAGGCCACCGACGTGAGTATGTAGCCCACGGTGATCCACTCGAATGTGCGCGCGCGACGATATAATCGGTCGATATCGGGAGGGAATTCGTGGGCCGATATTGTTCGCACGGTTGCTTTCCTGGACGGTCAAGCGGCCGATGGCGCGCCATTAGCCGCTCGCAGATAGCAGCGCCATCGTGGCCGCTTGGCTCCACAGTTCCACTGTCGCGCCGCGTGACGCCCGTTACTGGCCGGGCAGCGCGTAGGCGATGATCGAATCTCCGGGCTTGGTGCCGGTGGAGCCGTGGCCTCCGGCGACGACAACCAGATATTGGCGACCGTCCTTGCCCTCGAATGTCATCGGTGTCGCCTGGCCGCCTGCGGGCAGGCGCTCACGCCACAGTTCGGTTCCATCCGTCACGTCGAACGCACGAACATAATAATCGAGCGTTCCGCTGTGAAATGCGACACCTCCGGCGGTGACGATAGGTCCGCCAATCGCCGGCACCCCCATCTCGAATCCGAATGGCAGTGGCCAGAGGTCGCGTGTGGTTCCGTTCTTGTGTTTCCACACCACATCACCCGACTCCAGGTCGGCAGCAGCCACGTAGCCCCATGGCGGCGCCTGGCAGGGCAAGCCGACCGGCGACCACATTGGCCTCATCTTGGCAGCAAATGGCGCGCCGTAATTCTCGTTGAAGCCTGGCTCGCCTTCGGACACATAGTTGGTGGTATCGTCCTCACGTGGAATGAGCGTCACGACGAACGCCAGATAGACGGGGTTGGCGATGACTGCCTGCCGAACCGGGTCTACCGCTACGCCGCCCCAGTTGAAGGTGCCGAAATTGCCGGGATAGACGATGGTGCCCTCGGTTGACGGCGGCGTATATCGGCCCTCGTAGTTCAAACTGCGAAACCAGATGCGGCAGTAGAGCTGGTCGAGCATGGTCGCGCCCCACATATCGCGCTCGCGCAGTGGCTCCGGCTTGAATGTGAGCGCGGATGCCGGCTGTGTCGGAGCGGTGAAATCACCTTCGACCGCGCCCTGTGGCGCCTGCTCCTCCGTTACCGGCAGCAATGGCTCGCCGCTCCGGCGGTCAAGAACGTAGATGTCACCCTGTTTTGTCGCTTGCACCAGTGCGAGGACGGTCCCGCCGGCCTGAGGCACGTCCACAAGCTGCGGCTGCGAGGGAACATCCATGTCCCAAAGGTCGTGATGCACGGTCTGGAAGACCCAACGCACTTCGCCGGTTTCCAGATCGAGTGCAACAACCGATGATGAAAACCGTTCCGTTTCGGGTGTTCTGTCGCCGCCGAACTGGTCGGGTGGCGCATTGCCGAGCGGCGCGTAGACCAGACCAAGTTCACTATCCACGCTCAGCATCGACCATGCATTGGGCGAGTTCTCTACATAGGTATCGCCGTCGGCGATCGGTTCGGTTTGTTCGGGATTTCCGCTGTCGAAGTTCCACACGAGTTCGCCGGTCTCGGAATCATATGCGCGGATGACGCCCGATGGTTCGGTAGTCGAAACGTTGTCGTTCACTGCACCGCCGATGACGATCAGGCCTCGCGCCACGACAGGCGGGGACGTGGAATAGTAAGAGCCGGCATAGAAGTGAGGCATGTTCGCACTCAGGTCGATCGCGCCGTCTTCTCCAAAGCCGGGGCAAGGTGTGCCCTGTTTGGCGTCGAGGGCAATCAGTCGCGCGTCGGAAGTAGGCAGGAGAATACGGGATGAGCATTCCTCGCCTGCCGCAGCCTCCGCGACCGTGTAGTGGCTAAGGCCGCGGCAGGTCTGGTGCTGGCGGGTCTGGTTGGTGCCGACATCTGCCTGGAAGCGCCAGACCTCTTCGCCCGTTTCGGGTTCGAGTGCGATGGCGATATGGTGCGGCGTGCATACATAAAGCAGCCCATCCGCCATTGTGGGCGTTACCTCATAGGTCGTCTCGACTGGATCAACCTCAGGGTCGCGGATGTCACCGGTGTGGTAGTGCCATACCTCAACGAGACGATCGACGTTATCTGCGTTGATTTCATCGAGCGGCGAGTAGTGGCTGCCGCCGGGGGTCCGTCCATAAGCTACCCATTCTGCGGCGGGAACCAACTGTTCGCTCGGAGGCAATGAGTTGTTCGCAGCTTGCGCCACATTGCCTTCGACGGCGTGAGGATCTGTCGTGATCGAATAGAGAGCCGCCACGACCGCCAGCAGCAGGGAAGCGGCTAGCGCCCATCCGGCGGATTGCCAGTGCGCGCGGGGCGATCGAAGCGATGTATCATTTTCGCTGCGCCAAGGGATGAGCAGGAGCAGCCCCAACACGACGATCAAACCGCCGCGGGGAGCCAACTGCCACCAGTCAAAGCCAACTTCGGACACGGCCCATGCGAGCGAGCCGACGACAAGAACCGCGTAGACGTAGAACGCTGCGGCATGACGCCGTCGCAACAGAACTGCCGATGCAAGGAAAAGAATTCCGGCGATCAGATAATACCAGGAACCGTCAAGCGCGATGAGCCAACCACCGCCGGCAATTGTCAGGATACCAACGGCCGCCAACAAGATAGTGATGAAAATATTCAAGGCTTCTCTCCTGTTTGGCCAATTTGAGAGTCGCGGTGAAAATTCCATGGGGGAGTGTCAGCATTTTGACTCCAGCCCGAAGCTACTATGCCGCGCAGGCTGAGACAGGCAGGGAGGCAACGGTCTTGCTGACCATCCACGAGGCGCGGATGCTTACTTGACTCGCCCATTGGGATAACAAGGAGCAGTGCCACTGGGCGATCGCCACTTCCGGCGCCAGTAAACTCCCGATCGAGCGGGCTCCTGCGCCAAAGCTCTAGTGGTTGACGCCGCCTACCTGCTCAGGCCGGCTGCATTGCTAGGAGTTGCCACTGAGCTCCTGCATCGCCTTGATCGCCACGCCGTAGCCGCGCGGCCCGAGACCGGCGATGACAGCAGTGGCCACCTTCGACACCAGCGAACGATGATAGATTTCCTCGCGCCGGTGGATGTTGGAGATGTGCAGCTCGATGATTGGCCGGGGGAACATCTTCAGCGCGTCGAGGATGGCGATCGACGTGAAGGTGAAGGCCGCGGGATTGATGATGATGCCCGCCGCCGGCCGGTCGATGGCCTCGTGTACCCAGTCGATGATCTCGTATTCGCGGTTCGACTGCCGGAACTCGACCGGCGTGCCGCCCGCTGCGTCGCGGCACATCGCCTCAACCTCCTTCAGCGTCGTGCTGCCGTAGATTTCCGGCTCGCGGGTGCCGAGGCGGTTCAGGTTTGGTCCGTTGAGGACATAGATCGGAGCGGTCATTGAGGTCAGCCCTGGTAGCCCATCAGACGGGGCAGGAAGAGAACGAGGTCGGGGAAGAATGTGATGAGCGCGAGCGAGACCAGCATCGCGTAGAGGAAAGGCATGATATCGCGCACCAACGCGCGCAGTGGCACCTGGCCGATATTGGTCATGATGAAGAGCAGCAGCCCGTATGGCGGCGTTATCAACCCGATCATGATGTTGACCACGCAGACGATGCCGAAATGCACCAGGTCGACGCCGAGCGCGTTGGCCGTGGGAATGAGTACGGGAATGACGATCAGGATAATCGTCGTGCCTTCGAGCAGGCAGCCCAGGATCAGCAGCAGGATGTTGACCATGATCAGGAACATCACCGGCGTGAGCTCGAAGCTCTGCAGGAATGCGCTTAGCGTGCGGGGGATGTTCTCGACCGTAACGACATAGTTGAAGACCAGCGCGCCGGCGATCAGCATGCCGATGGAGGCGGTGGTGCGGGCGGAGGAGAGCAGCGTCCGATAGGTGCTGCCGAAGGTCACGGTGCGATAGAGCAGGGCGGAAATCACGAAGGCATAGGCGGCGGCAATCGCAGCGGCCTCGGTCGGCGTCGTGATGCCCGAATAGATGCAGCCGAGCAGTACGACCGGCATCATGAGCGCCGGGAAGGCGCGAATCGTGATGCCAGGAATTTGCCGCAGGGGCACCGGTTCTTCGACGGGGAAGTCGCGGCGCTTGGCCGTCCACACGACCAGCACCATTTGCAGCGCCCCCATCAGCAGGCCGGGGATCATGCCTCCGAGGAACAGGTAGCCGATCGAAGCGTCGGAAACGAGCGCGTAGAGCACGACCGGGATCGACGGCGGGATGATCGGCCCGATGACGGCCGTGGCGGCGGTGAGGGCTGCGGCGAAACTCGCCGGATAACGGCCGCCGTCGGTCATCATCTTCTGCATCAGCTTGCCGACGCCAGCGGCGTCTGCAATGGCCGAGCCCGACATGCCGGCGAAGATGATCGACTGCACGACATTGACCATCGCCAGGCCGCCGCGGAAGCGCCCGACAAGCGCATTGCAGAAGCGCAGCAGCCGCTCGGTCATCGAGCCGCTGTTCATGATTTCGGCGGAAAGGATGAACAGCGGCACCGCGAGCAGGATGTAGCTCGTGTACATGCCGTTGAGCAGCTGCTCGGCGGCCGTGCCCATGTCGAGGCCTGCGAGGTAGAGGTAGACGATCGAGCCGGCGATCATGGCGTGGCCGATGGGCAGCCCCAATATGCTGAGGCCGATGATCGCGATCAGGCAGATCGTGAACGGGTCGGTAAGGCTCATAGGCCGGAGCCCGCATGCTCGGGGTCAGGCTCGCCGGCATCCTTGCCGCGGACCGCGCGCCAGAGCAGCCAGGCGTAGCGGACGATCACCGCTACGGCGAAGATCAGGTAGATCGAGAACAGGAGATCGAAGCGGATCTTCATGTAGGCGGTCGCCTGCACCTTCATGAAGGTCACGTAGTCGTAGACCGCGGGAAACGAGAGCACATAGGCCGCAAGCAGGATCGCAGCGAAGGCGATGGTCATCACCCGCCGCGCTCCGGGACGAACCGAGCCATAGACGAGGTCAAAGCGGATTTCCTCGTTTTCGCGCACCACGAAGGCCGCGCCCCACAACACCAGCCACAGCCAGGTGACGACCGTGAGTTCCGAGGTCCAGCCGATCGGGAAATTGAGGAAGTAGCGGAAGATGACCTGCGCCATGAAGGCGAGAAACATCACGAGCAGGAACAGGGCGAGAATGTTCTCGGCGCGCCGGTAGAGAAATTGCCCGATACGTGCGAGCCGCATGGCGACCTCCGGGGCGGATGTCTCGCGGCCTGCACCGCGCTTCAGCTTGATGCGGTCCGCCGCGGGGGCGGACCGCTGTCGTTCAGGCGTGGATCAGAGCGCGTTGATGCGATCGACCATGCCCGCCGGCCAGTCCTTGGCCAGGTCGGATTCAAGATACATCTTCTGGGCGTGTGCGCGGAAGGCATCGACGTCCGGTTTATAGAGCTTCAGACCCTGCTCCTCCATGAAGGAGGCGAGATCGGCTTCGCGCTTCTGATGCTCGGCCGTGCTCCATGCGATGGCCTCGTCGGCTGCAGACTGCACCTTGGCCTGCTGCTCGGGCGTGAGGCCGTTCCAGGTGTCCAGCGAGATGGTCAGCAGATCGAAACCGACAAGGTGAGAGGTCAGCACGATCTGCGTCATGACTTCGTAGAACTTCATGTTCTGGACGTTCGGAAGCGGGTTGTCCTGCCCGTCGATGGCGCCGGTCTGCAGGCCCGTATAGACTTCGGCATATGCCATCGGGGTCGGGTTGGCGCCCAGCGCCTGCCCGAGGAACTGCCAGGCGTCGCCGCCGGGCATGCGGAGCTTGATGCCGGCCATGTCGGCTGGCGTGTTGATGGTCTTGTCGACGCGCAGGCCGACCTGACGCGAGCCGAAATAGGTCGGTCCCAGGATCTTCACGCCGAGCTGGTCTTCGACCATCTGGGTCATTTCCTTGCCTGCGTCGCTTTCAAAGAAGGTGCGCAGGTGATCGGCGTCGCGGAAGAGATAGGCCGAGGTGAGCACCGACCACGCAGGAATCTGGTTGGAGATGTCCTGAGGGGCGATGTTGCCCATCTCGAGATTGCCGCGCTGCAGGGCCACAAGCTCGGTGCCCTGCTTGAACAGCGTCCCGCCATAGTATCCCTGATAGTCGAATTCCTCGCCGATGCCCTCGGCGAACTTCTTCATCATTTCGGCGCGGATATCCTGCTCCGAGAACACGGCCGAAAACCGCAGCTGAATCTTGTCCTGTGCGGTTGCCACGCCGGCGTAAGCTGTCAGCGCCAGGGCGGCGCCCGCCGCTACCAGCGTTCGTCTCGTCAATTCGATCATGGCTAGTCCTCCCTGGCCATTCCGTTGCTGACGGCCTCCCGCAGGCGGCCATCGAGATGCGACTCTTGCCACTAGATAGATCGCCGATCAATAGGTGTTACGAAAAATATCAGATATTATTGATTACATCATGCGGAAACGGGCGCTGCTGTTGTCTCATTGCCTGCGAGCCGGGAACCTGCGATGTAGGCTTTGCGGGGAGCATGGACGATGGATGCGATGATTTCAGCCGATGCCACGGCGGGGGAGGCGGCCTACCGCCAGATCCGCCACGACATCATCTTTGGCAAGCTGCTGCCGGGAGCGCGCCTCAAGCTGGAGCGCCTTCGGGAACCCTACAATGCCAGCGTCTCCACGTTGCGCGAGATTCTCAACCGGCTGGCGTCCGAGCGGCTCGTGCTTGCCGAGGGGCAGCGCGGTTTCGAGGTGGCGCCGGTGTCGCAGCAGCATTTCAAGGAAGTCGCGGCCATGCGCGAGCTTCTCGAGGGACACGCGATGAGGGAGTCCTTCGCGCGCGGCGACGTAGAGTGGGAAAGCAATGTACTGTCGGCACATCACAAGCTGGCGCGCCTGGAGCAGCGCATGAGTGCGGGCGATGCGAGCGCCACGGAGGAATGGAAACGCTACGACCGTGAGTTTCACGCCGCGCTGATTTCGGCGTGCGGCTCATGTGAGCTGATGGCGGCGCACCGGCAGATATTCGACCACTATCTGCGCTACCAGATCATCGCGGTGATCTATCGTGGTGACGACGCTTCGCGGGAGCACAGGCAGTTGCTGGACGCTGCGCTGGCGCGTGACCATCAGGCGGCCGCCAATGTTTTGGGTCGTCACATCCAGGCATGCGTCGAGCACACCGTTCGCAACGGCCTGCTCGCCGCGTAACGGCCTGGCGCCATTGCGCCATCAGCCATCCGACATTATCAAGATCGTATGAACGAGAATGTCAGCCAGCCTTCGGGTGAGCCGATCCTGACGATCGGAGAAAATGCGTACCGTCGGATCAGGGCCGACATCGTGTTCGGCCGTCTCGTCCCCGGTCAGAAACTCAAGCTCGAGCGTCTGCGCGACACCTATGGCGCCAGCATCAGCACGCTGCGCGAGATACTCAACCGGCTGTCGTCGGAGAGCCTTGTCGTTGCCGAGGGGCAGCGAGGCTTCGAGGTTGCGCCGGTTTCGGTCGAAAATCTGCGCGAAATCGCGGCGTTGCGCCTTTTGCTGGAAGCGCACGCGCTCGAGCAGTCCTTTGCCGCCGGCGACATGGAATGGGAGGGCAGGGTGGTTGCCGCTCACCACAAGCTGGCAACGCTGGAGCGGCGCATGCGCGGGGGCGACCACAGCGATACCGAGCTTTGGAAGCGTTACGACTGGGAATTCCATCAGGCTTTGATATCCGCTTGCGGTTCGACGGTGCTGATGGAGACGCATGCCGGCATCTTCGACAAATATCTCCGCTACCAGATGATCGCGCTTTCGTTCCGGGGCGATATCGCAGCCGAAGAGCACAAGATCATGCATGATTGCGCGCTGGCGCGGGATGCCAAACGGGCGCGCGAAGTGCTGATCCGGCATGTCGAGGGAGGCGTCGAACACGCACTCGCAACCGGCACGATCCGCTAGTTCAGCATCGGACAAAATAGAAAACACCGGATGAAATGACTTTTGTGTGTTGCCGAGCGGCGGCGCGGCGGCTAGTCTGCGCTCCCTGATCGACCCGAACAGTCAGGGCATGAAACCATGGCCGCCATCCGGCTTGGCCTCATCGGCGACAATATCGCCCGCTCCCGCTCACCGAGCCTCCACAAGGAGGCGGGACGGTTGTGCGGGCTCGACATCAGCTACGACCGCCTGATCCCCGCCGATCTCGGGCTGGATTTCGATGCGGCGTTCGACCGCTGCGTCAACCTGGGATATCGCGGCATCAACGTCACCTATCCCTATAAGGAAACGGTTGTTCCGCGCCTGACGGTGCCCGATGCGCAAACTGCACGCATCGGCGCCTGCAACACGGTGGTCTTCGACAGTGTGCGGCCCCAGGGCCATAATACGGACTTCACGGGTTTCGTAGAGGCGTTCCGCTCAACGTTTGGCGCCGCAACGGGGCCCGGCAGGGTGGCGATGGTCGGCGCCGGCGGCGTCGGCCGTGCGATTGCGTTTGCGATAGGACGTCTTGGCGCGCGCGAACTGCGCATTTTCGATACCGATGCCAAGAAGGCGGAGCGTCTCGCGGCAGCTCTGTCGAAGGTGGAAATCTCGATGGATGTGACCGCTGCGCCGACAATCGGAGCGGCAACCGACGGCGTCGACGGTCTCGTCAACTGCACGCCCATAGGCATGGTCGGCTACCCGGGGACGCCGATTGCAGCGGAGCACATGGCGCGCGCCCGCTGGGCGTTCGATGCCGTCTACACTCCTGTGAATACGGAGTTCCTGGGCCTCGCGCGCGATGCCGGCTGCGCCGTGATGAGCGGCTACGAACTTTTCTTTCACCAGGGTATCGGCGCATTCCGGCATTTCACGAACTACGATGTCGATGCAGCGTCGCTGCGCCGCGCCCTCGGTGAGGCCGGCCTGGAGGTCGTCGAGGCATGAAAACCTCGATCGCAACTGTTTCGATCAGCGGCGACCTTTCCGAGAAGCTGTCGGCAATCGCCGAGGCCGGATTTGACGGCATCGAGATATTCGAGAACGACTTCTTGGCGTTCGACGCGAGCCCGCGCGAAGTCGGCCGCATGGTGCGCGACGCCGGGCTGGAGATCGCGCTCTTCCAGCCGTTCCGTGACTTCGAAGGCATGCCCGAGCCGCTGCGCGGCCGCACCTTCGATCGCGCCCAGCGCAAGTTCGACCTGATGAACGAACTGGGCGCCGACCTCGTTCTGGTGTGCTCGAACGTCTCGCCGGCGGCGCTGGGCGGCATCGACCGCGCCGCTGCCGACTTTCGCGAACTGGGCGAGCTGGCGGCACAGCGCGGCATCCGGGTTGGCTACGAGGCGCTGGCCTGGGGCCGCTTCGTCAGTGATCACCGCGATGCGTGGGAAATCGTCCGGCGGGCGGACCATCCCAATGTCGGCCTCATTGTGGATTCGTTCCACTCGCTGGCGCGCCGCATAGACCCGGATACGATCGCCACGATTCCTGGCGACAGGATATTCTTCGTCCAGGTTGCGGACGCGCCCGCGCTCGACATGGACCTGCTCTACTGGAGCCGCCACTACCGCAACATGCCAGGCGAAGGCGACCTGCCGGTGGCGGATTTCCTGCGGGCCGTCGCCTCGACGGGCTATGACGGCTACCTCTCGCTGGAGATATTCAACGATCAGTTCCGCGGTGGGTCCGCCAAGGCGATCTCCGTCGATGGCAAGCGCTCTCTCGTGAACCTCATGTCGGCCGCCGCCGAAACGGGCCACGCGCCGCAACTGCCGGCCATGCCCGAGCGCGCGCATGTCAGACGACCGGTTTTCATCGAGTTCACGGCCAACGAGGCCGAGGCGGAAATCCTTCGCGACACCCTCGTTCTTCTCGGTTTCGTGCGCGTGGCCGAGCACAGGACCAAGGCGGTAACCGCGTTCCGCCAGGGCGAGATCAACATACTGATAAACCGGGAAAAGACCGGCTTCGCCCACTCGTTCAACCTCGTGCACGGGTTGTCGGTCTGCGCCACTGCGTTCGAGGTGGACGATGTTTCGGCGGCGCTGGAACGCGCGCGGGCATTGGCGATCGAGCCGCACCGGGGCGAGCACGGTCCGGCAGAGCTCGACCTGCCAGGCCTCTATAATGTCGGCAGCGGCGTGCTTCATCTTGTCGACAGTCGGTCGGGTCTCGACCGGCTGTGGGAGGTCGACTTCTCGGAGCGTCCCGCAGGCGACACCTCCCTCGCCGGACTGGCGCGCATCGACCACATAGGCTTCGCCATGCCCGCCGACGAGGTGATGAGCTGGCAGCTCTTCTACACGTCGCTGTTTCAATGCGAGAAGCAGCCGATTTTCGATATTGTCGACCCCGCCGGCCTTGTGCGCAGTCAGGTCGTCGAAAGCGCCGACGGCGCGTTGCGCCTGACGCTGGAAGGCGCGACGAACCGGCGGACCTTCGCCGGACATTTCGTTTCGGACTCGTTTGCCGCAGGCGTCCACCATGTGGCGCTGGGGACCGACGATATTTTCGCGACAGCTGCGCAGCTGCGCGAGCTGGGTTTCCAGCCCATCGAAATCTCGCGCAACTACTATGACGACCTCGAAGCGCGCATCGCACTCGACCCGGACCTTGTCGACCGATTGCGCGCCGACAACATCCTCTACGACCGGGACGAGCACGGCGAGTTCTTCCAGCTCTATGGAGGAACGCTGGGGCAGGGCTTCTTCTTCGAGATCGTCGAGCGTCGCGGCGGCTACCGGGGATACGGCGCGGCCAACGCGCCCTTCCGCATAGCCGCGCAAAGGCGCACGCTCAGGCCGAAGGGAATGCCTGCGATCTAGTCAGGCTGGCGGATCGAGTTCGATCCACACCGGCGCGTGGTCGCTTGCGCCTTCCAGACCTCGAATATCGCGGTCGACCCCGGCGTCGATCAGCCTGTCGGCGAGGTTCGGACTGAGCAGCAGATGGTCGAGGCGAAGGCCCGCGTCGCGCTGCCAGCGCATGCGTCGGTAGTGCCAGAAGGTGTAGATGCGCTTGTCGGGATGAAGCGTGCGCAACGCGTCGGTCCAGCTTCTGCCGACGAGTTTGCGGAAGGCGGCGCGGCTTTCCGGCTGGATCAATGCGTCGTCGTCCCATGACTTCGTCGGGTAGATGTCGAGATCGGTCGGCGCGACGTTGAAATCGCCTGCGAGCACGACAGGAGCACCGGTCTTCCTGAGCGCGGTCGCGTGTTTGTGCAGGCGTTCCAGCCAGGCGAGCTTGTAGTCGAATTTCGGCCCGGGCTGCGGATTGCCGTTCGGTGCGTAAATCGAGGCGATGAGCACGCCGTTCACCGCCGCCTCGATATATCGCGCCTGCCGGTCCTCATCGTCGCCGGGGAGGGCGGCCTGCGTCAGGATCGGGCCGCCGATGCGCGACAGGATAGCGACGCCGTTCCAGCTTCGCTGCCCCTGCCAGACGGCCGCATAGCCGGCGTCGGCGATTGCCTCGGCCGGGAAATCATCCTGCAAAGCTTTCAGCTCCTGCAGGCAGACGACGTCCGGCTCGGCTTCATCCAGCCATGCCAGGAGATTGGCGAGCCGCTTGTTGACGTTGTTGATGTTGAAGGTCGCGATCTTCATCGCAATGCGATGCGGTCGATCCAGCTGCGGACGTTCCGCGCCATGGTGCGCAGGTGATCATCTACGGAGAAACCCGAGATTTTCTTGCGCGGTTTCAGGTCGTGGTCGCCATCCTCGAGCCAGAGCAGCTCGATGCTGTCCGACAGTTCGTAACGCGACACCTCTTCGCGAGTGCCGAACTCGTCGCGCGTTCCCTGGCAGATCAGCGCCGGTGTCCCGAGCGATACGAGGTGTTTGGTGCGCAGTTGCGTCGGCTTGGCTGGCGGATGGAAGGGATAGCCAAGGCACAGCAGCCCGGCGATCTTGCCGTCTGCGTGAAGCGTGTCGGCCACCATGGACGCGACGCGCCCGCCCATCGACTTGCCGCCGATGATCAGCGGGCCGGCGGCACCGAGAGCGTGCACTGCCTCGAGATATTCGGGATTGACCGTCTCGGCTCTCGGCGGCGGTTTGCGGATGCCGCTGCGCCGCGCAGCCATGTAGGCGAACTCGAAACGCGCCACCCGCAGCCCCTCCGCTGCCAGCGCCTGCGCAGCGGCGGTCATCGATTTTGAGTCCATCGGCGCGCCGGCGCCATGAGCCAGCAGGACGGTCGCCGGCGCATCCTCCGGCCCGTCGAACAGGAAAGCGGTCATGCGGTCGACTTCTGCCCCGACTGGAGGTCGACGAAGCTGATGCCGCGCTGCGCGGCACGCGCCCACTCGGACGAGCTGTCGAGTTTCAGATAGTCGCTCCACAGGCGCCGGGCTTCGTCGAGTTCGCCGGCCTCGAACTCGAGGCGCGCGAGGTTAAAGATCGCGTCGGCATACTGCGGTTCGATCGACAATGCCCGCCTGAGATAGCGCCGTGCGGCGTCGGGGTTGTCGGTCTCCGCCAGCAGGTCGGCGAGGTTGAACCACGCTTCGGCAAAAGTCGGGTCGATCTTGACCGCGCGAAGATAGTCGTTGGTCGCCTCCTGCGCGCGACCGGCGGCTCGCAGACAGTTGGCGCGGTTGAACGCGGCAACCGGGTCCGTCGGGTCGGCGGCGAGGCAGCGCGCATAGAGGTCGATTGCGTCGGCGAAACGCCCTTCGGCCTCGGCCGCCTCGGCGTCCGCGAACGACTCGTCTGCTCCGGGTTGGCTGGCAATGTCGAAAAACAGCTGCCCGCTGAGCTCGGCAAGTCCTTCATCATGGCGAACGAGGATCGTGCCCTGTCCGCCGGCCTGCAGCGACTTGGCCGTGAGGGAGGCAACTGGACCGGAGCGATGGATCGAGCGCGCTATGTCGCTCCACGTCGCGCCGCCGGCGATAAGCCCGGCATATTTCTTCGCCAGAATGACATCGCGAAACGTGAAAGGCTCGGCATCGGTCTCGAAGGCATCGAACAGGCAGAGCAGATCGAAGTCCGCCGACTGCAGCCGCGACTGGTCCAGCAGCGATTGCCGGTCGATCGATGCGCCGTAGGGTAATGACGACAGCCCCAGCGCGCGCAGGAAGCCGTTTTCGCTCAGCAGGGGGATGCCGTGCCGGCGGGTCGCCTCGACGCGGGCGCTCACACGCTCGCGCGAGGTCTCCAGCAGCTTGCGGCCGATGACGGCGTGGGTGGTCTGACGGCGAACGCCGCGATGCACGCGGCTGCCGGCGCGCTCGGCATGGCGAACGGCAAGGCGAAGCGGAAAGGCGGCTAGCGGGCCGATAACACCGAAAGTCTGGCCAGCCGCCCCCGTCACGCCTTCTTCCTGGTCGCTTTCTTGGGCTTATCGGCCTGCGCCGCGCCAGTCTTGCTCTTGCTCTTCGCCGGCGGCTTGCTCTGCGACAGGCTCGCCTTCAGGGCATCCATGAGGTTGATGACGTTTCCGCCGCGTTCGGGCGCAGCCGCGATGACCGGCTTGTGGCCCTTCAGCTTCTCCTTGATCATCTCCATCAGAGCGATCTCGTACCGGTCCTCATAGTCCTTCGGATCGAACTCGGTTTCCTTCTGCTCGATCAACTTCTCGGCGAGGTCGAGCATCTCCTTGTCGGGCTTTCCGACGGGGATGTTGTCGAAATACTCTGCCGTGCCGCGCACTTCGGTGGGGTTGCGCAGCGTGTAGACCGACATGCCGTTCTCGCGCGGAGAAATCGTGATTACGCGCTCTCGGCTCGACAGGACCAGCCGTGCGATCGCGGCTTTCCCGGCCTTGCGCATCGCTTCACGCAGCACGACGAATGTCTCCTCCGCCATCGCCCCGTCAGGCGCCATGTAGTAGGGCGAGTCGAAATAGAGCGGGTCGATCGAGTTGTCGTCGACGAAGGCCTCGATGCTGATCGTGTGGTTGGACTCGATCTTCACATTGTCGAGGTCGCTTTCCTCGATGATGATGTATTTCTTGTCCTCGTACTCGTAGCCTTTCACGAGGTCCGAGCGCTCGACCAGCCCGAGTTCGGGGTCCACCGGCTTCATGTTCACCCGATTATGGGTGTCCTTGTGCAGCAGGTTGAACGAAATGCGGTCTTTCGCGCTCGTGGCGTTGTAGAGCCGCACCGGGCAGCTCACCAGGCTCAAACGCAAATGACCTTTCCAACTGGCGCGTGGTGCCATCACCGTCTCCTACGCAACAACTCGCGGCTACGCGCCCGGAAGCTTACGGGCATGCTCGCCGATTTCGGCCCAAGGATCGCCTGAAGAGATTAACAGTCCGGGCAATGAAGAATAATTCAAATCCTCGGGCGCGTCGATTGACTCCAGATCGGCCCATGAAAGTGGGGTAGATGCGGGCAGGTTCGTCCTTGCTCTCAACGAGAAAGGCGCTACCGCGGTTGCACCGCGCGCGTTGCGGTGGAAGTCGATAAATATGCGGCCTTTGCGGTTAGCGCTGCCCATCGTCGTCGTGAAAAGTTCGGGTGCTGTCGCCGCGAGCTTGTCGGCGATTTTCCCCGTCGCCTGATGCACCTGCTTCCATGTCGGACCGGGGACAATGGGGACCGTCAGGTGCACGCCGCGGCCGCCCGATGTCTTCACGAAAGGGACGAGACCGAGCTTTTCGATCTCGCCGCGCAGGTGGACAGCCGCTTCGACCACCTCGCGCCAGGCAATGCCTTCGCCGGGGTCGAGGTCGAAAATGATGCGGTCGGCCTTTTCGGGCTTCTTGCGCATCGATCCCCAGGCGTGGAACTCGACGACGCCGAACTGCGCCAGCGCCAGATAGGCCTTGGCGTCCTCGACAGCGATGTAGCGTTTCGACTCGCCGTCCGTGTTCTTCATGTCGAAAGTGGCGACGGATGACGGCATGCCGGCAAAGGCGTGGCGCTGGTAGAAACAATCCTTCGGCCGGCCGGTTGGGCAGCGCATCAGCGATACCGGGCGGCCGAGAATATGCGGCAGCATGAAATCGCCCACCGAGGCATAGTAGACGGCGATGTCGAGCTTTGTCGGGCCCGATTTGCCGAACACCCGCCGCTCCGGATTGGTGACCCAGATGGAGGCGAGGTCGGCGTCCGAGATCAGCCGCGTACGCTGCGCGGCGCTCGACTTCGTGAGCTCCGGCTCGCGCAGGCCCTTGAAGACGGCGTGGCGCAGCATGCCGTCGGTCGTGCGGTTCGAATAGTGGATGTGGGCCGAGAGCACGGGGCGAACAGGCAGCACATCCTTCGGCGTGCCTTCGAACGGGGGAGCGCCGGCGCGTAGAGGCTCCAGCCGTTCGAGTAGGGACTTCAGCGTTGCCGCGTCGAACCCGGTGCCCACCTTGCCTGAGTAGACAAGCGTTCCATCGTCCCAGGTACCGAGCGCCAGGGCCGCCAGTCCGCCTGTCGCAGCCGAAACAGTATAGCCGCCGACGACAAAGTCGCCCGTTTGAGGCGCCTTGATCTTCAGCCACGTCTTCGAGCGGCCGTGTTCGTAACGTGCGTCGGCGCGTTTCGAGACAATCCCCTCAAGTCCCATCTCGAATACGCGCTCGAAAAAGCCTGAGCCGTCGCCTTCGACATGGTCGCTGAATTGTATTTCGCCGGGGCGCGGCTCGGTCGCCTCGAGCAGCTGCCGCGCGAGGTCCTTGCGCTTGGCAAGCGGCACCTTCCGCAGGTCGTATCCGTCCAGGTAGAGCAGGTCGAAGGCGTAGAAGACGAGCCGCTCGGAAGCTTTGTCCGACAGCGCTTGCTGCAAGGCTTCGAACCGGGTGATACCGCTTTCGTCCGGCACCACCACCTCTCCATCGAGCACCGCTTGCTTGCAGGGCAGGGCACGGAAGCGCTCAGCGAGGGCGGCGTAGCGGTCCGTCCAGTCAAGGCCGCTGCGGGTAATCAGCTTGACCTCGCCACCGTTCAGATAGGCGAGGGTGCGGTAGCCGTCGAACTTGATCTCGTGCAGCCACTTGTCGCCATTGGGCGGGTCGTCGGTAGCGGTCGCCAGTTGCGGCTTCCAGCCGGCAGGAAAGGGCGCTTTTGCCGCGTCGCGCAGGCGCCCGGCCTTCGGTGGTGTGGCCGCCGTCTTTGGTTCCTCGACAAGCTCCTCGATGCGCCGGCCGGACTTCACGCTCTCCGGGCGTTCGGCAAGGATGTCGATGTCCGGGTCGGCGGACTGATCGCGCTCCTTGAAAAGCAGCCAGTTCTTCTTCGTCTCGCCCTGCTTGGGCTTGAGGCGCGCCAGCATCCAGCCGCCATTGAGCTTTTCGCCCGCGAGGCGGAACTTGAACGCTCCAGCGGCCAGCGCCTGTTCCGGATCGTCCATCGGCGCCCACACGCCCTGGTCCCAGACGATCATCGGCCCGCCGCCATATTCGCCCTTCGGGATAACGCCCTCGAAGTCGATATATTCGAGCGGATGGTCCTCCGTTTCGACCGCGAGCCTTTTGTCCTCCGGGTCGAGCGACGGACCTTTGGGCACGGCCCAGCTTTTCAGGACGCCGCCAAGCTCCAGCCGCAGATCGTAATGGTCCGCGGTCGCAGAATGCTTGTGAACGACGAAACGGTTCCCTTCCGCTGCGGCGAGCGAACCCGACGGCTCGGGCGTGCGGGCGAAGTCGCGCTTCGACTTGTAGGTCTTGAGGGATGCCATTTGCGGGGGAGCAGACTACAGGCGGGAAGCCTGTGCAAGCGTCTGGTCAGGCCGGAATCGCATGCCGAAGGGCGCCGGTGCGGCTGGCAACCTCGCTCCGCTGCCAGCGAACTTCGAGCGCCATCGCGCCCCAGATCATCCCGAGCAGCAGATAGAAATGCCGCCAGTGATTGGTGTCGATCACCGTTCCGAGCAGGACATGGCCGACGAAAACGACGTAGGCCGCGAGAAGGAAAGGCTGCCAGGGCCGGTCGCGGAAGAGGATGCGGAAGCCGCCGGCAAGCGTAAGCACGATCAGCGTGAGATAGGCGACAAAGCCCAGCCAGGAATAGTCGAGCAGCGCCTTCAGCCAGATATTGTGCGTGTCCTCGCCGAGTATCTGGCCGAATTCGAGTGGGCCGATGCCGAGCGGGTGCTCCATCGCCATCTGGAAGCCGATGCCGAAGCGCGCGAAGCGGCCGAGCCGCGACGTGTCGTATTCCTGTGCGAACTGGGCGCGGCTCTCGAACAGGTCGGCTACGCCCGGAAGCTGGATCGCCACCATAAGCGCGACGGCCAGCAGCGTGAGCGCCACGACGCTCATCAGGATGATGCGCAGGCGGAAGAGGTTGCTGCTGCTCTGGATGTAGAGCGCGCCCACCATCATGACGCCGCAGGCGGCAAACAGACCCCACGCGCCACGCGAGAACGACAGGAAGATGCCGGCAGTCAGATAGACGAGGATGGCTGCATAGAAGGGCATCATCGCTGAACGGCCAGCGAGGATTTTCTGCAGCATGAAAATTGCCGGCAAAACCAGGAAAGGGCCGAAGACGTTCGGATCCTTGAATGCGCCCGCCGCGCGGTCGTAGAGCGTGAACATCTCGCCGGGCGTCAGGCCGAAATAGCCGGCAATGCCCAGTGTAGCGGTGGCGACGGCCGCCCATGTCCATGACCAGAAAATCAGGTTGTAGAGGTCAGGACGACTTTCAAGAACGGCGGCGAAAAAGACGCCCGTGAGCGCAAGGAACAGCGTCACCGAAAGATAGAGCGGCGTGTCGCGAAGCTCCGCCATTTGCGTCATGGAGATCATGCCGCCGATGACGAACAGAACCAGCAGCAGCGCCATGGGCGCCACGGTGCGCGAGATGCGAAGGCCAAACAGCGCCCAGACTGGGATCAGGCCCGCCATGAAGAGCTCGTAGGGAGCCGGTTCGTTGACCACGAAGCCTGTGAGAAACACGCCGAAAGCGATCGCCGCCGACGCGAGCATGGCGATCAGCTTGGCGTTGACCGCAGCCGGGTCGACCTCGTGTGCTGTCGTCGTCGCGCTCAATATGCGTTCTCTGATTTCAAGAGCCGGATCGGCGTCAGAAACAGGATCTTCAGGTCGAGCATCAGCGACCAGTTTTCGATGTAATAGAGGTCGAATTCCGTGCGCTTGCGGATCTTCTCGTCCGTATCGACTTCGCCGCGCCAGCCATTGATCTGCGCCCAGCCGGTGACGCCGGGTTTCACAGGGTGACGGGCGAAGTAGCCGTCGACGACTTCGGTATAGAGCAGGTTATGGGTTTTGGCCGAGACCGCATGCGGGCGCGGGCCGACCAGCGACAGCGAACCGACCAGTGAGTTGAAGAACTGCGGCAGTTCGTCGATGGACGTCTTGCGGATGAAGCGGCCGACGCGCGTCACCCGCGGGTCGCCCTTGGTCACCGCCTTGATTGCGGTCGGGTCGCATTGGTCCGCGTACATCGAGCGGAACTTGAAGACGTCGACCTCTTCATTGTTGAAGCCGTGCCGCTTCTGCTTGAAGAGCACCGGTCCCTTGCTGTCGAGCTTGATGGCGATGGCCGTCGCGATCATGACCGGCGAGAAGACAATGATGCCGAGCAGCGAAAAGACGATGTCGAAGGCGCGTTTCGCAACCGAGTCCCAGTCGTTGATCGGCTTGTCGAAGATGTCGAGCATCGGCACGGAGCCGATGAAGGAATAAGAGCGCGGGCGGAACTGCAGCTCGTTCGAATGGGCCGAAAGCCGCACGTCGACGGGCAGCACCCAGAGCTTCTTCAGCATCGAAAGAACGCGCTTCTCGGCGGTAATTGGCAGCGACACGATCAGCATGTCGATCCGCGCGATGCGGGCGAAGCTGATAAGCTCGTCGATTGTGCCGAGCTTCGGATAGCCCGCAACGATGGGCGGTGACCGCCTGTTGTCGCGGTCGTCGAAGATGCCGCAGATGCGGATGTCGTTGTAAGGCTGTTTCTCGATCGAACGGATCAGCCTTTCGGCGTTCTGGCCGCCGCCGACGATGACGGCTCGCCGCTCCATTCGCCCGTTGCGGGCCCATCGGCGCACCAATCGAGCTAGCATGAGGCGCAGTGCGAGCAGAGCAACCAGCCCGGCCAGGAACCAGCTGCCAAACCAGACGCGCGAAAATTCCTCGGAGACCTTCATCAGGAAGCCGGCCAGCGCCAGCAGCGCGAAAGTGCCTGACCAGACGATGAGAAGCGTCCTCAGATAGTGCAGCGGCTGGCGTAGCGCCGCGATCTGGTAGAGATCGGTCAGTTCCAGCAGGACGACTGCGAGCACCGAGCCGCTCAGGATAGCGACCGGATATTCCCAGACCAGCGTCGTGCCGAAGCCGACATAGTATCCGTAGATGACAATGCCGATGGCTGCGAACAATGCCAATTCAGCCAGCCGCAAATAGCCGCTCACAAGCACGGGCGACATCGCATCGCCGCGATACTGCGCCGCCACCTTGCTAGCGATCGCGTTCAGGTCCGCCTTGCCCGGCGATGCCTTGCCGTCATCGAAGCTGCGGACGGATTCCAGCGAATAGGGATGTGACGCGTCGACTTCACTCATACTCGGCACCCGGAAAAACCGGCTGCCATGTTAAGCATCAGCCACTAAGAAACCCTTGCCTTGCGCAACGACCAACCGGCAAGCGTATCACAGGCGTGATCGCGGCCTCAGGATATGCGCTTGAGCGTTTCGAGATAGGCGCTTTCGATGCTGCGCGCCATTACCGCCGCGCTGAAGCGCGCCTTCAATTCCTTCTGTGGCGGCATCTTCGCCCTGTAGGCAGCGACATCCCCGATCGCCGTCACCATGTGGCCGGCGATCGCATCGATGTCGGGGGTAACGAGAACAGGCGAATCCGTGCCGAAAACCTCCGGAATGCCTCCGACAGCGCTGGCGATCATTGGCCGTCCGGCCGCCAGCGCCTCCAGGACGATATAGGGCATCGCCTCGGCGCGAGAGGGGACGACCATGATCCGACCGAGCCTGAATGCTTCGCGCGCCGGCATGGCCGGACGAAAAGCGACGTCGATCCTGTCGGCGAGTTCCCTGGCGCGCGCCTCGTAGCCGGGTTTGTCGTCGCCGTCGCCCACCATGACGGCGCTGAGCTTTCGCCCGAGCGTCTGCGATGCCGTTGCCAGAGCCTCGATGAAGAGGTCCGGTCCCTTGAGGTCGCGCATCATGCCGATGTAGAGGAAATCAGCTGCGTTTGGCGCGTCATTCACGCGCTTGAATTCTTCCGCCCTGAGGCCGTTGTGGACGAGCCGCGCCGGTGCCCGCGGTTTGCCGATCTTGGCCTCGTAGGAGCGCCGCTCGTAGTCGGACACGAACAGGAATTGGTCGGTCAGCCTGCCCAGCAATCCCTCGGCGAGAAAGAAGATCTTTCCCGTCGCGGTGTCCGCATCGTAGTGCAGGCTGCCGCCATGCGGCGAATAGATCCGGGCTACGCGAGACCTGGATGCCCGAAAGAGTGAACCGAACAGCCGCGCATAAGCGCCGCCCTTGGCGCCGTGACCGTGCAGGATGTCCGGTTTGAGTTCTGAAACGAGTCTGTGGGCGCGCCATGCGGCGCCGATGTCGCCGATGCCGACATGCCGCTGCATGGCGGTTCTTCGTACGCCCAGCGTGAGCTTGGGTTCGATCTCGGCGAACAGGCGCTCCTCATGTTCGCCGCCCGTAGATGAATCGCAGACGATCCCGACTTCATGGCCAGCGGCAAGTTGTGCGTCGGCAAGGTCGCGAACGTGACGGAAAATTCCGCCCACCGGTGAGCGGAAGCAGTGAACGATGCGCAGCTTTCTGCTCACGAGGACCCTGCCATTGCAAATGCTGCGCGCTCACTGCCTGCACAGGTCAGAACAGCCTCTCGCGGACGTAGATGGTATCGCCGGGAAGCAGCGGATCGGATGTCAAGACGCGCCCCGTCATCACCTTGCCGTTGACCACGCGGGTGATATCGACATTGCCTTGCTGGGCACGCGGGGAGAAGCCGCCTGCCGCTGCGATTGCCTTCTGGACCGTCATGCCGGGGACATAGGAATACTGGCCGGCGGCGCCCACTTCGCCCATGATGAAAATGGGACGATAGCGATCGATTTCCACCGATACATCGGGATCGCGCAAGTAGCCGCCGCGCAGGCGCTGCGCGATCTGGCTCTCCATCTGGCCGGTCGTATGGCCGCGGGCCGGCACCGCTCCGACGAGCGGGAACGAAATGTAGCCGGCCTGATCGACACTGTAGACGTTGGTGAGTTCGTCCTGTTCGAAGACCGTTACCCTCAGGCGGTCGCCCGAATCGAGCAGATAAGGCCGCATGACCGCCTCGTGGAAGGCCGGTGGGGCCGGGCGGTATCCCGAACACCCGGACAGGATAGCCAGGGCGATAAGGGCGGACGCTGCTGCGGTTCTCTTGCTCACGGGACGGATACCCTTCTGTGACGCGCCGCGCGGGCGGGCCATTACCTTGCCGACTTTATCGATCCGTTAGGGTTAATGCCGGGTAAAGCCGGGCAATCCGGCGTCAGGTCATGCCGGGCTCTTCGACAGCCGGCCTTTAACCTCGCGGTTACCATGACTGTTTAGGTTCGATTTGTAATTAGCCCGCGGAGTCGAAGAATGCCGCCGATCCAGAACAACGCGAACGACGTCGATGTCGATCTGGGGAGATTGTTCTCCAGCATCGCACGAGACTGGCGTCGAATCCTGGTTGTCGCCCTCGTCATCACCGGCCTGGCTTTCGCCTTCACCTCGGTAGTGACGCCCAAATACATGGGCGAGACACGCATTCTCATCGAAACGCGCGAATCGGAATTCACTCGCATCGATTCCAACGCCGACCGCTCGGCGCCGATCCTCGACGGGGAGGGCGTCGCGAGCCAGGTCGAGGTGATCTCGTCCATCGACATCATCACCAAGGTCGCGCGCGACTTCGACCTCGCGAGCCTTGATGAATTCGACGCCCAGCCGTCGATGCTGTCCGGGCTTCTTTCCATGGTCGGCCTTGCTGTCGATCCGCGCAACCTGGCGCCAGAGGAGCGGGTGCTGAAGGCGTTCCGCGAGAAGCTGGATGTGTATCGCGTCGAGAACTCGCGCGTCATTGTCATCGAGTTCTCGTCGGAAGACCCCAAGCTGGCCGCGGCGATCCCCAATGCGATGGCGGAAGCCTACATAGGGGTTCAGCGCGCCGCCAAGCTCGAGTCCAATGCCGACGCGACCGAGTGGCTCGAGCCGGAAATCGCCGAACTGCGCCAGAAGGTGAAAGAGGCCGAACAGCGCGTTGCTGAGTTCCGCGGCAAGTCGGACCTCTTTATAGGTGAGAACAACTCAGTGCTGGCCACCCAGCAGCTCTCGCAGCTGTCCACGGAGCTGTCGCGGGTGCGCGCCAACCGCTCGGCTGCCGAGGCAAAGATCAATACGATGAGAGCGGCGCTGGACAGCGGCGCATCGCTCGATTCGGTTCCGGACGTGCTGGCGTCGACGTTGATCCAGCGGCTACGCGAAAGCGAGCTGGAGTTGCGCGCCGAGATCGCCGAACTTTCCACGACGCTGCTGCCGAACCATCCCCGCATCCGCGCCTTGAATTCGCAGCTCGGCGACTTGCGCCAGCAGATCCGCGCAGAGGCCCAGAAGGTGCTTGAGGGTCTGCAGAACGAGGCGCGTACGGCGCGTGCCCGGGAAGAAGCGCTGATCGGCGACGTTAACAGGCTGAAGGCCGAGTCGGCGCGCGCCGATGAGGAAGGTGTCGAACTGAGGGCGCTTGAGCGCGAGGCGGCTGCCCAGCGCGAACTGCTCGAATCGTATCTGACCCGGTTCCGCGAGGCGACATCGCGGCGCGAGCGCAACTACCTGCCTGCGGATGCACGCATCTTCTCCCGCGCCATCGAGCCCGCCGAGCCGTATTTCCCGAAGAAAATACCGATCCTAGGCGCTGCGTTTGCGGCATCGCTGCTGATCATGGCGGTTGTCACGCTGCTGCGCGAGCTGTTCTCAGGCCGCGCCATGCGCCCTGCCGGTCAGGTTGCCATGCCGTCTGTCGAACAGGTCGAAATGCCTGCGCACCGCGAAGAACCGGCGCTGACGCCGGCCGAAGCGGCGCGCGCGGCGGCGCGCTCGCACGAAGTTCCGGAGTCGGAAATCGAGCCCGAACCCGAGGTCCAGGCTGCACCTCCCGCAACGCCCCAGCGTCGGTCAGCCGAGCTTGCACCTCGCAACATGTTCGGCGAGATCGATGTCGAGCGCGCTGCGGCAGAGTTGATTTCGACCGGCGCCGCCCGCGCGATCTTCGTTTCGACCGACATCGATGACGGTGCTGCCGCCGCCGTGCTGGTCGCGCGCGAGATCGCTGATGCGGGGCTGCGCGTTCTGCTTCTCGACCTAACGGCGTCGGGTGCTGCGTCACGCGCAACCGTTGAAAGCCGCTTCATGCGCGGCGTCACCGACCTGTTGGTCGGCGAGGCCCAGTTCGCCGACGTTATCCATCCCGATCATTTCTCGTCGCTGCATGTGATGCCGATCGGGACCGCTAATCTGCCACGCGCAATGCGCTCGGTCGAACGGCTTCCGATCATCCTGGATTCGCTCAATTCGGCCTACGATCTGGTGCTGATCGATGGCGGACCGAGCGGGCCAGAATCCGTCAGCCGTCTGATTGGTGAGGATACGCGCATCGTGGTTTCCGCCACCCGTCCGATCAAGGAGGTCGGCGAGGTCGTCGCCGAACTGGTGGATGCCGGCCTCGGCGAGCCGATGATCGTCATCCCATCCGCGCTCGCGGAAGCCGAACCCGGTCGCACGGCCGCCTAGCAGGCGTATTCCGGATCGATCAGTCATCGCTGTCCGGCGTTGGCTTGCCTGCGCCTGCCTTGCGCAGCCGCTTGACCAGCGACCAGATGGCCTGGTTTTCCTTGAGACCGCGTTTTGCGGCGCTCGCCGCGCGACGGGTGGCCGACACGATCTGCCCTTTTGCAGTCAACGGCATGTGAAGATCGAAGTGGCGGCTTTCGATATCGCACCACAGGCGCTTGTAGCGCTCGTCGCCGACACCGAAATCGTAAATCGTAAGCCCACGGTCGCAGGCTTCCGAGATATTCTCGAAAAACAGGAAGTCGCCGGGGCTGGCCGAGGAAAGCTCATCGTCGCGAAAAGCCGAAAACTCGCAAGTGATGCGGTTGCCTGAGATACTGGAACCGGTAACCGCGCGCAGCACGCCGCCTACTTCCAGCCCGTGGAGCACGAAATCCGGTTGGTCGCGATCGAGCGCGCCAACGAACATGCGCCGGAACGCTCGTTTGATGCTCTCGTCAGCAAAGACGTCGGCGACGCCGATCTGCCGAAAGCGCGCCGCCTTCATCTCATAGAACGCGGAAAGAAGTGTATCGACCTCTTCAGCCGTGGCGCCTGCGATGCGGCTGTGGCCTCCGGCAGCCTCGAATTTCCGTGACTGGGAACGGTGCTTCTTGCGTTTGCGCTTGCCGCTGCTGCGCTCGAGCACGGCATCGAACCCGCCATCGAGATCGACTGCGAGTGCGACGTTGGGGCTCTGGAGGCAGCCCTGCTTGAGCAGCGGGTTGGTACGTCCGTCGCGCTCCCGTTCGTTGCGTTCCAGCAGGACGAGGTCAACGTCGGGACGCTGCCGGCGCATCGCGCCGGTCAGCAACGCATGGATTTCGGCGACACCGTTGCCCGCAAAGGCGGGAAAGCTGCCATTGGCATGGCGCCCTCCGGGATAGCGTGCAATCGTCACCGGGCCTTCGCGCACGATCTCGAGCACGAGCATGAAAATCGTTCGTTCGGCTTCGGCAATCGTGACCATTACGAAGTCGGTGCCCGGCTCGTCGGCCCACCCGATGACGAATGACGGATTTTGCGGGGTCGATTGCGGCGTAGACTGGCAGAAGGCGGCGTAATCGTTACGTGCGCGCTGGTCGAAGGGACGCACTTCACAGGCTGGCGCCGCGCCGGCGGCTGATGCCGGCGCGCTTGTTCGTTCCCTCGGCGCGTCGTGATCGACAATCTCAGCGGCGTCAACCATAGCTCAATCCTTGTCGTATAGCGTCCGGGTCTGCGTCGCGTCTGCCGGACGGTAGTTGGAAAAGGTGAACGAATGATCGATTGGGGTGAGGCTGCGCGCCGTTTCGTACTGAACGGCGCACATTATAGTGGCCTCGCTCCGCTCCTGCGGTCGCGCCTGGGCGGCCTTGGCGCGATACTGATGCTGCACAGGGTGACCGACGCGCCGCATACCGGGCTGGGCATCAACCGCCACCTCGCCATTACGCCGCGTTTCCTCGACGCGGTACTGACCGAGCTCAAACGCATGGGCTACCGCTTCGTCAGCATGGACGAGGCTGTTGCGCGCATTGTCGATCCGAGACCGTCCGAGCGGTTCATTGCACTGACCGCCGACGACGCCTACCGCGACAATCTGCTCGAAGCTGTGCCTGTGCTGGAGAAGCACGAAGCGCCGATCGCGATCTATGTCGCGCCTGGGCTGACCAGCCGTGAGGCTGATCTGTGGTGGGATCTGCTCGAAGATGTCGTGACGGCGCGCGAGGAACTCTACATCACGACGCCGGAAGGCCGGACCTTCATCGAGTGTTCGACGCCGGCGCAGAAGGAGACGGCGAACCGTCGCATCCACGACTACCTGACCACAGCGGTGCGCGAGGAAGACCGGCAGGCGATCCTGCGCGAGATGGCGAGGCTCGCCGGCGTGGATTACTGCCGACCCAGCCGCGAGACGCTCATGGACTGGGATGAAGTCAGGAGAGCTGCGGCGCATCCGCTCGTCACGATCGGCGCCCATACGGTCAACCACTACAATCTCAAGCGTCTGAGCGATGAAAAGGCTTGGACCGAAATCGTCGATGCGTCGCGCATCATCGAGGTCGAGACGGGCGAGAAGCCGCGTCACATGGCTTACCCATACGGCTATGAGTCGGCTGTGGGAGAACGCGAAGTCGCGCTGGCTGAGGCAGCGGGTTTTGCGTCCGCGGTTACGACGCGCCACGGTGTGCTGCAGGTAGGGCACGCCCAGCATCTTCAAGCGCTGCCACGCATTTCCGTCAATGGCCGCTACCAGCGTGTTGCGCACATGCGCACGATGGTTTCGGGCGTGACGACACCGCTGGCGAACCAGGGCAAGACACTCGTCACGACCTGAGGCCTGGCGGTCAGGCCTTTGGGCGTGGGCCTGCCATCCAGCTCACAATGGCCATCGCGGGCAGAACCCACAGCAGGCCGGATAGCAGAAAGAAGCCGAGGTGGACGACCCAGCTCGAATCCTGCAGCCGCGCCACCGCGACCGTCGTCGCCACCAGGGCGTAGACGATCACCAGCGTGACCAGCAGCAGCATTCCGATCAGTTTTCTGAGCCGAGGCGGCATGGCGGGAACCTTTCGGCGGGTGCAGTAGCCCCAATGTCGCGGGGCGGCAAGGCGGTCGGGTCGCTCGCGCGACCGCATGTCGCGCGGTCGTGTTGCCGCTTGTAACGATCGGGGCGATGGGGCACTGACACCGCCGATATGGCGGAAACCATGCTTCACACCGAGGAAGGCGGCGCGATCGCGGCCCGCATCGCACGGGAAGAGCGCAACCGGACGCAAGTGCGCTGGTGGCTCTACATCGTCGCGCTGGTTCTCTTCGCGCTGTTCGTAGTCGGCGGCGCGACACGGCTGACCGATTCCGGTCTCTCCATTACCGAATGGAAGCCGATCCATGGCGTCATTCCGCCGTTGTCGGAAGCCGATTGGGAGGAAGAATTCGCCAAATACCGGCAGATCCCCCAGTTCGAGCAACTCAATGCCGGCATGACCCTGGCGGAGTTCAAGACGATCTTCTGGTGGGAATGGGCGCACCGCTTCATCGCCCGCAGCGTCGGGTTTCTGGTCGCGATACCGTTGGCTTTCTTCTGGATTGCGGGACGGCTGGAAAACCACCTGAAACCCAAGCTCGTCGGCCTGTTCCTGCTTGGCGGTCTGCAGGGCGCGATAGGCTGGTGGATGGTGGCGTCCGGCCTGACCGAGCGGGTCAGCGTCAGTCAGTACCGGCTTGCCACCCATCTCATCCTGGCGTGTCTGATATTCACAGCGACGCTGGTGATCGCGCGCGGTCTTGCACCGCATTCGGCTGGCCCCTCGGATGACCGCACGCGCCGCTTCGCCGGCTGGATGGTGGTCGCCGTGCTCGTACAGATATTCCTCGGTGCGCTGGTCGCCGGGCTCGACGCCGGCATGACGTACAATACCTGGCCGCTGATGGACGGTCGGGTCTTGCCCGACGGCCTGATGATCATGGACCCGGCATGGGCGAACCTGTTCGAGAACCCGAAAACGGTGCAGTTCGTCCACCGCATTGGCGCCTACGCCTTGCTCATCCTCGCCGTCTGGCATGCGTTGGCTGCGTGGCGTTCCGAACCCGCTTCCACCCATGCGAGGCGGGCAGCGCTCCTGCTGGCGCTGATCGTGACGCAGGCCGCGGTCGGCATCACGGCGCTCCTGCTCGTGGTACCTCTCGGCTGGGCGCTGGCGCATCACGCCTTCGCCATCGTCGTGCTTGGATTTGCCGCCGCGCACTGGCGCGCAACGAAAGGCGCCTATCCGATGCCCGACGCCGTCGAGGTCAGGACCTGACCTGATCGAGCGCGGATTTCACCGCTCGGCCGATTTCCAGCGTCGATTGCGCGGCCTCTACATTATCATCTTCCAGCCACCACGCGGCGGACAGGCCGGAATAGGCCCAAGCGTAGGACAGAACCGCTTCGACATCGCGGCTGACCGCAACCGAGAGCGTTTCAGCGAACGCGATGATGCGGGCGGGGTGCGTGCGCTCCGGCGCGTGAGGCGGATTGTGAAACATGTTGGCCACGTCATAGGCCGGGTCGCCGATCAGCCCCTTGGGGTCGATAGCCAGCCAGCCGCGCCACGAGGCGAGGATGTTCTCGTGATGAATGTCGCCGTGCAGCGGGCGGACATTGTGCTGGGCATCAAGCAGGCGGTCGGCGAACGCGGCGTATTCGGCGAATTCAACCTCAGATGAGCGGGCGAACAGGCTGGCGAAATACTCGCGCAGCGGCGTTAGCGTTGAAGGCGGCGCAGCAGGCGAGGGGGCATGCAGCCGGCGCACGACATCGGCAGCGATTTCCGATGCAGCCGCCTCTCCGTGCTTTGAGCGATGGTCGAGCAGCCGCGTCCCACCGGCATATTCGAGTAGATGCGTATCGCTATCGGTATCAAGCAGCCGGATCGCGCCGTGGCCGTCGCGCCAGCGCAGATAGTCCGCGGCGCGCCTTGCGTCTGGCCGCGCCGCCTCGCTAGGCGATTTCATGATAGCCGGACTGCCGTCCTCACGTTCTGCACGCCAGACTTTGCCGCCAATGCCTTCTGCCAGCGGCACGAGCCGGATGACGGCCCATTCCGCCGGCAGCGCCGGCGCATCAGTGTCGGGTGCCAAGCATCAGGTCCATGTTCTGGACCGCCGCACCCGAGGCGCCCTTGCCGAGATTGTCGAGCAGCGCCACCAGATTGACGAGGCCGGTCTTCGCATTGGCGAAGACGAACAGCTTCATCGTGTCCTTGCTGTTGAGCTCGGTCGGGTCGAGGCGCTTCATGGCGGAACCCTCGGTCATCGGGACAACCGACACGACGTCCTGCCCGGCGAAATGCCCGGCAATCGCGCCGTGAATGTCCTCGGCGGAGGGCGACTTCGCGAGGTCCGCCAAATGCAGCGGCACCTGGACGATCATGCCCTGCGCAAAGCGGCCGACCGACGGCGAAAACAGCGGCGCGCGGTCGAGCAGACCGTGAAGCTGCATCTCCGGCACGTGCTTGTGGGTCAGCGTCAGCCCGTAGAGGAAATGCGGCGCGCTGATCGGGTCCGGATCGTCCGGGTTCTCCATCTGCGCGATCATCTGTTTGCCGCCGCCGGTGTAGCCCGACACCGCATTGACGGTGACGGGATAGTCCCTGGGCAGAATGCCGGCTTCGACCAGCGGCCTGATCAGCGCGATGGCGCCGGTCGGATAGCAGCCGGGATTGGCGACCAGCCGCGCCTTGGCGATCTTCTCGCTCTGGCCGGCGGTCATCTCGGCGAAACCATAAGCCCAGTCAGGGTTCACCCGGTTGGCGGTCGACGTGTCGATGACGCGGGTCGAGTTGGTGCCGTCGAGCAGTTCCATCGACTGCTTCGCGCCATCGTCGGGCAGGCACAGGATCGCGAGATCCGCCTCGTGCAGCCGCTCCCGCCGCATGTCGTTGTTGCGCCGTTCGGCTTCCGGAATGGATAGAATGTCGAGGTCGGTCCGCTTGGCAAGCCGCTGCCTGATCTGCAAGCCGGTCGTGCCGTGCTCGCCGTCAATGAATATCTTGGGTTTCATCGATCCAGTCTTTCGCAGTGATTTCAGTTGGTTGAGGAGCCAGCCGGAATCGGTCCGGCAAGGCGTTGAATCAAAGTCTCAACCCTGTCGTCGCATGCGCCGTTCCGAAAGAAGCCCGAGATAGTACATTGCAACAGTTGCTCCAGCGATCGCCGTGATGTCGGCATGGTCGTATGGCGGCGACACTTCTACCACATCCGCCCCTACAATATCGAGTGCTCCGAGCGCCCGCAAAACGGCCAGCATCTTGGCGCTCGACGGGCCGCCAGCGACCGGCGTGCCGGTGCCGGGTGCGAAGGCTGGGTCGAGGCAGTCGATGTCGAAGGTGACATAGACCTTGGCGCCGGCGGTGCGCTTTTCGATGGCGGCGGCAATCTCGGCGGCTTTCATCTCGTCGACCTCGTGCCCGAACAGCATCTGGATGCCGCAATTGCGCGGCGCATGTGTGCGGATGCCGATCTGTATCGACTTCGCAGCGTCGACGACGCCTTCGTCGACCGCCCGGCCGACGAAGGAGCCATGGTCGATGCGGCCCTTCTCGTAGGGCCAGGTGTCCTGATGCGCGTCGAACTGCACCAAGGCGAGGGGTCCGTGGCGTTCCGCATGAGCCTTCAGCAGCGGCCAGGTGACGAAATGGTCGCCGCCGAGCGACAGCAGGAACGCGCCAGAATTGAGCAGCTTTTTGGCTTCGCGCTCGATCAGCGTTGGCGTCTTGTGGTGGTTGCCGTAGTCGAGCAGGCAGTCGCCATAGTCGACGACGGCCATCTGCTCGAAAAGGTCTGCGTCGAACGGGTACTGCGGGTCATTGTCGAAGATCGCCGAGGCGCGCCTGATCGCCTGCGGGCCGAAGCGCGCTCCGGGCCGGTTGGAGACCGCGGCATCGAAGGGAATGCCCCACACCACGGCATCCGCCCCCGCGACCTTCTTCGTGAACCGACGCCGCATAAAGGACAGTGCGCCAGCATAGGTCGGGTCGCTGGCGGCGCCGAGGTTCTGCCGGGCGGTGAAGGCGTGGTCTATAGCTTTCGAAGGCATGGCGGTCTCCGTATGGCGGGAACCTATCGTCAGATGTGTTGCCCGCAACAAAAAAGCGGGCCCGAAGGCCCGCTTTGTCGGCGTCTCGCTCCGAAGCTTTAGCGCTTCGAGAACTGGAACGACCGGCGGGCCTTCGCCTTGCCGTACTTCTTTCGCTCGACGGTGCGGCTATCGCGGGTCAGGAAGCCGCCCTTCTTCAGCACGCCGCGCAGCTCCGGCTCGAAATAGGTGAGCGCCTTGGAGATACCGTGGCGAACCGCGCCGGCCTGGCCGGAGAGGCCGCCGCCGGCAACTGTTGCGATAATGTCGTACTGGCCGCCGCGATTGGCCGCCACGATCGGCTGCTGCAGCACCATCTGCAGGACCGGACGCGCGAAATAGGCGTCGAAGTCCTTCTTGTTGACGGTGATGCGGCCGCTGCCGGGCTTGATCCAGACGCGGGCGATCGCGTCCTTGCGCTTGCCGGTCGCGTAGGCGCGGCCCTGTGCATCGAGCTTCTGGACGTGAACCGGCTGCTGCTCTGCCTCGGCGGCGTTGGAGGCGGTGCCGAGTTCGGCGAGGGCTTCAAGATCAGCCATGTTTCTGGACCCTTACGTTCTTCTTGCTCATGGCGGCGACGTCCAGCTTCTCGGGCTGCTGCGCCTCATGGGGATGTTCGGCGCCGGCGTAGACGCGCAGGTTGCGCATCTGGCGGCGGCCCAGCGGGCCGCGCGGGATCATCCGCTCGACTGCCTTTTCGACCACGCGCTCCGGAAACCGGCCCTCGAGGATCTGGCGCGCGGTGCGCTCCTTGATGCCGCCGGGGTGGCCGGTGTGCCAGTAGTACATCTTGTCGGTAAATTTCTTGCCGGTCAGCCTCACCTTGTCGGCATTGATGATGATGACATTGTCGCCATCGTCGACATGCGGGGTGAAAGTCGGCTTGTGCTTGCCGCGCAGGCGGTTGGCGACGATGGTGGCGAGACGGCCGACGACGACATTCTCGGCGTCGATCAGCACCCACTTCTTCGTCACTTCCGCAGGCTTCTGCGAGAAGGTTTTCATCGTTTCTGTCTTCCTTCGGACCTGGCAGCGCCGCAGCGTTGCAGGCGTTTCTTGTTGCTTGGATTGCGGGAGATCCCGCAAAAACAAAACGGCGGCCGGAGGGGCCGCTGTCATGCTGGCGAGCTTATAGGCGAGCGCGGCGATGCGGTCAATCGCTCATTTCGCGCTGCTTCGCAATAAAACCGTTTGAAAACAAATAGTTACAAAAGAGGTATTATATTACCTCTTGGGCGGGATCGAATAGGTGCCTGTCGCATGGGCAATGGTGAGACGTTCCTCGCCGGCAACCATCTCGCAATCGAAGACCATCAGGTTGCGGCCGAGCTTGAGAATGCGGCAGATGCCGTCGATCGGGCCTGGGCCGGCCTTGCGCATGAAATTGATGTTGAGATTGGTCGTGACGCTGAGCGCATCGGGCCCGGCATGCGTCAGCACACAGACGTAACCGCCGATATCGGCCAGCGTGAACAGCGACGGACCAGACACGGTGCCGCCCGGACGCAAATGCCGTTCCGTTGCGTCGAGCCGCACAGTGCAGCCGCCGGGACTAACGTCGACGGCGTAGAAGTGGGGCAGACGCCCGTTGAGCTGCGGATAGGCTGAAGCCATCAGCGCGTTGACTTCGTCGGCGTTCATGACAGGGGTAAGGGCCTGCTTGTTCATCTCTCGTGTGTTCTCGCTTCAGCCGCGCTGCGGGTTGATGGGACGGTTCTGCGTCCAGTCGAATGTGCCGAGATCGCGCTCGCGCACCGCTTCCTTCCAGCCTCGCTCCTCGGCGCGGTGCTTGAAGTTGATGCCCTCGGGCGAATGACGGGTGATGCCGTCGAAGATCGTCGCGAACATCTGCGTCTGTGCCAGTCCCATCGCTTCGATTGCCTGGTTGATGACCAGTTTCTGCATCATCAGCTGATTGGTGGGCACGGTGGCAATGCGCTCCGCCAGCCGTTCAACCTCATCGTCGAGATCGGAAGCCGGAACCGCCTTGTGCACCAGCCCGATACGCTCGGCCTCCCTGCCGTCGATCCTGTCTCCGGTGAACAGCATACGCTTCGCCTTCTCGGGGCCGAGCCGGTAGACCCACATCGCTGTCGTCGGGCAGCCCCAGACACGGGCCGGCATGTAGCCGATCTCGGCATCCTCGGCCATGACAATCATGTCAGCGCAGAGCGCGATGTCTGAGCCGCCGGCGACGGCGAAGCCATGCACCTTGGCGATCACGGGCCGGTGCGAGCGCCACAGGGACATGAAACGCTGCGTGTTCCGCATCATGAAGGCGTAATCCTTCATGGGGTCCCATGGCATTTCCTGGGTCGCCTCGTGACCCGCGCCGCCGGTCGCTTGGGCGTAATAGGCGAGGTCGTAGCCCGAGCAGAAAGCTTTGCCGGCGCCCGAAAGCACGATGACGTGGACGCCGGCGTCGGTATTGGCCCGCTCGACGGCTTCCTCGAGCAGCGCCGGCACCTCGTCGTCGATGGCGTTCATCACTTCCGGACGGTTGAGCGTGACGCGTGCGATGCGGCCGTCCTTCTCGTAGAGAACCTTGCTCACGCGCCCTCCCGTTTTCTTCCGTTTGCGTAAACGTCAAAAGCCAGCTTGGCCATTTCGCCGCTGATCTTCAAGCGCCGGCGTGCTAGTTTCGCCAGCAGCAAGGAGAATGGCATGAACGAGATGGCGCGAGTGGCAAAGCCGGGCGACCTGATCCGAACGTCAGTCGCGGACGGTGTATGCCGCATCGTGCTCGCCAATCCGCCGGCCAACGCCCTATCGCGCGCCATGATCGCCCAGCTTCAGGCGACGCTCGATGTCGCGCGCGATAACAAGGCCGTTCGCGTCATAGTGCTAGCGGCGGAAAGCAAGATTTTCTGCGCCGGGCATGACCTCAAGGAGATGACCGCCCACCGCGCCGACAAGGATCGCGGCAGAGCGTTCTTCGAAAAGACCATGGCTGAATGCGCCGCGATGATGCAGTCGATCGTGCGTCATCCGAAACCGGTGATCGCCGAGGTTGCCGGCGTGGCGACCGCCGCCGGCTGCCAGCTTGTGGCAAGTTGCGACCTCGCCATCGCCACCGAGGATGCGTCATTCGGCACGCCGGGCGTAAATATCGGCCTGTTCTGCTCGACGCCGATGGTGGCACTGTCGCGCAACCTGTCGCGCAAGCATGCGATGGAGATGCTGCTCACCGGCGAGCGCATCGACGCAGCGCAGGCGCGAGACTTCGGGCTCATCAACCGCGTGGTGCCGGCGGAATACCTGAATCAGATTGTCGCCAAATACGCCCAAACCATTGCTTCGAAATCGCCTTTGACCCTGAAGATCGGCAAGGAAGCCTTCTACGAGCAGGGCGAAATGGGGCTCTCGGAAGCATATGACTACGCCAGCCGCGTGATGGTGGAAAACATGCTCGCCCGAGACGCGGAGGAGGGCATCGGCGCTTTCATCGAAAAGCGCGAGCCGGAGTGGAGGGGGGAGTAGATGGCAACGATCAGCCACAATCCGGAGTTTCCGATCGACGCCGAATGGCGTATCTCGCTCCCCGCATGAACCACGACGACTACCCGAACGACTATATCTCCGGCATTCTGAATTCGGTGAAGACGGTCGCCATTGTCGGCGCTTCGGCCAACGATGTGCGGCCGAGCTTCTTCGTCGCCAAGTATCTGATCGACAAGGGTTATGAGGTTTACCCGGTCAACCCCGGTCAGGCGGGCAAGGAAATCCTCGGCCGCAAGACCTATGCGAAGCTGGCTGACATTCCGGTCGCAATCGACATGGTCGACATCTTCCGCGGCAGCAGCGCGGTGCCGGCGATCCTCGACCAGGTGCTCGCGCTCGAACCGCTGCCCAAGGTCGTCTGGATGCAGCTTTCGGTACGCAACGATGAAGCGGCAGCGCGGGCCGAAGCCGCCGGCATCAAGGTCGTGATGAACCGCTGCCCCAAGATCGAATATGGCCGGCTTTCCGGCGAGATCGGCTGGAACGGTGTCAACAGCCGGGTCATCTCGTCGAAGAAGCCGCAATTGCGCGACGGTTACCAGAGCTTCGGCATCGTGCGGAAATAGGCGTTCGTCGCGCCGGGCTGCCGCGCAAAATTCTGCTTTGCCAATCGCTTCGCCCTTTGCGATGAAGGGGCCGCAATCTTGCAATGGGAGAGAGTAGATGGTTCAGCGCACCCCCGGTTTTTCGACGCTTGCGGTTCACGCCGGCGCAAGGCCCGACCCGGCGACCGGGGCGAGGGCGACGCCCATCTACCAGACGACCTCCTATGTGTTCGACGATGTCGACCACGCCGCATCGCTGTTCGGCCTGAAGGCGTTCGGCAACATCTACACCCGCATCATGAACCCCACCCAGGCAGTGCTGGAGGAGCGGCTGGCAGCACTGGAAGGCGGCACCGCAGCACTTGCGACGGCCTCAGGCCATGGCGCGCAGCTTCTCATCTTCCATACGCTGATGAAGCCTGGCGAGAACTTCGTTGCGGCGCGCAAGCTCTATGGCGGCTCGATCAACCAGTTCGGCCACGCGTTCAAGAACTTTGGCTGGGAAGTGCGCTGGGCCGACATGGCCGACTTCGACGAGGTTGAGCGCCAGATCGACGACAAAACCCGCGCCATCTTCATCGAGAGCCTCGCTAATCCGGGCGGCATATTCGTCGACATCGAGAAAATCGGGAACATCGCCCGCAAGCACGGCCTGCCGCTCATCGTCGACAACACGATGGCCAGCCCTTATCTGGTGCGGCCGATCGAGCACGGCGCCGACATAGTCGTGCATTCGCTCACCAAGTTCATCGGCGGTCACGGCAATTCGATGGGCGGCGTCATCGTCGATGGCGGCACCTTCGACTGGTCGAAATCGGGCAAGTACCCGATGCTGTCGGAGCCGCGCCCCGAATATGGCGGCATCGTGCTGCACGAGACCTTCGGCAATTTCGCCTTCGCCATCGCCTGCCGCGTGCTCGGCTTGCGCGATTTCGGCCCGGCGATTTCGCCGTTCAACGCTTTCATGATCCTGACCGGACTGGAAACGCTGCCGCTCAGGATGGCGCGCCACTGCGAGAACACGCTCACCGTCGCCGCCTGGCTATCGCGTCATCCGAAAGTGGACTGGGTGTCCTATCCCGGGCTGCCGTCCGACCCCAACCACGCGCTGATGAAAAAATATTCGCCGGATGGCGCCGGCGCGGTCTTCACATTCGGGCTCAAGGGTGGTTATGAGGCCGGCATCAAGGTCGTGGAGGGTGTCGAGCTCTTTTCGCACCTGGCCAATATCGGCGACACGCGCTCGCTGATCATCCATCCGGCCTCGACCACGCACCGCCAGCTCTCCGACGAGCAGAAGATCGCGGCGGGTGCTGGCCCCGATGTCGTCAGGCTCTCGGTCGGGATCGAGGACGTGAACGACATCATCGCCGACCTCGATCAGGCGCTGGCGCAGGCATAGACCCGAAAAACCGGCACTCTGTCCCCGTATTCCTCGTTGTCCACAGGGCAGCGGCGATTGCGCGCAGCCCATGCCGCGCATACCGTTGGGACATCTTGAACGCCAGACAGCCCGCGAGGACGGCGGGGCCAACTGGAAGGCGAAATCGAGACCGCGCCGGCACGGCCCGGCAGGGGCGCAAGCCCAGGCAGGGTGCGGTGACCGGAAGTCCAGCGGATCGTCGTGGAGGTTCGAAACGAGACGGCGACCGATGCTGCCATGAAGGGCCGGAAGTCCTTCGATGGTGATCCCGGGAGGCCTTCGGGTTTGTCGGGGTGGCTCGGAAAGGGCGAGCAACGATGTGGCGCGAAGCATCGAGGTTCGAACCAACGGGTACCGTCAAGTTCGGGGTTTCAGTTTGGCAGCGGCCTTCGGGTAGCTGGTAAGGTGAGGCGACCGGACAGACAGGGAGGCACTGGGAGCGATCTCAGTGCTTTCCTTGTTTTTGGGGTCGAGCTTACGCGAACGCGCATCGACTTTCTGCGCCGTTCGGCCGATGATCGCGTATGGCGACGCATTTCCTCCCCGTTTCCACCGATGGCGAAAGCGAGCGCGGAGTACCGCCGCCGGACCGTATTATTTCAGGTTCGCCGACCTTCACGACCTGGAACGTCGAGGAAGCGCCGGGCGGTATCTATGCAGGCATCTGGGAAGCAACGCCGGGCAAATGGCGCATCGAATATGACGAATGGGAGTTCTGCCATATCCTCTCCGGCGTCTCGGTCATCGGGGAAGATGGCGGCGCGGCCCGCACCGTTCGCGCGGGCGACAGTTTCGTGCTGAGGCCGGGCTTCAAGGGAAGCTGGGAAGTCGTTGAAACGACTCGCAAGGAATATGTCATCCGAACCGCGTGATGCGGCTCACCAGATGCAATCCAGCTTCTCCAGACCGTGGAAATGGTAGCTGTCGCGGTAGCGCGGCTCTTCCGCCAGCCTGATCCCGGGCAGGCGCTCGAACAGAACCCTCAGACTCTCCTGCAGTTCGATCCGCGCCAGCGGCGCGCCGATGCAGAAATGGATGCCGGCGCCAAACGAGACGTTTTTCTGGTCGCCCCGCTCGGGATTGAACGCCGCGGGCGCGCCAAACGAGGCGGGGTCGCGATTGGCAGCGCCCAGCAGCAGGCCGATACGGTCGCCGGGTTCGACCGTCACGCCCTCGACGATCTCAATCTGCTCGTAAGCGAAACGCGTGAACATGTGCAGCGGCGCGTCGAAGCGCAGGCACTCCTCCGCGGTGGCGGCTGTCGCTTCGGGCGAGCCGACGAAGCGGCGCGGGTCGCCGCCCTGGTGGAGAATGGCGCGGATGGCGTTGCCGGTCTGGTGCACGGTCGCCTCGTGTCCGGCATTGAGCAGCAGGATGGTCGAGGAAACGAGCTCGTCCTCGTTCAGTTTCTCCCCTTCCTCGCGCGCCGCGATCAGCAGGCTGAGCAGATCGTCGCCCGGGTTCCTGCGTCGCTCCTCGGCGTGTCGGCGGATGAAATCGCTGAACTCGCGCGCCGCCTCGTTGGCGCGCTCCTCGGTCGCGCGGTCGGCGCGCAGCGTGTACATTTCCACCATTCGGTGGGACCATTCGAGAAGCTGCGGCCCCAATTCGACCGGGACGCCCAGCATCTCGGCGATCACGGTGATCGGCACCGGCGTCGCCAGCGCCGGCAGCAGGTCGGCGCCGCCGTCGCCTTCGATCTTGTCGATCAATTCGTTGGCAAGCGCCGCGATGCGGGGCCTCAGTCGCTCCACCTGCCGCGAAACGAAAGCGCGGTTCACCAGCGCCCGCAGCCGCGTATGCGCCGGCGGTTCCAGTTCAAGCAGCGACGATAGCTCCGCCCTGTCGAAATCGGCGAGATGGCCGCGCGAACCGTCCTGGATGCCGGGCGGCCCCCACCGGTTCTCGCGGCCGAAGCGGCGGTCGCGCAGCAGCCGGTTGACGTCGTCATAGCCCGCGAAACACCAGAAGCCGTATTCCTCCCAGAAGAAGGCCGGCGCGTTTTCGTGCAAGAAGGCGTAGGCGGCATATGGGTCCTGCACGAAGGCCGGCTCGCACGGGTCGATGCTGGCGCGGCGCCTGGCGGGATCGAAGCTGAGATAGGGTGGCTGAGCGACGGGCATGCCGGCTCATTAGCGCGACTTGCGGTTGGCCCGCCAGACCGTATGGTGCGCGCCGCTGATATTGGAGTTTCGGGCCATGCGCGTCATCGTCGTCGGGGCAGGTATTTCCGGCCTCTCCGCCGCGTGGGCGCTGACGAAGCGTGGCCACGACGTGACGCTGCTCGAACAGGGACCGATCCCGAACCCGCTTTCCGCCTCCGGTGACCACCATCGCATCATCCGCCGCGCTTATGGCGCTGCGACCAGCTACGCCCGCACCATCACCGAGGCCTACGACGCATGGGACGAGCTGTGGGCCGATCTGGGTCGCAGCCATCTCGACCGTCGCGGTTTTCTCTGCGTGTCGCGCGAGCCGGACGATGAGGCTGAGGATTATCTGGAAGGCATGAAGGCCGGCGGTTACCCGGTCGACGTTTTCGATGGCGATGAGGCGGCGAGGCGCTTTCCGTTCCTGGACGGCGGGTCCATCCGCTACGGCTTCACGTCGCCCGATGGCGGCGCGCTGCACTGCAAGCTGATCGCCTCAGACATGCTCGATTGGCTGAGGAAGCACGGCGCAGAATGCAGGGCGGAGACGAAGGTTGTCTCGATCGACGGAGACGGCGGCACCGTCAGCCTTGCATCAGGAGAGCACCTGACCGCCGACCGGATCGTCGTCACCGCCGGCGCCTGGGCCCCGAAGCTGGTTCCGGACTTGACGCAGAACCTGACTACCTACCGAACGGCCGTCGTCTATCTCGAGCCTCCCGCCGACCTCAAAGCGGCATGGGACGCCGCGCCGGTCATCCTCGATGTCGGCGGCAAGACGGACGGCTACATCCTGCCGCCGTCCGGCACCGGCGGACTGAAGTTCGGTTCGGGCCTGCACAAGGAAAAATGGCCCGACGCCGATGCCGGTCGCGAGCCGAGACCGGGCGAGGGAGAGGCAGTGCGCGACCTGTTCGCGCCGCCCATGCACAGGCTGGGCGAGTACAAGGTGATCGACGTCGTCACCTGCGCCTACACCTTCACGTCGGACGAAACGTTCTACGCAGCCGAACGCGGCAAGGCGCTCATCGTCTCGGCCTGTTCCGGCCACGGCTACAAGTTCGGCGCTGCCGTCGGCCGGCGCATAGCGGATGCGGTGGAATCCGGGAACGCGGACAGATTGGCACGCTGGTTGCGCGCGGAAGCGCCCTGAACTGACTGCCTACCCGCAGCGCCCGCCGACGCGAACCGGACGCCACCCGCTATGGCCGGGGCTCACCTGCACCTGCCGCGCTACCGTCTCGTAGACCGGTGCGGTGTGGCGAACGCGCCTTTCGGCCGGACGGATCACGACGCGCTCGGTCACATAGCCGTACTCGGCGGGGATGACATGCCGTTCCCTCTGTGCGGGGCTTACCAGCACCTGCCGCTTCTCATAGCCGTAGCGGGCGGGGATGGTCTCGTGAACGACGCGGGCCGGATGAACCACAACTGTCTCGGCCACGTTTCGGTAGACTGGCGGTCGCGTGATCTTGCAAAGCACCTTGCGCCCGTCGATCCAGCGCCACTCCCAGTCATAGCCGCCCTGGCTGACAAGCACCTTGCGGTGAACCGTGCGTGTGACTGCGGGTATCGTGCGAGCAACCGTCCGTGCCGGTTCGATCAGAACGCGCTCCCGTTGCCAGGCGTACCTGGCAGGTACGTTTGTATAGGTGACCCGCTCCGGCCTGATCTGCACATGGCGCCGCTGCGTGCCGTAGACCGCGGGAATCTCTTCGTAATATCGACCGCCCGGCGAGACCATCACCTTCTCGTAGACGGTCCTGTAGGTCGGAGGCTGATGCACGCGCTCATAGCAGGAGGCGGCATAGCTGCCGGCCGCTGTCTGCGTGACCATTGCCGAAAGTGCGACGACCGCAACGAAAGCGGTTGCTGATTTCCTACGCATGGCACCCCACTCCACAAATACGCCATGAACACATACGCCGCACGGCAAACCTTAACGGGGAAGACGCACCGCGGAAAGGGTCTCGTTAAGATTCCTGAACAGTCAAGGTTAACGGCCTGACCGGATGGCCAGTCGCCGCCGCCAGCCTTGCGTTCGGTCGAGACTGCATCCTATCTACAGCGAGACTACATCCGATTCCCGGCTCTGCCGGCGCCATGCTGTTCAAGGACGCTTCCATGAGAGACCCTGTCGAAACCTACATGAACCTCGTGCCGATGGTGGTTGAGCAGACCAACCGCGGCGAGCGCGCCTTCGACATCTTCTCGCGGTTGCTCAAGGAACGCATCATCTTCATCACGGGTCCGATCGAGGACGGCATGGCGACGCTGGTTTCGGCGCAACTGCTCTTTCTCGAGGCCGAGAACCCGAAGAAGGAAATCAACCTCTACATCAACTCGCCGGGCGGCGTGGTGACGTCGGGGTTGGCGATGTACGACACGATGCAGTTCGTGAAGCCGCCGGTAGCCACGCTGTGCCTGGGGCAGGCGGCGTCGGCGGGCTCGTTGCTTCTGACCGCCGGCCACAAGGACATGCGCTACATTCTCCCCAATGCGCGCGTGCTTCTTCACCAGCCTTCGGGAGGCTTCCAGGGCCAGGCATCCGACATCGAGCGCCACGCCCAGGACATCATCAAGATCAAGCGTCGCCTGAACGAGATCTACGTCAAGCATACCGGCCAGGACTACGACACGATCGAAAAGACGCTCGACCGCGACCACATCATGTCGGCCGAGGAAGCTTGTGAGTTCGGCATCGTCGACAAGGTGATCACCTCGCGCGAGGCGATCGAATCAGGCGAATCGAAGGGCGAGTGACACCCGTTTGCGCATGACGCGAATTTGAAACTTCTGCGTCATTTCGGCCACAATCGGCGGTTTCCTGCGGTATGGCGGCGGCCTACGTTAAGCCTATATTGATTTTCGGCGGCTTAGCTTCGTTTGGGGAAAGCGACTCGTTGCCGTGACTTCTGATTTGTGTTTCGTTCAGAATGCGCTTTGATTGAGCGGTTGAGCGGCCCAGGAAACGCTCTCGCTGCCGGGGTTAGGCAGCGGTGGTACTGAGAGGACTGGACTATGAGCAAGGTCAGCAACGGCGGCGGCGACTCCAAGAATACGCTGTATTGCTCGTTCTGCGGCAAGAGCCAGCATGAGGTCCGCAAGCTGATCGCGGGTCCGACGGTTTTCATCTGCGACGAGTGCGTCGAGCTTTGCATGGACATCATCCGCGAGGAGAACAAGTCCTCGATGGTGAAGTCGCGCGAGGGTGTTCCGACCCCGCAGGAAATCCTCAAGGTGCTCGACGACTATGTGATCGGCCAGTCGCACGCCAAGCGCGTTCTGTCGGTCGCCGTCCATAACCACTACAAACGCCTCGCGCATGCCGCGAAGGGCAACGACGTTGAACTGGCGAAGTCGAACATCCTGCTGATCGGCCCGACGGGCTGTGGCAAGACGCTGCTTGCCCAGACGCTGGCGCGCATCATTGACGTACCGTTCACGATGGCCGACGCAACGACGCTGACCGAAGCCGGTTATGTCGGCGAGGACGTCGAGAACATCATCCTGAAGCTGCTGCAGTCGGCCGACTACAATGTCGAGCGCGCGCAGCGCGGCATTGTCTATATCGACGAGATCGACAAGATCAGCCGCAAGTCGGACAACCCGTCCATCACCCGCGACGTGTCGGGCGAGGGCGTCCAGCAGGCGCTGCTCAAGATCATGGAAGGCACGGTGGCTTCCGTGCCGCCGCAGGGCGGCCGCAAGCATCCGCAGCAAGAATTCCTGCAGGTCGATACCGCCAACATCCTGTTCATCTGCGGTGGCGCGTTTGCCGGCCTCGACAAAATCATCTCCGACCGCGGCCGAAAGACCTCGATCGGGTTTGGCGCCAGCGTTTCCTCTCCCGAGGACCGCCGCACCGGCGATCTTTTCCGCCTCGTCGAGCCGGAAGATCTGCTGAAGTTCGGCCTCATCCCGGAATTCGTCGGCCGTCTGCCGGTGCTCGCCACGCTCGAGGATCTGAGCGAGGACGCACTGATTCAGATTCTGATGGAGCCGAAGAACGCGCTTGTGAAACAGTATCAGCGCCTGTTCGAAATGGAGAACGTGGAACTGACCTTCCACGAAGGCGCCTTGTCGGCCATCGCCAAGCGGGCGATCGAACGCAAGACCGGCGCCCGCGGCCTGCGCTCCATCATGGAAGCGATCCTTCTCGACACCATGTTCGAGCTGCCGGCTCTTGAAGGTGTGCAGGAAGTGGTGATTTCCGACGAGGTGGTGCAGGGCAATGCACGCCCGCTCTACATCTACGCGGAGCGAGAGAAGGAAAAGGGCAACGCGTCGGCCTGACCTCCAGATCGACTGCAAGTAACTAGACGGCGCCTTCGGGCGCCGTTGTCGTTTCTGGGCACTACCCGTAAGGGCGGGTCGCTTGCCCTTGATCTTTGTACCCAAGCACTCCAACTAACCTTAACTACCACGGGCAGGGACACGTGCTTCAGCGGCCAAGCTTGGCCCATAGGCGGATCGCCCTGCAATCGCTACAATAAGGATTCGCGGCTGGCTCCCAGCAGCCGCGCCATGAAAGGCTGACTGATGACAAATTCACCCCGTCAGGCGGGCAACGTCTATCCCATCCTGCCGCTGCGCGACATTGTGGTCTTCCCGCACATGATCGTGCCGCTGTTCGTGGGTCGGGAGAAGTCGATCAAGGCGCTCGAGGACGTGATGGGCGCGGATAAGCAGATCCTGCTTGCGACCCAGAAGAACGCGGCGGACGACGATCCCAATCGCGACGAGATTTACGACATCGGCACGCTCGCCAACGTGCTGCAGCTCCTAAAGCTGCCGGACGGCACCGTGAAGGTGCTTGTCGAGGGCACGGCGCGGGCCCGCGTTACGAGCTTTACCGATCGCCCCGAGTTCCATGAGGGCCATGCAGAGATTCTGCCCGAGCCTGAGGAGAACCAGGTCGAGGTCGAGGCGCTGGCGCGCTCCGTGGTCTCGGACTTCGAGAACTACGTGAAGCTCAACAAGAAGATCTCGCCCGAGGTTGTCGGCGCGGCGAGCCAGATCGAGGACTACTCGAAGCTGGCCGACACCGTCGCTTCGCACCTCGCCATCAAAATCCCCGAAAAGCAGGAGATGCTGGCCACGCTTTCCATCCGCGAGCGGCTGGAGAAGGCCATGGGCTTCATGGAAGCCGAAATCTCGGTGCTCCAGGTGGAGAAGCGCATCCGTTCGCGCGTCAAGCGCCAGATGGAGAAGACGCAGCGCGAGTACTACCTCAACGAGCAGATGAAGGCGATCCAGAAGGAGCTTGGCGAGGGCGAGGACGGCCGCGACGAGGTGGCCGAGCTCGAGGAGCGCATCAAGAAGACCAAGCTGTCGAAGGAAGCGCGCGAGAAGGCGAATGCGGAGCTGAAGAAGCTGCGCAACATGTCGCCGATGTCGGCGGAGTCCACCGTCGTGCGCAACTATCTCGACTGGATGCTGTCGATCCCGTGGGGCAAGAACTCCAAGGTGAAGCGTGACCTGCACCATGCGCAGGATGTGCTCGACACGGATCATTACGGCCTGGAGAAGGTCAAGGACCGCATCGTCGAATACCTCGCCGTGCAGAGCCGCCAGAAGAAGATCAAGGGGCCGATCCTGTGCCTCGTCGGACCCCCCGGCGTCGGCAAGACCTCGCTCGGCAAGTCCATCGCCAACGCGACGGGACGCGAGTTCGTGCGCATGGCGCTGGGCGGCGTGCGTGACGAGGCCGAAATCCGCGGCCACCGCCGCACCTATATCGGCTCGATGCCCGGCAAGGTCATCCAGTCGATGAAGAAGGCGAAGAAGTCCAACCCGCTCTTCCTGCTCGACGAGATCGACAAGATGGGCATGGACTTCCGTGGCGATCCGTCGTCGGCGCTGCTTGAGGTTCTCGACCCCGAGCAGAACTCGACCTTCATGGATCACTATCTGGAGGTCGAATACGACCTCTCGAATGTGATGTTCGTGACGACGGCTAATACGCTGAACATTCCGCCGGCCCTGATGGACCGCATGGAGATCATCCGTATCGCCGGTTACACCGAGGACGAGAAGGTGGAGATCGCCAAGCGGCATTTGCTGCCCAAGGCGATCCGCGAGCATGCGCTGCAGCCGAAGGAGTTCACGGTTTCGGAAGACGCTGTCCGCGAGCTGATCCGCGTCTACACGCGTGAAGCGGGCGTGCGTAACCTCGAGCGCGAGTTGATGAAGCTGGCGCGCAAGGCCGTGACCGAGATCGTCAAGACCAAGAAGAAGTCGATCCGCGTCACGCCGAAGAACCTCGACGAGTATCTGGGCGTGCCGCGTTTCCGCTACGGCCAGATAGAGGGCGAGGATCAGGTCGGCGTCGTCACCGGACTTGCCTGGACCGAAGTCGGCGGCGAGTTGCTGACGGTGGAAGGCGTCATGATGCCCGGCAAGGGCAAGATGACCGTCACCGGCAATTTGCGCGACGTGATGAAGGAGTCGATCTCCGCTGCTGCGTCTTATGTGCGGAGCAGGGCTGTCGATTTCGGCATCGAGCCGCCACTCTTCGACAAGAAGGACATCCACGTGCACGTTCCGGAAGGCGCGACGCCCAAGGACGGTCCTTCCGCCGGCACGGCGATGGCCACCGCGATCATCTCGGTGCTGACCGGTATTCCGGTACGCAAGGATGTCGCCATGACCGGCGAGATCACCCTGCGCGGCCGCGTGCTGCCGATCGGCGGCCTCAAGGAGAAGCTGCTTGCGGCTTTGCGCGGCGGCATCAAGAAGGTGCTGATCCCCGAGGAAAACGCCAAGGACCTGGCGGAAATCCCGGAAAGCGTGAAGAACGGGCTTGAGATCATTCCCGTCAGCCGCGTCGGCGAGGTGCTGGGCCATGCGCTCGTGCGCATGCCGGAGCCGATCGAGTGGACCGAGCCGGTAGATCAGCCGGCAGGTTCGAAGGACAAGATCGAAGAATCGGTCCAGCAGCCTCTGGCGCACTGAAGTGCTATTAACAGTCGAAAAAGGCCGGGCATATTAGCCCGGCCTTTTGTTTAAAGCCCAAAATAGCCCTGAAAAGCGCGGAAAACATGGGTTTCGGGCTGATTAATGCTTGGTCGGCAAGCATCATTCCCCTAGAGTTCGCGCCTACCGGTTGAGTCGTAATCGTCCGGTCTTCACAGGGAAGGATTCCTTTATGAACAAGAACGAGCTTGTATCCGCGGTCGCCGACGAGGCCAATCTGTCGAAGGCCGACGCCCAGTCCGCTGTCGACGCGGTATTTTCAGCAATCACCAAGGAACTGAAGAAGGGCGGCGACGTCCGTCTTGTCGGTTTTGGCAATTTCTCCGTCTCGAAGCGCGCTGCAAGTGTCGGGCGCAACCCGCAGACCGGCGCGGCCGTCAACATTCCGGCACGCACGGTGCCGAAGTTTTCCGCAGGCAAGGGCCTCAAAGACGCCGTCAACTAAGCCGGTATTTCCCAGCCGGTATTCATCGGGGCCGGGCATTAGCCCGGCTTCTTTGATTCTGGGCGTCAGGTCACCGCCGCGCGACGGTGGTAATCTGGATGGTCCCACAGCCGGTCGGCCATGACCTCGGCGAGAATTTCGATGGCCTTATCGATGTCGGCCTCGCCCAGATAGAGCGGCGTGATGCCGAAGCGCATGATGTCGGGCGCACGGAAATCGCCGATGACACCCCGCGCGATCAGCGCCTGCATGGCCGCGTAGCCGTTTTCGAATGCGAACGAGACCTGCGAGCCGCGCCGGTGCGGATCGCGCGGGCTGACCAACTGCACCTCAGAGCAATGGGCTTCGACGCCCGCGATGAAGCGCTCGCTGAGTTCGATCGAGCGGCTTCGCAGATCGGTCATGTCGACTGCGCCCCAAACGTCGAGCGCCGCCTCCAGCGCAGCCATCTGGATGACCGGCGGCGTGCCGACGCGCATACGCTCGACGCCGCGTCCCGCCCGGTAGGCAAGGTCGAATGCGAATGGCGCTTCATGGCCGAGCCAGCCGGATAGAGCGGGCAGGGCGTTTTTCGAGTGGCGCGGCGCGACATAGATGAAGGCCGGCGCGCCCGGCCCGCCATTGAGGAACTTGTACGTGCACCCGACAGCGAAATCCGCCCCGGCGCCTGCCAGATTGACAGGGAGGGCGCCTGCGCTGTGCGCGAGGTCCCAGACGGTGATTGCCCCCGCGGCATGCGCGGCCCGCGTGAGCGCCTTCATGTCGTGGAGTCGGCCGGTGCGATAGTCGACTTCGGTCAGCATGAGGACTGCGACGCTATCATCGATGTTTGCCGCGACATCCTCGGGTTCAACGGTTTTCAACCGGTAGCCGTTGCCGAGCTGGCCGAGCAATCCCTCGGCCATGTACAGGTCCGATGGAAAGTTTCCTTTGTCGGACAATACGATACGTCGATCCGGGCGCATGGCGAGCGCAGCGGCGAGCGCCTGGTAGACTTTGATCGACAGCGTGTCGCCGGTGACGACGGAGCCGGATTCGGCACCGATCAGCCGCGCGATGCGATTCCCGATGCGTGATGGCTGCTCCATCCATCCAGCCTTGTTCCAGGCGGTGATAAGCATCTCGCCCCATTCACGCTCGACAGCGGCTTTGGCGCGTTCGGCGGCGGTGCGCGGAAGCGGGCCGAGCGAGTTGCCGTCCAGATAGACAACGCCCTCGGGCAGGTAGAACATTGCCCGCGTCGCTTCGAAATCGGTCATCGCCAGTCCTCCCGCATCAACAAGACGGGAGATAGCGCCTTCATGACGCTCTGTCGCCTCTCAGGCGTCGGGTGCGATTGGTTCAGCGGCCGTTTTTCGCTCGCCAAGCCCTGAACGCTTCGAGGTTCGTCTCGTCGGTCGGCGGGTAGAGCCCGATGATCGATTGCCCGGCGCCAACGCGCTCGGCGACGAAATCCTCGAATGCGGTCATCTCGTGCGCCTCGTCGGCAATCTCGTCGGCAATCCCTGCGGGAATGACAACAACTCCCTCATCGTCGCCGACGATGATGTCGCCGGGAAACACCGCGACGTCGCCGCAGCCGATTGGCCCGTTGATCTCGATCGCCTGGTGTTTGATCAGATTGGTCGGGGCCGACGGTCGGTTGTGGTAGGCCGGGATGTCGAGCGAGGCGATGCCGGGACTGTCGCGGAAACCGCCATCGGTGACGATGCCGGCCACGCCGCGCGCCTGCAGCCGCCGCACAAGGATGTCGCCGGCCGACGCCGCGCGCGGGTCGCGGCGGCTGTCGATGACGAACACGGCGCCCGCCGGGCACTGCTCCACCGCCGCGCGCTGCGGGTGCTTCGGGTCCTTGAATACACTGAGTTCGTTGAGGTCTTCGCGCGCCGGAATGTAACGCAGCGTGAACGCCGGCCCGACCATGTTGCGCCCTTTCGGCGTAACCGGATGCACATCCTGCAGGAAGACGTTGCGCAGGCCGCGCTTGAACAGGGCAGTGGTGAGCGTGGCGCACGAAACGCCCATCAGCTTGTCGCGCGTTTCGGGGCGCATCTCGGCAGTCATGACGGCAGGTTCCTAGTAGATATCGGGTTCGGCGATTGTCGCCCCCGGCGCGGTTTCGAGGAAGTCGAAATCGCAGCCAAGATTGGCCTGCGTGATATGTTTGGCGAACATCTTGCCGTAGCCGCGCGGGTAATGCGGCTTGGGCGGCACCCATTCGGCGCGCCGCCGTGCCAGTTCGTCGTCGTCCACCAGCATGTCGATGCGTCGCTCCGCGACGCTGACACGGATAATGTCGCCGGTCTTCAGCAGCGCCAGCGGCCCGCCGATATGCGCTTCGGGCGCGGCATGCAGCATGCAGGCACCGTAGGACGTGCCTGACATGCGGGCATCGGAGAGCCGCAGCATGTCGCGCACGCCCTGCTTCAGCAGCTTCTTGGGTATCGGCAGCATGCCCCATTCGGGCATGCCGGGTCCGCCTTGCGGGCCGGCATAGCGCAAGACCAGAATGTCGTTCTCGTTGACGTCGAGGCCCTCGTCGTCCACCGCGGCCTTCATCTCGGGATAGCTGTCGAAGACCAGCGCCCGGCCTTCGTTTTCCAGCAGGTCGGGCGCGCAGGCCGACGGTTTGATGACACAGCCGTCGGGCGCGAGATTGCCCTTCAAAACGGCCAGCGCGCCCTCATGATAGACCGGATTGGAGAGCGGCCTGATCACGTCGTCATTGTAGACGTCGGCGTCCTTGATCGCTTCGCCGAGCGAAATGCCCGCCACCGTCGATGCGGTAAGGTCGAGCTTGTCGCCGAGATTGCGCATGAGCGCCTGCAGACCGCCGGCATAATAGAAATCTTCCATGAGATAGGTATCGCCGGACGGCCGGATATTGGCGATCACAGGCGTTGTCCGAGCCAGCCTGTCGAAATCGTCGAGGGTGAGGTCGATTCCGGCGCGCCGCGCCATCGCCACCAGATGGATCACGGCGTTGGTCGAGCAGCCGGTGGCCATTGCGACGGTTGCCGCATTGCGCACCGCCGCCTCGGTGATGATATCCGCCGGCGTGAGGTCCTCCCACACCATTTCCACGATGCGGCGCCCGCATGCAGCGGCCATGCGGACATGGTTGGCGTCGGCAGCGGGAATGGAACTCGCGCCCGGCAAGGTCAGGCCCAGCGCCTCGGCGATCGCGGTCATCGTCGAGGCGGTGCCCATGGTCATGCAGTGACCGTAGGAGCGGGCGATGCCGGCCTCCAGGCCGGTCCACTCCTTCTCGTCGAGATTGCCGGCGCGCCGCTCGTCCCAGTACTTCCAGGCGTCGGAACCGGAACCGAGATAGTTGCCCTTGAAATTGCCGCGCAGCATCGGTCCGGCTGGCAGGAAGATCATCGGCAGCCCGGCGCTGATGGCGCCCATGGTCAGGCCCGGCGTGGTCTTGTCGCAGCCGCCCATCAGCACGGCGCCATCGACGGGGTGCGAACGCAGAAGCTCTTCGGTCTCCATCGCGAGCAGGTTGCGGTAGAGCATCGTCGTCGGCTTCACGAGACTTTCGGACAGGGACAGCGCCGGCAGCTCGATCGGAAATCCGCCGGCCTGCAAAACGCCGCGCTTAACGTCCTCGACACGCTGCTTGAAATGCATGTGGCAGGGCTGCGCGTCGGACCAGGTGTTGATGACCGCGATGACCGGCTTGCCGGCCCAGTCGGCAGCATCGTAGCCGATCTGCATCATGCGTGAGCGGTGGCCGAACGAGCGCAAATCGTCGGGCTCGAACCATCGGGCGCTGCGCAGCGTCTTTTTCTTCTTATCGGTCAAGCCGGACTCCGATCACGCGACTGAATGCCATTTCATCATCCGGGCACAAGGGCGTCTTGCACGCCGAACGCGGCGATCCCGCTTCCCCGGATCGACGTCTGCGCTGCGACCAGGCGGCCGCCATAGCCGTTCCCGGCCTTGGAGGTGAGGAACATCCTGCCCGCGGCGAACGCCATCTTCGTTGGAAATTTCATGGGAGTGGCGGTGGTGCTGAGATGCTCGCCTTCAGGTGAGAACCGATAGATTTCTCCACCATCGACGCCGGCAATCCAGTAATTGCCCTCGGTGTCGAGCGCCGCGCCATCGGGGCGGCCGGCGAGGTCGTTGAACCTCTTGAATTCTCTGCGCTTGCCGATCGTGCCCGTACGGAAGTCGATTTCGACCGTCCAGACCGTCTGGATGCGGGCATCAGAATCGGAGACGTAGAGCCGGCTACGTGCGGCATCGACAGCGATCCCGTTGGGCATCTGGAACCCGGACAGGATTTCGGTGACCGATAGGTCGGCGTCGATCCTGAGCAGCTTGCCTGCCGGCCGGGCGTTGTCGATATCCATCGTGCCGGCCCAAAGGCGGCCCGCTTCATCGACTGTCGCGTCATTGAACCGCACGCCCGGATCGCGCAGCCGGTAGATGCGCTCGAACGCGCCGCCGCGCGGATCGAAGGCGAACAGACCGCTCTCCATACCGACGACCGGTCCGCGTGCCGCCAATACGACGAAGCCGATCTGTTCCGGCGTTGGCCAGCTTCGGGTCGTTCCGTCCTCGGCGCTGGTCCGATGGAGACGCTTGCCTGCGATGTCGACCCACCACACGGCATTTTCGGACGCGGACCAGACCGGGCTCTCGCCAAGCTCCGCAACCGTGCCGGACAGCGGCTCGAATGCCATTTCGGTCTTGTTTTCCATCCCCATAGCCGGGTCTTTTGCCCTTTCGGCCCTGCGTAATCCAGCGCGAATTGCCTGAATGCGAATTGCCGTTGACGCAAGCCGATTGCAATCTCTATTATTCTAGATATACTAAAATATCAATTGGCTTGGTTGCCGATTACCCAGGGAGGAGAATGCAATGAAAGTGAACCTGAAAACCCTTGGCCTTGCCGTGGCCGTTTCGGCGGTGCTCGGCTTTGCGGGGGCTGCATCTGCCGAAACGACTTTGCGCATCGGAACGGTGCTCGCGCCGAACGATCCGATGGGGCAAGGGCTTGAGAAGTTTAAGACCGAGGTCGAAGCTGCGACCGGCGGCGAGGTTATCATCGAGGTGTTCCACAACTCGCAACTTGGTGACACGACCGAGATGATCGACCAGGCGCGCGCTGGCGCCAATGTCGGCACCGTGACTGACGTGGCGCGGCTTTCGAGCTTCGTGCCGTCGCTGGCCATCATGTCCGCGCCGTTCCTGTTCGACACCTATGACGACGCCGACAAGTTCGCCATTTCCGAGCAGTATCTCGCCTGGGGCGACGAGCTGAAGGAAAAGGCCGGCATCGTCATGCTGGCGTCCAACTGGTACCAGGGCGCTCGCCATGCCCTGACCCAGGTTCCTGTGTCCAAACCTGCTGACCTGAACGGTCTGCGGATGCGCACCATCGGCGCGCCGGTCTGGATCGAGACCATCCGCGCAATGGGCGCCGAACCGACGCCGATGGCGTGGGGCGAGGTCTATTCCGCGCTGCAGCTCGGCACGCTCGACGCCGCCGAAGCCCAGCCGACCGCCATCTGGGGCGCCAAGCTCTACGAGGTCATCAAGCACGTCACCAAGACCGGACACATCCAGCTCGTGACCGCGCTGGTTGTCAGCGCCGAGTCCTGGGACCAGATCTCGCCCGAGCATCAGAAGATCGTGCGCGATCTCGCGGTCGAGAACGGGCGATACGCATCCGGCCTCACCATCGAACTCGGCGAAAAGGCGATGGAAGACGTCGCCGCCACCGGCGTGACGATCAGCGATGTCGATCTGGCTCCGTTCAAGGAAGCGGTCGCAGGCGTCTACGACATGCTCGACCTCACCAAGGAAGCCGAGATCGTCAAGGCAGTCCTGAGCAACTGACACGAGGCGGCGCAGGCTTCCCGTCGGGGCGCGTAACGCGGTAAATCATCACCATGTACCAGCGCCTGGAATTCGCCTGCGCCGCACTTCTTCTGGCGTCCATCGTGCTGCTGATCGGCGTTGCCGCCGTGACGCGCTTCATGGGCGCGCCGATCATCTGGTCTATCGAGGTCGCCCAACTCCTTTTTGTCTGGCTGGTCATGCTCGCGGCGGATCTGGCAATGCAGCAGGGGAGGCATTTCGGCCTCTCACTGCTCGTTGATATCCTGCCGCCTCCCGCCCAGCGCATACTTGAGATCGTCAACTACCTCATCGTGCTGGCGCTTATCCTGTTCCTGCTGGTCTACGCCGTGCGCAACGCCGTCCTGATGCATCCCCGTCTGATCGGTGCGACGCAGATGAACGGATCGCTGATCCACGCGGCCATGCCATTCGGGCTGCTGCTGATGGTGCGTACGCTGGCTGTGCAGCTCTACGAGCGCATACGCGCCACGGATGCGGTCTGATGCTTGTTCTCATCGCCATCCTGTTCGCCGTTTTTCTTGTCCTTGGCCTTCCGGTCGCCTTCGCGCTGATGCTGGCGGCGATCCCAGTTTTCGTCCTGACGGGCACCATGCCGCCCACCGTGGCGCTGCAGAAAATGGTGACAGCGACCCAGAACTTCCCGCTGCTGGCGGTTCCGTTCTTTATCCTCGCCGGCAATCTCATGAATGCGACAGGCATCACCGAGCGGCTGGTTCGGTTCGCCCGGCTGCTCACCGGCTGGATGGCGGGAGGGCTGGCACAGGTCTCTATCGCGCTGAGCCTGCTTATGGGCGGCATATCGGGGTCTGCCGTGGCGGACGCTTCCATGGAAGCGCGGCTGCTCGGACCAAGCATGCTCAGCCAGGGCTATTCCAAGGGCAACACCGCGGTCATACTGGCGTTCGGCTCCATCATCACGGCGACCATCCCGCCGGCCATCGGCCTGATCCTGTTCGGGTTCATCAACGAGGTGTCGATCGGCCGGCTGTTTCTTGCCGGCATCGTGCCGGGCGTTCTGCTGACGCTGGTTTTGATGCTGACGACCTGGTGGGTCGCCAAGCGCAACGGCTATGTGCCGGACCTGCCGCAGCGGCCGACCGCGAGGGAACTCGGAGCGAGCTTCATCGAAAGCATCTGGGCGCTCGCATTCCCGTTCATATTGATCATCGGGTTCCGCTTCGGCTTCTTCACGGCTACCGAGGCCGGCGTCTTCCTTGTCTTCTATGCCCTCTTCATCGGCACCGTCATCTACCGGGAGCTAAATTGGCAGAAGGTCTACGACGCGATGCGTGCATCGGTCAGCGACATCGGCATGATCATGCTCCTGATCATGATGGCGGCGGTGCTTGGCTACGCGGTCACCATCGAGCGCGCGCCGCAGCAGATCACCGAATATGTGACGACGCTGACCTCCGAGCCGCTGCTGATGCTGCTGCTCGTGGTGGCGGTGCTGGTTATCAGCGGCATGTTCCTGGAGGGCGCGGCCAACATCCTGCTGGTTACGCCGATCGTCATGCCTGTCCTCGTCGATGCAGGCTACGACCCGATCCACCTCGGAATATTGATGGTGACACTGATCAATTTCGGTGGGCTGACACCACCAGTCGGGGTGATCATGTTCACCGTATGCGGGATATTGGGCGCCAAGACATGGGAATTCACCAAGGCGTCTGCACCCTTCATGCTGGCGATGGCGGTGTTCTTTGCCATTCTCGTAGGATTTCCGGCGCTGTCTCTCTATCTGCCGCGGGTGTTGATGTGATGGTGTCGGGGATCAAAATGGAGGCTCGCCGATGAATGTATCCGGCAAAAGCCCGGTCTCCACAGCACTGCGCATTGCGCCCGGCAGCGGGCAGGGTTCTGCCTCTGCGCGACTTTACGTGGATCTCCGCGACAGGATCGTGCGACTTGAATTGCCGCCGGACACTACGCTCGACCGTTCCGAGCTTGCCGACCACTACGGCGTCAGCCAGTCGCCGGTGCGCGAGGCGATTCTGCGTCTCGAGCAGGACGGGCTGGTCCAGTCCTTCCCGCAATCGCGCACTGTCGTGACCCGTATCGACGTCTCGCGTATCCACGAGGAGCATTTCCTGCGCGTCGCCGTGGAGAGCGAGGTGGTGCGCCGCCTTGCCGAGAGCGGCAGTGCCGCCACCATCACCAAGATCAAGGGCCTCGTCAGGTTGCAGGAGGCGCTGGTCAACGACGTCGACCAGGCGGACCTGTTCAAGCAGCTCGACGAAGCCTTCCATGAGGCGCTGTTCGAAGGCGTTGGGCAGCTGAACCTGCACCGGCATATCGTCGCGCGTTCCGGCCACATGGCACGCGTGCGCACGCTCGATCTGCCCAAGAAGGGCAAGATGCGCGCCGTGCTCGACGGCCATCAGCTGATTGTCGATGCGATCGGCGCTGCCGACGGGCTCGCCGCCGCTGCCGCCATGCGCAAGCATTTATCTGGAACGATCGAGCGACTGCCCGCTTTGCGCGACGAGCAGCCCGACTATTTTTCCTGAGGGTGGATCGAACCCGAAGGGTTCGCAAGCGCGACCGCGCGTCAGGCCGCGCTATCGCAGGCCGAGCGACGCGAGGAATGGCCGTGAGACAGAAAAGTGGTGGGCGATGACAGGCTCGAACTGCCGACATCTTCGGTGTAAACGAAGCGCTCTACCAACTGAGCTAATCGCCCGCCGTGAGCCAGCCGTTTAGGCCGTTCGCGCCCGCCCCGCAAGCAAAAAACCGGCTTGCGCAGCTTCGACCTGAGCTGCGCTTGCATCAATTGCCGGCTAGCCCGCCAGCGCCGCGAGGCGCGGTTGAAAAGCGGGCCTGCGCGGTGCTTGACAGTACAGGGGGAACCGCCTAATTCACCGCGACGTTCGCGGCCCGGATTTCCGGTTTCGCAACATGCGCGGGTGTAGCTCAGTCGGTTAGAGTGCCGGCCTGTCACGCCGGAGGTCGCGGGTTCGAGCCCCGTCACTCGCGCCATTTCTCTCTAGTACATCATCTGTATGGTTGCGCCGCTGGCCGGCGCGGACGATTGTTCGCGAGCACGGCGGGTGCGTCGTCGTGGCACAGGGGAGGGCGCGCATGCGCATAGCGTTCATTGGATTCGGGGAGGCCGGGCGGGCTTTCGCTGCCAGTCTGCGCAATCGGAACCTGAGCATATCAGCCTATGATGTTCAGTTTGGCGGACCTGACGACGCCGCGTTCAGGGTGGCTGCACACGAACGCAATGTGAAGCTGGCCGACAGTGCTGAGGCGGCCGTCGCCGACGCGGACTGGGTGTTCTCCGCCGTCACCGCTGCCGACAGCCTGGAGGCGGCGCGCTCCGTGTCGGAGGTGCTCAAGCCAGGTCAGGTGTATTTCGACATCAATTCTGTCTCGGCGGGTCGCAAGAAGGAAACTGCGGCGCTGCTCGGCCCATCGGGCGCAACCTATGTCGATGTCGCTGTGATGGCCCCGGTCGATTCCCGCGGGCATCAGACTCCGCTGCTGGTGGCTGGCCCTGTCGAAGGCGAAATTGCCGCGGGATTGTCGCGACTCGGCTTCGGCTTCGAACTGGTCGGAAAAGAGATCGGCGGCGCGACCGCGATCAAAATGGTGCGCAGCCTGTTCGTCAAAGGGCTGGAAGCGATCACCGTGCAGGCCCTGCTGGCGGCAGACGCCGCGGGCTGCTTTGACAATGTGTACGCCTCGCTTTCCGGATCCTACCCGAAGCTAGGCTGGCCTGAATTCCCAACCTACAATTTCGAACGGGTCACGCGCCATGGCCTGCGCCGCGCCGCCGAGATGCGCGAATGCGCCGCTTCGATGAAGGAACTGGGCTTTCCGGCCGGTTTCGCGCTTGCCGACGCCATCGCCGACCTGCAGCAGGAAATAGGCTCGCTCGGCATACGGTTGGACCCCGGTGATGATCTCACCGATGCGCTGGCAACCGTCGGCCGTATGCGTGCCGCTGCGTCATCTTCATAAGTGCAGTCACAATCTGCCAGATCGCTGTGTCTGGTGGCCATCAGAACCAAGGTTTGACTTGCTTCAACGGGGCCGCTGCGTTAACCCTCGCCGCAACGCAGCATTGCCTCGGCGGGGGCTCGCCTGCCGGGAAAATAGGTCGCGGCGCACTTCCGTGACGTGATGCTATGGTCCGCTCGTCCCCGCGCCTCGGAAAGTCGAATCATGGATGAACTCCTTCATTCCTATCTTCCGATCGTGATCTTCGTTGGCGTCGCTCTCGGCGTCTGTGTCGCACTCGTGGTGGCGCCCTTCATCGTCGCCTACCGCAATCCCGATCCGGAGAAGCTGTCGGCCTATGAGTGCGGCTTCAACGCCTTCGACGACGCCCGCATGAAGTTCGACATCCGCTTCTATCTGGTGGCGATCCTGTTCATCATTTTCGATCTCGAAGTTGCGTTCCTGTTTCCGTGGGCGGTGTCATTCTCGGAGGTCGGCTGGCTCGGTTTCTGGTCGATGATGGTGTTCCTTGGAATCCTGACCATCGGCTTTATCTACGAATGGAAAAAGGGAGCGCTGGAATGGGATTGAACGATCCTGACACCACACTCGTCGCGCCCCGGCCGAAAGGCATTATCGACCCGAATACCGGCAGGCCTGTCGGCGCCGACGATCCGATTTTCGCCGAGTTCAACAACGAGCTCTCGGACAAGGGCTTCGTGGTCACGTCGTCCGAGGCGCTGATTACCTGGGCCCGCACCGGCTCGCTGATGTGGATGACCTTCGGTCTTGCATGTTGCGCCGTCGAGATGATGCACATGTCGATGCCGCGTTATGACGCCGAGCGCTTCGGTATTGCGCCGCGCGCCTCTCCGCGCCAGTCGGACGTGATGATCGTCGCCGGCACGCTGACCAACAAGATGGCGCCGGCCCTGCGCAAGGTCTACGACCAGATGCCTGAGCCGCGCTACGTCATCTCCATGGGCTCCTGCGCCAATGGCGGCGGCTACTACCACTATTCCTATGCGGTGGTGCGCGGCTGCGACCGCGTGGTGCCGGTCGATATCTATGTGCCTGGCTGTCCGCCGACCGCCGAGGCGCTGCTTTACGGCGTACTGCTTCTGCAGAAGAAGATCCGCCGCACCGGCACGATCGAGCGGTAGGCGCGCATGGCCGACGAAGCTCTCAAAGACCTTGCCGCCTATGTCGAGGAAAAGCTGGGCGGCCGCGTTCAGGAAACGGCTGTTGCCTTCGGCGAGCTGACGCTGGAGGTGGATGCCGGCGAGATCGTCGACGTGCTGACCTTTCTGCGCGACGACGTGCAGTGCCAGTTCGTCTCTTTCATCGACCTGTCCGGCGTCGACTATCCGTCGCGCGCCAAGCGCTTCGACGTCGTTTATCACCTGATGTCGCCGCGCCAGAACCAGCGCATTCGGGTGAGGGTAACGACCGACGAGGATACGCCGGTTCCTTCCGTGACCGGTGTTTTCCCCGGCGCCGACTGGTTCGAGCGCGAGGCCTACGACCTCTACGGCATCCTGTTCACCGGCCATCCCGATCTGCGCCGCCTGCTCACCGACTACGGTTTCGAGGGGCATCCGATGCGCAAGGATTTCCCGCTCACCGGTTATGTCGAGGTGCGCTACGACGACGAGCTGAAGCGCGTCGTCTACCAGCCGGTTGAGCTCAAGCAGGAATTCCGCAATTTCGATTTCCTCTCGCCGTGGGAAGGCACCGACTACGTGCTGCCGGGCGATGAAAAGGCGAAGCAGTGACCGAACACAACGTCCGCAATTTCAACATCAACTTCGGGCCGCAACACCCTGCGGCGCATGGTGTTTTGCGCCTCGTGCTTGAGCTCGACGGCGAAGTGGTCGAGCGTGTCGATCCGCATATCGGCCTGCTCCATCGCGGCACTGAAAAGCTGATCGAGCACAAGACCTATCTGCAGGCGATCCCCTATTTCGACCGGCTCGACTACGTCGCGCCGATGAACCAGGAGCACGCCTTCGCGCTTGCCGTCGAGCGGCTGCTCGCCATCGAGGTGCCGAAGCGCGGCCAGCTGATCCGCGTCCTGTTCTGCGAGATCGGCCGCATCCTCAACCATCTGCTCAACATCACCACGCAGGCGCTCGACGTCGGCGCGCTCACCCCGCCGCTCTGGGGTTTCGAGGAGCGCGAGAAGCTGATGGTGTTCTATGAGCGGGCCTGCGGCGCGCGCATGCACGCGGCCTATTTCCGGCCGGGCGGCGTCCATCAGGACATCCCGGAAAAGCTGGTTGAGGATATCGGCAAGTGGATCGATCCGTTCCTGAAGACGGTCGACGATCTCGACAGCCTCCTCACAGGCAATCGCATCTTCAAACAGCGCAATGTCGACATCGGCGTTGTTTCGCTCGACGATGCGTGGGCCTGGGGTTTTTCCGGCGTCATGGTGCGCGGATCGGGCGCGGCGTGGGATTTGCGCAAGTCGCAGCCCTATGAGTGCTACCGCGAGATGGAGTTCGACATCCCCATCGGCAAGAACGGCGACTGCTACGACCGTTACCTGATCCGCATGGAAGAGATGCGCCAATCGGCCGCGATCATGCGCCAGTGCGTCGAGCGGCTGCTTGGCAAGGAAAAGATCGGCCCGGTGTCCAACACCAACGCCAAGATTGTACCGCCGAAGCGCGGCGAGATGAAACGCTCGATGGAAGCGCTCATCCACCACTTCAAGCTCTACACCGAGGGCTACCACGTGCCCGAGGGCGAGGTGTATGCCGCTGTCGAGGCGCCGAAAGGCGAGTTCGGCGTCTATCTCGTGTCCGACGGAACCAACAAGCCTTACCGCTGCAAGCTGCGCGCGCCGGGCTTCGCGCATCTTCAGGCGATGGACTTCCTGTGCCGCAAGCACATGCTTGCCGACGTAACGGCCATTCTCGGCTCCCTCGATATCGTGTTTGGAGAGGTCGACCGCTAACGATGAGTGTCCGCCGCCTTGCAGAGCCAGCCCTTCAGCCAGCCAGCTTCGCCTTCAACCGGGCGAACGCGGCATGGGCCAAGCAGACGATCCGCAAATACCCCGCCGGACGGCAGCAGTCTGCGGTGATCCCGCTTCTTATGCGGGCGCAAGAGCAGGAAGGCTGGGTCACGCAGGCCGCGATCGAGCACGTCGCCGAAATGCTCGACATGCCGCTGATCCGCGTGCTCGAGGTGGCGACCTTCTACACGCAGTACCAGCTGAAGCCGGTCGGCACGAAGGCGCACATTCAGGTCTGTGGCACGACGCCCTGCATGCTGCGCGGCGCCGGCGAGCTGATCGATGCCTGCAAGAAGAAGATCAACCCCGAGCCCTTCGTGACCAACGAGGCCGGCACGCTTTCGTGGGAGGAGGTCGAGTGCCTCGGCGCCTGCGTGAACGCGCCGATGGTCATGATCTTCAAGGACACCTACGAGGATCTCACGGCGGAGCGGCTGGAAGAAATCATAGATGCGTTCGAAGCCGGCAAAGGCGATTCGATTACACCCGGTCCGCAGATCGACCGCGTCGTATCCGCGCCGCAGGGCGGCCTGACCTCGCTGACCGACGAAAAGGCAGTACTCAAGTCGGGTCGCGGAAAGCCCACGGCCAAGAGCGCAGCGGCCACCGGAACGCAGGTTCCGCCATCGCGTGCCGCCAAGCCGAAGACCGATGCAATCGAGACTTCGCCTGCGATCAAGTCGCCCTCGAAGGCGAAATCGACCGCCAACGGCGAGAAGCGTGAGAGCGTTGCCGCCCCGTCTCATGACAGGAAGCGCGCCGACCGGGCAGATCCCGAAGCCGAGGGTGTCGACAAGCCGCGCTCCCATTCGGGCGGCAAGCCCGCCGCGCGCGGGGCCGGAAGCGATGCCGGCAAGCCTACGGCAATCGAAAAACCGGCGAAACCGGACGATCTCAAGCTGATCTCAGGTGTCGGCCCGAAACTCGAAAACACGCTGCATTCGCTTGGCATCTACACCTACGCACAGGTGGCCGCCTGGACGAAGGCCGAGCGCGAGTGGGTCGACGGCTATCTGAAGTTCCGTGGCCGCATCGACCGCGACGACTGGGTCAAACAGGCCAAGGCCCTCGCAAAGGGCGGCGAGGCCGAATATGTCCGCGTCTTTGGCAAGAAGCCGCGTTGAGGAGGTTGGGATGCTTCAGGACAAGGACCGCATCTTCAACAACATCTACGGCCAGTTCGACCGGTCGCTGGCGGGTGCAATGCGCCGCGGCCACTGGGACAACACCAAGGCGCTGATCGACAAGGGCCGCGACTGGATCATCAACGAGATGAAGGCCTCGGGCCTGCGCGGGCGCGGCGGCGCGGGCTTCCCGACCGGCCTGAAATGGTCGTTCATGCCTAAGCAGTCCGAGCGGCCCTGCTATCTCGTCGTTAATGCGGACGAGTCCGAGCCAGGCACATGCAAGGACCGCGACATCATGCGCCACGACCCGCACACGCTGGTCGAGGGCTGTCTGGTCGCCGGCTTCGCCATGGGCGCGGAGGCTGCTTACATCTATGTGCGCGGGGAGTTCATCCGCGAGCGCGAGGCGCTGCAGCGGGCCGTCGATGAGGCTTACGAAGCGAAGCTGATCGGCAAGAACAACAAGAACGGCTACGACTTCGAGATCATCGTCCACCACGGCGCCGGCGCTTATATCTGCGGCGAGGAAACGGCGCTTCTGGAAAGCCTCGAAGGCAAGAAGGGCCAGCCGCGACTGAAGCCGCCATTCCCGGCCAATGTCGGCCTCTATGGCTGCCCTACCACAGTCAACAACGTGGAATCCATCGCCGTCGCGCCGACCATCCTGCGTCGTGGTGCGGCCTGGTTCTCGTCGTTCGGCCGCGACAACAACAAGGGCACCAAGCTGTTCTGCATCTCGGGCCATGTCGAGCAGCCCTGCACGGTCGAGGAGGCGATGTCGATCTCCTTCCGCGAGCTGATCGAGACGCATTGCGGCGGCATTCGCGGCGGCTGGGACAATCTGCTTGCGGTCATCCCGGGCGGCGCGTCCGTGCCGCTGGTTCCGGCGCACGAGATCATCGACACGCCGATGGACTTCGACGCGCTGCGCGACCTGAAATCCGGTCTCGGCACGGCGGCTGTGATCGTCATGGACAAGTCCACCGACATCGTGAAGGCGATCGCGCGTCTTTCCTATTTCTACAAGCACGAGAGCTGCGGCCAGTGCACGCCCTGCCGCGAGGGCACCGGCTGGATGTGGCGCGTCATGGAACGCCTCGTCGTCGGACAGGCGCAGAAGCGCGAGATCGACATGCTGCTCGACGTGACCAAGCAGGTCGAGGGTCACACCATCTGCGCGCTGGGCGACGCCGCCGCATGGCCGATCCAGGGCCTGGTGCGCCATTTCCGGCCGGAGATCGAGCGCCGCATCGACGAGTTCACGCGCAACGCCCACCGCGCTGAACCGGCGCTTGTGGCGGCGGAGTAGGCGCATGACCGGAACCACCCCCCAGGACGAGCTTGTGCAAAGCCTGAGATCGCTTGAGGCGGAGTGGTCGCGCGCCGGGCGCAACCTGGCTGCTGTCATGCCCAAGGAGATGGCTGGCGCCTTCAATCTCATGGCGCATCCGGCCGCGATGATGAGCGCCTCGGCAATCGTCGGACTGGGTGCGGCCAGCCATGCCGCCGGCCTGTGGATGGGCGCATGGCTGGGTGCAGCCGAGAACATGCAGCGCATGATGGCGGCTCCACTGGGCGGACAGGCCTCTCGGCAGGCAGAGAAACGTGCCCGTGCGGCAGCCGATACGCTGATTGCCGATGCGAAATCGCTGGCCGACGAGGTGGTCAAGCCGGCCGGCAAGCACGCCGCTCGCGTGAAGCGGGCGACAAAGGGCGAACCTACGGAGGCAAAATCCGCACAGGTCGCGGCCAAGGACGGCTCCACGATGCCTGTCGCCATGCCGAAGCCTGCCAATCCCGATGACCTGAAGCAGATATCGGGCGTCGGCCCGAAGCTGGAGCAGGTGCTGAACAAGCTTGGCATCTGGACCTACGGCCAGATCGCGGCGCTGACGCCGGCCGAGATCGACTGGATTGAGGATTATCTCTCGTTCAAGGGCCGCATCGGACGCGACGGCTGGCTCGATCAGGCGGTGAGGCTTGCGGCGGGGAGGGAGCCATGACGGTGAAAGGTTCCGCGATGCAGTTGGCCGAGATCAACATCGCAAAACTGAAATACCCGCTGGACGACCCGCGCGTGGCCGGGTTTGTGGATAATCTCGACCGGGTCAACGCGGTTGCCGACCGCATGGACGGCTTTGTCTGGCGGCTGCAGGACGAAAGCGGCGACGCGACCGCAATCCGCGCCTTCGACGACCCGATGATGATCGTCAATATGAGCGTGTGGCGCGACGCCGAGAGCCTGGAACGCTTCGTCTGGAACACGGTCCACAAGCGCATATACGAGAAGCGGCAGGAGTGGTTCTCGCTGATGGAATCCCATCACTTCGCGATGTGGTGGGTTGAAGAGGGGCACGTCCCGACGCTGGAGGAAGCGCGCGAACGCCTCGACCATCTCGACCGCCACGGCGATACCGATTTTGCGTTCGGGTGGTCGCACCTGCCGCATATCAAGCTCTGGCAACAGGCGCGCTGCGCGTAATGGCGGCGCCGGGGACAATTTCGAATGGCTAAGCTCAAGGTCGACGGAAAAGAGATCGAAGTACCCGACCACTACACGCTGCTTCAGGCGGCGGAGGACGCGGGCGCCGAGGTGCCGCGTTTCTGCTTCCACGAGCGGCTGTCGATTGCCGGCAATTGCCGCATGTGCCTTGTCGAGGTGAAGGGCGGCCCGCCCAAGCCTCAGGCGTCGTGCGCCATGGGGGTCAAGGATCTGCGCCCAGGACCAAACGGCGAACTGCCCGAAATGTTCACCAACACGCCGATGGTCAAGAAGGCCCGCGAAGGCGTGATGGAGTTCCTGCTCATCAACCATCCGCTCGACTGTCCGATCTGCGACCAGGGCGGCGAATGCGATTTGCAGGACCAAGCGATGGCGTTCGGCGTCGACGCCTCGCGCTACCAGGAAAACAAGCGCGCGGTCGAAGACAAATATATCGGCCCGCTGGTGAAGACGATCATGACGCGCTGCATCCACTGCACGCGCTGCGTCCGCTTCACCACAGAGGTTGCCGGCATTTCGGAACTCGGTCTGCTCGGCCGCGGCGAAGATGCCGAGATCACCACCTATCTCGAAACCGCGATGACCTCGGAACTGCAGGGCAATGTCATCGACCTCTGCCCGGTCGGTGCGCTGACATCGCGCCCATACGCGTTCCAGGCCCGTCCGTGGGAGCTGTCGAAGACCGAATCCATCGACGTGATGGATGCCGTCGGTTCTGCGATCCGTGTCGATACGCGCGGCCGCGAGGTGATGCGTATCCTGCCGCGCGTCAACGAGGCGGTGAACGAGGAGTGGATTTCCGACAAGACCCGTTTCGTCTGGGACGGCCTGCGCACGCAGCGCCTCGACCGGCCCTATATCCGTCGCCGCGGCAAGCTGCAGCCAGCGACCTGGCCGGAAGCTTTCGCCGCCATCAAGGACGCTGTCGGCAAGACCTCGGGCGACAAGATCGGCGCCATCGCTGGCGATCTTGCGACCGTCGAGGAAATGTATGCGCTGAAGCAACTGATGGCGTCGCTGGGTTCGGCGAATGTCGACTGCCGCCAGGACGGCGCCGCGCTCGACCCCGCCAATGGCCGCGCCAGCTACATCTTCAATCCGACAATCGACGGCATCGAACAGGCCGACGCGCTGCTGATCATCGGCGCCAATCCGCGCTTCGAGGCCTCGGTGCTGAACGCCCGCATCCGCAAGCGCTGGCGCATGGGCGAATTCCCCATCGGCGTGATCGGCGACATGGGCGACCTGCGCTACGACTATGAGGCGCTAGGCGCCGGCACGGACACGCTGAGCGAACTCGCTTCCGGCAAGCTGAAATTCCTGTCGGTGCTGAAAAAAGCCAAGCGGCCGATGGTCATCGTGGGGCAGGGCGCGCTTGCCCGCTCCGACGGTTCGGCGGTGCTCGGCCTCGCCGCGAAGATCGCTGACGCGGTCGGCGCGGTGACAGGCGACTGGAACGGCTTCGGCGTGCTTCACACGGCAGCGGCGCGCGTCGGCGGCCTCGACCTCGGTTTCGTTCCCGGTTCCGGCGGCAAGGACGCTTCCGCCATGATGGGCGCGATGGACGTGCTCTTCCTGCTCGGCGCCGACGAGTTCGACATGGGCCAGATCGGCAGCGCCTTCACAGTCTACATCGGTAGCCATGGCGACGCGGGCGCGCACCGCGCCGATGTCATCCTGCCCGGTGCCACCTATGCGGAGAAGTCCGGCACATACGTCAACACCGAGGGCAGGGTGCAGATGACCAACCGCGCCGGCTTTGCGCCGGGCGAGGGCAAGGAAGACTGGGCGATCCTGCGCGCGCTGTCCGACGTGCTCGGCCACAAGCTGCCCTTCGACTCGCTGCAGCAGCTGCGCGCCGCGCTTTATTCCGACCATCCTCATTTCGCGCGCATCGACCAGATCGAACCGGGCGACGCCGCCGCTGTCGGCAGGCTTGCCAAATTGGGCGGCCGCCTCACCAAGGCGCCCTTCGCTTCGCCGGTGAAGGATTTCTACCTGACCAATCCGATCGCCCGCGCTTCCGCGGTGATGGCCGAGTGCTCGGCGCTCGCCAAGGGCGGCTTCAAGCAGGCGGCGGAGTAGGGCGCATGGAAAACTTCTTCGACACCTATCTGCTGCCATTCCTGATCATGCTCGGCCAGTCCGTGCTGCTGATCGTCGTTCTGCTGATCGGAGTGGCCTACATCCTTTATGCCGACCGCAAGATCTGGGCGGCCGTGCAGCTTCGCCGCGGCCCGAATGTCGTCGGCCCGTGGGGTCTATTGCAGGCCTTCGCCGATCTGCTGAAATTCGTCTTCAAGGAGCCGGTCATTCCGTCGGGCGCCAACAAGGGCGTCTTCCTGCTGGCGCCGCTGGTGTCGGCGGTGCTGGCAATCGCAACATGGGCGGTGATCCCGGTCGACGAGGGCTGGGCGATCGCCAACATCAATGTCGGCATCCTGTTCATCTTCGCCATCGCCTCGCTCGAGGTCTACGGCGTCATCATGGGCGGCTGGGCGTCCAACTCGAAATACCCATTCCTTGGCGCACTGCGCTCTGCAGCACAGATGGTGTCCTACGAGGTCTCCATCGGCTTCGTCATCATCACCGTGCTGCTATGCGTCGGCTCGCTGAACCTCACCGATATCGTGCTGTCGCAGCGTGACGGCCTCGGCACGATGATGGGCCTGCCCAACTCGCTGCTCGACTGGCACTGGCTGGCGCTGTTCCCGATGTTCATCGTGTTCTTCATCTCGGCGCTCGCCGAGACGAACCGGCCGCCCTTCGATCTGGTCGAGGCCGAATCGGAACTCGTCGCCGGCCACATGATCGAGTACTCCTCGACGCCGTTCCTGCTGTTCTTCCTCGGCGAGTATGTCGCCATCGTCTTGATGTGCGCGCTCACCACCATACTTTTCCTCGGAGGATGGCTGCCGCCCTTCGACTTCGCGCCCTTCACCTGGGTGCCGGGCGTGATCTGGTTCGTGCTCAAGCTGTGCGCCGTGTTCTTCATGTTCGCCATGGTGAAGGCGTTCGTGCCGCGCTACCGCTACGACCAGCTAATGCGCCTTGGTTGGAAGGTGTTCCTGCCGCTGTCGCTCGCGATGGTCGTCATCACCGCCGCCGTTCTCAAGTTCTCGGGGCTTGCATGACCTGTAGCCCCCAGCCAGTCTGACACGGGAGACCGTTTGATGTCCGCCCTCGCACAGGCAGCCAAGTCGCTCATCCTGAAGGAGTTTTTCGGCGCCTTCTGGCTCTCCATGCGCCAGTTCTTCGCGCCGAAATACACGGTGAACTACCCCTTCGAGAAAGGACCTGTCAGCCCGCGCTTTCGTGGCGAACATGCGCTGCGCCGATATCCCAACGGCGAGGAGCGCTGCATCGCCTGCAAGCTCTGCGAGGCGATCTGCCCGGCACAGGCGATCACCATTGAGGCCGGGCCGCGCCGCAACGACGGCACGCGCCGCACGGTGCGCTACGACATCGACATGGTGAAGTGCATCTATTGCGGCTTCTGCCAGGAGGCTTGCCCGGTCGACGCCATCGTCGAGGGGCCGAATTTTGAGTTCGCGACGGAAACGCGCGAGGAGCTCTACTACGACAAGGACCGGCTGCTCGCCAACGGCGACCGCTGGGAGAGGGAACTGGCGCGAAACATTGCGCTCGATGCGCCCTATCGCTGAGGCGGGGACGCGACGAATTGAAAGTGGACGGGCCAAAACCGCTCGTCTAAGAGACACGCGGCTTCAGGGAGCCGGAGAGGGGCGGCGCCTCTCGCAAAGGACGGGGTACCCATGCTGACAGGACTGGAGGCGATCTTCTTTTATCTGTTCGCCTTTGTCGCGGTGGCGGCGGCCTTCATGGTCATCGCCGCGCGCAATCCCGTGCACTCCGTGCTCTATTTGATCCTCACCTTCTTCAACGCCGCGGCGCTGTTCCTGCTGACCGGGGCAGAGTTCCTGGCGATGATCCTGCTGGTCGTCTATGTCGGCGCGGTCGCGGTGCTGTTCCTGTTCGTCGTCATGATGCTCGACGTCGACTTCGCCGAGCTGAAGTCAGGCGCGTTGCAATATGCGCCCATCGGGGCGCTGGTCGGCATCGTGCTCGCCGCAGAGCTGGTCATTGTGGTGGGCGGCTACGCCTTTACGCCCGAGGTCGGAGAGGCAATTGCGAGGCCGATTCCACCGCTCGCGGAGCGGCACAACACGGCCGCTCTCGGAGACATTCTCTACACCGACTACATCTACTTCTTTCAGGTCGCGGGCATGATCCTGCTGGTCGCGATGATCGGCGCCATCGTGCTCACGCTGCGCCACAAAGAAGGCGTCAAGCGCCAGTCGATACCGGCCCAGGTCGCGCGCACGCCGGCCACGGCGATCGAGATCCGCAAGGTCGAATCGGACAAGGGGATCTGACGATGGAAGTTGGCATCGGACATTTCCTCACGCTCTCGGCTGTGCTCTTCACGCTGGGCGTTTTCGGCATCTTTCTGAACAGAAAGAACGTCATCGTCATCCTGATGTCGATCGAGCTCATCCTGCTTGCGGTCAACATCAACTTCGTCGCCTTCTCGGCCGAGCTGGGCGATCTCGTCGGGCAGGTCTTCGCGCTGTTCGTGCTCACTGTCGCCGCGGCGGAAGCCGCAATCGGCCTCGCCATCCTGGTTGTCTTCTTCCGCAACCGCGGTTCGATCGCGACCGAAGACGTCAATCTGATGAAGGGCTGAGCGGGCGGACCTCATGTATCAAGCCATCGTCTTTCTGCCGCTTGTCGGATTCCTGATTGCAGGACTGTTCGGCCGTTCCATCGGCGCCAAGGCCTCCGAGTACGTCACGACCGGCCTGCTGATCATCTCCGCGATCCTGTCCTGGGTGTCGTTCTTCACCATCGCGATGGGCGACGGGGAAGCCTTCACCGTGCCCGTGCTGCGTTTCCTGGAATCGGGTGCGCTGCAGGCCGATTGGGCATTGCGCATCGACCCGCTGACGTCGGTCATGCTTGTGGTCGTGAACACGGTGTCGGCGCTGGTCCACATCTACTCGATCGGCTACATGCACCACGACCCGCACCGGCCGCGCTTTTTCGCCTATCTGTCGCTGTTCACCTTCGCCATGCTGATGCTGGTGACGGCGGACAATCTGATCCAGATGTTCTTCGGCTGGGAGGGCGTCGGCCTCGCCTCCTATCTGCTGATCGGCTTCTGGTACAAGAAGCCTTCGGCCAACGCTGCGGCGATCAAGGCCTTCGTGGTCAACCGCGTCGGCGATTTCGGCTTCGCGCTCGGCATCTTCGGCGTCTTCGTGCTGTTCGGTTCGGTCAATCTCGACACGATCTTCGCCAATGCCGCGACTTTCCTGCCGGCGGAGGGCGCTGAGCATGGCGATGTCGCCCTGAACTTCCTCGGTTACGCGCTCGACCCGCACACGGCATTGAACGTCGTCTGCCTGCTGCTCTTCATGGGCGCCATGGGCAAGTCGGCGCAGGTGCCGCTGCACACCTGGCTGCCCGACGCCATGGAAGGCCCGACGCCCGTTTCGGCGCTCATCCATGCCGCGACCATGGTGACGGCCGGCGTCTTTATGCTGGCGCGCCTGTCGCCGATCTTCGAACTGGCGCACACGACGCTGCTGATCGTCACATTCATCGGCGCACTGACCGCCTTCTTTGCCGCAACCGTCGGGCTGGTTCAGAACGACATCAAGCGCGTTATTGCCTACTCGACCTGCTCGCAGCTGGGTTACATGTTCGTGGCAATCGGGCTCGGCTTCTATTCCGCAGCGATCTTCCACCTCTTCACCCACGCCTTCTTCAAGGCGCTGCTCTTCCTCGGTTCCGGCTCGGTCATCCACGCCGTCTCCGACGAGCAGGACATGCGCAAGATGGGTGGGTTGAGGAAACACATTCCGACCACCTACTGGATGATGGTGATAGGCACGATCGCACTGACCGGCGTCGGCATCCCGGCGACCGTGATCGGCACAGCCGGCTTCTTCTCCAAGGATGCCATTATCGAGGGCGCCTTCGTCGGCCACAACGCCATGGCGGGTTTCGCCTTCGTCGCGCTCGTGGTCGCCGCGGTCTTCACCAGCTTCTACTCGTGGCGGCTGATCTTCATGACCTTCCACGGCAAGCCGCGCGCCACCGCCGATGTCATGCACCATGTGCATGAATCACCGCCGGTCATGCTGATCCCGCTGTTTATCCTTGCCGTTGGTGCGCTGGGCGCAGGCGTTGTCTTCCACGAATATTTCGTCGGACACGAATACGATCACTTCTGGAAGGGCTCGCTGTTCACGCTGCCCGACAACCACATCCTGCACGAGTTCCACGAGGTGCCGATGTGGGTGAAGCTGTCGCCGTTCATCGCGATGCTGGTGGGCTTCTTCACCGCGTGGCACTTCTACATCCGCTCGCCCGAAACGCCGAAGGCGCTCGCCGAACGTCATCGCGGGCTGTACCTCTTCCTGCTCAACAAGTGGTATTTCGACGAGCTTTACGACCTCATCTTCGTCAATCCGGCCAAGCGGCTCGGCCACTTCCTCTGGAAGAAGGGCGATGGCTGGCTGATCGACGGCTTCGGGCCTGACGGTGTGTCGGCGCGTGTCATCGACGTGACGCAACGGGTCGTGAAGCTGCAGAGCGGCTACCTCTACCACTACGCCTTCGCGATGCTGATCGGCGTCGCGGCGCTTGTTACCTGGATGATGCTCGGGGGCGCCGGCTGATGGCTGACTGGCCTATTCTTTCAACGGTCACGTTCCTGCCGCTCGTCGGCGCGTTGCTGATCCTCTTGATCCGTGACGACGGCCGCGCCGCGCGCCGCAACATCCGCAACGTCGCGCTGCTGACAACCGTCTTTACCTTCGTGCTGTCTCTATTCGTCTGGATCGGCTTCGACAACGCCGATCCCGGCTTCCAGATGACCGAACGCTACGAGTGGCTGGAAAGCGGAATTTCCTACCACATGGGCGTCGACGGCATCTCGATGCTGTTCGTCATCCTGACGACCTTCCTGATGCCGCTCTGCATCCTCGCTTCGTGGGAATCGGTGGAGAAGCGCGTCAAGGAATACATGATCGCGTTCCTGATCCTCGAAACGCTGATGATCGGCGTCTTCTGCGCGCTGGATCTGGTCCTGTTCTACGTCTTCTTCGAGGCCGGCCTCATCCCGATGTTTCTGATCATCGGCGTGTGGGGCGGCAAGCGGCGCATCTACGCCAGCTTCAAGTTCTTCCTCTACACGCTGCTCGGCTCCGTCCTGATGCTGCTCGCCGTCATGGCGATGTACTGGAACGCCGGCACGATGGACATTCCGACGCTGCTCAACCACGACTTCCCGGCCGGTATGCAGCAATGGCTATGGCTCGCCTTCTTCGCTTCCTTCGCCGTGAAGATGCCGATGTGGCCCGTCCACACCTGGCTCCCTGACGCGCACGTCGAGGCGCCAACGGCGGGGTCGGTTATCCTGGCCGGCATCCTGTTGAAGATGGGCGGCTACGGCTTCCTGCGCTTCTCGCTGCCGATGTTCCCGGACGCGTCGCTGTTCTTCCAGCCCTTCGTCTTCACCCTGTCGATCGTCGCCATTATCTACACCTCGCTGGTGGCGCTGATGCAGGAAGACATCAAGAAGCTAATCGCCTACTCGTCGGTCGCCCATATGGGCTACGTCACCATGGGCATCTTCGCGATGAACGTCGAAGGCATACAGGGCGGCATATTCCAGATGCTGTCGCATGGCCTTGTGTCGGGCGCGCTGTTCCTGTGCGTCGGCGTCGTCTACGACCGCATGCACACGCGCGAGATCGCCGCCTATGGCGGACTGGTCAACAACATGCCGAAATACGCCGTTGCGTTCATGATCTTCACCATGGCCAATGTCGGCCTGCCGGGCACCAGCGGTTTCGTCGGCGAGTTCCTGACGCTTCTGGCCGTGTTCAAGGTCAACACCTGGGTCGCGCTGTTCGCGACCACCGGTGTCGTCCTGTCGGCGGCATACGCGCTTTGGCTCTACCGCAAGGTGATATTCGGCGCGTTGACCAAAGACAGCCTGAAGAACCTGCTCGACCTCTCGCCGCGCGAGCGGGCCGTCATCTATCCGCTGATCGTGCTGGTGATCTTCTTCGGTGTCTATCCGGCTCCGCTGCTCGACGCGATGGACGCATCGGTGACCGCGCTGGTCGACAAGCTCACACTCACTCTCGATGTCGCCCAGGCGGCGCACTAGGAAAGGCTCGGCAACATCATGACGCTCGAACTTTCCAACAGCCTCACGCTCGCGACGCCCGAGCTCATCCTCGCCGTTGGCGCGATGGTGCTGCTGATGATCGGCGTTTATTCGGGCGAGCGCGCCAACAACACCGTAACCGGCCTGACCATCGCGCTTTTGGCCGCGATCGGCGCCTGGATGCTGTTCTTCCCGGCGGACGGCGAGGCGTTCGGCGGCACCTTCATCAACGATCCTTTCGCACGCTTCATGAAGATCGTGACTTTGATCGGCTCGGTTGTGACGCTGATCATGTCGGTCGGGTTCGCCCGCGAGGAGAAATTCGACCGGTTCGAGTACCCCATCCTCATCATGCTGGCGACGCTGGGCATGATGCTGATGATCTCGGCCAACGACATGATCGCGCTTTATCTCGGGCTCGAGCTGCAGTCGCTCGCGCTCTACGTCGTTGCCGCGATCAACCGGGATAATGTTCGTTCCACCGAGGCCGGGCTGAAATATTTCGTTCTCGGCGCGCTGTCCTCCGGCATGCTGCTCTACGGCATCTCGCTGGTCTATGGTTACACGGGCGCGACGGGCTTCGACACTATCGCCGCACAGCTTAACGGAAGCGAGCGCCAGCTTGGTCTCGTCTTCGGCCTGGTCTTCGTGCTTGCCGGCCTGGCCTTCAAGATTTCGGCTGTGCCGTTCCACATGTGGACGCCCGATGTCTACGAAGGCGCGCCGACCCCGGTGACCGCTTTCTTCGCTGCCGCGCCCAAGATGGCAGCGATGGCGCTGCTGGTGCGCGTCACCCTTGGTGCTTTCGAGCCGGTCGCCGCCGACTGGCAGCAGATCATCGTCTTCGTTGCCATCGCCTCCATGGCGCTCGGCGCTTTTGCCGCCATCGGGCAGACCAACATCAAGCGCCTGATGGCGTACTCCTCGATCGCCCATATGGGCTTCGCGCTGGTCGGCCTTGCCGCCAACTCGGAGGCGGGCGCCCGTGGCATCGTCATCTACATGCTCATCTACATGGTGATGACACTCGGCACCTTTGCCTGCATTCTCGCCATGCGCCGCAAGGAGGGCATGGTGGAGGATATCGACGACCTTGCGGGGCTTTCCAGCAGCAGCCCGATGATGGCGACGGTGCTGACGATCCTGATGTTCTCGCTCGCCGGCATTCCGCCGCTCGCTGGCTTCTGGGCCAAGTGGTACGTCTTCCTTGCCGCGATCGACTCGGGCCTCTACGCGCTCGCGGTTATCGGCGTGCTGGCCTCGGTCGTTGGCGCATTCTACTATCTGCGCATTATCAAGCTGATGTGGTTCGACGAGCCGGTCGGCGCTTTCGTGCCGATGGCCAGCGAATTGCGGCTTGTGCTTCTCGCGTCGGGCGCCTTTGTGCTGTTCTACGTGTTCTTCGGCGGCCCCATAGCACGCATGGCGGAAGCGGCCGCTTCCGTATACTTCTAGCCGATGGACTTTAGACTCGCGCCAACGGCCGAGGCCGAAGGCTATCGCCTGGAAGCATTCGAGACAGTCGGTTCGACCAATGCGCTGGCGCTGGAACGTGCCGCTGCCGGCGATCCCGGCAGGCTCTGGCTTGTCTCCGACCGCCAGGAGAGCGGCAGGGGCCGACGTGGCCGCGCCTGGGCGACGCCGAAGGGCAATCTGGCCGCCACGCTTCTGCTGACTGACCTCGACGATCTTGCGGCCTCGGCGACGCTCGGTTTCGTCGCCGGCCTGGCGCTGGGCGATGCACTGAATGCCGTTGCTCCGGAGGCGGGTGTCGCCATCGGCATCGACGGGTCCGGCAGCGCCCAGGGCAAGACGCGATACGAGCTAAAATGGCCCAACGATGTGCTGGCGAGCGGCGCCAAGATGGCCGGCATTCTCCTGGAGTCGGTGCAACTGCCCGCGTCCCGCTACGGCCTCGCGATAGGCATCGGCGTGAACGTTGTCGGCCATCCCGACGACGTGCCGTATCCCGCCACTTCGCTCGCAGCGCTCGGTTCGGCCTGCACGGCAGCCGATCTTTTCCTCGCGCTCTCCGACGCCTGGATCGACAATATGCGCCGCTGGGACGGCGGACGCGGCCTGTCCGCGGTGCGTGGCCGCTGGCTCGAACGCGCTGCTGGCATCGGCTCCGACATTGTGGTGCGCCTGCCGGGCGAGGTCATGCGCGGGACGTTCGAGTCGATCGACGACGAGTGCCGGCTCATCCTGCGCGATCGCAGCGGCGCCGTGCGCACGATCGCAGCCGGCGATGTTCATTTTGGCGTGGTGGCTTCCGCCGACGCAGCGGTGTAGGCAGGGGCATGGCAGCCAAGAAACAACCCGAACTGGTCTTCTGCCCGCTGGGCGGTGTCGGCGAGATCGGCATGAACTTCGCGCTCTACGGGTTCGGACCTCCCGACAGTCGCGAATGGATCGTCGTTGACTGCGGTGTGACCTTCCCGGACGCGACCTTGCCGGGCGTGGACCTCGTCCTGCCCGACATCCGCTTCATCGAGGAACAGGCGGAGCGTCTGCGCGGCATCGTCATCACGCACGCGCATGAGGACCACTACGGCGCGCTCCTGGCCCTGTGGCCGAAGTTGAAGGCCGAGACATGGATGACGCCATTTACCGCCGGTCTGCTTGAGGCCAAGCGGCAGAGCGAGAAGGGGTCGCCGCAGATTCCAGTTCGTATCTACAATGCCGGCGACACTTTCGAGATCGGCCCGTTCCGTTTCGAGGCCGTTGCGGTCACGCACTCCATCCCTGAACCTGTTTCGCTGGCGATCACCACGCCGCTCGGCACCTTCGTCCACACCGGCGACTGGAAGATCGACCCGGAGCCCGAGATTGGCCCGCTGACCGACGAGAACCGGTTCAGGGCGCTGGGCGACGCCGGCGTTCTGGCGCTGATGTGCGATTCCACAAACGCGGTGCGAGATGGAGAGTCACCGTCTGAGGAAGCCGTTGGCCGCAGCCTCAGGAAGCTGATCGAGGACGCGAAGGGACGCGTCGCCATTACCACCTTCTCGTCCAATGTCGGCCGGATACGGTCGATCGCCGAGGCAGCGCGCGACGCCGGCCGCAAGGTGCTTGTGCTCGGCCGCTCCATGAAGCGTGTGATCGATGTCGCCACCGAGCTAGGCTATCTCGACGGCCTGCCGGAATTCGTTTCGGAGGAGGACTTCGGCTACATCCCGCGCGAGGAAATGGTCATCATCTGTACCGGTAGCCAGGGCGAGCCGCGCGCCGCTCTCGCGAAGCTTGCACGCGAAGAGATGCGCGATCTGGCGCTGACGGCGGGCGACACCGTGATTTATTCCTCGCGTGTCATCCCGGGCAACGAGAAGGCGATCCTTGCCGTCAAGAACGGGCTGATCGAGATGGGCATCCGCGTCATCGAGGATCATGACGCGCTGGTGCACGTTTCCGGTCATCCGCGCCGCGGCGAACTGAAGCGCATGTATGAGTGGACACGGCCGAAAGTCGTCGTCCCTGTCCACGGCGAGGCGGCACACCTTGTTGCGCAGGGTTCGCTGGCCTCCATGTCGGGTGTGCCCAACGTCGCTCAGGTCCGCAACGGCGACATGCTGCGTCTGGCGCCTGGCGACCCCGAGATCATCGACCAGGTTCCTTTCGGCCGCATCTACAAGGATGGCGAACTCATCGGCAGCGAAGAGGCGATGGGTGTGCGCGAGCGCCGCAAGCTGTCCTTCGCCGGTCATGTCGCGGTCAATGTCGTTCTCGACGATCGTTTCGAGCTTGCCGGTGAGCCCGATCTTGTCGCCATCGGTGTCGCGCGTACCGACGAGGCGGGCGTGGAGCTGGAGGAGATCATGCTCGACGCCGCTGAAGGCGCTGTCGACAGCATCCCGCGCGCCCGCCGCAAGGACCTCGACCTTGTGGCCGAGGCGGTCCGGCGTTCCGTGCGCAACGCCGCCAACGACGTCTGGGGCAAGAAGCCAGTCGTCACCGTGTTTGTGACACGCTGAGGAAGTCGTGCTCGGACGTCTCAACCATGTCGCTATCGCCGTGCCGGACCTCGAAGCCGGTGTCGCGTCCTATCGAAACGTTCTGGGTGCGAAGGTATCGGCGCCGCAGGCGCTGCCCGAGCATGGCGTGACGGTTGTTTTCGTTGAACTCGAAAACACGAAAATCGAGTTGCTCGAGCCGCTGGGCGAGGGATCGCCGATAGCCGCCTTTCTCGAACGCAACGCTTCCGGTGGTGTCCATCATGTCTGCTACGAGGTCGAGGACATCATTGCCGCCCGCGATCAGTTGAAGGCAGCAGGGGCGCGCGTGCTGGGTGACGGCGAACCGAAGATTGGCGCACATGGCAAGCCTGTGCTCTTTCTGCACCCGAAGGATTTCCAGGGAACGCTGGTCGAACTGGAACAGCGATGAGTTGGGTATCGGCGGCCGCGATCTTCTTCATCATCTGGTGGGTGGTGCTGTTCGCCGCGCTGCCTTTTGGCCTGCGCACGCAAGACGATGAGGAGGACGTGACGCTGGGCACGACGCCAAGCGCACCGCGCGGGCCGCACATGGCTCGCGCTCTCGTTCTGACTACCGTGATCGCCGCGATTATCTTCGCCGCGGTGTATCTTGCGGTGGCTGTCTACGGCCTCGGTTTCGACGATCTGCCGCGCATCGCGCCGGTTCGCTGAGCCGGCAAAATCGCCGTCCGGAACTGCCTCGAATAATTTCGCTGCACAAAAAAAATGCAAGGCACGAGGCCTTGCAGTTGAACGCGTCCGATCTTTGTTCCGTTACCGGCGGCAGCGAAGAATCGCGCCTAGATCGCATCCTCCCAAGACTTTGACCGCGTAAGGGAGCGGATCGGTTCGCCCGCTCTCTCTTTATGGAGAAAACACTAAACCAACGCGCTCGCGCATGTCACGAAAAATGTTGCCCTGAAACCCGACTTAGTGTGCTGCAATGCACAAAGAAACGTCAGCAATTGCATATGATTATGCCATAGAACTAATAGCGTCGGATGGTGCCGAGGCGCCATCCGGCTCGGGTTTCCATTCCGCCACGAAATAGCTATGAAGCGCAGGCATCAGCCAGCCTCGGCGGCGACCGATTCCACCGCCGCTTATTCGCTTCATTGGACACTCCATGCGATTGTCGCGCTACTTCCTCCCGATCCTGAAAGAGAATCCGCGCGAGGCGGAGATCGTGTCCCACCGGCTCATGCTGCGCGCCGGCATGATCCGCCAGCAGGGGCAGGGTTCGTTCTCCTGGTTGCCGCTCGGCAAGCGCGTTCTCGACAAGGTGTGCCAGATCGTGCGCGAGGAACAGAACCGCGCCGGCGCCCTCGAGATTCTCATGCCGACCATCCAGTCGGCCGATCTGTGGATCGAGAGCGGGCGCTACAACGACTACGGCAAGGAGATGCTGCGCATCCGCGACCGCGCCGATCGCGCCATGCTTTTCGGGCCGACCAACGAGGAGATGGTGACGGAGATATTCCGCGGCTATGTGAAGTCGTATCGCGACCTGCCGCTCAACCTCTATCACATCCAGTGGAAGTACCGCGACGAGGTGCGTCCGCGCTTCGGCGTCATGCGGTCGCGCGAATTCCTGATGAAGGACGCCTATTCCTTCGACCTCGACTATGAGGGCGCGAAAGCGGCGTATAACCGCATGTTCGTCGCCTACCTGCGCACCTTCACCCGCATGGGCCTGAAGGCGATCCCGATGCGCGCCGAAACCGGGCCGATCGGCGGTGACCTCAGCCACGAATTCATCATCCTCGCCGACACCGGCGAGAGTGCCGTGTTCTGCCACCGCGACTATCTCGATATTCCGGTGCCGGGCGAGGATGTAGACTTCACCGACGACAAGGCGATCGCCGACATCGTCACGACATGGACGACGCCTTATGCCGCGACCGACGACATGCACGACGAAGGCGAGTGGGCGAAGGTTGCAGACGGTGACCGTCTCGCCGCGCGCGGCATCGAGGTCGGGCACATCTTCCATTTCGGCGAAAAGTATTCGAAGCCGATGGGCGCCAGCGTCACCGGTCCCGACGGCAAGGAGCACCATGTCTCGATGGGCTCCTACGGCATCGGCCCGTCGCGCCTGATCGCGGCGATCATCGAGGCAAGCCACGACGAGAACGGCATAATCTGGCCGGCTTCCGTGGCGCCCTTCGACGTCGCGCTCATCAACATGAAACCCGGCGATGCGGACTGCGATCGCGTCGCCGCGGAGGTCGAGGCCAACTTGGCCTCTCATGGGCTGGAAGTACTCTACGACGACACCGACAACCGCGCTGGCGCCAAGTTTGCGACCGCCGATCTCATTGGCCTGCCGTGGCAGGTGATCGTCGGACCGCGCAGCGCGGCCGCCAACGAGGTCGAGGTCAAGAACCGCGCCACCGGCGCGCGCGACACGCTGCCGATGCAGGATGTCGTGGCGCGGCTGACCGCCTTATGAGCGAGATGGCCGAAATTTCGACCGCTGGTGCGGGTCCGTTCTCCGCTTTCGAGCGTATGGTTGCCTGGCGCTATCTTCGCTCGCGTCGCAAGGAAGCGGTGATCTCGGTAATCGCCTCGATCTCCTTCTTCGGCATCATGCTGGGCGTAGCGACGCTTATCATTGTCATGGCTGTCATGAACGGCTTCAGGGACGAGCTGCTGACGCGTATTCTCGGCATTAACGGCCACATCATCCTGCAGCCGATCGACCGGCCGCTTGACGACTATGCAGAGGTGGCGGCGCGCATCGAAGGCGCGGAAGGCGTCGTGTACGCAATCCCGCTGATCGAGGGGCAGGCGCTCGCATCCGGGCGATCCGGTCCAGGCGGCGGTGCGCTGGTGCGTGGCATCCGCGCCGAAGACCTGACCAAGATCAAGCTCGTGTCCGACAACGTGCGCTTCGGTTCGCTGGTCGGTTTTGCCGCCGGGGAGGGCGTCGCGATCGGCATGCGCATGGCCGATAATCTCGGCCTCGTCGTCGGCGATCCCATTACGCTCGTGACGCCCAATGGCGACGTAACCCCGTTCGGCACGACCCCCAGGATCAAGTCCTATCCTGTCACCGCAATCTTCGAGATCGGCATGTCCGAATACGATGCGTCGATTGTGTTCATGCCGTTCGAGGAGGCGCAGCTCTACTTCAACCAGGAGGGGGTAGCGCAGTCGATCGAGGTATTTGTCGAGGACCCGGATGACGTCGAGGCCGTGCAGGCACGGGTCGAAGAAGCCGCGATGCGGCCGCTCTTCTCCATCGACTGGCGCCAGCGCAACCAGACCTTCTTCTCCGCCCTGCAGGTCGAGCGCAATGTCATGTTCATGATCCTGACGCTGATCGTGCTTGTCGCCGCCCTCAACATCATTTCCGGCATGATCATGCTGGTGAAGGACAAGGGCCATGACATCGCCATCCTGCGTACGATGGGCGCCACCAGCGGGTCGGTGATGCGCATATTCCTGATGACCGGGGCCGCGATCGGCGTGACGGGCACGATTGCCGGCGTCATCCTCGGAGTCGTCGTGTGCCTGAACGTTGAATCGATCCGCCAGTTCCTGTCGTGGCTGTCCAACACGACGCTGTTCAACCCGGAGCTCTATTTTCTCAGCCAGCTGCCTGCGAAAATGGATTCGAGCGAAACCGTCATGGTCGTCCTGATGGCGCTGGTCCTGTCCTTTGCTGCTACCCTGTTTCCGGCATGGCGGGCGGCCCGGCTCGATCCTGTCGACGCGTTGAGGTACGAATGAGCACGTCGGAGCACGTGCTCGATCTGCGGGACGTCAAGCGTCACTATCATCAGGGTGCGCGCACGTTGGCCGTGCTAGATGGCGCCGATCTGGCAATTCGCCCTGGCGAGATGGTGGCGCTGGTCGCACCCTCAGGTGCGGGCAAGTCGACGCTCCTGCATGTGGCCGGTCTGCTAGAGCGGCCCGACGCCGGCGAGGTGTTCGTTGGCGGGCGCGCCTGCGGCCGGCTGAATGACGACGAACGTACCGCGATCCGCCGCAACGGCATCGGCTTCGTCTATCAGTTCCATCATCTGCTGCCTGAGTTCACGGCGCTCGAAAACATCATGATGCCCCAGCTTGTGCGCGGCTTGAGCCAGGCGGAAGCCTCAGAACGGGCGCGGCAGCTGCTCGATTATCTCAAGATAGGGCATCGCGGCGAGCATCGTCCGCCTGAGCTTTCAGGCGGCGAACAGCAGCGCGTTGCGATAGCGCGGGCGGTGGCCAACGCGCCGGTGCTTCTGCTGGCTGACGAGCCGACAGGCAATCTCGACCCGCAGACTGCGGGTCATGTTTTTGACGCGCTCGACGCACTTGTGCGCCGCTCGGGCCTGTCGGCCCTGATTGCGACGCACAACTACGATTTGGCTGCTCGCATGGACCGCAAGGTCACCATCGCCGATGGCAAGGTGACCGCGGCCTGAGCCGCTCCATCCTCATTTACATTTGATTCACCGTTTCGCCGCGCGCGTCGCAGACGGAACAGTTGCGCGCTTGACGAGTGAACAGAAATAGAACAAATTGCGTACATAACAAGATTATGGAGCGCAAGATGAATGATGCCCTGCAAGATGCCGTTTCGCTGGTTTCGGTTGGTGGCTTCATCCTGATCATGGCGATGTGGCTCGGAGCCATATGATTTGAGCCGGGCCGTATGGCCCGGTAACAGAGGTTCCGGGCGTGAGGGTCTCGCGTCGCCCGGCTTGGGTCAGTCGCCGAGAACGACGCCTTCGCGGCGCGGATCGGCGCCGCCTTCGAGGCCAGCAGCGGTGATCGCGACGCCGTGCAGCCCGGAGTTCATGTCCCGCACGCTGACCTCGTAGCCCAACGCTTCCAGTTCAGGCGCAAGAGATTCGGCAGACGTGCCTGCCTCGATGTCATAGCGTCCGAACCTGTTGGCGAGATGCGGCAGCGAAATCGCTTCCTGCATGTCCATCTCCCAGTCGATCAGCGCGATGATGGTCTTGGCGACATAAGGAATGATGGCGCTGCCGCCCGGTGAGCCGAGCGCGAAGACAGGCTTGCCGTCCTTGAGCACGATGGTCGGCGACATGGACGAGCGCGGCCGCTTGCCGGGTTCGACACGGTTGGCAACGGCCTCGCCGTTTTCCTCGGGGCGGAACGAGAAATCCGTCAGCTGGTTGTTGAGCAGGAAACCCGCCGCCATCTGGCGCGACCCGAACGCGTTCTCGATCGATGACGTCATCGAGGCGACGTTGCCCTGAGCATCGACGATCGTGAAATGCGAGGTCGAGGGAAGTTCGAATTCGATCCCGTCTATCCTGAATTCCGCCTTGTCCCATGGCGGTTCGCCGGCTTCGACTTCATCTGCGGCAAGCGCCTCCGTTCGGCGGATCAGTGCGGCGCGGCTTCTCAGGTAGTCGGGATCGAGCAGGCCTGCGGGAATGTCGACGAAGTCGCTGTCGGCCATGTAGCGGCCGCGGTCGGCGAAGGCGAGGCGGGTTGCGTCTCCGATGATGCGCCAACTTTCCGGATCATCCTGCCCGAGCGCCGCGAGGTCGAAGTGGGAGACCATGCCCAGAATTTGGCCGATGGTCAGTGCGCCGGACGAGGGCGGTCCCATGCCGCAGACCGAATAACCGCGGTAGGGCACGCAGACTGCCGACCGTTCCTTCGCCTCGTAGGAAGCGAGATCGCCTGTACCGAGCAATCCTGGATTGTGCGGATGGCTTCGCACAGCGTCGACGATCTGACGCGCGAGGTCGCCCTTGTAGAAAGCGTCTGCGCCGCCCTCCGCGATGGCCCGCAGCGTGCGTGCGTATGTTCGGTTGCGCAGGATGGCGCCGACGGCGAGGGGTTCGCCCGAACCGTGGAGGAAGAAAGTGCGAGTCGCCGGTTGCGCTGCAAGGCGGTCCCTGTCGCCGGCGATCAGCGCGTTCAACCTCGGCGTGACGGCGAAACCACGCTCAGCTAGAGAGATCGCCGGTTCGAACAACTCCGCCCAGGGCAGGCTACCATGGCTCGAATGGAGTTTTTCCATCAGTGCTACTACGCCGGGCGCCCCCACCGATCGCCCGCCAATGACGGCGTCGAAAAAGCGTAGGGGCTTGCCGCTGTCGTCGAGGAACAGATCGGGTGAAGCCGCCTTCGGGGCGGTCTCGCGGCCGTCGATGGTAGTCACTTCGCCGGTCGCGGCGTCGTACCAGACGAGGAACGCGCCGCCGCCGATGCCGGAAGACTGCGGTTCGACCAGGCCGAGCACCGTCTGTACAGCGACGAGCGCATCCGCTGCGTTGCCACCGTTCCGTAGGACTTCGATTCCCGCCTGTGCGGCCAGGGGATGCGCGGCCGTCACCATCTGGCGTTCGGCGCGGACGACCATCCTGGTATTCGTCCCCGTCGCCCCTTCCGGCGCGATGGTATCGCTGGCCTGCTGCGCAACGGCGGCGTGAGAAAAGATCAGAGCGAGTACGAGCGCTGTAGCGGCTTTCCGGAGGTACGCAGCCGCCATCCGTCAGGCACCTGTCTGAGCAGGTTCGTTCACCGGTCCGAAGACCTCGGCGAATGCGGCTTTGAGATGCAGGTCGAACTCCGGCATCGTTATCGGCAGGCCGAGATCGACGAGGCTGGTCACGCCGTGCCCGCGAATGCCGCAGGGCACGATGCCGCCATAGTTCGAAAGGTCAGGCTCGATGTTGATGGCGATGCCGTGAAAGCTGACCCAGCGCCTTAGCCGGATACCGATTGCCGCAATCTTGTCCTCGGCCGGGGTGCCGTCCGGCAGCGGCGGCTTGTCCGGGCGCGCGACCCAGACGCCAACGCGTCCGTCGCGCACCTCGCCGCGCACATTGACCCGCGCCAGGGCTTCGATCAGCCAGGCCTCCAGCGCACCGACAAAGGCGCGCACGTCTTCGCGCCGGCGCTTCAGGTCGAGCATGACATAGACCACGCGCTGCCCCGGCCCGTGATAGGTGTATTCGCCGCCGCGTCCGGTCTGGAACACCGGTAGCCTGTCGGCGTCAATGAGATCGGCAATCTTGGCGCTGGTGCCGGCTGTGTAGAGCGGTGGATGCTCGACCAGCCACACGCGCTCTGGAGCGCTTCCCTCGCGGATTCTGGCAGCGTGTTCCTCCATCGCAGCTACAGCCAACTCGTAGTCTGTCAGCCCGCCGGAAACGACCCACTCGACCGGTTCGATTTCGGTCGTAGGGAAGAAGGTCTGGGATGCGGGCTTGTCGAGCATGCGGCGCTCCGGGAACCCGTCACATATGGCGTCAAACACCGGCTTCGTCCACCCTCGGAGGCGCGTGGACAGTCTTGCGAATATGACGCCACTCGGCAGGCGTCGGCGGCGCGCAACCAGCCTTCGCGGAAGGCGGAATCACGCACTTGTTTCGCACAGGTCGATTTGCTACATGCGCCGGGCCGGTCGCTCCGGCGCCTGCGACGTGCGGTCGTGGCGGAATTGGTAGACGCGCAGCGTTGAGGTCGCTGTGGGGCAACCCGTGGAAGTTCGAGTCTTCTCGACCGCACCATCTCTCCAGCTGGAATCGGTCTGACGCGCGGTTTGGCGACCTGCCGCCGTGTCCAACTGCGTTCCACCCGCTATCCACCGCCTTCTGCAGCAATATTGTTTTTGAGTTCGCGCTGCTGGCAAGCTAGACCGGACCGGAAGGCGGTATGGTCAAGCGCGAGGAGGGCCTGTTGGAAAATCAGCAGCAAGACGCTCCGTCGGGCACAGCCGAAGAGCACGCCGACATCTATGGCGAGGACGGCGCGATCCGGCCCGAGTTTCTCGCGCGCGTAGGCGCCGCGATCGGGGATCGCGATGTCCTGATGCTGCGCCAGGACGTGGCGTCGCTGCACCAGTCCGAGCTTGGTGACCTGCTGGAAGCCCTGTTCCCCGAACAGCGCCGCGCCCTCATCGACATTCTCGGCCACGACTTCGATTTCTCGGCGCTGACCGAGGTCGACGACGCCATCCGTGCCCAGATCGTAGAGAGCCTGCCGAACGAGCAAATCGCCCGCGCGATGGGCGAGCTCGATTCCGACGACGCGGTCTACATTCTCGAGGATCTCGACCAGGCTGACCAGGACGAGATCCTGGCCAAGCTGCCGTTTACCGAGCGCGTCCGGCTCAGGCGTTCGCTGTCTTACCCGGAAGAGACCGCCGGCCGTCGCATGCAGACCGAGTTTGTCGCGGTGCCGCCGTTTTGGACCGTAGGCCAAACCATCGACTACATGCGCGAAGACAAGGACCTGCCGGAGAGTTTCAGCCAGATATTCGTCATCGACCCGACCTTCCATCTGCTCGGAGCGGTGGACCTCGACCGCATCCTGCGCACCAAGCGCGGGGTCAGGATCGAAGACGTAATGCACGAGACGCGTCATGCCATCCCCGCACTGATGGACCAGGAAGAGGCGGCGCAGGTCTTCGAGCAGTATGATCTGCTCTCGGCGGCCGTCGTCGACGAGAACGAGCGGCTCGTCGGCGTGCTCACCATCGACGACGTGGTCGACGTGATCCAGCAGGAGGCCGAGGAAGACCTTCTGCGCATGGGCGGCGTCGGTGACGAGGAACTGTCCGACACCGTCGTGGCGACATCACGCTCGCGGGTACCGTGGCTGCTCGTCAACCTCGCCACCGCCATCCTTGCATCGGCCGTGATCGGCCTTTTCGACGCGACGATCCAGCAGATGGTCGCACTCGCCATCCTCATGCCGATCGTCGCGTCCATGGGCGGTAACGCCGCCACGCAGACGATGACGGTCACGGTGCGCGCGCTGGCGACGCGCGACCTCGATATCTACAATGCCGGCCGCATCATTCGCCGCGAAACGCTGGTCGGCATTGTGAACGGCATCGTATTTGCAGCCGTCATGGGCGTGGTGGCGGCCGTATGGTTCGCGGACACGAACCTGGGCGTGATCATCGGCGTGGCAATGGTTGTGAACATGCTTGCCGCCGCGCTTTCCGGCATCCTGATCCCGCTGGTTCTGGACCGCATCGGCGCCGACCCGGCAATAGCGTCATCCGTATTCGTGACGACGGTGACTGATGTGGTTGGCTTCTTCGCCTTCCTCGGGCTGGCTAGCTGGTGGTTCGGTTTCGGCGGCGCGTGAAAAAAGCCGGCCGCAAAGCGGCCGGCTATCAGTTCCATAGAACCTGAGATCAGGCGCTCTTCAGCGGCGTCAGTTGAATCTCAACGCGGCGGTTCGCGGCGCGACCTTCCGGCGTCGCATTGGTGGCGATGGGCCTCGATTCGCCATAGCCCTGGATGAAGAAGCGGCGGCTGTCGACGCCCTGGGCGTTAAGATAGGTCGCGACCGAAAGCGCCCGACGCTGCGAGAGGTCGATGTTGTAGCCTTCGTCACCGGTGGCGTCGGTGTGGCCGTACACGTCCACCAGAGTGCGGTTGTACTTGGCGAGCACCAGCGCCACGGCATTCAGCGTCGGATAGAAGCTTGTGCTCACCGAATCCTGGTCGGTCGGGAAGGTGATGTTGGACGGCATGTTGAGAATGATGTTCTCGCCATTACGCGTGACGCTGACGCCGGTTCCGGCCAACTGCGCGCGAAGCTCGTTTTCCTGCTGATCCATGTAGGCGCCGATGCCCGCACCCGCCAGCGCGCCGAGGCCGGCGCCGAGCAGGGCCGCGTTGCGGTTGCCGCCGCCGCCGATCACCAATCCGGCAACGGTGCCGACGCCAGCGCCTATGAGCGCGCCGCCTGCCGTGTTGCTGAGCCTCTGCTCGCCGGTGAAGGGGTCCGTCGTGCAGGCTGCGGCCAGAAAGGCTGCGGCTGCGAGTGCTGCTATTCGCTTGGACATGGCATTCCTTCTCCCCGGAGGCGTAGGTACCAGCGCGAAAAGCGCGGCACAATGCCTTGCTTTATCACGAAATACGGCCAAATCGGGATCGAAAGATAGCGCGCGGTTAACGGCGCCGCGCTCCGGCTTAGTCGGTCCGGTAGATCATCCAGTTCTTGCGCTTGGGTGCATTGCCGGGAACAGGGAACTTGGTGACCCGATTGCGGCCAGTGCTCTTCGAAGCATAGAGGGCCTTGTCCGCCTTGGCGTAAAGATCGTCCGGGTCGTCGGCCTCGGAGGCCATGCAGACGCCCATCGAGATCGTGATTCCGTCCGGAAGGTCGAAGCTCGATCCGTCGCCGAAAGGAGTCTTTTCAACGGTGCCACGCACATCGTCGGCAAGCGCCATCGTTGCCTCTTCGCTCAGGCCCTCGACGATGATGCCGAATTCTTCGCCGCCCGTGCGCGCAACCACCATGTTGGCGCTGGCGCAGGTCTTGAGCACGCGGGCGAGGTGCTGAAGCACCCGATCGCCTACCGGGTGGCCGTGGCGATCGTTGACATCCTTGAACCGGTCGATGTCGGCGACAATCAAGGCATTGAAAAGTTTGCCCTTCTGGTCCTGGTAGATCGCCGCCATGGCGCGGTCGAAGGCGCGCCGGTTGGCGAGTTGCGTAAGCGGGTCTGTGTCGGCCAGCCGCTTGTATTCGACCAACCGTGTCTTCACTTCCTCGAGTTCGGCCGACGTATCTGCGATCGACGAGGCGATCTGCCGGCCTTGTTCGATTGTCGAATCGGTGGCGACGGCCATGATGCCGACGATCTTGCGCAGGATGTCGGTGCTGATCGCCTGGCGGCTGTTGAGGCCGGCCGAAGTGCGGTCGAGGATCGTTCCGTATTTCTCCAGCGAGCTGCGTTCGCGCATCATCAGCCGCGTCAGCTCTTCAATCTTGCCGGTTATCTCGTCATGCGCGCTCTCGACAATTCCCTCCCGATTGCTCTGGGTGAAGAAATCGCGCGACAGCTGGTCGAGATCGCCCTGCGTCGGACGTGGTCCGAGTTTGGAGAGCGCCACGCGGAGAGATTCGTTCCCCACGGCGTAGGCTTCGTAGTAGATTTCGTAGTTGCGCGGCAGGCCGACAACACCAGCCTTGCTCATTACGTCTGCGATCGAATGAGCCGAATCCTTGGTGCGTTCGCTGATCGCCGCCGACGACTGCATCCGTCCCTCATCCCCGATCGCACCAAGCCGCCCCAACTTTCTCGGGTGCGCCAATTGCAGTTGAGCAACGACCGACCGCCGGCCGAACAAGGCCAGCGGCCGCTCTGCAACCGCGACTTGAGGCTACCAATCGGCGACTAACGCACGGTTAATTCAGTAAGTTCGAATTTACGCCGCGAGTTAATCCGGTGCAGCACCGCGTCAGTCGTCCCAATCGGGTCCGAAACCGAAGTCGCAGATGCGGCTTTTGGCTGATCCGAGCGCCGAGATCGCGGCCATTTCGTCATTCGTAAGCGCGAAGTCGAATACGTCGAGATTCTCGGCCAGCCGCTCTCTGCGGGTGGTGCGCGGAATGGCTGCGACGCCTTCCTGCTGCACGTGCCAGCGCAATATGATCTGGCCTGGCGTCCGTCCGTGTTTGAGCGCCGCGTCTGCGACCGGGACTTCCCGCATGATGTCGAGCCCGCGTCCGAGCGGACAGTAGGACACCATGGCCATGCCGACTTCACGGCAGGCTCCCAGCACCTTCTTCTGTTCGAGCTTGGGGTGGTACTCGACCTGATTGGCGGCAAGCGGATGCCGGCTGATCGAGTTCGCCTCGGCGAGCAGTGCGGTCGGGAAATTCGACACGCCGATATTGCGGGTCAGTCCGTCGTCGCGCGCGCCGTTCAGCGCCTCGATGGATTCCTGCAGAGGCACCGTCTTGCTCGGCCAGTGGATGAGCAGCAGGTCGACCTGATCCAGACCTAGGCGGTCGAGACTCTGCTCTGCCGAACGGCGCAGCGCTGCTGCCGACAAATCTGTCCACCATACTTTGGTGGTGACGAACAACTCGTCGCGGGGGATGCCTGCGCGGGCAATGCCGCGGCCAACCGCTTCCTCGTTTTCGTACATCGCGGCAGTGTCGATATGCCGGTAACCGCAGTCGATGGCAGCCTGGACGAGATCGGCGCAGGCTGTGCCCTTGAGCGTCCAGGTGCCGAGGCCGATGGCCGGAATATTGGCGCCATTCGCGGTGATCCTATGCATCGCAATTCCTCGGGATAGGGCGGCGGCCTGCTTTTCATGCTATCGCCGCTGACGGATTGAATCGGAGTCGAGACCTAATGCACGGCACCGCCGCGGGCAAATCACGGCTGCAGCCGCTGGATCTGGCGCGCGGCCTCGCGCTGGTCGCGATGGCGATCTACCACTTCGCCTGGGATCTCGAATTTTTCGGGTATGTCCAACCGGGAATGACCGCCATTGGCGGCTGGAAGCTGTTTGCGCGCGCCATAGCCTCGTCCTTCCTCGTGATCGTCGGCATCAGCCTGTTTCTCGCCCATGCCGAGAACTTTCGCTCGCGATCTTTCGCTCGCCGGCTGGCGATGGTGACGGGCGCAGCGCTCGCCATTTCGGTCGTCACCTGGTTCGCCGTTCCCGGCGGCTTCATTTTCTTTGGCATCCTGCACCAGATCGCACTGGCTTCGGTGCTGGGGCTACTTTTCTTGCGCCTACCCTGGCCGCTGACGGCCACTGCAGCCGCGCTGGTCATCGCTGCCCCGTGGTACCTGCGCAGCACCTTCTTCGATCATCCGTTCTGGTGGTGGGTAGGTTTGTCGTCTTCCGACCCGATCTCGAACGACTATGTGCCGCTGTTTCCCTGGTTCGGGGCCGTGTTGGCTGGCATCGCACTCGCGGGCCTCGCGCGCCGGTTTGGTCTGTTCGAGCGAGCGCGGCTCGAACTCGGCGCCTGGTCTGCACCGTTCCAGTTTATCGGGCGCCACAGCCTCGCCTTCTATCTGATCCACCAGCCGGTCCTGATCTCGGTGGTGTATCTGATGGCCCTTCTGATGCCTCCGGCACCGATCTCGCAGGAGGCGCAGTTCGATTCGGCCTGCAACGCAAGCTGCCTGCCCAGCCGCGACGAAGCCTTCTGCGCGCAATACTGCGTCTGCGTGCTCGACCGCCTGGTCGCAGAAAACGGGCTGGACGCCGCCTTTTCGAGCGATCAGGATGCGGAACGCACGGCAATGCTCAACGAGATTGCCGGCCAATGCACATTTGAGTCCGAGGCGCTCTCGAGCGAATGACCGCAACGCAAGCCCCGCCAAGCCGCTTTCCCTGGCCGCCTGTCATCTATCTTGCCGGCGTAGCGGTGGCCATTCTGCTGCAATGGTTCTGGCCACTGCCCTGGATCGGGTCGCCGCTTTCCGATCTCCTTTTCGCAATTGGCTGGCTGCTAGCGGCGGGCGCCGTCTTGATAGACGTTTCCGCTATCAGGACTCTGAGCAGGGCAGGGACGACGGTTATGCCGAACCGCGCGTCGGAACATCTCGTCACCGGCGGGCCGTTCGCGATCAGCCGCAACCCGATCTATTTGGGAAACACCATGCTCATGGTGGCGATCGGTTTCATCGCCGGCAGCCTGTGGTTCGTGATTCTCGCGCCGGTCGCGGCGCTACTGACCACCCGTCTCGCGATCGTGCCAGAGGAACGGCACTTGTTCGAGCGCTTCGGCAAACGCTACCGCGACTACCAGAAAAAGGTGCGGCGCTGGATTTAGCGGAGTAGCCCGCAGCGATTGAGCCTAAGTCAGGTCGAGACGCCCAGTTCGACCAGCCGCTCGACACAGGCTTCCTCGGCATGGTCGAGTTCGCCGATCGTCTCTTCGAGATCGCGGCGCTTCTGCCGCAGATCTTCCCGCTTCTCGGCAATGCGCTCGATCATCAGCTTGAGCTGGCCGACTTCGCCGGGCGGCTCCTTGTAAATCTGGATGATCTCGCGGATTTCGTTGATCGAGAAGCCGAGCCGCCGCCCGCGGATGATCTGGCGGACGAGGTGCCGGTCGGACGGACGGAAGAGGCGCGTGCGGCCGCGCCGCATCGGATGGATGAGCCCTTCATCCTCGTAGAAGCGCAGCGTTCGTGTCGAAATGCCGAATTCGCGGGTGAGTTCGGTGATGGAATAGAATTCGCGCAACGAGGTCTGCCCGCTCGATTCATTGAGCCGGATGTGTGACATGGCGTTTACGTAAAAGTCAAATATTCCACCACCGCGGACGGCCGGAAGATGCCGGTTTGGTTACCCGGCCCGTAGGTGCGAATCTCGGTCCGGATACCAGCCCCTCACGGTTGGGCGCCGCGGCGATGTTCGCAGCACCGTTGTCAGGATTCCGATGGCCGCATTTCTGGAACGTAAATGGAACATTCTTAAAAAGACGATATAAATCAATGTGTTGATACACTTGAAAAATCAGAACAAAAAGTGTACAAAAAAATGCAGGACGCGGGATTGTCCGGTCTTCGATGACGATCAAGGGGTGATAAGATGGCGCAAAACTGCTTGCGGCTTGTAGAGGAAAGTTCGGTGGACAAATCCAAGGCTCTGGACGCGGCGCTGTCGCAGATCGAGCGCGCCTTCGGCAAGGGCTCCATCATGCGCCTGGGCGCCAACGAGCAGGTGGTCGAGATCGAGACGGTGCCCACCGGTTCGCTCGGGCTCGACATCGCGCTCGGCGTCGGCGGTCTGCCCAAGGGCCGGATCATCGAGATTTACGGACCCGAAAGTTCGGGCAAGACGACGCTGGCGCTACACACCGTGGCCGAGGCCCAGAAAAAGGGCGGCATCTGCGCCTTCGTCGATGCCGAACATGCGCTCGACCCCGTCTATGCCCGCAAGCTGGGCGTCGATCTCGAAAACCTTCTCATCTCGCAGCCCGACACGGGCGAGCAGGCGCTGGAGATTTGCGACACGCTGGTGCGCTCCGGCGCCATTGATGTTCTGGTCGTCGATTCGGTCGCGGCCCTTACGCCGCGCGCCGAGATCGAGGGCGAAATGGGCGATTCGCTGCCGGGCCTCCAGGCCCGTCTGATGAGCCAGGCGCTGCGCAAGCTCACCGCCTCCATCTCCCGCTCCAACACCATGGTTATCTTCATCAACCAGATACGCATGAAGATCGGTGTGATGTTCGGCTCGCCGGAAACGACGACCGGCGGTAACGCGCTCAAGTTTTACGCCTCGGTCAGGCTGGACATCCGCCGCATCGGCGCGGTCAAGGACCGTGACGAGGTGGTCGGCAACCAGACCCGCGTGAAGGTGGTCAAGAACAAGCTTGCGCCGCCCTTCAAGCAGGTCGAGTTCGACATCATGTATGGCGAGGGCGTCTCCAAGACCGGCGAACTGATCGACCTCGGCGTCAAGGCCGGTGTGGTCGAGAAGTCCGGGTCCTGGTTCTCCTACAATTCGCAGCGTATCGGCCAGGGCCGCGAGAACGCCAAGCAGTTCCTGCGCGACAACCCCGAAATGGGCCAGGAAATCGAGCAGGCGCTGCGCCAGAATGCCGGCCTGATCGCCGAGCGGTTCCTCGAAGAGGACGGCAGCGGCGACGACTTCGAGGCGAGCGGCACCGACGACGCCTGACACCTGGACATTTCTCGACGAGAACGCCGCCGGCAGCACCGGCGGCGTTTTTCGTTCGGACCGGTGTCAGACGTTGCCCCATGGCTTTGCTGTCGCCGACCTGTTGGCACTGTGCGGGCGATCGTCGCGCATGAAACACAACTGTTTCATTGTGCGCGGAACTTGTTCTAAAAGGCGCAGTTTCCATCCGCCGCAGCCATGCGGCGGTTCCTCGAAAAGGCTTTGGTATGAGCGGCGTAAACGGCATTCGGTCGGCTTTTCTCGACTATTTCGGCAAGCACGGTCACGAGATCGTCGCCTCCAGCCCGCTGGTGCCGCGCAACGACCCGACGCTGATGTTCGTCAACGCCGGCATGGTGCAGTTCAAGAACGTCTTCACCGGTCTCGAAAAGCGCGACTATTCGCGCGCCGTGACGGCGCAGAAATGCGTGCGCGCCGGCGGTAAGCACAACGATCTCGATAATGTCGGCTACACCGCACGCCACCACACCTTTTTCGAGATGCTCGGCAATTTTTCGTTCGGCGACTATTTCAAGGACGTCGCCATCGAACTCGCTTGGAACCTGATCACGAAGGAGTTCGGCCTCGATGCCGATCGTCTTCTGGTGACCGTCTATCACACTGACGATGACGCGGCCGGGTTCTGGAAGAAGATTGCGGGTCTGCCTGACGAGCGCATCATCCGCATTCCGACCTCCGATAATTTCTGGGCAATGGGCGATACCGGCCCGTGCGGCCCGTGTTCGGAGATTTTCTACGACCACGGCGAGGGCATCCCGGGCGGGCCGCCCGGCAGTCCGGATGAGGATGGGGACCGGTTCATCGAGATTTGGAACCTGGTCTTCATGCAGTTCGAGCAGGTCACTGCCGACAAGCGGATCGATCTGCCGCGCCCGTCGATCGACACCGGCATGGGGCTGGAGCGCATCGCGGCCGTTCTGCAGGGCAAGCACGACAATTATGACATCGACCTGTTCCAGGCGCTGATCCGCGCATCCGAGGAGGCGACGGGTGTCAAGGCGGAAGGCGCCAGCCGGGCGAGCCACCGGGTCATCGCTGATCATCTGCGGGCGTCGAGCTTCCTGATTGCCGACGGCGTGCTGCCCTCTAATGAAGGCAGGGGTTATGTACTGCGCCGCATCATGCGCCGCGCCATGCGTCACGCCCAGTTGCTGGGCGCTACCGATCCTCTGATGTGGCGGCTGGTGCCGGCGCTCGTTCGCGAGATGGGCCAGGCCTATCCCGAGCTGGTGCGTGGTCAGGCGCTGATTACAGAAACACTGCAACTTGAGGAAACCCGCTTCCGCAAGACGCTGGCGCGCGGCCTCGGCCTACTGGAGGACGCGACCTCGTCCATGTCGGCGGGCGACATGCTCGACGGTGAGACGGCCTTCAAGCTCTACGACACCTATGGCTTCCCGCTCGATCTGACACAGGACGCTCTGCGCCAGCGCAACATCTCGGTCGACCTCTCGGGCTTCAACGACGCGATGGAGCGGCAGAAGGCCGAGGCGCGCGCCAGCTGGGCGGGATCCGGTGAGGCGGCCACGGAAACGGTTTGGTTTCAGCTGCGCGAGAAGCTGGGCGCAACGGAATTCCTCGGTTACGGCACCGAAACGGCGGAGGGTGTGATCCAGGCAGTCGTGTGCGGCGGCGCGGAGGTGAAAGCGGCTGCCGAGGGCGACGAGGTTGCGGTCATCGTGAACCAGACGCCTTTCTACGGCGAGTCAGGCGGACAGGTCGGCGACACCGGCGTGATCCGCGGCGACGGATTCGAGATCGCGGTTTCGGATACGCAGAAGAAGGGCGACGGCCTTTTTGTTCACTATGGCAAGGTTACGTCGGGGTCGGTGGCGCCGGGCGCGGCGGCCGAACTCGACGTCGATCACGACCGGCGCACGTTGATCCGCGCCAACCATTCGGCCACGCATCTGCTGCACGAGGCGTTGCGCGAGGTGCTGGGCACGCATGTCGCGCAGAAGGGCTCGCTCGTTGCGCCCGATCGCCTGCGGTTCGACTTCTCACACCCCAAGCCGATCGCCGCCGTTGAGCTCGACCGCATCGAGCAGCTCGCCAACGAGATCGTGCTGCAGAACAGCCCGGTCAGCACCCGGCTGATGGCCGTCGACGATGCCATCGCGCTCGGCGCCATGGCGCTGTTCGGCGAAAAGTATGGCGACGAGGTTCGCGTCGTGTCGATGGGCACTGCCCGCCATGGCGAGAAGGCTGGCAAGACCTATTCGCTCGAACTGTGCGGCGGAACGCATGTGAATGCGACCGGCGACATCGGTCTGGTCCGCGTCGTTTCGGAAAGCGCGGTGGCAGCGGGCGTGCGGCGTCTTGAGGCTCTGACCGGATCGGCAGCGCGCGCTTATCTCGACGAGCAGGACAAGCGGCTGAAGCAGGTCGCCGCTGCCTTGAAGGTAGCGCCGCAGGATGCCGTCTCACGCCTAGAAGCGGTTCTGGACGAGCGCCGCAAGCTTGAGCGCGAGCTGGCGGATGCGCGCAAGAAGCTGGCGCTCGGCGGAGGGGGCGGCTCCGCAACTGGCGGCTCCGAGAAGGAGGATGTCGGTGGCGTCGGTTTCCTCGGCAAGGTTGTAGCCGGTGTCGCGCCGAAGGACCTCAAGTCGCTCGCCGACGAGGGCAAGTCGTCGCTTGGCTCAGGCGTCGTCGTCTTCGTCGGCACCTCGGATGACGGCAAGGCGAGCGTGGTCGTCGGGGTCACCGAAGACCTGACTGAGCGTTTCAGCGCCGTCGATCTGGTGCGCAAGGCGTCCGCCGCGCTTGGCGGGCAGGGCGGTGGCGGCCGGCCGGACATGGCCCAGGCCGGCGGCCCCGACGCGGCGAAGGCTGAAGATGCCGTCTCGGCAGTGAGGCAGGCTCTGGCCGGTTAGACAGGATGCCCGCGTGCGGCTTTCAGCACGCGCCAGCCGAGGAACAGCGTGACGGCGGCAGCGGCCAGCAGCCAGGCCGCATTGGCGATCACGTCCGCAATCGCCGAGATCGAGCTGCTGAATAGGTAGCCTATCGCCAGGTAGCCGCCGACCCAAACCGTCTCGCCCGCCACATCCCACAGCAGGAAGACGGACCATCTGAGGCGGGCGAGCCCGCTCACGATGTTCACGGTCGGTCCGAGCGGGCTGAAAAGCCAGCGCGTCAGAAACACGCCGAGAGCTCCCCATCGGGCGGACAATGCCTCGGCTTTCGCCAGCCGCTCCGCATAGGCGGGACGCCGCGAGACGATGTCGCGGAGGCGGCTGCCTCCGAAACGCCCGGCGGCGTAACCGAGCTGGTCGCCCAGAATGGCACCGCCCAGGCTCCACAGAAACGCCTGCGAGGCAGATATGTCGCCTTCGACCAGCAGCGCACCCACCGTCATCAGCAGGATCGAAGTCGGCAGTGGTGCGCCGAACTGGCCAAGCGCCAGGATGACCACGACAGCTGAAAGACCATAGACGGAGAAGAACTCGAGCAGTTCGGTGCTCACCGGTCGTCGCCCGGCTGAGCCATGTCTTCTCGGACGGCCTCGATCGCGGCTTCCACCCGCGCGATCAAATCCGGAAGTGGAACGCCCATGTCGCGCGCGATGCGGCCGAGCGGATGGCGGTTGGGTTGGCGTGGATCGAAACCAAGCGCATCCTGCAAGTCCTGCGGATCCAGCCGATACGAGTGCGCCACATACCCGATCGTCATCCAGCCTTCGATGGCAACATTCTGGTGGCCGGCCCAGTAGACATAGAAGGCGACCGTCCTGACGGCGAAAAAGAGTGTCAGCACTGCCGCAACGGCAAATGCGATCAGCAGCAGTCTGTTGTCGCGCCAAAGCCGCCTGACGAGCGTGAGCATGGTTCGGCCTTCCGGTTTGCTAAGCGGACTGTCTTCCTCTGTCGCGCACAAAGTTCAGTGCTGCAAGCAGCCCGAGCCCGGCGAAAGGCAGGCTGGCGATGACAATCCAGAAGCCGACGCTGCGTGCGCTCGCAACACTGATGCCGTCCTCGAACCCGGCCGCGTTGGCGACAATGCCGATCGCCGCCGCCCCCAGCGCATAGCCGAGGCGATGCAGCGTCGGAATGGCGCTCGCCACCCGGTTGTGTTCAGAAAATGGGGCCAGCATCGTCGCCCGGCGCAGCACGAAGGTCCATGCCATGCCGAAGCCGGCACCTTGCGCGATCGCAAGGATGGTGATCAGCCACACCGGTCCCTCGGGCAGCGCGTGCACCAGTCCGGCAACCGAAACGGTGATGAGCAGCAGGCCGGCCAGGATCATGGTGCGGTCCCAGCGTTCGGGTATTCCGGCGATCAGTACGGCGGCCACCGACCAGCCGATCGACTCCAGCGCGATGACATATCCGGCCGCCAGCGGCGAGATGCCGTGCACGGTGACCATCACCACCGGCCCGTAGGTGCCGAGCGCGATGGTGGCGATGGCGAAACACATGATCATTACGAGCGGCGCGCCGAGCGTTGCCGTCGGGTCGAAGGGCCGCGGCGGCAGCAGTCTGTCGTCGCCGGCGAGCCCGTCGCGGCGCGCGAACATGGCGAGACAGGCTGCACCGGCCGCGATCAGCGCCGCCGATAGCGGCAGCGATTTCGACAGGCCCGCGGCGGCGATGAAGGCTACGCCGCCGGCAAGCAGCGCGAGGCGCAGACCGGGGAACCGCGGTGGGGCCTCCTCGTCGCCCGGGGCGAGGTCGATTCCGCGTGCCCGCCAGAGCCACAGCGCCAGCAGGCCGGCCTGCGCCGCGAAGGCCCAGAACGCCCAACGCCACAGTCCCATGCCGGCGAAGAGGCCGCCGATCAGCGGCCCGATAAATGCCGATGCGCCCCAGAGCGCCGAGATGGCGGCCATCACCCGCGGCATCAGTGCGGCGTCGAAAAGCCGCGCCACGGCGATGAAGGACAACGCCATCAGCCCACCGCCCCCAAGCCCTTGAAGCACCCGGCCGAAAAGCATGACAGGCATGGTCGGTGCCAGCGCACTGATCGCGCAGCCGGCGAGATAGACAAGCGCGGCGCCAGCCATCGCCTGCCGCAGCCCGATGTGTCGAAGCAGATGCGCGCCCGCCGCGCCGGCCACGATGGAGCCGATCTCGTAGAGCGCAAATGTCCAGCCAATCAGCCGCGCGCCGCCTATGTCGCCCACGATCGCCGGGATCATGGTGGCTACCAGCAGCCCGTCGGCAGCGTGCAGCCACACCCCGAGCGATACGACAGCTATCCGGGTCGCATTGCCGCCGGTGAGAAGGATGCGCCAGCCCGTTTGGTTGGTGGTCTCGGCCATGCTCTGGCTTGCATCAGGCCCGCGAGCGCGTCGAGAGTCACCGGCAGCGGATCGGTTGGTGCTGGCCGGACGCCGGCTGACGGTCAGCGTCCGGCGCTGCGACTATGGCTACGCCATCGCCTTCTGCAGGTTCTCGTCCACCTTGTCGAGGAAGCCGGTTGTTGACAGCCAGGGCTGGTCGGGACCGATCAGCAGCGCCAGGTCCTTGGTCATCGAGCCTTCCTCGACGGTGGAGATGCAGACCTTCTCCAGCGTCTCGGCAAAGCGCGCCAGCTCGGCGTTGCTGTCCAGCTTGGCCCGGTGCGCGAGCCCGCGCGTCCAGGCGAAGATCGAGGCGATCGAATTGGTCGAGGTTTCCTCGCCCTTCTGGTGCTGGCGGTAGTGGCGGGTCACCGTGCCGTGCGCGGCCTCGGCCTCCACCGTCTTGCCGTCCGGCGTCATCAGAACGGAGGTCATCAGACCGAGCGAACCGAAGCCCTGCGCCACGGTGTCGGACTGCACGTCGCCGTCATAGTTCTTGCAGGCCCACACGTAGCCGCCGGACCACTTCAGGCTCGCCGCCACCATGTCGTCGATCAGCCGGTGCTCGTAGGTGATCTTGGCTTCCTTGAATTTGTCGGCGAATTCGGTGTCGAAGATGTGCTGGAAGATGTCCTTGAAGCGGCCATCATAGACCTTGAGAATCGTGTTCTTGGTCGAGAGATAGACGGGCACCTTGCGCTGCAGGCCGTAGTTCAGCGAGGCGCGGGCGAAGTCGATGATCGACTGGTCGAGATTGTACATGCCCATCGCGACGCCGGCCTCCGGCGCATCGAACACTTCCTTCTCGATCACCGTGCCGTCCTCGCCGACGAATTTCATCGTCAGCTTGCCCTTGCCGGGGAACTTGAAGTCGGTGGCGCGGTACTGGTCGCCATAGGCATGGCGGCCGACAATGATCGGCTTCGTCCAACCCGGCACCAGGCGCGGCACGTTGCGGCAGATAATCGGCTCGCGGAAGATGACGCCGCCAAGGATGTTGCGGATCGTGCCGTTGGGCGAACGGTACATGCGCTTCAGCCCGAATTCCTCGACCCGCGCTTCGTCGGGCGTGATGGTGGCGCATTTGACGCCGACGCCGTGCTTCTTGATGGCGTTGGCGGCATCGACGGTGATCTGGTCGTCCGTCTCGTCCCGCTTCTCGATGCCGAGGTCGTAATATTCGAGATCGATGTCGAGATAGGGATGGATCAGCTTGTCCTTGATGAACTGCCAGATGATGCGGGTCATCTCGTCGCCGTCGAGTTCGACGACGGGATTTGCCACCTTGATCTTCGCCATGTGAAATGCCTCGTTTCTGAAGGGGAGCGGGACGGAGCCGTCCGCAGTCGTGTTCTGAAATCGCGGCCCCTATAACACCCTCCGTTGCGAAGGCAAAGCAGCGGAGCGCAAGCGCGGGGAAGCAGACATGGCAGTGGCTGAAACGGGTCTTCGATATGGTGAAAACACCGCCAACGGCATCACGCTGCATTATGCTGCCATGGGCCGACCCGATGCGCCGCTGATCATCATGCTGCACGGGTTTCCGGAATACTGGGCAGGCTGGCGTCCCGTCATGGAGCGGCTCGCCGACCGCTTCCTCCTGGTGGCGCCCGACCAGCGCGGCTACAACCGATCTTCCAAACCGGAGGGCGTCGGGAATTATCGGGCGAAGCATCTCGTTGCCGATATCGCAGCGCTTGCCGATGCACTTTCACCGGACCGGCCTTTCGTGCTCGCGGGCCACGACTGGGGAGCCTCCGTCGCTTACGCCTATGCGTTCGCGCACCCCCAACGGCTGACGCATCTGGTCATCGCCAATGGCGTGCATCCTGCCTGCTTCCAGCGGGCGATTTTCGAAGATCCCGAGCAGCGCCAGGCCAGCCAGTATATGAACTGGCTGCGGTCGCCCAAGGCGGAGGAAAAACTACCGGAGGAGAACTACGGCCGCATGATGCGCATGCTGGCCGGTTTCTCGGACACCCAGTGGATGGATGAGGACGAGGCGGCCGCCTACCGCGACGCCTGGAGCGAGCCAGGCGCGCTGACCGGTATGTTGAACTGGTACCGCGCTTCGCCGGTCGCGGTGCCCGAACCCGGGGGGCCCGCGCCCGAAAAATCGGTGCTCGACCTGCCCGCGGAGGCGATGACAGTGCACATGCCGCATTTGGTGCTGTGGGGGGAGGAGGACATCGCGCTGCGCCCCTCCTGCATCGAGGGGCTGGACCGGTACGCGCCTCAACTGACAGTACGGAGGGTCGCGGGCACCGGCCACTGGATTTTGCATGAAAAGCCGGACGAGGTAGCCGCCGCCATCGCCGGATTCGTCGAGAACTGAGGCTTACTTCGCTTTGGTTTTCTTCTTTTTCTCTTTCGGCGGCATCGCGCCGACATAGGCCGTGGCCATCGATATCCAGTCGCGCAGCGCGGCATCGTCGAGGGCATCGGCCGACACGGTGATGAAGCCCTTCATCGGTTTGCCGGTGAACATCATCGGCCCGGCGCCGGGCTTCGCCATCGCCTCGGCGTCCTGTTCCTCGCCGACGCGGGCCATCAGGTCGCCGTCCTTCATGGTGCCGACGAGCATGTTGCCGTTGAGCGTGAAGCAAAGTCCACCGAACATGCGGATCTCGCCGATGTCCGGATTGTCCCTGACGATATTGCGGATGCGGTCGGCCAGTTCGGCTGTCATCCCGGCTACTCGCGCTTCTCAATCGCCGGCGAATATGGCAGGGACCAGAAAACCGCGCAATTGGCGCGCCGGTGGCTCATGACAATCGGAAGTCCGGACATGGAAGGCGCGTCACCCGCCATCATCCTCGTCGAACCGCAGCTTGGCGAGAATATCGGCATGGTCGCGCGGGCGATGGCGAATTTCGGCCTGAGCGAGTTGCGGCTGGTCAATCCGCGCGACGGCTGGCCGAACGAGAAGGCAGTGGCGGCTGCAAGCAGAGCCGACCATGTGATCGCCGCTGCCTCGCTTCATGCGACGCTCGACGAGGCTGTCGCAGATCTCAACTATGTGCTCGCCACGACTGCACGCGCCCGCGACAACTTCAAGCCTGTACTCGGGCCGGTCGATGGTTCGGCTGAGCTGAAGCGCCGATCAGGCCTGAAACAGAAAATTGGCATCATGTTCGGGCGCGAGCGTTTCGGCCTCTACAATGAGGAAATCGCGCGCGCCGACGCCATCGTCACCTTCCCGGTCAATCCCGACTATGCCTCGCTCAACATCGCCCAGGCAGTACTGCTGATGGCCTATGAGTGGATGAAGACAGGCCTGGAAAGCGCCAGCCAGACAGCCTTCGAGGGCCCGGATTTTCCACCGGCCGAAAGGCATCAGGTGCAGAGCCTGGTCGACCGGCTGGAGAGGGCGCTGGATGTTCGCGGCTATTTCCGTCCGCGGTCGAAGAAGCCGAAGCTGATGGACAATCTGCAGGCTGTGCTGACACGGCCGGGTTTCACCGAGCCGGAATTGAAGGTGCTGCACGGCGTTGTCGCTTCTCTCGACCTCTATGCGCCAAAAGAACCGCGGAGGCCGGCTGGCCACGCCGCGGATACGACAGATGGCGAAACGGGCGACTGAGTATGGTCGACGCTCCAATCCTCTTTTTCGATTCCGGCATTGGCGGCCTGACCGTGCTGCGCGAGGCGCGCGTGCTCATGCCCGGCCGCCGCTTCGTCTATATCGCCGACGATGCGGCCTTTCCTTATGGGGCGTGGGAAGAGCAGGCGCTTGCCGGTCACATCGTTGCGCTTTTCGCCCCGCTGCTTGATGAGTTTCGGCCGGAGATCGCGGTCATCTCATGCAACACCGCCTCCACCATCGCGCTCGCCGGTCTGCGGGAAGCCTATCCCGACACTCAGTTCGTCGGCACTGTGCCGGCCATCAAGCCTGCCGCCGAGCGCACGCGCTCCGGTCTCGTCTCCGTGCTCGGCACACCCGGTACGATCGCGCGCCAGTATACGCGCGACCTGATCGCCTCATGGGCGACGAAGTGCCATGTGCGTCTTGTCGGCAGCGACCGTCTGGCGGCGTTGGCGGAAATCTACATGCGCGACGGCTTCGTCGACGAGGAGGCGGTGAGGACCGAGATCGCGCCGTGTTTCCTGGAGCGGGATGGTGCACGCACCGACATCGTAGTGCTCGCCTGCACGCACTATCCGTTTTTGGTCAATCGCATGCGCAAGATGGCGCCATGGCCGGTCGACTGGATCGACACGTCGGAGGCGATCGCGCGACGCGCGTTGTCTTTGCTCGGGCCGCAAGATACCGCCGCATTCATAAGCGATGCTGAGCCGGATCTGGCCCGGATGACATCTGGACCGCCGGATATTGCGACTCGGCGGCTGATGCATGGTTTCGGGCTGAACATGGAATGACGGGCGGTTGGCATCCGGAAGATGGAGACCGAACATGCCGGCACAATCGAAAGCACAGCAACAGGCGGCTGGCGCCGCTCTGGCCGCCAAGCGCGGTGAAATGAAGAAGAGCGAACTCAAGGGCGCATCGAAGGAAATGTACGAGTCGATGAGCGAGAGCGAGCTCGAGGAATTCGCGGAAACGGACCGCAAGGGCCTGCCCGACAAGAAGAACTGACGGGCGCGATTGACTTTGACGCCAAACGGGCCTAAATGCCCGCCCGACGCAGGGTTTCGGCCCTGCGTTTTCATTACGTGTCCCGTGGGTTTTTCCGCAAAGCGTGCGTGGAAGACCCTGTCAGGTCTCGAAAACGGAGGCCAGAGGAGGGCGCGTTTCCTTCGCCCGGAACATGAGGTTTCGGGCGTAACACTTTGAAAAGGAAATGCGATGAGCAAGCGCGAATCCGCAAAATACAAGATCGATCGCCGTATGGGCGAGAACCTCTGGGGCCGTCCGAAGTCCCCGGTGAACCGCCGCGAATACGGCCCGGGCCAGCACGGCCAGCGCCGCAAGGGCAAGCTTTCCGACTTCGGCACCCAGCTGCGCGCCAAGCAGAAGCTGAAGGGCTACTACGGCGACATCTCCGAGAAGCAGTTCCGCAAGGTCTATGAGGAGGCTGACCGCCGCAAGGGCGACACCCCGGACAACCTGATCGGGCTGCTGGAGTCGCGCCTCGACGCGGTCGTCTACCGCGCCAAGTTCGTGCCGACTATTTTCGCCGCGCGCCAGTTCGTCAATCACGGCCACATCAAGGTCAACGGCAAGCGCGTGAACATCGCGTCCTACCGCTGCAAGCCGGGCGATGTGATCGAGGTGCGCGAGAAGTCGAAGCAGCTCGTCATCGTGCTGGAATCGGTGCAGCTGGCCGAGCGCGACGTGCCTGACTACATCGATGCCGACCACAACAAGATGACCGCCACCTACAAGGCGGTGCCGGGTCTGGCAGATGTGCCCTATGCCGTTCAGATGGAACCGAACCTGGTCGTCGAGTTCTACTCGCGCTAACGGTTTCCAGCCGGAATTGAAAGGGCCGCGCATTGCGCGGCCTTTTTCTTTGCGCCGTTCCCGATTATCACGGGCGCATGAACCTGCCCCTCCCGTCCAGTCAGCTGGAAACCGTAGATGACCAGAGCAGCGCCCATTCGCTGTTCCGCGATGTTCCGGCCACGGTGGAATTCAACAAGCTTCGCAAGCGGCTTGTGCGCAACGCTCGGGAAGCGATCGACACCTACGCGATGGCCAAGCCGGGCGAGCGCTGGCTGGTTGCACTGTCGGGCGGCAAGGACTCCTACGGCCTGCTGGCAGTGTTGCTGGACCTGAAGTGGCGCGGGCTGCTGCCGGTTGATCTGCTCGCCTGCAACCTCGACCAGGGCCAGCCGAATTTCCCCAAGCATATCCTGCCTGAATTCCTGAAAAAACACAGCGTTGCGCATCGGATCGAATATCAGGACACCTATTCTGTCGTCACCGACAAGATCCCCGAGGGAGCGACCTACTGCTCGCTGTGTTCGCGCCTGCGCCGCGGTCATCTCTACCGCATCGCGCGCGAGGAGGGGTGCTCGGCGCTGGTGCTCGGTCACCACCGCGAGGATGTGCTCGAGACCTTTTTCATGAACCTGTTCCACGGCGGGCGCCTCGCGGCCATGCCGCCGAAGCTGGTCAATGACGAAGGCGACCTGATGGTGCTGCGCCCGCTGGCCTTCTGCGCCGAGGCCGATCTCGAAAAATTCGCCGACGCGATGCGCTTTCCGATTATCCCCTGCGATCTGTGTGGCAGCCAGGAAGGACTGCAGCGTAATGCAATGAAGGCCATGCTGGACGAGATGGAACGCAAGATGCCGGGTCGCAAGGACACCATGATCCGTGCGCTCACCAATGTGCGGCCGTCGCATCTGATGGACCGGCGCGTCTTCGACTTCGAAGGCCTCGCACCGAGTCCGGGCGGCTAGCCGCCTAGACGGGCTCGTGCTGCGGCTGGAACAGCCTGCCCCGCTCGGCAACCAGCACCAGCAGCAGCGCCCCGGCGCCGAAGAAGAAATAGCCGGCGGTCAGCGGAACGATCGTCCCGTTGAAGGCCTGGCCGATGAGCGCGCCGAGGATTGCCCCGCCTACCGTCTGTGTGAACCCCAGAATGGACGAGGCGGTGCCCGCCACGTGCCCCAGCGGCTCCATCGCCAGCGCGTTGAAGTTGGAGCCGATCAGCGCGAATAGCGCCATCGCGACCATGAACAGAGCCACAAACAGCCAGAATGGTACCGGCCCTGCCACCGCGAAGGCGAAGGCCACACCGTTCACTGCGATGAACGCCAGCAGTGCGCCGTGCGCCAGCCTGCGCATGCCGAACTTGCCTACCAGCCGCGAATTCACGAACGACATGATCGCCATCGTGCCGGCCACCAGCGCGAAATAGAACGGGAAGGCCGCGCCCTTGTTGTAGATGTCGACATAGACCTGCTGCGCCGAATTGATGAAGCCGAACAGCGCGCCGAAAATCACCATCAGCGCCATCGTGTAGGAGATGGCGATCCGCTCGGTCAGCACGATCCGGAAACCATCCAGGATCGTCTTCAGTTCGAACGGCCGCCGGTATGCCTCGTGCAAAGTCTCCGGCAGGCGATACCATGTCCAGATCGTGAAAAGCACCGCGATGCCTGCCATGAACAGGAAGATCGCGTGCCAGTCGGCGAACAGCATGACTGCCTGGCCAATGCCCGGCGCGATGATCGGAATGATCATGAAGACCATGAAGATGAGAGACATGACCTCAGCCATGGCGCGGCCGCCGAACCGGTCGCGAACGACCGAGATGGTGATGACGCGCGTAGCCGCTGCGCCGATGCCCTGGATCAGGCGAAGCAGCAGCAGCGAGCCGAAGCTCGGGACAAAGGCGCAGGCGAGGGCTGCAAGTACATAGACGACAAGTCCGACGAGTAGCGGCAAGCGCCGCCCGAACCGGTCGGAAATGGGCCCGAAGAATATCTGGGCAAAGCCGAACCCCGCCAGATAGGCAGTGATGACGAACTGGCGGTTGTTCTCGTCATGCTCGCCGAGGCTGGCGCCGATCTGCTGCAGCCCGGGCAGCATGATGTCGACCGCCAGCGCATTGAGCGACATGAGCGCCGCCGCAATCGCGATGAATTCCCAACGGGGAATGGCCGCGCCGCTTTGCGTGGCCGCCGCGTTCTGCTGGTCCATGGCACAGCCCTTCCGGCCGCAAAAGCACATGCACCGCGCCGCCGCGGTGCATGGATTTCGATTTTAGGTTTGAGGCGGCCATGTTACTGGCCGCCGGGTTGGCCGGGTCAGGCGGCGCCGCGCGCGCTCACGCCCTTTTCGGTGAGGAAATCCTGCAATTCGCCAGCCTGGAACATCTCGCGCACGATGTCGCATCCACCCACGAATTCGCCCTTCACATAGAGCTGCGGGATAGTCGGCCAGTTGGAATATTCCTTGATTCCCTGCCGAAGCTCGTCGGAGGTCAGGACGTTCACGCCTTTGTAGTCGACGCCGAGATAGTCGAGAATCTGCACGACCTGACCCGAGAAGCCGCACTGCGGAAATCCGGGCGTACCCTTCATGAACAGCACGACGTCGTTGCTCTTCACTTCGCTACCGATGAGCTCGTTGATGGCGGTCATTTTCGACATCCTTCCTGCCGAGCCAGGGACTCGGCGAATTCTTGGGATTTCCCACTATGTATTCCACGCTTGCCGTGTGTGCAATGCAGCGCCCCGGACTCGTTGGGGTGCTCATGACAGCGGCCGTGGTCTGTCGGGCTTGCCGCTCTCAGCGTCGGGCCTTGCCCCTGCGCAGCGAGCGCCGATGCTTCTGCGTTCGCGTGCGCACGCGCCTTCGCTGGGAGGTCGCGCGGGTTCTGCTCGACTTGCGCCTGCTGGTCTGTCTTTTTGCCGGCCTGAGCAACTTTTCGATGCGTCTCAGCCGCTCGGTCGGGGTGAGGGTGCGTTTCCGCTTGCGCCTACGCCGACGCTTTCCCGTCTTCCGCTTCCACTCGCTGACGACCCCGGCGACGATGGCGTCGACAATCTCGTCGACTATCGCATTCATTCGGGAACGCTGGTTTGCAGCGCCAGTGCGTGCAGCACACCGCCCATATTGCCCTTGAGCGCTTCGTAGACGATCTGGTGCTGCTGCACGCGGCTCTTGCCGCGGAAGCTCTCGGCCACGACCTCGGCGGCGTAATGGTCGCCATCGCCGGCGAGATCGCGGATCGTCACCTTGGCGTCAGGTATCGCCTCTTTGATCATCCGCTCGATATCGCTGGCGTTCATCGGCACGGCACTTCTCCCGCCTCTTGTGAGCCTAAGATATGAGGGCACCGGTCCGTCAGGTCAATCGCAGGGTGGGTGGCGTCCACTGACCTGCAAATATGCAGAATGATCTGCAATCTCTCGGATTGAGCGCGCCATCGCTCTGAACCATTTCGACGATCGTCCGCACCAGCGGACGACAAGAAATGAAAGGACTGAATTGTGACGTCTCATTCCGAAGCTTCCGCGGATGTACGCGGGATTGTCTTGGCCTATGTCGAGGCCATGAATGCCGGCGACCTGGACCGGCTCCGCAGTCTGTTTGCCGACGATTGTGAAATCCAGGGTGTGGTTGGCCGCGGCGCGTTCGATGCCGTCGCTGACATCTGGCGGCAATTGCACTCCGGCCTGAATATGTACCTGGAAGTGCAGTCCATCGTCTGCGAGGGCAAGGTGGCCGCTGCCCGCTACGTGGAGCGCGGCCGCTGGACCGGCCCTTTCCTTGGCTTCACCAAGCCAACCGGCAACAGCTACGAACTGGTCGCGATCGAGTGGTTCGAGGTTGAAGATGGCCGCATCCGGCGTCGCTGGGGCGCACGCGACAGCGCGAGCCAGGCACGCCAGGTTGGCTTTCCGGAGGCTGCCAAGCCTCTGGTCGAGCAGGAGGAAGCCGCCTAGGAGCCCGCGCTTTCGGCCGGGACGTCGTACAATGCGAGGTCCCGGCCCTCCAGCCGATGGCGTACGCTCTTGAAACGCTCGGCCACGGCGCGGCGAAAGAGCCGGGCGGCGGGCACGTCACGCATGCGTTCGTGGTAAAGTAGCCAGATGCCCGCTTCTGTCGCGATGCCTTCAATCGGCAACTTGATCAGGTCGGGCCGCTCCCAGGCGTGCCACTCCGGCAGCGGTCCGATCGCCACGCCTGACCGAACGGCGGCCACCAGTCCGGAGAGCGAATTGCAGCGGATGCCGATCCTGGCCTTCGGATAAAGCGCGTTCAGCCGCGCAAGTGGCGCCACCCTGGCCAGTTCGCCGCCGCCGGCTACGATAAGATGGCGGCCGAGGTCACTGCCGGCCTCGGGCAGGCCGTGCTTGTCGATATAGGACTGCGCGCAGTAGAGCCGCCAAACGCTCGTGCCGATCCGCTTCCTCACGAGGCCGGGACCGCGGGGGTGGTCGCCCACCCTGATCGCAAGGTCAGCTTCGCCATGGCTGAGATCGGCGTGGTGATCGCCGCTCAGCACTTCGATCCGTATTCCGGGCTGCCGATCCTGAAACTCCTGGACGAGAGGAGTCAGGATTTCGTCGGCGACGAGCGGCGTTGCGCTCACCCGAACCAGTTGCTGCGACATTCGGGCGAGGCTGCCGGCGGCGCTTTGGAACTGTTCAATGGATGCCTCGGTTCGTTCGGCGTAAGCCCGCAATTCAAGCGCCGCGGCAGTGGGGCGTTGGCCGTCGGGAAGTCGATCGAAAAGGGTCAGTCCAAGCCTGCGCTCAAGCGCGACAATGCGGCGCGAAACCGTCGTCTGGTTGACGCCAAACTCCGATGCAGCACCCGAAGCGGTGCCGTGCCGCAACACAGAGAGAAAGAAACGGATGTCGTCCCAATGGGCCATGGCGTCCGGCCTGCAGATGGAACTGGGATCAATGCCTTCGCTGCCGCCGAAGAGCAAGAGGGCACCGAGTTAGCCCATGAAGGTCGGGAACCATCCCTCATGGACATCGCGAAGTGCTGCCACAGAAACGGCACGCGCCTCGCCCAGTTTCAATTCCCGCCCGCCCGTGCTGCCGATCCACGGCATGAAGATGCCGAGCGCGTCAGCCTCCCGCCAGAGGTCGGCCATTTGCGGACCCTGCGGATCGATGCCGAGGGTGACGAGGTAGCGCCCCTGGTCTTCGCCGAAGAAGACGGGAACCGGCGAAATGTCATTGACCTGGTTGACTGTGGCGCCGACGCCTGACGCCATCGCCATTTCGGCAAGCGCAACAGCCAGCCCGCCGTCTGACAGGTCGTGACATGCCGTAACGACGCCATCGCGGATCAGCCTGCGCACGAAGTCTCCGACGCGTTTCTCCTTGTCGAGATCGACCGGCGGGGGAGGGCCGTCGCGCCGCCCATGCACGTCGCGCAGATAGGCCGATTGGCCGAGATGCGTGCCCCATGAGGGCGGCGCGCCGACGAGCAGGATGGCTTCGCCATCGGCGGCAAAGGCCGCCCGCTTCATGGTTTGCCAGTCGTCGATCAGCCCTACGCCGCCGATGGTCGGCGTCGGCATGATGCCCTTGCCGTTGGTTTCGTTGTACAGCGAGACGTTGCCTGACACGATCGGGAAGCCGAGTGCCCGGCAGGCCTCGCCGATACCTTCGATGGCGCGCACGAACTGGCCCATGATTTCAGGGCGTTCGGGGTTGCCGAAATTGAGATTGTCGGTCGCCGCCAGCGGCAGCGCGCCTGTCGCGGTAAGATTGCGCCAGCACTCGGCCACCGCCTGCTTGCCGCCTTCGAACGGATCGGCCTCGCAATAGCGCGGCGTCACGTCGGACGAGAAGGCGAGCGCCTTGGTCGCGTGGCCGTCGACGCGCACCACGCCGGCGTCGCCGCCGGGGAGCTGCAATGAGTTGCCCTGGATCAGCGTGTCGTACTGCTCCCAGACCCAGCGGCGGCTGGACAGGTTCGGCGAAGCCAGCAGCGTCAGCAGCGCGTCGGCGACGTCCGCCTCCGGCACATCGTCATCCGCCAGCGGCTTCGGCGTCGCCGGCACCAGCCACGGCCGGTCATATTCGGGCGCCTGGTCGCCGAGTTCCTTGATCGGCAGGTTGGCGACTTCCTCGCCCTGGTGCAGCACGCTGAAGCGCAGATCGTCGGTCGTCTTGCCGACGATGGCAAAGTCGAGCCCCCATTTGCGGAAGATCGCCGCGGCGTCGTCCTCCATCTCGGGGCGCAGCACCATGAGCATGCGCTCCTGGCTTTCCGACAGCATCATCTCGTAGGCCGACATGCGCTCCTCGCGCACCGGCACCTTGTCGAGGTCGAGCTCGATGCCGAGATCGCCCTTGGCGCCCATCTCGACAGCCGAGCAGGTGAGGCCGGCCGCGCCCATGTCCTGAATGGCGATGACGGCGCCTGACGCCATCAGTTCTAGGCACGCTTCCAGCAGGCACTTTTCGGTAAAGGGATCGCCGACCTGCACCGTCGGGCGCTTCTCCTCAATCTGGTCGTCGAACTCGGCCGACGCCATGGTCGCGCCGCCGACCCCGTCGCGGCCCGTCTTGGCGCCGAGGTAGACAACGGGCAGGCCGACGCCCTCGGCCTTTGACAGGAAAATGCCGTCGGTTTTGGCGATGCCTGCCGCAAATGCATTGACGAGGCAGTTGCCGTTGTAGCTGGCGTCAAATTCCACCTCGCCGCCGACGGTCGGCACGCCGAAGGCGTTGCCATAGCCGCCGACACCCGACACCACGCCCGCCACGAGATGGCGCGTCTTCGGGTGGTTCGGCTCGCCGAAGCGCAGTGCGTTCATGGCCGCCACGGGCCTCGCGCCCATGGTGAAAACGTCGCGCAATATGCCGCCGACGCCTGTCGCCGCACCCTGATAGGGCTCGATGTAGGATGGGTGGTTGTGGCTCTCCATCTTGAAGACCACGCAGTCGCCGTCGCCGATATCGACCACGCCGGCATTCTCGCCCGGACCATGGATGACCCGCTCGCCCTTGGTCGGCAGCGTGCGCAGCCACCTCTTGGAACTCTTGTAGGAGCAATGCTCGTTCCACATGGCCGAGAAGATGCCGAGTTCTGTAAAACTCGGTTCGCGGCCGATGAGGCCGAGGATGCGCTGGTACTCGTCCGGCTTGAGACCGTGCGCGGAGACGAGGTCTTCGGTGATCGGGACTGTGTTGGGAATGGTCACGACGCGGATTTCTTTGCTGCGGGCAGGAAGCGGTCGGCCGCGACCGCAAGAGCGGATACGGCCACGAACAAGGCCAGGATGGCGGCGATCATCTGCAGGACGTGCGGCCAGCCATTTTCCAAATAGTCGAGGAACGGGTAGGGTACTTCACCTGCCAGCGGCGCTCGCACGAATATGTAGCAGACATAGACGATGGGGTAGGCGAGCATCAGGGGTATGTCGCGCCAGCGCGCATCGCCGGTGCGTCCGTAGGCGATCCACCAGACGATCATCAGGACGGGAGCCGCATAGTGCAGCATGATGTCCGTGACGTATTGCAGGCCTTGCGGGTTCCAGAGTTGCGCCAGCAGCAGGTGGTAGACGATGCCGACGATGGCGATGGCCACCAAAGCGGACCTGACCACCAGAGGACGCCGGAAAAAGGCAAAACGTCCTGCGAACAGGCCGGCGGCGTGGACCAGCACCACGAAGATGTTGGTCAGGATGGTGAAGAAGGCGAAGAAACGCACAACCGACGCGGCGACGCTCAGCCCTTCAACGGTGAAGCGTCCGATTGCCAGCCAGAACTGGATGATCACGGCGGATACGCCAAGCAGAACTCCGATGGTTTGCAACGTCCGAGACATCGCTCACGCCCCCACGCTGCAAGCTGTGTCGCCGCCAGCCCACCGCCGGGTGTCGGCGTCGATGGCCGATGCCTGCGGGCCGTCCATAAGCGGTCCGAAAGCCGATATCTGCGCCGGCTTGCCTGTGGCCTCGACTACCAGCTTGGGCAGGCCGCCGACATTGCCGCGCGGCACCGCCAGAATGCGTGGCCTGCCGGAGAAGGAACTCAACTCCGGAGACATGGCGAGACCTTCGAACCCTGCCACCTGCGGACCGAACCAGCATTTCTGAGCCGCTACCGCGATGCGTTCCATCGTCGATAATGCGGAATTGTCGCCGGGCACGGAAACGCTGTTGCTCATCGTCGGGCCGCTCTGGCAGGCGGAAAATAGAGGCAAGGCGAGTAATGGCAGAAGGCGCAACGTCGCCCTTGTCATGCCGCGATCCCCAGAGCGCCCTCGAACAGCGCTCGGCCGTCGTTGCCGCCATGCGCGGCTTCGATAAGGTTTTCCGGATGTGGCATCATGCCGAGCACGTTGCCTTCACGGCTGACGATCCCGGCGATGTCGTTGACGGAGCCGTTCGGGTTGGTGCCCTCGGCGTAACGGAACACGACCTGGCCTTCGCCTTCCAGCCGTGTCAGCGTTTCGGCATCGGCGAAGTAGTTGCCGTCATGATGCGCAACGGGGCAGCGGATGATCTGCCCGGCCGCATAGCCGCGTGTGAAAGCCGTGTTTGCGTTGGCGACTTCCAGCTTCACTTCGCGGCAGACGAATTTCAGCGTCGCGTTGCGCATTAGCGCACCTGGCAGGAGCCCGGCCTCGAGCAGTATCTGGAAGCCGTTGCAGACCCCCATCACCATGACGCCCTGCCGCGCTTTCTCTGCCACCGCCCGCATGACCGGCATGCGCGCGCCGATGGCGCCGCAGCGCAGATAGTCTCCGAAGCTGAAACCGCCGGGAATGACGATCAGGTCCACGTCCGGGATGTCGGTCTCGGTCTGCCAGACGGTGACCGGCGGCCGCCCCGTGATCTTGGTCAGCGCCGCGATCATGTCGCGGTCGCGATTGAGGCCGGGCAGCAGGACGACGGCCGTCTTCACCTGTCGATCTCCACCGCGTAGTCTTCGATCACGGTATTCGCGAGCAGCTTCTCGCACATCGCCTGGATGTCGCTTTCCGCTTTGGCGCGGTCGCTGCCCTCGACCTCGATGTCGAACACCTTGCCCTGCCGCACCTGACCCACGCCGGAAAAGCCCAGCGTTCCCAGCGCGCCTTCGATCGCCTTGCCCTGTGGATCGAGAACACCGTTCTTCAGCGTTACGGTGACGCGTGCCTTGATCGCCAAAGTCCCGGCTCCGGTTCTAGTGAAGGCTGTCCTTGTCGCCGGGCTTCGACGACACAAGCACCGGCCCGGATGGACGTGGTGGCTCGTTTTCATTCATGATGCCTAGCCGGCGGGCGACTTCCTGATAGGCTTCGACCAGCCCGCCCATGTCGCGGCGGAAGCGGTCCTTATCGAGCTTGTCCTGGGTGCTGACATCCCACAACCGGCAGGAATCCGGCGAGATCTCATCCGCCACGACGATACGCATCATCTCGTTTTCCCACAGCCGGCCGCATTCGATCTTGAAGTCGACCAGCTGGATGCCGACGCCGAGGAACAGGCCGGAGAGGAAGTCGTTGACGCGGATGGCAAGCGCCATGATGTCGTCGATCTCCTGCGGGCTCGCCCAGCCGAAGGCGGTGATGTGCTCTTCGGTAACCAGCGGATCGTCCAGCGCGTCGGCCTTGTAGTAGAATTCGATGATCGAACGCGGCAGCAGAGTGCCTTCTTCCAACCCGAGCCGCTTCGCCAGCGAGCCGGCAGCGACATTACGCACCACGACCTCGAGCGGAACGATCTCCACCTCGCGGATCAGCTGTTCGCGCATGTTCAGGCGACGGATGAAGTGGGTCGGAATGCCCATCCGATTGAGATGGGTGAAGATATGTTCCGAAATCCGGTTGTTGAGCACGCCCTTGCCGTCGACGATCTCGTGCTTCTTCTTGTTGAAGGCGGTCGCGTCGTCCTTGAAGAACTGGATCAGCGTCCCCGGTTCCGGCCCTTCATAGAGGATTTTCGCTTTGCCTTCGTAGATGCGGCGGCGACGGTTCATGGCTGTCTCTGGCTGTTTGCGGCGTCTTGGGAATCGCCGTCTCGACAGGCGGCGATTCCGCCTGAAATGCGTCGTTAGCTGTGCTCCTATAGCAACTGCCGGTCGCGCTCAATCGGCATTTGCCGGTGTTCAACCGGTTTGCGGCTACTATTCGGGCCCGGCCGCAGTGCCGCGCATCTTTGTCGCATGCGCTGTATTGACCGGGCGACAGGCATTTGGTTTGTGCCTGTCGAACCCTATCTAGTTTCTATCGCTCAATTCCCGACCGGAGAACGTTCATGGCCAGCATGGAGGATCGTGAGAAAGGCTTTGAGGCCAAGTTTGCTCACGACGAACAGTTGAAATTCAAGGCCTATGCCCGCCGCAACAAGCTGCTCGGCCTGTGGGCGGCCGCGGAGCTCGGCAAGTCCGGCCCGGAAGCGGATGCCTACGCCAAGGAAGTGGTGGCTTCCGATTTCGAGGAAGCCGGTGACGAGGACGTGTTCCGCAAGGTTCGTGGCGACTTGGACGCCGCCGGCGTAGCGGTATCCGATCAGGACATCCGCACGCAGATGGAACAGCTTCTGGTCGAGGCAGTGGATCAGGTCCGCTCCGGCTCCTGACCAGCTGGAACATTGCGCCGGCACACTGTGTCGGCGTTGAGGGGGATATTTCATGCTGCTTGCCGAACGCCTTGCTGCGGACGAGGCGGTGTTCGCCGGCTGGTCCGCTATTCCGGACCCCATGACCATCGAGGCGCTCGCCGGCACGGCATTCGACACTGTCCTGCTCGACATGCAGCATGGCGGCCACAGCGAGGAGAGCATCCTGCGCTGCCTGGCGCCTGCCATCGCCGCGGGCAAACCCGGCATCGTGCGCATCCCGGTCGGCCGCTTCGACATGGCGAGCCGCGCGCTCGACTATGGCGCGGAGGCAGTTATCGCGCCGATGATCAACTCCGTTGAAGACGCCGAAGCCTTTGCGGCTTCGATGAAGTATCCCCCCATGGGCGAACGATCCTGGGGTGTCAGCATCGTTGCCGCCCGCGACGGACAATCGGACAATCTGAAGCGGCTCAAGACCGCCAATGCGGAGACGCTTTCATTCGCGATGATCGAGACGCGCCGCGCCTATGAGGCGCTGGATGGCATCCTGGCGGTGGAAGGCATCGACGCCGTGTTCATCGGCCCGTCCGATCTCTCCATTGCCTGGACGAACGGTGCAGCGGTTAATCCGAAACTCCCGGATATGAGCGACGCGATAGCCGACATCGTGCGCAAGGCGAGGGCGGCCGGCAAACATGTCGGCATTTATCTCGTGAATATGGCGGATGCCGGCCCACTGTCAGAAATGGGCATCAAGCTTTTCGGCTTCGGCGCCGAGGCCAAGTTCATGTCGGTCGGCGCCGATGCCCTTCTCGGCGAAGCCAAAGCCTCACTCGGCTGAGCGGTTCTGAACTACTGCAGGCGGGAGACGAACCGCGCGAAGGTCATTGAGCCTTCGGGCCAGGGGCCATGGCCGGACGCAACATTGAGCCCACCGGCATTGCCGGCGTCGATGAACAACGAACCCCAGCCGGCCCCCAACTCTTCTGCGGTCGAGAAGTCGCAATTCGGATCGTCGCGGCTGGCAACGAGCAGCGACGGAAATGGGAGCGGATCGTGGGGAAGAGGCGCGCTATTTGTCGTCGACGGCGCGACCATGAACGCACCAGCGATGCGCGCCGTGAATTTCCCCGCGGCCCGAACGATAACGGGCACCGCCTCGCCGTGAGCGACCAGAACCACCGGTCGGGTCGCCTTGTCGACGGCATCGACGACCTGCCGCGTGGTCTCGTCCGTCGCATCGCCGCCTCCGATGGTTAGCCGTCGACCAGTCGATAGCTTGCTTTGCCAGCGGGCCAGCCAGTGGCCCTCATCGACGACGGGATCGCCCGCGATGAAGATGATATCTGCATCCTTGACCTTCATGCGCCGCGATGTAGCGGCGGTGGCGGCCTCACGCAACCGCCTGCGGTGAACACGCCGTCTCCATATCCGTGCCTTGTGAAGTCGACCGCCCGTTGCGATGTGACATGAAATCATCGGGAAGTCGGGCTTCCCAAGGAGACAGTTATGACCAATTTGCCTTTTGCGGCTGAGGCGCCCGTCAGCATCGCACGCGTTGGCCTCAGGGCTCGCGACGCCGACGCGCTGGCCGACTACTACAAGGCCGTGCTTGGCCTCAGGGAATTGCGCCGCGCCAACGGCACGATCGGGCTTGGCGCCGGAGATCGCGAGCTGCTGGAAATCGAAGGTTCGAATGCACTTCGCCCGGAGGATCCGCGCAGCGCCGGCCTCTACCACACCGCTTTCCTGCTGCCGTCGCGCGACGATCTTGCCCGCTGGGTGGGGCACGCCGCTGAGAACAGGATCCCGATCTCCGGCGCGTCCGATCATCTCGTGAGCGAGGCGATCTACCTCTACGACCCGGAAGGCAACGGCATCGAAATCTACCGCGACCGGCCGCAAGGCGAATGGCCGATGGAAGCCGGCACGATCAAAATGGCCACCGAGCGGCTCGACCTCAAGGCTTTGCACGCTTCCCTTCCCGACGGCGACGCTGGCTGGGTAGGAGCGCCGGACGGTTCGGTCGTCGGTCACGTCCATCTGCGGGTCGGCGACACGGGCGAAGCGGAAAGCTGGTGGAACGGCGAGATGGGCTTCGACACGACCGTTCACTACGGCAACAGCGCGGTGTTCCTGTCGACGGGCGGCTATCACCACCACATCGGCGCCAACAGCTGGCAGACGGCAGGAGCCGGGCCGCGCGACAAGGACCGCGCCGGGCTGAGCTATGTCGAACTTGCTGCCAAGGAAGGCGCGCAAAAGAGCGTCCGGGATCCTTGGGGCTCCGAGATACGCGTACGGGCCGCCTAGGTTTCCTTTAGCAGCCAGGCGATCTCGCTGCCGCCGGCGAGGTCGCCGATTCGGCCGGAAATGGGCCGTTCGGCCAGTTTCGCGACGCGGTAATGGCCGCCGTAAAGCTGGTCGAGTTCCGTCTCGCCTACCGGAAACGGTGGCCCGTCCATCCGGCTCTGATCATAGTCCAGGCAGATCAGAAGTTGCGGCGCGCCGGCCGTGAGTTGCCGCACATGCACGGCATATTTGGCGCGTGTGGCCGCGGGCAGGGCGATCAGGGCGGCACGGTCGTAGGTGGCATTGACCGGGCCCAGAATGTCCGCCGTCAGATCGAACACGTCGCCGGCGAAAAGTTCGATTTCCCCCGCCCGGAATGCCGTCAGCGCGCCGAGCTCTTCCACTTCCGGTGTCAGCCCTGAACGCTCGAACACCTCCTCCAGTGCCGCGCGGTTGAGTTCGATGCCGGCAACGCGGTGACCTTGAGCCGCGATCCAGTCCAGATCGAAGGCCTTTCCGCAAAGTGGCAGGAACACTCGGCTATCGGGCTTGAGTGCAAGCCGGTCGAAATGACGCGTCAGCAGGTCGTTCGGCTTGCCTTCGTGAAACCCGATCCTGTTTTCGCGCCAAAGCTGCTGCCAGAAATCCGGGTCCACTTCCGTCCGCTCCCGCGAGGCGTGCGGTCAGCTTTCGCCGAACACCCGCTCGAAAATCGTGTCGACATGTTTGGTGTGGTAATCCATGTCGAACTTTTCGTTGATGACGTCTTCGCCGAGTGCGGCCACGACCTCCGCATCGGCCAGCAGCAGTTCGCGGAAATCGAGACGTTCTTCCCAAACCTTGAGCGCGTTGCGCTGGACCATGGAATAGGCGTCCTCACGGCTGACGCCCGCCTGCGTGAGCGCGAGCAGCACACGCTGGCTCATCACCAGCCCCGGGAACTTATTCATGTTGTCGAGCATGTTCTGCGGGAAGATCAGCATCTTCTCGACGACGCCCGCGAGGCGGTTGAGCGCGAAGTCGAGCGTGATGGTGGCATCGGGCGCGATGCCGCGTTCGACGGACGAATGAGAGATGTCGCGCTCGTGCCACAGCGCCACGTTTTCCATCGCCGGTATCACCGTCATGCGCACCAGCCGGGCGAGGCCGGTGAGGTTCTCGGTCAGCACCGGGTTTTTCTTGTGCGGCATGGCCGACGAGCCCTTCTGACCCATGGAGAAGAATTCCGCGCCTTCCAGCACCTCCGTGCGCTGCATGTGGCGGATTTCGATGGCGACGTTCTCGATCGACGAGGCGATCACGCCGAGCGTGGCAAAAAACATGGCATGCCGGTCGCGCGGGATCACCTGCGTCGATATCGGTTCGGGCTTCAGGCCGAGCCTCTCGCAGACATGCTCTTCGACGGCCGGTTCGATATTGGCGAACGTGCCGACCGCGCCGGAAATCGCGCCTGTTGCGACTTCGTCGCGTGCGGCCAGAAGGCGGGCTTTGTTGCGGGCCATCTCGGCGTAAAAGCGGGCGAAGGTAAGGCCCATCGTCGTGGGCTCGGCGTGGATGCCGTGCGAGCGGCCCACACGCAGGGTGTTCTTGTGCTCGAAGGCGCGCTTCTTGAGCGCTGCGAGCAGCTTGTCCAAGTCGGCAAGCAGGATGTCGGCGGCACGCATCAGCTGCACATTGAGGCAGGTGTCGAGCACGTCCGACGATGTCATGCCCTGGTGTACGAAGCGCGCGTCCGGCCCGACGATCTCGGCGAGGTGGGTGAGGAAGGCGATGACGTCATGTTTCGTCTCTCGCTCGATCTCGTCGATGCGCGCGACATCGAAGGTTGCGGCACCGCCCTTGTCCCAGATCGTCTTCGCGGCTTCCTTCGGGATGACGCCAAGTTCCGCCAGCGCGTCGCAGGCGTGCGCCTCGATCTCGAACCAAATGCGGAACCTGGTCTCGGGCGACCAGATGGCGGCCATTTCGGGCCGCGAGTAGCGCGGTATCATCGCGTGTCCTGGCTTTCGGGAACGTCGCGCTGCTCGTAGCAGACCGTTCCCGCTATCTCAACGCGCCTGCCGGGCTACCAACAGGCTAGCCACGAACAGGGCGGCAAAGCCCAACGGGAAGAAAAGGCGCGTTCCAAGCACAGCGAACTGGTAGACCGCGTTCGCGCCGGTGAACAGCAGTTGGAACACCCACCCGACGGACGGGAAGTCGTTATGCCACTGGGCGAAATATTGCCGGTAGTGCATGGAAAAGACGAAACCGGCAGCCAGCATTGTCGCGACACCCAGGAAGAGCAACGCAGCTGCGAACCGCCGCTCAGGCGACCCGCCGAGTGCGAAGAGCCGCGTGGCGTAGAGCGCGACCGGAAAAGCCAGCAAGCCGCCGAGCGCGTAGATGCCGATGATGGCGTTCGACTGATCCGATCCGAAGCGCCCGCCAAGTTGGAGCGCCAAAGCGCAGCTTGCGCCCATCGCTGCCGCCCATGCCATGGTGCCGACCAGCGTCCACAGCGGGCTGGGCAACGCCGCTCGCATACGCGTGAGAAGCAACCGCATGGTTCCGGGCTGTTGCGCCCAGCCCGCCTCTTCCTGCGTCAAAGCCGGCCCGCGACCGCGAGCCAGCGATGGTCAGGTCCCTCGAAGCCGAACTGCCGCATGACGATCATGAGCGCAAAGACCGGCGGGCCGGACGATGGGTGGAAGGTCTGCAACCCGCCGATCGCATAGCCGAGCGGACATCCCCGGCTGCCAGGCACCGACGAATCCTGATGCACCAGCTGCGTCGATGAGCCGGGTGCCGTGCCGACCCTGATCAGACGGTAGCCCTTGATGTCGACGCCAAGTCCGTCGCAGCCGGAAGGCGGCGCGAGCGAAATATCATCGATGCGGAATTCCACGGGCGCGTCGACGGGTGGGAACACCGGACGCGGATTGACCGCCATGCGCGATGTATCGGCGGAAAGCTCCGTCACCGCGTTCCAGCCCGCAGTGTAGCCGCGATTGGCAGCGAGTACGACATCGGCGATGACCGACTGTCCCTGCGTGCGTGCCGCTGCGCGCGCTTCCTCTACGGTCCGCGCTTCGTCATCCAGGCGCACCCTGATCGGCGTGCCTGAGACGAAACTGTCAGTTGCCGTGTTGATGTAGAAGCGGTTGGCGTAGGGAAAACCGGACCCGTCCTGCACGCCGTATTCCTCGAAGGCGAACAGCGCACCGTCCGGGCTGAAGCCGAGAATGTTGACCTCGGCCGTGTCGCCCGCGCGGGCGGGTGTTCCAAGTATGACGGCGGTCAGAAGGACGGCAACTGCCGCGAGCGGTCGGAAAATCGTCATGGGGTCACCTCCGGGGCGGCGGACAGATTAGCGCAATTCCGCGTCAGGCTGAACCGGCGCGCATCGACCATGTGGGGAACTGGTCGCCCGTTGCTGGAGTTGCGGCGTGCACTCCGCGTGCGACTGCGCGGGCCATGGTCGCCGTCGCGGCGGCATGCAGCGCAATGGCGTCTTCGATCGTCAGTTCTGAATCGTGCTTCCCCGTGGCCAGCGCGAAAACCAGATCGCCATCGACTGGCGTGTGCACCGGCCATGTTGCGCGCGCGAAGCCGTCATGCGCGGCAATCGCAAGCCGTTTGGCCATCGGCTTGGTCAATCGGGCGTCTGTGGCGATGATGCCGATCGTCGTGTTGGCGCCGGCCTTCATCGAGGCATGCTTGAGGATGATGTCCTGAGCATCCGCGGGCAATGGCGAGGGCAGGCCGAGCCCGCCGAACTCGTCGCCGACTTCAAACGGCGCTGCCCAGAAATGTGGCGAACGCCCGACTGTCACACTGCCAGCGGCGTTGACAGCGGCCAGTGCGCCGATCGTTATGCCGTTCGTTAACACGGTCGACGCCGACCCCAGCCCGCCTTTTAGCCCAGCGGTCTGTGCGCCGGCGCCGGCGCCCGCCGTTCCCAGCAAAAAGCTGGCATCCGCCTTTTCGGCCGCCTCAAACCCCATCTCGCGATAGGGAGGGTAGCGGCCCCAGTCCTTGTCGCCGCCATTGGGCAGGTCAAACAGGATGGCCGCCGGTACGATAGGCACGACGTGCCCGCGAATATGAAACCCGCGCCCCTGTGCCCGCAGCCAGGCCTGAACGCCCGATGCGGCATCGAGTCCGAACGCCGATCCGCCGGAGAGAACCAGCGCGTCCACCCGCTCGGCCAGGCTGTGCGGCTCCAGCGCATCCGTCTCGCGCGTACCCGGCGCCCCGCCGAGCACCTGCACGGCGGCAGTGGCGGGCTCGTCGCAAAGCAGGGCGGTGACGCCGGATTTCAGCGCTGCATCGTCGGCATTGCCGACACGCAGCCCGGCCACATCCGTGATGAGGTTTCGCGGTCCTGCCTGAAAAGCCATCGCCTATTCGACCAGCACGAAATCGTCGCCGTCATAGCGGAACAGCCGGTAGGGGTTTTCGGCGAGATCGCCTTTCTCGTCGAATGCGATGTCGCCCATCGCGGTTTCGAAGGTCTCTGCGCGCAGAACCTCCCCGATGGTGCGCCCGCTCGTCTCGGCCCGGATCAGCGCTTCCACAGCGACTTCAAACGCCGTGTAGCCAGGTATTGCGTAACCCTCGGGTATGATCTCGCGACTTTCGAAGGCCTTGATGACGTCGCTTGGAGCGGTATCGCCGGGTTCCGGCAATCCCACCATCAGCGTTCCGGGCGCAAGCGGCACGTCGCCACGCGCCGCGCGCAGCGCTTCGCCGGAAGCTATCGTCAGGTCGTAGCCGAGTTCGGCCGCGTCACGGCCCATGATCGCCACGTCGACCCGGTCGCCGCCGACCAGAACATGGGTGGCGCCGGCGCGCCGCAACCGCGCTACCAGCCCGATCTGGTTTTCCATCTGCGGACGGTAGGTATCGATAAAGACCGGCTGCAGTCCGGTGAGTTCGGCCGCCAACCGGAAACTCTCCACCAGCTCGCGGCCATAGATCGTTCCGTCATCGACGATAGCGAAAAGCTCGTCCTGCCAGCGTTGGACGAGAATGTCGGACACTGCCTCACGCTCGCCGTCGGCGCGTGGCGCCATGCGATACACAGGCCATCCGGTCTTGGCACGCTGGTCCGTCAGGCTGTTGGCCCGCACCCCGGGGGTGACGACCGGAATGTTCGCGCCCTTCAGGATGGGCATCGCCGCCTCGATTGCCTCCGAACACAGGAAGCCGACAACGATACGCACGCCAGCCGCGACCATCGCGCCGGCCGCCTTCTCGCCGCCCTCGGCTGAACAGCTGTCGTCGACGAAGCGGATATTGGCTTCCGCGATGCGCCGCTCTGCTGCCGCTACTTCGGCGCCGGCCCGGATCTGGCCGCCGAGCAGCGCAAAGGAATCCGACAATGGGGCGACCACACCGATCGTCTGCGCGGCGGCTGGCGCCGAAACGGTCAGGATCGCGCAAACGGCGAGAATCGGAAGCGGGAGGCGAGGCTTGCGCATGCGTCGCAATCTACGGTCATGCGCGCAAAAGTGAACACGGAAATGGGTCAATGGGCGGAATCGCTGGCGGAAATCGCACGCGCGGGCTTTTGGCCGGGCAGGCGCGCTTGTGGGGACGGGTGCCATCACTATATAGCGTGGCTATGAAATCGAGTGGCGGGTATTCTTGCTGAAGAACAACGCAGTCGAGCCGCGTGCCTATCGTGACGCAATGGCCCGCTTCGCTGGCGCGGTCCATGTCATCGTGACCGACGGCAAGGCCGGGCGCCGCGGCGTCACGGTGATCGCAACGTGTTCGGTGTCCGACAATCCGCCGACCATCCTGGTTTGCCTCAATCGCGAAAACGCCGCCAACGACGCCTTCGTGACCAATGGCGCCTTCACGCTCAACACTCTGACCGATGCGCAGCAGCCTATTGCCAATGCATTCTCCGGCCTGACCGGGCTGGACCAGCAGGCCCGCTTCGCCGAGGCCGAGTGGGACACGATAGCGACAGGCGTGCCGACGCTCGTCGGCGCTGCCGCCGTGTTCGACTGCGATCTGGTCGACAGCAAGGATCTGGCGACGCACCGGGTCCTGTTCGGGCGTGTACGCGGCGTTCGCGTCGGTGATAGTCTGACGCCGCTGATCTACCACAACCGCGGCTACCGCGTGCTCTGAGCGCGCATTCAGGAACGTCCATGGCCAAGAAACCCGCTCCGGCGCTGCCGGCATCGATAGACGACACGCTCGCCATGCTGACGGGCGCGGGTTATGTCGCCGACCGCGCGCTGGCCACCGTGCTGTTCCTTGCCCTCAGGATGAAGCGGCCGCTGTTCCTGGAAGGCGAGGCCGGCGTTGGCAAGACGGAGATCGCCAAGGTGCTTTCGGCTGCGCTCGACCGACCGCTCATTCGTCTGCAGTGTTACGAGGGGCTCGATGTCTCCTCGGCGGTTTATGAATGGAACTATGCCGCGCAGATGATCGAAATCCGCATGGAGGAAGCTGCTGGCGGCGTCGATCGCGGCGAGATGGAACGCAACGTCTTTTCGGAGAAGTACCTGATCCGCCGCCCGGTGCTGGAGGCGCTGGAAGGCGAGCCGGGAAGGGCGCCAGTCTTCCTGATCGACGAGCTCGACCGTACCGACGAGGCCTTCGAGGCCTTCCTTCTCGAAATCCTCTCCGACTTCCAGGTCACGATTCCGGAGCTTGGCACCATCCGCGCCGACGAGCCGCCAATCGTGATCGTGACTACCAACCGCACGCGCGAAATCCATGACGCGTTGAAGCGCCGATGCCTCTACCATTGGGTCGACTACCCCGATGCGCAGCGCGAACTGGAGATCGTCGCCCTCAAGGTGCCGCAGGCCAATGCGCGGCTGTCGCGTGAGGTCGTTCAGTTCGTCCAGAAGTTGCGCCAGATCGACCTGTTCAAGGCGCCGGGCGTGGCCGAAACGATCGATTGGGCGGGCGCGCTGACCGAACTCGACAAGATCGCGCTGGACCCCGAGACAGTGTCCGACACCATCGGCGTGCTGCTGAAGTACCAGGACGACATCGCCCGCATCGCCGAGGGCGAAGGCCAGCGCATCCTCGACGAGGTCAAGGCCGAACTGGCGGCGGCCGAGTAGGCCGTTCCGATGCCGGCAACTCCTCATGTGGCGCGGCCCGATGGCCGCATCGCCGACAACATCGTCTATTTCGCCCGCACGCTGCGCAAGGCCGGCATGCGCGTCGGGCCGGCTTCTGTCGTGGAAGCCATCGATGCGGTGCTCGCCGCCGGGATCGGCACCCGCGACGATTTCTACTGGACGCTGCATGCAGTTCTCGTGAAGCGGCGCGAGGACCGCGCCGTCTTCGACGAGGCCTTCTGCCTGTTCTGGCGCTCGCGCGAACTGATCGAGAAGATGCTTGCCATGTTCTCGCCCGTCGCGCCCGACCGCCGCGAACCGGAAAAGCAGCGCGCCGCCGAGTCGCGCGTCGCCAATGCGCTCTTCGCCGGAAACGAGAACCGCCGCAACGTCGAGGAAGCGCCGGAGATCGAGATCGACGCGCGGTTCACGGTGTCTGGCCGTGAGGTGCTGCGCGGCAGGGATTTCGCGCAGATGAGCGCCAACGAGCTGGCCGAGGCCCGTCGCGCCATCGCCGAAATACACCTGCCCGCCGACAGGGTTCCGACGCGGCGGTTCCGGCCTAATCCTCGTGGCTCGCGGATCGATCCGCGCGCGACCATGCGCCAGGCCCTGCGTACAGGTGGCGATCTCATTTTGCCGCGCTTTCGCTCGGTTCGCATGGTCCAGCCGCCGCTGGTCGTGCTCGCCGACATCTCGGGGTCGATGAGCCAGTACACGCGCATCTTCCTGCACTTCATGCACGCGCTCTCGGAAAAGCGCCGGCATGTGCACACTTTCGTCTTCGGCACGCGGCTGACTAACTTGACGCGCCAGATGCGCCACCGAGACCCGGACGAGGCTCTGGAACAGGCATCGGGCGCCGTGCAGGACTGGTCGGGCGGAACGCGCATCGGCGACGCGCTGCACGTGTTCAACCGCACATGGTCGCGCCGAGTGCTGTCGCAGGGCGCCGTCGTGCTGCTGATCACGGACGGGCTGGAGCGAGACGACACCGAAGGCCTCGCGGCGGAAATGGAGCGCCTGCACAAATCCTGCCGCCGCCTGATCTGGCTCAACCCGCTGCTGCGCTTCGATCGCTTCGAGCCGCGCGCGCGCGGCGTCCGGGCGATACTGCCGCATGTCGACGAGTTCCGCCCTGTGCACACGCTCGACGCGCTGGCAGACCTCTGTGCTTCCCTGTCGGAAGCGCGTCCCGCCGCGTTCGATCCAGGAAACTGGCAAGGGCTTGGCAACCGGGCTGCCGCGGCACCATATTGACGCCCGGGAGAACGCCATGAACACCGAAATCGCAGCAGCGGACGCGCTCGATCCGCTTCAGGTCGCCGAGAACTGGACGGGAGCCGGCCGGGATGTCGCTATCGCGACCGTTATTGAAACATGGGGCTCTGCGCCTCGGCCCGTCGGCAGCCAGCTGGTCATCGACAGCGACGGCAATTTCCACGGCTCTGTCTCTGGCGGTTGCGTCGAAGGCGCTGTGATTGCGGAGGCCGCCGATGTGTTCGAAAACGGCAAGCCGCGTATGCTCGAGTTCGGCGTCGCCGACGAAACGGCCTGGCAGGTCGGGCTTTCTTGCGGCGGCCGCATCAAGGTTTTTGTCGAGCGGCTGGGCTGAACGGCCATGGACCCCAAACTACTCAGACAGCTCAATGCCGAGCGCGCCGCACGCCGCGCCGCCATCCTCGTCACCGACCTGGAGAGGGGCTCTGATCGGCTGGTTCGCGAAGGTGACGACGTGGCCGGTGAACTGCGCGAGGCTGTCGAACGCGGCTTCCGGTCCGGCAAATCCGGCGTCGCCGAGATCGACGACCGCCAGATGTTCCTCAACGTCCATCTGCCGCCGCCGCGCATCGTCGTCATCGGCGCGGTCCACATCAGCCAGGCGCTGGCGCCGATGGCGAGGATCGCCGGTTTCGACATGGCCATCATTGACCCGCGCACGGCCTTCGCCACGGACGAACGATTCCACGACGTGACTTTACATGCGGAGTGGCCCGAGGATGTTTTGAAAGAACATCCTCTGGATGCATACACCGCGCTCTGCGCCGTCACCCACGATCCCAAGATCGACGACTATCCGCTCGCCGCGGCGCTGCGCGCTGGTTGTTTCTATGTTGGCGCCCTTGGCAGCCGCAAGACGCATGCAAAGCGCGTCGATCGCCTCAAGGAGCAGGGCCTGACCGAAGCAGAGATCGGGCGCATTCATGCGCCCATCGGTCTCGATATCGCGGCCGCCAGCCCGGCCGAGATCGCCGTCGCCACCCTCGCACAGGTGATAGAGGCGCTCCGCAAGCGCGAACTTGCCGGCGGGCGCGCAATGAGGGCGGCGTGAAATTCGGACCCTGTCCGGTCGATGACGCGACCGGCGCCATTCTCGCGCACTCCACCAAAGCTGGCGATCGCAGGCTGCGAAAGGCGCACAGGCTGACGCCCGACGACATCGCGGCGCTGAAGGCTGCCGGAATCGATACCGTTGTCGCGGCCCGCCTCGATGAGAGCGACGTCGACGAGGACACAGCAGCCTCGCGCATTGCAGCAGCGCTGCAGATCGAAGGCGCGGAGGTGCGCGCGGCGTCGACCGGCCGGGTCAATATCCACGCATCCGCAGCCGGCGTGCTCACGGTCGACAAGCCGCTGATCGACGCGCTCAACGCCATCGATCCGGCGATCACGATTGCCACGCTGGCCGACTTTTCTGCCGTTGAGGCCGGTCAGATGGTCGCGACTGTGAAGATCATTCCCTATGCCGTGCCCGGTGCGGACATCGAACTGGCCGAAGCGCGTGCGGGCGCAGGCAGGGCCTTTGCCGTGCATCCATTCCGCTCGATGCGTGTCGGTCTCGTCCAGACCGAACTCAACGGCACGAAGAAATCCGTGCTCGACAAGACCTCGGAACTGACCGCCGGTCGCCTGGCGCGGTCGCAAAGCAGCGTCACTGCAGAACTGCGCCGCCCTCACGAGGTGCAGGCTGTCGCCGAGGCGCTGAAAGCGCTCCTTGGCGACAATGACATGCTGATCGTCTTTGGCGCATCCGCCGTCAGTGATGAGAACGACGTGATTCCGGCTGCAATCCGCGCCGCTGGCGGTTCCGTCGAGCGGACGGGCATGCCGGTCGATCCGGGCAACTTGCTGGTGGTCGGCGAACTTGGCGGCAAGCCGGTTCTGGGCGCGCCCGGCTGTGCCCGCAGCCCGAAGCTCAACGGGTTCGACTGGGTGCTCGACCGCCTCGCGGCTGGCCTGCCAGTCACTTCGTCTGACATCGCAGGAATGGGCGTTGGCGGGCTGCTGGCCGAGATACCGTCGCGGCCGCAACCGCGTGAAGTGCGCCGCGCACGCCAGCTCTCGCTGGCAGCAGTACTCCTAGCCGCTGGAAAGTCGAGCCGGATGGCGGGCGGCAACAAGTTGCTGGCGCTTTTCGATGGCGAGCCGCTGGTGCGCCGCAGCGCCCGGGCGCTGATAGAGGCGGGGCTGGCCGAAACGGTTGTCGTGCTTGGCCATCAGGCCGCAGAGATTCGCTCGACGCTTGAGGGCATCGAGATCGCCAAGGTGGAAAACGCCGACTTCGCGTCCGGCATAGCCGGTTCGCTGAAAGCCGGCATCCGCGCCCTGCCTGCGTCGGTCGATGGCGTGCTCGTCATGCTTGCCGACATGCCGGAGGTTTCGTCCGACGACATCCGCAAGCTAACGGATGCATTCCGGGAAAGTCAGGGAACCGCGATTGTCCGGGCGGCCGCCTCCGGGCAGCGAGGCAACCCGGTGATCCTGCCGAGGGTACTGTTCGATCAGGTCGAGACGCTGCAGGGCGACACCGGCGCGCGCCATATCGTAGAAAACAGTGACCTGGATGTCATCGACATCGAGATCGGGGAGGCGGCGCGTATCGACGTCGATACGCCGGACGCTCTTGCCGCCGCCGGCGGAAAATTGGCCGGGTGAAGCCGGGTTGCCCAAAAATCGACCGCTCCCTGTGGCCGTGTCGAGGGTGAAACGGATACCTTGTCGGCCATGAATCGATTCACCCTCGCTCTGCTGTTTCTTGCGGTCTCGTCCGGCTTCGCCGCCGCGCAGCTTTTGCCGCCGCACAAGGACAATCTTTTCGCCTACCCCATAGTGCTGGCGGTGGAGGATGGCGGCGACTACCGCGTCGTCGACTACAGCGCCCAGCGCGACATCAACGACCGCGACCAGGTGCCGGAGCGTCGCGTTCACAATCAGTACATTTCTACCGGCGTGCGCCGGGCGCAGCACGATCTGGTGGCCGAGACCTCCGCAGGCAAGGTGCCGCACATCGCGGTGGGCACGTCGCGCGGCGCCAGCGTCATCGTCGTCTACATACACGGGCAGGGTGGCAACCGCCGGCAGGGGGCGAACGATTACACCTTCGGCGGCAACTTCAACCGCATCAAGAATCTCGTGCATTCCGCCGGCGGTCTTTATTTGTCGCCCGATTTCGTCGACTTCGGCGAAAGAGGGACCGCCCAGATATCGGCGTTGCTAAGCATCTACATGCGCGCATCGCCCAGCGCGAAGGTGGTGCTCGCCTGCGGTTCGATGGGAGGAGCGCATTGCTGGCGCATTGCGCGCGATCCGGCAATGGCGGAACGCCTCGGCGGACTGCTTTTGCTGGGCTCCATGTGGGACGACGGGTTCTTTTCCAGCCCCGCATACAAGCGCGGCGTGCCGGTGTTTTTCGGCCATGGTAGCCGCGACGGGGTATTCCCGATCGACACGGTGAAGGCGTTCTACCGCAAGGTTCGAAGCGCATCGCCGGGTTATCCGATCCGTATGGTGCGGTTCGAGGATGGCAGCCACGGACTGCCGATCCGCATGACCGACTGGCGCGAGACCGTGAACTGGATGCTTGCGAATGCACGCTGAGAGGGAATGAGCATGCATGTCGACCCGACTCGCGAAAAATTCGGACAGTTTCGCGGCCTGCCCGATGAAGGCCCGATCCATATGCTCAATCTGGTCCGCCTGCGTGACAGGGCCGAATATGCCGATGGCACCCAGGCGACGGGCGCGGAAGCCTATGCGGCATATGGCAAGGAGAGCGGCCCCATCTTCCGCCGCGTCGGCGGCCGCATTGCCTGGTCGGGCGAGTTCCGGCTGATGCTGATCGGACCCGAGGACGAGCACTGGGATCTGTGTTTCATCGCCGAATATCCGAGCGGCGCCGCATTCGTGGAAATGGTCAAGGATCCCGAGTACCAGAAGGCCGTCCGCCACCGTCAGGCTGCGGTACAGGATTCCCGGCTGATACGGCTCTCGCCTCGCAATTCCGGCGCAGGCTTTGGCGAATAAGTCTTACGGACCCGAGGCGTAGTCCAAAACAGTCTTCTCGTTGATCTCGCCGTCATAGGAGGCGTCGACGTCATAGCGCACGAGCGAAAACTCGCCGTTCCTGAACAGCCACCGCCCGGTCGATGAGGCGTCGCCGAGGCCTCGCCACTTCGCCCATGAATTGATCGTGCGCGTATCGGGATCGTATTCGGAGTTGACGAGTTCGGGCACGGTCCGGAACCCGATCACGTAAATTTCCTCCACAGCGCTTTCCGGGTTGTTTTCGTCGCGGTAGCGGATGTCGAGTTCGGGCACCGCGAAGCTCAGCGTCCGCAGCTCTTCATTCTCGTTCGCGAAGATGTAGACATGCGATTCATTGTACGCGCCGCGGTTGCAAAGAAAGGCGAACAGCCGTGCCTGCCGCTCGGGTGCGGTTGCTTCTTCATAGTCGTAGCGGAACCGGATCGTATGGCTCTCCGGCGCCATTTCCTCGCTGCTGAACCCGCCCTGGCAGAGTTCTGCAAGCGTTAGCTCGTAGAGGCCGACGGCCCGCTCCTGGAGCAGGTCGACCGGCCGGGTCTCAGCGCTGCCGCATGACGCTGGAACGGCCTCGTTGAGCGGCTTGTCGGAAACCGAAAACCGGCCCCGCTCGATCTGAAGCGGCGTGAACTCGTCGGTCGGTATGTCCGGATTGCTCATCCGCAGTTCGTAGCAACCCGAAAAAACGCGTGCCGCGCCGTCCGTTCCATAGGCTTCGATCGCAACCGGCAGCTGGAAATGGGTGCTGCCGGCCGCGCCTTCTTCGCTCGGGCTGCCGGTACGCAATTCAACCCCCGCCGTGTCGGCGTAGCCGTCGGCATAGGCCTGGAGGCTGGCCGCGGGCGGCGTGGCGAAGTAGCTCCAGGCGCGGGCATATTCCTGGCGGTTGATGGCGTTGTAGAGCGAACGGATCAGCACGACCGGATCGGACCGGTCATCGACATACTGGTCCTGCCCGAATGCCGGGTTGCCAAATGTCGCCATTCCCAGAAAGGCAGCCAGAACGATCCGCATCGATGTCATCTCCGTCTCCCACCGTCAGACAAGCGTGCCAATACGGCAACAGTGCGTGAGAAGCCAGGCGGCGCGCAAGGACGATCTTGGGTAATGCGCAGGCCGGCAGTGAGGCTCGTTTCACCGACAGCTAAAATGCCCCGTTTCTCGTCCCGAATTTCTTAAGTCGTGCCTGCTACCCTGCAAGTTGAAGCATTGGAACCAGCGGAACGGAGCGGAATTGTTGAAGCCGCACGAAGACCGTGATTTTGCGACCGTGCTCGACGAGTTGCTGGCCGAAGCCGGCGCCGAAGAGCGCGACGAAGCGCGCCCGGAGGTCCGGCTAGACTATCTGTCGGTCGCGGATGAGTTGCACTCCGGCCGCATCGTGATCTCCCGCGACGAAGCCGCAGCTGAATATTTGGACGGCGCCGGTGAGCCCGGGAAGCCTGTGGTCGACGCGCCGCCGCTCGCACCCGAGCATCCCGATACCCTGCCCACGGACCCCCAGTCGATCGCCAGCGAACTGGGCCTCGACAAGGGTCGTCCGCCCGCCGATCTCAACATGCTGAGGCGTCGCTTTGCTGTCGCAAATCATCCCGATCGCGTTGCGCAGCATCTGCGCGATGATGCAATGAGACGCATGCAGATCGCCAACATGCTGATCGACGAGGCAAAGAAGAAGCAGGCCGCTGCACGTGGCTTCTTCAAGCGCTAGCTCAGAAGCGTCCCGCGCCGCATCCATCTCGCAACAAGCAGAACCGCGACACTGGCAAGGCCGAAAAACAGGCCTAGCCAGATGCCGACGCCGTCCAGGCCGTAGTTGAAGGCAAGGATATAGCCGAGGGGCAGTCCGATGCCCCAATAGCCGATTGCCGCCAGAAGCATCGGTTTCGTCGTGTCGTGAAGGCCGCGCAGCATTCCCGCCGCCACGGCCTGCGCGCCATCGACAATCTGAAAGAGGGCGGCGAGCGACAGGAACGTGACAGCCGTACCGATCACGGCTGCGTTGGCGGGGTCACCGAGATTGATGAAGCCGGCGATAAGCACGGTCGGAAACAAGAGCATGAGCACCGCCATCGCGGCCATGAAGGTGCTGCCGAGCGCCAATGCCGTCCAGCCGGCGCGACCGACCGCGTCAAAATCGCGGGCGCCGAACGCCCGTCCGACGCGCACGGTGACGGCCTGGCCGATGCTCATCGGCACCATGAAGCTGACCGACGCCACCTGGATCGCGATGGCGTGAGCGGCAAGCGCTACCGGGCCGATCAGCCCCATCATGAAGGTGGCAGCGTTGAAGATGGACACTTCGAAGGCGAGGATGCCGGCAATCGGTGCGCCGAGCTTGAACATCTGTACGAAGCGCGGCCAGTCGGGGCGCCAGAAACGGCCGAAAAGCCTGTAGCGCCGGAACTGCCGCTCGAACGTCACCACCAGCGCCATGCCGGTGAACATCAGCGTCATCGATAGCGTGGTAGCGATGCCGGCGCCGACGAGTTCGAGCTTCGGGAAGCCCAGATTGCCGTACATCAGACACCAGTTGGCGAAAGCGTTGAAGACGACTGCCATGCACACCACGGCCAGCGCCCAGCCCGGGCGTTCCAGCGCCGAGATGAAATTGCGCAGCACGATGTAGCCGTAAAAGGGCAGGGTGGCCCACAGCATGGCCCTGAGATAATCGCCCGCGTCCGCGGCGAGATTCGGCTGCTGGCCCATCCACGCCAGGAAAGACCCGCCATGCCACAGGAATAGCCAGATCGGCACCGACGCCGTAACGGCGAGCCATAGGCCTTGCCGCACCGTGCGGCGGACCTCGCGCACCGAATGTTTGTTGCGGCCGAGTTCCGTCGCAATCATCGGGGAGCTCGCCAGCATCAGGCCGAGCCCGAGCATCATCGGACCGAAATAGAGGTTGCCGCCCAGCGCGCCGGCAGCCAGTGCCTCGGGCCCGAGCCGGCCCATCATGACGACGTCGGTCGTGGTCATGCCCATTTGCGCGAGATTGGTGAGGATCATCGGCCAGGCGAGCAAAATCGTCGCTCGCGCTTCCGCAAGCCAGTCCGGGCCCGGTGCCGCCGCATTCCGCGCCGCGATCGCCATGACGATTTCTCCTATGGAGCCGCCTTCTAGCCGCGCTGGCGGTCAATTCAAGCGCGTTTGCTTGGGCCAGCAGTCGCCCGGCTGCCGCTGCGTCACGCAAAATATGCCGGTAACCGACATTTCTGCTGGCAGAATCGGTTTGGCGTCGCTAAGCCGTAATTCCCATGGCGCGATATGTATTCATCACAGGCGGCGTGGTCTCCTCTCTCGGTAAAGGCATCGCATCGGCGGCCCTCGGCGCGCTTCTGCAGGCGCGTGGCTACCGGGTCCGATTGAGGAAACTCGACCCCTATCTCAATGTCGATCCGGGCACGATGTCGCCCTATCAGCACGGCGAGGTGTTCGTCACCGACGACGGGGCGGAGACCGACCTCGACCTCGGCCACTACGAACGTTTCACCGGGCGTTCGGCGATCCAGTCGGACAACATCACCACCGGGCGCATCTACCAGAATATCATCGAGCGCGAACGGCGCGGTGATTACCTCGGCGCCACCGTGCAGGTGATCCCGCACGTCACAGACGAGATCAAGAACTTCATCCTCGACGGCAACGAGGAAGTCGACTTCGTGCTCTGCGAGATCGGCGGCACGGTCGGCGACATCGAGGCGATGCCCTTCCTTGAGGCGATCCGCCAGCTCGGCAACGACCTGCCGCGTGGACAGTCCGTTTTCATTCACCTGACCTTGATGCCGTGGATTCCGGCGGCCGGAGAGTTGAAGACCAAGCCCACCCAGCATTCGGTGAAGGAACTGCGTTCCATCGGCATTGCCCCCGACATCCTGCTGGTGCGAGCCGACCGAGCCATACCCGCCGAGGAGCGGCGCAAGCTTTCGCTCTTCTGCAACGTGCGCGAGTCCGCGGTCATTCAGGCGCTCGACGTCGCCCACATCTACGACGTGCCGCTTGCCTATCACCAGGAAGGGCTAGACGGCGAAGTACTTGCCGCCTTCGGCATCGACCCGGCGCCGAAGCCGCGCATGGAGCGCTGGCAGGAGGTCTCCGACCGGCTGCACAATCCGGAAGGCGAGGTCACCATCGCCGTCGTCGGCAAATACACCGGCCTGAAGGACGCCTACAAATCGCTCAACGAGGCGCTGGTCCATGGCGGCATGGCGAACCGCGTGCGCGTCAAGCTGGACTGGATCGAGAGCGAGATATTCGAGAAGGAAGACCCCGCGCCCTGGCTTGAAAAGGTGCACGGCATACTGGTGCCCGGGGGCTTCGGCGAACGCGGATCGGAGGGCAAGATCCTTGCCGCCAAATTCGCGCGCGAACGCAAGGTTCCGTATTTCGGCATCTGCTTCGGCATGCAGATGGCCTGTATTGAGGCGGCGCGTTCGCTGGCCGGCATCGAGAATGCGTCATCGACCGAGTTCGGCTCGACCAAGGAACCCATCGTCGGCCTGATGACCGAATGGCTGCGCGGCAACATGCTGGAAAAGCGCCGCGAGGCCGGCGATCTGGGCGGCACGATGCGCCTCGGCGCCTATGCCGCCTCGCTGAAGGAAGGCTCGCGCATTGCCGAGATATACGGCGATACGGAGATTTCGGAGCGCCACCGCCACCGCTACGAGGTCAATATCGACTACCGCGAGCGGCTGGAGGAATGTGGGCTCGAATTCGCTGGCATGTCGCCCGACGGCGTGTTGCCGGAGACGGTGGAATACCCCGACCATCCCTGGTTCATTGGCGTCCAGTACCACCCGGAGCTGAAAAGCCGGCCGTTTGAGCCGCATCCGCTGTTCGCCAGCTTCATCGGTGCGGCTGTCGAGCAGAGCCGGTTGGTCTGACCTTCAGAAGGTCGCGCTGCCCTTCAGCGCCTCGTCCAGCAGCTTTTCATATTTGCCGCGCGGCAGGTCCTTCGCACCGAAGCGCTTGAGATGCGGTGTCGTGAACTGCGTGTCGAGCAGCAGAAAGCCGCGATTGTTCAAGTGCTCGACCAGATGGACGAGGCAGACCTTGGAGGCATCCCGCTCGCGCGAAAACATGCTTTCTCCGAAGAACGCGGCGCCCAGCGTCACGCCGTAGAGGCCGCCGGCCAGCTTGCCGTCACGCCAGGCTTCGACGGTATGGCAGTGGCCTCGCCGGAAGAGTTCCAGGTAAGCCTCGCGGATCGGCCCGTTGATCCAGGTGCTGCGCCGATCCGGTCTGGGCTCGGCGCAGCCGGCGATGACGGCTTCGAAGTCACAGTCCCGCCGCAGCTCGAAGCGCTCTTGCCGCACCGCTTTCGCTAGGCTTTTCGGGATGTGGAAATCGTTGAGCGGAAGAACGCCGCGCATCTCCGGCCTGACCCAGAAGACTTCCGGGTCGTCGGCAGCTTCCGCCATCGGAAACACGCCCGTCGCGTAGGCCCGCAGCAGCAGATCCGGCGGTATCCTGAATCCGGGCGCGAAGGGCCGGCTCATCGCGGGAATACTCCTGAACGTCCGCCCCGACAATTGTCGCTTCGCGCCGTTGTTTCAACCGGCCTGCGACAAATCCCGCGTCGACGCTCAGTGCGAGTCGGCGAGGTATTTTTCCAGCCAGTGAATGTCGTAATCGCCATTGGCGATATCCGTATTGTTCACCAGTTCTTGGAAAAGCGGCAGCGTCGTCTTGATGCCGTCGACGACGAACTCGCCCAGAGCGCGCCTCAGGCGCATCATGCATTCGACGCGGTTGGAGCCGTGCACGATGAGCTTGCCGATCAGGCTGTCGTAGAAGGGCGGGATGCGGTAGCCCGAGAAAACGGCTGAATCGACGCGGATCCCAAGACCCCCCGGCGTGTGGAAATGCGACACCGTGCCAGGAGAAGGCGTGAACGTCTTCGGGTCCTCGGCGTTGATGCGGCACTCGATGGCGTGGCCGTTGAATTTGATGTCTTTCTGCTCGACCGACAGGCCCGAGCCCGACGCGACGCGGATCTGCTCGTGCACGAGGTCGATGCCGGTGATCGCCTCCGTCACCGGGTGCTCCACCTGCAGCCTTGTGTTCATTTCGATGAAATAGAACTCGCCGTTTTCGTAGAGGAACTCGACGGTTCCGGCACCGGCATAGCTCAGCTCCGCCATGGCGTTGGCCACGGTCGTACCGATGCGGGTGCGATCGGCGGCGTTGAGGGCAGGGGAGTTGGCCTCTTCCCACACCTTCTGGTGACGGCGCTGCAGCGAGCAGTCGCGCTCGCCGAGATGGACTGCGCGGCCGTCGCCGTCGCCCATCACCTGCACCTCGATATGGCGCGGTTTCTCCAGATATTTCTCGACATAGACGGCGTCGTCGCCAAATGCGGCGCCCGCTTCGGAGCGGGCTGTCGCCAGCGCGATCTCGAGATCGGCTTCCGAGCGCGCTACCTTCATGCCGCGGCCGCCGCCACCTGCTGAAGCCTTGATGATGACGGGGTAGCCGATTTCGGCTGCGATCTTCTTTGCCGTCGCCTCGTCGGTCACGGCGCCGTCGGAGCCGGGAACGACCGGGATGCCGAGCCGCTGCGCCGTGCGCTTGGCCTCGATCTTGTCGCCCATGATCCGAATGTGGTCGGCGCGCGGGCCGATGAAGGTGATATTGTGAGCGGCGAGGATATCAGCGAACTTGGCGTTCTCGGACAGGAAGCCGTAACCGGGATGCACCGCGTCGGCGCCTGTGATCTCGCAGGCCGCGACGATCTGGTGGATGTTGAGATAGCTGTCGCGCGACGGCGGCGGGCCGATGCACACACTTTCGTCGGCAAGCCGCACATGCATGGCCTCGGCGTCGGCCGTCGAGTGCACGGCAACTGTCTGGATACCGAGTTCCCTTGCCGCGCGCAGCACGCGCAGCGCGATCTCGCCGCGGTTTGCGATCAGGATTTTCTGGAACATCCGACCGGCAGCCTATTCGATGACGACCAGCGGCTCGCCGAACTCGACGGGCTGCGAGTCTTCGAACAGGATTTCAGTGACCTTGCCGGCGCGCGGCGACGGGATCTGGTTCATTGTCTTCATCGCCTCGATGATCAGAAGCGTCTGCCCTTCGCGCACCATCTGCCCGACCTCGATAAACGCCTTGGCTCCGGGTGAGGGCGCGCCATAAGCGGTACCGACCATAGGCGATGTCACGGTGTTCTTCGAGGCTGCGGCCTTCGCGGGTGCTGCTGGCGCATCCGCCGCCTTGGGTTCGGCAGCACGGGGGGCAGGCGCTTCCGCTGCCGGCGCGGCGACGGTGTAGGTCTGCGCGGCCGCCGGCGCTTGGCGCGATACGCGCACCTTCATGTCGCCGATCTCAACCTCGATCTCGGTGAGTTTGGTTTCGTTGAGAATGCCCGCCAGATCGCGGATCATTTGCTGGTCTATTTCAGACTTCTTGGTCGTCATTCCACTTTCGCCTTTTGTACCGACCGGTCACACGCGCGCGGCAAGCGCGTGTAGCGCCATGATGTAGCCTTGCGGACCGAAACCGCAAATCATTCCGACTGCGACCGGCGCTATCATCGAATGATGACGAAACTGTTCGCGCGCATGAATGTTCGACAGATGCACCTCCGCTACGGGAAGTGGCGCCACCGCGCGGATCGCGTCATGCAACGCGATCGAGGTGTGTCCGTATGCGCCCGGGTTGAGGATGATGCCGGCAGCCTTGCTGCCTGCTTCCTGAATCCAGTCGACGAGCACGCCTTCATGGTTCGACTGCCGGAAATCAACGTCGAGGCCGAGCGGCTTTCCTGTCTCGCGGCAGTCTTCGCCGATCTCGTCGAGAGTCTTGCCCCCGTAAATGCCGGGCTCGCGTGCGCCGAGCATGTTCAGGTTCGGACCGTTCAGGACGAAAATCGTTTTGCCCATCAGCACTCTTTCGCGCTGCCACGCGCGCCACGGCCGCACCCCCGTCGGGCGCGGCGCCCTCTATAGAGGGCATAGACTGCCGCGAAAAGAGCGCAAGGAGCAAGTTTTCCTGTCCACAGGGCGCCGGTTGGCAGTTTTGCAACGTGGAGGCGAGTACTCAGTTCTCGCGCGCGGTAGCGATGCTGGCTGCAAGGGCATCGCGGCCCTGCGCGCCGAAGATCACCTCGTTGCCGACAACATAGGACGGTGTCCCGGTAACCGACAACGCGCTGGCCAGGTTGTAGGTTTCGGCGAAAGCCTGCTCGATTTCCGGATTGTCCATTTCCGCGCGCAACGATGCTTCGTCCAGGCCGAACGACAGCGCAATCCGCATCGCGCTGGCTTCGTCGGCGCGGCCCGGATGGCTCAGCAGCGCCTGATGGAAATCGCCGTACTGGTCGGGTGCAAGCGTTCGGAACGCCATGGAAACGAGGTGTGCCTTGCGCGAATCGGGCCCGAGGATCGGGAATTCTTTCATGACGAAGCGCAGGTCCGGGTCGTCCGCAACCAAGGCCTGCATGTCGGCGAGCGCCCGTTTGCAATAGCCGCAATTGTAGTCGAAGAACTCGACGACTGTGATATCGCCCTCCGGGTTGCCGACGACGCCGTCATAGTCGGCGTTGAAGATCAGGTCGGGCGAAGTTGCGATTGCTTGTGATTGCGCCAGCCGGCGGTCCTGCTCCTGCTTTTCCTCCAGCGCGATCTGCACTTCCAGCATGATCTCCGGGTTGGTGATGAGATAATCCCTGACGATCGCCTCGATCTCGCCGCGCTCGAGCGTTGCCGCCAGCGGCGCATCCGAAGGCCGCGCGGCTGCCGGACTGCCGCTGCCGGATAGATATCCAACCGCCAGCATGGCGAATGAGAGCCCGATACCGAGGGTCCCGACTACGATGGCGTTCTTCATGTCTTGGCGATCCTGCTCCAGTTGGTCCGGCATGCATGCCGAACGGATTTCAATTTAATTTGGCGGATTGAAGTTGATGATGTCTTGCGCGCGCACCCAAGGGGGAGAGCCACGCCGCACCTTCTGCTGCGACCGAGCCGCGAAAATCTTGGCGTCGCGATATTGGCCTGCCTGAAAATGGCCCTCTGCGGTTGCGAGCTCGGCCAAGCCGATGTCGCCGGTCATGCCGTAGGCCTGTGCGAGGTAGCGGTAGCCGGTGACGTATTCCGGGTCGCGGTCGAGCCCGTGTTTGAGGGAACTCACCGCCAGCCGCACAGAGTCCGGCTGGCCGACCGCAAGCAGCGCCTGGCCGTGCAGCACATGCAGCAGCCCGGTCCTGTCCGGATCGAGTGCGATCGCCTTTGCAAAAGCGCTAGCCGCGTCAGCCGGCCTGTTGGCCTTCATCAGTATCTCGCCGCGCAGCTCGTGCAGATAGGGGTTGCTCGGCTGCTGCCGGAGCAGCGCGTCGGTCTTGGTGAGCGCGCTGGCGGGGTTGCCATAAAGATAGGTGCCGATGGCGTCGCCATACAGAGCGCCGATGCCGCCCGGGTTGTCCCGGAACATGCGCTGAACGGCCCCCTGGCCCATCGTGTAGGCTGCTACCTTGGCGCGCATCATGTCGTGCCGCTGCTGAAGCGCCGCTGGGTCGCTGCGCTCGAAATAGGGGCTCGCCTGCGCAACGGCCTGCAGGTTGGCAACGCGCTCGCGCGGCGTCGGATGGCTCTGCTGATATGGGTCGAGCCGAATGCCCGACAAGGTCAGAGACCCGGACAGGCGCTCGAAGGTCTTGAGCATGCCGCGCGGCGACTGGCCGGTCGCCTCGAGATAAGTCAGCGCGGAGCGGTCTGCGATCGCTTCCTCGCCGCGCTGGTAGCTGAGCAGCCCGCGCCGCGCGACTTCCGGCGCGCTCATGGCAAGGCCGGCGCCGGCGCTGCCCAGCCCCCGAACCCCGCTTGCCGCGCCCGCAACGCCTATGCCGACGCCGAGCAGGGCGCCGACGATGGCGATAGTCTGCGCGCGGTCGAGTTGCTGGCGCAGGCGCTCCTGATGGCCGCCTGCCAGGTGGCCGGCTTCGTGCGCGATAACGCCGATGATTTCGTTGGGAGTCTCAGCCGTAAGCAGGGCGCCTGTGTTGAAGAACATCCGCCGGCCGGCGACGAAGGCGTTGAAGCTGTTGTCGTTGACGAGAATGATCTGGATGCCGGAGCGCTCCAGCCCAGCCGCCTTCAGGATGGGCTGCGCATAGTCGCGCATCAGCGCCTCGATCTCGGCGTCGCGCACGATCGGCACCGACTGCTGGGCGAGGGACGGCGTCGCTGAAAAGCCCAGATGGCAGGCCGCCAGCAGCGCCGCGGCGCGCGGCAGCCACCGAGCCATTCTCCTGTCGGTCCTTGATGGTGCTGGGCTTGGCATGCGGCAATCCGTACTGGATGGACGAATCGATGGAAAGCGCGCGCCGGCTGCTCTCATCAACTTGTGATGCGCATCCCAATCGGGCATTTGTGCGACGCCTGCGGGCGATCAGGACCGGAAAGCGAATGCCGATTTCTCTCTCGCGCCGCGGCGCGGCCGAACCCTTTCACGCCATGGATGTGCTTGCGGAGGCCAACCGGCTGAAAGCCGCCGGTCATCCTGTGGTCTCGCTCGCGGTCGGCCAGCCCGGCGATCCGGCGCCCGAACGGGTGCGCGAGGCGGCGCGCAAAGCACTTCAGGACGGCGCAATCGGCTACACGGATTCTATGGGCATTGCCGGTCTTCGCGACGCGATCTGCGCCCACTATCGCGAACGTTACGAGGTCGAGGTGCCGGCGCACCGCATCGCGGTTACGACAGGCTCCTCGGCTGGCTTCAACCTGGCCTTTCTCGCCATGTTCGATCCGGGAGACCGGGTAGCGACGGTTCTGCCGGGCTACCCCGCGTATCGCAATATCATGGCGGCTTTGGGCCTGGAAGCGGTCGAGATACCGCATCAGGGAAATGGACAGCTGACCGCCGACCAGATCCGCGCCGCCCATCGCGAGAAGCCGCTTCAGGGTCTCCTGTTCGCGAGCCCGGCCAATCCCACCGGGGCGACAATTCCGCAAGAAGAACTGGCTGCACTCGTCGCGACGGCCGCCGATCTGGGCATTTCGGTCATCTCGGACGAAATCTATCACGGGCTGTCCTATGTCGGGCCCGATCACACTGCGCTTGCGCTCGATCCCGACGTCGTCGTGATCAACTCCTTCTCCAAGTACTACTGTATGACCGGCTGGCGCATCGGCTGGATGGTCCTGCCCGAGCGGCTTGTCCGCCAGGTCGAGTGCCTGCAGCAGAGCCTCTACATTTCGGCGCCGGCACTGTCGCAGATCGCGGCGGTTGAGGCGTTCGGCGCCACGGAGGAACTGGAGGTGGTCAAGGCGCGCTACCGCGCCAACCGGGCAGCGCTGATAGATGGACTTCCGAAGCTTGGCTTCCAGCTCGCCGCGCCACTGGACGGCGCGTTCTACGCCTATTGCGATGTCAGCCGGCACACCAACGACAGCATGGCCTTTGCCCGCCGCATGCTGGCGGAGTGCCACGTTGCGATAACGCCCGGGCGCGATTTCGACCCGGGCGAGGGGCGCCGTACGGTGCGGCTATCATACGCCGGCAGCGAAGCCGACATTACTGCCGCACTCGAGCGCATGGGCAATTGGCTGACATGAAAAAACCGGGGCAAGCCCCGGTTTTTGTTTGTTAAAGCCTTGCAAGAATCGCTTAGAAGAAGCTCTTCCGCTGCCACCAGCCGCTACGGCGCGGCTCGTTGTCCTGCTCTGCAGCCGGTGAAGCTTCCGGCTCTGCCTTTTCGCCTTCGTCGCCGGACACGACGCTGACGACCGGCTCTGACGGAGTTTCTTCGGCCTTTTTGCGCGAAGCCCGCTTGCGCTTGGGCTTGGCGGGCTCGTCGGCTTCGGCAGTCGCGCTGTCCGCCGCCTCTGCGGGAGCAGCATCGGCTTCCGGCTGCTTCTTGGCCCGCGATGCGCGCTTGCGCTTAGGCTTCGCCGGCTCCTCGGCGGCATCTGCGTCGGGAGAAGCCTCGCTCACGGCCTCCGGTTGAGTGTCGGCCGCGGCTTCGGCGGGCGCACCATCCGCCTCGGCGGCTGGCGTCGCCTGCTCGTCCTTGCCGCGACGTCCGCCCCGCTTGCCGCGCCGCCGCTTGCGCGGCGCCTCATCGGCTTCGGCGGCCTCGCTCTCGGCCTCGACTGCCGACTCGGCGGTATCGCTTTCGCCGGCCTCGACGGCATCCTGATCCGCGTGCTGCTGTGCACCGTTGGAGTGCTCTCCGCTCTGGCCCTGCTGGCCGCCGCGGCCTCTGCCACCGCGCCTGCGACGCCTGCGACGCCTGCGACGCGAGCCGTCCTCGCCATCATCGCCATGCGCGTGCTGCTGACTGGCAGGGGCGTTGTCGTCGCTTGTTTCAGCGGCGTCTTCATCAGTGACGATGTCGTCGGCGTCGAGCGCCGGCGGTTCGACCACCGTGATTTCCGGCACAGCAGCCGGACGCTCCGACACGCTGCCCTTGATGATGACATAGTGCTGCGAAGTCACCGTGTCGTCCGCTTCGACCGTGATGTCGAGGCCGAACTGCGCTTCGAGATCGGCGAGGTTCCGCCGCTTGTGATTGAGGATGTAGAGCGCCGTATTGAACGGCGTCTTGACCGTGATGTTGTGGCGGCTGTCCTTGAGCAGCGCCTCTTCGATCGCACGCAGTACGAGCAGCGCCACCGATGAGTCGGACCGGATGTGCCCCGTTCCGCCGCAATGCGGGCAAGGCTGCATGGTCGATTCCAGCACCGACGCCCGGATGCGCTGGCGCGACATTTCCAGCAGGCCGAAATGCGAGATGCGGCCGACCTGGATGCGCGCACGGTCGTTCTTCAGGCAATCCTTGAGCTTCTTCTCGACAGACCGGTTGTTCCGGTTCTCCTCCATATCGATGAAGTCGATCACGATAAGCCCGGCCAGATCGCGCAGCCTGAGCTGCCGCGACACCTCCTCGGCTGCCTCGAGATTGGTCTGCAGCGCCGTGTCCTCGATCGAGTGCTCCTTGGTGGAGCGCCCGGAGTTCACATCGATGGCGACCAGAGCTTCCGTCTGGTTGATGATGATGTAGCCGCCGGACTTCAGCGTCACCTGCGGCTGCAGCATCCGGTCGAGCTGTGCTTCGACGCCGAATCGCGCGAACAGCGGCACGGTGTCCTTGTAGGGCTGCACCGACTTCGCATGGCTCGGCATGAGCATGCGCATGAAGTCCTTGGCTTCGCGGTACCCGTCGTCGCCCGCAACCAGTATTTCGTCGATGTCCTTATTGTAGAGATCGCGCACGGAGCGCTTGATGAGCGATCCTTCCTCATAGACGAGGGCAGGGGCGCTCGACTGCAGCGTCAGCGTGCGCACATTCTCCCACAGCCGCAGTAGATATTCGTAGTCGCGCTTGATCTCGGCCTTGGTACGGCTTTCGCCGGCAGTCCGCAGGATCACGCCCATGCCGGTCGGAACTTCGAGCTCCTTGACCATGTCCTTCAGGCGCTTGCGGTCCTGCACATTGGTGATCTTGCGCGAGATACCGCCGCCGCGCGCCGTGTTTGGCATCAGCACCGAATAGCGGCCTGCAAGCGAAAGGTACGTGGTGAGGGCCGCGCCCTTGTTGCCGCGCTCCTCCTTGACCACCTGCACAAGCAGAATCTGCCGGCGCTTGATCACCTCCTGGATCTTGTAGTTGCGGCGCACGGGCCTGCGGCGCGAGCGCACTTCCTCGAGTGCGTCTTCGGCGCCGACGGATTCGACGTCACCAGCCGGCGCGGCGCCGTTCGCCTCGTCGTCGCCGTTGGTTTCCACAGGCTCGGAGACAACGTCGGAGGCAGCCATCTCGGCCATCACGGCGGGATTAGCCACCCCGTCCTCATCGCCGCCGAACGTCTCGTCGCCCGGTGTATCAGCTTCCGGCTCGGCGTCGGCGACCGGTTCGTCGCTATCAGCCTTTACGTCGTCCTCGCCGGCAGCCTCCGCTTCCGCCTCGATTGGCGTGTCGGCACGCCCGCGGCCGCGGCCGCGGCGCCGGCGCTTGCCGCGCTTCTCCTGCTGGCGCTCGTCCTCTTCGTCGTTTTCGGCTTCGGCTGCTTCCGCTTCTGCGCGTAGCAGCGCCTGCCTGTCGGCGACCGGGATCTGGTAGTAGTCGGGATGGATTTCGCTGAAGGCGAGGAAACCGTGCCGGTTCCCGCCATATTCGACAAAGGCTGCCTGAAGGGACGGCTCAACCCGCGTCACGCGGGCGAGATAGATATTTCCTTTTAGCTGCTTCTTGTCCTGTGATTCGAAATCGAATTCTTCAATGCGGTTGCCGCGTACGACGACGACGCGCGTTTCCTCCTGGTGGGAGGCGTCTATCAGCATCTTGTTGGGCATTATGAATAGTCTCCCCGGCGACGCGCGTACGCCCAGGCGGTCCGCTGGAAAGCGGGGCCGGTGGGGCAAGATCGTGTCTGCCGGACAAATTGCGGGTCGTGCGCGGCGGACGAGGCGCGCCGGCGGCCGCATTGCGGCGTCCGGCTCTCATTGGGAGGGCGTCCTTATCCATAAACTGGCGCACGATACCTTTTATTGAACCGAGGCCCGGCGAGCCGGACCGACTCTTTTGCTCGTTGGAGCCGGCGCGGGGAACGTCCCCGACCGTTTTTCCTCATACAAATGGGTTCCGCTGTGCGGTAACACCCGAAGAAACCTCTGGAACGCCCGCCGGGCCCACCTTCCGAACGCGGTCACGGTAATGCTAATCGCCGCATATGGAGCCGCCGGAGTGGACAGGTCCGAACATTGCGGTTGTCCCGCGTCGCTTTTATGATTTGGTGCCGTTGATGGCAACCCTCTATTCACGCTTGGCAATTGCCGCTGTGTGCAGGCCTGTAAAACAGCGATCTGCGAAAGTTTTGGTTAACCGTCCTTTACTACGTGCTGCTAGGCGGGATAGCTCAGCGCAGTCTCAGGGCGGGCCGGAATCGATGCTGATTCGTGCAAACAAAGGGGCATGGCGCCCGCAATCGACGGGTGTGTCGATTGCATCGCGCCTTTGGCTGGCGTTTGCCCTCGTGCTGCTTTGCGTCGTTGCGTCCCTTCGTCCCTTGGCGCCAGCCCTGGCGGAGGAATTGCCTCCGCCGGCCTTGGTCGCACATGGCTACAAGATGGCGGGCGACGCATCGCGCGTGCGGCTGGTGCTGCAATTCGATGGCGAACCCGCGGCGAACTGGTTCCTGCTGCGCGGCCCGCATCGGCTGGTGATCGACCTTCCGGATACGCGCTTCTCGATCGAGCCTGAAGCAACCGAAGCACGGGGCCTGGTTTCGGACGTTCGCTACGGCATGATCAGCGCTGGCAAAGGCAGGCTTATTCTCTCGACAGAGGGACCGTTCGCCGTCGAGGCCTTCGACATTCTTCGGAACACGTCGTCGCCGGGGTATCGGCTGGTCGCCGACCTCGTTGCGTCGACGGAAGCCGCATTCGAGGCTGCGCTCGCCGACCAGGTCACCACGACCGGTTCGACACGCTCCACCCCCAAGGGCGACCGTGTGGTTAGAAGCGAGGGTGAGGCGAGCCAGCCGTTTACGATCGTCATCGATCCCGGTCACGGCGGCATCGACAGCGGCGCGCGCGGCACTACCGGCACACTGGAAAAGGACATCACGCTCACTTTCGCCGAAGAGCTTAAGTCCCGGCTGGAAGAGGACACGCGCTTTCGCGTCCAGCTGACGCGTGGCGAGGACGTGTTCCTGAGGCTCGACGAGCGGGTCCGGATTGCCCGCCAGCACGGCGCCAACCTGTTCATTTCCGTGCATGCCGACACGATCCGCTACCGCAGTGTCCGCGGCGCTACCGTCTATACCGTTTCGGATCAGGCATCTGACGCCGAGGCCGCGGCGCTTGCCGCGCGCGAGAATCTGTCGGACGAACTGGCCGGCCTGTCCGTGGAAGACGAGAACCACGAGGTTTCCGACATCCTCATGGACTTGATCAGGCGCGAGACGCACGCTTTTTCAGTGCGGTTCGCACGCACCCTTGTCGGCTCGCTTTCCGACCGGGTCGAACTGATCAAGAACCCGCACCGTTACGCCGGTTTCCGGGTACTGAAAGCGCCTGACGTCCCTTCGGTCCTGCTCGAACTTGGGTATCTCTCCAATTCCGAGGACGAGAAGCAGTTGCTGGATGCCGAGTGGCGCGAGAAGGCAATCGGGAGCGTTGTGACCGCCGTGCGCTCCTTTGCCGGCGCCACGGCTGCGACAGGCGGCTGATTGCCGGTCGACTGCCGCGGATGCGCTGCGTTGCAACGAAGCCACAATTGGTCGATTATCGGCCGCGACTCGCGGTCGATCCGTTTGCGTTGCCGCATTTTGCCCACAACAGCCGTCAAGGGATGACGTGCGATTGAAATCAAGCGGCTAAGCGCTATTTGGGCGGGCGGCGCGACCGACATTCCGGAGCGGGCATGGTTAGACTTCTCGGCTATTTTTTCGGCATTGGCGTGGTGCTCGCACTGCTCGCTGCTGCCGGAGTGGCGCTCTATATAGGCGACGTCTCCAAGGACCTGCCGGACTACGAGGTTCTGGCTAAGTATGAGCCGCCGGTGACGACGCGCGTCCATGCAGCGGACGGCGCGTTGATGGCCGAGTTTGCCCGCGAACGCCGTCTCTATTTGCCGATTCAGGCCGTCCCCGACCGCGTCAAGGCGGCGTTTCTGTCGGCCGAGGACAAGAACTTCTACACGCATCCCGGCGTCGACTTCACCGGCCTCGTCCGCGCGGTGATCACCAACGTGCAGAATATGGGGACCGGCCGCCGGCCGGTCGGCGCGTCGACCATCACGCAGCAGGTTGCGAAGAACTTCCTCCTGTCCTCGGACCAGACCTACGAGCGCAAGGTGCGGGAGATGATCCTCTCTTTCCGCATCGAGCAGGCCTACACCAAGGACCGGATTTTCGAGCTCTACCTGAACGAGATTTTCTTCGGCCTTGGTTCCTACGGCATTGCAGGCGCTGCGCTGACCTATTTCGACAAGTCGGTGAACGAACTGACGCTTTCGGAAGCGGCGTATCTCGCCGCGCTCCCCCGCGGCCCTTCCAACTACCATCCGTTCCGCTACACCGAGCGCGCCATCGAGCGCCGCAACTGGGTCATCGAACAGATGGTCGAGAACGGCTACGTCGAACCCGACGAAGCCGAGAAGGCGAAGGCATTGCCACTCGGTGTGAAGCCCCGGCGCGGCGGTACATATCTGTTCGCCGGTGAGTACTTCACCGAGGAAGTGCGCCGCCAGCTGATCGCGCGTTATGGCGAGGACGCGCTTTATGAAGGCGGCCTGTCGGTGCGCACTTCGCTCGACCCCGAGATGCAGCTGGTTGCCCGCAAGGCGTTGCAGAACGGCCTGATGAAATACGACACGCTGCGCGGCTACCGCGGCTCGATCACGACGATCAGCATAAACGGCGACTGGGGACCGGCGCTCTTCGAGGTGCCCGGCCTGGACGATGTTCCGGAATGGAAGGTCGCGGTCGTGCTCGAATCGGGCGAGGGCGGCCTGACGGTCGGCCTGAAGCCTCCGGCAACGGTGTCCGGTGAAGTCGGCGAAGGTCGGATCACCGGAACGGTATCGCTCGAGAACATGAGCTGGGCCATGCGCCACACCGTGGACGGCAAGCTCGTGAAGGCGCAGTCGCCGGCCGAGGTGCTCAAGCCCGGCGAAGTTGTCTATGTCGAGGCAGCCGACGAAGAGGGGGCGTACCAGCTTCGCCAGGTTCCGGAAATCGGCGGTGGACTGGTGGCGATGGACCCGCACACAGGCCGCGTATTGGCGCTGGTCGGCGGTTTCTCCTACGCCTCGTCGGAGTTCAACCGCGCCACGCAGGCCTACCGCCAACCAGGTTCATCGTTCAAGCCGATCGTCTACGCAGCGGCGCTCGACAACGGCTATACTCCTGCCTCTGTTGTGCTCGATGCGCCGATCCGCATCGTGTCCGGCGGCCAGGTGTGGGAGCCCAAGAACTACGGCGGCCAGTTCGCCGGGCCGTCTACTCTGCGCGCCGGCATCGAACGCTCACGTAACCTGATGACGGTGCGGCTGGCCAATGACATGGGCATGCCGCTGGTCGCCGAATATGCCGAACGTTTCGGCATCTATGACGATATGAACCCGGTGCTCGCCATGGCGCTCGGGTCGGGCGAGACGACCGTGATGCGCATGGTGTCCGCCTATTCGGTGATGGCCAATGGTGGCAAGCAGATCAAGCCGTCGCTGATCGACCGCATCCAGGACCGCTACGGCAAGACCGTGTTCAAGCATGACGAGCGCAGCTGCGAAACCTGTGTCGCGGAGAGCTGGAATGGCCAGCCGGAGCCCGAACTCGTCAACAACGCCGAGCAGGTGCTCGATCCGATGACAGCCTATCAGATCACCTCGATGATGCAGGGTGTCGTCCAGCGCGGAACGGCCGTTACCGTGTCCGAGCTTGGCTTCCCGATCGCCGGCAAGACGGGAACGACGAACGACGAAAAGGACGCCTGGTTCATCGGCTACACGCCCAATCTCGTCGTTGGGGTCTACATGGGCTACGACAAGCCAAGGCCGATGGGCCGCGGCGCAACGGGCGGTGGACTGGCCGCGCCGATTTTCAAGGAATTCATGGGCGAGGTTCTCGCAGGCACCAACCCGGTGGATTTCGAGGTGCCGGAGGGCATGAAGCGGATCGCCGTTGACCGGAAGACGGGCATGCGCGCCGAGGCCGGTCAGGCTGGAGCGATCACGGAGTACTTCAAGCCCGGCACCGGCCCTGCGGACAGCTACTGGGTGATCGGCATGGAGGAACTGGAAGGCGAAGACCGGGCGAACTTCATCTCCCCGCAGGCCAACCAGGCGATCAACTCCGGCGGTGGCGGGCTCTATTAGCCGCCGCCGACCCTCGCCCGATTGTTCAATCCCGCTCGCGCTTTACAGGTATCGGCGGCGCACCTATGGTCCGCGCCGATTCCAGCCTTGGACGCAATATCCCGAAGGACTGTCATGCGTAACGAAACCGAACTCCTCGTCGACGAAATCAAGCAGGCGATCGACCTGCTGAGGAGGCATCTTTGACTGGGATCAGGCCGTCAAGCGTCTAGACTATCTGAACAGCCGCGCCGAGGATTCCTCGCTCTGGGACAATCCGCAGGAAGCCCAGAAGCTGATGCGCGAGCGGCAGACGCTCGAGGACAATATCACCGCGATCAGGGGCCTTTCGCAGGCGCTTGACGACAATATCGAGCTGATCGGCCTCGGTGAGGAGGAGGGCGATCAGTCGGTCGTCGCGGATGCCGAAGCCGCGATCCGCTCGCTCTCCGGCGAGATACGCGCGCGCCAGATCCAGACGCTCCTGTCCGGCGAGGCGGACGCGAACGACACCTATCTCGAAATCCACGCCGGCGCCGGCGGAACGGAAAGCCAGGACTGGGCGAACATGCTCCTGCGCATGTACACGCGCTGGGCTGACCGCCGGGGGATGAAGGTCGAGGTGCTGGAAATGCACGACGGCGAGGAGGCGGGCATCAAGTCGGCGACCGTTTTGGTGAAAGGCCAGAACGCCTATGGCTGGCTCAAGACCGAATCCGGCGTGCATCGCCTTGTCCGCATTTCGCCCTATGACAGCAACGCACGGCGTCACACCTCGTTCGCCAGCGCCTGGGTCTATCCCGTCGTAGACGATACGATCGAGATCGATATTCCGGAATCCGAGGTTCGCATCGATACCTACAGGTCGTCGGGCGCAGGTGGTCAGCACGTCAACACGACAGACTCCGCGGTGCGCATCACGCACATACCGACCGGCATCGCCGTGGCCTGCCAGGCCGAGCGCTCGCAGCACAAGAACCGCGCCAAGGCTTGGGAGATGCTGCGCTCGCGGCTCTACGAAGAGGAGTTGAAGAGGCGCGAAGAGGCGGCCAGCCAGACCGAGGCGTCAAAGACCGACATCGGCTGGGGCCACCAGATCAGGTCATACGTGCTGCAGCCCTATCAGCTTGTGAAGGATCTGCGCACCGGCGTGGAGAGCACGAGCCCATCGGACGTGCTCGACGGCGAACTCGATGAGTTCATGGAAGCCGCCTTGGCCCATCGCATCGAAGGTGGGAGCGGAGCCGAGGTCGAGGACATCGAATAATCCGCCGCTAGAGCAGCTGGGACACCCGCCGACCGGCTTTGATGAAACGCAGCGGATCGATCGCCGTACCGTTGCGGCGGATCTCGTAGTGAAGGTGTGCGCCTGTCGAACGCCCGCTCGATCCGACCTTGCCGAGCGTCGTTCCGCGCTCGACGATATCGCCTTCCGACACGCTGATCTTGGACAGATGCGCATAGCGCGTCGTCAGGCCGTCGCCGTGGTCGACCTCAACCATTCGTCCGTAACCGCCGTTCCAGCCGGCGGCGACTACGCGGCCCTGGCCGGTTGCCTTCACCAGCCTGCCTGAGGGCACCCGGAAATCGAGACCGGCATGCATCGCCGGGGTCTTCAGTATCGGATCGCGACGAATGCCGAAGGTGGAGGAAATCGCATAACCCGGTGCCGGGCTGTGGATCGGGAGCAGGGTAGCCCTCTGTTTAACCTCTTCGAGGCGCGTCAAAGCCTCGTCCAGTTCATTGACTCGGGCTTCGAACACGTGCCGGTCGTCAATTGCCAATAGCGGACCGCCTATGCCGGAGGTCTCGTCTGCTTCATCGCCAGCATCGAGCCCGACGGCGGCCAGTGCTTCAGTAATGGCGTCGGCGGTGCGGTCGGCATCCTGGGCCAGCGTCGTCAACCGCACCATCTGCTCGTCCTCGATGCGCCGCAGCGACTTGTTGATCGCAGCGAACAGGATGTCGGCGCGATCGGCCGCCGATGCACTCGGCGCGAAGCCGTGACGCGTGTTCCACAGGGCGAATTCGTCTGGCGCACCGTCTCCCGCTGACTCCAGTGCTTCGCTTGCGGCCCGGATGGGCGTCTCTGCATCGACGCCGGCGCGGTCTTCCGGCCGCGGATCGGGGACGGGAATCTCGTTCGGCAGCAGTCCGCCGCCCTCGGCCCGGTCGAGTATCGGCCGCAGCCGGCCATGCCGCGAATAGAGTTGCGACTGGCGCTGCAGAAGTTCCGAGACCTTGGTCTCCATCAGGCGCTGGTCGAGCAACTGTCGGCTGGTGATGCGGTCGACCTGCGCGCGCAGCGCCGAGATGCGATCTTCGTAAGCTTGCTGCAGCCTGGCCTGCCGCGCCACGCTTGCGCCGATCAGATCGTCGCGAAGAACGAGATAGGACGTCGCCAGAAGGTACCCGATCGCTACGGCCGCCAGAACCGATCCGACCACCGCGGCAAGCCATGGGCGGATGGTGAAATGCCTGATCTCGTCACCGCGCGCGATAATGACCGTGTGCGGTTCCGTGCGTCTTCCGAATACGGCGGAATGGGATTTCTGCTGCAAGGTCACGCCACCCAGAACCAGGGAAAATCTGAGCGGCATTACACATTGTTAGGGTTAACAAAGATTTGCCCGTGAGGGCACGCAACCAGTGAAATTGAAGGTCTCGGCCGGTTTTGGGCTATGCCTCGCGCACCGCCTGCAGCACTGCCTCGGCGTGGCCGCGAACCCGGACCTTGCGCCAGATCGACCGGATTCGGCCATCAACGCCGATCAGGAATGTTGAGCGCTCGACACCCATGAACCGCCGTCCGTACATGCTCTTTTCGGTCCAAACTCCATAGGCCTCGATGGCGGCCTTTTCCTGATCAGCGAGCAGAGTCACTGTAAGCCCATGTTTCGCCTGGAATTTTTCGTGGCTGCGTACACTGTCGGGCGAGATGCCGACCACCGCCGCTCCGGCGCGCTCGAATTCCGCCTCAAGAGCCGAGAAGGCGAGGGCTTCGGCTGTGCATCCTTCGGTATCGTCCTTGGGATAGAAAAACAGCACCAGCAGCTTGCCGCGATAATCGGACAGCTTGACCGGGTCGCCGCCGGCGCGGGGAAGCTCGAAATCAGGCGCCATGTCCCCCTGCTTCAGCTCAGCCATGTCTTTGCCCTTGTTGGAAAATAGTGAGCGGTCGATATGCTCGCGAAGATATAATGTGCGGGCAAGATTCGTCCAACGCTGGAACACCGCAGCCTCTTGAAAGAACCGGTCGCCAGACACGAGAAGATCCGCTTCCGCCGGGATGAGGTGACGGGACTGCACACCTATCCGTCGGCCTGGCCGGGTTCGCCGCTGGCCTCGCGCTCTCTTGTTCCTCGTTGGCTCGTTCGCGGCCTGAAGTGGACAGCCCTGGCATTCGGCGCCCTCGTCCTCCTCGTATTTGCGCTGCTGGCGATAATCCCGGCGACTGGCATCGAAAGCGCCTGGCTGCGTGGGCAAGCCGAACGCGCAATCGCACGCCTTGCCGGCGACGAGGTCGATGTGCGCCTGGGGCGTGCTACCCTGGCCCTCGATCGCCGTCACTTCCTTGCGATCGGGATCCACGACCTCAGCGTTTCCGGCAAGGCTTCGGGCGAACGCTATGCGCAGGCGGGCAGGCTTGGACTGGGTGTCCGTTTCTGGCCGTTGCTGTCCGGCAAAGTCGAAGTCGGCTCGGCAACGGTGGCCGACGCAACCATTTCACTGCCGGGCAATGTGCCGGCGGCCGGCGGTGACGCATTTGGCTCGGTCCTGTCGGCAGACGGCCTGATAGAACCCGACGGGCTGCTTGACGCGGTTTTCACGGGCATTGACCGGGCCATCGGAGGTCTAGGACCGTCTGGGCTCGAAACCGTCACGCTGCGCAATGTAGAATTGGTCGGGGCAGCCGCGCCGGTCATGATCGACACTCTCCGCCTCAGCAATGTGGGCGAGGGAACAGTCGAGATCGCCGGTTCCGTCGCCATCCTCGACCACATTGCCAAACTCGCGGGCGAGGCGCAGGCTCCGGTGGATCGCGCAGAGGCCTCGCGGTTCAGCCTCGATGCGACGGTGGCATCGAACGGGCGCACATATGAATTCGGCGGATCCACGCCCGAAGCCCTCAACCGAGTTCTTCTCGGCGACATGTCCCTGCACGTGGAGGGCAGGGCGGAACACAATGGCGCGCCGTCCGAAATCTCGCTGTCGGCCACTGTTGCGCCTTCATCGGTCACCATCGGGCCGAACCCGGAAATGCAGGCCAATGCCGGCATCGGCGTCAAGCTGACCGGGGGTACCGGATCCCTGTGGATCGAGCGCTTTTATCTTGAGACAGGCAGGTCGCGGTTTGCATTCAGCGGGCTGATCACGCCGCAACCCGCAACCGACGATGGCGATGGCGAACCGAGTTACGCGTTTCGCCTGATAGGGCCGGACATAAACGTGGCGCCTCTCGATTCGCCCGAGCCCGCGCTCGCGGCGATAGCACGGGTCGGCGGCTGGCTTGCTCCCGATGGCCGCCGCATCGTCGCCAATGAGATCGCCGTTGCCACGGGGCAGGGGGAGGTCATCGGCTCCGGCGCGCTGGAAATTGTGCCCGGCAAGGTGCCGGGCCTATCGCTCGCAATCGCCGTGGCCGACATGCCTGTGAGCCACGCCAAGAACCTCTGGCCGTTTTTTGCCGCACCGGCGGCCAGGGAGTGGGCGCTGGCAAACGTGTTTGGCGGCACCGTGCAAAACAGCAGGCTGCTGGTCAGGGCTGCGCCAGGTCGTCTTGCGCCGGGCATACCCATGACGGCTGAAGAGGTCTCGGGACACTTCGAAGTCGAGAACGCCCGCTTCGATGTTGCCGGCACAATTCCGCCCATGCGCGACGCGGTGGGCGTGATCGATTTCGCAGGGACCGATGTCGACATTTCCCTGAAGTCGGGCACCATCTTCACCGAGAGCGGTCGCACGCTCAGCGCGCGCAACGGCACCTTCCATATCGACGACGCGCATATCAAGCCGCTCATCGGGCATGTGGACGTCGAGATCGACGGCGCCGCGGCCGCCGTGCTCGAGGTCGCCGGCTACGAACCGATCAACCTGTCGGACTACCTGCCGATTTCTCCGGACGGGATAAGCGGCATGGCCAAGGGCCGGCTGCAGGCGAGCATTCCGCTTGCGAACAACGTCTCCCGCGACGATCTCGATTGGTGGCTCGAGCTTGACTACGAGGGATTGGCGCTTGCCGAACCCTATGAGGGGCAGCGGATCGAGGACGCCGAAGGCACGATAATCGCGGGTCCGGAAAGCGCGGAGTTCGAGGCAAGCGCGTTGCTCAATGGAATCCGCGGAGAACTTTCGCTCTCCGAACCGCTCGGCGACGACAAGAGCGAGCGCCGGCGCAAGGCGCGGCTGTTTCTTGAGCCCGGCGATTCCGACAAGCTCTTCGACGGGCTTTCCTCCATGGTTTCCGGTCCGATGACGCTCGACGTCGAGCAAATCGCGCCGGGCAAGGAGATGGTAAGTGTCGATCTGACCCGGGCTGTCTTCAGTCTGCCGTGGATAGGCTGGTCGAAAGCGAAAGGCGTCGCCGCTACCGCCGACTTCACGATGATCCGCGATGGCGAGACGGTCACGCTGGAGGATCTGAAGCTGAACGGAGACGGCTTCGGCGGTGCCGGCACGCTGACGGTGGACGAGCGGGGGCTTGCAAGCGCGCGCTTCGGCAGGATCGGTTTTAGCCCGGGCGACAATATTGCGATGGGCATCGATCGCACAGGCGACACCTACATGATCAACGTATCTGGCCAGAAGCTCGATGCCCGGTTCCTGATCAAGGAATTCGCGTCCATGCAGCTTGCATCGGGCGGGGCTGCCGCGTCCGGGGGCGGAGGGACTTCGGTCCGCGTCGATGCGGAGGTATCGCGTGTCACCGGGTTCAACGGCGAGGAGATGGTCGGTGCAAAACTGGCCTACACCGATGCCGCGAGCAATGTGCCGGGCATGCGCATCTCGGTGTCTACGCCTGCCGGTGCACGTGCCACGATCGTCGATGCTTCCGCCGGCGGCGCTCGCAAAGTCGAGGTGAAAGCCGACGACACAGGAGCGGTGCTTCGTTTTCTCGACGTCTACGACAAGCTGGACGGAGGCCGCGCAGCACTCAGCCTGTCGGGTCAGGCCGGAGGCTCGCTGCGCGGGCAGCTCGAAATCCGGGACTTCTCGCTTATCAATGAGGCGGCGCTCCAGTCGATGGTCGATCGCACGCCCCCGGGGGACAGGCGCTCGCTGAACGAAGCCGTCAGGCGTGATGTCGACGTCTCGCGGGCGCAGTTCCAGCGCGGCTTTGCCAGCGTTGAAATGGGGGGCGACACCATTCAGGTGGCCAATGGCGTGGTCAGCGGGGCCACGATGGGCTCGACCTTCGAGGGGACGGTTATCGACCCCGAGGGCAACATGACCATCAACGGCACCTTCCTGCCGATTTACGGCATCAACCGGATATTCGGCGAAATACCGGTGCTTGGTCAGTTGCTCGGCAATGGCCGGGGTGGCGGGTTGATCGGCATTACCTACCGGCTCTCCGGCCCGGCTGGATCGCCCAATCTGGAGGTGAATCCGCTGTCGATCGTCGCGCCGGGCATATTCCGGTCGATCTTCGAGTATCGCTAGGACTGGCCTTCGCCTTCGGCCTTTGCCTCTTCATCGCGGCGCAGGAGATCCTGCGTTTCCTCGTTGAGGCCACGGCCCGTCCGGCGCGGCGTCGACAGTGGCGTCGGCACCGGCATGTTCTTCTGCAGCAACCCCGAGCCGGCATAGATGCCGCCGGCCACCTGCAGTTCCAGACGCTCGGCGTCGCGGCGGCGCACGTCGGCCAGTATCTCTTCCGTTTCTTCCTCCGGAACACCCAACGTGTGCAGCGTGTTCTCGGCAAACAGAAGGGCGGATTCGAGGGTCTCGCGGATCTGGTATTCGACGCCGGCATTGATGAGCTTGATCGCCGCGCCCCGGTCGAACGCCCGCGCCAGCACCTTGGTCAGCGGAAATTCTGTCTGCGCCAGTTCGGCAATCCTGAGTGCGGCATCCGGCCGGTCTACGCACACCAGGATGGCCTCGGCATGATGTGCGCCCGCTGCATGGAGAATGTCGGGCCGCGTGCCGTCGCCGTAGTAGACCTTGAACCCGAAATCCGCCGCCGCCTGAATCATCTCGACGTCGTCGTCGATGATTGACACGTCCACGCCGCGCAAGAGCAGCGGCTGGCTGACGATCTGGCCGAAACGGCCGAATCCGATTACGAGAACGCGGCCGCGCAGGTCCGCCGCCACCTCGACGCCGTCGAGCGACACCTCGTCCTGCGGCAGCACGTAGCGCAGCCCCATGACGAGGAAGGGCGTCAGCGCGATCGACAGGATCACCGTTGCGGTCAGCGTGGCGTTGGTGTTGCCGTCGAGGATGCCGGCGCTGGTCGCTGCCGCGTAGAGCACGAAGGCGAATTCGCCGCCCTGCGCCATCAGCGCCGCGCGTGTCAGCCCTTCGCGGTGCGATGACTTGAGGACGCGCGCGATGGCGTAGATGGCAATGCCCTTGGCCACCATGAACGTCGCCACCAGTCCGACGATTAGCGGCCAGTTCTCGCCAATGACCGCAAGGTCGAGCGACATGCCGACGCCGAGAAAGAAGAGGCCGAGCAGGATGCCCCTGAACGGCTCGATGTCAGCCTCGAGCTGGTGGCGGAAGGTGGATTCGGAAAGGAGAACGCCCGCCAGGAACGCGCCCATCGCCATCGACAGGCCGCCGAGCTGCATGGCGAGAGCCGCGCCCAGAACGACGAGCAGCGCTGCGGCCGTCATCACCTCACGCGCATGTGCCTCGGCCAGGACACGAAACATGGGATTGAGCAAATATCTGCCGGCAACCACGAGCGCCGCCAGCGAGCCGAGCGCAATGCCTATCGCGGTCCAGCGCTCGCCCACCGTTGTTTCGGCTCCGCCAGGCGCCAGAAAGGCGATCAGCGCCAGAAGCGGAACGATCATGAGGTCTTCCATCAGGAGGATGGAGACGACGCGCTGGCCGCTGTCGGTCGCCGTCTCACCACGCTCTTCCAGTATCTGCATGACGATTGCGGTCGATGACAGTACGAAACCGGTAGCGCCTACGAAGGCGATCAGGGGCGGCAGGCCGAACGCAATGCCGACCAGCGTCAGCACGAGAGCGCACACCGCCACCTGTATCGCGCCCAGGCCGAAGATGGCGCGTCTCAGCCCCCACAGCCGCGAAGGCTGCATTTCCAGTCCGATGATGAACAGGAACATCACGACGCCAAGCTCGGCGACGTGGAGTATCGCCTCGGGGTCGGAGAACAGCCCGATCCCGAATGGGCCGATGATCAGCCCGGCCGTGAGATAGCCAAGGACCGAACCGAGGCCGATGCGCTTGAAGATCGGCACCGCGATGACGCCTGCGGCAAGCAGGGACACGACTTGAACAAGATCGTTGCTTGCTGCTGCCTCGGCCGCCATGTCGCCCCCGCTCGCTCAGCTATCGCTGGGTTATCCCAGCGCACAAGGCGAAACACAAGGCGCTCGACAGCTTACTAGCCGTCTGGCGGGGCTCGCAGATCGTTCGGGTTGGGAACGAAGCGGTCGCGGTCTGCTAGCGCGTAATGACGGCGCCGACCGAGCGCTCGTCGAGCCGCTTCAGGCTGATGCCGATGACCGGAACCATCTGGTTCTCGACCTTGACGGACACGGTGACGTTCATCGTGTCGTCGTCTGTCATGCGCGCCTGCATGGCGCCATCGAGCGCGTTACGCGAAAGCCGGAAGGTCACTCTGTTCGAAGCGACCGTACCGCCAACGACGTCGAGGCCGTTACCGGCAGCGCCATCCATGAACGTGCCGCGATAGCCGCTGCCGCCCGACTTCTCGATCGCGGCCGACATGCGCTGCGTGAACAGGCCAACGCGGCAGCCGCCGTCAAGTGCCATGCCGATCTTGCCGTCCGGCGTTGTGCCGGTGAAGTTGCAGATGAACTTCGTGCCTCTGTATTTGCCGGCCACGATTTCGCCGGGTCCCGACCAGCGGCCTTCCACCGAACTGAAAAACCGGCGTTCGCGCTCGGAGGCATCCGCGTTTGCCGCGGAGCTAACCAGAGCGGCGGCTCCAACGAAAAGCGGAACGATGGCGGAAAGGAAAACGCGAAAGAGCATTGGGCACCCGACCGGTACGAAGCGATTGCTACCTGGAACATGAACAAGATTGGTTAACGCTTCGCTATTCCGATGATGCGTTACTGGCAATCCCAACGCAAGGTCATTGGCCCTCAGAACCGCCTTCGCTCTCCTTGCGAGCGGCAAATTTGGTCAACGTGGTTACGAACTCGCCCATTCCCGGCCGTTTCACGGCGCTGAAGGGAAGGGGACGCGCCGTCTCCATCGCCGCGATGCCGATTCGTGCCGTCATCATGCCGTTGACGACGCCTTCGCCGAGTTTGGCCGACAGTCTGGCCGCAAGACCGTGCCCGATGATCTGTTGCACGAAACTGTCGGTAGCGGCGATCGAGCCAGTGATTGCCAGGTGCGCGATCACCGACCGCCCGAGCCTGACGAAACCGAGCGTACCGGGCCGCGCTCCGTAGAGCTCCGACAGCCGACGGACCAGCCGCGCCGCCTCGAACATGACATATGCGACGTCGAACAGGGCCCGCGGGCTGACGGCGGTGACGATCGAGACGCGTTTGGCAGCGTCGGCGATGAGCGTGGCCGCCTGCCGGTCGAGCGGCGCCAGAAGCTCGGTCTCGGCGAGGTGCACCAGGTCGGGGCCGTCGATCACATCATCGCGCAGTTCGGCGAGCGCCCGTCGCCCGGCGGCGGTTTCGGCCCTGGCGGCGAGAAACCCGGACAGATGATCGACCAGATCCCGCGCCTTGCGAGCATCCGAGCTGGCAATTGCGTCAGCCGCCTGCCGGCGCATGGCCTCAACGGAGGCTAGCCGCCTCAGGGCGACCATTTCGCGGGTGATGATGATGAGCAGGGAGAGCGTGGCAATCGCCGCAAGCGCCGCGGCGGCCCACCCCAGCCAGTCGGCGCGCGCGAAGAGGTCGCGGATCAACCCGTCGATCCACAACCCGATCGCTGCCGAAACAAAGATACCCAGGGCGGCAACAAGGATTGCGCCCAGCCGCGATCGGCGTTTTGGTCGGGGCGGCGGCGGTGGATCGAGTTCCGCGGGGTCTATTTCATCGAAGACGTCGACGGCGGCGGGAACCACGGCGGAGGCCGTATCGGCCTTTATCGCCGCCGGCTTGCGCTTCGGCTTCTCCGGCTTGTGCCTTTCCGGTTCGATCCTGAAGGCGCCGGGCTTGCGCGTTTGGCTCATGCGAGGCGGTCCCCAAGCAGGAATTGCAGTGCGCGGTCGAGCCGGATGTGCGGCAGCGAAAGCGTCACGCCCTCCGCCGTTCGTTCAAGCCGAGGCGGTCGGAAGCGCACGAAGCGGATTTCGTGCGCGGGTCCGGACGCATCTTCGGCCGCCTTGAACAGTTGCGCCGGCTTCTCGGGGAGGTCTCCGGGGAAGATCGCCGTTTCCGCTTCGCCGTCGAAGGTTTCGCCGCCGATCGTCTCGCCGGCCATCGGCACGCCGATGATCACGGGCAGCGTATCGCGTCCCCGTTTCACCGAGCCTTCGCGAGTCGCCCGCACGGCAGCCATTGCAACCGCGTCGACCGACGCCCCGGAAAAGTCGGCGCGCGCGATTGCGCGGTCCGCCAGCCGGCGCACGATCGCCTGCAGTTTGTCATGCTCGGCGTGGTGGATGTGATCTGCCTTGGTTGCCGCAACCAGAATGCGGTCGATGCGCCGCGCGAACAGATCGGTGAACAAGCTGCCGCGGCCGGGCCTGAAACAGCCGAGGATCTCTGCAAGCGCCCGTTCGAGATCGGCGAGGGCGGCCGGACCCGCGTTTATCGCCTGCATTGCGTCGATCAGAACGATCTGACGGTCGAGGCGCGTCACGTGCTCGCGAAAGAACGGCTTTACGACATGCGTCTTGTAGGACTCGTAGCGCCGGGCCATCACCGCGCGCAACGAACCCGTCTTGTGGGCTTTGTCCGTTGGCGGCAGCGGCGCGAAGGTAAGAGCAGGCGATCCTTCGAGGTCGCCGGGAATCAGGAACCGCCCCGGCGGCAGCGTCGAAAGCGCCCGTTCGTCCTGCTTGCACGCGCGCAGATAGTCCGCGAACGCCTCGGACAATCGCCGGGCCGTCATCTCGTCGGCGGGAGCGTCCCCATCGACGGACGCCGACATTTCGCGCCAGTGCTTCGAAAGCTCGGACCGCACCGGCAGATCGGCCATCTCGAATGCGTCGTGGGAGAACTCGTCATAGCTCTTGCCGAGCAGCGGCAGGTCGAGCAGCCATTCGCCCGGATAGTCGACGATGTCGATCGACAGCCGTCCGGCAGAAAACATGCGGTTCCAGCCGGACGCCGACTCAAACTCGATCGTGAGCCGCAATTCTGAGATGGCGCGCGTCGATTCGGGCCAGACGCGATCATCCACCAGCGCCGCGATATGGTCCTCATACTGAAAACGAGGCACGTCGTCGTCCGGCTGGTGCTGCAGATAGGCCCGCGCGATGCGGCCCGATTTCTGCGCCTCGAACATCGGCAGCCGGCCACCATGGATCAGATTATGCACGAAGGCCGAAATGAAAACGGTCTTGCCCGCGCGCGACAGGCCGGTGACACCGAGCCTGATGGATGGGGAGAAGAGATTTGCCGCACGCCCCGCCACCGTGTCGAGCGCGATACGCGCCTCGTCTGTCAGGGTCGTCAATGCGGCCAAGCGGCAGGTCCTTACACTATCGGCCACCGGATATAGGCGCGGCGGCAGGCGCTTGCAAAGCGCAGCCCGTCAGACCTGGGCTTCGCGCCGCTTGGTCAGGAACAGTTCCAGCCTGCCCTTGCCGGGCTGGGCCTGCGACAGCGGGCCGTCGAACGCGATGACTGCAAGGCCCGACTTCGGGAATCCGGCAGCAAGTATCGAGCGCGCCGCGTCTTTGCCGCTGCCGCTCAGGGCCTCGGCGAGGTCCTCCATCATCGGGTTGTGGCCGACAAGCATGACGCTGCTCGCTTCGGGCGCATTGCGGGCAACCTCCAGATAACCCGCAGCGTCCTCTGTATAGAGCTGATCGAGAAAGGTGACCCGGTCGTCCATGGATCCGATGACCTCGGCGACACCGGCCCAGGTTTCGCGCGCCCGGCGCGCCGTCGAACACAGTATGATATCCGGGATCAGCGACATTGCCGCTATTTGCTCGCCAATGTCCCGCGAATCGGTCCAGCCGGACTTCTTCAGCGGTCTGTCGAAGTCCCGTTCGCCGGGCGCGGCCCAGGCGGCCTTGGCGTGCCGCAACAGCAGCAATCTGCTCATCAAACGTGCCCGCGATTTGAGGTCCAAGCGAACGCCGGTCTAGGGCAAGCAAGAGCGGTGCGCAACGCGGCTAAGCTCGATCATGCATCGGTCGCGCATTTGCCGGACGGTCTGACGATCGCCTCCATCTCGTTGAAAAAACACCGAAATCTGTAGCGTCTCTCCAGGTCGATTTGCCTGCGTTAGCCATGTTGGGACCGAGGCTAACAAAACCGTGAGACGGCGCGCCTTAACGCTTGTACCCCCACCGACCTCCGAATATATAGGCGCCGGGTCGTCCAGTGGGGTGAGTCGAATGAGTGATCTCGTAGATAGTGACTACGTGCCCTCGGAAACTGAGCCGTTCATGAACGAACGGCAAAAAGCGTATTTCCGCGGTAAGCTCGTAGACTGGAAAAACGACATTTTGCGCGAAGCGCGCGAAACGCTAGAAATCCTGCAGCAGGAAAATGCCAACCATCCCGATCTCGCCGATAGGGCGTCGTCGGAAACCGATCGGGCGATAGAACTGAGAGCCCGCGACCGCCAGCGCAAGCTGATCGCCAAGATCGACGCCGCGCTGCAGCGTATTGAAGACGGCACATACGGATATTGCGAGGAGACTGGGGAACCGATCTCGCTGAAGCGGCTGGATGCCCGTCCCATCGCCACCTTGTCGCTGGAGGCGCAGGAGCGGCACGAACGCCGTGAAAAGGTCTATCGCGACGACTGACCACGAGTTTGAATACGCATTCTGAAGCCCGGCCATCGCGCCGGGTTTTTTGCGTGGTTACTTCCGCTGAGCGGACAAATCGCCGAGCAGCTTCGACATCTCGTCATCGGCCTTCTTGGAACCGGCTTCGGGCGCTGGTTTCGGCGTTCTCTCGCCCAGGGTTACTTCCAGTTCCTTGAGCAGGGCGTCGTCAACATCCGCTCCCTTGCCGGCCGCCGGAGCTGCTGACGGAGCAGCGACGGCTGGTGCAGCCTGAGCAGGCCGTTGCGGTGCCGCCTGTGCCGGGGCGGCTGATGGTCTGGCCAGTGTGCCGGTAGCCGGCTGCGGCGTCGGGCGGGAAAGCGGTGTCTGTGTGGTTGCAGTGGCGGGTCTGGAGGCCTCGACCGGCTTGTGAGTGACCGCCGGCTCAGGCGGCGGTGCGGCCGCTGCTGCCGGCGGCTTCAGGCTTTCCGGGGTCTGGCGTGGCCCGGCCTCGTAACCGGTGTCGCGGTCATGAGGCAGCGTGCGGCGCGACGGTGACTGCAATCTGATGTTCTGCTCCACAACGACATCCGTAGGCCCGCCGATCAGGATCAGGTGCTCCACGTCGTCGCGGCGAACCAGCACCAGCCGGCGATGACTGTCGACCGCCGTCGCATCCATAACCGCGAGACGCGTCTTGCGGTTTCGTCCGCCTGCCACGAACGTGCCGAATGTCAGCCCGCGCACGATGCGCACGATGACCAGGATCACAAGAAGCAGAATCAGCGCCCCGAGCGTCCAGATCAACGCTGACGCATATTCCGGTCCGGCTATGCTTTCGAGCCAAGCGCGCATCTTGTTCGACCCCTCGCGGCACTGTTTTGCAAAACCTATAGGCCATATGACGAGGCCGCAAGTTCGGTGGCCAGCGGTATGGACCGGCGCATCTTGCGGCTTTCGCTGGCGGTGATGTATGCCGGACGGCGGCAGGGGATGCCATTCCGGCGCGATCGGCAACGACAGGTAGGAAGCGTATGGCCAGAAAATCGGGGGGCGACTTCCAGACCGTGCCGATAATCGACGAAGGCGCCCGGCTCGGCCCGGTTACGCGCCTGATCGTCTTCACCATCGTTCTGTTCGGCGCAGCCGTGTTTTTCGCGCTGTTCCGCGACCGTCTCGGCGATCAGTTCTTGCTTGGGCTGCTGGGCGTCCTGGCAATGATCGGAACGGCGTTTCTGTTCGCCGCCGCGATCGGATTCATCCAGGTTGCTCCCAGTTCGGCCGCGGACGAACTCGCCAAGGCCTATGTCGATTCGATGGCCCAGGGCCTTGTGATCACCGACCAGAAGGGTCGCATCGTCTACGCCAACGCCGCCTATGCCGAAATGACCGGCGCGACCTCCGCGGCTGATATCCGCACGATCGAAGCGATCCTCACCGACAGTTCGGAAGCCGCCTCGACACTCGTTCGACTGAGCAGCGCCCTGCGCGACGGGCATATGGCGGAAGGCGAATTCCGCCTGTCCCAGCCGATTCGCCCGGGTGAAGAGCAGGGCGCGCGGTGGTATCGCGCCCGCGCCCGCGCATTTGTGCTGCCAGGCCACCGCCGCGCGTTCCACGCCTGGCAGATTGCAGACATTTCAGCCGAGCGGGCCGAGCAGGAGCGCTATTTCCTCGACCTGCAAAAAGCGATCGACCATCTCGACCACGCACCGGCGGGCTTTTTCTCGGCGGACCCTGAAGGCCGCGTCACTTACCTCAACGCGACGCTTGCCGACTGGCTCGGCGTAGACCTCGTCAACTTCACGCCCGGCGGACTGCGTCTTTCGGAAATCGTCGCCGGCGACGGCATGGCGCTTATCCATGCCGTCAAGGCGGATCCCGGCTCGTCGCGCGACGTCGTCATCGACCTCGACCTAGCCACCCGCAAGGGCGAAGCGCTGCCCGTTCGCTTCATGCAGCGCGTCAGCGCCGCCCGCGATGGCGCCGCCGGTCCGTCGCGGACAATTGTCCTCAACCGCAGCCATGGCGCGGAAGCCGCCAGCGATCGTGACGGCTCCGAGGTGCGCTTCACGCGTTTCTTCAACTCGACGCCCATGGCCATCGCCGGCGTCGATGGCGACGGGCGTATTCTGCGCACCAACGCACCATTCCTGTCGCTGTTCGCAACGGTGGTCGACCGCGACGCTGTCGATCGCGGCCTCAAGCTCGAGGCCGTCATCCACCCACGCGACCGCGCCACGTTCAACGCCGCTCTCGAGCGAGCCCGCCAGCGCCAGGCCAACATCGCGCCCATCGACACCGCGCTCCCCGACAACGAGGAGCGGCATATGCGCTTCTACGTCAACGCCATCGCCGACGAAGCGGGCGAGGGCGAGGAAGCGGCCATCGTCTATGCCGTGGAGACCACCGAGCAGAAGGCGCTCGAAGCGCAGATGGCACAGAGCCAGAAGATGCAGGCCGTCGGGCAATTGGCCGGCGGCATCGCGCACGACTTCAACAATGTGCTGACCGCCATCATCATGGCCTCGGACCTGCTGCTGACCAACCACCGGCCGTCGGACCCGTCCTTCCAGGACATCATGAACATCAAGCAGAACGCCAACCGCGCCGCCTCTCTGGTGCGACAGTTGCTGGCGTTCTCGCGCCGGCAGACGATGCGCCCCGAAGTGCTCAACCTCACTGATGTGCTGGCCGATCTGCGAATGCTGCTTGCGCGGCTCGTCGGCAACGATATCAAGCTCAACATCGAGCATGGCCGCGACCTGTGGCCGGTGCGCGCCGATATCGGCCAGTTCGAGCAGGTGATCGTTAATCTCGCCGTCAACGCGCGCGATGCGATGCCCGAGGGGGGCGACCTGACCGTTCGCACACGCAATGTCGAGACCGCCGAATGCGAGAGCTTCGGCCACCGCGAGCTGACTCCGGGCGAATATGTGATCGTCGAGGTGGTCGACACAGGGACCGGCATCGACCCCGAGATCATCCGCAAGGTGTTCGAGCCGTTCTTCACCACCAAGGAGGTCGGCAAGGGCACCGGGCTTGGGCTGTCGATGGTCTATGGCATCATCAAGCAGACCGGCGGCTTCATCTTCTGCGAATCCGAACCGGGCGAGGGGACTACATTCCGCATCTTCCTGCCTCGCGATGCCGGCGCAGAGGTCGTGGACTCGACCGAGGGCACGGCGTCGGAAGCCGGCGAGACCGAAACCGTTGCTGTCCGCAAGCCGGTTGCCGAGGAGCAGAAAGACCTGTCGGGCTCGGCCACGGTCCTTCTGGTCGAAGACGAAGATGCCGTGCGCATGGGCAATGTGCGGGCGCTTTCCTCGCGCGGCTATACTGTCCACGAGGCGTCTTCGGGCGTTGAGGCCCTTGAGGTCTACAAGGAACTGGACGGCAAGGTCGACATCGTCGTGTCGGATGTCGTCATGCCCGAGATGGACGGCCCGACGCTGTTGATCGAGCTCAGGAAGATTCAGCCTGACATCCGCTTCATCTTCGTCTCCGGCTACGCCGAGGATGCTTTCGCCAAAAGCCTGCCCGCCGATGCGAAATTCGGCTTCCTGCCGAAACCGTTCTCGCTCAAGCAGCTTGCGACTACCGTCAAGGACATGCTGGAGCGCGACGCCGTCTAAGCGTGACTGCCTATTCAATAGGCGACGTTTAGGTGATGCACAATTTCTGTGCGCCATGCACGTCCGCTGCGCAACCCCGGATAGCCCCAGCTCCGTCTTAATTAGTCGGCAAAGCCGAATTGAAGATTAGCAATCTCGAATAGTGTATTGCATCTGCTGCGTTTTCCGCAGCGCGTACTCCTGTCGATCCGAACTGGCATAGGGATTGCACTCGATATTGCGGTGCAACAACTCACTCAGTTCGGAGGTAGAAATGAGGGGAACCCACACGAAATTTGCGTCGATGGCCGCGGCCGGGGCGCTTGCAGCGGGGCTGATGTTCTCATCGGCCGCCTACGCGCAGGACACGATCAAGGTCGGTGTTCTGCATTCGCTTTCGGGAACGATGGCCATTTCCGAAACGACGCTCAAGGACGTCATGCTGATGCTCATCGAGCAGCAGAACGCGAAGGGTGGTTTGCTGGGCAAGCAGCTTGAGGCCGTCGTCGTCGATCCCGCATCCGACTGGCCGCTTTTCGCCGAGAAGGCCCGCGAACTGATCTCCGTCAACGACGTCGCCGCCGTCTTCGGCTGCTGGACCTCGGTGTCGCGCAAGTCGGTGCTACCGGTCTTCGAGGAGCTCAACTCGCTCCTGTTCTACCCCGTCCAGTACGAGGGCGAGGAATCGCAGCGTAACGTCTTCTATACGGGCGCCGCTCCCAACCAGCAGGCCATCCCTGCCGTCGACTATCTGATGAACGAAGAAGGCGTGGAGCGCTGGGTGCTGGCCGGTACCGACTACGTCTACCCGCAGACGACCAACAAGATCCTCCAGGCCTACCTTGAGTCCAAGGGCGTGGCGCCCGAGGACATCATGATCAACTACACGCCGTTCGGTCATTCCGACTGGCAGACGATCGTGACCGACATCAAGAACTTTGGCTCGGCCGGCATGAAAACCGCCGTGGTCTCCACCATCAACGGTGATGCCAACGTTCCCTTCTACAAGGAACTCGGCAACCAGGGCATCAAGGCTGAGGACATCCCGGTCGTCGCCTTCTCGGTCGGTGAGGAAGAGCTCGCCGGCATCGATACCGGCCCGCTGGTCGGTCACCTCGCCGCATGGAATTACTTCCAGTCTGTCGAAAACGACGTAAACGCCGAGTTCATCGAGGCCTGGAAGGCCTTCACCGGACCGGAGCGCGTCACCAACGACCCGATGGAAGCCCATGTCATCGGCTTCAACATGTGGGTTCAGGCGGTCGAAAAGGCCGGCACCACCGACCCAGACGCCGTCATCGACGCCATCATCGGCGTGTCGGTTCCGAACCTGACCGGCGGTTATTCCACCATGATGCCGAACCACCACATCACCAAGCCGGTACTCATCGGCGAAATCCAGGACGACGGCCAGTTCGAGGTTGTCTGGGAGACGTCGGGTCTCGTCGTCGGTGACGAATGGTCGGACTATCTGCCCGACTCCAAGGACCTGATTGCCGACTGGCGCGCTCCGATGTCGTGCGGAAACTTCAATGTCGCCACCGGCAAGTGCGGCGGCAAGGGCGTCAACTGACGGTCACCCGGGACCTGTGACCGCTTGATGGGCCGGGCGGCGTCTGCGCCGCCCGGCAAACATAAATAACCACGACCGGGCCCTGGGGAGACGCCTGACCATGAGCCTTCTTCGCGCCATCGCCGCGATTGCCCTGTTTGTCAGCGCTATGGTTTGCGCTGCGCAGGCGCAGGCCGACGAGGACACGCTGCGCGGCATCATCGCCAAGTTCGCGCTGTCGAAGAATTACGACCAGACCGAAGAGATCATCGTTGAACTGGGAGCGACAGGAGATCCGGCCGTCGCTCGCGTCCTCAACGCGCTGTCCGAAGGCAATCTGGCTTCTCGCAAGTCGGACAAGGCGGTGTTCATCGTTCGCGAGGCAGGCGGCAAGGTCGCGCTGCTCGACCCGCTGACCGGCGAGAATGTCGGTGAGGAAGCCGCCGGTGCGATGGACAAGGTCAAGGTCAAGAACAGCCTGCGTCGGCTGATACGCGACGTTCTTGCCGGTCTGACACTGGGCTCGCCCGATCCGCAGGTGAGGCTGAACGCAGCGCTCACCATGTTCGCAAATCCCGACGTCTCGGCAATCGAAAGCCTCGACGCCGCCATCGCGGAGGAACAGGTCGCGTCCGTGAAGCTCGCCATGCAGCAGGCACGCGCGGCATCGATCCTGATTTCCGACGCCGATGAAGCCGAGAAGGCCGAGGCTATCGATCTCGTCGCAATGCGTGGCGACCGCGATGCACTTTCGCTGCTTATCGGCTTCTCCGTTCGCGCCGAAGGCGAACTGAAGGAGGCGGCGCTCGCCGCCATCGCGGACATCGAGAGCCGGTTGGCAGTCTGGGATGCCGCGCAGAACGTCTGGTACGGCATTTCGCTTGGCTCGGTGCTGCTGCTGGCGGCGATCGGCCTCGCCATCACCTTCGGCGTCATGGGCGTCATCAACATGGCGCATGGCGAGATGGTGATGCTGGGCGCTTACACCACCTTCACCGTACAGGCGGTCATCCGTGCATCCTTCCCCGACCTGTTCGACTGGTCGCTTGTGATCGCATTGCCGCTCGCTTTTCTCGTTGCCGGTACCGTCGGCTTTTTGATCGAGCGCGGCGTCATCCGTTTCCTCTACGGCCGTCCTCTGGAGACTCTGCTCGCCACCTGGGGCGTGTCGCTGGTTCTGCAGCAGACCGTGCGCTCGATCTACGGCCCGACCAACCGCGAGGTCGGCAATCCGTCATGGATGTCGGGTTCGTTCGATCTGGGCCAGCTCGCCATCACCTGGAACAGGCTCTGGATCGTCGTCTTCGCCATCGGCGTCTTTGTGCTTCTGCTGTACGTGTTCAACCGCACCTCATGGGGCCTGCACATGCGGGCCGTGACGCAGAACCGGCGCATGGCCTCTTCCATGGGCATCCGCACGCCCTGGGTGGATGCGTTCACCTTTGCGCTCGGTTCAGGCATTGCCGGCATCGCGGGCGTGGCGCTCAGCCAGGTCGATAACGTCTCGCCCGATCTCGGCCAGAGCTACATCATCGACAGTTTCATGGTCGTCGTATTCGGCGGTGTCGGCAATCTCTGGGGAACACTTGTCGGTGCGCTGTCGCTCGGCATCGTCAACAAGTTCCTCGAACCTTATGCCGGCGCGGTGCTGGGCAAGATCTTGGTGCTGGTGCTGATCATCCTGTTCATCCAGAAGCGCCCGCGCGGCCTGTTCGCGCTGAGGGGCAGGGCGGTGGAGACATGATAACCGGCCGCTTCTTCGCCAACGGGGTGACGCCCCGCGTCCTCATCACCATGGCCGTGCTGATTGCGCTGGCGGCGCTGGTGCCGATCCTGCATCTCGCCGTGCCGCGCGGCAGCGCCTTCCACGTGCCGGCCTATGCCGTCGCGCTCTTCGGCAAATATCTCTGCTACGCGCTGCTGGCGCTCGCGCTTGACCTCGTCTGGGGATATTGCGGCATTCTCTCGCTCGGCCATGGCGCCTTCTTCGCGCTCGGCGGCTATGCGATGGGCATGTATCTCATGCGCCAGATCGGTTCGCGCGGCGTCTACGGCAACCCGATCCTGCCCGACTTCATGGTCTTCCTGAACTGGAAAGAACTGCCCTGGTATTGGTACGGCTTCGACCAGTTCTGGTTCGCCATGCTGATGGTGCTTGCTGTGCCGGGGCTGCTCGCCTTCGTCTTCGGCTGGTTCGCTTTCAGGAGCCGTGTCACCGGCGTCTACCTGTCGATCATCACGCAGGCGCTGACCTATGCGCTACTGCTCGCCTTCTTCCGCAACGATATGGGTTTCGGCGGCAATAATGGCCTGACCGACTTCAAGGACATTCTGGGCTTCTCGGTGCAGGCCGGTTCGACGCGCGCCGCTCTCTTTTCGGCCAGCGCCATTGCGCTGTCGCTCGGCGTCCTGTTCGTTGCGCTGGTCACTGGCTCCAAATACGGCAAGCTGATGGTCGCCGTGCGCGACGCCGAAAGCCGCACGCGCTTCATCGGCTGGCGGCCGGAGAACATCAAACTGTTCGCCTTCACCGCATCGGCCATGATGGCCGGCATTGCCGGCGCGCTTTACGTGCCGCAGGTCGGCATCATCAATCCCGGTGAATTCGCGCCGGCAAATTCAATCGAGGTCGTGGTCTGGACCGCCGTCGGCGGCCGCGCGACAATCGTCGGGCCGATCGTCGGCGCGCTGCTGATCAATGGCGCCAAGAGCTGGTTCACGGCGGCGCTACCGGAAATCTGGCTCTTTGCGCTGGGCGGCATTTTCATCGCCACCACGCTGTTCCTGCCGCGCGGCATCGTCGGCACGCTGGATGACTGGCGCGCCGGGCGGAAGGCGAAATCCGCCGCGCGCATCGCCGAGGAAGGCGACCGCGGCGAAATCGATCCCTCGCAGGAGCAGCACGTTGTGGCAGGTCCGAAGGAACGCGCTGCTGTTCTCGACGGGCGGCGCGGCGGCCCAGAGCCGCAGCCGCGGCGCGGCGGCCCAGAGCCGCAGCCGGCGGAGTGAACCGATGAGCCGCAAGAACACCATCCTCTATCTCGACGGCGTGTCGGTCTCCTTCGACGGGTTCAAGGCGATCAACGATTTGTCGCTGGTGCTGGACCGGGGCGAGATGCGCGCCATCATCGGCCCCAACGGCGCCGGCAAGACGACGATGATGGACATCATCACCGGCAAGACGCGGCCGGACCAGGGCGAGGTCTACTTCGACGGCGATATCGACCTGACGCGTCATGACGAGGCCGACATCGCCATGATGGGTATCGGCCGCAAGTTCCAGAAGCCGACCGTGTTCGAGAGCCAAACGGTAGAGGACAACATCCTCCTGTCGCTGCAGGGTTCGCGCTCGATCTTCCCGGCGCTCTTCAACCGCGTCACGAAGGAAAATCGCGAACGCATTGACGAGATTCTTGAAACCATCCGCCTGGTGGCGCGCAGGCGCGATCTCGCCTCGGGTCTCTCGCACGGCCAGAAGCAATGGCTCGAGATCGGTATGCTCCTGGCGCAGGACCCCAAACTGCTGCTGGTCGACGAGCCGGTTGCGGGCATGACCGACGCCGAGACGGAAGAGACGGCGCGGCTTCTCAAGGACATCGCCAGGAACCACTCGGTCGTCGTGGTCGAGCACGACATGCACTTCGTCCGTGAGCTTGGCGTGAAGGTCACCTGCCTGCACGAGGGCTCGGTGCTTTCCGAAGGCCCGCTCGATTTCGTGTCGGCCGACGAACGCGTCATCGAAGTCTATCTGGGGAGGTGAGGATGCTTAGCGTCGCAAACGCCACGCTACATTACGGCGCCGCTCAGGCACTGCGCGGCGTGTCGCTTGAGGCCGATGCCGGTAAGATCACTTGCGTGCTCGGGCGCAACGGCGTTGGTAAGACCAGTTTGATGCGATCCATCGTCGGCCATCACCGCCTGACGTCGGGAACGATAACCTTCGAGGGGAAGGGGCTCGACCGGAGCGCGGCATACGACCGCGCCCGGTCGGGCATCTCGTTCGTGCCGCAGGGCAGGGAGATTTTCCCGCTTCTCACGGTGCGGGAAAACCTCGAAACGGGGTTCGCGCCGCTTCGTTCTTCCGATCGTAGCATCCCCGAGCATGTCTTCGAGCTGTTCCCGGTGCTGAAGGACATGCTGTCGCGCCGCGGCGGCGATCTCTCCGGCGGCCAGCAGCAGCAACTCGCCATCGGCCGCGCGCTGGTCATGCGGCCCAAGCTGCTCGTGCTCGACGAGCCGACGGAGGGCATCCAGCCATCGATCATCAAGGATATCGGCAAGGCGATCCGTTATCTGCGCGACACCGCCGGCATCGCCATCCTGCTGGTCGAACAGTATCTCGATTTCTGCCGCGAACTGGCCGACGAGGTGCACATCATGGACCGCGGGCAGATCGTCCATCACGGCCCGGCAGAGGATCTCGACCGTGAAGACGTGAAGCGGCACCTCACGGTATGAGCACGTCCAAGCCCGCGCGACCGCCGTTCCGAATCATCCCTCAGCGGGGACTGAGCTGTGTCACTAGCGCCGCGCAATCCAAATAATCGTTGATATATTCAGATATGTTCGGATATACAGCAACGTCCATATTTTCCGTTGCGCTCTCTTCTATAATAGCAGCAAAAGATTCAGTCATTGACTGAAAATATTGATAAAGTTGTCGTGGATTTATTGGTAATTCACCTAGTTGTCCAAATGATGAGGTCTCGAACAAGGCACTTACCAAAGCCTTATTTTCGTCGCTAAATTCGGAGTTGTCGAATTCGCTCTCTAGAACGGAGTTCATTATATTTGCTGCGTTTCTTAATTGCTCTGCGGCAGCAACGAATTGATCAATGCCGCTTGCCTTTTGTAACTCTCGAAGGCGAATTCCCTCGATAATCCTCATTAACGCGGAGAGCGCTTCCACGCTGGCATCTGTAGACGCCCGTTCGGTCGCTTCCGATCCAAAAATATTGCCAAACTCACGAGCATGGCTGCTGACCGTCGAAACGCAAATTAGCAAAGAAATGACAAATACTCTAAGCACACCAATACCCTCTCATCTCTTCATGATCTTCCGAGATCTGCTCATTTTCGATCATAATCTTCCACAGACTTGAGATAGATTTTCTATCAACGAAAAGACAAAAATCTTTCTTAAACGAATCCGCAAATTCAGAAGTTATCCCCTTTGATTGTTCTTGGCGAAAGACGGAAAGGTAGAAATTCAGCATCTGCCAAATTTTGTAAGATACGATAGAGTCTTCTGGCTTGCCCTCACCCGAGATAATATAATTCTTTACTGAGTCGATAGAGTAAATCTCTTCTATCAAAGTTCTAGCATCGGACTGAATTTGGTAGGTATTCGCAGAACGAAGAGTTCGTTCTGTCGCATACAATTGATACCAGGTAAAGCTAAAGCCTACAATCCCGATAAGAACCCCTAAGATTGACGCCAAACTTCCAATCTCGTCGCTGCGCGCTTTCAACAAGTTGGCCATGGGGTTGGTCTTCCAGCTTTCGATTGTACCTTCTTTATCCAAAAAGCGCCCCAACCGCTAGAGTGGAATGATTGTCCGCGGTGTTTTCAGCGGACCGGCAAGAGCCGCCACGCGGTTTCTGATCAGCAGCCAGACCGTATCGGCCAAATTGGTCGGACCAGATTGCCATCCCTGACGGCCCGCGCTAACATCGGTCATTAATTCGAGTGCCGAAATAAATGCCGCGCGGGAGGAGAAACCATGGCTGGCAAGAAGATACTGATGCTCGTTGGCGAGTTCAGCGAGGAATACGAGATTTTCGTCTTCGAGCAGGCCATGCACGCGGTCGGCCACAAGGTGCATGTCGTGTGCCCGGACAAGAAGGCGGGTGACCTGATCAAGACGTCGCTGCACGACTTCGAGGGTCATCAGACCTACACCGAAAAACTCGGCCACGACTATTACGTCAATAAAACGTTCGCCGACGTGAAGCCTGAGGAGTATGACGCGGTCTACTGCGCCGGTGGCCGCGGCCCGGAATACATCCGCATCGACAAGCGCGTGCAGGACATCGTCCGCCACTTCCACGAGACCGGCAAACCGATCTTCACCATCTGCCATGGCGTGCAGATCCTGATTGCGGTCGACGGCGTCGTGCGGGGCAGGGAAGTCGCGGCGCTGCACTATTGCGAGCCGGAGGTGACACTCGCCGGCGGCAAATATGTCGACGTTCCGGCCGACGGTGCCCATGTCGACGGCAATATCGTTTCAGCGAAAGGCTGGCCCGGCCTGTCCAACTTTATGCGGTTGTGCCTCAAGGTGCTCGGCACCGAGATCAGCCACGGCGAGGCGCTACAGGAGGACCGTCAGGTCCGCAGCGCCGCCTGACTGCGCTATCGATCCATTCCGCTCGGGCGCGAGGCCGCGCCTAGAGCGGAATGTTGTCGTGCTTCTTCCAGGGATTCGACAGTTCCTTGTTGCGCAGCAGGCGCAGGCCGCGCGCCACCCGCCGCCGCGTCGAGTGCGGCATGATCACCTCGTCGATGTATCCGCGCTCGGCGGCGACGAAGGGTGACAGGAACCGGTCCTCATAGGCTTTGGTGTGGGCGGCGATCTTCTCGGAATCGTCGATGTCCTTGCGGTAGATGATCTCCACCGCGCCCTTGGCGCCCATGACGGCGATCTGCGCCGATGGCCAGGCGTAGTTCAAATCGCCGCGCAGATGCTTCGACGCCATCACGTCATAGGCGCCGCCGAAGGCCTTGCGCGTGATGACGGTGATCTTCGGCACGGTTGCCTCGGCATAGGCGAAGAGCAGCTTGGCGCCATGCTTGATCAGCCCGCCATATTCCTGCGCCGTTCCAGGCAGGAAGCCCGGAACGTCGACAAAGGTGACGATCGGGATAGAGAAGCAGTCGCAGAAGCGGACGAACCGCGCCGCCTTGCGGCTTGCATCGCTGTCGAGCACGCCGGCCAGCACCATCGGCTGGTTGGCGACGATGCCGACTGTGCGCCCTTCGATGCGCCCGAAACCGGTGATGATGTTCTTGGCGAATGACGGCTGTATCTCGAAGAAATCGGCCTCGTCGACCGTCTTCAGGATCAGCTCCTTGATGTCGTACGGCTTGTTGGCGTTGTCCGGCACCAGCGTGTCCAGCGAGGGGTCGTCGTCGCTTGCAGACTGGTGGCAATCGAGTTCAGGCAGTTCGGCTGTGTTCGACAGAGGCAGAAGGTCGATCAGGCGCCGCATCTGCTGCAGCGCCTCGACATCGTTGTCATAGGCGCCGTCGGCGATCGAGGATTTGGTCGTGTGGACGGACGCACCGCCGAGCTCCTCGGCCGTTACCGTCTCGTTGGTGACAGTTTTCACCACGTCCGGCCCGGTGACGAACATGTAGGAGGTGTCGCGCACCATGAAGATGAAATCGGTCATCGCCGGCGAATAGACGTCGCCGCCGGCGCAAGGTCCCATGATGACCGAAATCTGCGGGATGACGCCCGACGCCAGCACGTTGCGCTGGAAGATTTCGGCGTAGCCGCCGAGTGCTGCCACGCCCTCCTGGATGCGGGCTCCGCCGGCGTCATACAGGCCGATGATCGGCGTGCGGTTCTTCAGCGCCATCTCCTGCACCTTCACCACCTTCTCCGCATGCGCCTCCGACAGCGAGCCGCCGAACACGGTGAAGTCCTTGGCGAAGATGAAGACGGGACGTCCGTTGACCGTGCCCCAGCCGGTGACGACGCCGTCACCCGAGACTTTGGTCTTCTCCATGCCGAAATCCGTGGAGCGGTGCTCCACGAACATGTCGAATTCCTCGAACGAGCCTTCATCAAGGAAAACGGAGATGCGTTCGCGCGCCGTCAGCTTGCCGCGCTTGTGCTGCGCCTCGATGCGCGCCTTGCCGCCGCCGGCACGTGCCACGGCCCGCCGGCGCTCGAGTTCGGCAAGCACTTCCTTCATTTGCTGTCCCCCACAAGATCGGCTGGCGATCCTGTTAGCACGAACCCTGCGGCTGGCAAGCCGCAGGCGCCTACCACTCGCCGGTATTTGCCATCGAGGCCCAGGGTTCGGCCTTCTCCTTCGCACCGCCTTTCTGCAGCAATTCGAAGGAGATGTTGTCCGGCGAACGCACGAAAGCCATGCGGCCGTCGCGCGGCGGACGGTTGATTGTCACGCCCGCATCCATCAACCGCTGGCAGGTCTCGTAGATGTCGTCGACCTCGTATGCGAGGTGGCCGAAATTGCGCCCGCCCGTGTATTTTTCGGGGTCCCAGTTGTAGGTCAGTTCCAGCAGCGGCGCTCCGGTTGCCTTTCCGGCATCCACGTCCTCAGTGGCGGCAAGGAAGATGAGCGTAAAGCGTCCGCTCTCGTTCTCGATCCTGCGCACTTCCTTCATGCCCATCTTGTTGCAGTAGAAGTCGAGCGATTGATCGATATCGGTCACGCGGACCATCGTGTGCAGATAGCGCATCTGAACCAGCCTCCATGTCGGTTTGGAGCTGTTTAGGACACCACCGACGCCCGCCGCAACATGGCAGGCGTGCAACGGTGAACTGTCAAAGCGCAAATATCTCGCTGGCTTAGGAGCGAAGTGTTGAAAATTTCGCCGCAGGCCTTGCTAAGCGCCGATTCGAAAGTGTTATCCTGTATTCCAGAATCAGTTGCGCCGACGTGTTTGCGGAAGCGGGAAGGGTGCAGTCGGATGGGGGACAAGTCCTCGTCGGAGAGGCGGAGCGAGGCTAGGGATTCGGTACTCGCTAACGAGGAACACTCCGATCAGGAAGTGCTGATCGAGCTATCGGGTGCGATCAAGTGGTTTGACGTCGCCAAGGGTTACGGTTTCATCCTTCCGGATGAGGCGGACCATGGCGATGTGTTGCTGCACGTCACCTGCCTGAGGCGTGACGGTTTCCAGACGGCGCTCGAGGGCGCCCGCGTTGCTTGTCTCGCCCGCAAGGGCGAGCGCGGCCTGCAGGCCTTCAAGGTTCTCTCCATGGATACCAGCACGGCGGTCCATCCCGCCGAGCAGCCGGGCGACCGCACGCATGTGACGGTGAACCCCGAGAGCGGCCTGGAACGCGCTCTGGTCAAGTGGTTCAACCGCACCAAGGGCTTTGGCTTCCTGACAATGGGCGAGGGAACCGAGGACATTTTCGTCCACATGGAGACCTTGCGCCGCTATGGCGTCACCGAATTGCGGCCGGGGCAGGTGGTGCTTGTCCGGTTCGGTCGCGGCGACAAGGGCCTTATGGCTGCCGAAATCTATCCCGATATGGGAACCTTGCCGGTCTCGCACTGAGGCGAGACCTCACAGCAAGGGATTGCCATGTTTCGCATCGCGGGCCTCGTCGCTGCCGCTTTGGTTGTGCTTTCCGTACTTCCGTTCGATACCGTGCGCCCCGCAGCCGCGCAAACGGGGGTGCCGATGCTGCTGCCGGTCGATCCGGCGCCGCTCGTGGCCGAAACGCGCTTCGGTTCGATGACGTTCTCCGTCGAGGTGGCTGACGACAATGACGAGCGCTCGCGCGGCCTGATGTACCGGCGCGACCTGCCGGCGACCCGCGGCATGCTCTTTGTATTCGAAAGGACCCGCGAGGTTGCGTTCTGGATGAAGAACACGCCGCTGCCGCTCGATCTGGTATTCATCGGCGAGGATGGGCGGGTCAACGCGATCAAGCACGGCGTACCGTTCTCGGAACAGCCCATAGGAGCGAACGGCCCGATCCGTTTTGTGCTCGAGGTTCACAAGGGTACGGCGGCGCAGGCCGGCATAAAGCCCGGGGACAGATTGCACCATCCCGAAATCGACGCTATCGCAGGTTCAGACTGAAGCAGGCAAGGCGAGGCGAATTCGTTCGGAATGGAAGTATTTTCCCATGAGGGATTCGATCTTGCATATTTCGACAAGGGTAAGGGCGATCCGGTCCTGCTCCTGCACGGCTTCGGTTCCAGTTTTGCCGTAAACTGGATCAATCCCGGCTGGGTGAAGACGCTGACCGAGGCCGGGTACAGAACGATCGCTTTCGATCACCGCGGCCACGGTCAATCGTCGAAGAGCTACGACCCCGATGAGTACCGCCCTGCCAGGATGGCAGGCGATGCTGCGGCGCTGCTCGACCATCTTGGTGTCGGCCGGGCGCATGTCATGGGTTATTCGATGGGCGCCCGCGTGGCTGCGTTCGTTGCTCTCGGACATCCTGAGATGGCCGCCTCGCTCGTCTTTGGCGGGCTTGGCATCGGCATGGTGACCGGAGTCGGCGACTGGGACGAGATCGCGGATGCATTGGTCGCAGAAGATCCGTCGACGATCTCCGGCCAGCGTCCGCAAATGTTTCGAGCGTTCGCGGACCAGACGCGCAGCGACCGCCGCGCGCTGGCGGCGTGCATTGAGACTTCGCGCGAACTGATCTCCGCCAAACGAATGGGCGAGATCAGCCAGCCGACACTCGTTGCGGTCGGTACGAATGACGACATCGGCGGCGCGCCTCAGCCGCTCGCCGACCTGATGCCGGACGCCGTTGCATTTGACATAAAGGGCCGCGACCACATGCTGTCGGTCGGCGACCGGACCTTCAAGGCCCGCGTACTGGAATTCCTGAAGGAGCATCCGCTTTGATTGCACGCACGCCGCTTGAACTGGAGGGCGCCGAAGGCAACCTTCTGGCCGCTGATCTTTGGGACGGCCATGGACACCCGGTTATCTTTCTGCATGGCGGTGGCCAGACCCGGCGCGCTTGGGACAAGACGGCAAGCCAGGTTGCGGCCAACGGCATGCGCGCGATCACGGTCGATCTGCGCGGCCATGGCGAGAGCGACTGGGTGCCGAGCGGCAACTACACCTTCGCGCACTATGCCGAGGATGTCGCGGCCATCGTCCGGCAGGTCGAAAGGCGGTTTCACGCCAGGCCCTCGAATGTCGGCGCCTCTCTCGGGGGGCTCTCGTCTCTAGCGGCGGAGCTTCGCCATGGTCCGTTGCTGGAGACGCTGGTGCTCGTCGATATCACGCCCAGGATGAACCCGGAGGGCGTCGCCAAGATCCAGGGCTTCATGGGCGAGAAGATGGATGAGGGTTTCGCCACCCTTGAGGAAGCGGCCGACGCCATCGCCGCCTATCTGCCGCATCGCCGGCGCCCGAGTTCGCTCGAGGGACTGCGCAAGAACCTGCGCAAGGGCGAGGATGGGCGCTATCGCTGGCACTGGGACCCCGCCTTCGTCCGCGGCGAACGCAACATCAATCTCGGTGCTCGCGAGACGATGGAGGGGCTGCTGGCCGATCTGCCGAAGCTTCACATTCCAGCGCTTCTCGTGCGTGGCATGCAGTCAGAACTCGTCGGTGAGGAGGAGGCGCGAGAATTCGTCGAGTTGGCGCCGGCTGCGTCATATGTCGATGTGAGCGGCGCCGGGCACATGGTCGCCGGCGACCGCAACGACGTATTTTCCGAAGCCGTGCTGGAGTTTTTAACGGGCCGCGCCGCCGCCTAAGGATCGGGATGATCGGCGCAGAACCAGCCGGCCTCGAAGGTGCTTTTCGCCACGCCGGCGAAGCGCCTGATGCGATCAAGCTCGGCCTCGATGTCTTTCTGCAATGCCTTTGAGCTGCGGATACCCGGTTCGCGCCAGAATGCGCGCACCGCCAGCGCGTCGTCGTTGCGGTCCGCCTTCATGTCGATACGCCCGACGATGCGGTCGCCGCGCATGACCGGAAAGACGTAATACCCGTAGCGGCGCTTTGCCTCCGGCACGAAGACCTCGATCCGGTAGAAGAAACCGAACAGCCGCTCCGTGCGCTTGCGGTTCCTGAGCAACGGATCGAAGGGGCTGAGAATGCGCACGCGACCTGGCGGCTCGGGTATGTCGTCGAGCAGATGCTCGTGTTCAGCCAGCATGTAGCTGGCAGCACCCTTTGCGCCGTTCATGGTCTCCGGATTGACCGCCAGCAGAGATTTGCGGTTCTGCGCGATCCACTCGTCGGCGTCCTGCGGCGTGAGCAGGTTCCAGAACGCCACGATCTCGCCGCGGCTTGCCATGCCCAGTCGTTCCAGCGCGCTGCGGCATGCCCAGTCGACGAATTCTTCGCGGCTCACATCGGTGAGGCGGAACTCGTCGGGGATTACCCGCTCGGCCAGATCGTAGACCTTCTGGAAGCCATCGCGCCGCGTGATCGACAGTTCGCCGGTGCGCCACAGAAATTCCAGCGCAGCCTTGGCCGGATGCCAATCCCACCACCCTGTGTTCGGCTTGTCTCCGTCGAAGTCGCGCGCCATCACCGGCCCGTCGCGCGCCACGCGCTCCCTCACCATGTCGAGATCGTCGTCAAAACCTTCCTTGCCGAAATGGTCCTTCCAGCGCTCGCGCAGCCGCTGTTTCTCGTGTTCGAAACGGTGCTTCCAGTAGGGGAAGAATGCGGTCGGAATGATCGATGCGTCATGCGTCCAGTTCTCGAAAAGAACCCGGTCCTTCTCGATCAGGGCCGATAGGTGGTGCTTGCGGTAGGTCTGACTGCGCGAGAACAGGATATGGTGGTGCGCCCGCTCCACCACGTTGATGCTGTCCACCTGGACGAAGCCGAGCTCGTCGATTGCTTCCGCCAGCCCCTGCTTGCCGAGCATGCGGCCCGGTTCCCGCACGAGTCCATGCTTGGCGATGAACAGGCGCCTGGCATTCTGATTGGAAATGTGTCGCTGCATCGACCAGCCCTTGCAAATCGGACCGGCTCTTTCCACCCGAAAGCGGCGGACAATTCAATCCGCCGCCCGGCGGCTTACTGACAGCAGTGTGTCAGGCGATCTTGCGGAGGTCGGCCGTGGGCTCGTTCCCACCACGCTTCGACTTGAGGCGCGTCCTGCCGACTTCCGAAATAGCCCGGTGCACGTCTGCGACCTGCATCGGTTTGCTGAATAGGTAGCCCTGCGCTTCCTCGCAGCCCTGGTTGGTGAGGAATTCCATATGCGTCTCGCTCTCAACGCCCTCCGCCAGTACAGGTATCTTCAGACTGTCAGCAAGGATGATGGTTGAGCGCACGATGGCGCCGGCCTGCTCGCTGGTCCCCAGATCGCTGATGAACGAACGGTCGATCTTGATCTTGTCGAACGGAAACGCTTGCAGCGTCGAGAGCGAGGAATAGCCGGTGCCGTAGTCGTCCATCGCTATCATCACGCCCATCGATTTGAGCTGGCGAATGACATGCAGCGCATTCTGCTGGTCGCTGATGATGCTGGATTCCGTGATTTCAAGCTCCAGTCGCGACGGCGACAGCCCGGTCTCGAGCAATATCTGGTGAACGATCTGCGGCAGGTTGGACTGGAGAATCTGTGCAGATGCAACGTTGACTGCGACCTTGTAGGGAGGTTCCCAACCCACAGCTTCCCGGCAGGCTGTTTTCAGAACCCACTCGCCTATCGGAATGATCAGGCCGGTCTCCTCGGCGATCGGAATGAAGTCGCCGGGCATGACCAGCCCGTTCTCGGGATGGTTCCAGCGAACCAGCGCTTCGAAGCCGACGAGTTCGCGCGTCGCGACGTCGAATTGCGGCTGGTAGTAGAGTTCCAGTTCCTCACGCTCCACGGCGTAGCGCAGCTGCAGGGCGAGGGCGCTCTTGCGGCGGCTGTTCTCGTCCATCGAGGCTTCGTAGAAGCAGATCTTGTCGGCGGCCGACTGTTTGGCGCGATACATGGCAAGGTCAGCGCGTCCGGTCAGCTCGTCCTGCGTAAGTCCGTCGTCGGGATAGAGGCTGATGCCGAGGCTGGCGCCCACGGTCAGGATGCGCCCGTCATGCTCCACGGGTTCGTTGATCAGCTCGTAGATTTTCTCGGCGAAGGTGCGGGCCTGTTCGCGCGAATAGATGGAATCGCTGACCGCGACGAATTCGTCGCCGCCGACCCTCGCGACAAAGTTGTTCTTGCCGATGAAGGTCGACAGGCGTTCGGCCACGCGACGCAGCATCATGTCGCCCGTCGCGTGGCCGTGAACGTCATTCACGTCCTTGAAGCGGTCGAGATCGATCGCGACAACGGCGACCAGCTGCGAACCCTTGGCGGCATCAGCCAGGTATTCAGGCAATCTTGTTGCGAGGTGCGCGCGGTTCGGCAAACCCGTCACTGCATCGTGCAACGCCATGCGGCGAAGGTTCTGGACTGTCTCGGCATCGCGCTGCAGATCGATCATGTAGGCCGAAATGGAAGTCATGAGGATCAGCGCCATCACCGTGACGACACCAGCGACCAGGATGGTGCTCGACACCATGCCCGCCGGCACCACCACCGACGGATCCGGAATAATCGCTACAGCGCCCATCGCGGTGAAGTGCATGGATGCGATGCCGAGGATGAGGGCGGCGGAGCTGCCATATTTGCAGAAGCGGGTTACCGGGCGGGCGATGCGGTTGAAGGTCAGGGCTCCGAAGAGGGCTCCGAAGATGACCGATGCGACCACAAGGGTAGGATCGAACTCGACCCGCCCGGCGACGCGGAACGCCATCATGCCGGTGTAGTGCATGACGGCGATGCCGAGACCCAGCACTGCACCGCCAGCCTCGATTTGCCAGCCTTTGTGCGTGGTGGATGCGATGCCCAGCCCGACCAGTGTAAACCCGATTGGAAGCAGTAGAGAGATGAGCGTGCCGATAGGCTCATACGCATGCTCAATGCCCGGCCTGTAGCCCAGCATTGCGAGGAAATGGGTGGTCCAGATCACCGCGCCGCACACCACGGAGGAGAGAAACATCCATAGAATTCGCCGCGATCCGGCGGTCCTGCTGACCCGTCCAAAAAGGCGGGTCGCTACGAGGGAACCAAGCACGCAGACGGTCACGGCCAGCGCGAGGCCGCGATAATCGTGATCGTACACGATGCAGTTGATGATATTCAGCACGACATTTCCCCGGTTATCGCTGGGGAACCTAGTCGGCCAACAGCCAATGAAATCATAACGCCGACGAAGCGATTTGATTCAATCGACCGTGTAGTTAGCGCGCGGTTAAGTGGGCTCATTCACCGCGGAATTGTGGGCTCCGTCGCTCCTTGAATGCCGCACGGCCTTCGGCATAGTCGGCGCTGTCGAAGGTCGCCGCCCCAAGTACGGCCGCCCTTTCCGCATCGCCGGGATTGCCGCTGAGAACGGCTCGAATCGCCGCCTTCGATGCGCGAACCGAAAGCGGCGCGCTGGCGGCGACCTGGCCGGCGATGTCATCCGTTCGCACGCGAAGGTCGCCGTCTTGAATGACTTCCGCCAGGAATCCGATGGTCAGGGCTTGCGAGGCGGAAATGCGCGCGCCGGTGAAGGTCAGATATCTGGCCACCTGGGGGCCGCAGGCATGGACGATATCGGACATGGCCTCATGCGGGTAGGCCAGGCCAAGCTTTGCGGCCGGAACGGCGAATACCGCATCCTCGGCAGCAATCCGCAGGTCGCATGCGGCCGCAATTCCGAAGCCACCGCCGATGCAGGCTCCCCTGATTGATGCCAGGGTCGGCACCGGAGCGTTGCGGATTGCCGCGAACGCTGCCGAATTCGCGGCCTCGTAGCTCCGCGCCGTCTCGGTATCGCGGCGCACGGTGTCGAACTCTGCGATATCCGCACCCGCCGAAAAGTCATTTCCCGTCCCAGTTATCACCAGCACCCTCGTACTTGTGTGGGCGCACGCCCGATCCACGAGGGCAGCAAGCTCGCGCCACATGTCGTGAGTCAGCGCGTTGCGCCTGTCCGGACGATTGATCGTCAGGCGCGCGATATGGTCTGCGACTTCGAGTGTGAGAAACGCGGTTCGTGCCGAGCCGTCTGCGACCATGTTCAATTCCGTTTGATCACCGTTAAGGAAAATCCTGTTCAACTCGACAGGTCGATCGACTATGGTCCGCCGCAATTCGGGGCCGGAATCTGATGGAGAATGCCAGATGAGCACCCAGGGCGCCATGAGGTCGGGCAACGTCAAGTCCGTCGATCCGATCTGGAAGTCGATCCGCGACGAAGCCCGCGAGACGGTCGATAACGACCCTGTGCTTGCGGCTTTCATGTATTCGGCGATCCTGAACCAGGAAACGCTCGAGGACGCGGTCATCCATCGCATCTCGGAACGGCTCGACCATTCCGACCTCAACGCCGACCTGATCCGGCAGGCCTTCAAGGCCATGCAGACCGATTGGCCGGAGTGGAGTTCGGTCGTCAGGGTCGACATCCAGGCCGTCTACGACCGCGACCCCGCCTGCGACCGTTTCATGATGCCTGTACTCTATTTCAAGGGCTTTCACGGGCTGCAGACACACCGGCTGGCCCATTGGCTTTGGAATGGCGGGCGCAAGGATTTCGCGCTCTACCTGCAGAGCAGGTCATCAGCGGTGTTCCAGACCGACATCAACCCGGCCGCCAGGATTGGCAAGGGCATCTTCATCGACCACGCAACCGGCCTCGTGATCGGCGAGACGGCCGTTGTCGAGGACGACGTCTCAATCATGCAGGGAGTCACGCTGGGCGGCACCGGCAAGGAAATCGGCGACCGTCACCCGAAGATCCGCCGCGGCGCCCTGATTGCGACGGGCGCAAAGATTCTCGGCAACATCGAGATCGGCCATTGCACCAAGGTCGCTGCTGGCTCCGTGGTGTTGAAATCGGTGCCGAACAACAAGACGGTGGCGGGCGTTCCGGCTCGCATCGTCGGCGAGGCGGGCTGCGACGAGCCATCGCGCGCGATGGACCAGCTGCTGGCGAATCTCGGCGAGTAACCTGCCTCGGGCCTCGAAACAGGTTTCGTGCACTTTACATAGGCGATGACGCCGTGCCAGAAGCGCGCGGTCCATTGTATACACGGCGCGAAACCGGAGAGCAGAGATTGAAGCCCGAGGAAATCAGGAAACTCGACGCGTATTTCAAGCGCACCTTCGGCAACGCCGCCCTTGAGGTGAAGGCCCGCCCGCGCAAGGATGATTCCTGCGAGCTCTATCTGGGCGACGAATTTCTCGGCATCATATTCAAGGACGAAGAAGAGGGCGAACTCTCCTACAACTTCTCGATGGCAATTCTGGACATCGATCTGGACTGAAGCCCGCTAGGACCCGGTGCGCAGGAACTCCTGCATCCGCGACGTGACCGATTGGTCGAGCTCGCGCCATTGGCCGAGAAGCGTCTCGGGAAACCTGTAGACTAGACTGAGATCGTCGCCGAAGTGCACGTCGCGCTCGCACGACGCGAGCGAATCGGCTGCCGCCGCGCCCATGAGGCAGCGGGCAACGAACGGGGCCGAGCCCGGCCGTTCTCCCACGATCAGCAACTCGTTGATATAGCCTGATGTTTCGCGAAAACGGTAGGCGCGCAGCCCGCCGGGCGCCGGCGCCCCCGGCAGCTCGATCAGGCGCCGGTAGATCGGTTCGAAACGGCCCGACATGTCGCGCGACATGAGCCGGGCCTCGACCGAGAGAAAAACGATGCGCCGCGAACCGTCCCTGTGGTTGAAATCATCGCGGAATTCGTCGCTGTAGCCGGCAAGGTCGGGCCACCGCATGTACAGATCGAGCCTGTGCGTCTCGGTCGCGGCCCTCTGCTTCTGGAACCGGATGTGGTTTGCAGGAACAGCCAGCACATTGTTGCCGACCACGATCTCGTGGACTGACGTGTCGTCGCTGTGGCCGACGCTGGCGATCGATCCACCGAGCCACTTCCCGGCCATCGATATGGCCACCGACAGGCCGGCAAGCGCGGCGAAGGTGTAAAACAGCCTGATGGCGAAGCGCGAACTGACCGGGCTGATCGTTTCACCGGAAGTGGCTGTCTGTTGGGTCATGGGAATCGTGTGCCGGAGAGTCGCTGTGCGCCGAGCGGCAGATTGGGGAAACAGGGTAAACGAGCAGTAAATGCGCAGGGGTGCGGCGTACCCGGTTACTTATCATTGGCTCGCTGCCAAGGCGGCTCGCACGCTTGACGATGGCGCCATCGAAGGGTTGCGGGCATCGACCCGGCACTATGTCGCCAATGCCGCCAGGTTTAGTACGGGTCTCAAGCCCGCCTGACTACCGCAATTGATATCGCGAAAAATGGTGGAGCCGGCCCGGGGGACGGGCCGGCTCCTCGAACCCGGTCGTTGGGGACGGGGAGGGTGGGGACTCGACCGGGCCGGCCCTGGGGCGCGATGGTCTGGTCCAGGACCGGCCGCCGCGCCCGCAATTCCGTCACGTCCCTTCGATGCGCCGTAAGACCCCGTCACCAGCCGGCGCATCGTGTTTTCAGTCGCGGCGTACGCTACCGACCATCGTCTGCCTGTCGTCTTCGATCGAAACCCAGACGCCCGAGTTCTGGTCGGACTGGCGCTTCAGGAAGCGGTATTCGGTGTCTTCCCAGGCGAGTACCCGTGGCTCCAGATTGTCGAGAATGAAGTCGCCGAGGCTGGTGCGCGCGGTCAGGACCGCATGTCCGTCGCCATTGGGTTGCCGCACGACCGTGATCAGCAGATTGCCTGCCGGCATGCCGGCTTCCATCAGCATGCGGCGTTTCTCCAGCACATAGTCTTCGCAGTCGCCGATGCCGTTGACCGGAAAGCTCCAGCGCTCTTCGACGCCCCAGATCTCATAGTCGGTCTGCGGCCTGACCATCGTATTGACCAGGTTGTTGACGTCGACGATCTTGGCCCAGAGGTTGCGGGTGAGTTCGGTCGGCTGCCGCGCCGAAGTTACTTGGCGGCATTCGATCGGCATTTGCTGGCACAGTTCGTAATGGCCGACCGGCTGAGTGGTACGCCCGCCCGACGCCATGAAGGATTTCGCCGATGCCGCCCCCGGCACCAGCGCAAGCGGCGCCAAAGCCGCTGCCCAAAGCAGTGTCTTGTAGTTTCGTCCCATTGTCTGTCTCCCCGTTTGACAGAACAATGGCACGCTCGAATTTATTCAGCGCAAAAATCGAAGTATAGATTAAATGCAATACTTGACTAAACTGTAGTCAAATAAGAATAAAACTGTCGAACAATTTTCAGACTATTTGGCGCGAATTTGAGTAAAATGCGAACGAAAATGATCGCGTGCCGCCGCACGCCAGTGTGGGGCTAGGCAGCGGTTTGTTTTTGGAATGTACGGAAAAGAAAAAGCCGGCCCACAGGCCGGCTTTCGTTCGTCTGCTATTTGTGCTCAGCGAGCGCTGGCGAATGTCAGGTGTCGAACTCTTCTTCCAGCGTCTCGAGACGCTGCAGGGCCGCGAACTCAAGCGCAACGCCGTCGGCGAAGTGGCGTACGACGCGGGCCCGGATCGAGCCCAGCATGACCTCGGTGCCGATTTCCGGCTTGGTCTCGATTTCGATACCGGCGCCCGACAGCGACAAATCCGCAATGCGGCACTGGTACTGCCTGCCGTCGGTCAGCTTCAGAATGTTGTTCGGGTTGCGTGGCTGCAGGCGCTCGTGCCGGCGATCCTCGGGAAGATCGAGCTCGTGCTTGTTCGCAAGCCAGGTAAGCTGTGCGGCAAGCTTGTCGCGTTTGCCTTCGGAAGCGTTGATCGTCATCGCGAAGCCGCCGGGAAGGCGGCGTGTCGCGATGCCTTCAATTCGTCCGACGTGATCGAGATATGCAATGACGCGCTCGCCGGTTACCGCAAGCCGCTCGGCGCGCAGCGCGACGTTGCCCGGCGACATGTCGATGACCTGGCACGGATGCTCCGTGCGATCTTCAAGCATGAAGCGGCCATAGAGTTTCACCGGAACCCGCTGGAAGTTCCGTCGCTCGGATCTCGATGAAGCCAAATCTACTGCAGCTGACGCCATCAAAGGCCGTTTCCCGTAAGCTTATTCTTCGCAGCGCCGAATTGTAGGCCTCAATCTATTCCGCGATGCGTTAACAAGGGGTAATTCCAGATGCTTATCTGCCCTTGCTTATTGAGCTTTTTCTACTGCTCACGCCCGCCTTCGAGAACAACGAGATGACGAACGCGCCGGGTAGCCGAGCCGGCGTCCGCGTCCGGCGCAAGTGGCGGCACCGTCACCGCCGGGCGGTTCTTCAGATAGATTGGTTCGGCGTCCGGATCGACGATGCGCAAAGTCTCGATGCTGCAGGCCACGATTGGGTCTGCGCCGAGCCAGAATGGCTTTTCCAATGGAGATATGGCGCCGAGCGCCCGCTGGTTGGCCTGGCCGCCGTCAAGCGGCAGAACCAGCATCTCGAACGGATTGGACCGTCCACCGCGGCTGACTGCCTGCAGGCTCACCACGATCACATGGCTCAGCCTGAAAGCGCCGTGAACGAGCCGTTCCAGTATGCGCCTGTCCTTGTCCACCCAAAGCGAGGTGAAGGCTTCGCCCTTCAGTTCGCGCCCGAAGCCGGCGCACAGCCTCGTGCCGGCAAGGCGGAACACGGGCTCGCCCCGGCTGTTTTGTTCCAGGATGAACGTGTCGGCCAGGTTTGCCCTTATGTCCGCGGGCTCGATATCGGTCCTGCGCGGTGCTGCCCGTCCATCGCGCAGCCTGTTCCAATACTGGAACAGTGAAATCGACCCCTCATGCTTCATTGTAAGCGTATCCCTCTGCACCCTCAGCTGTGTGCCGTCATGGGACAGAGACTCACTCCCATGCGCGGCTAGAATCGGAAGGATGCAGGGGGCGTGCCACCGGATGCGCCGGTTATTAACCGCTGTCGCGGACGTTAGGGTTAACCAATGGTTTCGATTGTCTGCCACTCGCGGACATGGGATTGGGGAACGACTGGAAGGCAGGCGGGGGACAAGACGCCGCCTTCCTTGGGAACTCGGGGATGAGCAGGGGGCTCGACCGGCCGTTCAGGGGAAACCCTGGACGGCTTTTCTTTGCGTGCCCATCTGTGGCTCTATGCGCCCCGCCTAGAGGGCCTGCATGGGAGCGGCGACGATTGAGTACTGAAAACAGCGGCGGCAACGTTGCCGGGGAGACCGGCGCAGAAATCGACGCGCCGCGCCGGGAGCCCGCCTTCAACCTGCCGGGGATCGTTGTGGCGATCATCGCAGCTTGCGTGGCTGTGCATCTCGTGAGTTTCCACCTGCTCGATCTCGCGGCCTATCTCCGGCTGCTGGAAAACTTCGCATTCATCCCGGCCCGCTATTCGGGTGCATACCCGTTCGACTGGACATGGGTTGTCAGCCCGCTTTCCTATTCGCTGATGCATGGCGGCTACGCCCATTTGATCGTCAACATGATCTGGCTTGCCGCGTTCGGATCGCCGCTCGCAAACCGTATCGGCACCGGGCGCTTCCTGTTGTTCTGGGCGCTTACGTCGCTTGGCGCAGTCGCGCTGCATTATGTTCTTCACGCTTTCGCGGCCGTGCCGCTGGTCGGCGCTTCAGGCGCCATATCGGGGATGATGGGCGCTGCCGCGCGGTTCGCCTTCCGCATCGACAGGCGGAGGAAGAAGCCTGCCTTCGCGGGTCCCGTGCTCTCCGTTCCCCAAGTATTGTCATCGCGCCCTGCCGTAACCTTCCTGGTCGTGTGGTTCGCCATCAATCTGGTCACAGGGCTTGGCTTCGGCACCTCGGGAATGTCGGCGCAGATTGCCTGGGAAGCGCATATTGGCGGCTTCCTTGTCGGCTTCCTCGCCGTTCGATTGTTCGACAGGCCGCTGCCGCCGGAGCCCGCGCTCTCCGCTTGAAATGACCTCATTCTGGGCGCACCATGCGCTTGCGACGCGGTTGGCGGAACCGCTGCAAACAGGAGGTTGCCATGACTGTCAGGGCCATTCTCGACGCCAAGGGACGCGAGGTGATGACCATTCGGCCGGACGACCGATTGGCCGAAGCCACGCGTATTCTCGCCAGCCACCGCATCGGCGCACTCGTGGTGACGCTGGGCGACAACCGCATTGCGGGCATCCTGTCGGAGCGCGACATCGTTCGCGCCATAGGCGAAGAGGGTGCCGAGGCGCTGGACTTCCCCGTATCGAGCGTCATGACCTCGAACGTGAAGGTGTGCCACGAGGAAAACACGGCCAATGACCTCATGGAGATCATGACGCGCGGCCGCTTCCGCCACATGCCGGTCGAGAAGGACGGACACCTCGACGGCATCATTTCGATCGGCGACGTGGTCAAGCTGCGCATCGAGGAAGTCGTACGCGAAGCCGAAGAGATGAAATCCTACATAGCGACGGCCTGAAGCGCGGCGGACGGCTGGGCCTCCCGCCGCATGCTTCTAGCGATTGTCGGGACGGGCACGCACCAGTGCTAGCCCGCGCCGCGTAATGCGATACGGTCCGCCGCCGGCGGACGCGATGCATCGCCGCCGCTTGAGTTTGCGGAAAAGTAGCATGTCCAGTTCGGGAAACAGCCAGCCGTCGCGCGTGTAACACGCCGCTTCGGCAATCCGCCCCTTGTCGTTTCGTTCGATTTCGATACGTCCGCCCTGCGCAAGCAGGTGCAGGATGCGCTGTTCGCTGCGCGATATGTCCATTGTCGGGAATTCCGGGAAAACCTGGCCGCTAGGCCAACAACAACAGCCGCAACCGCGTTCGCGGTGCGGCGGTTCAGGTTTTCTGCCCTGCCTCAAATTGAGGTCAGGGCCTCACCGGGTCTCGGACGAAGAGAACATCCACACTCCAAAGGATGCGCGGCCGGTACCAGTTTCCGGCTCGAACTTCCAGTCAGGCAGGCGATTGCAGATCGCGGACGATGCGCTCGACCAGATCGTGGTTGCGGCAAAAGTCGGGTGCGGCATCCGCCGTCGCGTGATCTTCGAGCCACTGGGCGCATTCGGCATCGTGTGTGCAGTTCCCGCATCGCAGCGCTGCGCGGCGCAGGACCTCCGACCCATGCGGATTCTGTGCGAACCATCCATTGATGCCGACGCGGGAGAACATCTCCTGCATGAGTTCCGTGTTTCTCGCCAGACGGCTGAAATAGCCAAGAACGCCCATGGCACTTCTCCCTTCGCTCGCCTGCAGAGGATGACGCGGATCGAAGCGCTGGCCTTGATCTCGATCAAGCGTGCCGCCTTGCCACGGGCTGGCCGTTGGGCTAGCGACAGGCAAACGGATCAACCTCCCACAGAGCAGCCATGACCATCGTCGACACCCGCGAATCCGACCCCAAGCGCTACATTTCCGGCGCCACCGGCGACTGGGAAATCATCGTCGGCATGGAGGTGCATGCGCAGGTCACGTCGGAGTCGAAATTGTTCTCCGGTGCATCGACCTCGTTCGGCGCGGCGCCCAACGAAAATGTCAGCCTGGTTGATGCGGCGATGCCCGGCATGCTGCCAGTCATCAACGAGGAATGCGTGCGCCAGGCGATCCGTACCGGTCTCGGCCTGAAGGCGCAGATCAACCACCGCTCGGTCTTCGACCGGAAGAACTATTTCTATCCGGACTTGCCGCAGGGCTACCAGATTTCGCAGTACAAGCAGCCGATCGTCGGCGAGGGGACGGTGACAGTTTCCGTCGGCCCGGACCGGCAGGGCAATTTCGAGGACATCGAGGTTGGCATCGAGCGCCTGCACCTGGAGCAGGACGCCGGCAAGTCGATGCACGACCAGCATCCGACCATGTCCTATGTCGACCTGAATCGCTCCGGCGTCGCGTTGATGGAGATCGTGTCGAAGCCCGACATCCGCTCCGCCGACGAGGCCAAGGCCTATCTCACCAAGCTCAGGACAATCTTGCGTTATCTCGGCACATGCGACGGCAACATGGATGAAGGCTCCATGCGCGCCGACGTGAACGTTTCGGTGCGAAAGCCGGGCGGCGAGTTCGGCACGCGCTGCGAAATCAAGAACGTCAACTCGATCCGCTTTGTCGGGCAGGCGATCGAATCCGAGGCGCGGCGCCAGATCGCCACTCTGGAGGACGGCGGCAAGATTGATCAGGAGACGCGGCTCTTCGATCCCGCCAAGGGCGAGACGCGCTCGATGCGATCCAAGGAAGAGGCGCACGACTATCGCTACTTCCCCGATCCCGACCTGCTGCCGCTTGAGTTCGACCAGGCCTATGTCAACGCGCTGGCCGAGGGGCTGCCCGAACTGCCCGACGATAAAAAGGAGCGCCTCGTGTCGTCGCTCGGTCTCTCCGCCTACGACGCGTCCGTTCTTGTCTCCGAAAAGGCCATCGCCGACTATTTCGAGAAGGTGGCGGCGGGCCGCGACGGCAAGATGGCGGCCAACTGGGTCATCAACGATTTGCTTGGCGCGTTGAACAAGTCCGGCAAGGAGATTGAAGAGACTCCGGTTTCGCCCGATCAGCTTGGCGCCATCATCGACCTGATCAAGGAAGGCACGATTTCCGGCAAGATCGCGAAGGATCTCTTCGAGATCGTCTGGAACGAGGGCGGCGATCCGCGCGAGATTGTCGAGAAGCGCGGCATGAAGCAGGTGACCGACACCGGCGCGATCGAGAAGGTCGTGGACGACGTCATCGCCGCCAATCCCGACAAGGTCGAGCAGGCCAAGGAAAAGCCGACGCTCGCCGGCTGGTTCGTCGGGCAGGTGATGAAGGCGACGGGCGGCAAGGCCAATCCCAAGGCCGTGAACGACCTGGTCAAGACCAAGCTCGGCATCGAGTGAGCGCGTCGGTCCGACACATGACGCCAGCGGATGCCGAAGCGGTTTCGGCTCTGCTCCGCCATTCTTGGGAACGGACCTACACGCCGCTGATGGGCGCCGAGAAGGTGGCCGCCCAGAACGAAAGCAAACACGGCGCGCAAAGCCTCGTCGCCGATCTCGCCCGTCCGCATTCCGAATCGTTTGTCGCCTCAACCGAGAACGGGACGGTCGCAGGCTATGCCTATGCGATCGTGACGAAGGGCGTGCTTTGGCTCGACCGGCTGCACGTCGCACCGGAGCACCAGGGCAGCGGCATTGCCGACGGCCTGCTTCAGGCCGTCATGGTCAATTATGTCGGTGAACCGTCGATTTCGCTGGAAGTAATCGAAGGCAACAACCGCGCAATGCGCTTCTACGAAAAGCACGGTTTCGATGTCGTCGAGCGCAAAAGCGCATGCGGCAGCATCGACGGCGTGCCGGCTATTGTGATGCGCAGGCCGCTGTCACGCGCCTGAGGTGCCTACTCGACGGCGACCTCGTTGCCGTCCTCGTCCCAGAGGCCGCCTACGACGCAATCCTGAATATATTCGCGATGCGCGAGGTCGCAGCGCACTTCCGCAGCGGCGAGCGCAGCCTCTCGCGACGGCCAGCCGCAGCTGAACTCGCTCCAGTGGATGCCTTCCTTGTGCATGACGCCAACGACGAAGCTCCAGCCGGCCGGGAAGCACCAGGCGATGCGGGCGCAGTCGGCGGCGAGCGCGCCGCTTTCGGTGCACTTCTCGCGCGCGCAGTCGAGCGTCGCGGTCGGGTTTCCGCCTGTGCACATGCCGCTGCCCTGTTCCGCCGCATAGGCGAAGGCGATTCCGGTCGGCCCGTTCTGGGCAATTGCGGGGATGGGCGTCATTAGAAGTCCTGCGGCAAGTGTTAGACCGATGCGTAAACCCGTCATGCTGTTCCCCCGATTGTGATCGCTGAACCCTGTTTCAGCTTTGTACGGCAACCTACATTCGCCCCCGCGCTACGAAAGCTAAACCGGAGACTGGCCGATGACCACCACGACGATACACGCCCCCGGCAACGAAAAGCACTTCATGCACGTAAAGTCGGTTCCTCAGAAGATCGTAGTCCGCAGGGGAGACAAAATCCTTGCGGAGAGCACGAACGCGCTGCGCGTGATGGAAACAGGCCGCGGGCCCTACGACCCGATGATCTACATTCCGGAGGCGGACGTTGCGGGGCTGGACGCAGTGGACGGCAAGTCGACCCATTGCCCGCTCAAGGGCGATGCTTCCTATTTCGCACTGGATGGCGACGAGATCGCGTGGACCTATGATCGCCCGCTTGACGTTTCGACCGTGCTGAAGGGCCACATCGCATTCTATCCGGCCAAGGTGGTCGTCGAGGAGATAGGGGCCGAAGTCTGACGGCCGGATCTGATCGGGCGCAGCGCTTGCATTCGACCAGCGGCCCGGCCATAAGCGGTCGGAATTCACCCTCGCCGGCAGGAGCGTCATGAAGACCTTTCTTCTTCAGTTCTTCACATGGTGGAACGGCCAGACACTTGGCACGCGTTTCCACACATGGAGGCGCGGCAAGAAGGTCGGGCAGGATGCTGCCGGCAATATCTATTACGAGGGCGGCAAGGACTCCGAGGGTCGTACGCGACGCTGGGTGATCTACAAGGATCTGGCCGAGGCGTCGGCCATTCCGCCCGGCTGGCACGGCTGGATGCATCACCGCGTCGACACGCCGCCGAGCGCCGAAAACTACAAGCCGCTTGAGTGGGAAAAGCAGCACCAGCCGAACCTAACTGGTACGCCGGGCGCATACCGCCCGCGAGGCTCTGTGCTTTCGGGCACCGAACGCCCGCGCGTCACCGGCGACTATGACGCCTGGACGCCCGGCAGCTGACCAGCGCCTGCGTACTTCCTTCTTGCCACAATTGCCGTCTAACGCGGGCTCCATTGGGCGGGCATGGGCTTATCCCCGGCACGCGAATCTGAATAGTGTTGTCGCGATGACTGCAAATCCGATTCCCACCAGGCTGGCTTCCCTTGTCGTGCTCGCGGCATTGGCATTCGCCAACCCGGCTATTGCTCAGCAAGACGAGGAAGCTGGTCCGCGTGAAAACCAGCGCATCAGCAATCCGGTGGCCGAGTTTACTGGCATCGACAAAATCACCGGCCGCATCATCACCTTCGACGTTTATGTCGACGAGACCGTTCAGTTCGGCGCGCTGCAGGTGACGCCGCGTGTCTGCTATTCGAGTCCGGATACCGAGGAAGACCCCAAGACGGATTCCTTCGTCGAGGTCGATGAAATCACGCTCGACCGCAAGATCAGGCGCATATTCACCGGCTGGATGTTCGCCGAAAGCCCCGGCCTCAATGCCGTTGAGCACGCCGTCTATGACGTGTGGCTGAAGGACTGCAAGGAATCGTCTGAAGTGCCGCCGCCCGAGGCGTCTGCCCAATCCGGCTGACCGGTTGCGCTTGGGCTGCCTTTGAGGCATGCCGCGGCAATGGAACCGCGCCCCCTAGATCACCTGGTTCTGCCCGTTGCGAGCCTGAAGGCTGCGCGCGAGCGGCTGACAGCGCTGGGTTTCACCGTGGCGCCGGACGGCATTCATCCCTTCGGCACCGCCAATTGCTGCGTCTTCTTCGACGACGGGACGTTTTTGGAACCGTTGGCTGTCGCAGACGCATCTGCTGCCGCGCGCGAAGCCGATGCCGGCAACGTCTTTGTCAGCCATGACCACGTATTTCGTGGCAGGAACGGCGATGAGGGCTTTTCCGCGCTCGTCTACGGCACCTCCGACGCCGCGCAAGACCACGCTGCGTTCGAAGCGGCGGACATTTCGGCTGGTGACATGCTCACCTTTGCCCGCGAGTTCGCAACACCTGACGGCGGCCGCGACCGGGCCGAGTTCCGCCTGGCATTCGCGGCTGATGAGGACGCACCCGATTGCCTTTTCTTCACTTGCGAGCGGGTGGCTGTGCCCAAGGTCGATCGCTCGGCGCTGCTACGTCACGCCAATGGCGTGACCGGAATCGCGCAGGTGCTTATGTCAGCGCCGGCTCCCTCGGCCTTATCCGGCTTTCTTGAGAAGGTAACCGGCACGTCAGCCGAGCCAGTCTCCGGTGGCATCGCGTTGCAGTCTGGCGCGTTCGAGCTTCGTGCGCTTGCGCCTTCGGCGTTCGCCGACGCGACCGGCCTGGAGGTTGCTGGCGGCAGCGCTCGGTTCAGGGCGGTAGCGTTCGCGTGCCTGGACCCGCACCGGATTTCTGAAAACCTGCTGCTCGCGGGAATCGATTTCAACTGGACACCTGCCGGCGTCATCGTGCCTCCCGCGCCGGGGCAGGGCGCGGCTTTCATCTTCCTGTCGCAGGACGCCGCTTGAAATCTGCCGCCGTTGCCTTTTGGCGCTGTTCGGCTAAGACGAGCGCCGACATCGAACCGCTTTCCCCTGGGAGATCCCGAATGACCGCTATCGTCGACATCATCGGCCGCGAAATCCTCGACAGCCGCGGTAATCCGACCGTCGAGGTCGACGTGGTTCTGGAGGATGGCTCCATGGGCCGCGCGGCGGTGCCATCCGGCGCTTCGACCGGCGCGCACGAGGCGGTCGAACTGCGTGACGGCGGCAAACGCTATCTCGGCAAGGGCGTCGCCCAGGCCGTCGATGCCGTCAATGGCGAGCTGTTCGAGGCAATCGGCGGCATGGAGGCCGAGAACCAGATCCACATCGACAATACGATGATCGAACTGGACGGCACACCGAACAAGAAGCGTCTCGGCGCCAACGCCATTCTCGGCGTCTCGCTGGCCGTAGCCAAGGCCGCGGCAGAGGCTGCCGCCCTGCCGCTCTACCGCTATGTTGGCGGCGCCTCCGCGCATGTGCTGCCCGTTCCGATGATGAACATCATCAATGGCGGCGCCCACGCCGACAACCCCATCGATTTCCAGGAATTCATGATCATGCCGCACGGCGCGGAGAGCTTCCGCGAAGCGCTGCGCTGGGGCGCCGAGATATTCCACACGCTCAAGAAGCGCCTCAAGGATGCCGGCCACAACACCAATGTCGGCGACGAGGGCGGCTTCGCGCCCAATCTGAAGAGCGCGCAGGCTGCGCTCGACTTCGTCATGGCCTCGATCGAGGCCGCCGGTTACAAGCCCGGCGAGCAGGTCGCCATCGCGCTCGATTGCGCCGCCACCGAATTCTTCAAGGACGGCAACTACGTCTACGAGGGCGAGCGGAAGACGCGCGACCCGAAGGCGCAGGCGAAATACCTCGCCAAGCTCGCCGGCGACTATCCGATCATCTCCATCGAGGACGGCATGGCCGAGGACGACTGGGATGGCTGGAAGGCCGTCACGGATCTGATCGGCAACAAGACGCAGCTCGTCGGCGACGACCTCTTTGTCACCAATTCGGCCCGCCTGCGCGACGGCATCCGCATGGGCGTCGCCAATTCGATCCTGGTCAAGGTCAACCAGATCGGCACGCTGACCGAGACGCTGGATGCGGTGTCCACGGCGCATCGCGCCGCCTACACCGCCGTCATGTCGCACCGCTCGGGCGAGACCGAGGACTCAACCATTGCCGATCTCGCCGTCGCCACCAATTGCGGGCAGATCAAGACCGGCTCGCTGGCGCGCTCCGACCGGCTGGCGAAGTACAACCAGCTACTGCGCATCGAGGAGGAACTCGGCACGCAGGCTGTCTATGCCGGCAAGTCCATCCTGCGCGGCTAGGAAGCGCCATCCGGTGGTTATCGGGCCGGTAACGCGGCCTTAAGCATGATGATGGCATGTGGGGAGCGAGTCGTAATGTCCCGCGTAGCCTCGACCCATGTGGACCCGCCAGCACAAGAAGAGAAAATCAGGCGCTCTCATCGTTCCGGCGATCGCGGCGGCGTTCCTGTCCTATTTCGGGTATCACGCCTTCCAGGGCGAGTTCGGCATCTACGCGAGCTACGCCTTCGACGAGCGCATCGAGGTTCTCGAGGCGGAGCTTGAAGCCGTGCGCCAGCGCCGCAGGGACCTTGAGCACCGCGTCGCCCTGCTGCGCGACGGAACGCTCGAGAAGGACATGCTCGACGAACATGCGCGCCGCGCGCTCAATCTCGCGCACGAAAACGAGATTGTCATCTACCGCACGCGCCGCAATTGATTAACTGAATTCCAGTTAATCTATCAAATAGCCTTTTCGTCCAGCTAGTTAGCCGCATGCCAGCTATGCAATTTCGGCGTGGCCGATCATGCATGACGCGTGCTAACGTCTTCCTGCTACGAGGGAGGCTACCTCCCGAACATCGTCCGCGAAGAGACGCGCAGCCAGGGAGAAGTGAATGGCCGCAGCCCGCAAGAGCGCTGGCAGCAAATCCGCAGCCAAGAAGTCTGACGCCAAGCCCAAGATCGAGGCCAAGCTGCCGCCGCAGCCCAAGGCGCCGCCGCCCGCCGACTTCAGCAAGGAGGAGGAGCTTGCCGCGTACCGCGCCATGCTTCTCATCCGCCGCTTCGAGGAAAAGGCCGGCCAGCTCTACGGCATGGGTTTCATCGGCGGTTTCTGCCACCTCTATATCGGCCAGGAGGCCGTCGTCACCGGCATGAAGCTGGCGATCAGGGACGGCGACCAGATGATCACCGCCTATCGCGACCACGGACATATGCTGGCCATGGACATGTCGCCCAAGGGCGTCATGGCGGAGTTGACCGGCCGCAAGGGCGGTTATTCGCGTGGCAAGGGCGGCTCCATGCACATGTTCTCCAAGGAGAAGCAGTTCTACGGCGGCCACGGCATTGTCGGCGCGCAGGTTTCGCTGGGCACGGGCCTCGCCTTTGCCAACCGGTACCGCGAGAACGGCGCCGTATCGCTCACCTATTTCGGCGACGGCGCGGCCAATCAGGGGCAGGTCTACGAGAGCTTCAACATGGCCTCTCTGTGGAAGCTCCCGGTCATCTACATCATCGAGAACAACCGTTACGCCATGGGCACGTCGGTAGCGCGATCCTCCGCCGAGACCGATTTCTCCCACCGCGGCCTCTCCTTCAAGATCCCCGGCATCCAGGTCGACGGCATGGACGTCCGCGCGGTCAAGTCGGCCGGCGAAATGGCCGCCGAATGGTGCCGCGACGGCAACGGCCCGATCATTCTGGAAATGCTGACCTACCGTTATCGCGGCCACTCCATGTCCGATCCGGCCAAGTACCGCAGCAAGGAAGAGGTCCAGAAGATGCGGTCCGAGCAGGATCCGATCGAGCAGGTGAAACAGCGCGTGGTCGACAAGAAATGGGCCACGGAAGACGAGCTCAAGGCGATCGACAAGGAAGTGCGCGACATCGTCGCCGAGGCGGCCGAATTCGCGCAGAACGATGCCGAGCCGGACGTCTCCGAACTCTACACAGACATTCTGGTCGAAGCCTGAGGAAGCGCGCCGATGCCGATAGACATTCTCATGCCCGCGCTCTCGCCGACCATGGAAGAGGGCAACCTTGCCAAATGGCTTAAGAAAGAGGGCGACAAGGTCGAGCCGGGCGACGTGATCGCCGAGATCGAGACCGACAAGGCCACGATGGAGGTCGAGGCGGTCGATGAGGGCACCATAGGCAAGCTGCTCGTCGATGCCGGAACCGAAGGCGTGAAGGTCAACACGCCCATCGCCGTGCTCTTGCAGGAAGGCGAGAGCGCTGGCGATATCGGCAAGTCAGGCTCGCCGAAAGCCGAAGAAAAGACCGGCGAAACGAAGCAGGAAGAACCGGCCGGAGAAGCGTCTGACGCATCACCTGACAAGGCTCCCGCCGCGCCGAAGGCCGAGGTCGCCGCCGATCCCGACATCCCGGAAGGCACCGAAATGGTATCGACGACGGTACGCGAGGCTCTCCGCGACGCCATGGCGGAGGAGATGCGCCGCGACGAGGACGTATTCGTCATGGGCGAGGAGGTCGCCGAATATCAGGGCGCCTACAAGATCACGCAGGGCCTCTTGCAGGAGTTCGGGGCGAAGCGCGTCGTCGACACGCCGATCACCGAGCACGGCTTTGCAGGCGTCGGCGTTGGTGCTGCCATGTCCGGGCTGAAACCGATCGTGGAATTCATGACCTTCAACTTCGCCATGCAGGCGATCGACCAGATCGTCAATTCGGCGGCGAAGACGCTCTATATGTCCGGCGGCCAGATGGGCGCGCCGATCGTCTTCCGCGGTCCCAACGGCGCCGCCGCCCGCGTCGCCGCGCAGCATTCGCAGTGTTATGCCGCCTGGTACGGGCACATCCCCGGCCTCAAGGTCGTGATGCCCTACACCGCTGCCGACGCTAAGGGCCTGCTCAAGGCCGCCATCCGCGACCCCAACCCGGTCATCTTCCTCGAGAATGAGATCCTCTACGGCCAGAGTTTCGACGTGCCGAAGATCGACGATTTCGTCCTGCCCATCGGAAAGGCGCGCATCCACAAGCAGGGCAAGGACGTCACCATCGTCTCCTTCGGCATTGGCATGACCTATGCCGTGAAGGCTGCGGACGAGCTTGCGGGCATGGGCATCGACGCCGAAATTATCGACCTGCGGACCATTCGCCCGATGGACCTCGATACTGTCATCGAGTCGGTGAAGAAGACAAACCGTCTGGTGACGGTGGAGGAGGGCTTCCCGCAGTCATCGGTGGGCGACTTCATCGCCAGCCGCGTCATGCAGCGCGCCTTCGACTACCTGGATGCGCCGGTCATCACCATCGCCGGCAAGGACGTGCCAATGCCCTACGCCGCCAACCTTGAAAAGCTGGCGCTGCCCAATGTCGGCGAGGTTGTCGAGGCGGTGAAAGCCGTCACCTACAAGGCCTAGGGAGAGAGCGATGCCGATTGAAATCACCATGCCGGCGCTCTCCCCGACGATGGAGGAGGGCAATCTCGCCAAGTGGCTCGTCAAGGAAGGCGATCAGGTCGCGCCGGGCGACGTGATTGCGGAAATCGAGACCGACAAGGCGACGATGGAAGTGGAAGCCGTCGACGAGGGCACCGTGGCGAAGATCGTGGTTCCCGCCGGCACAGAGGGCGTGAAGGTCAATGCCCTGATCGCCATCCTCGCCGGCGAAGGCGAAGACGCATCGCAGGCTGCGAAGGCCGGTGGTGGCGCGAAGCCTGAAGCCGCGAAAGAGCAGCCGGCCAAGGCCGATGCTCCTGCAAAGCAGGAAGAGCCTCAAAAGAGGGAGGAGGCGGCGCCTGCCCCCAAATCCAATGGCAGCGCGGCACCCGCCGCCGGGGCGGGTCCCGCACCGAAGTCGGACGGTGATCGCGTCTTCTCCTCGCCGCTTGCCCGCCGTATCGCCAAGGACGCTGGCATCGACCTCGCCGCGGTCTCCGGCTCCGGCCCGCGCGGCCGGGTGGTCAAGGCCGATGTCGAGGCCGCGATTTCGGGTGGCAACGCCAAGGCGGCTCCGGCAGGCGCGCCGGCAGCGGCGCCCGCCGCCAAGCCGATGTCCGACGATGCGGTGCTGAAGCTGTTCGAGGAGGGCTCCTACGAACTCGTCCCGCACGACAACATGCGCAAGACCATCGCGCGCCGGCTGGTCGAGGCGAAGTCGACTATCCCGCACTTCTATCTCACTCTCGATTGCGAGATCGACGCGCTTCTGGCGCTGCGCAAGCAGATCAACGACGCGGCGCCGGTGAAGAAGGGCGAGGACGGCAAGGAGCAGCCGGCCTACAAGGTCTCCGTCAACGACATGATCATCAAGGCGATGGCGCTGGCGCTCCGCGACGTGCCGGCGGCAAACGCCTCGTGGACCGACGCCAACATGGTGATGCACAAGCACTCTGACGTTGGTGTTGCGGTTTCCATACCGGGCGGCCTGATCACGCCGATTGTACGCCGCGCGGAGGAAAAGACCCTGTCGGCCATCGCCAACGAGATGAAGGACCTCGCCGGGCGTGCGCGCAACCGCAAGCTTAAGCCCGAGGAATATCAGGGTGGCACGACGGCCGTCTCCAATCTCGGCATGTTCGGCATCAAGGACTTTTCGGCTGTCATCAACCCGCCGCACGCGACGATCCTTGCGGTGGGAACCGGCGAGGAGCGGGCGGTGGTAAAGAACGGCGAGATCAAGGTCGCGAACATGATGTCCGTGACGCTGTCGACCGACCACCGCGCCGTGGACGGCGCGTTAGGCGCGGAGCTGCTGACTGCCTTCAAGCGCTACATCGAAAACCCGATGGGAATGCTGGTCTAGATCCGAAGGAGATCGGTCATGGCAAGTGCAGTCGAATCCAGAAACATGGGCTCGTCCTGGTGGTGGATGGCGCTTCTGGCCGTCGTTTCGATCGTCGGTGGAGTGATGGCGCTTGCCAATCCCTTCGCCGCCAGCGTTGCCGCAACGTTGCTCGCCGGTTGGTTCTTCGCAATTCTTGGCGTCATCCAGATCGTACAGGCGTTCCGCGTCACCGACTGGTCGGGCTTTCTATGGGCGCTGCTGTTCGGCGTTCTGACGCTGGTCGTCGGCGGTGTGCTGCTGCTTGATCCGCTCGCCGGGATGGTGTCGCTGACGGTGCTGGTCGCTGTACTCTTCCTCGTAACCGGGATCGCCAAAACCATGTTCGCTTTCGCGCTGCGGCCGGTCTCCGGCTGGGTCTGGGTGCTGGTTTCGGGGCTGGTTTCGCTATTGTTAGGCATCATGATCCTCGCCAACTTTCCGTGGTCGGCAGCCAACGTTCTGGGGATACTGCTCGGCGTCGAACTCCTGTCGAACGGCGTGCTGTTCTTGTTCGTTGCGCTCGGGCTGCGGCGGCTCCGCGAGGCTTGATCCACGACATGAAAACCGTCCTTTGCTACGGCGACTCGCTGACCTGGGGCTCCAACGCCGAGACCGGGCTTCGCCATGCCTATGAAGATCGCTGGACAAGCGTCCTGCAAAAAGGTCTCGGCCATGGTGTGCGCGTGATTTCCGAAGGCCTGCGGGGACGCACGACGGCTTATGACGAGCACCTTGCCGACTGCGACCGCAACGGCGCCCGCATCCTGCCGACGGTGCTCTACACGCACGCCCCTCTCGACCTGGTGATCTTCATGCTGGGCGCGAACGATCTGAAGCCGCATATTGCGGGGACGGCGCTCGCCGCCATGCAGGGCATGCGGAGGCTGATCTCTCTGGTGCAGGTCAACGCCATGCGCGACGGCTCCACCGAGCCGCCGCCGGTACTCGTGGTCGCGCCGCCCCAGCTCTGCGAAACCGCCGATCCGGAGTTCAGCGCCATGTTCGCCGGCGGCGTGGAGCAGTCGAAAATGCTCGCTTCCTTCTATGCCGATCTCGCTGATGAAAGCGGCTGCGGTTTCTTCGATGCCGGGTCGGTGGCGAAGACGACTCCCATCGACGGCGTGCATCTCGACGCCGAAAACACCCGCGCCATCGGGCGCGGGCTGGAACCGATGGTCCGGCTGATGCTGGGCCTTTGAATTCAGGAGTGTAACTTGGCCGATTCCTACGACGTCATCATTATCGGAGCCGGACCGGGCGGCTACGTGGCCGCGGTGCGCGCGGCACAGCTCGGCCTGAAGACCGCGATCGTCGAGCGTGAGCATCTTGCCGGCATCTGCTCCAACTGGGGCTGCATCCCCACCAAGGCGCTGCTGCGTTCCGCCGAGGTGATGCACCTCGCCACGCACGCCAAGAACTACGGCCTGTCGATCGAGGGCGCAGTGAAGCCTGACATCAAGGCCATCGTCGAGCGCTCGCGCGGCATTGCGGCGCGCATGAATGGCGGCGTCGGCATTTTGATGAAGAAGAACAAGATCGATGTGATCTGGGGTGAGGCCAAGCTCACCAAGCCCGGCGAGGTGGTCGTCTCGAAGTCGTCAAAGAAGCCGATGGAGCCTTATGTCGGCCCGCCCAAGAACGCGCTGGGCGAGGGCACCTACAAGACGAAGCACGTCATCGTCGCCACCGGAGCGCGGCCACGCGTGCTGCCCGGCATCGAACCGGACGGCAAGCTGATCTGGACCTATTTCGAGGCGATGGTGCCAGCCGCCATGCCGAAGTCCCTCATTGTCATGGGCTCGGGCGCCATCGGCATCGAATTCGCGTCGTTCTACCGTACGATGGGCGTCGACGTGACAGTGGTCGAACTCATGCCGCAGGTCATGCCGGTCGAGGACGCCGAGATCTCCAAATTTGCCCAGAAGCAGTTCGAGAAGCAGGGCATGAAGTTCATGCTCCAGGCCAAGGTGACCAAGGTCGAGAAGGGCAAGGACTCCGTCACCGCCCATGTCGAGACCAAGGACGGCAAGGTCGAGAAACTGACTGCCGACCGCCTGATCTCAGCCGTCGGCGTCCAGGGCAACATCGAGAACCTCGGTCTCGAATCGCTCAGTGTGAAGACCGAACGCGGCACCATCGTGATCGACGAATACTGCGCCACCTCGGTGAAAGGCGTCTACGCCATCGGCGATGTCGCCGGCCCGCCGATGCTGGCCCATAAGGCCGAGCACGAGGCGGTGATCTGCGTCGAGAAGATCGCGGGCCAGCACCCGCATCCGCTCGACAAGCTCAAGGTGCCGGGCTGCACCTATTGCCACCCGCAGGTCGCATCGGTCGGCCTGACCGAGGCGAAGGCCAAGGAAGCCGGGCGCGACATTCGCGTCGGCCGATTCCCCTTTGTCGCCAACGGCAAGGCAGTCGCGCTCGGCGAGGATCAGGGGATGGTCAAGACAATCTTCGACAAGAAGACCGGCGAACTGCTTGGCGCCCATATGGTCGGCGCGGAAGTGACAGAGCTGATCGAGGGCTTTGTGGTGGCGATGAACCTTGAGACCACCGAGGAAGAACTCATGCACACGATCTTCCCGCATCCGACCCTGTCGGAAATGATGAAGGAGAGCGTGCTCGACGCTTATGGCCGCGCGCTCAACATCTGAGCATCGGATCGCGCAATGCCGTTGTATGGTGTAAGCGTAGGAAGCGTATTTTCGCCATTTACCAGAGGAGTGGAAGATGGAAGGTGCTGCTGTAGGCTGGATCGCGGCGATCGTGATCGGCGGGATCGCCGGTTGGCTGGCCGAACAGTTCATGAAGAGCAATATGGGGCTCATCATGAACATCATTCTTGGCATTGTCGGCGCCATTGTCGCCAACGCCATTCTTGGCGTCTTCGGCATCGCGATCGGTGGCGGCTGGCTCGGATTTCTTATCGCGGGATTCATCGGCGCCTGCATTCTGATCTGGTTGGGACGCTTGATCCGGCGATAGGCGCCTGCCATTCGAAATCGGTCGGGCTGCCATGCGGAGGTGGCGGCCTGACAATCTGCGCTCACGACCTTATATGACGGGCATGTACAGCTCGGCCGCAAAAGGCATTTGATGGTCACCATCCTCGACACCGTTGCCGCGCCGAAGCGCGCCCGCCATCCGGAAAAGGCGCATCGCCCCGACCAGGAAGTGCTGCGCAAGCCGGACTGGATTCGCGTGCGCGCGCCGACTTCGCGCGGCTATCTCGAAACCCGCGAAATCGTGAAGTCGAACCACCTTGTCACCGTGTGCGAGGAAGCCGGCTGCCCCAATATCGGCGAGTGCTGGGACAAGAAGCACGCTACCTTCATGATCATGGGCGAGATCTGCACGCGCGCCTGCGCGTTCTGCAACGTCGCCACCGGCATCCCGCATGTGCTTGACGCCGAAGAGCCCGCCAACGTGGCGAAGGCCGTGGCCCAGATGGGCCTCAACCACGTCGTCATCACCTCGGTCGACCGCGATGACCTCGATGATGGCGGCGCACAGCACTTTGCCGACGTCATCCAAGCCATCCGCGTCGCCACGCCGGAAACCACCATCGAAATCCTGACGCCCGACTTCCTGCGCAAGGAAGGCGCGCTGGAAATCGTCGTCGCGGCGAAGCCCGACGTCTTCAATCACAATCTGGAGACAGTGCCGTCCAACTATCTGACGGTTCGCCCCGGCGCCCGCTACTTCCACTCCATCCGCCTGCTGCAGCGGGTGAAGGAACTGGACCCGTCGATCTTCACCAAATCCGGCATTATGGTCGGGCTGGGCGAGGAGCGGAACGAGGTGCTGCAACTGATGGACGATCTGCGCACGGCACAAGTCGATTTCATCACCATCGGCCAGTACCTCCAGCCGACGAAAAAGCACCACGCGGTGAAGAAGTTCGTCACGCCCGAGGAATTCAAGTCCTACGAGAAAATCGCCTACACGAAGGGTTTTCTCATGGTGTCGTCGAGCCCGCTGACGCGCTCTTCGCACCATGCCGGCGAGGACTTTGCGCGGCTTCGCGCCGCCCGCGAAGCGAAGCTTAACAAAACCGCGTAAGCTCCTGATCTCATGCCGAAATACAACACCGTCAGGCACGTTCCGCATGCCCCGGAACAAATGTTTGCGCTGGTGGCAGACGTCGAGCGCTACCCCGAGTTCCTGCCGATGTGCGAGGCGCTGAGAGTTCGTTCCCGCCGCGAGGCAGACGGCGTTACGGTGCTCACCGCCGACATGACCGTCGGCTACAAGGCGATCCGCGAAACCTTCACCAGTCAGGTGACCTTGCGCCCGGCGGAAAACCGCATCGACGTGAAATACCTTGAAGGCCCGTTCCGTTATCTCGAAAATCGCTGGGATTTCGTCGAAACGGCGAAAGGCGGAACGGAGATCCGGTTCTTCATCGACTACGAATTCAAGAGCCGCATCCTGGGCGCTCTCATGGGCGCCATGTTTGATCGCGCTTTCCGCATGTTCGCCGAAGCCTTCGAGAAACGGGCGGACCAGATTTTCACCGTCTCAGCGAGCTAGTTGGAACGGTCACGAATCCATGCGGTGCTGCCTTCGGCCATGCCCTTGAATTTGGGTAGCTGGCTGAGCTCAGCGACGATCAGGGGCGTTCCATCCGGCAGTTGCCACTTGATTCGGTGGTACAGCTTCGACTGGGAAAGCTCCGAGTAGATCAGCAGCAGCCCGTCGGCCAGCGCCTCACCGTCACCGTGATAGTCCAGCGACGGCAGCTCCGCGTCAGGGGTCAGCCGGAAATGGACGAGAAAGAGCTGTTCAGTTTCGCCTGCCATTTTCCGCCAGCGCCTCGATCCCCCAGTTCAGCGCCGTCCGCGCCGTCTCATGGCGGACATAGAGCCGCCCTCTGTTATCGAAAACCCTCTTCATTGCTTGAGGTTCCGAGCCACGCTGGCAGAGGCCGAACCAGACCAGTCCGACCGGCTTCTCCGCGCTTCCGCCATCCGGTCCCGCGATGCCAGTGACCGCAATTGCGATGCTGGCGCGCGAATGCGCCACTGCGCCGGCGGCCATTTGGAGCGCCGTCTCGCGCGACACCGCGCCATGGGCATCCAGCGTGGACTTCGAAACGCCGAGCATCTCCATCTTGGCTTCGTTGGAATAGGTGACGAAGCCGCGATCGACCATCGAAGACGATCCCGGGATTTCGGTCAGCGTCGCAATGATAAGCCCGCCGGTGCAAGATTCGGCGGTCGCCGCGAGAATCTGGCGGCGCTTGCAGGCCTTGAGGAAGTCGTCCGCCAGGACCGCGAGATCATCCATCGGGCAGGCTCCCGGGATAGACGACCGTCGCGGTCGCGATCGCCGCAATGCCTTCTTCGCGGCCGACGAAGCCCAGCTTCTCGTTGGTCGTTGCCTTCACAGATATCCGCTCAGCAGCGATGCCCAGCATGTCCGCCATCGCCGCGACCATCGCCTCCCGATGCGGGCCTACACGTGGCGCCTCGCAGATGAGGGTGATGTCGGCATTGGCGATGCGCCCGCCCTTATCACGCACGGTCTTTACCGCATGTTCCACGAATATTCGCGAGGCCGCGCCCTTCCATTGCGGATCGGAAGGCGGAAAGTGGGTTCCGATGTCGCCAGCGCCGCAGGTGGCGAGCAGCGCGTCGGTCAGCGCGTGCAGGCCCACATCGGCGTCGGAATGGCCGGAGAGCGCCCAGTCGTGGGGAACCTCGACCCCGCACAGCCTCACCGCATCGCCCGGCCCGAACGCATGCACGTCGTAGCCGTTGCCGGTCCTGACATCAGGAAATACGCCTTGTCGGGAAAGCCGCTCGTCGGCCATGTCGAGGTCCTTCGCCCAGGTGAGTTTGACGTTGTCGGGTGAGCCGGCGACCAGCCGCACGGGGATGCCCGCCCATTCGGCGATCGCCGCGTCGTCGGTGAAGTCGAGCCTGCCGGCGCTGTTGGCTTTTTCGTGCGCGTCGAGGATTGGATGGTAAGGAAAGCCCTGCGGCGTCTGCGCGGCGTGCAGGCCGTCTCGTGAGACAGTCGCCTCAACGAGCCCCTCCGCGCCGCTACGCTTCAGAGTATCGGAGACGGGAAGGGCGGGCAGGGCGCCGGTGCCGCCGAGCGCAGTCTCGCTCACTCGGGAGATCAGCTCTGAATCGAGGAAGGGGCGGACGCAATCATGTATGAGAACAGCGCCAGGCGGCTCATCGGTCAGCGCGCGCAAGGCGAACAAGGTCGATTCCTGGCGTGTCGCGCCGCCCGTCACGGCCTCGACGCGCGAGCCGTACGAGCCGACAGCCGCCTTGAATAGTTCGCCGTCGTCGCGATGGATGGCGATGACAATCCTGCCGATACAGGGATGATCGGCGAACGCCGCTACTGTGCGCCGCATCACCGGTTCGCCGCCGATCAGCCTGTATTGCTTCGGACCTTCGGCGGACTGGCCGGCGCGTTCGCCGCGCCCCGCGGCGACAATGACGACGGCAACTTCGCCGGCATTCTGCTTGACTGCATTCATGCCAGACGCATAGGGCTCGCGCGGCTTAAAGGCCAGCATAAACCACGTTTGGAAAAAGCGGCCTCCGCGCATGATCGCTGTTGCAGTGCAATGTCTTTCTGTCTAGATGTTGGGCATGCAGATGCCCTGCCTTGTTTTTGTGCATGACTAACGCAATCGATCTTTCCAGCCCGCTTGCCGTCGGCAATGTCAGCTTGAGCAACCGTGTTTTTCTGGCGCCGATGTCGGGTATCACGGACTCGGTTTTCCGGGGGCTCGCCGACACACACGGCGCGGGCCTCGTCGTGTCGGAAATGGTGGCGAGCGGCGAGCTTGCCCGCGGCCGTGCCGATTCTGAGCGCCGCATCAGGCGGCCGGACATAGGCGTTCACATGGTCCAGCTCGCCGGGCGCGAGGCCGCGCACATGGCCGAGGCGGCGCGCATCGTCGTCGATGGCGGTGCCGACATTGTCGATATCAACATGGGCTGCCCGGCGAAGAAGGTCACCGGCGGATATTGCGGCTCGGCCCTGATGCGCGATCCCGACCATGCGCTGTCGCTGATCGAGGCGGTCGTTTCTGCGGTGGGCGTGCCGGTCACGCTGAAGATGCGCCTAGGCTGGGACGAGACGGCGCTGAACGCGCCCTTTATCGCGCGCCGAGCCGAAGAGGCTGGTGTGCGGATGATCACCATCCACGGCCGCACGCGCTGCCAGTTCTACAAGGGCAATGCAGACTGGCGCGCTATCGCGCGGGTCAAGCAGGCGGTGAGCGTTCCTGTCGTTGCTAATGGCGACATTGGAGACATGGCCTCCGCTGGAACCGCTCTCGAATTGTCTGGCGCGGACGCCGTCATGGTCGGCCGCGCCCACTACGGCGCGCCATGGACGGCTGGTGAGATTGCCTCGATGGCCGGTGGCATTGACGCGATCGGGGTGCCCGAAACAGTCGAGGCGATGTCGGACTATGTCGTCGCGCACTACGAGGCCATGCTGGCGCTTTATGGAGTGGAAGGCGGCGTGCGCGTGGCACGCAAGCATCTCGGCTGGTACTTTGATCGCTTCGCCGACACCTGCGCCCAGGAGCTTCGCCGGATCGCTCTTACGGCGACCGAGCCGCAGGAGGTGATCTCAGCAATTCGCAGCGCGATCGTAAGGGTGCCTGCCATGGGCCTGTCGCCGGTGAGGGATGCCGCATGAACCTGCCGGCGCAGAAATCGGCGCAGGCGCTCGACCCGGCGCAGATCGTTCTCAACACGATCCAGCACCCGGTCGTCATGGTCGATGCCGAAAACCGCATCACCTACGTCAACGCCGAGGCCGAGGATTTCCTGCGTTCCAGCGCCGCGGTGCTGACGCGCAGCGAGCTCTCGAAGTTCATGCCTTTCGGCAGTCCACTGCTGACACTGGTCGAGCAGGTGCGCGAGCGCCGTTCGCCCTACAACGAATACCGCGTGGACGTGTCATCGCCGCGCATCGGCTCGGAGAAGATGGTCGACCTCTATGTCGCGCCTGTCACCGAAATCCCCGGCTCCGTCGTCATCATGTTCCAGGAACGGTCGATGGCCGACAAGATCGACCGCCAGATGACCCATCGCGGCGCGGCGCGGTCGGTGACCGGACTGGCGGCGATGCTTGCGCACGAGATCAAGAACCCGCTGTCGGGCATTCGCGGCGCGGCCCAGCTGCTGGAAAGCGTCGTCGGCGACAGCGACCGGCCGCTGACCCGGCTCATCACCGACGAGACCGACCGCATCGTGGCGCTGGTCGACCGTATGGAGGTGTTTTCCGACGAGCGTCCCATCGACCGCGTTCCAGTCAACATCCACGCCGTGCTCGATCACGTGAAGGCGCTGGCGCGTACGGGCTTCGCGTCGCGCATCAAGGTGACGGACGAGTTCGATCCTTCGCTGCCGCCCGTCTATGCCAACCGCGATCATCTTATTCAGGTTTTCCTCAATCTGGTGAAGAACGCGGCCGAGGCGATCGGCGACGATCCGGGCGGCGAGATCAAGCTGACAACGGCCTTCCGACCGGGCATCCGCCTTGCGGTTCCCGGCACCCACGACCGCGTTTCACTGCCGCTGGAGTTCTGCGTCCACGACAACGGCCCCGGCGTGTCGGAAGACATCCTGCCGATCCTGTTCGACCCGTTCATCACCACCAAGCAGAACGGCTCGGGTCTCGGGCTGGCGCTGGTGGCGAAGATCGTCGGCGAGCATGGCGGGGTGATCGAATGCGACTCGACCCCGCGCGGCACGACCTTCCGTATCCTGATGCCGGCATGGCGCGGCGTCTCGGAAGGCGACGACAGCACTGAAATGGAAGGCACCAGATGACGGTGAGAGGCAACATTCTGGTCGCGGACGACGATGCAGCGATCCGCACCGTCCTCAATCAGGCCTTGTCGCGCGTCGGCCATGAGGTGCGCGTCACCTCCAACGCTTCGACTCTTTGGCGCTGGGTCTCGTCGGGTGAAGGCGACCTTGTTATCACCGACGTGGTGATGCCGGACGAGAACGCCTTCGACCTGCTCCCGCGCATCAAGAAGGCGCGGCCCGACCTGCCGGTCATCGTCATGAGCGCCCAAAACACGTTCATGACCGCGATCCGGGCGTCGGAGACGGGCGCCTACGAATATCTGCCCAAGCCGTTCGACCTCACGGAACTGCTCGGCATCGTCAACAGGGCGCTGGACGAGCCGAAGCGCACGCGAGGCGATGTCCGAGGCGAAGATCATCCCGAATCGATGCCACTTGTCGGCCGCTCGCATGCCATGCAGGACATCTACCGCATGCTGGCGCGCATGATGCAGACAGATCTGACGGTCATGATCTCGGGCGAGTCGGGTACCGGCAAGGAGCTGGTGGCACGCGCGCTGCACGAATATGGCCGCCGCCGTAAAGGACCGTTCGTAGCGATCAACATGGCGGCCATTCCGCGCGACCTGATCGAATCGGAACTGTTCGGCCATGAGAAAGGCGCCTTCACCGGCGCGCAGAACCGCTCGACCGGGCGCTTCGAGCAGGCAGAGGGCGGCACGCTGTTCCTCGACGAGATCGGCGACATGCCGATGGAGGCACAGACGCGGCTCCTGCGCGTTCTTCAACAGGGCGAATACACCACGGTCGGCGGGCGCACGCCGATCAAGACTGACGTGCGCATCGTCGCTGCCACCAACAAGGACCTGCGAACGCTGATCAATCAGGGCCTGTTCCGCGAGGATCTCTACTACCGGCTGAACGTCGTGCCGCTGCGGCTGCCGGCGTTGCGCGAACGCTCGGAGGATATCCCGGACCTCGTGCGCCACTTCTTCAAGCAGGGCGAGAGCGAAGGACTGCAGGCCAAGCGCATTTCCTCGGGCGGTTTCGATGTCATGCGCCGCTACGGCTGGCCGGGCAATGTGCGCGAGCTGGAAAACCTGGTACGCCGGCTCGCGGCGCTCTATCCGCAGGAAGAGATCAGCCAGGAGATCATCGAGGCGGAGCTGCGGACCGGCGACACGCAAAGCTCTTCTACGCCGGCCGGTTCGCTTCCCGAAGACCTGTCGATCGGTCAGGCCGTCGAGCACTATCTGCAGCGCTATTTCACCGGGTTCGGTTCCGAACTTCCGCCGCCAGGTCTCTATCAGCGCATCCTGGCTGAGGTTGAGTACCCGCTTGTGCTTGCATCGATGACGGCTACCCGCGGCAACCAGATCCGCGCCGCCGAGCTGTTGGGCCTTAATCGCAACACGTTGCGGAAGAAGATACGCGAGCTCGGCGTCAACGTTTACCGCGCCTCAAAACAACCCTGATTATCCTGTCGGTTAGGGTAGGCGGCATGGCCGTTGCAAAACGGCCACATTGCGTTGCATAGAAGCAACGCGATTGATGGGTTAGACTGCTTCGGATGACCACAGCATCATTGCCCGCGCCCGGCTCGGTCCGGGACGAAACGGCATCCGGCGACGGCCGCAGGCCGCTCGCGGTGGCGGGCATAGCCGTCATCATTGCGGCGTTGATCACGGCCGGGGCATCATTCGCCATCCTGCTCGGCGTGACGCCGGTAACGCCGGACGACTCCGTCACTCTGACGGTGATCGGCATCAATGCGGCGTTTATCCTGCTGCTGCTGGGATTGATCGGTCGCGAGGCATGGTCGATCTACATCGCGCGGCGTCGCGGTCGTGCGGCGTCGCGGTTGCATGTCCGCATCGTCGCCATGTTCTCGCTGGTCGCGGCCATTCCCGCGATCCTCGTCGCCATCGTCGCTTCGGTCACGCTCGACCTGGGGCTTGACCGCTGGTTCGAGCTGCGAACGAAGGTCATCATCAATTCGTCGCTGTCGATCGCCGAGGCCTATGTGCAGGAGAACGCGCGCAGCCTTCAGGGCACAACCCTGTCGATGGCCACCGATCTCGACCAGTCACAGGCGCAGCGGCTGTACAATCTCGACCGAAACGGCTTCTTCCAGTTCCTTTCCCAGCAGGCGGCCGGGCGCCGCCTTGCGCATGCCGCGCTGATCCGCAGCGACGGGTCTCTGGTGATGGCTGCCGACACGGGCACGGAAATTCCGTTGCCTGAACCCCTTCCGGAAGCCGTACAGATGGCAGCGAGCGGCGATCCGATCCTCATCGAACCGCGCTCGCGCAATATCGTCGGCGCGGTGATGCGGCTGCAGGAATATGACGACCTGTTCCTCTACACGATCCGCGAAATCGACGCCGAGGTCATCCGTGCGCGCCAGCTGGTGCGCGCCAACACCGACGAGTATCGCGAGCTCGAAGCCAACCGAATGACTACGCAGGTCGCGTTCGCTCTGGCCTATCTCGACATCATCCTGATCATTGTTCTCTCGGCGGTGTGGACGGGCATCACCGTCGCCGACCGGCTCGTGCGACCGATCCGTCAGTTGATCGGCGCGGCCAGCGAGGTGGCGGGCGGCAATCTCGATGTCGCCGTGCCGGTTCGCTCCACAGACGGCGACATGGCTTCGCTTGGAGACACTTTCAACAAGATGACGCGCCAGCTGAAGACGCAGCACAGCCAGCTTGTCTCCGCCAAGGATGTCATCGACGAGCGCCGCCGCTTCACCGAGGCGGTGCTGTCGGGCGTCACGGCGGGCGTCATCGGCGTCGACGCCGATGGGGTCATCAATATCGTCAACCGCTCGGCCGAATCGATGTTCGCCATCACCGACAAAGACGCGGTCGGCAAGGCGCTGCCTTCCGTCCTGCCGCAGATCGGCAAGGTGTTCGAAGCCGGGCGCGGTTCAGGCCGCCCGGTCTACCGCGACCAGGTCACCTTCAGCCGACGCGGCGCGGAACGCACCTTTAACGTTCAGATAACGGTGGAATCGGCCACACGACACGGCCAGGACGAATCCTACGTCGTCACGATCGACGACATAACAGACCTCGTTCAGGCGCAGCGCTCATCGGCTTGGGCAGACGTCGCTCGACGCATCGCCCACGAGATCAAAAATCCGTTGACCCCGATTCAGCTTTCGGCCGAGCGAATCCGCCGCCGTTTCGGCAAGGTGATTGTCGAAGACCGCGAGGTGTTCGAGCAGTGCACGGACACGATCATTCGCCAGGTCGGCGATATCGGTCGGATGGTCGACGAGTTCTCGGCTTTTGCACGCATGCCGAAGCCGGAAATGAAGATGCTCGATCTGCGCGAACCGCTCCGCGAGGCTTCGTTCCTTGTCGAGATGAGCCGCAGCGACATTGCGTTCGAGCGCGCCTTCGGCGACGAGGAGCTGACCGGAACGTACGACACGCGGCTGCTCGGCCAGGCGTTTGGCAATGTCATCAAGAACGCCTCGGAGGCGATCGAAGGCGCGATGCGCGAACATGGCGGGTGTGGCGTGATCAGAATTCACGCCCATCGCCACGAAGGATTCAACATTGTCGACATATTGGACAATGGAAAGGGTCTTCCCCGCGAGAACCGGCAGCGGCTGCTCGAGCCGTACATGACCACCCGGGAAAAGGGCACCGGGCTCGGCCTTGCCATCGTGAAGAAGATCGTCGAGGACCACGGCGGCCAGCTCGAACTCCATGATGCTCCGGCAACGTTTCATGGAGGTCGCGGAGCGATGATCCGCATGATATTCCCGCATGCCGGGCGGCAGGCGGGTGCCCAGTCTCAGGCGCCAAAGCAGGACAGCAGGTATGAGAAGGTAGGAAATGGCGTCTGACATTCTGATCGTTGACGACGAAGAGGACATCCGCGATCTGGTAGCCGGCATCCTGACCGACGAGGGTCACGAGGCGCGCACCGCCTTTGACAGCGACAGCGCGCTTGCCGCGATCTCGGAGCGCGTGCCGCGGCTGGTTTTCCTCGATATCTGGCTTCAAGGCTCGAAACTCGACGGGCTGGCGCTGCTCGACGAGATCAAGACGCTTCATCCCGACCTCCCGGTCGTCATGATCTCGGGCCACGGCACGATCGAGACTGCCGTGTCGGCCATCCATCGCGGCGCCTACGATTTCATCGAAAAGCCGTTTAAGGCCGATCGGCTGATTCTCGTCTGCGACCGGGCGCTCGAAACGTCGAAGCTGCGCCGCGAGGTCAGCGATCTCAAGAAGCGCAGCGGCGAGAGTTTCGACCTCATCGGCACGTCCACCGCGATGAACAATCTGCGCCAGACAATCGATCGCGTCGGTCCGTCGAACAGCCGCGTGATGATCATCGGACCTTCGGGTTCCGGCAAGGAGATGGTGGCGCGCGCCATCCACGCCAATTCGCAGCGCAAGGCGGGACCGTTCGTCAGCATCAATGCGGCCACGATCACGCCCGAACGAATGGAAGTGGAGCTGTTCGGCACGGAATCGAACGGCGCGGAGCGGAAGATCGGCGCGCTCGAAGAAGCGCATCGCGGCACGCTCTACATCGACGAGGTCGGCGACATGCCGCGTGAGACGCAGAGCAAGATCCTGCGCGTTCTGGTCGACCAGCAATTCGAGCGCGTCGGCGGCACAAGGCGGGTCAAGGTTGATGTGCGCATTATCTCATCGACCTCATATGACCTGGAGGCGCTGATCGAGCAGGGCCGGTTCCGCCAGGACCTCTACCACCGGCTGGCCGTCGTGCCGATCATGGTGCCGGGGCTTTCGGAGCGCAGGGAAGACATCCCCTTCCTGATCGACCACTTCATGCGCCAGTCCGCAGCCCAGGCGGGCATGAAGCCGCGCCGCATCGGCGATGACGCGCTCGCCGTGCTGCAGGCGCACAACTGGCCGGGCAACATCAGGCAGTTGCGCAACAACGTGGAGCGCGTGCTTATCCTGGCGCGCGGCGACGATCCCGACGAACCGATCACCGCCGACCTCCTGCCTTCCGAAATCGGCGATGTGATGCCGCGCGCGCCGAGCCAGTCCGACCAGCACATCATGGCGCTGCCGCTGCGCGAAGCGCGCGAGTTGTTCGAGAAGGAATATCTGATCGCCCAGATAAACCGTTTTGGCGGCAATATCTCGCGCACGGCCGAATTCATTGGTATGGAGCGTTCCGCGCTTCACAGGAAGCTCAAGTCGCTCGGGGTCTGACAGCCTATGAGGGTCATCATCTGCGGCGCCGGCCAGGTCGGCTACGGCATTGCCGAGAGGTTGTCTGCCGAGCAGAACGACGTGTCCGTCATCGATACCTCGCCCGAGCTGATCCGCATGGTCCGCGATAGTCTGGATGTGCGTGGCTTTGTCGGGCACGGCTCGCATCCCGATGTGCTGGAAATGGCCGGTGCGGCCGAAGCCGACATGATTATCGCCGTCACCTTGTATGACGAGGTGAACATGGTGGCCTGCCAGGTCGCGCACTCGCTGTTCAATGTGCCGACCAAAATCGCCCGCATCCGCGCCCAGTCGTATCTTGAAGCGCACTATCTCGACCTGTTTTCGCGCGATCACATGCCGATCGACGTCATCATCTCGCCTGAGATCGAGGTCGGCGAAATGGTGCTGCGCCGTATCGCTCTGCCGGGCGCGACGGACATCGTGCGCTTCGGCGACAACAAGATCGCCATGCTGGCGATCGAATGCCTCGAGGATTGCCCGGTCGTGAACACGCCGCTCGCACAGTTGAGCGAGCTGTTCCCGGATCTGCCTTCCACCGTGGTTGGCGTTACGCGCAACGGTCGCCTGTTCATTCCGCGCTCCGCCGATCAGCTCGTCACCGGCGACCTGGCCTATGTCGTGACCAGCAAGGATCAGGTGCGGCGCACGCTCGGCCTGTTCGGGCACGAGGAGAAGGAGGCGACGCGTATCGTCATTGCCGGCGGCGGCAATATCGGCCTCTACGTTGCCCGTTCCATCGAGACGCGCGAGAGCCGAACCAAGGTCAAGATCATCGAAAGCACGCGCGAGCGCGCTGTCGCTATCGCCGATCAGCTGCGCCGCACCGTGGTGCTCCACGGCAGTGCGCTCGACCAGAAGCTGCTCCTTGAGGCTGACATCGAGCATGCGGAGCTGATGGTGGCGCTGACCAATGACGACCAGGTCAACATTCTGTCGTCGGTCATGGCGAAACGTCTTGGCTGCAAGGCCAATCTCGCGCTGATCAACAACCCGACCTATCACGAATTTACGGGCATGCTGGGCATCGACGCCCACATCAACCCGCGCAACATCACCATCTCCCGCGTTCTGCAGCACGTTCGCCGCGGCAGGATCCGGGCCGTGCATACAATCCAGCGTGGCGCGGCCGAGGTGATCGAAGCGGAAGCGCTCGAAACATCGCCCCTGGTTGGTGCGCCCATGCGCGATCTCGAATTGCCGGACGGTGTACGCATCGGCGCGATTTTCCGCGACGGCGAGGTGATCAAGCCGAGTGGCGCGCTGAAGATCAAGCCGAAGGACCGGGTCGTGATCTTCGCCATGGCGAGCGCGGTGAAGCAGGTCGAGCAGATGTTCCGCGTCAGCATCGAATTTTTCTGATCGCGGATTCCGGGGACACCAGCGAGAGCACATGTCACGCATAGCCTATGTGAACGGACGTTACGTGCCGCATGCCGAAGCAGCGGTGCACATCGAAGACCGCGGCTACCAGTTCGCCGATGGCGTGTACGAGGTCTGCGAGGTGACGCGCGGCTACATCATCGACATGAGTCGCCATCTCGATCGCCTGGACCGGTCACTTGGCGAACTGGCGATCGCCTGGCCGATGAGCAGGAACGCGCTCAAGCTCGTGCTGCGCGAGGTACTGCGCCGCAACCGCGTGCGCGACGGAATGGTCTATCTTCAGGTCACGCGCGGCGTCGCCAAACGCGACCATCCGTTCCCTGGGCCTGCCACGCGCCCTTCCATGGTTGTGACAGCGAGCCGTATCGACCCTGCCGCGTCCCGCCGAAACGCCGATACCGGCATCCGCGTCATCACCGTGCCGGACAATCGCTGGGAGCGCGTTGACATCAAGACGGTCGGGCTGCTGCCCAACGTTCTCGCGCGCCAGCAGGCCAAGGACGCCGGCGCGCAGGAGGCATGGTTCGTCGACGCCAGTGGCGTCGTGCTGGAAGGCTCGGCGACCAATGCCTGGATTGTCACCAAAGACGGAAAGCTCGTTACGCGCCAGGCCGATACGGGCATCTTGCGCGGCATCACGCGCACGACCCTGTTTGACGTCGCGAAGAAGCTCAACGTCACTGTGGAGGAGCGCGATTTCACGGTGGAAGAGGCGCAATCAGCGCGCGAGGCCTTCGTAACATCGGCCACCAAGACTGTGATGCCGGTGGTCGCGATCGACGACCGGCCAGTCGGCAACGGGCATCCCGGATCGGTGGCCCAGGCGCTTCGCGAAGCCTTTTTTGACGTTGCGGAAAAGACTTCGGCCTGATAACCGCAAGGGTCGCAGCGTCGAACGGCAGGAGAGGCAGGGATCACCGGCCAAGCTTGACATAAATGACCTGTTCAGGCGCTACTATGGCTGCGCGATTGGAATGGGCGAAAGATAAGAAAACATGGCGGAACGCACGCAAAACTTGCAGGACCTGTTCCTCAATTCAGTCCGAAAAACAAAAACACCTCTCACAATCTTCCTTATCAACGGCGTGAAACTCACCGGGGTTGTGACGTCGTTCGACAATTTCTGCGTCCTTCTAAGGCGTGACGGGCATTCGCAGCTCGTCTACAAGCACGCGATCTCGACCATCATGCCAAGCCAGCCCGTGCAGATGTTCGACGCAGAGGAAGCCGGGAAAACCGATTGAAGCCAGAAAGCACCCAGCCGGACGGTGGGGTAGGGGGCAAGAACGGAACGGCCGGAGACGGCCAGACCGCGTTGACTCGCGCCGTCGTCGTCGTGCCGGTCATTACGCGGCGTGAGCGCGGTGCAAGCGACTCAAACCGCTCCGGCGTTATGTCGCGCACGCCCGCCGCCAGGCTTGACGAAGCGGTGGGCCTTGCCTGCGCCATCGACCTCGAACCGGTCCATACCGAGATCGTGCAGATCGCAACGCCGAAACCTGCCACGCTCATCGGCTCGGGCAAGGTCGAGGCACTGGCGGAAATCGTCCATGACAGCGCCGCCGAGCTTGTCGTCGTCGACCAGCCGCTGACCCCCGTCCAGCAGCGCAACCTCGAAACGGCACTCAAGGCAAAGGTGCTGGACCGCACCGGCCTCATTCTGGAAATCTTCGGCCGTCGCGCCCGCACAAAGGAAGGCACGCTGCAGGTCGACCTGGCCCATCTCGAATACCAGCGCGGCCGCCTGGTCCGAAGCTGGACCCACCTCGAGCGCCAGCGCGGCGGCGGCGGTTTCATGGGTGGCCCCGGCGAAACCCAGATCGAGGCTGACCGCAGGCTGCTGCAGGAGCGGATCATCCGGCTCAAGCGCGACCTCGAGACCGTGCGCCGCACGCGCGACCTGCACCGTGCCAAGCGGCGCAAGGTGCCTTATCCGGTCGTCGCCATTGTCGGTTACACCAATGCCGGCAAGTCGACGCTGTTCAACCGCCTGACTGGGGCGAGCGTGCTGGCCGAGGACATGCTCTTCGCTACGCTCGATCCGACGCTGCGCCGGCTGGTGTTGCCGCTCGGCACCGAGATCATTCTCTCCGACACCGTCGGGTTCATCTCCGACCTACCGACCCATCTCGTCGCAGCCTTCCGTGCCACGCTTGAAGAAGTGGTCGAGGCCGAACTGGTCATCCATTTGCGCGACATCGCTGACCCCGACACGAGCGCCCAGGCCGAAGACGTTGCACGTATTCTCGCCGACCTCGGCGTCGATGCCGCCGATCCCGACCGGGTGATCGAGGTCTGGAACAAGATCGACCTGCTCGACGAAGGCGCCCGCATCCACCTTGCCGAGCGCGCCGCTGCCAGGGATGGCGAGCCGCCGGTTGCGGTGTCGGCATGGTCGGGCGAGGGGATCGACGTGCTTGTCGCCTTGATCGAGCGCAAGCTCGCCGGGCTCGCCACGGCCTTCGAGGTGTCGCTTGCGCCGAGCCAGCTTCACCTGACGGATTGGCTGTACCGCTCCAGCGACGTGCTCGACCGCCACGACCGAGAGGATGGCGGGCTCGACCTGACGCTGAGAACCACGGCTGCCCGCCGCACCGAAATCGAGCAGAAGCTGGCCGCGCCGGGTCGTACCTAGCCGCTGGCGGGCCGCTTCGCCGCCTGCCACAGCGCTTCCATCTCGTCGAGCGAAGCGGCTTCCAGGCTTGAACCTTGGTTGACGAGCGCCGTCTCCACCGCGTGGAAGCGGGTTCGGAACTTCTCGTTGGTGCCGCGCAGCGCCGTTTCTGGATCGATGCCGAGATGCCGCGCCAGGTTGACCAGCGCGAAGAACACGTCGCCCATCTCGTCCTCGGTATCCTTGGCCTCGCCGCTTTCGATAGCCGCCCGCAACTCGCCGATCTCCTCTTCGATCTTGTCGAGCACCGGGCCGGCCGCGCCCCAGTCGAAGCCGACCTTAGCCGCCTTTTCCTGCAGCTTGAGCGCCCGGGTCAGCGCCGTGTGAGCGACGGGCACGCCGTCGAGATAACCTTTGCCGTGATCCTCCGGGTCGAGGCCGCGCGCGGCGCGGCGGGCGCGCTTCTCGGCCTTCTCTTCGGCCTTGATCTTTTCCCACATGCCCTTGGCCATGCCGGCCGAGCGTGCGGCCTCGTCGCCGAAGACATGCGGATGGCGGCGGATCATCTTCGTCGTCACGCCTTCGACGACGTCGCCGAAAGAGAACGCATCGGCCTCCTCAGCCATCCGGGCATGGTAGACAACCTGCAACAGCAGATCGCCAAGCTCCTCGCGCAAATCGTCCATGTCGCCGCGCTGGATCGCGTCGGCGACCTCGTAGGCCTCCTCCAGCGTGTAGGGCGCGATGGTCGAAAAGTCCTGTTCGAGGTCCCATGGGCAGCCGGTCACCGGCGTCCTGAGCGCGGCCATGATCTCGATCAGGCGGGTGATGTCGCGGGAGGGTTTCATGGGCAACAACCTAGTCGCGGTCCCCGGAAGCGCCTATGCCGGGACAACGAATTCCACAGAAGCGGAGACAGGCATCATGCTGCGCATCCACAAAGTCCCCGTTAAAGGCATCTACGTGCCCACGGCACGGCGCAAGACGCTCGACCCGCAGAAGGTTGAGGCGCTCGCCGAGGACATTCTCGAAAACGGCATGACGACGCCAATCCACGTCCGTCACGATGGACAGCGCCATATCCTGGTGGAAGGACTGCATCGGCTGGAAGCCGCGAAGTCGCTGGGCGAGCGTGAGATCGACGCCTACCTGGTGCAAGCCCGACGGCACTGAACGAGCAATTTTCACAGGCGTGTCGGGAGGCGCCCACTTCATCCGTCCTTGCGGCATCGAACACGATGAACCGGGAGGAAGCTCCGATGAATTCCACCTTGATCGCACTGATAGCAACCGCGACGGCGCTGCTTGCTCCGCAATTCGCCACAGCAGAGGACGCCGCTATGAAATCCGGACATGTCGACGCCAACGGCGTCAGCTACTACTACGAAATCCGCGGCGAGGGCGAACCGCTGCTCCTGCTGCATGGCGGGCTCGGCACGCTCGACATGTTCGCGCCGACCCTGCCGCAATATGCCGAGAACCGGCAGGTGATCGGCATCGATCTGCACGGCCATGGCCGCACGCAGCTCGGCGACCGCCAGATCAGCCCGCCTGATATCGGCAACGACCTTGGCCTCGTGTTGGCCGAACTCGGCTATGAGCAGGTCGACGTGATGGGCTATTCCTTCGGCGGTTATGCGGCACTTCATCTGGCCGCCAGCCACCCCGGCAAGGTGCGCCGCGTCGCCATCGTCTCCTCAAATTTCGCCCGCGAGGGTTTCTTTCCGGAAATGCTGCCGCAGCAGGCGATGGTTGGCGCAGGCATGGCCGAGATGATGAAGGGCACGCCGATGTACGAGGCCTATGCGGCGGTCGCGCCGGACCCGTCGGAGTTTCCGCGCCTGCTCGACAATATGGGCGCGTTCATGGCCTCGCCTTACAATTGGCGCGCCGAAGTGAAGTCGCTCGAAATGCCCGTCATGCTCGTCTACGCGGACAGCGACATGGTCCGGCCCGAGCACATCGTAGAATATTACCAGCTGCTCGGCGGCGGTTTGAAGGATGCGGGCTGGCAGCGCGAGAACATGGCGCAGAACCGGTTGGCCATCATTCCCGGTCTGACCCATTACGACATCTTCCTGTCGCCGCGTCTGGCCGAAACGGTCATGCCCTTCCTCAATGGCGAGATCGAGGTTCCGGTGTGGACCGGCGCCGAAGGCCGCTGAGCTATCGAGCAGGGGTTGGAGTGGGGCGGGCGGCGCGAGCTGCCTGCCCTGCATCATGGTAAACGTACCGATTCAATTTTTGTCAGCATTTTAGCGTCATGGTCCGGGTTTCCGGCGGGGTATCGCCGGTATGTCGAGTTCCGGTTCCATGCGTATCTCTCTTACCGCGCTGTCGCTCTCTCTTTGCCTGTCGCTCACGGCCTGCAATTCCGGCCCCGCGATCGAGGCTCTCAAGGTGTCGCCGCCGTCGCAGGAGATCACCAGTTCGATCGTGCGCCCGTCCGTCGGCGTGGCTATTGATCAGGACGCGCCGCCGGTGCGGCCGAGCGCGCTTGCTGCGGCGCCGCGCCCGGCAGGCCCTGCCCAGATGCAGGCGGGCCGCGTCTACGGCTACAATTTCCGCGATGCCGATCCGGTCAATTTCGGTCCGCGCACGCCCCAGCATCATGCCGTTCATGGCGTCGACGTCTCGCGCTGGCAGGGCAATATCGACTGGGAGAAGTTGCGCCGCTACGGCGCCAACTTCGCCTACATCAAGGCGACCGACGGCGGCGACCACCTCGACCCGAAGTTCCATGAGAACTGGCGCGCCGCGGATCGCGCCGGCATCAAGCGTGGCGCGTACCATTTCTTCTACTGGTGCCGCACCGCGGCCGATCAGGCCGAGTGGTTCATCCGCAACGTACCGAAGGAGCGCGGCGCGCTGCCGCCGGTGCTGGATGTCGAGTTCAACCACCAGTCCAACTGCAAGCGACGCTGGTCGCGCGAGGACGTGCTCGACAAGATGCAGGTCTTCATGGACAGGCTGGAGCGCCACTACGGCCAGCGGCCCATCATCTACACGGCGCCGGACTTCTACGCCGCCTATCTCAAGGGCGCATTCCCGAACCATCCGTTCTGGCTGCGCGCTGTCGCCGAGCACCCCTCCAAGGTCTATCCCGGCCGAAACTGGGTGTTCTGGCAGTATTCCGGCACCGGCCTGTCGAGCGCAGTCAGCGGCAATATCGATCTCAACGCCTTCCACGGCGACGAGGCGGAGTGGTGGCGTTGGCTAGGCCAGGTGAGCGGGTAAGCTCCTGCGCCTTCACTGTATAGTGAACCGCCGCGTACCCGTTTTCGGATTGATTTTCTACGCGGCTCGCTTCCTGTAACACGCCGGTGGCTTGCGGCATCCGACTTCGGAGGCCATGGTCGCGGCAACCTGCAATCAGCCGGATGCGAGACATGAGCAACGAATACACGCCGCCGAAAGTATGGACCTGGGACAAGGCGAGCGGCGGCCAGTTCGCCAACATCAACCGGCCGGTCTCCGGCCCTACCCACGACAGGGAACTGCCGGTCGGCAAGCACCCGCTGCAGCTCTATTCGCTGGGTACTCCAAACGGCGTGAAGGTCACCGTGATGCTGGAGGAACTGCTGGCTGCGGGCCATTCGGGCGCCGAATACGACGCCTGGCTGGTCAATATCGGCCAGGGCGAGCAATTCGGCTCCGGCTTCGTGGAGATCAACCCGAACTCCAAGATTCCGGCGATGGTCGACCGCAGCGGCGCTGAGCCGATCCGCATCTTCGAATCCGGCGCTATCCTCATGTATCTGGCCGAGAAGTTCGGCGCTTTCCTGCCGACCGCGCAGCCGGCCCGCGCCGAGACGCTGTCCTGGCTGTTCTGGCAGATGGGCTCCGCGCCTTTCCTCGGCGGCGGCTTCGGCCATTTTTACGCCTACGCGCCGGAGAAGCTCGAATACCCGATCAACCGCTACGCCATGGAGGTGAAGCGCCAGCTCGACGTGCTCGACAAGCGCCTGGCCGACAATGAATTCGTCGCGGGCTCAGAATACACCATCGCCGATATGGCGATCTGGCCCTGGTATGGCGGCCTGGTGCGCGGCTGGCAGTACGAGGCCGGCGAATTCCTGTCCGTACACGAATACAAGAACGTCATCCGCTGGTCGGATCAGCTCTACGCCCGCGAACCCGTGAAGCGCGGCCGCATGGTCAACCGCACATCGGGCAAGCCGGAGACGCAACTTCGCGAGCGCCACGACGCCAGCGATTTCAAGACCAAGACGCAGGACAAGGTGGCAGCAGAGTAGTTGCACTCGCACGGCATCGGTTGCGGCGCGCCGCGCTCCCTGAATGCGGGAGCGAGGTGCGATTGGCTGCATCGCGCGCGGTGGTTCACAACTGACCTCTTACGAGAGCAACAACGATGAAGAAACTTGGCATCGCAATCGTGGTTGTTGCCCTCTTGCCGGCTGCCTACCTCGTATTTGCCTGGGCCAATCCAATCGAATTTGCACCGACCGTGGATCACGATTCGAGTGTGCCGTCGATCGTGCTGAACGACTACAAATTCCATTCTCAAACGATCGGCGACGCAGAAAACCCGGTAATCATTGCGCTGCACGGCGGTCCTGGCGGGGACTATAGGAACCTGTTGCCGACCGCGCCGCTGGCGAATGACAATCTCCTGGTATTCTACGACCAGCGCATGACCGGGCTGTCATCGCGTCAATTCGACGGCGAAATCTCGCTCAAGAGCTATTTCGACGATCTGGACGCTTTCGTCGATCATTTCGGCAGAGGCAGGAAGGTCGTACTGCTCGGCCATAGCTGGGGCGCGATGATGGCCTCCGGCTATGTGGGCATGCACCCCCAGAAGGTTTCCAAGATCATTCTCATCGAGCCCGGTATCATGCGGCCCGATCTTGCGACGGCCTTCACCGAAGCGCAGGGCGGGCCAGGCTGGGACGCCTATCCGTATCTCGCACTGGTTTGGCTGAACAGCCTGCGCGTCGATATCAGCCGCGACAGATATGCGCGCGAAGATTACATGATCAGCAATGCCTACAAATATATCGGCGGACAGGGCGTTCACTGCGGCGATGTCATCCCGGCGAACTTCGAAGGGTGGCGCGCCAGCCGCAAGGTTCTGGACGAAAACATCATCGCTTACGCCAGAGACCCCGAATTGTTCGCCAGGCTGGATTTCATCTCCGACGCGCACAAATTCGAAGGCGAGACCCTGTTCCTGGCGTCAAGCTGCAACACCGTCTACGGCGCGGAGTATCAGGAACAGCATCTGCCGTATTTTCAGAACGCGAAGCTGGAGATCGTCGAGGATGCCGGGCACTTCATTTTCTATGATCAGCCCGAACGTTCGCTCCACCTGATCAGGGAATTCTTGAGATAGGCGAAACGGCCGGGGAGGCGCGGGCGGTTGCCGCTGGCATGCTCTCCGGGCTTACCCACACCAGCTTTCGCGCCGGCCGTTCCATCGGTGCGCGAGGCCTTCTGCGACGAGAATGTCGCCGAGCGAACGGCCGTCGCGGTGGACAGTGCGCAGCAGGCGGCCGTAGCGGTCGCGATCCTGTCCGCCCGCACGGCGCAGCGAGACCGGTCCGGCATTCATCAGCTGGTGCAGCCGGCGCTTGGCCTCTTCGCCCAGCGCGCGCTCGCGGCGGCATTGGGGTTCGCCGATCTCAGGCGTGTTGATGTCGGCGATGCGGATCTTCTCGCCGCCCATCCAGAAGGTGTCGCCGTCGACGATGCAGTCGACGCGCGGACCTGACGCACAGATAGGGAAATACCGGCTGGTGACGATCTCAGGCTCAGGCGGCTGCCACAGCGCCACGATGCCGTTGAGCGGGTCGCGGCTATCGATCGGCGGCAGGTGCTTCCAGCCGAGACCGACGGCGACCACCACCGCCAGAGCCGCCAGGCCGTAGAAGCGGTTGCCGCGCCGGCGCGGCGAGTGCATGCGCCTTCGTCTATGTCTCCGGAAAGGAATGATAGCCATCCGGCCTCGCTCCGCGTGAACGAGCGGAGGATGGGGCAGGGAGTGCTACTGACGGGTTAAGGCGAGGGGCGGATTTGTGGCTACGTCGCAAACCGTGCGCTTCCCCGTACGTGTCATCATCCTCGGGCTTAACCCGAGGGTCCATGCTGCCAGATCCGCCGCGATGGGTAGAGCGGTGCAGGGTGGCGCGCGGTCCCGGCCTTCAGGCATGGATCCTAGGGTCTGCGCCTCGCTTGCGCTCCGGATCCGCCCTAGGGTGACGAAGGTGGATGTGCGCGCGGCCAGGCGCCGCATACGCTCAAGCCCAAACAAAGCTTCGGCCCGATCTTGCGACCGGGCCGAGCGTGTTTGCGTCCTGCGATAGCGCTAGGCGATCACGAGCACCCGCTCGTTGACCCACAGGTGTCGCACTTCAGGCATGTCCCGTTCCGCACCATGGTGAAGTTGGCGCATTCGGAGCACATGTCGCCCGTATAGCCCTGCATGACCGCCTTCTGCCGGCGTTCGGCGGCAAGCGCCTTGGCCTCGGCGGCTTCGCGCTCGGCGTCGCCGTTGAACATGTCGGTCGTGCCTTCGCGCTCTTCCTCGAAGGCGATTTCCTCGGCCAGTTCCTTCGCCCGCTCCTCATATTCGCGCTTGAAGGCGTTGGCCTCCTCCTGCAGCTCGGCGACAACAGCCGGCTTCAGCGCCGTCACGGTGGCTCCGCCGGAGCGTGCCGTCGGGGCCGAGCGGGCAGGGGCACTGCCCACCGGGCCGCCCTTGTCACCACCGCCGCTGCTCGACACCAGCTTCACCGGCGAGGCGCCGCGCGTCAGCCCCTTGGAGAAGGCGGTCGACTTGCCGGCCTCGATGCCTCTGCCCAGTGGCGTGGACGAGAAGTCCGACTGGTCGACATGCGCCAGGTCGTGGCGGCCGAGATAGGAGATCGCCAGTTCGCGGAACACATAGTCGAGGATCGACGTCGCCGACTTGATGGCGTCGTTGCCGATCACCATGCCCGCCGGCTCGAACTTGGTGAAGGTGAAGGCGTGGACATATTCCTCGAGCGGCACGCCATATTGCAGGCCGAGCGAGATCGCGATGGCGAAATTGTTGAGGAGCGCGCGCAGCGTTGCGCCCTCCTTGTTCATGTCGATGAAGATCTCGCCGAGGCGGCCGTCATCATATTCGCCGGTGCGCAGGAAGATGGTGTTGCCGCCGATCTTCGCCTTCTGGGTGTAGCCCTTGCGGCGCGACGGCAGCTTTTCCTGCTCGCGCACCACGCGCTCGATAACGCGCTCAACGATGCGCTCGGTGACGGCCGCAGCCTGCGCCGCGGTGGGAGCGGCGACCAGTTCCTCGACCAGCTCGTCGGCATCCTCGTCATCGTCGGCGATCAGCGAGGCGTTGAGCGGCTGCGACAACTTGGAGCCGTCGCGGTAGAGCGCGTTGGCCTTCAGCGCCAGCTTCCACGACAGCATGTAGGCTTCCTTGCAGTCGTCCACCGTGGCGTCGTTGGGCATGTTGATGGTCTTGGAGATCGCGCCCGAGATGAAGGGCTGCGCCGCCGCCATCATGCGGATATGGCTCTCGACCGACAGGTAGCGCTTGCCGATCTTGCCGCACGGATTGGCGCAGTCGAAGACCGGCAGGTGCTCGTCCTTCAGGTGCGGCGCGCCTTCCAGCGTCATCGCCCCGCAGACATGGATGTTGGCCGCCTCGATCTCCTTTTTGGTGAAGCCGAGGGCAGGGAGCATCTCGAAGGTGAGGTCGTTGAGCTGCTCGTCGGTGAAGCCCAGTACTTCCTTGCAGAAGGCCTCGCCCAGCGTCCACTTGTTGAAGGCGAACTTGATGTCGAAGGCCGACTTCAGCGCGGTGTTCAGCGCTTCGATCGCCTCGTCCGTGAAGCCCTTGGCCTTGAGCGAGCCGGGATTGACGCCCGGCGCCTGGTTCATGTTGCCGTGGCCGACCGCGTAGGCCTCGATCTCGGCGATCTCGGCTTCGGAGTAGCCCAGCGTGCGCAGCGCTTCGGGCACCGCGCGGTTGATGATCTTGAAGTAGCCGCCGCCGGCGAGTTTCTTGAACTTCACCAGCGCGAAGTCGGGCTCGATGCCGGTGGTGTCGCAGTCCATGACGAGGCCGATCGTGCCGGTCGGCGCAATCACCGTCGCCTGCGCGTTGCGGTAGCCGTGCTTCTCGCCGAGCTCCAGCGCCCGGTCCCAGGCGGCGCGGGCATGGGTGATGAGCGCTGCCTGCGGCACGTCCTTCGCTTCCAGCGGCACCGGATTGACCGACAGCTTCTCGTAGCCTTCCGACTGGCCGTGCGCGGCGCGGCGGTGGTTGCGGATGACCCGCAGCATGTGCTCGCGGTTCGGCTCGAATTCCGGGAATGCGCCGAGCTCCGCCGCCATTTCCGCCGAGGTCGCATAGGCGACGCCGGTCATGATCGCGGTGAGGGCGCCGCAGATGCCGCGGCCCTCCGCCGAGTCATAGGGGATGCCCGAGGTCATCAGCAGGCCGCCGATATTGGCGTAGCCGAGACCGAGCGTGCGGTAGGCGTAGGAGAGCCGCGCGATCTCGCGGCTCGGGAACTGTGCCATCATGACCGAGATTTCGAGCACCACGGTCCACAGCCGCACCGTGTGCTCATAGGCCTCGATGTCGATCGAGCCGTCCTTGTTGCGGTATTGCAGCAGGTTGACAGAGGCCAGATTGCAGGCCGTGTCGTCGAGGAACATGTACTCCGAGCACGGGTTCGATGCGCGGATCGGACCGGCGGCCGGCGAGGTGTGCCAGTCGTTCATCGTCGTGTTGAAGTGCAGCCCCGGATCGGCCGAGGCCCATGCGGCATGACCGATGCGTTCCCACAGCTCTCGCGCCGGAAGTGTTTTTGCAACTTTTCCGTTTATGCGATTGATAAGGTTCCACTCTTCGTCGTTCTCGACGGCGCGCAGGAAGTCGTCCTTGAGCGAGACGGAGTTGTTGGAGTTCTGGCCGGAGACTGTCAGATAGGCGTCCGAATCCCAGTCGGTGTCGTAGGTCCTGAACTCGATCTGGGTATAGCCCTGCCGCGCGAACTGGATGACGCGCTTGACATAGTTCTCCGGCACGAAGTTCTTCTTCGCCGCCTTGATCTCGCGCTTCAGTGCCGGGTTCTTGGCCGGGTCAAAGCAGTCGTCGCCGGGGCCTTCGCAGTTCACGCAGGCCTTCATGATGGCCGAGAGGTGCTGGCGCACAATCTTGGAGCCGGTGACCAGCGAGGCGACCTTCTGCTCCTCGTTCACCTTCCAGTCGATATAGGCCTCGATGTCGGGGTGATCGACGTCGACCACCACCATCTTGGCGGCGCGTCGCGTCGTGCCGCCCGACTTGATGGCGCCCGCCGCTCGGTCGCCGATCTTGAGAAAGCTCATCAGGCCCGACGACTTGCCGCCGCCCGACAGCTTTTCGCCTTCGCCGCGCAGATGCGAGAAGTTGGAGCCGGTGCCGGAGCCGTATTTGAACAGGCGCGCCTCGCGCACCCACAGATCCATGATGCCGCCCTCATTGACGAGGTCGTCGGACACGGACTGGATGAAGCAGGCATGCGGCTGCGGATGTTCGTAGGCCGACTTGGATTTCACCAGCTTGCCGGTGAAGGGGTCGACATAGTGGTGGCCCTGGCCGGGGCCGTCGATGCCGTAGGCCCAGTGCAGGCCGGTATTGAACCATTGCGGCGAGTTCGGCGCGACCCGCTGGGTGGCGAGCATGTAGCAGAGCTCGTCCATGAACGCCTGGGCGTCTTCTTCGGAATCGAAATAGCCGCCCTTCCAGCCCCAGTAGGTCCAGGTGCCGGCGAGCCGGGTGAAGACCTGCCGCGCGTCGGTCTCCGAGCCATAGCGCTCGTCCTCCGGCAGCTCCTTCAGCGCGTCCTCGTCGGCGACCGAGCGCCACAGGAAGGAGGGAACCGAGTTTTCCTCGACCTTCTTCAGCCGCGCGGGCACGCCTGCCTTGCGGAAATATTTCTGCGCAAGGATGTCGCTCGCGACCTGGCTGAACTGGGCCGGCACGTCGATATCGGCCAGCCTGAAGACGATCGAGCCGTCCGGGTTCTTGATCTCGCTGGTGGCCTTGCGGAACGCGATGTCTGCGTAAGCCGACTGGCCTTCCTTGGTGAAGCGGCGTTCAATGCGCATGTCTAAGTTCCTGGTCCCCAAGATATAGCGCTTTTCCACAGGGCCCAAAAGCGTCTGTCCCCCGTGGGCGCTGGTCCGCACCCTGACCCTCCGGGCAAACCCCGTCAGGCCTCTCGCAAACCTCGTTCTCCGGCCCAAATCGGTCTTGCCCCGCAGGCAAAGAACCGGGTTCCCTCGCGCCGGCGAGGATGCATTTTCCACCCTGATCTGGTGATTCCCTCTTTCGAGAGAGGGTCACATTATCTAGCGCAAAGCGTGTCCGCAAACACTAAATATAGTATTAACAGCCTCTTTACGCCAGTCCGAAATCGGGACGCGGAAACACGTGAACGCACGCCAAAACCCACGCAAACGCCCGCTGGGAAGCGGGGTCGGTCCGCCTAGACGCATGGTGTTCCGGGAAATTACAGGCCGGCGACTGGGACTTGCCGACCGCGTCCTCAAACAGGGCGCATGATTCATAAAAGGCGACTCGTTTGCAGCCGTCAAGGAGTCGTTTCTGCAAGTTTTGTGACCCCCAACATATTGTAGGTCCGATTTGTGGATTGCGGGGAATGGGAAAGCTGCAAATGCGCCTTTTCAACCGTGCGCGGACGAATGCAGAATTTTGCGAGGGCAAATTGGCTCCGGGAAGCCGGCAAGCCTGATGGCGGGGCTCTTCTAATAGGCGATCGCCAGCACGTAGAAGATAACTGCCGAAAGAAGGGCCGATGCCGGCACCGTCGTTACCCAGGCGGCAACGATGGTCATGACATGCGCCCGGCGCACCAGCCGGCGGCGCATGATCTCGGCGCCCGACAATGGCGGCTCGCCAGTTTCGTCGAAGCCGGCATAATCTTCCTCGCCTTCTTCGCCCTCATTGTCGTCCGACGAAGCGGCGACGCGATTCTCACGGTCGAGCGCGGCCTTGCGTTCGAGATAGGCGCGTCGGCGCTTCGAGTTGGCCGTGTACCACTCGCGGAAGAACCCGACGCCGAACACGGCGCCGACAGCGACATGGGTGGAGCTGACCGGCAGGCCGAGCCAGGAGGCGAAAATGACGGTGATCGCCGCGGATAGCGCCACGCAGAAGGCGCGCATCGGGTTCAGCCGCGTGATCTGCTCGCCGACCATCCGGATCAGCCTCGGTCCGAACAGCACGAGGCCGATCGAGATGCCGAGTGCGCCGATGATCATCACCCAGATCGGGATGCCAACCTCGGCTGCGACGCTGCCCTGTTGCACGGTGGCAACGATGGCGGCCAGCGGGCCGACCGCATTGGCGACGTCGTTGGCGCCATGAGCGAAGGAGAGCAGGGCGGCAGAAAAGATCAGCGGCCCGCGGAACAGGCGGCGCAGCGACTGGTTGCGGTTCTCCATGCCTTCCGACAGGCGGCGTACATGGCCGTTGGCGATGCTCCAGACGAACAGCGCGGTGGCGAACCCCACGAACAGGACGGAAATCGTGTCCAGATGTATGACCTTCTTCAGGCCCTTGAGCGCGAGGTAGGCCGCGAAGGTGCCGGCCATGACTGCGATGAGCGGCGGCAGCCAGCGCCGCGCGGCGGCAATCTTGTCGTCCTGGTAGATGATCGCCGACTTTATGAAGGCCAGGAACAGTGCCGCGATGATGCCTCCCATCACCGGCGAGACCACCCAGCTCGCGGCTATGGCGCTCATCACGCCCCAGTCGACTGCGGCAAAGCCTGCCGCCGCTATGCCCGAGCCGAGTACGCCGCCGACCACGGAGTGCGTGGTCGAGACCGGCGCGCCGATCCAGGTTGCGATGTTGATCCATACCGCCGAGGAGAGAAGGGCAGCCAGCATCAGTCTCACGAATGCCGATGGCTCGGCTACGGCATCGGCAGACACAATGCCCTTCGAGATGGTGTCGACGACGTCGCCGCCGGCAATAAGCGCACCCGCCGCTTCGAAGATCGCGGCGATTGCAAGTGCGCCGACAAGCGTCATCGCCTTTGCGCCGACCGCGGGACCCACATTGTTGGCTACGTCGTTGGCGCCGATGTTAAGCGCCATGTAGGCGCCGATTGCCGCCGCAGCGATGATGGTGACTGCGCCCGGCTCGCCCGAAACATAGAACGCGGTGACGATAGCCGTAACCGCGAGGAACAGCAGGCCGAATCCCGGCGCGACGAGCCCGCGCGCCACCACATTGGCCGCTTGCTCGACATGGACGAGCTTTTCGAGGTCCTTGTCGAGAGTTTCTTTGCGCGCAGAATCGGACATGTTGAGAGTAGCGGCCTAATTTCAGGTCGTTGCGGCTCGCCCCTGTCCCGGCGAGCCAAAATACTCAGCCGGCAATAGGAAATCGCCGGCAGAGCAGCAAGGAGCGAATGAAAATCGGGGCCGTCAGGCCGCTTTTTGTCGTGGATTAGTGGAGAATTGGCCGATCAGCTCGGCGAGATCGGGCTCGTGCACGAGTGCGGCGGCCTGGTCCGGCGTGTGCCACGTCCGCGTGCGCCGGCGGCGCTCCGGCCATTTGTCGGCGATATTTTCGACCTGCATCGGGTAGACATGCACTTCGCAGCGGAACTGCATGCCGCCTGCCGCTTCCTTGCCGTAGAAGAACTTGCCAAGCGCATTCTCGGCGATCGAGCCGGACACTCCGGCCTCTTCGTCCGCTTCCCGGGCCGCCGCCTGCCACAATTCCTCGTCGCCTTCCGGCCAACCCTTGGGGAGAACCCAGCGTCCTGTATCTCGGCTGGTCACCAGCAGAATCTCGACGCCCTTTTCGCCCATGCGCCAAGGCAGGGCTGCCGCCTGCACGAGACAGGGCGCGCCGCCGAACAGCATGCGGATACGGTCGAACATCCGCCGTTTCGTCGTCTGGGTCAGCAGCTGTTTCAGCGTTAGGGGCCTTTCTCGATTCCTTTGCCAGCTTACGACAATTATATGTAGATTGTTGTTAACAAAGTCAAAAATGCGGCCATCCGTCAAAAAAAGCGGAACGGCACACGCAAGACGACTTGTCGGAACCAATGGGGCGGGGCGGCATTCCGTATGTTCGGAAAGCGTTCCGCCGGTACCGAGCTATAGATTTCGCGTTTAGCTGATTCGGCTGCCTGAAGTGTGACAGCCTAGCCGCTGTGCCCTTCCGATATGGGCTTCTGGTAGGAGAAGCCCATATCCCAGGGGAAATAGATCCAGGTGTCCTGGGATACTTCGGTGATGAAGGTGTCGACGAGCGGACGTCCCTTGGGTTTGGCGTAGACGGTGGCGAAATGCGCCTTGGGCAGCATTGCCCTGACGATAGCCGCCGTCTTGCCGGTGTCTGTCAGGTCATCGATGATCAGCACGCCTTCGCCGTCGTTCTCGACGAGGTTCGGGGTGACTTCCTTGAGCACCTTGAGATCGCCCTGCGCCGTGTAGTCGTGATACGAAGCGACGCACACCGTCTCGATCAGGCGGATGCCGAGTTCGCGTGAGACGATCGCAGCCGGAACCAGCCCGCCGCGCGTGATGCAAACGATCGCCCGCCATTCTCCTCCGCTGCCGGCAAGGCGCCACGCAAGCGCGCGCGCATCACGGTGAAACTGGTCCCATGAAACGGGAAAGGCTTTCTCGGGAAGCGACATGGGCGGTTCTCGCAGTGTTTGGCGTGATCGCCCGGAGCTTTATGCGGGTTTCGCGCATCAGCGCAAGCGCCGGTGGGTGACGATCAGCTGCGTTCCGGCGGCGCGTCGCGCGAAAAGAGGTAGATGACGAGCGCTGCCCCGAGCAGCAGTGCGTAGAATGCAAACAGGGCGGCATAGGCCGCCACAGGTTCGCCGGGCACGACACTCGCCGACACGACCCCTCCGGTTGCGAACTGCATCGCCCCAACGCCGCCGATCGAGAAGAAGTTCATCAAAGTCACGCCGCGGCCGGTCAGATGGGCGGGGAAGAAGGCGCGCGAATGCGCCATGATCATGCCGTAGCCCATGCCGGCGACGCCGATGATCACCAGCATCACCGATGCGAACGGCACGCCCGCCAGCGGCAAGGCGGCCAGCGCTGTCACGGCAGCGAGGCTGATGGCGTTGCCGCCCGCCGCGACCCATTTGCGCGTTCCCAGAAGCGTATCGAGCGGCCCGTAGAGGAAACTCCCGGCCACCATTCCGAGCGCCATGAACAACGTCACATTGCCTATGGCGAGCGTGTCGAGCGCATAGACTTCCGCGAGATACGGCCCAGCCCACAGCCCGCGGATGCCGGCGGGCGGCGCATAGTTGATCGCCATGAGGGGGATGATCGGCCACAGCACCTTGAGCTTGAGCAGTTCCAGATAACCCGACAGGCCGGTGCCGCCGGCTCCTGCATCTTCCTGCGGTGGATCGCGCACCAGGAGGAACAGCGCCACGGCCACCAGCAGGGTAAACGCCGCGAAGCCGGCCATGACTTCGCGCCACCCGAAGAATTCGGCAGCGGCTGCGAGCGGCGCTGCGCCCACGACGTTACCCAGCGAGCCGAGCGCGACGAACCACGAGGCCAGTATCGCAAAGCGGGCAGGCGAAAACGTTCGGGCGAAAATGAACAGCGGCGCCATGAGAACCGGCGCACAGCCGGCGCCAATGAGGCCCATTGCGATCGTGATCTCCAACGGCGATCCTGCAAGGCAGAAGAGCAGCGCACCGCCGCCGCCGCATACGCCCAGCAGATAAGAGGCCGTGCGGCGCGGACCGTAGCGGTCGAGCGAGACGCCGACTGCGAACTGCATCAGTGCGAAGACGATGAACCATGTGCCCGAGGCGAATGACAATTCTGCCTTGGTAGCGCCGAGGTCGGCGACGAGGCCCGGCGCGAGCACCGCCAGGAATGACCGGTAGAACTGTGAAAGCACATAGGCGAGCGCCAGAGCTGCAATTCCCGCCATGTGTCACACGCCCCAAATCTGCTGCCGCCCGCATAGCGACCCTCGTCTGCATGCCGCAAGTAAGCGGTCGCGCAGCGGCGGCATCAATAGGTGAACGCGCGCCGGTCGGCAATCGGCACGCCGGGTTTGCCGGGTGGGCCAGTCCTGGTGCTGTCAGCGGGACATCAGGGTTGCGGTAGGCATCGACTCCAGCAGCGTGCGGGTGGTTCCCCCGAAGAGGAATTGTTTCAGCCAGGGTTGGCTGAATGCGCCCATGACCAGCAGGTCGGCGCGCGAATCGGAAAGCGCGTTCTCGATCGCCGCACCGGCGGGGATGCCGCCGCTATGCTGGCCCGATAGGGTCACGCGCGCGCCATGCCGGGCGAACGCTTCCGCTATGTCGGATCCGGAAACAGCGTAGTCCTTGTCCTCGGTATCGCGCGGATCGATGCACAGGATCTCCGTTTCCTCTGCGGACCGGATGAATGGCAGTGCGTCGAAGGCGGCGCGGGCGGCCTGCTCGGTACCGTTCCACGCAATCAGTACGCGCCGGAAGGCGACGTCTACTTTGGTTGCATAGGGGACTATGAGCACCGGTCGGCCGCACTCGAAGAGCAGTGTGTCGATATCAGGGTTGCGCGGCGTCGGGTCGTCCGGATCCCGTTGCTGCACGATCACCATGTCGCATGCCCGCGCAATACGCGCCACGGATCCGCTTTCGGGCGCATATCCTGACACTGCGCGCCATTCGGTGGAGGCCGATTCCCGTTTAGCCAGGTCGGAGAATATCTTCTCGAGTTTCGCTGAGAGTTCCCGCGCGATATCGATTTCAGCCTGAATGAAGCCGGGGTCCGGCGTTCCGAGTGGCCCCACTGCCGGAACAGGCGCATACTCTCCGTGAATGCCGATTACGTGAGCCGAGTGCCTTCCCGCAAGTTCGAGCGCGGAGGTGAGGGTGCGCCTCGCGTCGTTTTCCGAATAGACAACGGCGGCCAGCGTCTTGATGCTCATCGTTTACTCCCGGAAGTCGTGAAAAATCGACCATGCGGGCGCAATCTGGCAAAAGTGGAACAAGGCCGTCGTTGATGCCGATCAATTCGCCGGCGTGATCTCGGCCAGCATTGCTTCGATCGCAGCCTTTGCGGCTTCAAGCCGTTCCGGCTGGCGCGCGCGAACAACCAGCTCGGTCCAGAAGCTGCCGTCGCGAAATTTCGGGTATGATCCGATGATCGTGTCGGGGTGCTCGCGCTGGATCGTGGTCAGCCGGTCGCCGATCACGCCTTCGCCGAACGGACAATGAACCGTCGCGCTGAGAAGCTTTGTTCCCGTTTTCAGCGTCGGCACGACATTGTCGAGCATCGCCTGAAAGATCGCCGGGACACCGGCCATGACGTAGACATTGCCGATGTTGAACCCCGGAGCAAGCGAGATCGGATTGTCGATGTGCGTCGCGCCTTCCGGCATGCGGGTCATTCGCTTGCGCGCATCCGTGAATTCGATGCCACGCTTCGAATAATGAGCCTCCAGCATCGCGTAGGCGCGGGGCTCGTAGTCGCATTTGACCCCGAAGGCCCGCGCTATCGCGTCGGCGGTGATGTCGTCATGGGTGGGGCCGATCCCGCCCGTGGTGAACACATATGTGTTTCTGCTGCGCAGCGCGTTGACCGCTTCGACGATTGCCGCTTCGTTGTCGAGAACGATGCGGACCTCGGCCAGATCGATGCCGACGGCTGTCATCATCTCTGCGAGGTGTCCGATATTGCGGTCCTTCGTACGCCCCGACAGGATTTCGTCACCGATGACGACCATCGCTGCCGTGACCACGTCGCTCATTTGGAACTCCGTCTGGAAGGGTTCAGCGCAGATAACGCCAAGCAGGAAGAAGGGCAATGGCGGCCTAGGCCCGATTGTCTCCGGTTGCGCTGCGCTTTCGAGTTGACGGGGCGGTGGGTTCGGGCCATCGTTGGGCGGTTCCATGAAGCGCGCTTGTTAAGCCTCGGTCCATTTTTTGGCCCCTAGAATCTTGGACGAGCACGCCAGGTAGGGTATCGGAGCAGTGGGGATACCGTTCTGGGGATTCGGGTAGTGGGTTCATGATTGCATCGTTGCTGGCCATCTGGCCGCCTTTGGCGCTCTTCGCAACGTCGGTGACTGTGGCAAGCCTGCCGGCGCCGATGTTCCTGCGGGCCGCCGCTGTCGCTGGCGTAGTGATCTTGATTTTCGACATTACCGCCAGGACCCGCGACTTCCGTCGTGTTGTCGGACGTCTGGCGCTCGATCCGTCACTGCTCGACCGCCACATCCTGCGTTACAAACCGTCGTGGTGCCAGCGAACGGTGCTCTACTGGGCTGCCGACGAGGCGCTTGGCCGTGAGAGCAGGCTCCATGTCGGGCGGCAATTCAGGAACATGGGCTATCGCTGGTTCCACTTCTTTCCCGATCGCACCTTCACGCGCGACTGCCCCTTCCTGAAGCCGAAGTTCTGGCGCAGCCTGGTCGGCGGAACGCCGGAAATCAGGCAGGGATTTCGCGACCCTGCCGAATAGAAGCCCGAGGCTGCGCCAGCCGGACAACCGCACCGAGGCGCAGTTTCGATGACGCTAACGGGTCTTCTCACCTCACTAATCCTGCTGCTGGTGGTCGCGGTTGCGGCCGTGGCCGGCTATTACGCGTTCATAACATGGCGGTTTGCGCGACGGGCTGAGCTCCTGGTGCCGCCGCCGGGCCGCTTCGCCGAGATCGATGGCAATCGCATTCATATCGTCGAGCGCGGCCAGGGCAGGCCGATCCTGTTCGTCCATGGGTTGGGCGGCACACAGTTCCATTTCACATACCCGCTGTTTTCCCGGCTTGAGAGCGATTTCCGCCTGATTGCGATGGACCGGCCCGGTTCCGGTTATTCGACACGACGGCGCGGCGGCCCGGAAACGCCGGCCGAACATGCCGCCTTCATCGCGCGCCTTATCGACGAACTGGATCTGGAAAAGCCGCTTGTGGTCGGCCATTCGCTCGGCGGCGCAATTGCGCTCGCGCTGGCCATCGATTACCCCGACAAACTATCGGGGCTGGCGCTGATTGCGCCTCTGACCCGGCACATACGTAACCTGTCGCCTGAGTTCGCCGGGCTTTACATCCGCTCTCCGCTGCTGCGCTGGCTGATTGCCTACACGGTCTCCACGCCCAACGCGATCAAGCTCGCTCCGAAGACCCTCGAATATGTCTATGGCCCGCAGCAGCCGCCGGCCGACAACGCGATCGCCGGCGGAGCGCTGTCGCTGCTTCGGCCGAGCCATTTCTACGCCACTTCGACAGACTTCGTTGCGGTCGAAAAGACCATGCCTGAGCAGGAGACCCGATACGGGGAGTTGGCGCTGCCCGTCGGCGTGTTCTTCGGCACTGCGGACAGGGTGGTGAATTTCGAGCAGAATGGTTCATGGCTGCAAGGCCGCATAGCCGGTCTCGAACTGGAGGCGCTCGAAGGCGTCGGCCACATGCCACATTATGCCGAAGGCGACAAAGCCGAGGCGTTCATCCGGCGCATGGCCACCAAGGCCTTCGGCGCTTGATCGCGGCAGTCGGCTCCCGTAACGCTTCTCGCCGTGCCCCCTTGGCGGAACTGGTAGACGCAAGGGACTTAAAATCCCTCGGCCTTTCGGCCGTGCCGGTTCGATTCCGGCAGGGGGCACCAGAAATATCGTGTCATCCGGCAGCCTTGTTGCCTTCGCCCGCACCCGGTACTGATTAGCCGATTGTATTGGCAGCGCATTAGGTTCGGGTGCCCGGTTTGACGACGCGTTCCCTCCGACGCCGCATGGTATGGGCGGCATTGCTCTTCGCGGGCGTCGCCCTGTTCATCGCCGCCTATGGCAACTCCTTCGCCACCGGCATCTATCTTGATCAGGCCTCGGCGCGCGGCGCAGCGACGCTGCGGCTGGCGACGGCGGCGCTGCGCGGTCATCTCAACCGCTACGAGGCGCTGCCGCAACTGATCGCCGACCACGCCGACATCAAGATGCTGGTTGAGAACCCGCACGACGAGCGCCTGCGCGACTGGGCCAACGACTACCTCAAGGAGGTGAATGCGCTCCTGGAATCGTCCGACATCTATGTGATGATGCCCAACGGCGACACGATCGTGGCCAGCAACCATGACGGGCCGGCTAGTTTCGTCGGCGAAAACTTCAACTACAGGCCCTATTTCCAGGAGGCGATGGCGGGTGGCCCGGGGCGTTTCTTTGCCCTCGGCACGACGTCGCTGAAACGCGGCTACTACTTTTCCGCGCCGATCCTGGTGGAGGGCGGCATTCGCGGCGTTGTGGTCTTCAAGGTCGATATCGACGCCATCGAGAAATCGTGGACGGCCAGCGACCACGAGATCATCGTCACCGACCCCGAGGGCATAATCTTCATGAGCGGCCGCGCCGAATGGCGCTATGCCGCGCTGCAGCCGCTGACGCCGGATCGCCTCGCCAGGACGGCGGCGTCGCGGCGGTATGCTATCGCAACGTTGCGCGAATTGCCGGTCGAGCGCGGCGCTTTCGGCGACCGGCACGAGCTGATGACAATTTCGGGCGCGGGGCAGGCCAAGGAATATCTGGCGCTGGCAGAATCGATGCCAGAGGCCGGATGGACCGTAACGGTACTTCTCGATACCGCTTCCGCTCATGCCCAGGCGCTGACCAGTGTCGCGGCGGTCCTGCTGCTGATGGGCCTTGCCGCACTTGCGCTCGCCGTGCTCGTTCAGCGCCGTGCGCGCCTGCGTGAGCGCATGGACATGCAGCGTCAGAGCCAGCAACAGCTCGAACATCGAGTGGAAGAGCGAACAGCCGAGCTTGCCGACGCCAACCGGCAGTTGGCCGAAGAGGTTGCCGAGCGGCGTGCGACGGAGGCGCGGCTGCGCAAGACCCAGGCCGATCTCCTGCAGGCCGGCAAGCTCGCCGCCCTCGGCCAGATGTCGGCCGCCCTGTCGCATGAGTTCAACCAGCCGCTCAGCGCCGTGAAAGCCTATGCCGATAACGCCGCCATCCTGATCGAAAGCAACCGGACGGAGGAAGCGCGCGACAACGTCTCGCGCATTTCGGGCCTCATCGACAGGATGGCGTCGATTAGCCGGCATCTGCGCAACTTTGCCCGCAAGCCGAACCAGAAGCTCGGCCCCGTACTGGTCACCGATGTTATCGCGGACGCGCTCGAGATCGTCGGGTGGCGGCTGAAGGCCGCGGACGCTACCGTCACCGTCGATATCGATCCGCAGAACCTGACTGTGCACGCCGGTTCGGTCCGCCTGCAGCAGGTTCTGGTCAACCTGATTTCCAACGCCGTGGACGCGACCGAGGGCGGCTGCGAGCGGACGATCGAAATCGTCGGGCGCGGTACGGGCAGGAAGGTTTCAATCGCGGTGCGCGACCGCGGTCCCGGCGTGCCCGACGCCATTCGCCAGCGCATTTTCGATCCGTTCTTCACGACGCGAGGGGTCGGCAAGGGATTGGGTCTCGGACTGTCGATTTCATATAATATTATCAAAGATTTCGGCGGCGATCTTCATGTCAATGACAGGACTGGCAGCGGCGCCGAATTCCTGATCGAGCTGCGCGCAGCAGAGATGCCGGCGCTTGAGGTCGCGGAGTGATGAAATCCTCCGGCCTTGCCCTGCTTGTGGACGATGAGGAGGACCTCCGCCGTTCGACGGCGCAGTCCTTGAACCTTGCTGGTTTCGATGTCGAAACATTCGACGGCGGCGAACGCGCGCTCGACAAGGTCGGCTACAGCTTCGATGGCGTTGTCGTCACCGACATCCGAATGCCGGGAATGGATGGCATCACGCTCATGGCCCGGATCCACGAAATCGACCCTGACATACCGGTCATTTTGGTAACCGGGCATGGCGACGTGCAGCTCGCTGTCCGTGCGATGCGCGAGGGTGCCTACGACTTCATTGAAAAGCCTTTCAGCGCCCAGCAGCTGGGCGACACGGCCGGCCGCGCCCTCGACCGTCGCCGTCTTGTCCTCGAAAACCGCCGCCTGCGTGCAGCGGCCGGCAGGCGCGATGACATCGAGGCGCGGCTGCCGGGCAGACACCCGCAGATGGTTGACCTGCGCCACAGGCTGCGCGCCGTGGCCGGGACCGACGCCGATGTGCTCGTCATCGGCGACACCGGCACTGGCAAGGAGGTGCTCGCCCGCGCACTCCATGACAGCAGCGGGAGGGCCAGCGGGCCTTTCGTGGTCATCAATTGCGCTGCCTTGCCTTCGACGCTGATTGAAAGCGAGCTGTTCGGTCACGAGGTGGGCGCTTTTCCGGGCGCAATGCGTGCCCGCTTCGGCAAGTTCGAGCACGCGCGCGGCGGTACCGTCCTGCTCGACGAGATCGGCTCCATGCCGCTGGAACTGCAGGCGAAATTGCTCCGCGTCATCCAGGAGCGCGCCATCACGCGTCTTGGCTCGAACGAGCCGGTTCCGCTCGATGTGCGCTTCGTGGCGGCGAGCAAGACGGACCTCGAAACCGAAGTGGCCGGCGGCCGGTTCCGCGCCGACCTTTTCTACCGGCTCAACGTGGTGACGCTTCGCCTTCCGCCGCTCTCGGGCCGCCGCGAGGATATCCCGCTCCTCTTCACGCAACTCGTGCGGGAGGCCGCTGCCCGCTACCGTCGCGACGATGTCGAGGTGCCGCCTTCCGTCATCGCGGACGTCGCCCGCCGCGACTGGCCGGGCAATGTGCGCGAATTGCGCAATGCCGCCGACCGCTACGTGCTCGGCATGCATGTCCAGGACGGGCAGAAGCAACCCGCTTCCAATGGCGAGGGTCTGGCCGAGCGCGTCGCTGAGTTCGAGCGCAGCGTCATCGCCGGCACGCTGTCGGCGCATGGCGGCAACCTCAAGCCGGTTTACGAAGCGCTCGGCATTTCGCGCAAGACGCTCTACGAAAAGATGCGCAAATTCGGCCTCGACCGTCGGCAGCACCGTGGATAGGGATCAGCGCATCGCGCGCGACCCCTACTGCGCCAAGTCGGAATTTGTCACTAAAAGGGAACATCGGAATGCGTGGATGTAACCAAATCCACCCATTCAGGGCGCGCCGGACGAAAATGCCGCACCCGCTTCGCACATAGCTGTTGCGATGACAGCGGGGACATCGTCCCGTTTACGCCTGCGACCTGATCGCACAAGACATGTGGAGGAAAATCATGAAAAAGATCGGACTCATGCTCGCGGCGGCGGGCGTGATGGCAATCGGCTCGTCGGCCGCCTATGCGCAGTGCGACGACGGCGAGATGGTCATCAAGTTCAGCCACGTGGTGGCCGAGAAGGGTCATCCGAAGGGCGAGGCGGCCGTGCTGTTCGCCAATCGCGTCAACGAGGAAATGAACGGCACCGCCTGCATGGAGGTGTATCCGAACACGACGCTTTATGATGACGACAAGGTGATGGAAGCGCTGCTTCTCGGCGACGTCCAGATCGCCGCGCCGTCCCTGTCGAAGTTCGAGGCCTACACGCTCAAATACCGGGTCTTCGACCTGCCTTTCCTGTTCTCGAGCCTCGACGCGGTGAGCGCGTTTAACCAGTCGGACACCGGCAAGGGCCTGCTGAGCGTCATGGAAGACGAGGGGTACACCGGCCTCGGCTACTGGCTTTCCGGCCTGAAGCAGTTCTCGGCCAACAAGCCGCTGAATGTCCCGTCGGACGCCAACGGGCTGAAGTTCCGCATCCAGACCTCGGACGTTGCCGATGCGATGATCCAGGCGATCGGCGGCTCGGCCCAGAAGCTGGCCTTCTCCGAGGTCTACGGCGCGCTGCAGACCGGCGTCGTCGACGGTCAGGAGAACTCCTGGTGCAACATCTACACCCAGAAGTTCTTCGAGGTTCAGGACGGCATCAGCGAGACGAACCACCAGGTGCTCGCCTATCTGCTCGTCACCTCGACCGAGTGGCTCGAAGGTCTTGACGCCGCTGTGCGCGACCAGTTCCTGACCATCGCCAGCGAGGTCACCATCGCGGCAAATGCCGACGTGGCCAACAAGGAAGCGGCCTGCCGCCAGAACATCCTCGACGCCGGCGGCGAGATCCGCGAACTGACGCCCGAGCAGCGCTCGGAGTGGGTTTCGACCATGAAGCCGGTCTGGGATCAGTTCCAGAACGACATCGGCAAGGATGTTATCGACGCAGCGGTTGCCGCCGGGTCGTAACGGCATGACATGAGCCGCGCCCGCCTCTATTCTGGCGGGCGCGTGCTTGCGCGCCTGGCGCAATACGAAAACAATAGGCCGGGCGCGCGTTTTCGGGGAGGATCACGTGGAACTGCTGTGGCCGACGCTTGCGCTGGTCGCGCTGGTGGTGGTGTTGTTCGCCGCGGAGCGGCGCTGGCCGGATTTCGTGAACCGGCTTGAGGAAAACATCCTCGCAACGCTACTCGCGATCATCACCTTCGTATCATTCACCCAGGTCATCGCTCGCTACGGGTTCAACACTGGCTGGAGTGGCGCGCTGGAATTCACGCGCATCATGTTCGCCTGGCTGATCCTGTTTGGCATGAGCTATGGCATCAAGCATGGCGTGCATCTCGGCGTTGACGCCTTCGTGCGTCTGCTGCCCAAGCCGCTGTTTCGCCTCAGCGCGCTTTTCGCCGCGTTCTGCGTCTTCATATATGCGTTCCTGCTGCTCCATGCCGGCTGGCTTGCGCTGCTGGGCGTCGATACCTCGACCAACTGGCGCCAGACCGGCGCGATCGGCTACTGGACCTTCATGTTCGACCGGGGCACCGGCCTCGACGACCTGAAATTCCCGGTCTGGATGCAGCAGGCGTTCGGCCTGCAGGACCGCGTGCACCGCTGGGTCGCCTACATCATGCTGCCGGTCGGGCTGGCCTTGCTGGCCTATCGCGGTCTTGAAGGGTTCATCGCGATTGCCCGCGGCGACAGGGAAATGCTGATCGCCAGCCATGAGGCCGAAGACCTGGTGTCGGAAGCCAAGAAATCGGTGGAATAGGGGCCGGCGATGGAATCCGTCATCCTCTTCCTGCTGGTCCTGCTGCTGTTGTTCCTCGGCGCGCCGGTGGCGATATCGCTTGGCCTGTCGTCGCTGATCATCATCGTCTTCTTCTCCAGCGACTCCGTGTCGTCTGTCGCGCTGCAGCTCTTCACGGCCTCGCAGAACTACACGCTGCTCGCCATTCCGTTCTTCATCCTTGCTTCGGCCTTCATGTCGACGGGCGGCGTGGCGCGGCGCATCATCCGTTTCGCCATTGCAGCCGTAGGCCATTTCCGCGGCGGTCTCGCCATGGCGTCGGTGCTCGCCTGCATGATGTTTGCTGCATTGTCGGGTTCATCGCCCGCCACCGTCGTCGCCATCGGCACCATCGCCATCGCCGGCATGCGGCAGGTCGGCTACAGCAAGGAGTTTGCCGCCGGCATCATCGCCAATGCCGGCACGCTCGGTATCCTCATCCCGCCGTCGATCGTCATGGTCGTCTATGCGGCCGCCACCAACGTGTCTGTCGGGCGCATGTTCCTCGCCGGCGTCATCCCGGGCATCGTCGCCGGGCTGATGCTGATGATCGCGATCTATGTCGCGGCCCGCTGGCGCAACCTGCCCGCCGAGCCGTGGAAGGGCATCGGCGAGATCCTGGAAGGCGGCAAGCAGTCCGGCTGGGGCCTGTTCCTGATCATCATCATCATCGGCGGCATTTATGGCGGCGTGTTCACGCCCACCGAGGCGGCGGCTGTCGCCGCCGTCTACGCCTTCTTCGTGGCGCTCTTCGTCTATCGCGACATCGGCCCGATGAAGGGCATTCGCTGGATTGCCGAATCCGACGGCACGGGCGCCCGCATCGGCTTCTCCGGCACGGTCTATGGCGTGGCGTTCTTTTTCGTCTGGATGATCCTGACCTTCTTCATCACTGACGACTGGGAAGGCGTCACGTTGTCGGGCCGCGCGTTGACCGGTCTCGGCATCTCGCTGGTGCTGACGGTTGCCTACATAGTCTGGCGCGACCCGGAATCGAGCCTGTCCAACGTCCCTGGATACCTCGTCCGCGGGCTGCCGGTGTGGGGCCGCAATCTAGCCCTGATGGGGCGCAATTTCCTGCCGGCCTTCTTCAACGACGAAACGCGCAAGGTGATGGTCGATGCCTCTCGCACGACCGTCATGCTGATGTTCATCATCGTCAACGCGCTGCTGTTCGCGCACATTCTGTCTGCCGAGCGCATCCCGCAGGCGATCACAAGCGTCATGCTCGACGCCGGCTTCAACTGGTTCACCTTCCTGATCGCGGTCAACCTGCTGCTGCTTCTTGGCGGTCAGTTCATGGAGCCGTCCGGCCTGCTATTGATCGTGGCGCCGGTGGTTTTCCCGATCGCCATGGAACTCGGCATCGACCCGATCCACCTTGGCATCATTATGGTCGTGAACATGGAAATCGGCATGATTACGCCGCCGATCGGGCTCAACCTGTTTGTCACGTCGGGCATCACCGGAATGAGCCTGATTCAGGTCGTGCGCGCGGCGCTGCCTTTCGTCGGCGTGCTGTTCCTGTTTCTGATCCTGGTGACCTACGCGCCGTTCCTGTCGACCTGGCTGCCCTACACGCTCATGGGACCGGAGATCGTCACGCGGTAGCTACCGCGCCACCGCCATCGCCATGCTCCTCGCCAGCCAGAACGGCGGCAGGAAGGCAGGGATGTTGGAGAATGGCAGCACTTCCGGCTTCAGCTCGATGCCGAGCACCTCGGTCATGAAGGCGCGGCGTCGTTCGATGCGGTTCCACGCCTCGGGGTAACGCGCCGCGATCTCCTCGCGCAGCGCCTCGTCGGCGAGCGCGATGCCATCCTCGATATTGGTGGTGAAATAGGGCGGCCCGGCCGCCGGGATAACATCGACCTGAACAGTCATGCCGGACCGCATCGGCATCCCGGAGCCAGAAAAAACCGGCGAGTGCATCCATTCTTCGATGTGGATCAGGTGCCCGGGATTGAGCGAAACGCCGAAGAACGGATCGCCGATAACGTCATGCACGGCTTTCCACAGCGCGCCGCCGGGGACGCCGATGCCGATCGTTTCGTACCAGCCGACGATCGCCGTGAAATAGGGCGCGACCAGCCGCTCGACATAGTCGCTGATGTCGCCCGGCAGCTCGGCTGCATCCTCCACCAAGAAGCCGGCGCGGGCATTGAGCGCGCCGTGGACGCCGTAGGCCATCGTCACCGGGTCGCCGCGGGCAATCTCCCTCATGCCGGGCGACGGCAGGCCGTAGAAGGCGCGCGGACCCGCCGTCAGCATCGGGTGGCACGAATGCGGCAGGCCGTTCATCCTCATCAACCGCGCCGACTGCAGCTCAGTCATGCCCGGTTCGATGTTTTCGAGCACGTTGCGCAGGCCCTGCGAGGTGAAGGTCGCCGCGAATTCGAACAGAGCCAGCTGGTCGGCATCGTTGTCGGCGCGCAGGCCATCGGCCGGCGACATGAGGATGTCTGCCGCGTTGACGATGCTCCCGCCCGAACCGACGAGTTGGCGCAGCGTGTCGGCCACGAAGGACGGCAGGTCGAGCGCGTCCACGCCAAGCCCGTGATCGCCCAGACCGAAAGGCTTCCAGCCGATGGCGCCGAGCCTCTGTCCGCTGCCGATGCCGGCTTCGGCGAGCAGGTCGGCGAGCGCGGGCGACTTGCCACGCGGCTGCGCCGGCAGGCTGAAGCTCTGGTAGAGAACGCGCTCATACGGCCCGCCGACGATCTCGGCGTAGCCCCATCCTTCATTGCCGACCAGAAGCTGCGGCGTACGCTCCGGCATCAGCACCAGCAGCGTTTCCTCGAAACGAGGGTCGTAGCCGCTAAGGTACGCGACATTGGCGGCGTGCTCGCGGTCGCCATAGACGACCAGCCCGTCGAGCCCGATCGCCTTTGCACAAGCCAGCGCGGCCGCGATGCGCGCCTCGTAGGTGCTGCGCGGAATGACCGGCATCACGGTCGGCTCGCCGAATTCGGGCAGGCTCACCTGCCGGAGTTCGACGCGCCGCATCTCAGCGTTCCCAGAAGACCGGCGAGAAGATCACCAGCACCGCGAGGATCTCGAGGCGCCCGAGCAGCATGGCGAGCGACAAAATCCATTTGGCGACCTCGGGCACTGGCGCGTAGTTGCCCGCCGGGCCGATCACATTGCCCAGCGCCGGGCCGACATTGGTGAGGCAGGCGGCCATGCCCGACAGCGCGGTGACGAGGTCGAGCCCCGTCGCAGCAAGGGCAAGCGTCCCGATGCCCCACAGCAGCAGGAACGATGCGACGAACAGCACGACGGCGCGCTGCACCTCGTCGTCGACCTGCCGGTCGCCGTAGCGCACGGTAAGCACCGTATTGGGATAGATCAGCCGGCGCAGACCATTTGCCAGTAATTCGAAAACGATCAGAAAGCGGTAGGCCTTGATCGCACCGGTCGTTGAGCCCGAGCAGCCGCCGAGGAAGGTTGCGATGAACGCGCAGGCGACCACGAATGCCCCCCACATGGTGTAGTCGCTGCTGGCATAGCCCGTGGTGGTGATGATCGACGTGAAGTTGAACGCCGAATGGGTGAGGAGCTCGAAGAACCCTTCGTCCGTCGTGATCCGGCGGTAGATCGTGATCGCCAGCACGAAGGCTACGAGATAACCGACGAATACCCTGATCTGCGGGTCGGCCAGCGCGTCGAGCCTGCCGCGCGCGATGAACAGGATCAGGATGGCGAATGGCAGCGCTCCGATGAACATCGCGATCGTGCCGACCCACAGTACTGCGAGATTGTCCTCGTAATGGCCCATCGAAGCGTCGTGGGTGGAAAAACCCGCGGTCGAGATGCTGGTCAGCGCGTGATTGATCGCATCGAAGCCAGTCATGCCGGCCGCTGCGTAGAGGATGGCGCAGGCAAGGGTGAGGGCGGAGTAAACCGCGAGCAGGCTGGTCGTGTATGTCGACAGCCGGGCAAACGGCCGGTCTTCCACGCTCGACGATTCGATCTGGAAATAGGAAACGCCGCCGACATTGAGCAACGGCAGGATGAACATGCCCAGCGCGATCACGCCCAGCCCGCCGAACCACTGCAGCAGCGAGCGCCACAGCAGCAGGCCGGGCGGCAGTTCGTCGAGCCCGATAATCACGGTGGCGCCGGTTGTGGTCATGCCCGAAACCGCCTCGAACACAGCGTCCGTGAGTGTCATTTCGACGGAGGAGGCAAGCAGGGGGACGGCGCCGACGGCGCAGGCCGTCAGCCAAAGAAGATTGACGACGAGGAAGCCGAAGCGGGCCGAAATCGTCGGCGCGCGGCCCTGCGTCGCGAGCATGACGGCCAGTCCCAGCCCGCCGGTGAACAGCGCCGAAAAGGCGAAGACCTTCCAGTCCGGATTGCCGTAATAGAGATCCACGGCGGCCGGGATGAGCATTGCCGCCGACAGGTAGATTGACAGGACCGCGGCGACATGGATGGCGGCGCGGACGGCGAGATATTGCACGGAGTTTGTGTCCCGGTCCCGATTCTCTCCGCGGCATGATAGCTGCCGCCGCGAGGGGCCGCGACAGTGGCTTCAAGCGGCGGAATATGCAAGAGCAACGCGTGCAGGAGGCAGCGGCGATGACAGTCTACATCATTCTCTTCCGCGGTGTCGGCGGAGCGACGCAACTGCCGGTGAAGCCGCTACGCGAGAAATTGACCGAGGCGGGCCTCGAGAATGTCGCCACCTACATCAACAGTGGCAATGCCGTAGCGCGGAGCGCGCTTCCGAGCGACAAGGTGATCGCGATTGTCACCGAGGTTTGCGCGCGCGAATTCGGCTTTGACAAAGCGATTTATGCGCCGACGCTGGCCGAGTGGCGTCAGCTGGTCGGCAACAATCCGTTTCCCGATGCTCTGGACGAGCCGAAATTCCTGCATGCCGCGGTCCTGGCCGACGAGCCGGATCCAGCGAATGTTGAGATGGTGCGCGGCTACGCGGTCGATGGGGAGCAGATTTCGGTAGTTGGCCAGGTGGCCTATCTCCACACGCCGCACGGCTTCGGGCGCTCGAAGATGGCCGAGCAGTTCGACAAGCGCATCGGCGTCGCCAACACCGCGCGCAATTGGCGCACCGTATTGGCGCTGCGCGACCTTGCGGAACAGGTAGCGGGTTGAACGCCTAGGGCAGGGCGCGGATCCACGCAGCAATGCGTGCTGCGTATGGCTCGGTGGCCGAGGGAGACATGGCCTCACCGGCAATCACATGTGTGTCGGCCTTGCTGTCAGGCGGCACGACCTCCAGCTCGTGCGGCGCTCCCCAACGGTCAGCGATCTGGCGGGTCACGGAATGGTCCACCACCGTGTCGAAGTCGGAAAACATGAACAGCGCCGGAACCACTGCGTTTTCGACCTTCGCTTTGCGCGCCTTCTCAACCAGCGCGGCCATCGGCAGCAGCGCCTCGGTCGGGTAGCGGTAGGTCCAGCGTTGTTCTTGCAACGCGTTGCGCGGCTCGAAACCGCGTTCCGGCCCGATGACAAGCTTCGCGAGTTGCGCCCCCCAGGGCATCGTGAGCAGCCACGCGCCGCCAGCCTTCACCCGGAAGTTCGGCGACATCAGCACGACGCCCTTCACGTCATTCATGAGGTCGGGCTGCGTCGCCGTCCAGGCTGTCAGCCCGGCGCCTGTCGACATGGCGATGATTACGACCTCGTCTCCTATCCGACGCCCGATGGCGATCGCCTCGGCAAGATCGTTGACCCATCTGTTGACCGAACCGTCGGTCATCGCTGCGCCGTCGCGGCCATGCCCGGTTAGGCGCGTATAGAAGACGTTGGCGCCGAGTTCATGCGCGACCAGTTCCGTCAGCGGTGCCGCCTCGCCGCGCGAAGCCGAAAAGCCGTGCACATAGACCAGCGCCAGCGGCGTGCGCGATTTCGTGGCCGGGTCGGCCCACACGATCTCCTTTTGCAGACCGGGTTGGATGTCGTCATAGCGAGCCTCCTGGCCGGCGACCCACGCGTCCAGATCGTCGCCGATCGAAGCGGGGTCGAAGGTGATCCGCATGTCTGCCGCCGGCCGCGGCCCGAGCAGGAACACGACGACCAGCGCGGCGATGATGGCGACGACTGTCAGGGCGATTTTCCTTCCCATGGAAGCTCCCGTTTTCAGGTCTCAAGCTCTAGACCTGTCCGCAATGCCCGGCAATGCCGGTGCGGGCAGCCATCGTCCACGTTCGGCGCAACCGAATGTCCCGAATTGCGGGATTCGCGCAAAATCGGTCCTTGAAAGCCCGTCGGCGCGTTTTTACACAACGGGTACGAAACCGTATGGCGCGCGCCGACCGGATCGGCCATTTGCGCTCGCACGAGGATTTTTCCATGTATGCATCGGCAATCGAGGCGATCGGCAATACGCCGCTGATCCGGCTTAAGCGTGCTTCCGAACAGACGGGGTGCGAAATCTACGGCAAGGCGGAATTCATGAACCCCGGCCAGTCGGTCAAGGACCGTGCGGGGCTGTTCATTATCCGTGACGCCGAGAAGAAAGGGCTGCTCAGGCCCGGTGGCGTGATCGTCGAGGGTACTGCCGGCAACACCGGCATCGGCCTCTCCGTTGTCGCCAATGCCCTGGGCTATCGCACCGTGATTGTCATCCCGGACACGCAAAGCCAGGAGAAGAAGGATGCGCTGCGGGTTCTGGGAGCCGAACTGATCGAAGTTCCGGCCGTGCCCTACAAGAACCCGAACAACTACGTGAAGGTGTCGGGGCGGCTCGCCGAACAGCTGGCCAAGACCGAGCCGAACGGCGCCATCTGGGCCAACCAGTTCGACAACGTCGCCAATCGCGACGGCCACATCGTCACGACGGCCGAGGAAATCTGGAAGCAGACCGATGGCAAGGTCGACGGCTTCGTGTCGGCCGTCGGCACGGGCGGAACGCTCGCCGGTGTCGCCGCGGGGTTGAAGGCGCACAACAAGGACGTAAAGATCGCCATCGCCGATCCGCTCGGCGCGGCGCTCTACAGCTTCTACACCGAAGGCGTGCTGAAGTCCGAAGGCACTTCAATCACCGAGGGCATCGGCCAGGGCCGCATCACCGCCAATCTCGAAGGCTTCACGCCGGACTTTTCCTACCAGGTTCCGGATGCAGAGGCGCTGCCCATCGTCTTCGACCTCCTGCAGGAGGAGGGGCTGTGCATGGGCGGTTCGACCGGCATCAACATTGCCGGCGCGATCAGGCTGGCGCGCGATCTGGGGCCGGGACACACCATCGTGACGATCCTCTGCGATTACGGCACGCGCTATCAATCGAAGCTTTTCAATCCCGAATTCCTGCGCGGCAAGAACCTGCCGGTGCCGGGCTGGATGGAGAAGAAATCTTCGATCAGCGTGCCATTCGAGGATGTCCCCGCAAAATAGTCGCTGAGCCAGTCCGATAGACGTTGCTGACGCTTTGCATCCTGCGACGGATGGGCTGTAAGGTCCGCGCCTGACCAAATGGGCCGGACGCCAGCATGACCACCGAAGCGCTTTTCAGAGACGATTCCTATCTGTCGACGGCCGAGGCTATCGTCTCCGGCATCAACGACCGCGGCGGCATCCTGCTCGATCGGACGATCTTCTACGCCACCTCCGGCGGCCAGCCGGGCGACACGGGCCGGCTGGTGCGCGCCGACGGGACGGAAGTGCCGATCGCCGGCACCATCACCGGTGAAACCAAGAACGAGATCATCCACATTCCGGCGCCTGACGCGCCAACGCTCGAAGTTGGTGAGCCGCTGCGGCTTGCCATAGACTGGGAGCGGCGGTTGAAGCTGATGCGCATGCACACCGCCTGCCATTTGCTTACCGTCGTCTGCACCTATCCGATCACCGGCGCGGCCGTGAACGTGGATGACAGCCGCGTCGATTTTGACATTCCTGACGCGACGTTCGACAAGCAGGAAGTGACCGAACGGCTCATGGAAATGGTCAGGGTCGACCATCCGGTATTCACCCGCTGGATTTCGGACGACGAGCTTGCCGCCAATCCGGGGTTGGTGAAGTCAAAGAATGTGCGCCCGCCCTCAGGCACGGGCCGCATCAGGCTTGTGTGCATCGGCGAGTATGGTGCGCTCGACAGCCAGCCATGCGGAGGCACGCATGTGCGCTCGACCGGCGAGGTTGGCGAGATACACATCGGCAAGATCGAGAAGAAGGGCCGGGAAAACCGGCGCTTCCGCATCCGGTTCGGCCCGCTGCCGGCGAATTGAGGATCGAATGAGCGAACAAAGCCCCTTCGTCGTTTCGGCCGACTGGCTAGAGGAAAGGCTCGGCACGCCCGGCCTTTCTATCGTCGACGGCTCCTGGTACCTGCCGGCGCAGAATCGCGACGCCCGGGCCGAATACGATGCGGCCCATATTCCGGGCGCGATATTCTTCGACCACGATACGGTGGTGGAGCCGGGCACTGGCCTGCCGCATTCCATGCCGCATCCTGGCCTGTTCGAGCAGTTCGCGAGTTCGATGGGCATCTCCGAGAACGACACCATCGTCGTCTATGACGGCCCGGGCTTCTTTTCCGCGCCGCGCACCTGGTGGATGTTCCGTGTCATGGGCGCCGAGAAGGTCTACATACTCGATGGCGGCATCGACGGCTGGAAGCGCGAGGGCCGGCCGGTAACGGCAGAACCGACCAGGATCGCGCCGGCCGTGTTCAACCCCAAGTTTGACGATAGCCGAGTGGCGTCTTTCGAGGACATGATGCGCATTGTCACTGAACGCTCGGCGCAGGTCGCCGACGCCAGGCCGCGCGGCCGCTTCGAGGGCACAGACCCCGAACCGAGGCCCGGTATGCGCTCGGGCCACATGCCGGGCGCCTTCAACGTTCCGGCTCTGGAGCTGGCTAGGGACGGAAAACTGTTGCCTGTCAATGAATTGCGGTCAAAGCTTGAAGCGTCGGGCCTCGATCTTGGCAGGCCCGTCGTCACCAGCTGCGGGTCAGGCATTACCGCCGCCGTCATCACGCTGGCGCTGGAATCGGTCGGCCACACCGACAACAGGCTCTATGACGGCTCGTGGTCGGAATGGGGCGGTCGTGCTGACACGCCCGTTGCCACCGGCAAGGACTGAGCGTTGGCGAAGGGACGCAAGCCGGTCGAGGTGACGGTCACGCATCTCGAAATGACCACGCCGCCGACGCGATATCCGCCATTGCCGGTCGGGCGCCAGATCGCGCTGCTGAGGGCGCGTGATATGCCGCTGCATTTCTATCGGTACCTGCAGGACCGCGTTGGCCGCGACTGGACCTGGGTCAATGCGCTCAGGATGAGTGACGAGGAATTGTCAGGGCGCGTCCACGCGGCGGAGCGCGACCTGCGCGTGCTTTATCTCGATGGCGCGCCCGCTGGTTTCTTCGAACTCAGTACGAAGCCTCTGCCGCGCGTCGAGATCGCCTATTTCGGCATGATGGGACATGTGACGGGGCAGGGCCTCGGCCGCTGGTTCCTCGGCGCGGCCATCGAGGCCGCCTGGTCGTACAAGCCTGAGGCCGTTTTCCTCTCCACCTGCACCGAGGATCACCCGGCGGCCTTGCCGCTTTATCAGAAGATGGGGTTCTCACCGGTCGCCCAAAGCAAGGAAACGCTGGTGCCGCTCACCAAAGCCGAGCGCGCTACGCTCGTTATGCGCTAGAGGCCCTTCCGCACCACAACCCTGGCTAAACGCGCCGTTCATCGCTGCTTCAGCCGCGTTTCGGCATGCTCCTCTCATCGAAGCAACCAGAGACTTCAGAGAGGACCAGACCATGTTCACCCGCCGCACCATGATCGCCGGCCTCGCTGCCGCGCTAATGTCACCCGTCGCCGCCCACGCCGCCGGCCCGGCCTTCGTCATCGCCCAGGACATGCCGTCAGCCGGCCAGATCCTGCGCCAGCTCGAAGCCGCACCGCGCGTTCGCGTCCGGCCCGAGCACCGCATGACCATCCATCAGCTCATGCGCCGTCCCGATATCCGCGAAATGGCGCCGGCAATCGACATCCAGTCGATCAACTTCGCCTTCGGTTCCGCCGTCATTCCGGAATCGCAATACGGCAAGGTCGAAAACATCGCCGAGGCGCTGCGCCGCATGAACCGCCGCGGCCGCTCAACGACGATCCTGATCGAAGGCCATACCGACGCCGTCGGCTCGACCTATTCGAACCAGCGTCTGTCGGAACGCCGCGCGGAATCGCTGAAGCAGGTGCTTGTCTACCATTTCGGCATCCCGTCGCGCATGCTCCAGACCGTCGGCTACGGCGAGGAATACCTGCTCGTCCCGACGCCCTATGAGGAATGGCGCAACCGCCGCGTGACGCTGCGCCGCGTCGACGAGTTCCTGCGCTAGGCGCATCGCACACACGCACAACGAGCCTCCCGGTTTCTGCCGGGAGGCTTTCGCGTGAATCGGGTGGCGGACGGCTACGCGCTCCGGAATATGCGGGCAACACTAGAACCGCTTCCGGAGAACGAGAATGGGTCTTATCCGCTTTGTCGCCATGCCGACTGAACAGGCGCGCGCCTACCAGCGCGGCGAACCCGACGCCTACGGCTTTCAACCCGAGCGCAGGACGTCGGACGGCGATGGCGTGCCGTGCCGCCATTGCCTGACGAATGTCGCCGCCGGAGAAGACTACCTGATCCTGGCCTACCGGCCGTTTCCGGCGCCCCAGCCTTATGCCGAAACCGGGCCGATCTTCCTTCACGCCGATGAATGCGAGCGCGCGCCAGAGACGGATGTCATGCCCGAACTCTTCCGCGCTTCGCCTGACTGGATTGTGCGCGGCTACGGCCATGACGACCGCATCGTCTACGGCACGGGCGCCGTTACGCCGAAGCAGCATGTCTGTACGCGGGCGCACGAACTTTTGCAGCGCGACGATATCGCCTATGTCCATATGCGCTCGGCCCGCAACAACTGCTACCAGGTCCGCATCGACCGGGCTTAGGCCGCCGGGTTGCATTAGAGGGTTCGCATTTGCGCCCGATTTCGGTGTAACCTCTTTCCCTAAGGGCAAGAGAGCATCGGGGCTTGGGCATGATGCGAATACTGGTAGCCGTTTTTGCGCTGCTGTTTGCCGCGACGATGGCAGTATCGGCCACCGAGCGGCGCGTGGCCCTCGTCATCGGCAATGGCGCTTACACCGGCGCCGGCCAGCTCAGGAATACGATCAACGACGCAGGCGCGATGGCCGAGGCGCTCGAGGCGCTCGACTTCGAGGTAACGCTCGCGACCGACATCGATCGCCGCAGCGCGATCGATGCGATCGACCGTTTCAGCCAGAGCCTGACCGGCGCCGACGTGGCGTTTCTCTTTTATGCCGGCCACGGCATGCAGATCGGTGGCCAGAACTTCCTTCTGCCTGTCGATGTCGACATCACCAGCGAGCGCGCGCTGCGCTACAGCGCCATCGACATAGGCGAGGTGGTGGATGAAATGGAGCGGCGCGCCCGCGTCGCGCTCGTCGTGCTCGATGCCTGCCGTGACAACCCATACGTCGATGTGATCGCGCGTTCGGTGCAGGACGACCGCGCCGCACGACCGCTGCGCGGCCTGTCCACGATGCAACTGTCCGGCCGCGGCGCCATCGTCGCCTACGCCGCCGCTGCCGGCGCGGTTGCCAGCGACGGGTCGGGCGAGCATTCGCCCTATACGGCTGCTCTGCTTGCCGAGATTGGCCAGCCGGGCGTCGAGGTGGGCCTGATGTTCCGCCGCGCCGCCGGGCGTGTCTTTGAATCGACGCGCGGCGACCAGCGGCCGGAGCTCCTGGTGCGGCTGGTGGACGAGGTCTACCTCAATCCGGCTCCGGCTATCGCCGTGGCGGCAGCTAACGTCGATCGCGCACCGCCGGCTGCGCAACAGGCTGTCGAGGAACAGCCGGCAGAGGTTCAGGTCGCGGAGGCGGAAGGCCTGACGGCGGTTCGCTCCGCACGGGCGGAAGGCTTCTTCGGCAACAAGGTGATCCACAAGCCGGCATGGGCAGAGACGGTCGCGCCTCCGGCCGACCCGGCGGTCCGCCGTGCCGATCGTACCGCAATTTCGGAGGTTGACGGCAACGACAGCTACGGCTCCGCGCAGCCTGTGCCGCCGGGTGCGGCTGTCGATAGCCGGATTTCGCCGCGCGGCGACCGCGACTGGTACCGCATCGAGGTGCCGATCGCCGGCAGGCTCAATCTTTTTGCTTCAAGGCCGCCTGAAAACATCGACCTGTACGCTCGAGTCTGGAATGCCGACATAAAGGTCGTCGGCGACTGGCAGGGCGCGCCGCGCGAAGGCGGGGCGCTGGACGCTGCCTTTGCGTTGCCAGGCGCCGGAACCTACTGGGTCGAACTCGCCGACGGCAACAATAATGCCGACAGCGCCGAGCCGTTCACGCTCGAGTTCGACTTCCTGCCCTCCAACGATCCGCTCGAGCCGAACGACACGATCGGTGCGGCCAGACCGATCCCGTTGCCTGCGGAATTCCAGCCTACGATTTTCCCGCGCGGCGACCGCGACTGGTACCGCGTCTGGGTGCCGGAACCCGGCCTGCTGACGCTGCTGGCCGAGCGGGTGCCCGACAATCTCGACGTCTACATGCGCCTTTGGGATCTTGACGGCAAAGTGGTGAAGGACTGGCAGGGCCCCGCGCGCGAGGGCGGCGACACGGTGCTTGAAGCCGAACTGGCGGTGCCCGGCATCTACGCTATCGAGATGGCGGACGGCAATAACAATGCCGAAAGTCCCGACGGGTTCTCGTTTGTTGCCGAATTCACGCCGGTAGAAGACGAGACCGAACCCAACGAAAGCTTCGGCCAGGCGGCGCATCTCGAAAGCAGCGGCCGTCATCGGCTTGCCATGTTCCCGCGCGGCGATCGCGACTGGCTCTCCCTCGATGTCGATCATCCCGGCGAGTTGCGCATGCTGGCCACGGGTTCACCTGAGAACCTCGACATCTACATGCGGGTCTGGGACGCCAACAAGGAGGTGATCCGGGATTGGATCGCGCCTTTGCGTAAGGGCGGAGATACCGAGGGTTTCGCTGATCTGCCGCAGCCTGGCCGCTACTTTATCGAGATAGCCGACGGCAATTCGGATGCTTCGAGCGCCCAGCTCTTCGAATATGAGCTCGCTTTCACGCCGCAGCCCGATCAGTACGAGCCCAACGACAGCGCAGGCGCCGCCGCGCCGCTGACGCCGGGTGGCGAAATACTGTTCAACATATTGCCAAGAGGCGACCGTGACTGGTTCCGCCTCGACGTGCCGGCTCAGGGTGAGCTTTTCGTGACTATCGATGAGGGACCGGAAAACCTCGATCTGCACTATCGCGTCTGGGACGCCGATCGGCAGGTGGTGCGCGACTGGGTCGCACCCTACCGCAAGGGCGGCCTGACCGAGGGATTTGCCGATCTGCCCGGTGCCGGCAGCTACTACATCGAGGTCACCGACGGTAACAACGACGAACGCTCGATCGACCACGCGACGCTGAAGACGGTGTTCACCGCGACCGGCGATGGCTTCGAGCCCAACGACAGCTTCGGAACCGCCTCGCCAATCCCGCTGGACACTCCGGTGGGCGCGGCAATCCTGCCGCGCGGCGACGCCGACTGGTTCGAAGTCGAGGCGGCGCGCTCCGGCGAGTTCAGTGTGATTGTCGACAATGTCGACGAGAAGCTCGACATCTATGTCCGGCTCTGGGACGCCGACGGCAAGGCCTCAGGCTGGGTCGGTCCGCCCCGGCAAGGCGGCGTCACGGATGCCGTATTCCCGGTTGGAGCGGCAGGCATTTATCGGCTCGAAGTGCGCGACGGCGACAATAACGAGCGCTCACCCGTCCGCTTCCGGCTCAACGTGCAGTTTCGGTAGTTACTTGCCGCGATGCTTCTGGTTCATGCCCCACATCATGATGCCGATACCGGCGAACATCAGGCCGAGGCCGCCGAAGAAGGCGGCGACATAGAGCAGATTGCTGGCCATTTCGGGTCCTTTCTGCGCTGACGAGCGGGCTTGGTTGCGACTAACCGGCTAGGGCTGTGCCGCGAGCCTTCCTGATTTCCTTCATCATGACGTAGAGGCCGTAATACGCGGTAATGAGAGGAAGGGCGGCCGTGTACATGCCCGACTCGTAGTGGAACGTGCCGTCGATGACGAATGGGAAAACATAGTGCGCCAGTTCGGCGATCGTCATGCCGACGAAAAATGCGCACAGGAAATAGTAGCCGAACGCCCATTGCTTGATGAGCATTACCGCCCCGCCAACCCACATGAATGGCGCTAGCCATGCGATGACGAAGAGCATGTCGGATTCGGGTATCGTTCGCCCGGCCATCACCGAGGCGAGTTTCTCGAAGTCCGTCAGATATTCCTCATAGGTGTGGACCATGAAAAGCATGACGGTGAGCAGGTAGGGAACGATCACCTTTGAAGTGTCGAACCGGGTTCGCCATGCCGTTACAATGTAGAGAACCAGCCCGCCGCCGAATGCCACGGTGAAAACGATGGCGGGGATCACGCCGAATATCACATAAGCAAGCGTGACAACCGCGATGATCAGCAGGACGGGTAGAATGAGGTTTTTCGTGTCGGCCATCCGAACCTCCTGGTAGAGCCATAACCCAGGAGCGCGTCATGAGACAGCCGAAGTCCGTTGCCTTTGCACTGACGGCGGCACTGTGGCTGGCCGCATCGAGCCCCGCTTTGGCGCATCCTGATCCGGGTACCCACACGGGTGCCGTCGCCTATCTCGTTGCTGCCGGGATCACGGTCGCGATATTCGCCGCGGCCCTGTTTGGCGGCCGCATTGTCTCGTTCCTGAGATCGGCGATCCGTTCGCGTTGAGCGGCGCGAGACAGTCTAGTCAGACGAGTTGCGCTGGAGTTGGCGCGACGCCCACACCAGCACGCTGACTCCGATCAGGATGAAGCCCAGTTCCAGATGCGAAAGGGCGAATGCGATGCAGTTGCTGATCATGACGAGACCTGTGATGAGTTCGGTTCTGTAAGCGGTTCGAATGGCTCGGCCGCCTCATCCCGGGCATTCCTCCCACGGCCGTTGATGCTCCCAAAGAAGGATGAGCCCGCCGGCGTGCAACAACCGGCGGGCCCGACTCGGGGAGGAGCGTGCTCCCTGAAGGGAGCACCCGAGTGACTGGTTCAGTTAGGCGGCGAGAACCGCTTTCGGCTCGGCCATCTCGTAGCCGAGCGCGTCGGCAACGGCGCGGTTGGTGATGCGCCCCTTGTGGACGTTGAGGCCGTTCCTCAGATGCTGGTCATCGACCAGCGCCTTGAGCCCCTTGTCGGCGAGCTGCAGCCCATAGTGGAGCGTCGCGTTGTTGAGCGCTTGCGCCGACGTGATTGGCACGGCGCCCGGCATGTTGGCGACGCAATAGTGGATGATTCCGTCGACCTCGTAGGTCGGCTCGGCATGCGTTGTGGCGTGGGAGGTTTCGAAGCAGCCGCCCTGGTCGATCGCGACATCGACGAGCACGGCGCCCGCCTTCATGCCCGACAGCATTTCGCGGCTGACGAGCTTCGGTGCCGCGGCGCCGGGGATGAGCACCGCGCCGACCACCATATCGGCGGCAAAGCACTCTTCCTCGATTGCCTCGACCGTCGAGTAGCGGGTGTGAACGCGGCCATTGAAGATGTCGTCGAGCTGGCGCAGGCGCGGGATCGAGCGGTCGATAATCGTGACGTCGGCGCCCAGGCCGAGCGCCATCTTGGCGGAGTTGAGGCCAACCACGCCGCCGCCGATGACAGTAACCTTCGCCGGCAGCACGCCCGGCACGCCACCGAGCAGGATGCCACGCCCGCCATGGGCCTTCTGCAGCGCGGTGGCGCCGGCCTGGATGGCCAGGCGGCCCGCCACTTCCGACATCGGGGCCAGCAGGGGGAGGCCGCCGCGGTCGTCGGTCACTGTTTCATAGGCGATAGCCGACACGCCGGACTCGACAAGACCCTTGGTCTGGTCGGCATCGGGCGCGAGGTGGAGGTAGGTGTAGAGGATCTGGTCTTCGCGCAGCTGGATCCATTCGGACGGCTGTGGCTCCTTGACCTTCACGATCATGTCGGAGCGGGTGAAAACCTCTTCAGCCGTCTTGGCGATCTGCGCGCCCGCTGCGCGGTACGCATTGTCGTCAGCGCCGATGCCGGCGCCCGCGCCGTTCTCCACGATCACGTCGTGGCCATGTGCAACATATTCACGCACCGAGCCCGGGGTCAGGCCGACGCGGTATTCATGATTCTTGATTTCCTTGGGGCAGCCGACGCGCATCGTGGGGTCTCCTCCTGCTCGAGTCCGGTACTTTCCTTAAGGTAACAGATAGGGCTTCGAACGTGTTTGCGAAGGTGTTTGCCGTGCGGGCCATTTTTCGCTAAAGTTTGCGCGAAGTTGGCAAAGTACAGAAGGATTCGCTTCGAATGTCCCTGGACAGGATCGATATCGCCATCCTGGACACGCTCCAGAAGGATGGGCGAATCTCCAATGCCGCTCTCGCCGAAAAGGTCGGTCTGTCGCAGTCGGCCTGTTCGCGTCGGCTCGACAATCTGGAGCAATCCGGCGTCATCTCCGGCTACCACGCTCGTCTCTCCAACGCCGCTCTTGGCCACCGCATGACCGCAATCGTGCACATTTCGCTCTCCGGCCAGTTCGAGAAGTCGCTGACGGAGTTCGAGGCTGCGATCAAGCGCTGCCCGAATGTGCTGTCCTGCCACCTGATGTCGGGCGAATACGACTACATCCTGCGCATTGCCGCGCGCGACCTCGAAGATTATGAGCGCATCCACAAGGAGTGGCTGTCGGCGATGCCCCACGTGACCAAGATCAATTCGTCCTTCGCGCTGCGCGAGGTGATCGACCGGACGGGCGCTGGCATCCGGGCGGATATGGCGTGAAGCATATGCAGCTCGGGGCAGCTGGCCGCGTGATGGCGGCGTTTGCGCTGCACTCGATGACCGTTGGAACACTGTTCGCCCGTCTGCCGGAGGTGCAGCGGGAACTGGCGCTTTCGGAAGCCACATTCGGCCTTGTGCTTCTTGGCATGCCCGTCGGCGTGTTGCTCGGCTCCATCCTGATCGGGCCGCTGGTCGAGAAGTGGGGGCCGAAGCGGCTGATGCTCTATGGCATGCCGCTGATCGCCAGCCTCGTTATTCTGGTGGGCATATCCACCTCAGCAGCCATGCTTACGGCCGCGATGTTCATTTTCGGATTTGCTTTCGCGACGAGCAACGTGGCGATCAATGTCGAGGCCGACAGGGTCGAGGCTTCGGAAGGACGGCGCATCATGAGCCGCTGCCACGGCTGGTGGGCGCTCGGCTTTCTGGCGACCACGCTCGTATCCGCCGGCCTGATCCGGGTCGGGGTGACGCCGCTTGGCCAGTTCATTGGACTGACGGTGCTGATGGCGCTGCTTATTTCGGCATTTCTCATCCCGTTGCCTGTCAGCAAGGCCCGCGCAACCGAAGGCGCAAGCCGCCGCTTCGCGCTGCCCGGCATGAATACGCTGCTCATAGGCGCATTCGCGCTCGGAGCAATCCTGCTGGAAGGCACCACACGAAGCTGGGCCGTGATCTATGTCCGCGACGTGTTCGGCGCCGCCGACTGGCTGGCGGCATACGCATTGCCGGCGATTGTCGTCACGCAGACGGCGGGACGTTTCGCTGGCGATACGCTGGTGGAGCGATGGGGCGATGTCGCCGTTGCGCGCGTTCTCATGCTCGTCCTGTTGGTCGGGACCGCCGTTGTTGTTTTTGCACCATGGATCTCGGTCGTTATGCTGGGTTTCGCTCTGGTCGGACTGGGCGTCAGCATCGCTCTGCCACAATCCTTTTCGGCTGCGGCGCGACTGGGCGACCGGCCGGCTGCAGAAAATATGGCGGCTTTCTCGACGATTTCTGTTCTGATCGGCTTCGTCGGGCCGCCGCTGTTCGGCTTCGCCGCCGAGTGGTTCGGGCTGCGCGCCGCTTTCGCGCTGTTCATTCCGCTGCCGCTGATCTCGCTGGCGTTCGCCCGGTATTTGGTTGCCGGGAACGCCGTCATTTCCGCGGAGTCCGGGGCGAAGCCGTAGCTCAATCCTTAGGCAAGTCAGCGTCCGCGGGCCGTGCCGCTACGCCGCCCTTCATGATGATCTCCCGGTGCGGGTAGGGGATCTTGATGCCATTCGCCTCGAACGTGTCCCACAGTGCCAGAAGCACCTTGCCGCGCACATTGGTGAGCCCCTGCTGGGGATCGTGAATCCAGAAACGCAGCACGAAATCGAGCGATGAATCGCCGAACGCAGTCAGCCAGCAAACTGGGCGGCGCTCGGCATCGACACGCGCCACCGACATAGCGGCCACGATGGCCAGTTCCGAGACCTGATGCGGATTGGACTCGTAGGAAACCCCGAACGGCACGTCGAGCCGCACCAGATCGTCGCTGAACGACCAGTTGATCACCTGCTGGGTGATCAGGTCCTCATTGGGGATCAGATATTCGCGCCCGTCCCGCGTGACGACAGACACGAACCGCGCCCTGAGTTCGCGTATCCAGCCGAATGTGTCGCCGAGCGAAATCGTGTCGCCGGGCTTGATCGACTTGTCCATGAGGATAATGACGCCGGAGACGAAATTGGACACTACTTTCTGCAGACCGAACCCCAGCCCAACGCCGACCGCGCCCGAAAAGACGGTGAAGGCCGTCAGGTCCACACCGACGCTGGTCAGTGCCACGACGCCGGCGAGCAGCACCAGCCCGAACTTGGCGAACTTGCCGATCAGCACGCGTATCGACGGCGTCAGTTCCGTCGAGCGCTGCACGCGCTCGTCCACGAAATTGCCGACGGTGGTAGCGATCCAGATCGCCATGGTAAGCAGGAACGCGGCCTTCAGCACGGTCAGCGCCGATAGCCTGATCTCGCCCAGCGGAAGGGCCAGCCCGTCGAGAAACAGAGCCACGCGTCCGTCGATGCCGAGAATGACCAGCGCGGCATAAGTCCAGACGAGCCAGGCAACGCCGCGCGCAACGAGGCGGTTGCGGATGATGCGTGATAGAATGGCGACGACCACCCAAGTCCCGGCCAGCCACAGGACGATGCCCAACACCCAGGTCCGGCTCGGCCATGTGACGCTACGCAGAACCACGATGGCTGCAGCAAGGAGTGTAACGAACAGAACCCAGTCGATTCTGCGCAGGGTCGCTGCAACGAGCCGCAGCAAGCCTGGATGTCCCCTGATGGCGCGGGCGCGCTGTTCCAGCCTTGGCTCGAGGCGTCTGGCGCCGTATCGCGCCAGTCCGAACAGGATGGCGATGATGATCAGCTGGTAGAGAAACCAGGGTTCGGCCGTGTAACTCAGTGCCTGCCGGGCTAGCCCGGTGACGAATTCGGCAAAACTGTCGAGATATTCGTCCATCCCTGCCTCGGTCATGCGTTTCGGGCAAATGTCCCGCCTGCGCTGAATCTAGCGCCCGCGTCGTTGCCCGGCAAACCGCCGCTGCGCTCTTGTTGCACTGCACAAAAGTACATATGTCCGGCTTGTCAACACCACGGGGTCAATCATCATGGACCGTACGGGGCAGAAACATCGTCTTGTCATCATCGGTGCCGGTTTCGGCGGGCGAAACGATCAACGGACTGAAAGGCGCCGGTCTCGACATCACGCTGATCGACCGGCGCAACCACCATCTTTTCCAGCCATTGCTCTATCAGGTTGCGACCACCTCGCTGGCGACCTCCGAGATCGCCTGGCCGGTGCGGCAGCTGCTCCGCCGCCGCAAGGACGTCACGACCCTGCTGGCGACGGTCACAGGCGTCGACAAGGTCGGCCGCCGGGTTCTGCTCTCCGATGGCGAGTCGGTCCCATACGACACGCTGGTGATCGCCACTGGCGCGCGCCACGCCTATTTCGGCCATGACGAGTGGGAGCCCTTCGCGCCCGGCCTGAAGACGCTGGAGGACGCGACGACGATCCGCCGCCGCATCCTGCTGGCCTTCGAGCGGGCCGAGCGAGAGACCGACGCTGCCAAACGGCAAACATTCCTGACATTCGTTGTCATTGGCGGCGGCCCGACAGGCGTCGAGCTCGCCGGCACCATCGCCGATCTGGCGCGCGACACGCTCACCGGTGAGTTCCGACGCATCGATCCGGGCGAAGCCCGAGTGGTGCTGGTCGAGGCCGGACCGCGCGTGCTCGGCAATTTCCGCGAAACGATGTCGGACTATGCCGGCGGGGCGCTTGAGCGGCTGGGAGTCGAGGTGCGGCTCGGGTTCCCGGTCACGGCGGTAGACAGCGAAGGCGTGACGATCGACGGCAAGAGACTGCCGGCGCGAACCGTAATCTGGGCGGCTGGTGTCGCGGCGTCGCCTGCAGCCGAATGGCTGGGCGCGCCCGCCGACAGGGCAGGGCGCATCATTGTCGAACCCGACCTCACCGTGACCGGCAATCCCGAAATCTTCGCCATCGGCGACACCGCCCATGTCGAGCGTCCCGAGGGCGGCCTTGTGCCCGGCGTCGCGCCGAGCGCCAAGCAGCAGGGCAGGTACGTCGCGAAAACGATCCGCGCCAGGCTTCGCGGCCGTCCGGATCACGGCCCCTTCCGCTATCGCGCCGAGGGCGACCTTGCCACGATCGGCAAGCGGGCGGCTGTGGTCGATTTCGGCTGGATCAGCTTCACTGGCTGGCTCGCATGGTGGCTTTGGGGCTTCGCCCACATCTATTTCCTGATCGGCCTGCGCTACCGGCTTGCGGTCGCGCTGTCTTGGCTCTGGATCTATGCCACTGGTCAGCGCAGCGCCCGTCTGATTACTCAAGGCGATAGCGACGAAGGCAAGGAGCCTGTGACCCGGAAGTCTCGCGCGAAAGCAGGCGCCTGAGCCATCATGCGATTGTGGTGCGAAGCGCCGCCCTCCTGTCATGAAAACGTATCCTGAATCTGCTGGACTCAAGGTTCAAGCGGCGCGAGACTTCCCCTTTCTGCAGCCGGCTTAGTTCCCAATCAGGAGGCAACAATGACCCTGCATCTTCGTCCGCTATCCCGTCGCTCGTTTCTCGGAGGCGCCGCAGCCCTCGGCGGCCTAGTCGTCATGCACCCCTTCGCGGCGCGCGCGCAGGCCAACCAGGCGCACCTGCGCATCATGGAAACGACAGACATCCACGTCTCTGTGCTGCCGTACGACTACTACGCCGACCGGCCCAACGACACGATGGGCCTTGCCCGTACTGCCTCGATCATCGACGGCTTCCGTGCCGAGGCGACCAACACCATGCTGGTCGACAATGGCGACTACCTTCAGGGCAACCCGATGGGCGACTGGATCGCCTATGAGAGGGGCATGAAGGAAGGCGACATGCACCCCGTGATCAACGCCATGAACGTGCTCGGCTACGACTGCGGCACACTCGGCAATCACGAGTTCAATTACGGCCTGTCCTTCATGGACAAGGTGAATGCCGGCGCCAACTTCCCGATCGTTTGCGCCAATCTCGTCAATGGCACAGAGCTCGCCGCCAATCCGCGCGACGACAAGCTCTACACCAAACCCTACGTGATCGTGGACAAGACGGTGACCGATGGTTCGGGCGCGGAACAGACGGTTCGTGTCGGCTTTATCGGCTTCGTGCCGCCGCAGATCATGGTGTGGGATTCCCGCCATCTGGTCGGCAACGTCACGACCCGCGACATCGTCCAGACGGCCGCTGCCTGGGTGCCGCAGATGAAGGAGGAGGGAGCCGACATCGTGATCGCGCTCTCGCATTCGGGCATCGACATCAACCAGGGCGAGATGATGGAAAACGCCTCGTTCTTCCTCGCCGGCGTGGATGGCGTCGATGCCGTGTTCACCGGCCACCAGCATCTTGTCTTCCCCGGCGCTTTCGACGGTCTGGAGGGCGTCGACAACGCCAAGGGCACGATCCAGGGCAAACCCGCCGTTCAAGGCGGCTTCTGGGGCTCGCATATGGGCCTGATCGATCTGCTGCTGGAGCGCGACGGCAACAGCTGGAGCGTTGTCGATTCCACCTCCGAGGCGCGGCCCATCTACAACCGCGACGAGAACCGCAAGGTGATCCCGACCGTCGAGAATCTCGCCGCGGTCGAGGCGGCCGTGGCCGAGGACCACCAGAACACGCTGAACTATGTCCGCACCCCGGTCGGCAAGACTTCGGCGCCGCTCTACTCCTATTTCGCGCTCGTTGCAGACGATCCGTCCGTGCAGATCGTCAGCCAGGCGCAGACCTGGTATGTGGCCGACCTTCTGAAGGACGGCGAGTACAAGGACCTGCCGGTGCTTTCGGCCGCAGCTCCGTTCAAGGCCGGCGGCCGCGGCGGGCCGGAATATTACACCGACGTCCCGGCCGGAGACGTGGCGATCAAGAACGTCGCCGACCTTTACCTCTATCCGAATACGGTCCGTGCCGTCGCCATCGATGGCGCGACGGTGAAGGAATGGCTGGAAATGTCGGCCGGCATCTTCAATCAGATCGAGCCGGGCAAGGCGGACCAGCCGCTGCTCAATCCGGATTTCCCGTCCTACAATTTCGACGTCATCGACGGTGTGACCTACAAGATCGACCTGTCCATGCCGCCGAAATACACGCCCAAGGGCGAGGTCGCGAACGCCGATTCCAGCCGCATCGTCGACCTGAGGTACAACGGCCAGCCCATCGATCCGGCGCAGAAGTTCATCGTCGCCACCAACAACTACCGTGCCGGCGGCGGCGGCAACTTCCCTGGCATCAACGACAGCGTCGTGGTGCTGTCGGCGCCCGACACCAACCGCGACGTGATCGTGCGCTACATCGTCGAGCAGGGCACCATCAATCCGTCGGCCGACGCCAACTGGACCTTTGCACCGCTCGACGGCGCAACCGTGCTGTTCGACACCGGTCCGAAGGCGAAGGAGTTCATGGCCGATGTGAAGGGTGTGAAGATCGAGGCGGCTGGTGAGGGCGCCGACGGCTTCGCCAGCTACCGCATCACACTGTAGGCAATCTCGCTTGCTTAAAACGTTGAAGGGGCCTGGCGGCCCCTTCTTCTTGTCCGCCTAGGCCTTGTACACGACCTGCCTGACGTCGATGTACTCGGCGCGGAAGCCGGCCTCGCAATAATGGAGGTAGAATTCCCACAGCCGGCGGAAACGTTCATCGAAGCCCATTTGCACGATCCGCTCCCAGGAATCCTGGAAGCGGAGGCGCCACTCGGCGAGTGTGCGCGCATAATCCTGCGGGAACACGCGCTCGCGCAGGAAGGCCAAACCCTGATCCGTGCCGAGCGTGCGCAGGATCTGCGGCGTCGGCAGCATGCCGCCCGGAAACACATAGCGCTGGATGAAATCGACGCGTGAGCGGTAGCGCTCGAACGCGCTCTCGTTGATGGTGATGATCTGCAGCCCCGCCGTGCCGCCGGGGTTCAGGCATTCCTTCATCTTGCCGAAAAAGACCGGCCAGTACTTCTCGCCCACCGCCTCGAACATCTCGATGGAGGCGATCCGGTCATATTTGCCCGTCTCGTCGCGGTAATCCTGGAACTTGATGTCGACCTTTTCGGCAAGGCCGGCCTTGTGGATGCGCTCCTTCGCGAAATCATGCTGCTCCCGGCTGATCGTCAACCCGGTCACCTTGCAGCCGATCTCGCGCGCGGCGAATTCCGCGAACCCGCCCCAGCCGCAGCCGATCTCCAGCACGTGATCGCCGGCCTTGATGCCGGTGTCGTTCGCGAGAGCCCGGTATTTCGCTGCCTGGGCGCTTTCGAGGTCGTTGGCGCCCGTCTCATAGAGCGCTGAGGAGTACGTCATCGAGGGGTCGAGCCACTCGCGGTAGAAGGCATTGCCGAGATCGTAATGCGCCGAGATGTTCTTGCGGGCGCGGCCGCGCGTGTTTTCGTTGAGCCAGTGGCGCACGCTTTGTATGAGCCTCAGCAGCCGGTTGCTGCCGCCGGCCACGGCCTCGCCGGCATCCTCGTTGATGACAAAGAGTTCGAGGAACCTGGTAACGTCTGGGCTTTCCCAGTCGCCGTCCATGAAGGATTCCGCCACGCCGATCGTGGCGCCGGAGAATGCTCTGCCGGGCAGTCGCCAGTTCTTGAGAGTGACCTCGGCGTCAGGGCCGGGCGCGTTGCCGCCGACCCGCAGCCGTTTTCCGTCAGGGAGGTTGAGCGTGAGCGACCCTTTCGGCAGGTCGATCAGCAGTTTCAGCGTAAGCCGCGACTTGGCCGACAGCCCACGTGTGACAGCAGTAAAGTTGTCCGCAGTCAGCCGGACTGCTTCATCGCTGGCGTGGCTCATCGCTACCACCTCCCCGCCGCCTTGGAACGGCGGCTTGCCTCACCCGCGCCTGGCGGCGCTCCTTCACCGGGCGTGGCGACTGCCGCCATCGCTGAAACTGACCGGGTGCGGGGCTTGCGGTGATTTGTGGAACCGGGCGCCCTTCAGCCAGAGTTTCAGGGCTTCCCAGTGGATTCCCGCCATGATTTTCCACGTCATGAACGGAATGCGCAAGAGGTTTGCAGCAAGTGCTGATGTCGTGAGTTGCCGCGCAGTACCGGCGAAAGTCGCTGCCAACAGCGCTTCGTCCCGTTCCGTTTCGTGGATTCTGAGGCGCACGGTGCGTCCGGGCGGTAGGATGCGGAAATGGTAGCGCGCTTCCATGCCGATGAAGGGCGAGACATGAAAGAGTTTGGCGCGTGTCTGCCTGACGCCAGCCTCGCTCAGGTCTCCCGGCTCGATCCGCGCCACATAGGTGTGCCGTTCGCCGAATGTGTTGCGCACTGCATAGATGAGAGCCAGCAATTCGCCTGCAGCTCCGTAAGCGAAGTAGACCGAGATCGGGTTGAAGGCGTAGCCGAATATGCGCGGATAGCTCAGCAGCAGGATTCGCGTTGCCGGTGTCTCGAGCCCGGCATCTGCCAGGAGTCGGTCCGCGAACGACCGCAGCGTCTCGCCGTCTCGTTCGGTCTGGTCGGTCTCGCGAAACGAGACAAGGTTTGGTTTGTTGACCGAGAGCAGGGGAGACATGCGGTCGGCCTCGTCCAGCCTGTCGATATCGACCAGCAGCGAAAACACCTTGTAGGTGAAGCGGTGGCCGAATGGCCTCAGCCGCTGGTGCATGACCTCGCCGGGATAGAGCACGGCCGCCGCCTCGGGCGACGGGCCGTTGTCGGTCATCGTCGTGATGCGTTCGGTAGACATGGCGTCTACTCGGCCGCGACCGGCAGGGCGCCGGGCAGGCGTTCCAGGGTATCGCGCCACGGTACTCGTGCGCCCAGCGCTTCCGCTGCATCAAGCCCAGAGCGCAGCCCGTCCTCGTGGAATCCGTGCCCGGTCCACGCGCCGGCGAACCAGGTGCGCCTGATACCCTGGATGTCGGGCAGCCGCTCCTGCGCCGCGAGCGCGGCGGCATTGAACTGAGGGTGGTCGTAGCTCCATTCCCCGAAAATAGTATCCTCGCCGGGTTCGGTTGCCGGGTTGAGCGTGACGAAAAGCGGGTGCGCAGGGTCGATGCCCTGCAGGCGGTTCATCCAGTAGGTGACCGAAACATCGTCGTTGTCCGAACTGCGCAGATAGTTCCATGCTGACCAGGCGCGGCCGCGCTTCGGCATCAGCTTCGGATCGCGGTGGAGTACGACCCGGTTGGGCCGGTAAGGCACTGCCGAGAGCACCGCCTTCTCCTCCTGTGAGGCGTCGCCCAGTAATGCCAGTGCCTGGTCGCTGTGTGCTGCGATCACCACCTCGTCGAATCTTTCAGGTGCGGTGCCGTCCGCCCAGACCGTCACGCCGAAGGCGTCGCGGATGACCGTTCGCACAGGCGAACCGGTGCGAATGTCGGCCACGGGCGCCAGCAGTTTGTCGAGGTAGTTGCGAGCGCCGCCCTTGACCGTCCGCCAGACTGGCCGCTCCCAATGGATCAGGCGGTGGTTTTCGAAGAACGAGACGAAGCTGTCGGCCGGATATTCGAGCATGCCGATCTTCGGCGTCGACCAGATCGCCGCCGCCATCGGGATCAGGTAGTTGTCGCGGAACTCCGGCGAGAACCGCCGGTGATCGAGATATTCGCCGATCGTGCGTTCGTCGAGCAGCCCGCTTTCGCGGTCGGTGACGCAGATCGCGTTGAAGCGCATGATCTCGCGCAGCATCCTGAGGAAGGACGGCGAGACGAGGTTCTTCGCCTGGGCGAAGATCGAGGCGATGCTCTGCCCGCTCCATTCGAGCTTGCCGCCGTCGAGCGAGACGGAGAAACCCATATTGCTCTCGATGGTCTCGACCCCGAGCGCGGAGAACAAAGCCGTCAATTCGGGATAGTTGTGCTCATTGTAGACGATGAAGCCGGTATCGACCGCGATGGGAACGCCGTCATAGTCGATGTCAACGGTGGCCGTGTGGCCGCCTGGGCGCTCGCCCGCCTCGTACAAGGTCACGTCGGCCGTCGGTGAAAGCGCCCACGCGGCGGATGCTCCGGATATGCCGGAGCCAATGACCGCGATCTTCCGTTTGCCCGAACGTCCCCTGCTGATCGGTATGATGTTCATGCCTGTCCATTCTGTCTGATGAATCGCGAACGCGCGGATGCGCGGCCGTCGGACAGAAGAAACGGGTCAGGTCCGATTGAGTTTCAGATGAGAGGAGTGATCGGACTGTGCAGAGGCAGCGGCTTGACTTTCGCCTACCGATTGTCCCCGAGGATCATGTCAGCGCCCTTCTCGGCGATCATGATGGTCGGCGAGTTGGTGTTGCCGGAGGTGATTGCGGGCATGACCGACGCGTCGATGACGCGCAGCCCACTTACACCGCGCACACGCAGGCGCTCATCCAGAACTGCGTTTGCGTCGCCCTCCGGTCCCATGCGGGCCGTGCCGACCGGATGGAAGATTGTCGTGCCGAGATCGCCGGCGGCGACAAGCATGTCCTCGTCGGAGGCCACATGCGCGCCGGGCTTGTATTCCTCGGGGCGGTAGGCAGCCATCGCCGGCTGCGACACGATGCGGCGCGCCCATTTGAGCGATTCCACCGCGATGCGCTTGTCTTCCTCGGTAGACAGATAGTTGGGCCGGATGTCGGGCTGCGCCGCCGCATCCGGGCCCGACAGATGCACAGAGCCGCGGCTCGTCGGCCTGAGATTGCAGACACTTGCCGTGAAGGCGTCGAAGGCGTGCAATCCGTCGCCCCAATTGTCGAGCGACAGCGGCTGGAAGTGGAACTCAAGGTTCGCCGTCTCGAATTCGGGCGAAGAGCGCACGAAGGCGCCCATCTGCGACGGCGCCATCGTCAGCGGCCCGCGCCGCCGTAGCGCATAGTTCATGCCCATCATGGCGCGCCGGAACAGGTTGGCGTAGTCGCCGTTGAGCGTTCGTATGCCGCTCACCTTGTAGACCGGCCTGATCTGGAGGTGATCCTGAAGGTTCTTGCCGACGCCAGGCAATTCGACCAGTGGCTCGACCCCGTTTGCCTTCAGAACAGCGGGATCGCCGATGCCCGAGCGTTCGAGAATAGGTGGCGACGCGACCGCGCCGGCTGACAGGATCACCTCGCCGCGCGCCGCCGCACGGTGCGTCTCTCCGCCCTGCCGGTAGACGACGCCGGTTGCGCGACCGTCGGTGATCTCGACCCGGTCGATCAGAGCTGATGTGACAACCTTGAGATTCGACCGCGACAGGGCAGGCTTCAGGAACCCGCGCGCCGCCGACCAGCGCCGGCCGCGCTTCTGGTTCACCTGGAAATAGGACGAGCCGGAATTGTCGCCCGAATTGAAGTCGCCGATCTTCTCGATGCCGGCCTGTTCCGCAGCGTCGCGCAGCCGGTCGAGTATCTCCCAGCGAATGCGCGGATGCTCCACCCGCCACTCGCCGCCCGAAGCGTGGAATTCGTTGGGCGGGTTCTCGTGGTCCTCATGCTTGAGAAAGAAGGGCAGTACGTCGTCCCAGCCCCAGCCGGTGAGACCGAGCTGGCGCCAGCCGTCATAGTCGCGCGCCTGGCCGCGCATGTAGATCATGGCGTTGATCGCCGACGAGCCGCCCAGCACCTTGCCGCGCGGATAGGCGAGCGCCCGGCCGTTCAGCCCCGGCTCAGCCGCCGTCTTGAACAACCAGTCGGCGCGCGGATTGCCGATCGCGAAGAGATAGCCGACCGGGATGTGGAACCAGATCCAGTTGTCGCGCCCGCCGCCTTCGAGCAAAAGCACCCGGTTCCTCGGATCCGCCGAGAGCCTGTTGGCGAGCACGCAGCCGGCGGAGCCTGCCCCGCAGATGATGTAGTCGAATTCGCCGTCCGCCACCTGCTCCCCCGGGATGCGGTTCACAAAAGTGCATCATGCATGCCGATGTGGCGGCATGCCATACCGAGGTTCGTTGGATAGTGTCTCAGCTTGAAGGTGGCTCCCCGGGCCGGATTCGAACCAGCGACCAACCGGTTAACAGCCGGTTGCTCTACCACTGAGCTACCGGGGAACAGCGGTGCTCGCGAACGGCGGAGCCTATAGCAAACAGTATCGCGCTTTGCAAAGCGCCATCCGGGCAAAAAATAGCGGCGTGAAAATTGCGCTCGCATTCTCGCTGCAACGGCATCACATAAGCGGCTCATGGCTGCAAACTGCGCGCTTTGGTGCGCGACTTTCCGGAGTTTTCACGCCGATGAATATGAAACCGGATTTGTCCGGCGCCGACGGGGTGCGAGAGGGAGAAGAGCCGGCAAGGCGTCTGCGCATCATGGGACGCGAAATCACGCTGCCTCGCTCGCGTTTGCTGCGCATCGCGTTGGGCGTGGTGTTGATACTGCTCGGCACGGTGGGTTTTCTGCCGGTCGTCGGCTTCTGGATGATTCCCGTCGGCTTGCTCGTGCTTTCTTACGACATCGGCGCTGTCAGGCGGCTGCGGCGCAGGGTGGAACTCTGGTGGGGAAAGCGCCGAAAATGCAAGTAATAGCCCATCGGGCTGTCTCTGTGCGGAATTGCACGGCCGCGTTACTTGACGGCGGAATCGCGCCAACATATTGAACCGCTCACGCTGGCGTGAACAGCGTGGCCTCGTGGCGGAGTGGTTACGCAGAGGACTGCAAATCCTTGCACCCCGGTTCGATTCCGGGCGAGGCCTCCAGTTTTTTCGTGCGTTGCGCCGGGCGCGACGATACGGTCGTGGGTGAACAGGCGCCATGCTCGGCGCCGCAGGCGGGCCGAGGCGACATGGAAGGCGATTTCCAGCAACTCAGGACGAAGATGGTCGACGGGCAGGTGCGCACCACCGACGTGACGGACCCAGCAGTCATCGACGCGATGCTGTCCGTGCCGCGTGAAGCCTTCGTGCCGGCCGCCCGTGCTGCTCTTGCCTACATCGACGAGGATGTCGAAGTCGCTCCCGGCCGCTTTCTCATGGAGCCGTCGCCATTCGCCAAGCTTCTCCAGCTTGCCGGCGTGGGGCAGGGCGATTTCGTGCTCGATGTCGGTTGCGCCACCGGTTACTCGTCCGCGGTCCTGTCGCATATGGCGAGTTCGATCGTGGCGCTTGAAAGCGACGAAGCCCTTGCAGACAAGGCGAGCGCCACTCTGCTCGAAAAAGGCTATGACAATGTCGCGGTGGTGACTGGCGACCTTGAGGCCGGCTGTCCTGACGAAGCTCCCTTCGACGTGATCGTGCTCGGCGGCGCTGTGGATTTCGTGCCCGATGCGCTTCTTGGCCAGCTTCGCGACGGCGGTCGTCTGGTTGCCGTTGTGGGCAGCGGAAATGCTGCTGCGGCGCACATTTTCCTGAACGCGGACGGCATCGTCACGAGCCGCCGCGCCTTCAACGCTGCGGTGCGCCGGCTGCCGGGGTTCGAGCGCAAGCCCGAATTCCAGTTCTGAGGCCTGAGGGCAACACTGTCCGATTCGTTAATGCCCGCTGAATCGGGCCTCTAACATTGTTCCTTGAACTCACTATATCCGCCGTGTAGCCATTAACCTGGCTGCCGAGGAGAGGGCTCCTTTTGCCGATTTGATCGTTTGTGTGGTCAGCCGTCGCGGTGGCCGGTGCTGTGAGGTGGGTTGTGTTCCCAGTCCGTCGGAGTTTCGCTGGAGTCTTTGCGCTTGCCCTCGCGCTGACCTTGTCGGCGCCTGTTTCCGCCGAAACCATATCGGGCGCGCTGGCCAAGGCCTATCGCAACAATTCGAGCCTCAATTCGCAGCGCGCCGGAACGCGGGTCACCGACGAAAATGTGGCAATTGCGAAGTCGGGCTACCGGCCAACCATCGGCGCTTCCAGCGGTCTGACATTTTCGCGCACGTCCGCGGGCGGTGGACGCTCCATTACATCCGGCTCGTTCGGCATCGAGATCAACCAGATGATCTTCGACGGCTTCCAGACGAGGAACAACGTTCTGGCCGCCGAAGCCAATGTTCGCGCCTCGCAGCAGGCGCTGCGCAACACGGTGCAGAATACGCTGTTTGATGCGGCATCCGCCTATATGGATGTCATTCGCGACCGTCAGATCGCTGCGTTGCGCCAGCGCAATCTCGAATTCCTCGAGGAACAGGTGCGCGCCGCGCGCTCGCGCTTCGAAGTGGGCGAGGGCACCCGCACCGACGTTGCGCAGGCCGAGGCCGTGCGGCAGTCGGCGATTGCCCAGCTCAGCGCCGCGCGGGCCCAGGTGCTGGCAAGCGAAGCACTCTACCGCCAGATCATCGGCGAAGACCCGGGCAGCCTCAGCGGCGCCGCGCCGCTGTCGCATCTGCTGCCTCGCTCGGTGGACGAGGGCTTTAACATCGCATTGGCATCACATCCGGCCATCATGGCTTCGGAGCATTTGGTCGATGCCGCGGCGTTTACCGTCAAGTCGAGCGAAGGTGCGCTGCTGCCGCGTCTTTCGGCATCGGCCGGCGTCAGCCGCAGCTTCACCAACGGCGTGCCCGCATCGCCGACCGACGGCGCGTCCACGTCCGCATCCATTGGTGCAGCGCTGACCGTGCCGATCTATCAGGGTGGCCGCGCATCGGCGACCGTACGGCGTTCCAAGGAATCGCTCGGTCAGGCGCGCATCAATGTCGATGTCAGCCGCGACCAGGTGCGGGCCGCCGTCGCCTCGGCCTGGGCGCAATATCAGGCGTCGCGCGAATCCGTCGCTGCCAACCGCGAGGTCGTCGCCGCTGGCCAGCTCGCGCTCAACGGCGTCATCGAAGAGCGCAATGTCGGCCAGCGCACGACGCTGGACGTACTCAACGCGCAGGCCGACGTAAACGCTGCGCAGATCAACCTGGCCAGTTCTGAGCGCGACGTGGTGGTGGCGAGCTACGCCATACTGTCTGCGGTGGGTCGTCTGACCGTCGGTCAACTCGGGCTTGGCGTCGAGGAATACGACCCCGAAGAGCATTTCCTGGCCGTCAAGGATAAGTGGTTCGGGCTCAGGACGCCTGACGGCCGCTGATTGTCGACACATTGCCGGCAAATTCCACGATCCGGGCGCTCCAGCCCGGATTACTGTGTGCAATGGACGATTTATTCCTTCGTACGGATTAATTCGCGGCTATCATTTCGCTACGCTGCCCTTGATTCGGATGCCCGAGACAGGCAGCGTCCGAACGGGGCGGACAACGAGAGGCGGCGAGGCGGACAATGGCACAGGCGAGCAGCGTTCCGGCGCGCGAACCGTCGATGGAAGAGATCCTCGCGTCGATTCGTCGGATAATCGAGGATAGCGACAACGCGCATAGCCCGGCTTCGGCCGGGGCAAATACCAACGAAGCAATCCCGGCCGAGCAGGCGCCTGCGGAGGATTTCGGTTCCGGCGAGGTGGAGGCGTTCCGGTCAGAACTGTCTGCCATGGATCAGGAGACCGAGCCGGCCGAAGCCCAGGCTGAAGTCGAGGCTTATGCAGCTCCCGAATCGGCGCCCGAGTTCCAGGAACCGGCCACTCCAGAGCCGGAACAAGCACCCTTGGCCAGCGAGCCGCCCGCGCCGGAAGAGCCTGCGACCGCTCAGCCCGCTGTCGCCTACGAGCCACCGGCCAGCCGGGATGCACATCACACCCAGCGCGATGAGCCGGCGTCGGCCCGTACGTCAATCATCTCAGAGACTGCCGGACGGCAGGTAGCAGCCGCATTTGAGGAGCTGTCCGACGCGTTTGCTTCCAGTCAGCAGCGCAGCTTCGATGACATCGCCGAGGAACTGATGCGGCCGATGCTGCAGGAATGGCTGGACAACAACCTGCCGGTGCTCGTCGAGCGTCTGGTGCGCGAGGAAATCGAGCGCGTCGCCCGCGGCGGATCGCGCTAGCCTCTCACTGGCAAGTTGCCATCGCTGCGCGCGGTCGCGGCTGCGTTGGCGCGACATCTCCCCTGATTGACTTGCCTCGACCGTTCCGGTTTACACCGGCGCGACGAATTCCCGACATTCCGGATCATCGATGCTCGACAAGACCTACGACGCCCAGACCGTAGAACCCAGGATTGCGAAGCTGTGGGAGGAGGCCGATGCCTTTCGCGCCGGCGCGGGTTCAAGGCCGGGAGCCGACCCCTACACGATCGTCATCCCGCCGCCCAACGTCACCGGCTCGCTGCATATGGGCCACGCGCTCAACAACACGCTGCAGGACATCCTGATCAGGTTCGAGCGCATGCGCGGCAAGAATGTTCTGTGGCAGCCGGGCATGGACCATGCCGGTATCGCCACGCAGATGGTGGTCGAGCGGCAGCTCATGGAAAAGCAGATCCACCGCCGCACGCTCGGCCGCGAAGCCTTCATCGACAAGGTGTGGGAGTGGAAGGGCGAGTCCGGAGGGGCCATCCTCAACCAGCTCAAGCGGCTTGGCGCCTCGTGCGACTGGAGCCGCGAGCGCTTCACCATGGACGAGGGCCTGTCGAAGGCGGTCATTGAGGTCTTCGTCAGCCTCTACCGCGAAGGCCTGATTTACCGCGGCAAGCGGCTGGTGAATTGGGACCCCGAATTCGAAACCGCCATCTCCGACCTCGAAGTCGAGAACGTCGAAGTCGACGGCCATATGTGGCACTTCAAATACCCGCTGGCCGGCGGCGCGACCTATGAATATGTCGAAAAGGATGCCGACGGTAACGTCACGCTGCGCGAGACGCGCGACTACATCTCCATAGCGACCACGCGGCCCGAGACCATGCTGGGCGACGGCGCCGTTGCCGTGCATCCCTCGGACGAGCGCTACAAGCCAATCGTCGGCATGCTGTGCGAGATTCCTGTCGGGCCGAAGGAACACCGTCGCCTGATCCCGATCATCACCGACGAATATCCGGACCCCGATTTCGGCTCGGGCGCGGTCAAGATCACCGGCGCGCACGACTTCAACGACTACGGCGTTGCCGAGCGCAATGGCATCCCGATGTACCGGCTGATGGACACCAAGGCCGCGCTGCGGTCGGACGGCGAGCCATATGCCGTGGAAGCCGCGAAGGCAGCCGAGATCGTCAAGTCGGGCGACACGCCGGACATGAACGTCGTCGATGCGATCAACCTCGTGCCGGATCAGTATCGCGGGCTCGACCGCTTCGAGGCCCGCAAGCGCGTCGTTGCCGACATCGATGCCGAAGGCCTGATGATCGGCGTCGAAGACAAGAAGGTGATGCAGCCGTTCGGCGACAGGTCGCAGGTGGTCATTGAGCCGATGCTGACCGACCAGTGGTTCGCCGACGCCGCGACTCTCGCCAGACCGGCGATCGAGAGCGTGCGCGAGGGGCGCACCAACTTTGTCCCCAAGAACTGGGAAAAGACCTATTTCGACTGGATGGAAAACATCCAGCCCTGGTGCATCTCGCGCCAGCTCTGGTGGGGCCACCAGATTCCTGCCTGGTACGGACCGGACGGCCATGTCTTCGTCGCCAAGACGGAGAAGGAGGCGCTGGACGATGCCGTCGAATATTACCTCGCGGTCGACACCCCCTGGAAAAGCTGGGTCGAGGAGAAGCTCGAGAACTTCAAGCCCGGCGAGATCCTGACGCGTGACGAGGACGTGCTCGACACGTGGTTCTCGTCTGCGTTGTGGCCATTCTCGACGCTCGGCTGGCCGGACGAAACGCCAGAGCTGAAGACCTACTACCAGACAGATGTTCTGGTGACCGGCTTCGACATCATCTTCTTCTGGGTCGCCCGGATGATGATGATGGGCCTTCACTTCATGGACGAGGAGCCCTTCCACACCGTCTATGTCCACGCGCTGGTCCGCGACAAGAACGGCGCCAAGATGTCGAAGTCCAAGGGCAACGTCATCGACCCGCTGGAACTCATCGACGAGTATAGCGCCGACGCGCTCCGCTTTACGCTGGCGATCATGGCCGCGCAGGGCAGGGACGTGAAACTCGACCCCGCCCGCGTCGCCGGCTACCGCAATTTCGGCACCAAGCTCTGGAACGCGACGCGCTTCGGCGAAATGAACGGCATGAAGCGCGATCCGGACTTCCATCCCGAAAGCGCCACGCTCACCGTCAACCGCTGGATACTCACCGAGTTGTCGCGAACCGTGCAGGCGGTGACGGAAGGCATCGAAGCATACAAGTTCAACGAGGCCGCCGGCGCTGCCTACCGTTTTGTCTGGAACCTGTTCTGCGACTGGTATCTGGAGCTGTTGAAGCCGGTCTTTGCCGGCAATGACGAGAACGCCAAGGCAGAAAGCCAGGCGGTGTCGGCCTTCGTGCTCGACGAAATCTACAAGCTGCTCAACCCGTTCATGCCATTCATGACGGAAGAGCTCTGGCAGGCGACTGCGGGCGAAGCCGGCAGGGACACTTTGCTCTGCCACGCCGGCTGGCCGCAGCCGGGTCTAGCCGACGATGCCGCTGCCTCCGAGATCAACTGGCTGGTCGATCTCGTCACCGGTTTGCGCTCCGTCCGTGCGGAGATGAATGTCCCGCCCTCGGCCACGGCCCCGCTGGTTATGGTCGGCGCGTCGGCGGAGACGCGGGAGCGCGCAGCGCGTCACGATTTGGCGATCCGGCGTCTTGCCCGCGCCAGCGAGGTCGGCTTCGCCGACGAGGCGCCGCGCGGCTCGGCGCAGATCGTCGTCGGCGAGGCAACCGCCTGCCTCCCGCTCGGCGACCTGATCGACCTCGATGCGGAGGCCGCGAGGCTCAAGCGCGAGATCGAGCGCAATGCCGGCGAGGTCGCGCGCATCGAGAAGAAGCTCGGCAATGAGAAATTCGTCGCCAATGCGCCGGCCGAGGTGGTCGAAGCCGACCGCGAGAAGCTGGCGGAACTCGTCGAGGCGGGCGCAAGGCTGGAACTGGCGCTCGGACGCGTCCGCGCCGCAAGTTAACGCGCCTTCACTATTTGTGACGATTTAGCAACAGTCGATGGAAGAACCACGCGCTTAGGGCCAACTGGGCGAATTTGCCCATTTCCCGCCATAAACCACGCGCACCCGAATGCCACATGGGAGGGCGGCGAAATTGTGAGAGCCACCCGGGCGTGGAAATGCGGTTCAGAGCTGGAATGAGAGCGTTGGCGCGCGAAAGTGTGTCGGTTGGTGGATTGAGCAGCGTGGTCGCTGCCATTGCCATTGTTGTTGCTACGGCGGTTCCCGCCGCCGCACTGGACGAGAGGTCGGTAACGGTTGCGCCGGAGCGCAGCCCTCAGGCCGTCTTCCGCTTTGGGTTCACCGCCTACAAGCAGGGCCACATGGACCAGGCCGTCGAGGCCTATCGCTACGCCGCGGAGAATGGCCAGCTCGGCGCCCGCTGGAAGCTCGCGCGCATGTATGCCGAAGGCGACGGCGTGCCGCGGGACGACTACGAGGCGTTCAAATTCTACGCCGAGATCGCACGCCAGGATGTTGAGCTCGGCTCGCCCGACGAACCATACGTCTCCGATGCTCTGGTTGCCCTGGCGGGCTATATGCGTCGGGGCATTGACGGAACGCCAGTACGGGCCAATTTGTCGGCGGCTCAGGACTACTACATGCGCGCCGCCGCTACCTACCGCAATCCGGTCGCCCAGTATGAGATCGGACGTATGTTCCTCCAGGGCGAGGGCGTTCGTCAGAACGTCCGCCAAGCCGGCCGCTGGTTGCAGCTTGCCGCCGACAAGGGCCACGCCGGCGCACAGGCCACGCTCGGCAACCTGCTCTTCCAGGACGGCAAGGTGGTCCAGGGGCTGGCGATGATGACCGCGGCCCTCGAGCGCGCCAAGAGCTCGGATACCGAGTGGATCAGGCCTATGCAGGAAGAGGCGTTTGCCCTTGCCGGCGAGGCCGACAGGCGCACCGCGATCGCGCTGGCCGACGACCTTCTGAATCGGCCGACCCACTAGTCGACTATTGCGATTTTCGTACCGTGCTTGTGGTGCGCGTGGCCGTCATGCGGTGCATGATGATCCACGGACGCCACGATCTGTGACTGCTGGGTGTCGTCGAACCCGACCGGGCAGGAGTCCTGCAGCTTGGTCCATGATGAGTTGTTGAGCACCATGCTGCAGCGGGCAAGTTGATCGCCGCTCGGCAGGCTGATGCAGGCGACCTCTCCGACGACGAAACGCTTGCCGCCGGCGACGCATTGGCAGTCTGCCCGTGCCGCGGTCGTTGGACCCAGCATCAGGGCGGCAAGCGCTAGGCTCGGCCAAACCCACCTCATCCGGAAACGATAGCACAGCGGAGCCGTTCGGTCACGCCTCTTGGATCAGCCGGGAACGCTGGGTTGGTCCACCCGTCTAGGCTGCCTCATAGGCCAGATCGGCGATTACCGGCACGTGGTCCGACGGTTTTTCCCAGGCGCGCACGCGCTTGTCGACGGAGGTTGCACGCAGATTGTCCGCTGCTTCCGGTGATAGCATCAGATGGTCGATGCGGATGCCGTTGTTCTTTTGCCAGGCGCCGGCCTGATAGTCCCAGAACGTGTAGATGCCGGGCGAGTCGCTGCAAACGCGAACCGCATCGGTGAAGCCAAGCGATTCCAGCTTGCGCAGCGCGCCCCGGCTCTCGGGCTGGAACAGGGCGTCATTCACCCACACTTCCGGGTTCTTGGCGTCTTCAGGCTGCGGGATGACATTGTAGTCACCGGCAAGCACCAGCGGTTCTTCGAGCATGAGTCGGTCCGCCGACCAGGCTTCGAACCGCGCCATCCAGCCGAGCTTGTAGGGGAACTTGTCCGAACCGACTGGGTTGCCGTTGGGCAGATAGAGCGAAACCACGCGCAGCGCCGTTGGCCTTCCCTTGGCGTCGCGGACGGAGAAGACACCCTCCATGAACCGCGCCTGCTCGTCGCCATCGTCGCCCGGCAGCCTGCGGTTGACCTCGTCGAAGCGCATCTTCGACAGGATCGCGACGCCGTTGAAACCCTTCTGGCCATGCGTTTCGACATGATAGCCGAGAGCCTCTATCTCGAAGCGCGGGAAATTCTCGTCGACCGACTTGATCTCCTGCATGCAGACAATGTCGGGCGAGGCATCGGAGAGCCACTGGATGAGATTGTCGATGCGGGCGCGCACGCCGTTGATGTTCCAGGTCGCAATTTTCATTGATGCCTTGCCGCGGGTGGATGGCTGTAGAGCGCAGGACGAGCATTCGTGTCTGCGTCACTCATCTATGCAGAATGCAGCGCCGATGAGAAGGCTTCGCCCCAGCGTCAACTGACGCCTGGCGGAAGATGCCGTGTTGGCGGCAGCCTAGATCGAGAAGCTGGTGCCGCAGCCGCAGGACGCCACGGCGTTCGGGTTGCGGATCTGGAAGGACTGGCCGATCAGGTCGTCGACGAAGTCGATCACCGAGCCGCCCATATAGACCAGCGACAGATCGTCGATGAGGACGGTCGCTCCATCCTTTTCGATCACGATGTCGTCGTCGTTGCGCTCGTCGGTGAGGTCGAACTTGTACGAGAAGCCCGAGCAGCCGCCGCCCTCGACTGAAACGCGCAAGGCATTCTTGCCGGGCTCGCCGGCCAGCACGGAAACGATGCGCTTCGCAGCGGCATCGCTGATTTCCACTGATTTCATGGCGGTCTTCGCGTCGGCACCCATCGCCGTCACCTTGCGTTCGTGTTCGGCTCATAGGTATGAAGCGGCCAGGGGCAAGTCAACCGGCAGCGGTATTGACGGAAATGAGCGCGAGCGGCGACCTGACGGGCATTGGCTTCGGCTATCGGCCGCGGGCGGCCTATGCCACCGACCCTGCGAGAACGCGCGGCCGGCTCGAACAGGAACCGGAAAGCCCGACCCGTACGCCCTTCCAGCGCGACCGCGACCGCATCATCCATTCGACCGCGTTCCGCCGCCTGAAACACAAGACGCAGGTCTTTATCGCCCATGAGGGCGACCACTACCGCACGCGACTGACACATTCGATCGAGGTGGCACAGATCGCCCGCGCTCTGGCCCGCGCGCTGCTGTGCGACGAGGACCTGGCCGAGGCCGTGGCCCTCGTCCACGATTTCGGCCACACGCCATTCGGCCACACCGGCGAGGACGCGCTCAACGAGAAGATGGCGCCGTGGGGCGGCTTCGACCACAACGCCCAGTCGCTGCGTGTGGTCACCCGGCTGGAGCGCCGCTATGCCGAGTTCGACGGGCTCAATCTGAGCTGGGAAACGCTGGAGGGTTTGGTCAAGCACAACGGCCCACTCACTGACGCGGACGGGAACGGCCTGAAGGGACCGCTTCCGCAGCCGATCCGCGACTACAACGAACTCGACGATCTGGAACTGTCGCGTTTCGCCGGTGTGGAGGCGCAATGCGCCGCAATCGCAGATGATATCGCCTACAACGCGCACGACATCGATGACGGGCTGCGCTCCGGCCTCTTGACCCTGGACATGCTGGAAGATGTGCCTCTGACCGGGGGCCTGCTTGCAGAGGTTCGGGCGAAATACCCGCATCTCGATGCTGTCCGCGTTGGGCACGAGATCGTGCGCCGCCAGATCACCGCCATGGTCGAGGATGTGATCGTCAATTCGAAGGCGAGACTGGCCTTGCTCGCCCCGCAAAGCGTCGAGGATGTACGCGCGGCGTCGGAAACGATGGTCACGTTCTCGCCGGAGATGGCGAAGTCGGAAAAGACGTTGAAGCGCTTTCTCTATGCCAATCTCTACCGCAGCCCGGCGGTGATGAAGGTCCGCGCGAATGCGGAGCGCGTCGTCGCCGAGCTGTTCGATGCCTATTACGCCGACCCGCGTCAGATGCCCGAGGGCTGGCGGGAAGGGCTGGATCGGGCCGAGGAGCGCATCCGGGCGCGCAGTGTGGCGGACTTCCTTGCGGGTATGACCGATACCTATGCGCTGAAAGAGCACCAGCGCCTGTTTGACCGTACGCCCGAATTGGTCTAGGGCGAGCCGCTTTCCGCGCTGCGGCCGAATTTCTGGACTATTGCCATGAATATCTTCGCCGATTTCAACAATCGGATCAAAAATGCCGTCGAACATATTGGTTTGAAAACAAAAGATGGCAATGCCGTTGATCTGTCACGCATCACTGTCGAGCCGCCGCGCGACCCGAGCCATGGCGATCTCGCGACCAATGTTGCAATGGTGCTGGCGAAATCGGCAGGGCGCAATCCGCGCGAGCTGGCTGGCGAGATTGCCGAGGCCTTGAAGGCCGACGCCGATGTCGCCGAAATCGGCGTCGCCGGTCCGGGTTTCATCAATTTGAGGCTGTCGCCAACCTTCTGGCAGGCGCGATTGAAGGACATGCTCGCGGCCGGCGCAGATTTCGGCCGCTCGGAGCTTGGCGGCGGACAGAAGGTCAACGTCGAATATGTCTCCGCCAACCCGACCGGGCCGATGCATGTCGGCCATTGCCGCGGGGCCGTCGTTGGCGATGCGCTCGCCAACATCCTGGCCTTTGCGGGCTTCGCGGTGACCAAGGAGTACTACATCAACGATGCCGGCGCGCAGATCGACGTGCTGGCGCAGTCCGTGCTGCTGCGCTACCGGCAGGCGCTTGGCGAGGAGATCGGCGAAATCCCGTCCGGCCTCTACCCCGGCGACTATCTTGTTCCCGTCGGCGAGGCGCTTGCGAAGGAATACGGCCGGTCGCTCAAGACGATGCCCGAGCCCGACGCGTTGGAAATTGCCCGGGTCGCGGCGATCGACGCGATGATGGCGATGATCCGGGAAGATCTCGCCGCGCTTAACGTCCACCACGACGTGTTTTTCTCCGAGCGCACGCTGCACGCCGGCAATGGCGGCTCGATCCGCTCGGCAATCAACGACTTGACGCTCAAGGGGCACGTCTACAAGGGAAAGCTGCCGCCGCCCAAGGGACAGTTGCCGGAAGACTGGGAAGACCGCGAGCAGACGCTGTTCCGCTCGACCGAGGTCGGCGACGATATTGACCGTCCGCTGGTGAAGTCGGATGGCTCGTACACCTACTTCGCCAGCGACGTGGCCTATATGCGCGACAAGATCGAGCGCGGCTTCGATGAGCTTGTCTTCGTGCTGGGCGCCGACCACGGCGGCTACGTCAAGCGGCTCGAGGCGCTAGCCAAGGCGCTCGCTGGCGACAAGGTCGCGCTCAAGGTGCTGCTCTGCCAGCTGGTCAAGCTCTTTCGCGGCGGCGAGCCGGTCCGTATGTCGAAGCGGGCAGGGGAGTTCGTCACCCTGCGCGACGTGATCGACGAGGTTGGCCGCGATCCCATCCGCTTCATGATGCTCTATCGCAAGTCTGACGCGCCGCTCGATTTCGATTTCGCCAAGGTGACCGAGCAGTCGAAGGATAACCCGGTCTTTTACGTGCAATACGCGTCGGCTCGCTGCCATTCTGTCTTCCGGCAGGCCAAGGAAGCGTTTGGCGTTGAAGGCATGATCGCGCGGGAGACGATGGCGGATTACGCCGGCAAGCTCACCGACGAGGGGGAGCAGGCGCTTATCCGCAAGCTCGCGGAGTACCCGCGTCTGATCGAGCAGGCGGCGGCCGCGCACGAACCGCACAGGCTCGCCTTTTACCTCTACGAACTGGCCAGCGCGTTCCACGCCCACTGGAATCGCGGCACAGAGACAAACGACTTACGCTTTGTTAAGGTTAACGACCAAGAATTGACCTATGCCAGACTCGGGCTGGTGCAGGCTGTCTCGGACGTCGTGTCGTCCGGCTTGGCGTTGATAGGGGCCGATGCCCCCGCGGAAATGCGCTAGGTTCGCGGAACGTTCTGTCACCATTTGCCCACATTGCGCTGGTAACGGCCACCAGTTGCGACGTCGCCGGCGTCCGACAGTTCGAGTGCGGGATTAGGCATGGCAGACAACAACCACCTCAATCGCGACAATTCAGCCGACGTCGCGGACGATGATCCGTTCGCCGAGCTGGCGCGTATCATGAACCAGGGCGCGCACGGCAAGACCCAGCCGGCAGCCGAGGAAACTGTCACGGAAAATCCGGCGGGCGACCCGCTCGCAGTTGATCTCGAACGCGAATTGCTTGGCGAGTTGGACGAGGGCTTCGACCAGCCTGACGATCTATACGACGACGAGCCGTCAGAGGCCGCGCAAGAGGCTCCGCCTGCTGATGCAGAGCCGGTATATGCCGACGCCGATGCCGATGGTCCCGAACCGATTGACGAAGGCTCTGCGGAGCCGCTGCCTGGCTATTCCGCAGAACAGCCCGAATTTGAACCTGATGATGCGGACGAGTGGGATGCCGCCGAGCCGGTGTTCGATGACGGCAATTGGAACGCCGCAGACAGCGCGGACAATTGGCAGGCGGCGCCCGAAGCCGTCCCGGAAGAAACCTACCACGACGCCGCTGTCCTGGCCGACGTGGACATGGATTTCGGCGATCTCGATGCTGCGGCCCCGGTTGCATCCGATGCGGCCGTGCAGGACGGGCCAGAAGCCGAGACTGCCCCGGCTCAGGGCGATGTGACCCTGGAAGACGAGCTCGAAATGCTCCTGACCGGCGGTCCCTCCGCTGGCGGGAACGACGTCGCCGATCACGCGGACGCGGAAGCCGACCCTTGGCAGGATCTGGACACGTCCGGTGCGCCCCAGTCCACGATATTTGGCAGAGCCAACTTCTCAGGCGCCGACCATCGGTACGATGAAGCCGGTAATGGCGATGGCGACGGCATTGATGGGGACGAGGCCGGCTTCGACGCCAGGGCTGACGAACCCGCTGCTGACGAGCCGCAGACGGACCCGTTTGCAGCCCTTGCAACGCTTGGAGCGCAAGTGTCGGCGGATGCGGAAAAGGCCGCCCCGCCGCCTGACTTTGAGACTGTTGAGGTGCCGGAAACGGCGTTGATGCAGCATGACGACCTCGACTTGCCGGACCTGCCGGAGGACGTGCCGCCGCTTCCGGAGGATGATTTCGAGGCGCATTTCGGTGCCGATTTCGCCGATGAATTGCCGGCGCGCACGGAGCCGGCGGCAGCTAGCCTTGCCTATCGCGAAGAGCCGGCCGTCGGCGAGGATGACGACTTCTACGCGCAGGCGCTCGGTTTTGGCGCGGCACACCAGCCGGAGGGTGACTTTGCGGCTCGCACATCGCCCCAGCCGGACGAAGACGATGACGCTGACATCGCTGCTGCCACGGTCGGAGCCGCTGCGCTTTCAAGGCATGGCAAGCCGCAAACAAGTCGCCGTGGCGGCTTCATGGTTGCAAGCGTTGTGCTCGGCGTGGCGTTGCTTGGCGGCATCGGCGCGTTTGCCCTTTCGGTTGGTGGCGACGATTCCGGCACGCCGGTCCTGGTCAGGGCCGATGACGAGCCGATGAAGGTCAAGCCCGAGGATCCGGGTGGCGGCGCGGCGGTGCCGAACCAGGACAGCGTGGCTTATGAGGCCGCTTCGGGAGGCGGCTCTGGCGATACGCCACGGCAGGAGACGCTCGTTTCCACCACCGAAGAGCCCGTCAACATTGCTTCGCGGACCATTGAGACGGACCGGCTCCCCGGCGTCGATGACGGCCCGATAGCAGCCGACGATGGCGCTTCCGGCAAGGCAGAGGATCGTCTGGCCGCGGCCGGAACGGATACCCAAAGCGACGTTTCCGACGATGTCATCGCGGTACAGCCGCGCCGCGTTCGGACCATGATCGTACGGCCGGACGGAACGTTGGTGCCGCGCGAGGAAGAAGAGCCGGCTGCAGCTGCGCAGCCTGAGCCTCAGCCGGAAACGATGGTGGCAGAGGAACCCGCGGCTGCCTTGCCTGCGGCCCAACCTGCCGAGACCGCAGCGAGCGAGACCGCGGAAACGCAGCAACCTGTCGCCTTGCCTGCGACGGAAACAGCGGCCACTGCCGAAGAACCGCAGACAGTTGTCGCTACGGCCGAACCTGAGCCCGCTGCGCCGCAGCCGCAGGAAACGGCTGCAGTCGAGCCGGCCGATCCCGTCACGCCGAGAGTCGGTCCCGTCGCGCCTTCGCGGCCGGCCACTCAGACTTCTTCGCAGCCGCAGCAGGTCGCGCAGGCTGCGCCTGCTCCTGCGCGAACACAGGCCGCTGCACCAGCGCCTGCGGCCACGGCTTCCAGCGAGTGGTCGATGCAGATCGCCTCGCAGCCGTCCGCCGAAAGCGCGCAGGCCACGTACCAGGATCTGGCCCGCCGCTATGGCGACCTTCTTGGCGGCCGCGGCGTCAACATCGTGCGCGCCGAGATCGAAGGGAAGGGCACCTACTACCGCGTCCGTATCCCGACATCGTCGCGCAACGACGGCATCGCGCTCTGCGAGCGCTACAAGGCCGCGGGCGGAAGCTGCTTCGTTTCGAAGTAGCGCCTTTGCCTGGATAGATCGGAGTTCTGACGGCGCCTTCGGGCGCCGTTTTCGCTTCAGGCCTTATCCGCCGAAGAGCTGGTAGATGATCGCAGCGATCTCGCTTTCCAGCGGAAACGACAACATGCCCATCACCGAGTAACCCAGCAGCCAGGGCATCAGGTAGAAGCGGATCATGAAGAAGAACCACGCCACGTAGAGCGGCACCATGATGTCGAGCAGGAAGCCTGGCGTGATGGGACGAAACACGCGCAATACTGGGTCTGTCGCGCGAACGAAAAACCGCATGAAGAAGAAGCTGGAGTTCTCCGGCAAGAATATGTTCATCGCCGACCGGCCGATAAGCGTCCACATGACGACGCCGAGCACGTAGTCGATGACAATCACCCAGACGGGGAATACCGCCAAGGACTCTGGCATTGTCGCTCCTCCCCCAAAAGAACAGGGGCGGGAATCTCCCGCCCCTGTTCATGCTTGTTAGCTTGTTTAGTGGCCGGCCGCCAGAACGGACGGGCCGGTCGGAACGCGGGTGGCGTCCACCATCTTCTGCGTTTCCTCATCCGGAGCAGGCGTCGCCAGCGTGACGACAATCTGCGCGACGAGGCTGCAGGCCATGCCGACGATGCCGAAGCGCAGGTGGTCAAGACCGATCCACGGCGCGCCGCCATTGTAGACATAGTAGAGGTAGGCCGAACCCGTGACGAAGCCGACGATCATGCCGGCAATCGCACCTTGTGTGTTCGCCCGTTTCCACCAGACGCCCAGCACGAGCGGGAAGAATAGTCCCGAACATGCGAAGCAGAAGGCCCACGCAACAGCGCCGAGAATGCCGGTGAGCTGCAGCGATGCGATCAATGCGGCAGCCGCACCGATCACGACAAGCAGCACACGCGCGACAATCAGTCGGACCGCAGTGTCGGCCTTCGGGTCGATGATCTTGTAGTACAGATCATGGCTGAGCGCGTTGGCGATCGCCAGCAGCAGCCCGTCCGCGGTGGACATCGCCGCGGCCATGCCGCCGGCGGCGACCAGGCCCGAGATCACATACGGCAGACCCGCGATTTCCGGCGTTGCCAGAACCACGATGTCAGGTCGCATGAAGAACTCGTTGAGCTGAACGAAACCGTCGCCGTTTTGATCGACGACAGCCAGCATGCCCACCGATTGCCAGTTCTGCACCCAGGTAAGAGCCTGAACTTCCTCAAAGGCTTTGCCGATCACTGCGGTTGGCAGCGTCGGGTCGAGCAACTGAAGCTTCGTCAGCGTGGCAAGTGCCGGCGCCGTGAAATACAGCAGGAAGATGAAGAACAGCGACCATGCGACGGACTTGCGGGCCGAACGCACGGAAGGCGTGGTGAAGTAGCGCATGAGGATGTGCGGCAGCGACGCGGTGCCGGCCATCATGCAGATCGCCAGCGTCACGAACTTCCACGAATCCATGCCACCCATCGGCGCATTGTGCGGTGTCGTTAGCACCGCCACGCCGGCGACTGGCTCAAGCGCTTTTGCCAGCCCGTATTCCGCCTCCAGTTCGGCGATCCGTTCGACCGCGCCACCGTAGGAAAAATGCGGGATGATGCCGAAGCCCTGGACGTTGGACATCCAGATAACCGGCACCAGGTAGGCGATGATCAGCACGATGTACTGCGCCACCTGCGTCCAGGTAACCGCCCGCATGCCGCCAAGCATCGAGCAGAGCAGGATGCCGAGCAGGCCGAACCAGACGCCGACCGAGAACGGGATGTGCAGCGCACGCGCTGCGATCGTGCCGGTCGCGTTGATCTGCGCCGTCACGTAAGTAAACGACGCAACGACGAGAACGACGACCGCGCAGAAGCGTGCGAAGTTGCCGCCATAGCGGGTGCCGATGAAGTCGGGCACCGTGTAGCAACCGAACTTGCGCAGGTAGGGCGCCATCAGCGAGTTGACGAGCACATAGCCGCCGGTCCAGCCGACGATGAATGCCATGTAGCCGTAACCGCCGAAATAAACGCCGCCGGCGAGTGCCACGAACGAAGCGCCCGACATCCAGTCGGCCGCTGTGGCCATGCCGTTATAGACCGCGGGCACCTGGCGCCCGGCCACATAGTAGGCGTCGACCTCCATCGTGCGCGACAGCCACCCGATAAGGGCGTAGATCGCAATCGTGAAGGCGACGAACAGAATGCCGATCGTGTTCGCGCTGACACCCATCTGCTCCAGGATCGCCATCAAGATGATGAAGACGATGAAGCCGCCGGTGTAGAGCCCGTAGACGCGACCGATATTGTCGATAAATCGTCCCTGAATAAGAGCCATATCGGTCCCCTCAGCCTTCTTCTTCTTCGACGAAGCCGAACTCGTCGTCTATCTGGTCCTGCCGCCAGTTCTGGAAAAAGATCAGCAGGACGAAGACGATGAGTGAGCCTTGTGCGATCATGTAAAATCCGAGTGGAAAGCCCAGGAACGACATCGAATTGAGCGCCCCGGCAAACCACGGGATTATCAGTGAAAAGATCGCCCACAGGACGAGAACGAGAATCGTCAGACTCCGCGTCTTCGCCCAGTAGCGGTCAACCACTTCTGAGTTTTCGACGGACATAGTGTCCCTCCTCCCCTAGAGAACGTTAGCGACGGAAAGTCGATAACTTCACCATTGCCGGCTCCGCGAATCGGAATCAGAATGGCGCAGGCAAGGATTATGCAGGCGCCAGTACAAAGGGAACTGAGACATTGGTCTTATCCGGCGAAAAAGAATCCAGCAGCTCGACCGGGCGGCGCGGCCTCTCAGGACTTCTCAGCCAGGCGTTTGCGCGCTTTCGGGTGCGACGGGAAACGGCGCCCATCGACAGCACGGCGGCGATGTTTACGTTCGTTTCTTCGCGATCGGCCTTTGTCGCGCAGAAGAAGCTCTACGGTTACCTGAAGACGCGCATGGGCACCCGGTTCCCCAGCATGTTCGAGGACGACGTCTTTGTCGGTTCGATCAACATCGCGAAGATGCATGTCTTCGCCGCCTGCCTGGCCGACATGACGGTCCACGCAATATCGCGCGTCACTGCCGGTTCGGGCCTCTCCGCCGATGAGCGCAACGGTCTGGCGATGCGCTGCTTCGAAACAGGGATCGCCGACAACCGGGATCACGCGCCGGAGGGCGCCGAAGCCGCGTGGAAGGAGGCCTTCGCAAAACGGCTCGAAGGCCTGCATTGGGAAAATCTGGCGTCAGGCGGAACGGCCTTCACAGAAAGCCCGAAGGCGCTGGTGCGCTGGGCGCCGATCGCCGACGAGCTCAAGCGCTACGACCGGGAGATCGTCGAGAATTCGGTCACGTTCTCATGGCCGGAGCACACCCGCGACTTCGCGGCCCGGGCCGTTCCCGAGGCGATTGTCGAGGACTGGAAAGCCAGCCAAGCGAAATAGCCGCGACGGTGGCAAGAAGGAAAACCCCGGCGCGAGGCCGGGGTTCTTTGTTTCGTGTAGCTGGGACAGTCCGGTCAGACCGAATAATACATGTCGAACTCGACCGGGTGCGGGGTCATCTCGAAGCGCAGCACTTCGGCCATCTTGAGCTCGATATAGGCGTCGATCTGGTCGTCGTCGAAAACGCCGCCTGCCTTCAGGAAGCCGCGGTCCTTGTCGAGGCTCATCAGCGCTTCGCGCAGGCTGCCTGAAACGGTTGGCACGCGCTTCAGTTCCTTCGGCGGCAGGTCGTAGAGATCCTTGTCCATGGGCTGACCCGGATGGATCTTGTTCTTGATGCCGTCGAGGCCGGCCATCAGCATTGCCGCGAAGCCGAGATAGGGGTTCGCCGCAGGATCCGGGAAGCGGACTTCCACGCGCTTCGACTTCGGCGATGACCCGAAGGGAATGCGGCAGGAAGCCGAGCGGTTGCGTGCCGAAAAGGCAAGCAGAACCGGCGCCTCGAAGCCGGGAACCAGACGCTTGTAGGAATTGGTCGACGGGTTGGTGAAGGCGTTGATTGCCTTGGCGTGCTTGATGATGCCGCCGATGTAGTACAGGCAGGTTTCCGACAGGCCGGCATATTCATTGCCCGCAAAGGTCGGTTTGCCATCCTTCCAGATCGATTGGTGCACGTGCATGCCCGAGCCGTTGTCGCCGTAGATCGGCTTCGGCATGAAGGTCGCCGTCTTGCCGTAGGCGTTGGCGACCTGGTGGATGACGTATTTGTAGATCTGCAGTCGGTCAGCGTTGCGGGTCAGCGTGTCGAACTTCATGCCAAGCTCGTGCTGCGCCGCGCCCACCTCGTGATGGTGCTTCTCGGTCGCCACGCCCATCTCGGCCATGACGGTGAGCATCTCCGAGCGCATGTCCTGCGCCGAGTCGATCGGCGGAACCGGGAAATAGCCGCCCTTGACGCGCGGACGGTGGCCGAGGTTGCCGGTCTCGTAGTCGGTGTCGTCGTTGGACGGCAGTTCGGTCGAGTCGAGCTTGAAGCCAGTGTTGTAAGGGTCCGCCTTGTACTTCACGTCATCAAATACGAAGAACTCGGCTTCGGGGCCCACATAAACCGTGTCGCCGAAACCCTCGGACTTCACATAGGCTTCGGCCTTCTTGGCCGTGCCGCGCGGGTCGCGATTGTAGGCTTCGCCCGAGATCGGATCGAGAATGTCGCAGAACACCACCATCGTGGACTGCGCAAAAAACGGGTCCATGTGCACGGAGTCATTGTCCGGCATCAGGACCATGTCGGACTCGTTGATCGCTTTCCAGCCGGCGATCGAGGAACCATCGAACATGACGCCGTCAACGAACATGTCGTCGTCGACCGCAGCGACGTCCATTGTGACGTGCTGCATCTTGCCCTTCGGGTCGGTAAAGCGCAGATCGACGAACTTCACGTCGTTGTCCTTGATCTGCTTCATGATGTCTTTGGGTGTCGTCATGTCGTCTTTCCCTGTAATGACGTTAAAAGTCTGAAACGCCGGTCTGTCCCCCGGTCAGATTGCGTCGGTGCCTGTTTCGCCGGTGCGGATACGGACGATCTCTTCGATATTGGAAACGAAAATCTTGCCGTCGCCGATACGGCCTGTCTGCGCCGCTTTGCGAATGGCATCGACCGCCGCCTCGACCGACTCGTCGGCAAGCACGACTTCGATTTTCACCTTCGGCAGAAAATCGACGACATACTCCGCGCCGCGATAAAGCTCCGTATGCCCTTTCTGGCGGCCGAACCCCTTCGCTTCCGTGACGGTGATCCCCTGCAAGCCGACTTCCTGAAGGGCTTCCTTCACTTCGTCGAGCTTGAACGGTTTGATGATCGCCTCGATCTTCTTCATGCGTAGAGAGCCTCCGGTAGGGTGAGCGGGTCTTGACCGGCCCGCTTCGGCAGCCACAAAGCAGGAAATATGCCAATTCGCGAACGGGCGCGCGGACATTCGCACCGAGCGCCGTTAGTCTGGCCCGCGATCAGAAACCGGGCCGCCGGTAGCCAGATTCTCGGGTGCATGCACATGTTCCGCCGCTGTGGTTCCCTTGATGATTGCACACGAATTGGGCAATCGGCAAAGAAAATAGGCAGGCTGTCGAGCTGCCGTTGGGGCGCTTTTGTCGTTAGGCTCGCAAGATGGACCACCGCGCTATGACGCACCGTCTGCTGACCCCCGACGAAATGGCCGCTGCCGACCGGCTGGCCGGGGAACACGGTCCGTTCGACTTGCGACGACTGATGGAGAACGCCGGCATTGCTGTCGCGCGGGAAGCGCTGCGCCGTTTTCCCGAGGCCGAGGATGTCGCCGTGCTGTGCGGCCCCGGCAACAACGGCGGCGACGGTTATGTTGCCGCACGCATCCTGGCCGAGTGCGGTGTGCCGGTGACGGTCTGGCGGGAGAGCGCGCCGCGCGCGGGCAGCGACGCGGCAGACGCCGCCGCGGGCTGGCAGGGGCATGTTGAAAATCTGGCGGACTTCCATCCCCGGCCAGGCATGCTCGTAATAGACTGCATGTTCGGCGCGGGTTTGACACGGGCGCTCGATGGCGCGGCTGCGAAAGCGGCGGCAGCCTGCACCGAGGCTGGTGCGCGGGTACTGGCAGTCGACCTGCCGTCCGGTGTCTCCGGTGCGGACGGCACCGTGCCGGGCGCAGCCTTCCGCGCCGAGGCGACCGTCACCTTCATGTGCCGCAAGCCGGGTCATTTGCTGCTGCCGGCGCGGGGTTTGAGTGGCGAGTTGGTAGTCGCAGACATCGGTATTCCTGAAGCAGCAATGGAAGCTGCCGGTGGCAATACCTTCGCCAACGAAACCGGCCTATGGCTGGATGCCTTTCCGGCGCTATCCACTGACACCCACAAATACGCTCGAGGCCACGCGGCGGTGTTCTCCGGCGGGCCGTCGGCGACGGGAGCGGCGCGGCTGGCGGCGCTCGCTGCAGCGCGGGCAGGGGCGGGAGCGGTGACGGTGCTGTCGCCCTCAAACGCTATGCTCGCCAACGCCGCGCACCTCACGGCGGTCATGCTCAAGAGCATCGACGGCGTGGACGAGTTCGCCGAATTTATCCACGACCGCAAGATTCGCGCTATGGTCATCGGACCGGGCTTCGGCGTCGGCAAGCGGGCGCGGGACTTCGTAGTGGAGATACTGGGCGAGCGGGCGAAGGAAACAGATGGGCGCGCGCTGATTATCGACGCCGATGCGATCACCTCGTTCAGGGAGGAGCCGGGGTCGCTGTTCGCGGCCTGCAAGGCGTCGATGGCTCAAGCAGTGCTTACCCCGCACGAGGGCGAGTTCGGCCGGCTGTTCCCGGACCTCGCCGACGTCCCCTCGAAGCTGGAGCGGGCGCGGCAGGCAGCGGAACGCTGCCACGCGGTTGTTGTCCTGAAAGGCCCGGACACGGTGATCGCCTCACCGGACGGTCGCGCCGCGATCAGCACCAACGGCACGCCGCTCTTGGCAACTGCTGGGTCGGGCGACGTGCTGGCCGGCATCATCGCGGGACTGACGGCGCAGGGGATGCCGGCGTGGGAAGCGTCCTGCGCGGCGGTCTGGATGCACGCCGAAGCCGCGCGAGACTTCGGGCCGGGGCTGATCGCGCAAGACCTGCCGTACGCGCTTCCCGGCGTTCTTCGAAAGCTCGTCTAGCCGTCCACCCTTTCCTGCAGCGCAATGGCGCCGTGCGGGGCGCGGACCTTGCCCTCATGGATGATGTACATGAACACATCGCGAGGCTTTTTCTCGGGCTTCGCTGACGGATCGGCGAACGGCAGGTCGTCCGGCTGGCCGCCTGCGGCCCAGAGTTTCGCCCGCGCCGCCCAGCCGTCGAGATCACCGGGCGAATAGGCGGTGGCGATGTCGTCCTGGCCCTTCTGCAGCCGCGCATAAACGAAGTCGGCGCTCACGTCGGCGAATTCGGGATAGTCGTGGTGGTGGGCGTAGCAGATCGCGCAGCCATATTTGCGCGCCAGCGCCACGAATTCCGGCACGGCGAATGTCGGGTTGCGGACCTCCAGCGCGTGGCGCAGCGACAGGCCGGAAAGCGTGCCCGGCAGCAGCTTCAGGAAACCCTCGAAATCGTCGGCGTCGAACTTCTTGGTCGGGGCGAACTGCCACACGATCGGTCCCAGCTTGGGGCCAAGCTCCTCAAGCCCCTGGGCGAAGAACTTCTCCATCGACCCGCCGGCTTCCGCCAGCACCTTTCGGTTGGTGACGAAGCGGTTGCCCTTGATGGCGAAGACGAAACCATCAGGCGTCTCGGCGTGCCACTTGGCGTAGGTTTCCGGCTTGAAGCCCGAATAATAGGTGCCGTTGACCTCGATCGTGCGCAGCTTGGAGGAAGCGTATTCGAGCTGCCGCTTCTTCGGCCACTTCTCGGGATAGAAGGTGCCTTCCCACGGCTCGAAGGTCCAGCCGCCGATGCCGGCGCGGATGGTGCCTGATGTGGTCATTGGGCGCTCCTTAAGTCTCCCTCCATGTGGCAGCCGCTCGCCCGTTTTGGCAAGTTCCGCCACCCGAAAACGGCAGGACCTCCTGACACCATAAGCGGACGACCAATGCCAGTGTGGGTATGGGCGCGCGCGTCCGTCATGCCCGGCCTTGTGCCGGGCATCTACCGCGAGCAAAGCGCCCTTTCGATGGTGGTTGGCAGATGGTCGGGACAGGCCCGACCATGACGGGTTGACGTGGGTCACGACGTGTCGGGCGTTTCCAGCGCCCAGAAGGCGAGGCCGTGAACCTCCTCCAGGATTTGGTGAACCGCGTGGACGGGTCGCCGGCCTGATGGCGAACCCGGCGGGCGGCCAAGGCGCAACGGCCAGGTGCGGCGGACGCGGGCTCCTTGCCGGTTGCCTTCGTGGTGTTGGTCATCGGCTTGCGCGGCTGAAACATTTCTCGACCGCCACCGCGCGAAACGGCGGGCTTCGCGCGGCAGGTCGTCCAGCGCACGGGCAAGTGCGGCGAGCCGCAAGGTGAGGCGGCGGGCGTCGATCGGGTCGAATGGTGTCGGTGGCAGGGGAAGCGGGGCAGGCTCGCTCCAGCCGGGGATCGAGATGCGTGGAACATAGCGCGATGCGTGCCGCGTTGGGCGCCGCCGCAGCGGGTCGAAAAGGGGCAGGGTGATCCTCTGCGGGCATGCCGGCGCGAGGCCGCCCCCTCCGTCGCCTGCGGCGATACTTCCCCCGTAAACAGGGGAGGATCCGCGCTGAGGCCGGCCGCAACCCGGGTTCCTCCCCTGCGAAGCGGTGGAGGGGGACCGCGTGAAACGCGGTGGAGGGGGCGGTGTCTCGATGCCCCTTGCCGCGACTATGATGAGCCGCCGTGCCGCGGCTTCGGCCGGACGCAGGAGACGCAGCACCGCGCGGTGGAGATGACGGGGCAAAGTGAGGCAGTCGGCAGTGGGCAGTAGGCAATCGAGAATGGAGCCGTCAGCCTGCGCTGGTTCCGATTGGCGACTGCCTATTGCTGACCCTTCGACAAGCTCGGGATGAAGGCCGGCGAAGCCGGCCAATGCTGCGAGCTTGGCCAGCACGCGCTTCAGCGCGTCGCGGTGTCGCTCGATCGCAGCATTCCAGTCCATCGCCACCTCCTATCAGGGCGGTGGGATTGTAAGCGAGAATGGAGGGGGCGGGGATATTCGAGCTCGCTGCACTGACAACGTTCACATTCTGTTGCGGTCGGACGGTGCAGAGTTTCTTGACAAATCGATTGAACAATTGTCCGAAGGACTCATGAGACGAATGGGATGGATCGCTGTCCTTCTGAGAGTGCCGCTTTGTGCGGCGCTCGCCGTGGCGTTTCTCGCGATGACCCTGGCCCAGCCCGGCGTTCATGCCATGGCCAAGGCCGGGCCGATTGCCAGCGCTTCCGAAACTGCTCACGTCGCGCATAGGACGCCCAGCGCGGAACACGCACATCATGGCGGCGATCACCAGCATGCCAATGGGGGCGCTAGCGCGGGGGACATTTCCGACCCATTGTGCGACATTCAATGCGCGCCCGTGAGCGTAATGCCCGTTAACGGGTTCGGGCTTTGCGGTGCGGTTGCACGCTGTTATGCCGCCCAAGCGTTCTCTAAACTGGCCGACCGCGAGCCGATCGGCCTCATACGCCCTCCAAAAACTCTGGTCTGATTTCGCCTCTCTGAGAGGCGTTAGCGGGTGCCCGGCCTTGCGCCGGTCGCCCTGACAGATTTCCGATTCAGACCAGGAATCCCTTCGATGAAAATTCGCCTTTGCGCGGTGCTGACCGTGCTGGGACTTGCCGGGTGTGCAACCTCTGTGCCGCCTGCTGTCCTGCCATATGTCGATGCCTCCGACCCGCTGAATGCGACAGGTCGGGCCCGTTATCAACCGGTGGTTACGAACTACGAACACCGCGAAGCGGTTTCGCCTAAGCCTTGGCGCCGCACAGCTCCTTCTGGTCAAGGAGACGGTTCGTGACATCAATCAAGCGTATCACGTCAATTGCGTTCGGGCTGGCGCTACTCAGCGGCTGTACGACCTCTGATGAACTGCTCTCCTACGCGGCGCCGGATGCGGGATTTGCTACTGTCTCGGCAACGACCTCGGAAGCGATCGGCAAGGAAACCGTCTGGGTTCAGGACCGGCAGCAGGCGCAAGCCTTGTCAGAACGGGTAAGGGCTCTAGTCGTCGGCAAGACGGTATCGGCTGACACGGCCGTGCAGGTAGCGCTGCTTAACAACAAGGGTTTGCAGGCCACTTATGCCGAGATCGGTATCGCGGCAGCCGATGTGTGGCAGGAAACGATGCTGCCAAACCCGGTCGTCTCGATAGGTGTTCTCGGCATCGCCCACCCGGAACTCGGCGCATTCAGGGCCATCGAAGGCATGGTCGCCAACAACATTCTGGCGCTCGCCACGCGCAAACGCCGCGTCGAGGTCACCGATACGAAATTCCGAAGCGCCCAGCTTGCGGCGGCGCTCGAAACCCTGCGGCTGGCGGCAGACACCCGCCGCGCGTGGGTGAACGCGGTTGCCGCCTTCGAAACGTCAGCCTATCTCAATCAGGCACAAGTCGCTGCCGATGCCGCTTCGGAACTCGCGCAGCGGCTTGGCGAGACCGGTGCATTGTCCAAGGCCGGCCAGGCGCGCGAGCACGCCTTCTTCGCCGAACTCACAGGACAGCGGGCGCAAGCGCGCCTGGCTGCCCAACTGGCAAAGGAAGAGCTGACCCGGTTGATGGGGCTGTGGGGCGCGGATGTTGACTATTTCATACCCGACTACCTGCCGCGCCTGCCCAGGCGTCCCGCAGCCGGGGTCGATATCGAAAGAGAGGCGCTGGTTCGCCGCGTCGATCTTCAGATCGCGAAACTCGCGCTCGATGCCGAAGCGAGGAACTACGGGCTGACCGAAGCCACCCGTTTCGTCACCGACCTCGAGCTCATTGCGGGGTTGGAGGCTGAACGCGAACTTGACGCGGGCGAGATCAAAACGGTGGTGACGCCGCAGCTTGAGATCGAGTTTGCAATTCCGATCTTCGACAGCGGCAAAGCGCAGATGCGTGGCGCCGAAATGGCCTACATGCGCGCCGCCAACCGGCTCGCCGAAAAGGCGGTGAATATCCGCTCCGAGGCGCGGGCCGCCTACAAGGACCTGCTCGGCCGTTACGACATAGCGCGGCACTACCAAAACAGCGTCCTTCCGCTGCGTGTAACAATCGAGGAGGAATCTCTCCTCACATACAACGGCATGATCACCAACACCTTCGAACTGCTCGCCGATACGCGGGCGAAGGTGAACACCATCCTGCTTTCCAGCAACGCGCGCCGGGACTTCTGGCTCGCCGACATCAACATCAACAGCGCCGTCTATGGCGGCGGTAGCGCGGGCGCACCGGCCGGCGGCGACATGGCCGTGGCCGATAGCCGCGGCGGTGGCCACTGAGAAAGGAAATCTGACGATGTTCAACAGACGTCAATTGCTGGGCGCCGGTGCCGCGCTCGTTTCGACATCAGCCTGGGCGAAGACCTCGAACATGGGCCTACCCGAAGCGGCTGTCATGGAGAGCGCGATCACGCAGCCGCCGCTTCACCCAGTCTCAGGGCCGGACTATCGGCCCTGCGTCACTCTTAATGGCTGGACGCTTCCCTTCCGCATGAACAACGGCGTGAAGGAGTTCCACCTCGTCGCCGAACCCGTCGAACGCGAAATGGCGGAGGGCATGACGGCCTATCTATGGGGCTACAACGGTCAATCGACAGGCCCGACGATCGAAGCAGTCGAGGGCGACCGGGTTCGCATCTACGTCACAAACCATCTCCCGGAGCACACCTCGGTGCACTGGCACGGCCTCATCCTGCCCTCGGGCATGGACGGCGTCGGCGGGCTCTCCCATCCCGGAATCCCACCCGGCAAGACGTACATCTACGAGTTCGATCTCGTGAAGAGCGGAACCTTCATGTACCACCCGCACGCCGACGAGATGGTGCAAATGGCGATGGGCATGATGGGCATGTTCATCGTGCATCCGCGCGACCCGGCCTTCATGCCGGTCGATCGCGACTTCCTGATCATGCTCGACGCCTTCGACATCGATCCCGGCTCCTACATGCCTCGGGTTATGGAGATGACGGACTTCAACCTGTGGTGTTGGAACAGCCGCATCTTCCCCGACATCGATCCGCTGGTGGTTTCAAAAAACGACCGGGTTCGCGTCCGCGTCGGCAACCTCACGATGACCAACCATCCGATCCACATGCACGGTTACGACTTCGAGGTGACGTGCACGGATGGCGGCTGGGTTCGCCCGGAGGCGCGCTGGCCCGAGGTCACGATCGACATTCCGGTCGGCGCCATGCGCGCCTACGAGTTCGATGCCGTGCATCTGGGCGACTGGGCGATCCATTGCCACAAGTCGCACCACACGATGAACGCGATGGGACACGATGTCCCGACATTCATCGGCGTCGACAAGACCCGGCTGACGGAAAAGATCCGCCAGCTCCAGCCCGAATACATGCCGATGGGCACCAACGGCATGGCCGATATGGGCGAAATGGAGATGGAGCTGCCCGACAACACCATCCCCATGATGACGGGCTGGGGGCCGCACGGGCCGCTGGAGATGGGCGGCATGTTCTCGGTCGTCAAGGTCCGCGAGGGCATCGACGCCGACGATTACGCCGATCCCGGCTGGTACGAGAATCCGCCCGGAACGCAGGCCTATGAATGGACCGGCGAACTGCCGGACTTCGCCCGCTCAGATAACGCACGAACCACCGTCACACCTCATGGCAGGCATCGGGGCTAGGGGCTCCACGGGCTACTGGCCCAACAACTGATGAAAGAAAGGAAACGGCATGAAGAAACTACTGACATTCGCAGCAGGCCTTGTTTTCGCTTCGGGCATGGCTCACGCGGCCGGCCAGCATGCTGGCGGGCACGGCAACAGCGACGGGCATCACGCGATGATGGCTGTCGGCGAGCCTGGCGAGGCCGGCAAGGTTTCGCGCAATGTCGACGTCGTGATGCGCGAAACTGACGATGGCGAGATGATTTTCGAACCTAGCGCGCTGGACGTGCGCCAGGGCGAGACCATCCGCTTTCGCGTCCACAACCGGGGCGAACTGGAGCACGAATTCGTGCTCGACGATCATCACGGCGTCATGGAGCACAAGGCTCTCATGGAGCGGTTTCCGGAAATGGAGCACGACGATCCCAATTCCGTCAGGCTCGACTCGGGCAAACGCGGCGAGGTCATCTGGAAATTCACCAACAGCGGAACCTTCGAGTTCGCCTGCCTGATTCCGGGTCACTACGATTCCGGCATGAAGGGCGAGCTCACGGTTACCGAGTCCCAGGCAAACAACTGAGCAGTCAGGAGCAATCGAGATGAAGAGCATGAAATCGCTGATGGGCGCCGCCCTGCTGACCGTCATGATGGCGGGCCAGTCATTCGCGGTCGAATATACCAGGGGCATCGTCAAGAAGATCGATGCCGACGCCGGCAAGGTGACCGTCATCCATGAGGAGCTGAAGAACCTCGACATGCCGCCCATGACGATGGTGTTCCGGACAGCCGACGAAGCGATGATCGCCCGCATGCATGAAGGCCAGGAGATCGAGTTCGTCGCCGAGCGGGTTAACGGCAAGCTGACGATTACCGAACTGAAATAGCGCGGGGACGGGGCGGCGCGCGCCGCCCCGTCTCTCATCTGTCAAAGGAGCATGAAACATGATGGATTCGATGATGGACGGCGGGATGTGGGGAATGGGCTTTGGATGGCTGTTGGGCCTCCTGCTCGTGGTGCTGGTGATCGCCGCGCTGGTGAAGTACGTCTTCTTCCGCTGAGACACCGCCAAGGGCGCGCGAAAGCGCACGCGGCGTGCCGCGCGGCGTTGTCGGGCTGCGATGGGAGCCCGGTTACGACATCGGTGGATGTCAGGACGTGTCGGGCGCTTCCAGCACCCAGAAGGCGAGGCCGTGAACGTCCTCCTGGATCTGGTGGACCGCGTGGAGGGAACTCCGGCCCGAGGGAGAACCGGGAGGCCGGCCGCCGCGCAGCGGCCAGGTGCGGCGGACGTGGGTTCGTTGCCGTGTGCCCGCGTGGCGAGGTTCATCGTGCTGCACGCCTGCTCCATTGGTCTTATCGTTTTGTGCGCCTGCGGCGACACGGCCATGCCACCGCGCGAAGCGCCGGGCTTCGCGCGGCAGGTCGTCCAGCGCGCGGGCGAGGGCCGCGAGCCGCAGGGTGAGGCGGGTGGCGTCGATCGGGTCGTATGGCGTCGGCGGCTGTGGCAGCGGCGCCGGCTCGCTCCAGCCCGGGATCGAGATGCGCGGCATGGCGGTTGCCGACGCCCGCAGGCGCTTGTTCGGCAGGCATCGCAACGGGTCGAAAAGGGGCAGGGCGATGCGGGAGCGGGGCTCACCCCCTCTCCGTCGCGCTTCGCGCGCCACCTCTCCCCCACGCCGGTGAGGGAGAGGATGCGCCGGCCGCGATACCTGGCGCCCATCCGCCACCCGCGCCGTCGTGCACCCATCCTCCACCTGCGAAGCGGGGGGAGGTGTCGAGGGCAAAGCCCGAGACGGAGGGGGGAATGGTTCGGTTCGCAGCAGTTCACGCGCGGCCACGATGATCAGCCGCCGCGCGGCGGCTTCGGCCGGGCGCAGGAGGCGCAACACCGCGCGGTGAAGATGGCGAGGGAGGGTGCCCCCCTCACCATGTAGGGCCAGCGCCTCGGCTTCGCCTTGGCGAGTACCTTGTCCTGACCCTTCGACAGGCTCAGGATGAGGGCCGGCGAAGCCGGCTAATGCTGCGAGCGTGGCCAGCACGCGTTTCAGCGCGTTGCGGTGTCGCTCGATCGCAGCATTCCAGTCCATCGCCACCTCCGTTCAAGGGCGGCGGGATTGTAAGGGAGGATGAAAGGGCGGGGATAAGTGGAAAAATCGCCGACGTTCGTTTTCCGAAGGCCAACATCTGGGGTTTCGGTAATCCAAAGCCGTGTTGTAGCCTTCCAACGCGATGCCAAAGAACCCGCCTGAAGCGATCCAAGCTGCGAGGGAGGCGTATCGGCAAGGTGCCTGGGCGGACGCCGCCCGGCTGTTCCAGCGCGCGGATGCCGAATCGGAGCTCGAAATCGACGACCTCGAAGCCCTTGCCTGGGCCGCCGGCGTTGCGGCCGACGACACCGTCATGCTCGCGGCGCTCGAACGCCTCTATACGCTCCATGCAGCCAGCGACAATCACGAGCAGTGCGCGCGGGCAGCCTTCTGGTCCGGCTTGCGCAACATCATGATCGGCGAAATCGGGCTCGGCACCGGTTGGCTCCAGCGCGCCGCCAGGCATGCCGAGAAGACCGCACCGGATTGCGTGCAGCGCGGCTATCTTCTCCTGCCGCAGGTGCGGATGAACCGCGACAGGGGTGCCTACGACGCAGCCATCGAAATGGCCGACAAGGCGATCACCATTGGAGAGCAGGGCGGCGATCCCGACCTCGTCGCGCTCGCCGGCAGCCTGAAGGGTGGTGCCCTGTTCCGCCTCGGCCGCATCGACGAGGCGTATGTCCCCATCGACGAGGCCATGCTTCTCGCTAACAGCCGGCGTCTTTCGCCGGTCGTGACGGGCGTCGTCTATTGCGAGATCGTCGCCTCCTGCTGCCGGGTGCTCGAAATGGTGCGCGCGCGCGAATGGACGGCGATCCTCACCGACTGGTGCCGGCGCAATCCGCAGGCCAAGGCGTTCAACGGCGTGTGCCAGGTGCACAGGGCCGAGGTTCTGCAGCTGGAGGGAAACTGGAGCGAAGCCTTTGCGGAAGCCGAGCGCGCCGGGCGCGGCCTGAGGGGCACGGCCGAACAGTCGGCGATGGCGAGCGCCGCCTACCGGCGGGGCGAGATCCTGAGATTGCGCGGAGCGTTCGACAAATCCGATGCCGAATACCGTCTCGCGGGCGAGATCGGCATCGACCCGCAGCCCGGCCTGGCACTGCTGCGCCTTGCCCAGGGCCGGCGAACCGAGGCGGCCGCCGCGATCCGGCGCGCCCTGGAGACCGCGGGCGACATGCCCCGCAAGACTGCACTTCTGCCCGCCGCAACCGAGATATTCATCGCCTGCGGCGATCTCGACCAGGCCGAGCGGATCTGCAGCGAAATGTCGGACATCGCCGCGCTCTTCGGTACCGAGATACTTGCGCGCGTCGCAGACCAGGGCCTCGGTTCGCTCGCCCTGGCGCGAGGCGAGTTCGGCCGGGCGGTCGGCGAACTGACCCGCGCCATGCGCTTCTGGTCGGAATTCGGCGCGCCCTATCTGGTAGCCCGCCTGCGCGCCGACATCGCGCGCGGCTATGCCGGGCTCGGCGACAGCGAGGCCGCCGGCAGGGAACTGGATGCCGCGGCGAAGGCCTTCGAGGAGCTTGGCGCGGCGCCCGATCTCGCCCGCATCGAGGGGATCCGACCCCGATCGAAGACGGCTGGAACGGGCGCGCTGACGGAACGCGAGCGCCAGGTTCTGTCGATGGTGGCGGAGGGCGGCACCAACCGCGAAATCGCCGACAGGCTCAGCCTCAGTCCCAAGACCGTGAACCGCCACGTCGAGAACATCTTCGGCAAACTCGGCGTCTCGTCACGCGCTGCCGCCGTGGCCAGGGCGCTGGCCGCCGGCTCGATCGGGCCCGGTCGGCATGGGTAGAACGCCCCAGCGGGCAAATTCGGCGGGTGGGTCGTCTTCACGATGAACGCCTGCCAGGGCGGGGCTAGCCTCGTCTCCGGTTCAACAAATCCGGAGACAGGTCATGGCTACGACACACACAGCGGCATCCCGCAGCAACGGTTCCCGCGCCGCCCGTCATCCCGCCGACCTGGTGGAAACGGGCAATCTGCTCAGGACCCAGGCGGACGCCTTTGCGGCAACGCAATCGAAGCAGGACGCGGCCAAAGCCGAGCGCCACGATGTGGTGGTGATCGGCGCGGGCCAGGCGGGGCTTTCCGTCGGCTACCACCTGAAGCGGAGAGGCGTCGATCACGTCATACTGGAGGGTGCGGCCCGCGTCGGCGACGTGTGGCGCAACCGCTGGGATTCGCTGCGGCTGTTCACGCCGGCGAAATTCGATTCGCTTGACGGTTACCGGTTCCCCGCCGGGCGCGACGTCTTTCCGACGAAAGACCAGATGGCGGATTACCTGGAAAACTACGCTCGCAAGTTCGACCTGCCGGTGCGCCTGAACGCACGCGTGACGAGCCTGCGCAAGGCGGGCGGCCGTTACCGGGTGGAAACCGCCGAGGGCGCCTACGAGGCCGACCAGGTGGTGGTGGCCGCGGCCAGCTACCAGGCGCCGCGCCTGCCTGCGTTTGCCGGCGGACTGGACCGGCGTGTCTTCCAGATGCACTCGCACGAATACAGGAATCCCGCCCAGCTTCCCGACGGTCCGGTACTGCTGGTCGGCGCCGGCAACTCGGGCGCGGAGATCGCGGTCGACCTTGCGGCAACGCACGAGGTCATCCTGTCCGGCCGCGACGTCGGGCAGATTCCGTTCGACATTGCCGGCTTCCTCGGCCGCAAGCTGCTCGTGCGCATGGTGATCCGCGGCATGTTCCACCACGTCCTGACGATGCGGACGCCCATGGGCAGGAAATTCCGCTCAAAGATGCACGGTCACGGCATGCCGCTGATCCGTACCAAGCCCGCGCAACTGAAGCGGGCCGGGGTGCGCCGGGTCGGAAAGATCACGGGCATCCGCGATGGCAAGGCAGTCGCCGACAACGGCGCGGAAGTGTCGTTCTCGAGCGTGATCTGGTGCACCGGATATCACCCGGGCTTCGACTGGATCGACCTGCCGGTCCTGGACGCGCATGGCGATCCCCGCCACCGGTTCGGCAAGGCGACGGACGTGGACGGGCTCTACTTCGCCGGCCTCCATTTCCAGTACGCGGTCTCCTCGACCATGGTCGCCGGGGTCGGGCGCGACGCCCGCCGCGTGGCAAGCTGGGTCGCCTCGGCCAGCAAAGGCTGACGCCCGGCGCGTTCGCGCGCCGACCTGCCCCCAACAGCAATTCAAAGGTGAGACACATGGAACACATCGATCAGGCTTTGTTCAACTTCAGTCCGAGGATAGGGCTGGCGGTCGCGGTGATGGTCGGCTTTCTGGTCTTCGCGGTGGCGCTCGACCTGACCTGGGAACAGTTCCGCAGGGTTCTCAGGAGCCCCAAGGCGCCCGGCGTGGGGCTCGCCGCGCAGTACGTGATCCTGCCGGCGGTCGCATATGGCGTGGGCATGTGGATGGCCGACACGCCGAGCATCGCGCTCGGACTGCTGCTCGTGGCGTGCTGCCCCGCCGGAGCGCTCTCGAACTATCTGACTGGAGTGGCGCGCGGAAGCGTGGCCACGTCCGTCAGCATGACAGCGATCTCCACATTGTTCTCCATCGTCGCTACGCCCTTGCTGTTCGGTTTCTGGGCCTCCATGAACCCGGTGACCCGGGCGTCGCTCGAACGGATCGAGATCGAGCCGGTGCGGGTCGTCATGGTGCTGCTCATCATGCTGATCGTTCCGGTCACGGCGGGGATGCTCATCCGCGCCAGGAACCCCGAGACAGCCGACGCGATCCGCAGGTGGGTACGCCGCATCGCCGGCGCCGTATTCGCGGTCGTCGTGGCGATCCTGCTTCTTGGCAACATCAGCGTGCTGGGCAGCTTCGCCGGCACGGCGCTTCCGCCGGTGCTCGTCACCTTCGCCGTCGCCGTCCTGCTGGGGTGGGGGTTCGCCCGTGCTTCGGGGCTCGCGGCCCCGGACCGCCGCGCGGTGACGCTGGAAGTCGCGTTTCAGAACGTCGCGCTCGCCATCGGGCTGGCCGTGGCCTTTTTCCCCGGGCTGGCGGGCGTCGCCATCACCTCCATCCTCTGGGGTGTCGTCCACCTGACCATCGGCTTTGCCATCGCTGCGGCCTGGAAGCGCCTGCCCGTCGCCGAGCCATAGGTTCCGCGCGTGCAGGTGTGCCCACTCCCCTTACTCCGCCGCCTCTCTTTTCCGCCCCGGCCGGCGCTCCAGCAGCTCCTTGAGAAACTGCCCGGTGTAGCTGCGCTTTTCAGCGACGATATCCTCCGGCGTGCCTGAGGCGACGAGTTCGCCGCCGCCGTCGCCGCCTTCGGGGCCGAGGTCGAGGATCCAGTCGGCGGTCTTGATGACCTCCAGATTGTGCTCGATCACCACAACGGTATTGCCCTGCTCGACCAGCTCGTGCAGCACCTCGAGCAGCTTGGCGACGTCGTGAAAGTGCAGGCCGGTGGTCGGCTCGTCGAGGATGTAGAGCGTCTTGCCGGTCGCCTTGCGCGACAGCTCCTTGGCAAGCTTGATGCGCTGCGCCTCGCCGCCCGACAGCGTGGTCGCCTGCTGGCCGATATGGATGTAGCCGAGGCCGACCTTGTTCAGCGTGACCAGCTTGTCGCGCACGCCGGGCACGGCAGCGAAGAAGTCGACGCCTTCCTCCACCGTCATGTCGAGCACGTCGGCGATCGACTTGCCCTTGAACAGCACCTCCAGCGTCTCGCGGTTGTAGCGCTTGCCGTGGCAGACGTCGCAGGTGACGTAGACATCGGGCAGGAAGTGCATCTCGATCTTGATGACGCCGTCGCCCTGACAGGCCTCGCAGCGGCCGCCCTTGACGTTGAAGGAGAAGCGGCCGGGCTGGTAGCCGCGCGCCTTGGCTTCCGGCAGGCCGGCGAACCAGTCGCGGATCGGCGTGAAGGCGCCGGTATAGGTGGCCGGGTTGGAGCGCGGGGTGCGGCCGATCGGCGACTGGTCGATGTCGATGACCTTGTCGATGAACTCCAGCCCCTCGATGCGGTCATGCTCGGCCGGGTGCTCGCGCGACCCCATGATGCGGCGCGAGGCTGCCTTGTAGAGCGTCTCGATGAGGAAGGTGGACTTGCCGCCGCCCGACACGCCGGTGACGGCGGTGAAGGTGCCCAGCGGGATGTCGGCCGTGACGTTTTTCAGATTGTTGCCGCGCGCGCCGACGACGCGCACGCGCTTGCCCTTCTTCGCCTGGCGGCGCTCGGCCGGAACCTCGACCGCGAGCGCGCCCGACAGATATTGCCCGGTGAGCGATTTCGGGTTGGCCATGATGTCGGCCGGCGTGCCTTCCGCCACGATGCGCCCGCCATGGATGCCGGCGGCGGGGCCGATGTCGACGACATGGTCGGCATGCAGGATCGCGTCCTCGTCATGCTCGACCACGATGACGGTGTTGCCGAGGTCGCGCAGGTGCTTCAGCGTATCGAGCAGGCGGGCATTGTCGCGCTGGTGCAGGCCGATGGAGGGCTCGTCGAGCACGTAGAGCACGCCGGTGAGGCCGGAGCCGATCTGCGAGGCGAGGCGGATGCGCTGGCTCTCGCCGCCCGACAGCGTACCGGAATTGCGGGAAAGGGTGAGGTAGTCGAGGCCGACATCGTTGAGGAAGTTGAGGCGGTCGCGGATCTCTTTCAGGATGCGCGTGGCGATCTCGTTCTGCTTCGCGTTCAGTTCGCCGGGCAGCGCCTCGTACCAGGCGGCGGCCTTGCGGATCGACATTTCGGCGACCTCGCCGATGTGTTTTCCCGCGATCTTCACCGCCAGCGCCTCGGGCTTCAGCCGGTAGCCGGCGCAGGCCGGGCAGGGGGTCGCCGACATGAAGCGCTCGATCTCCTCGCGCATCCAGGCGGAGTCGGTCTCCTTCCAGCGGCGCTCGAGATTGGGGATCACGCCCTCGAAGGTCTTGGTCGTTTTGTAGGAGCGCAGCCCGTCATCATAGGTGAATTCGATCTTGCGCTCGCCCGTGCCGCGCAGGATGGCGTTCTGCGCCTCGGCGGAGAGGTCGCTCCAGCGGTCGCCCTGGCTGAATCCGTAGACCTTGCCGAGCGCGTCCAGCGTCTGCGCGTAATAGGGCGAGGAGGATTTCGCCCATGGCGCGATGGCGCCGCTGCGCAGCGTGGCGGACTCGTCGGGCACGACGAGCATCTCGTCGATGGCGTTCTGGAAGCCGAGGCCGTCGCAGGTCGGACACGCGCCGAACGGGTTGTTGAAGGAGAACAGCCGCGGCTCTATCTCCGGAATGGTGAAACCGGAAACCGGGCAGGCGAACTTCTCCGAAAAGACGATGCGCTCATGCGTCTCGTTGGCTGACTTGTTGACCGCGTCCGCGCCGGTGTGGTGGGCGTCGAGCGGCTTGTCGGCAAATTCGGCGACCGCGATGCCGTCGGCGAGCTTGAGCGCGGTCTCGAGCGAATCCGCCAGCCGCGCCGCGAGGTCGGGCCGCACGACGAGGCGGTCCACGACGACGTCAATGTCGTGCTTGTATTTCTTGTCGAGCGCCGGCACCTCGGCGATCTCGTAGAAGGCGCCGTCGACCTTGACGCGCTGGAAGCCTTTCTTCTGCAGCTCGGCCAGTTCCTTGCGGTACTCGCCCTTGCGGCCGCGCACGATGGGCGCGAGCAGGTAAAGGCGCGTGCCTTCCTCCAGCGCCAGCACGCGGTCGACCATCTGGCTCACCGTCTGGCTCTCGATCGGCAGGCCGGTCTCCGGCGAATAGGGAATGCCCGCGCGCGCGAACAGCAGGCGCATGTAGTCGTAGATCTCGGTGACGGTGGCGACCGTCGAGCGCGGGTTGCGCGAGGTCGTCTTCTGCTCGATGGAGATAGCGGGCGACAGGCCGTCGATCTGGTCGACGTCCGGCTTCTGCATCATCTCCAGGAACTGGCGCGCATAGGCCGACAGGCTCTCGACATAACGCCGCTGGCCCTCGGCGTAGATCGTGTCGAAGGCGAGCGACGACTTGCCGGAACCCGACAGGCCGGTCATCACGATCAGGCTGTCGCGGGGCAGCTCCAGATCGACGTTCTTGAGGTTGTGTTCGCGCGCGCCGCGAATGGAGATCGTCTTGTGCTCGGGCATATGCCTTTGTCGCCGCCTGATTGATTGCCGGTCGCCGTCCGGTTGCGCCGCCGCACACCGATCCGGCTGTCGTCATGTAGGACTTTGCAGCGCCGGATCGAGAAGCGGAACACGCGCCTTCCGGCTTTTCCAGCTTTTTCTTCGCTGGGGCAAGCGAAAAGAACAAAGGCCGAACGATATCCTGACAACGTCCTGTCTGCCGGCCTGCGCCGGGCCGCGCATATCACATTTGCCATCCAAGCCCCCGCTGCCCTTGACACGTTTGATGGGTGGGCGCAGCATTCCTTTTGCGATCCTTCGGCGAGCGCGCTGCTGACGCTGCTCTCCAGCGTTTTCGGGGATCGGTTTGCGACGCCCCGAAATCGTCGGATTTTGTGCCGAGGATCCGTCGAGCCCAGCCGGCAACGGAAGGAGTCGAGGCATGAATCCACCGGACAGTCTCACCTGGCTCCGCCTTGCTGCGGGGCCGCGGCCATGAGCCGGACTGCTTGAAGACCGGATACGATATTGGCCGAATTCACCTACATCGCAGAGACCACTAGTCGGATCATCGGGCTGACGCCCGAGAGGCATCCGAATAATCGCGGCCTTGGGCCGCTAAACGGGTAACGACCCGACGCAAGGCTCCGTCTCGTAGTCGAGACGGAGCCGTTTTTTGGTCGGGAGCAAGGGCGGGTAAAATGAAAAGATCACGAATGCAGATGCTGGCTGCCGTGTTGGCGATTGGCGGAGTTCTGTCCCTTTCGGAGGCGGCGCTTTCAAAGGATGCGAGAGGCACGATTCACGCCTCCAATCCGGAAGGCATCGCGTCAATCCTGCGCGGCTTCGGTTCGGCATTGGTCGGAACCGATAGTTATGGCGACCCCAAGATCGACGGTCGCTCCGCAGGCGAGGAGTATACGGTGCTCTTCTACGGCTGCACCGACAATATAGACTGCCGCAGTATTGCCTTCTGGACGTACTGGACGGTCGAGGTCGATCTCGACCGCGTCAATGAATGGAATAAGCGGGAGCGCTACGGCAAGCTCTATGTCGACAACGACGGCGATCTCGCGCTCGAGATGGACGTGAACCTCTCCCATGGGATGGACACGCGGACCTTCGACGAAATTGCCAATATCTGGGCCGGCATGCTCGACGACGTGAAGTCGAACGTCGTCGACTGACGCCACAAGCGCCGGACGGCGACTCCGAAACACCATTGACCGGATGTCTGCGACCCACTAGAACAGAAGCAGAACATCTACGTTGTGCACAGGCGATCGGCCCGGCCCGGGTGGCCGCGGGCCGACGTCTGATATAGGCGCATAACAGAAATGGTTTCGGACGAGCGCGGAGCGGTACGATGGCAGGCAGCGTCAACAAGGTAATCCTGGTCGGCAATCTGGGTGCGGACCCCGAAATCCGCCGGCTGAACTCGGGCGATCCGGTGGTCAACATGAGGATTGCGACTTCGGAGACATGGCGCGACCGCCAGTCGGGCGAGCGTCGCGAGCGCACCGAGTGGCACAATGTCGTCATCTTCAACGACAACCTCGCCAAGGTCGCAGAGCAGTACCTGAAGAAGGGCGCCAAGGTTTACATCGAAGGCCAGTTGCAGACCCGCAAATGGCAGGACCAGCAGGGCCAGGACAAGTACACGACCGAGATCGTGCTGCAGAAGTTCCGCGGCGAATTGCAGATGCTGGATTCGCGTGGGGCAGGCGGCGACGGCGGCCAGGTGGGTTACGACCGGGGCGGCAGCCGCGGCTCCGATTTCGGGCAGTCGGGTCCGGTCGAGGATCGTGGCCGCGCCAGCGCCGACCTGGACGACGAAATCCCGTTCTGAGCCAATGCAGCGCATTGCCCATGTCACGGTCGTCGTGCGCGACTACGACGAGGCGATTGGTTTCTATTGCGGCAAGCTCGGCTTCGACCTGATCGAGGACAGTTATCAGCCCGAACAGGACAAGCGCTGGGTGGTCGTCGCGCCGCCTGGCGGCGGAACCTCGCTGGTGCTGGGCAGGGCGTCCGGGCCGAAGCAGGAGGCGGCCATCGGCAACCAGACCGGCGGTCGCGTCTTCATGTTCCTACAGACGGACGATTTCGAGCGCGACTACCGGCGCTTCAGCGGCGAGGGCATCGTCTTCAGGCGCGAGCCGAAGGCGATGGACTACGGCACGGTCGCTGTGTTCGAGGACATCTGCGGCAATCTGTGGGATCTGATCGAGTTCGCGCCCGGCCACCCGCTGGCCGTTTTAGCAACGTCCTGACCGAGTCGTGACTGTTGCTTGATCAGCGTCTCGGTCACTACAGTTCGTTAGCTGGCTGAACGAATGGAGGGGTGTCGGACCATGCGCACACTCTTGTTCACAACAGGCTCGCCCTTCGCGCGGGCCGTACGTATTGTCCTCGATGAACTCGGGCTCGACTACGAAAGGCGCGAGGAGATCACCACACCAAGCGTCGAACAAAGGGCCGCTGCGACTCCAACGCTGCAAGTGCCGACATTCTGGGACGGTGACCTGACGCTCTGGGAAAGCGGCACAATTGTTGAATATCTTCTTTCGACCTATCGGCAGAAGAAAGCCACGGGAATTCCACTGACCAGCCATGCCTTCCGCCCGGAGTTCGAATGGCAGGACAAGCTGGTATTCGCGACAATCCAGACATTCGGCAATGCTGCGACGATCATTTCCCAGATGAAATGGTCGGGAATCTCGATCGAGCAGAACGCCCATCTGCGAAGGTCGGCCGACAAGCTGTCCCACATATTGGGGTGGCTTGAGAACCAGCTGAATGATGACGGCGAGGGCTTTTTGCCCCGCTGCGTATCCATGCAGGATATCTTTCTGGCTGCACATGTTCGTTTCGTGCAGGCCCGTCCACTCGGCATCGAGCTTGGCCTCAGCAACTATGGAAAGGTGGCGGCGCTACTCGATCGACTTGACGAACGCGAAAGCTTCAAGGCAAACCCGATCTGGTGGTGGGAGCCGGGGGTGGTGGGGTATCAGCCCGACGGCACCCCGATTTACAAGGATTCGGGGGCGACTTAGCCCAGCGCCGTTGGCTTCTGCAGGCGCCGCATTGAAAGCGCTGGCGGCACCTGGTCCGGTGACAAGCGGCGCTGCGGATGTTTCTATGCCGCCCGCAAGTCGCGTTTTGACATCTAAACCGGCAGGATCAAAGCCATGTGCCTGATGTGCGGCGACGCCACATTCGCTCACGGTTTCGTACTGGTGAGCCGGCCGGCGCACCGGCTGACCGGCCGTTTCTGGACGGGAACGTTCGCCAACGCGGGGAATGGAGCCCTGCACCCGCTGCTCGCCGAGGTGAAGGCGCTTTCGGCCAGCACCTCCGACCTCTGGAAAAGCCCGATCGTTGGGCTGACCTGGCTCGATCGGCCCGGTGGCTTCCGCTATTTCGCCGGTATCGAGACGGCGGACGAGGCCGCAAGCGCAGGCTTCGAGCGGCTGGAGGTGCCGCAAATGTATTGCGCTGGCCTGTGGCACGGCGCCGATGATGGCAGCGTGACGGAGAGCTACGCCAAGCTAATGGGCGATCTGGACGAGGCCGGCATCGCGCGAGATACCGGTTTCTGCCACCAGCGCGAGGAATACGCCGCCGACATCGACCTATCCAAGCCCCCGTCCCTCAGGCTGATGCTGCCGGTGAGGGCGGATGGGGCAAAACCGGCCGAGTGACCACTCGCGCGGGGGCCTCCGATTGTCGTTCCTGTATTGATGGCTGTTGAAGTACCATCCTGGTCCCACGGACGCAGGAGGGGATGTCGTGAGCTATAGACGAGAACTGATCTCCAACGGAAACCCGATGGAGGCGATTGTCGGTTTCAGTCGTGCCGTCAAAGTCGGCCCTTTCATATCCGTTGGAGGGACTGCTCCGGTCGGTTCGGATGGCAAGACTGTGGGCGTGGGCGACGTAGCTGCACAAACCCGTCAATGTATCGAAATTATCAAGGCCGCTCTCGAGCAGGCGGGTTCCGGGCTTCATGATGTAGTCCGGACACGCGTCATCCTGACCAACATTGACGACTGGAAGACGGCTATCGACGTCCGAAAGGAATACTTCAGGGACGTTCGTCCGGTGGACACGATTGTGGCCATCGACCGGTTCGTGAATCCGGAATGGCTCGTCGAGCTTGAAGCCGACGCTATTGTCGCGAACTGGAACGGCTAAGGCCCACTTCGGGCAAGGTGGTCACGCCTCAATCAGCGCCCTTACACCATCCGCCACGAACTGCACCGCCAGCGCCGCCAGGATCAGGCCGAGCAGCCGGGTCAGGATCGAGCGGCCGGTCTCGCCGAGAAATCCGTCGACGCGCTCGGCCAGCACGAACACCAGGAAGGTGATCGCCACGCCCGCGAGGATGATGCCGACCAGCACCGCGCGCGCCGCGAAGTCGGAAAAGGTGCCCGACAGCAGCACGGTGGCGGAGATCGCGCCGGGACCCGCGATCAGCGGGATCGCCAGCGGGAAGGCGGCGATGTTGCGGATCATGTCGGTGGTGATGGCGCGCTCCGCACTTCGTTCATGGCGCTCGTGACGGCGCTCGAAGATCATCTCGAAAGCGATGACGAAGAGCAGCAGCCCGCCCGCGACGCGGAAGGCCGGCAGGGTGATGCCGAAGACGCTGAGGATCTCCGCGCCGGCTATGGCGAACAGCGCCAGCACGATGAAGGCGATCAGGCTCGCCCGCACCGAAACCTGCATGCGCTCGGCGCGGTTCATGCCGCCGGTGACGGCCAGGAACAGCGGCGCCAGCCCAGGCGGATCGATGGTCACCAGGATGGTCACGAAGGCGTTGAAGATGGCGTCGACGGCGGGCATTGCGGCCCCTCAGAAAGTGCAACGAGGACAACTGGTAGAGCAAATGCGGGGCGGGTTCCACCCGCAGCACGGCCCGGTTTCCGGGAGAAACTGTGGACGCCGCGCCGCGACTTTCGGGCGCATGGCGGAAGCCATTGATTTTCAAGCGCTATCGGGCACCAGATCGGTTGTCAGCCGGCTGCCGTGCAATTGGTTATTGTGCGCCGCTTCCTATATAAAGGGCGTAGTGATTCCGACATTCGATAGCGGCTTGATTTGAGCGACCTGACGACACCCGGCGGCGGCGACCATCCCGACGCGATAGAACCGATCTCCATCATCGAGGAGATGCAGCGCTCCTATCTCGATTACGCGATGAGCGTGATCGTGAGCCGCGCGCTGCCCGACGTGCGCGACGGCCTGAAGCCCGTGCACCGGCGCATTCTCTATGCCAGCCACGAGAGCGGCTATCACTGGAACCGCAAATATGTGAAGTCGGCGCGGCCGGTAGCCGACGTGATGGGTAAATACCATCCGCATGGCGATGCCTCGATCTATGACGCGCTGGTGCGCATGGCCCAGGACTGGTCGATGCGCGTGCCGCTCATCGACGGACAGGGCAATTTCGGTTCGATCGACGGCGATCCGCCGGCGGCCATGCGGTACACCGAGTCCCGCCTCACCAAGGTGGCGCACGAGCTGCTCGAGGACATCGACAAGGAAACTGTCGATTTCCAGGACACCTATGACGGCTCGGCCAGCGAACCCAAGGTGCTGCCGGCCGGTTTCCCGAACCTGCTCGTCAACGGCTCCGGCGGCATCGCCGTCGGCATGGCGACCAACATCCCGCCGCACAATCTGGGCGAGGTGATCGACGGCTGCGTGGCGCTGATCGACAATCCGGCGATCGACCTGCCGGCCCTGATGGAGATCATTCCGGGGCCGGATTTCCCGACCGGCGGCATCGTGCTCGGCCGCTCGGGCATCCACAGCGCCTATTCGACGGGGCGCGGCTCGATCCTGATGCGCGCCAAGGTGGCGGTGGAGCCGATCCGCGGCGACCGCGAGGCGATCATCGTCACCGAGGTTCCCTACCAGGTGAACAAGGCCGGGATGATCGAGAAGATGGCCGAGCTGGTGCGCGACAAGCGCATCGAGGGCATTTCCGACATTCGCGACGAGAGCGACCGCCAGGGCTACCGCGTCGTCATCGAGCTGAAGCGCGACACCGTGGCCGATGTCGTGCTCAACCAGCTCTACCGCTTCACGCCGCTGCAGACCTCCTTCGGCGCCAACATGGTGGCGCTGAACGGCGGCAAGCCGGAAGTGATGACGCTGACCGACATGTTGAAGGCGTTCACCGCCTTCCGCGAGGAGGTCGTCACTAGGCGCACCAAGTTCCTGCTGAAGAAGGCGCGCGACCGCGCCCATGTGCTGGTGGGTCTGGCCATCGCCGTCGCCAATATCGACGAGGTGATCAAGCTGATCCGCTCCGCGCCCGACCCGCAGGCGGCGCGCGACCAGCTTATGGAGCGGCGCTGGCCGGCTGCCGACGTCGAGTCACTGATCCTTCTGATCGACGATCCGCGCCACCGCATCAACGATGACGGCACCTACAACCTTTCGGAAGAGCAGGCGCGCGCCATCCTCGATCTCAGGCTGCAGCGCCTGACCGCGCTCGGCCGCGACGAGATTTCGGACGAGCTGAACCAGATCGGCGCCGAAATCACCGATTTCCTCGAGATTCTCGGCTCACGCGCCCGCGTTCAGCAGATCGTCAAGGACGAGCTGATCCGCATCCGCGACGAGTTCGCCACGCCGCGCCGTACGGAGCTCGCCGAGGGCGGCGCCGACATGGATGACGAGGACCTCATCCAGCGCGAGGACATGGTCGTGACCGTCACCCATGAGGGCTACATCAAGCGCGTGCCGCTTTCGATCTACCGGGCGCAGGCGCGTGGCGGCAAGGGCCGCTCGGGCATGGCGACCAAGGACGAGGATTTCGTCACGCGGCTGTTTGTCGCCAACACGCACACGCCGATCCTGTTCTTCTCCTCGCGCGGCATCGTCTACAAGGAAAAGGTCTGGCGCCTCCCTATCGGCACACCGCAATCCAGAGGCAAGTTCCTGCGCAACATGCTGCCGCTGCAGGAGAACGAGCGCATCACCTCGATCATGCCGCTGCCGGAGGACGAGGGAAGCTGGGGCGAGCTCGACGTTATGTTCGCCACGACGCGCGGCACCGTGCGGCGCAACAAGCTCAGCGATTTCACCCAGGTGAACCGCAACGGCAAGATCGCCATGAAGCTCGACGACGAGGGCGACGAGATTCTGGCCGTCTACACCTGCACCGAGGACGACGACGTGCTGCTGACGGCCGATTCCGGCCAGTGCATCCGCTTCCCCGTCACCGACGTGCGTGTCTTCGCCGGCCGCAATTCGGTCGGCGTGCGCGGTATTTCGATGGGCGACGACGACCGCGTGATTTCGATGGCGATCCTCGGCCATGTCGCCGCCGAGGCGTCGGAACGCTCCGCCTATCTCAAGCGCGCAGCCTATGAGCGCAAGCTGGCCGCCGGCGAAGAAGCGGGCGAGGAAGAGGTCGTCGATCTGACGAACGAGGAAGTCGGCGAAGGCGCGGAGCTATCCGAGGAACGCTACGAGGAATTGAAGGCGCGCGAGCAGTTCGTGCTGACGATATCCGAATACGGATACGGCAAGCGCTCGTCGTCTTACGATTTCAGGGTGATCGGCCGCGGCGGCAAGGGCATCCGCGCCACCGACGTGTCCAAGCAGGACGAGATCGGCCGGCTGGTCGCGGCGTTCCCGATTGAACAGGACGACCAGATCATGCTGGTGAGCAATGCCGGCCAGGTGATCCGCGTGCCAGTGGGCAATATCCGCATCGCCAGCCGCGCCACCAAGGGCGTCACGGTATTCAGGACCGCCGAAGGCGAACGCGTCGTGTCGGTGGAGCCGATCTCCGAGCCGCAGGGTGACGAAGACGAAGAACAGGCCGCCACCGTGAGCGGACCGGAGACCGACACGTCGGAATAGGTTAGAAACGCTGGCGTTCGGCGCGCTTGCGCTCCAGCTCGACGCGCTGGGCTTCCTGATTGAGCTCTACGGCTGTCGCGATGAGCATGGTCAGGGTCATGGCGGCTGCAAGTGCTATGATCATCATGTCTCGTCTCCTTCCCGTTGCGCGTGGCGACCAAGAAGTCGCCAGGCAACGTGTAAGTGGCACGAGGCGGCTGAACGGATACTGGAAACAGCGTTCATCTGCCATTCAGTTTCTGAGCACTTGCTTGACATGGCTTCGCGTGCATTTGATGGCCGGATTTTGTCGCAAAGAGGCCCGCAATGCCCGACGCCGCCATACTTCTGTCCTATCTGCTCGCCTGCATTATCATCGTCGTGGTGCCCGGCCCGTCGGTGACGGTGATCATTGCCAATTCAATGCGGCACGGCGCGCGCGCCGGCCTGCTCAACGTTCTCGGCACGCAAATAGGCCTGACCACCATGATCGCCGTGCTGGCGCTTGGCCTGTCGGCCGTCGTCGCCGTGATGGGCAGCCTGTTCGACATTTTGCGCCTGATCGGCGCGGCCTATCTGATCTGGCTCGGCGCGAAGATGTGGATGTCGGGCGGCAAGCTCGGCGCACAGGAAGCGACTGCGAGGCCAGGTGGCTCCTTCGTGCTGCAGGGTTTCATCGTCATCTGGTCGAATCCAAAGGCGTTGCTCTTCTTCGGCGCATTCATCCCGCAATTCATCGATCCGGCGGGGAGTGCCGCGCTGCAGACGGCGCTGCTCGGCTTCATCTTCATGGCCGTCGCGACTGTTTTCGACAGCGCCTACGCCTTCGCAGCCGGTGGAACCGGTGCATGGCTGTCGCGCGAGCGCGTGCGCCTAGTCGAGCGCATCTCCGGAACCTGCCTGATCGGCGGCGGCCTTTGGCTGGCCTTCGCGCGCCGCTGATCGCCGCGCCGATTGCCATGGCGGCGGACGGCGGCTAGAAGCGCAGCCAATGACCGAGCGAATTGCCTTCTACGCCGGGTCCTTCGACCCGCTGACCAACGGCCATCTTGACGTGCTCAAGGCCGCGCTTGAGGTTGCCGACACCGTTTATGTCGGCATCGGCCGGCAGGCATCGAAGACGCCGCTCTTCTCGCTTGAAGAGCGCATGGCGCTGATCGAGGCCGCTTGCCGTGACGAGCTTGGCGACGATGCCGGCCGGCTGAAGGTGGTGGCGTTCGACGGGCTGATGGTGGAAGCGGCGCGCAAGCAGGGCGCCTCTATCGTCATTCGCGGCCTGCGCGACGGCACCGACCTCGACTACGAAATGCAGATGGCCGGCATGAACGAGACGATGGCGCCGGATCTGCAGACGGTGTTCCTCCCGGCGAGTCCTTCGGTGCGTACGATTACCGCCACACTCGTCAGGCAGATCGCGTCGATGGGGGGCGACATCCGTCCCTTCGTGCCGGCGGCGGTTGTCGGCCCGCTAAACGCGAAATTCGCCAAATAGACTTCGAGGAGTACTCCATGCACTTCACCAGGCGCGCTCTGCCGCTTGTTCTGGCCGCTGGCCTTTTCGGTGCCGCATCGGCTGTTTCCGCCGCCGATCCCGAAGATACGATGATCATTACGCTGAAGGACGGCGAGGTGCGGATTGCACTACGGCCGGATCTTGCCCCGCGGCACGTCGAGCAGATCAAGGCGCTTGTGCGCGAAGGTGCGTACGACAATGTAGCCTTTCATCGCGTGATCGAAGGCTTCATGGCGCAGACCGGCGACGTCCAGTTCGGTGACATGGAGGACGGCTACACCCCGGGGCGTGCCGGCACCGGAGGCTCTGACAAGGGCGATCTGCCGGCCGAGTTTTCAGACGCACCATACGTGCGCGGCACGGTTGGCATGGCGCGCGCCCAGAACCCGCACTCAGCCAACTCGCAATTCTTCATCATGTTTGCGCCTGCGCCATCGCTCGAAGGCCAGTATACCGTCGTTGGCAATGTCGAGAGCGGCATGGAATTCGTCGACAACATCAAGCGCGGCAACCGCGCCCAGAACGGCGTCGTCAGCGATCCCGATCGCATGATCAGCGTGCGCATCGCCGCCGACGGCAACTGATAACCGAAGATACGAAGGGACTTTAGGATGGCCGAGATCAAGGATCCGGAAAACACGCTGCTGATGGAAACCACCAAGGGCAGTGTGGTGATCGAACTCTATCCGGACCTGGCTCCGGGCCATGTCGGGCGCATCAAGGAACTGACGCGCGAGGGCGCATATGACGGTGTGGTCTTCCATCGCGTGATCGACGGCTTCATGGCTCAGACGGGTGATGTCGAGCATGGCAATTCGAACAGTCCGTCATTCAATCCCGCACGCGCAGGCACCGGCGGCTCGGACAAGCCCGACCTGAAGGCGGAATTCTCCAACGCCAACCACGGCCGCGGCGCCTGCTCGATGGCGCGGGCGCAAAACCCGAATTCGGCGAACTCTCAGTTCTTCATCTGCTTTGGCGACGCCAGCTTCCTCAACAAGCAATACACGGTCTGGGGCCAGGTGATCGAAGGCATGGAGAATGTCGACCAGATCAAGCGCGGCGAACCCGTGCGCGATCCCGACAAGATCATATCGCTGAAGGTCGCTGCCGACGCCTGACATGGCTAGCGCCCGCTTCCTGCTTGTGGCTTCGCTGTTCCTTGCCGGCGTCATGCCGGCAGGGGCCACGGGCGGGATTTCGTGTTCCGCGCCGGACGACGCGGCCATCGTCGAAATCACCATCGGCCACGTACCGGGTCTCGCCATTGTCGGTGCGCGCATCGATATCGGCGACCGAAGCTGGGCCATGAACCTGCCAGGCGGGCAGGCGATTGCAGTCGGGCAGGCCTTTGCGTCCGACGGCCACTACTGGATCGATTTCGTCGATGAGGCCGTTATCGAAACCGTCGCCGAGCTTCGCCTCCACCGCGTGGACGAAGGCCTGGACACAGGCTTCGGCGGAACGATGCGGATGCCGGGCATCGGGGCCTGGACCCTGCTCTGCTTCGAGGGCTGATCAGCGCATCGTCGGATGCAGCGTAGCCATCGGTTGCGCGATCGGTGTAGACGGATCGGATGGTAGCCTTCATTCGCAAATCGTCGATCCTGTTCGCGCTGGGCGCTTTCGGCGGGCTGGTGACCGCGCTGGTCATGTGGCTCTCAGGCGTGGCCGGCGTCACCGGGCTGTTCGGTGTGACGATGGCGCCGCCGCTGACCGGCGAGTTCATCTACCCGAAGGTCGTTTGGGGCGGTTTGTGGGGTTGGCTGGGTTTCCTGCCGCTGATTGTGACCGGCTGGGTGCCGCGCGGCGTACTTATCTCGCTGATCCCCACGGCGGTGGCATGGTTCTATTTCCTGCCTAGCGAGGGCGCCGGTCTGCTGGGCCTGTCTCTTGGACTGCTGACACCCATAGTGGTGCTGGCCTTTACAATGGTTTGGGGACTGGTGACGGAAGGGCTGGCCGAAATGTGCGGCGTCTACCGGCCCGCCGGCACTAAAGCAGTGGCCTGACCCGCATGCGCGTCGACCTCTTCGATTTCGAGCTGCCGCAGGATCGCATCGCGCTGCGCCCGGTCTCGCCCCGCGATGCGGCGAAGATGCTCGTTGTCAGGCCGGATGGCGGCTTGTCGGACAGGATCGTCCGCGAGCTGCCGCAATTGCTGGAACCGGGCGATGCGCTCGTCTTCAACGACACGCGGGTCATTCCGGCCAGGCTGAACGGCATTCGCCGGCGCGGCGACAGCGCCGCGCAGGTGGAGGCCACGCTGCACATGCGCGTTGGCGACGATAGCTGGCTTGCTTTCCTCAAGCCCGCCAAGCGCGTGGCGCAGGGCGAGCGCATCAGTTTCGGACACGACAGCAATCTCTGCCTCGTCGGCTCCCTCGACGCGACCGTGGAGGAAAAGCGCGATGGCGGCGAGGTGCTGCTGCGCTTCGACATGGCCGGGCCGTTCCTCGACGAAGCAATCCGCACCGCGGGCCACATTCCGCTGCCGCCATACATCGCGGCGCGCCGCGACGACGACGAGGCGGACCGGCGCGACTACCAGACGATCTATGCGCGGGAAGAGGGCGCCGTTGCTGCACCGACGGCCGGCCTGCACTTCACCGACGGGCTGATGGCGGCGCTGGAGAAACGCGGCGTGGAGCGACATTTCGTGACGCTGCATGTCGGCGCCGGCACATTCCTGCCGGTCAAGGCCGACGACACCGACGAACACAGGATGCATGCCGAGATCGGCGAAATCGACGCAAAGACCGCCGACTCCCTGAATGCCGTGCGCGGCCGGGGAGGGCGCATCGTTGCTGTCGGCACCACCTCGCTGCGCTTGCTGGAGAGTGCTGCCGGCGAGGATGGACACATCGGCCCGTGGACGGGCCCGACCGACATCTTCATCACGCCGGGCTACAGGTTTCGCGCCGTGGACGTGCTGATGACCAATTTCCATTTGCCGCGCTCGACGCTCTTCATGCTGGTTTCGGCGTTCTGCGGGCTCGACACGATGCAGGCGGCGTACCGGCACGCGATCGACGGCGGATATCGCTTCTATTCCTACGGCGATGCCAGCCTGCTTTTCAGGAGTACGCATTGAACAAGGCGTTCAGATTCACCGTCCACGCCACCGCCGGCAATGCACGCCTCGGCGAGATCGCGATGCCGCGCGGCACGGTGCGCACGCCGGCCTTCATGCCCGTCGGCACCGGCGGAACCGTGAAGGCGATGTATATGGATCAGGTGCGCGACCTAGGCTCCGACATCATCCTCGGCAACACCTATCATCTGATGCTGCGGCCGGGCGCGGAGCGCGTCGCCGGGCTGGGCGGGCTGCACGATTTCGCCCGCTGGCCGTGGCCGATCCTGACCGATTCCGGCGGCTTCCAGGTCATGTCGCTGTCGGCGCTGCGCAAGATCAGCGAAAAGGGCGTGACATTCCGCAGCCATGTCGATGGCGCTGTGCACGAGATGTCGCCGGAGCGCTCGATCGAGATCCAGCATCTGCTCGACAGCGACATCCAGATGCAGCTCGACGAATGCGTGGCGCTGCCAGCAGACGAAGATGCGATCCGCAAGGCGATGGAGCTTTCGCTGCGTTGGGCCGAGCGCTGCAAGGCCGCCTTCGGCGACCAGCCGGGCAAGGCGATGTTCGGCATCGTGCAGGGCGGCGACAAGCCGGCGCTGCGCGAGCAGTCGGCTGTCGCGCTGAAGGCGCTCGACCTCAAGGGATATGCCGTGGGCGGGCTGGCGGTCGGCGAGCCGCAGGAGGTCATGCTCGCCATGCTGGAGACCGTGTGCCCGCTGCTGCCGGCCGAAAAGCCGCGCTACCTGATGGGCGTGGGCACGCCCGACGATATCCTCAAATCGGTGGCGCGCGGCATCGACATGTTCGACTGCGTGATGCCGACGCGGGCAGGGCGGCACGGGCTGGCCTATACGCGGCGCGGCAAGATCAACCTGAAGAACGCGCGCCACGCCGACGATCCGCGGCCGCTCGACGAGGAAAGCGACTGTCCGGCGAGCCGCGACTATTCCCGCGCCTATCTGCACCACCTCGTGAAGTCAGGCGAGGCGCTGGGCGGCATGCTGCTGACCTGGAACAACCTCGCCTACTACCAGAGCCTGATGGCCGACATTCGCGGGGCGATCGGGCAGGGCAGGTTTGGGGACCGCTCGGCGGAGATATCCGAGAGCTGGGCGAGGGGCGATCTAGCGCCGATTTGACGCTTGGTATTTCGGGGCCGAAACCAAAGCCGCGCATAATTCGTTTCTGTCGGGGAGTTGAAACGGCGCGTTGCGCCCGCAGGAGCATGACATGAAGTATCTCTACGCCTACGGCATCGCCCTGGTGCTGTTCCTCATCCTCGACGGTCTGTGGCTCGGACTGCTCGCCAAGAACTTCTATGTCGGGCGCATCGGCGACCTGCTCCTCGACCAGCCGCGCTGGGGCGTGGTGGCCGTTTTCTATGCCGTCTATGTGGTCGGTATCCTCTATTTCGCCGTATCGGTCGGCCTGGCGAATGGCAGCGCGGCGAATGCGGCAATGAATGGCGCCTTGTTCGGCTTCTTCGCCTATTTCACCTACAACGCCACCAGCCTGGCGCTGTTCAAGGGCTACGACACCATCGCGGCGGTGGCGGACACGGCCTATGGGACGCTGGCCGGCGCGGCGGTTTCCGGCGGCACGGTGTTCATCCTGAAACGTCTGGCGCTAGCGTAAATCCGCTATGCGCCGAGGGTCTGCGCCTCGCGCAGGCTGACCCCGGTGATGCGGTAGGTGCCGTCGTCCTGCTGCTCCAGTGTATAGAGAGCCTCGTAGCTCTTGCCGTCGGGGCCGGTGACGAGCACTCGTTGCATCACGGTGGTGGATGACGGCTCCATCGCATCGCCGAAGGCAAAATTGCGTGGTTTCCAAACAGGTTGATAACCGTTCTTCACCATCGCCATGAATTGATCCACGGTCGGATACGCCTGCTGGATGCCGGGCGAAGCGTAGGAATAGGCCGTCTCGTTCTCGTCAGCGAGAAACGCCCTGATCTGCGCCTCGATGGTCGACTGGGCGGCGCGAACCTCCGCTTCGCCCGCTGACGCAGGCATTGAGGCAAGCATGAGAGCCGTCAGCATTCCGGCTAATCTGACACGCATCTGTCGTCTCCCCGTTCTGTTGCACTCCCGAAGATACGCAATTCAGGCCGCGCAGGTTTCACGATTTCGTGCGGGGCACGCAGCCCGGCGCACGGGCAGTCGCTGCATCAAAGCACGGCAGGTACGGCCAATGCTGCCGTATTGATGGGCAGCGGAAGGCTAGCTGGCTCTCGCTAAAGCACCAATTTCCGAAAGGGCTTGATCTGCCGCCTCCTGTTCCGTTCAATGACGGCGAGGGAGTACCGATTGGTAGCGTTTGATGAAATGCGCCCGGAGACAACCGGGCTGAGACGGCCCTATGCGGCCTATGACAATTGGCTGAGCGCACAGGACCCGGTGCGCCTCAACGAGAAAGCCGCTGACGCCGAGCGCGTATTCCGGCGCACGGGCATCACCTTCAATGTCTACGGTCAGCAAGAGGCGGCGGAACGGCTGATCCCGTTCGACATCGTGCCGCGCATTATTTCAGGCTCCGAGTGGCGGCGGCTTACCCAGGGCATCGAGCAGCGTGTGCAGGCGCTGAACGCATTCCTCGACGACATCTACCATCGGCAGGAAATCCTGCGCGCCGGCCGCATCCCGAAGGAACTGGTGGCCGACAACGACGCCTTTCTTCCGGAGATGATCGGCGTGCGCCCGCCGGCCGGCGTCTATACGCACATCATCGGCGTCGACATCGTGCGCACGTCAGAGGACGAGTTCTACGTGCTGGAGGACAACGCCCGCACGCCGTCCGGCGTCTCCTACATGCTGGAGAACCGCGAAACGATGATGCAGCTCTTCCCCGAGCTGTTCCAGCGCGTAAAGGTTCTGCCGGTCGAGAACTACCCGCAGCTGCTGCGCCAGTCGCTGTCGGCGGTGAAGCCCTCGAATGTGGAAGGTGCGCCGACCGTCGCGGTGCTGACGCCCGGCATCTACAACTCGGCCTACTTCGAGCACGCCTTCCTGGCCGACCAGATGGGCGTGGAGCTTGTCGAGGGGCAGGATCTGCGGGTGGTAGACGGCCACGTCGCCATGCGCACGACGCAGGGCTACAAGGCGATCGACGTGCTTTATCGCCGCGTCGATGACGCCTTCCTCGACCCGTTGACGTTCAATCCGGACTCCGCACTCGGTGTGCCCGGCATCATGGACGTCTACAGGGCAGGCAATATCACCATTGCCAATGCGCCCGGAACCGGCATCGCCGACGACAAGGCGATTTACTCCTATATGCCGGAGATCATCGAGTTCTACACCGGCAGGCGCGCCATCCTCGGCAACATTCCGACCTGGCGCTGCAGCGAGCCCGACAGCCTGAAATACGTGCTCGAGCATCTCGAAGAGCTCGTGGTGAAGGAGGTTCACGGATCGGGCGGCTATGGCATGCTGGTCGGCCCGGCAGCCTCGAAGAAGGAGCGCGAGGCCTTTGCCGCCAAGCTCAAGGCGCGCCCGGCAAACTATATCGCGCAGCCGACACTCTCGCTGTCGACCTGCCCGATCCTGACCGACAAGGGGCTGGCGCCGCGCCATGTCGACTTGAGGCCCTTCGTGCTTTGTTCCGACCGCATCCGCATCGTCCCGGGCGGGCTGACGCGCGTGGCGCTGAAGGAGGGTTCGCTCGTAGTAAACTCCTCTCAGGGTGGAGGAACGAAAGACACCTGGGTGCTCGATGATTAGGCGGGACGCGCAATGCTACTAGGCCGCACCGCCAACGGGCTCTACTGGATGAGCCGCTATATCGAGCGCGCGGAGAATATGGCGCGCCTTGTCGATGCCGGCGTGCGGCTGGCGCTGACACGTGCTGCCGGTTCGACCGAGGAGTGGAACTCCGTGCTGATGAGTGCGGGCGCCGATCAGGCTTTCGCAGCGGCAGGGCACGAATGCACGCAAGCCAATGTTGCCGACTTCCTGCTGCGCGACCCCGCCAACCCGTCGAGCGTCATGTCGTCCTTCGAGACGGCGCGCAACAACGCCCGCATGGTGCGAACGGCGCTGACGCGCGAGACGTGGGAGAGCATCAACGAAGCATGGATGTCGCTGAAACGCATGCTTGCCAGGCCGGTCGACGAGCGCGACCTGCCGCGCGTGCTGGACGCCATCAAGCGCGAGACGGCGCTGATCCGCGGGGCTTTCCACGGCACGATGCTGCGCAACGAGATATTCGACTTCTCGCAGATCGGCACCTTCGTCGAACGCGCCGACAACACCGCCCGCATCATCGACGTGAAATACTACGTGCTGCTGCCGTCGGTTTCATGGGTCGGGTCGTCGCTCGACAACTATCAGTGGGAATCGATCCTGCGCTCGGTCTCGGCGCACCGCTCCTATCGCTGGGAGTACGAGGCGGAATACGTGCCGACGAATATCGCCGATTTCCTGGTGCTTAACCGGCGAATGCCGCGCTCGCTGTCGTTCTGCTACCACAACATGGTCGACAGCCTGCGCTATCTGGTCGATGCCTATGGCGAACGCCCAAACTGCATTGCCACGGCCGAAAACACGCTGGAGAAGTTGCGCGGATCGACGATCCGCGATGTCTTCGAAATCGGGCTGCACGAATTCCTTGCCGACTTCATCCGCGACAACAACCGGTTGGGCGAGGAGATCGCCGCCGACTACCGGTTCTATTGAGGCGGCGATGCGGCTGAAGATCACCCACACGACGCAGTATCACTACGACGAGCCGGTGGCCTACGCGCTGCAGCGCCTGCGCCTCGTGCCGCTGGACGGGCCGACCCAGAAAGTGGCCGACTGGTCGCTGGCGATCGAGGGCGCGACCGAGGAGGTGCGGTTTATCGACCAGTTCAGCAACGACACCAGGCTGGTCAGCGTCAGCGGCGAGCCGCACACGATTTCGGTGCGCGCGGCCGGCGAGGTCGACACCAAGGACACGGCCGGCGTCTTCGGCCAGCATCGCGGCTACGCGCCGCTCTGGCTGTTCCTGCGCCAGACCTCGCTGACCGAAGCGGGCGAGGGGGTCGATGCGCTGCTTGCGGACATGCCTGCCAGGCGGGACGTGGACGCCCTGCACGCGCTGATGGCGCGCATCGGCGAGGCCGTGGCCTATGAAGTGGGTACTACGCATGCGGCAACGGCCGCCGAGGACGCGCTGCGCCAGGGCAGCGGCGTGTGCCAGGACCATTCGCACATCTTTCTGGCCGCCGCGCGCAAGAGCGGTTTTCCGGCCCGCTATGTCAGCGGTTACCTGATGATCGAGGGCACCGCAGATCAGGTGGCCAGCCATGCCTGGGCGGAAGCCCATGTCGACGGCCTCGGCTGGGTGGGCTTCGACGTGTCGAACGGGATCAGTCCCGACGAACGCTATGTTCGCCTGGCGACAGGACTGGACTACCGTGACGCCATGCCGATTTCCGGAATCCGGCTGGGAACCGCTAACGAACGGCTTGAAGTTCGCATCACTGTCGAGCAGTAATCGTTCCCGGCGTCCGAGATTCTGGAATTGCGCATGACCTATTGCGTTGGCCTTCGGCTCAACCGCGGCCTTGTCTTCATGTCCGACACCCGCACCAACGCCGGTGTCGATAGCGTCTCGACATTCCGCAAGATGCACAAATGGGTGGAGCCCGGCGAGCGGGTGCTCGTGCTGCTCGCAGCAGGCAATCTCGCCACCACGCAGGCGGTCGTGAGCCTGCTCGACGAGCGCTCGAAGGCGCCCGCCGACAGGGCGCCGTCGCTGCTCGAAACGCCGTCCATGTTTCAGACCGCCCGGCTTGTGGGAAGCACGATCAAGGAAGTTGTCGCTAGTTCCACGCCCGCTGGGCAGGAAGCCGACGCCTTCGGCGCTTCATTCGTCCTTGGCGGGCAGATCAGGGGCACCGAGCCGCGGCTTTTCATGATCTACCCGGAAGGGAATTTCATCGAAGCGAACGACGACACGCCCTTCTTCCAGATCGGCGAAACCAAATACGGCAAGCCGATCATCGTACGCGCCTACAATCCCGAGATGAGCTTTGCCGAGGCGGCGAAGCTTCTCATGGTTTCCTTCGATTCGACGCTGCGCGCCAACCTGTCAGTCGGGATGCCGCTCGACATGCTGTTCTACGAGCGCGACAGTCTGGATGTCGGGTTCGAAATGCGGGTCGGAGCCGACGATGCGTATTTCCGCTCGATCTCCGAAGGCTGGTCGACCGCGCTGCGCAGCGCCTTCGCCAGCCTGCCGGATTTTCCCTACAATTAGCGGTTTCAGCCGTAAGGCGAGCGGCACTGCTGGCGCGGGCCGCGGTGCGGCTTGAAGGTATTGTCCCAAGCCCGGTAGCTGCGGTAGGTGCCGTAACACCATTCCTCATGCGAGCCGCGCGACGTGTCATGCCTGTAGTGACGCCGTTGAGGAAAGAGCTGGATCGGATTGCGATAGAGCGGCTGCGGGAGAATCTGCGGGCCGCCGCCGTACCAGGGGGCGCCTGCGCCACACGGATCCAATCCATTGCGGCTGCAATGCGTGCCCAATTGAGGATCCAGGTTGGATTGCGCGAGCGCCGTACCAGCCTGTCCACCAAGCGGCAATGCGACCGCGGCAGCGCACAGCATCTTTGCCAAAGCTCTCATTTCTCGACCTCCTCTAGCCCGCGCGCTGTCGCCAAGGACGGGAAACGCGAGGATCATCCCCTCTCGTTACGTTAACCATGCCAAAATGGCCGCAAGATGACGCGGGGGAAAGGCCGGAAGCGGCACGAGCCGGGGCTTTTTAGGTTGACCGGAATCCGCCGCGTCCCTATGTTCCGCGCCACTTTCGGGGCGGCTCCGCCGCCTCGCGGGAGCGCGTAGCTCAGCTGGTAGAGCAACTGACTTTTAATCAGTAGGTCCAGGGTTCGAGCCCCTGCGCGCTCACCAATCTTTTCAAAAAGTTATCACAGGAGACCCTCTTTTTTTCGCTCGGCTGGTATGCGTAGGTTACGACGTAGGTAACAGGTTGGCGCGCCGGCTTTCGAACAAGAGCACGGCTGATCGCGAGCCCGAAAATTGACGCCCTGGCGGGGAACGGTCGGAGCCTCCCTCCCATTCATTTCACGTAACGACGGTGCTGCTGCATGAATCGCTGGCACCTGCACTGGCGATCGTATCAGAGACTTGGGTCCGGCAGCTAACCTGCCTATGCCGAGATTCGTATGGTTGCGGAACCAGATGCGGCTATGGTTGGCGGCACATGCCGGGACGTAGCCTCAGGAAATGCTTTCACCTACAGAGACGTATATCGACTTCCTCAGACAGGGGCGTTTCATGCTGCAGCGCAGCGCTTCCAGCGGAAGATCGATCTTCTATCCGCGGGTGGCGGAGCCGGGGACCGGTGCGACCGATCTCGAGTGGGTCGAAGCCAGCGGACTGGCGACCGTCTATTCAACGACGACACAGCGCAGCCGCCCGCCAAAGCCCGATGTCAACGTTGCTCTCGTGGATCTGGACGAGGGGCCGCGCATGCTTGCGCGCATAGACGGCATCGCGCCGGATGCGGTCACGATCGGAATGAGGGTGCGCGCCGAGATTGTAACCGAAGACGACATGCCAATGGTGGTGTTCCGCCCTCTAGCAGACGTGGCCAAGGCGTGAGCGATCCGTTTCCGCGCGGCAGGACTGCCATCGTCAGCACCGCGACGCACGGTATCAAGGGTGCGGACGGAGCCGACGCGATGGAGCTACTTTCTGTCGCTGCCCTGACCGCATTGAAACGCGCGGGCCTTAGGCCTTCGGACGTCGACGGGCTGTTCTGCGGTCTGCCGCTCGATTTTCTGTCGGGCCTGACGGTGTCGGAATATCTCGGCGTTTCGCCGCGCATGACCAACAACAACCGCACGGGCGGATCGTCCTTCATGACCCATGTCATGTCGGCTGCGTTCGCACTTGATGCGGGCTTCTGCGATGTGGCCCTTGTCGCATATGGCAGCGCGCAGCGCAGCGAGGCGGGTAAGTTGCAGACGCCGCCGAAATTGGATCCGATCGAAGGCGGCTACAAACTCCGCTATCCAATTGGCAGTTATGCGCTCGCCGCCGCACGGCACATGCATGAATTCGGCACCACGCGGGAGCAGTTTGCCGAAGTTGCCGTGGCCGCACGCGGCTGGGCCAATCTCAACCCACAAGCGTTCGCGCAGGGACCGCTGGAGATCGCCGATGTGCTCGAAGCACGTATGGTGTGCGACCCGCTCACGGTTCGCGATTGCTGCCTCGTGACCGATGGGGCCGCTGCCCTGGTGATGACGCGCGCCGACCGTGCGCGCGATCACACATCTGCTCCGGTCTTCGTGCTCGGCGCGGGCGAAGCGACGACGCATGCGCGCATTTCGCAAATGCCGGATCTGACGGTGAGCGGCGCGGTACAATCGGGCGCGCGGGCCTATGCGGCGGCAGGCGTCGGCCCCGGCGATATCGACGTGGTACAGCTCTATGACGCATTCACCTTCAACACGATCCTTTTTCTCGAGGATCTCGGATTCTGCGGAAAGGGGGAGGGTGGGCCCTTCATTGCCGGCGGGCGAATTGCGCCGGGCGGTTCCCTGCCGGTCAACACGAATGGCGGTGGTCTGTCGTGCGTCCATCCCGGCATGTACGGGCTGTTCGGGCTCGCTGAAGCGGTCGACCAACTGGCCGGACGCTGCGAAGAGGTGCGGCAGATCAAAGACGCCGAAGTGGCGCTCGCGCATGGCAATGGCGGAACATTGTCCAGCCAAGCCACGGTGATCCTGGGAACTGATGCTACGCTCTAAGTTGCCGTTAGCAGCTTTCGGCCGTCCGTTCCATTGCTTCCTGGCGCAACGCGGCCTTCGCGACCTTGCCAGCACCACTCAGCGGCAGGGGCTCGGTACGAATCTCCATGCTGCGCGGGCATTTGTAGCCCGCGATATGGAGCCGGCAGTGGGCGGATATCTCCTCTTCCGTGGCCTGCGTTTCGGGCTTCGTGACGATTAGTGCATGAACGCGTTCGCCCCAGTTCGCATCTGGCAGACCGAAGACGGCGCAGTCCGCGACCGCCGGATGCAGGCGCAACGCAGCCTCCACTTCTGCGGAGTAGACGTTCTCGCCTCCGGTGACGATCATGTCCTTCTTGCGATCGACAAGAAACGCGCGCCCATTTGCATCGATGCGCGCGAGGTCGCCGGTATGCAACCAGCCGTCGCGCAGCGTCTGCGCAGTGGCTTCGGCGTTGCGATAGTAGCCTTTCATGACCAGCGGGCCGCGTACCAGCAGCTCACCGACCTCATCGGATGCGCAAACGCCACCGTTCTCGGCGACCACCCGAATTTCCATGCCGGGAAGGGCAGTGCCTATCGTGCTCCAGGCCTCTGCGTCGGAGAGGTCATCGCCTGAAACGACGCCAGCCGAAATCGATGCCGCCGAGGTAAGTTCGGTCTGGCCGTAGGTGTTGAAACATCGCGCGTTCGGAAACGTATCGATGACGCTCGCCATGATATCGCGCTGCATGGGCGACCCGCCGTAGAGCAGGGTGCGCACCGAACCGAGCTGGCGTTGGGACACGCCGGGCTGGTTGGTGATCATGCGAAGCATTGTCGGGACGCCATTGGTGAAGGTAGCGTGATGACGCTCAACCATGTCGAGGAATCCGTCGGCGGTGAAACGCGACATGAGGACAACGCGACCGCCAGCCATGAGGGCTGGCAGCAGAACGGCCGAAGCGGCGACGTGGAACAGCCCGGCGGCCGAGAGCAACACGGTTTCGTTGGTCATCTGGAATACGCCGACATAGATCAGCGCCGATGAGATCAGATTGCCATGTGTCTGCATGACCCCCTTTGGCAGTCCGGTTGTGCCGCCAGTGAAGAAGAGCGCAGCGGTATCGTCCCATCCGAGATCGACAGGGTCGGCCGGTGAGGCGCGGGTCAGTAGCTCCTCGTAACCCGTCATGCCTTTGGCGGCTTTTTCCGATGCGTGGACGAGCGTCATGCGGGGGCGCGAGGATACAAGACTTCGCGCAAGGTCCCTGTGCTCATCGTCAGCAATCAACAGTCCGGTTTCGACGAAATCCACAATCCCGCCGATTTCCCGCTCGGCCAGCCGATAGTTCAGCGGTGCCGGGATTGCACCTGCCCATGCGATCGCGAACAGGCTTTCGACATAACGGTGCGAGTTGAGCGACAGGATTCCGACGCGATCGCCTTTGTTGACGCCCATGCCTTTGAGCCCGGCTGCCAGACGCGCGACACGGTCGCGGAGCTCGGCATAGGTAATCTGCCGGTCTCCATCGACGATGGCGACCTTGTCCCCGTGCAACAGGGCGGATCGCTCGAGCAGCGCGGTAATGCTCATGGCGTCAGCCGACGCTTTCCGCGTACCGGCCGAGATGTTCGTCGCCAGTGCCGAAGAACGCGTCGATCGAGGTCAGCAGCTTGTAGCAGTGCGCCACGCGCCGATTCTCCAGAACGCCGACGCCGCCGTGAACCTGGATTGCCTGCTGGACCACGTACCGCCCGGATTCACTAAGCAGCACCTTGGTGCCTTCCGCCGCCCTTGCGCGCTTCTGTGCATCCGCTTCCGAGACTGAAAGCGCGTTGAGCACGCTGCCGCGCAGCGTGTCGGCCTCGATGAACATGCGCGCCAGCCGGTGCGCGATGACCTGGAACTTGCCGATCGGTCTGCCGAACTGCTCGCGCTGGCCGGCATATTCGGCCGTATCGGCAATGGCCGTGTCGCAAGCACCAAGAGCCTCGGCGGCAAGCGCCGTGAAGGTGCGATGCAGCCCACGCTCCAGCGCGCGCATTGCGTCGGTGCCGCGCACAACCAGTTTCCCGTTCGCGCCTGCGAATTCGATATCGGCGGCCCGCAGGCCGTCAATCGTGCGGTAGGCCGTACGCTTCTGCCCGGTATTGCCCTCGACAAGGAAGAGCGCAGGCTCATCCCCAATCGCAGCGCTGACCAGAAGCAAATCCGCGTCGGCCCCGTCGACGATTGCCGCCTTCGGGCCGGTCAGCGTCCATGTTTCGTCATCGTCACTGGCCGCAACCGATTGCGGGTCGAGCGCAAAACCGCGTCCCGGTTCGAGCGCCGCGACCGCCATGCGCTTACCGTCTTTCACAGCCGCACGGGCGGCGTTGAAATGATCGGACCGACCCGTTTCCATCAGAATATTCACAACCGCATAGGCGGACCGGAAGAACCCGTCGCAGATAACGGCGGCGCCGACAGCCTCGGCAATCAGTGCTGCGCGGATGGCGCTTTCAACGAGATCGGATGGATCGGGCAAGATCTCCTCCAGCCAGCCATTTTCGAGCAAACCTCGGTGGAAACGATCCGTGTCTGCCCACTCAGTCCTTTCGGCGAAGGGAAAATCACGCGCGATCCACGCGGCAGCCTTCTCGCGGAACCGTTTCTGTTCGGCTGAAAGTTTGATGTCCACCGGTCAGAACCCCCACAGCGTCTTTGCGATGATGTTGTGCTGTACTTCGCTCGATCCGCCGAAAATTGTGACGGCCCGCCGGAACATCGAAAGCTGAAGCTTGCCGGGGGCGTGATCGCCTGCGAAGGCCGGCGCCCCCTCGGTCCAGCCGCTCATATCGAGATCATGGTTCTCGGAGGGGTCGGGATCGGGAACGTAGGCGTTGGCGTAGGGGCCGAGGGCATCGACCGCAAGCCTTGATATCTGCTGCTGCATTTCGCCACCGCGTACTTTCAGTACAGCGCCGGCCGCAGCTGCATTCGGAGCAGCACCGGTCAACAGCCGCATCATCTGCCAGTGAAGGGCGTCGAGCTGGATTTCGAGCTGCGCCACGCGCCTCCGAAACTCCTTGCTGTTCATAAGAAGGCCGCCGGCCACGCCGGGCTTGCGGGCGTTTTCCTTGATGTTGTCGAGTTCTCTGCGCAGCAGCCATGTCTGGGCGACGAGGCTGCGTTCGCGCGACAGGAGGAACTTGGCGTAATCCCAGCCCTTGTTCTCCTCGCCGATGCGCTCGCTGACCGGGACCCGGACGTTCGTCAGGCGGACTTCGTTCACCGTGTATTGATGGTTGTACATCTGCAGGGGGATCATCTCGACACCTGGCGCATCCATGTCGATCAGCAGAAAGGATATGCCCCTTTGCGGCTTGCTCTCCATGTCTGTCTTCACCAGCGTGAACATCTTGTCTGCAAAATGCGCTTCGGACGTCCAGGTCTTGGTGCCATTAACGATGTAGTGGTCGCCGTCACGTACAGCGGTCGTGCTTAGCGAGACGAGGTCGGATCCCGCATTGGGCTCGGAAAACCCCTGGCAGAAAAAGATGTCCGCGTTGGCGATTGCCGGCAGGTACTTGGCCTTCTGCTCTTCGGTGCCGAAGGTGAAGATGACCGGCGCCACCATGAACACGCTGAGATAGGAGATATGGGGTGCGTTGACACGTGCGAGCTCTTTCTGGAACAGGTCGGCCTGAACGTGATCCCATCCCGGCCCGCCATATTCGCGCGGCCAGTTACGCCCGACCCATCCCTTGTTGTTCAGAATACGGGTAAAGGTGGCGATATCTTCTTTGGATGCCTGAAATCCTGCCGCAGCCCGGCGCGCGATGTCGGCGGGCATGGCCGCGGCCAGATAGTCCCTGACCTCGGCCTGCATCCGGAGGTCTTCTTCACTGAATTCGAAGTTCATTCTGCTCCTCCGGCGCGCATGCAGCACGCCGCAATCTGGCTAGTGGGCGGAAAAATAGATGCCGGAAGTGGGCGGCAGCAAATGCCGATTTGTGATCACTGGGTTATCGCGGTGCGTCACGAAGCCGCTCAAGTGCCGCGGTAGCGGGGGTAGCGCGACAAGAGGATGTCGGTCAGCAGCCGTTCGACTTCGAGCACGGCGCGGGATGGTGCCTGTTCCGACGACCGAGCGATGATCCGGTTGAAACGCAACCCGTTGATGAGGCGATGAGCCAGTTGGCCAGTTTCGATCGAACTGCCGACCGTGCTGCGGATCGAAATGGTGTAACCGAGTCCCATTTCGACCATGCGCCGCGCCATCAACGAGCTTTCAGTTTCGGCCACTATCTTTTTCAGCCGAAGTCCCTGACTGGTCAGCGCTCTTTCCACGACGTCACGGATTCCCTGCTTGGTCATGCCGGACAGGACAAAGGGAAGATCCACGATGTCTGCAAGTTCAACAGGGTCGGTCTCGGCAAAAAGCGGGTCGCCGGCGGTGCCGATGATCGAGATCGGTTCGCTGAATGCAACTCCCAGCGCGAGGTAGGAGGGATCGGCGTCGAGCGCGAGGACTGCAATATCGACGTCGCGTTCGGTCAGCCGCACACGCAGGCGGGGGGAAAGGCCTTCTGAAAATTTGAGCTGGACTTCGGGAAGCAAGCGCCGTGTCCGCGCGAATAGTTCCGGTCCCACCCATTCGGCAAGCGAGGGCATGAGGCCGACGGACACCGTGCCGGCGACCTGGGCGCCGCAATTGATCAGTTCCTGGCGTACGTCTTCGGTCATACGCAGGATCTCTTCCGCACGTTCAAGCAGAAGCCGGCCTTCCTGCGTCAGTGCGGAACCGCGCGCGAGCCGGTTGAACAGTTTCACGCCGAGTTCGTATTCGAGCATGCTGATCTGCCGGCTGAGTGCAGGCTGCGCGATACGCAGTTCAATCGACGCCTTCTTAAAGCTGCCAGAACGCGCGATCGCCGCGAAATATTTTAGCTGCCTGAGCTCCATACGACCTAGCTAGACCGGTTTCCTCGAATATCTCATTAACCCGCTGAGGCGGCGGCACGAGAGGGCAAGACGACCCATTTGCCGCTCAATTGGCGCGCCTGCATTTGCTGCAGGATGCGGGGACCGCCCTCGAGCGAGACACTCTCGGGTGGCGCTATCTCAAGGCGTCCGGATTCGTACAGCCCGAAGAGTTCAAGCAGCATCTCGCGATTCTTCGCCGGAAAGCGGGTCAGGAAATCGTGCCACGAGACTCCGACGATCCTTCCGGCCTTCAATAGCGGCAGGTTGAGCGGGATGCTTGGTATTCCGCCAGCGAAGCCGATGACCATATGGCAGCCGCCGGATGCAAGTGACCGGATGGCAGGCTCCGCCAGCGCGCCCCCCACTGGATCAATCACAGAATCGAATCCTTCCGGTACAACCTCTCTGAGCGTCTGTCTGAATGCCTTCTGCCCTTCGGGGGAAATGTCCGCCGGGTATTCCAAGACCTCATCGGCCATATGGACGACCGGTCGCAATCTGTCGGGTGAGGAGGTAGCCGCGAAGACGCGAGCACCAAGAGAACGACCGATAGCCACCGCCGCGCCACCGACACCCCCGCTTGCGCCGAGGACAAGAAGGCGATCACCCTCTCTGAGGTTCGTGCAGCGGGTCAGCGCATAATAGGCCGTCGCGTAGCTGAACTGGATAATTGCGGCAATTTCGTCGGAGATAGTGTCGGGTACGGGCAGGCAGCGATCTTCCGGCACCGTGACCATCTCGGCCATGCCGCCGAGGCGGCACCTCGCCATCACTCTGGAGCCGGGTGGAAGCGAGGTGCCGGCCCCAGCCCGCCGAACGATCCCGCTGACCTCGCCGCCCGGCGTCAGCGGAAATGCGGAAGCCTCCTGGTAGAGCCCAAGGAGAAACAGCACGTCCGTGAAGTTAACGCCACAGGCGAGCACTTCCAGAAGGAGCTCACCTTCGCCGGGGTCTCGTGGCTTGACGTCTTCAATTGTCAGCGCCTCGGGCCCATCGGCGCTGTGGCTGACGAGCGCCTTCATCCCTTGCGCTGGGAAAACCTGCGGCCAAGGACGCCAGACGCGATGTTCACCTTCTGAATGTCGATAGCGCCTCCGGCGATCCCCCACCCATAGGCATCACGCAGCCGCTGCTCCATGCCGTATTCCTTGGCGTAACCGTAGCCGCCCATCAGTTGCATGGCGTCGGCACAGACTTCGCGAACGGCCTGGTTGATGAAGCACTTGGCGACAGCGGCGTTCTGGGCGTCGGGCAGGCCGTCCCTGAGGTCGGTCGCCGCACGATGGATTAGCAACCGCGCCGCGTCCGTCTTCATCTTGATGTCGGCGAGCTTGAGCTGCACCGCCTGGAATTCAGCCAACGGGCGGCCGAACTGGATACGCTCCTGCACATAGGCGGTGACCTGATCGGCCGCACCCTGCGCCACACCGAGCGACATCGTTGCATTGCCCAGCCGCTCGATGTTGAACAGCCCCATCAGGTTCGGAAACCCGCCGGGGCCGACGATGAGGTTTTCTTCTGGCACCGTCACATTGTCGAGATTGATGTCGGCCGAGGGGACACCTCGGAATCCCATCAACTGCTCCGGCGGGCCGAAGCTCACTCCCTGTGTGTCCTTATCCACATAGACTGCCCCGACACCAGCGGCGCCGGCCTTGTCGTCGAACCTGCAGAACACGACGTAGCCCTGCGAGTGGCCCGCGCCGGAGCACCAACGCTTGGTGCCGTTGAGGACGATGGAACTGGATTTGATCCGTGCGCTGGTCCGAAGGTCAGTCAGGGCCGTTCCGGCATCCGGTTCCGACATCGAGATGGCGACCAGCTTGTCGCCCGTTACCGTCGCCGGCACGATCCTGTCCGCGAGCGCCGGCTGTCCCAGTGCTTCCACGATCCGGACAGGACCCGTGAGGCATTCGAAGACTGGAAAGGCCACGCCAACCGAAATCTTGGCGAACTCCTCGAGCACGACGAGTGCGTCCAGGAGCGGCAGGCCGAGGCCGCCATGCTCCTCCAGCGCGTTGACGCCGAGGAAGCCCATCTCGCCATAACGGTGCAGCCAGTCAGCGGACACCGGCTCGCCGGTTTCCTCGACCTCGCCAGCAAGCGCGGGCAGCTCTGCCTGGGCAAAGCTGCGCGCTGCGTCCTGCAGATTCCTGGTGTCTTCCGCCAGTTCGAAATTCATCACGAGTCCTTCAGGGTCAGTCCTGGCCGGCGTCGAAGTGGAAGCCGATATTCTTGAGCGCCTCGACCGTCGCCGGTCCGAACTCGCCGGACAGCTTGCCCTCGACGCTGCGCGCGAAGGAAACGCGATCTTCCTGCGCCTCGGTGACCGGCTGGATAATCGCCAGCAGGCGCGCATACTCGTCAGAGATGTTGATGAAGCTGCGGTTCACGCCGGGCGGGATCGAGATGAAGTCGAGCGGTCCGAGTTCCAGGCTTTCCTCGCCATGGTCGCCCCAGATGATGCGGAAGCGGCCGTTGATGATGAAGAAGTTCTCGACCGTCTGCTCATGGCAGTGGAGAGCCGGCGCGTTGCCGGGAGGGCATTCGGCGATGGAAATGACTGCACCCGGCTCGCCCTTCAGCGGCGCGCGCGAGGAGCGGCCCTTGTAGTTGCGCGGCGCCATGATCGACAGCACCTTCTTGGCGGTAAGCTGCTCGAAGACCTTGGGGTCGATATTCTCGGTATGCTGGTTGCCGTACGGCACCAGATCGTCGTAGCGGGCGACCCGCTTTTCCATCTCTTCCTTGGGAATCATGATTGTTTTCACGGTCGTCTCCTAGTTGGCTGTGGCTTCCGCCTCGGTCCGCGCAAGGAAAGCGTGGACCACTTGCACCAGACGTTCCCGGGCGGGCTCGAAAACGCAGTAATGGGTGGCGTCGGGAATTGTAGCGAGTTCGTTGCCTTCGCCGCTCAGGCGCCGGTAGATCTGTTCCGACATCGTGAGCGGCGTGTCGGCATCATCCTCTCCAACCGCGACGAGCGTCGGCACGGCTATCGCGGCAGGGTCGTAGCTCGGCCGGCCCGACATCCAGTGATCGTTGATGTCGCGGGCGCTCCCTGTCGGAACGATTAGGGGGGCAACACCTGAAACAGCGGTGGCAAGCGGCTCGAGAAACTCGTGGCTCGAACGCGCAGCGAGCTTTTCGATCAGCGGTGCGATGTTCACGTGACGATATGACCGGCTCATCGCCTCCGGCGTCACCATCGGCGAGGGCGTGTCGCGCAGCCACTGCGCAGCGCAGAGCGCGATGCGGCGGGCGTTTCCGCCTCGGGCTGCATGGAACCCGGCGACCGCCGCGCCCCAGGACCAGCCGAACAGGTCCGGAGCGGCCGCGCCGGTATGCGAGCAGATGAAATCGACCGCTTGCGAAAGATCGTCCGCAGCCTGCGCCGTATCGGCGACATGCGCACCGTCGTCCTCAGGTTTCCATGAACCGCCGTAGCCGCGGAAATCGATCGCCCAGGTGTCTAGACCCAAGCGCGCGCAAAGCTCCATGAAGGACACGCCGCCAAGCGGGACCGTGTAACAGAGGGAAGCCGGAAAGGACGATCCGTGAAGCAGAACGAGCGGCGGCAACCGAGATTCCGAAACCTCGCGGCGGGCGAGCCGCAAGGTGCGGCCCCCGGCGCCGGCCGGCACGTCGTATTCTTCAAGGTTGCTACTGCTCATACCGCTTGCCACGAGTGTCTATTGCAACTCGTAGGTCGGTGGGTCCGCCAGTGTGAATTACCTTTTCCGGATAGTTGCGTTACGCGATAGGCATAACTTCGATGGGAGTTTCGGATTACCGATCTGCTATCGCTGCCTTTCCGATAGTGAATTGGACCCTTCGCCGGACGGCTGGATAGATTGTAGGAACAGCCGGTAGCGGGGGAGGAGGTTCTCCCAGCAGGCGAGAAACAGGACGCGTCGGAATTGTTGGACAGTGAAGGGGGGAGCAGCGGCGGACCGCGCACGGGTGCGCGTATCCTCGTTGACCAGCTGGTCAGGCAGGGAGTGGAGTGTGCGACATGCGTTCCCGGAGAGAGCTACCTGTCCGTTCTCGACTGTCTTCTTGACACCGATATCGACCTGATCACCTGCCGCCATGAAGGCGGTGCGGCAATGATGGCGGAAGCCTACGGCAAGCTGACGGGCAACCCCGGCATCTGCTTCGTGACCCGCGGCCCGGGCGCGACCAACGCCGCCGCGGGCGTTCATGTCGCCAGCCAGGATTCCACCCCGATGATCCTGTTCGTCGGCCAGGTAGCACGCGACATGCGGCACCGCGAAGCTTTTCAGGAGCTGGATTATCGCGCCGTGTTCGGCTCGATCTGCAAATGGGTCGTGGAGATCGACGATGCGGCGCGCATCCCTGAGCTTGTCGCCCGGGCGTTCCGCGTCGCCTTGCAGGGCAGGCCTGGACCTGTGGTAATCGCACTGCCCGAGGACATGCTGGACGATCTGGCAGTTGTCACGGATGCGTGCAGCATCGTTGCTGCCGACTGTGCCCCGACTGCCGGCGACATGGAAACGTTTGCCGCCCGCCTCGAGGAAAGCGAGCGGCCGATCATCATTGTCGGCGGCAGCCGCTGGACGGAAGAAGCGAGCGACGGCCTCACGCATTTCGCTGAGGAATGGAAGGTGCCGCTCGCGGTGTCCTACCGGCGCGGCGGTCTCGTCTCGTCACGAAGCGAGTCCTTCGCGGGCGATCTCAGCATCGGTGCGAACCCGGCATTGACCGAAGCGATCAAGGCATCGGATCTGGTGATCCTTCTGGGCACGCGCCTGTCCGAGATCGCATCCGGCGGCTACACCCTGGCAGAGATACCCGGCGCAGCGAACGGGCTCGTGCACATCCACCCCGATCCCGACGAAATCGGTCGCGTCTATCAGCCGGAGATCGGCATCGTTTCCACCCCCGCCGCCTTCGTTTCCGCGATCATGCGGCGCAAGCGTGATGCATCGCGGGACGAGCAATGGCGATCGGAACTGCGCGCATCCTATCTCAATTGGTCCGGCAAGCCGCTTTCCAATCCGGGCGCGTTCCAGATGGCCGATATGGTCTGCTGGCTCCGCGACAACCTTCCCGACGATGCGATCATCACCAATGGCGCAGGCAATTTCGCTGCGTGGATACACCGCTACTATCGGTTTCGGAGTTTCCGCAGCTATGTCGCGCCGACCAGCGGGTCGATGGGTTATGGTCTGCCGGCAGGCGTAATGGCCAAGCGCCAATATCCCGACCGCACCGTCGTTACCGTTGCCGGCGACGGCGACCTGATGATGACCGCACAGGAATTCGCTACGGCGGTGCATCATGGCATTCCGCTGATCGTAGTTGTCATCGACAATGGGATCTTCGGCACGATACGGATGCATCAGGAGCGGGAGTTTCCGGGGCGCGTTTCGGCGACGGATGTCAGCAACCCCGATTTTGTCGCCTGGGCGAAATCGCACGATGCCTTCGCGGAACGGATCGAGGATTCCAGCTCATTCCCGGATGCATTCGGTCGCGCGGCAGCAAGCGGGCGTCCTGCGCTGCTCCATTGCATTCTCGACCCCGAAGCGATTGCGCCGACTGCCACGATAAGCGGCTTGCGCAAAGCGGCTCGCGAGAAATCACACCAAGAAGAAGACCGGAGGATACCGACCCATGTCTGAGGCAGAGGTGCTCGAGGGCAAGTCAATCGTCGTGACCGGCGCGGGCAACGGCATCGGCCGGGCGATTGCGCTTCTGGCGGCCAAGCACGGCGCTTCGGTGGTGGTCAACGATCTTGGCGCCAGCGTGACTGGCGAGGGCGCGTCGGAAAGCCCGGCGGAAGAAACCGTCAAGCTGATCGAGGCAGAGGGCGGCAAGGCGGTCGCGAACACCGACAGCGTTGCGGGTTGGGACAGCGCGCGGCGCATTGTCGACTGCGCCATCGACACGTTCGGTAGCATCGACGCGGTCGTCAACAACGCCGGCATTCTGAGAGATTCCATCTTCCACAAGATGACCGAAGATCAGTGGCGTGCGGTCGTGGACGTGCACCTGCACGGCACATTCTTCGTGAGCCGGGCAGCGGCCGAGCACTTCCGCAGGCAGGAAAACGGCGCCTTCGTCCATATGACCTCGGCATCGGGACTGGTTGGCGCGGTCGGACAGGCGAATTACGCCGCCGCCAAGCTCGGCATCGCCTCTCTGTCGAAATCCATCGCCATCGAGATGAAGCGGTACAATGTCCGCTCGAACTGCATCGCGCCGGTGGCCTGGGGGCGCATGTCCGGGGCTATCCCCGAAGACACGCCCGAGCAAAAAGAGCGCGTGGCACGCATGAAGCAGATCACGCCGGAGCAGAATGCGCCGATGGCGGTGTTCCTGGCCTCCGACCGCGCTTCGCATGTGACCGGGCAGGTTTTCGGGTCGCGCCGAAACGAGCTCTATTTTTACGACCAGACACGGCTTTCACGCATTATGATTGATCCCAGCGGCTGGGACCCGGTTTCCATCGCCGAACGCGCCATGCCCGCCTTCGCGAGCGCCTTCAATGAACCTCTCCGTGCGATGGACGTGTTCGACTGGGACCCCCAATGAGCAGTCAGGATATCATCCTGCAAGGCCGGGGGCTGACCAAGTCCTTCGGCGGGTTCTTTGCCGTCAACGGCGTCGACATCGGCGTCAGGCGTGGTGCAATCCATTCGCTGATCGGCCCGAACGGCGCCGGCAAGACGACGCTGTTTAACCTGTTGACCAAAATCCATCTGCCGAGCAGCGGCCAGATCTTTCTTGAGGGGGCTGAAATCACCAGTTCCAAGCCGCAGGCTATTGCCCGCAAGGGCATGGTGCGGTCGTTCCAGATCTCGGCCTGTTTCCAGCGCATGACAGTGCTTGAGAATGTACGCGTTGCGCTTCAGCGACCGACCGGTCTCGCATACCGCTTCTGGCGTGCTGACGCCTGCCTCGACGTTCTCAACGACCGGGCGCGCGAACTCCTCGCTTCGGTCGGGCTCGAAGGTGCGGACGACGCCATTGCGGGCGAATTGCCTTATGGCCGCAAACGCGCCCTCGAGATCGCCACCACGCTGGCGCTCGACCCGAAAGTGCTGCTCCTCGACGAACCCATGGCCGGGTTGGGCCGTGAGGACATCGCGCTCGTCACCGCGCTGATCCGCCGGATTTCCAAAGGACGAACGACCCTGCTGGTCGAACACAACATGAAGGTCGTCGCGGAACTGAGCGACACGATCACGGTGCTGCAGCGCGGCGAGGTGATCGCCGAGGGCGCCTATGACGAGATATCGCAGCTTCCAGAAGTCAGGGAAGCCTACCTTGGAGCTGACGAAGATGGATAAGGCGATGCTCTCCATTTCCCGGCTTGAGGGCGGCTATGGCGAGTCCGCCGTACTTCACGGGATCGACCTTGAAATCCGCCCCGGGGAAGTAGTGACGCTGCTGGGCCGCAACGGCGCGGGCAAGAGCACGACGCTGAAGGCGATCATCGGCATTCTCGAGAAGCGCGAGGGCTCTATTCGTTTCGACGGCAAGGAAACGATCCGCATGTCGTCCGATGCGATTGCCCGGCTGGGCGTTGCCTATTGCCCCGAGGAGCGTGCGATCTTTGGGTCGCTGACCGTCGACGAAAACATGGCGCTGCCGCCGGTGATCGCGAAGGGCGGGCTCGGAGTCTCCGAGATCCAGGCGCTGTTTCCGAACCTGCAACACCGGCGCCATGCCTATGGCTCGCATCTGTCGGGTGGCGAGCAGCAGATGCTGGCAATCGGCCGCATTCTGCGCACCGGCGCCCGCTTCCTGTTGCTCGACGAGCCGACCGAAGGGCTTGCCCCGGTTATCGTCAAGCAGATCGGTCAAACGATCGATGCGCTCAAGCGCAAAGGGTTCACCATCCTCCTGGTCGAGCAGAACTTCCGCTTCGCTCTGCGCCACGCCAGCCGCCACTACGTCATGGAAGAAGGACGCGTAGCCGAAATGCTGGAAGGCGAAATCAGCGATGAAGGCATGAAGCGCATCGAAAGCTATCTGGGGGTATGACCATGATCTTCGGCTATCCCATCCAGCTCATCATGGGGCAGGTTCTGATCGGCCTCATCAACGGCTCGCTCTACGCCATGATGAGCCTCGGGCTGGCGGTAATTTTCGGCGTGCTGCGGGTGGTGAACTTCGCCCACGGCGCGCAGTACATGATGGGCGCCTTCGTGGCCCTCATGCTGTGGCAATGGCTAGGCGTCGGCTACTGGCCCGCACTGGTGCTCGTGCCGATCATCATGGCAATCGTAGGTATCGTGCTGGAGCGGCTGTTCCTGCGCCGACTCTACCACATCGATCACATGTACGGACTGCTCGCAACCTATGCGCTGGCGCTGATTATCGAGGGAACGTTCCGCAAGTTTTTCGGCGCGGCCGGCACGGCATATCCGAACCCGCTGCCTGGCGGGATCAATCTGGGTTTCATGTTCCTGCCCTGGTATCGCGGCTGGGTGGTGGTAGTCTCGGTGGTCATATGCGCGGCCACCTGGTTCGCAATCGAGCGCACTCGGTTGGGCGCGCTGCTGCGCGCCGCGACGGAAAATCCGGTCATGGTGCGCGCCTTCGGTCTCAACGTGCCGCTCATCATCACCGTTACCTACGGGTTCGGCGTAGCGCTTGCGGCATTTGCGGGCGTCATAGCGGCGCCGATCCAGAACGTGTCGCCGCAAATGGGGTCCCATGTCATTGCGGTCATCTTCGCTGTCGTCGTCATCGGCGGGATGGGTTCGATCCTGGGCGCGATCGTCGCGGGGTTTCTGCTCGGCATCGTCGAAGGGCTGACCAAGGTCTTCTATCCGGAGGGCTCATCCATCGTCATCTTCCTTGTCATGATACTTGTGCTGTCGCTGCGGCCGGCCGGAATGTTCGGGAGACCAACGTGAAGCTGGACCGTTACCTGCTGATCGCATTCGTCGCCGTCGGGCTGGTGCTGCCGCTCTTTGGTGACACCTTCTTTCTGATGAAGGTTTACTGCTTCGCGCTGTTTGCCTGCGCCTTCAATCTGCTTGTCGGCTACGCGGGGCTCCTCGCCTTCGGCCATGCGGCCTTCTTCGGCGCCGCCTCCTATGTATCGGCATTCGCGCTCAAGAGCTGGGGCTGGCCGATGGAGGTGGCGATCATCGCTTCCGTCATTTCGTCGGCAGCCCTCGGACTGGTGTTCGGTGCGATAGCAATCCGCCGGACGGGCATCTACTTCGCGATGATCACGCTCGCGCTGTCGCAGATCATCTACTTCATGGCCGTACAGCTTCCCTTTACGCAGGGCGAGGACGGCATCCACGGTGTGCCGCGTCCGCCATTGCTCGGCTTCATTAATGTATCCAGCGACGAGCAGCTCTACTACTTCGTCCTCGCCGTGTTCGTCTTCGGATTCCTGGCCATCTACCGGATCGTGCATTCGCCATTCGGCCACACGATGCGTTCGATCCGAGACAATGAAACGCGCGCCATATCGCTCGGCTACGATACACAGCACTACAAGCTCGGCGTGTTCGTTCTGTCGGCGGCGATCGCGGGACTGGCGGGCGGCACGAAAGCTGCGGTGGTACAGCTGGCGTCGCTGACCGACGTTCACTTCCAGATGTCGGGCGAGGTGATCCTGATGGTCATCGTCGGTGGCGTGGGCACGTTGTGGGGACCGGTCATTGGCGCGGCCCTTATCGTCGCGATGCATGACTATCTCGCATCGATCGGCGAGTGGATGATCGTCATTCAGGGTCTTCTGTTCCTTGCCGTGGTGCAGTTCTTCCGGCGCGGAATCATGGGCGAACTGCTGGCCTTGCTCAGCCGGATCGGCCTGCGCAAGGGCACTGACAAAAACGAAGCTACAACCGGAGAAACGCTCGCATGACGGACTTTCTCGAAGAACGGGACCACGGCGTGGTCATCATCACGCTGAACAGACCGGACAGGCTGAACGCTGTAACCGAACAGTTCATGCGTGATCTCGCCGCGCGCCTCGAAGCGATCGGCAAGGACGCTTCGGTCGGTTCAGTCGTGCTGACCGGCGCGGGCCGCGCCTTCTGTGTTGGCGGCGACATCAAGGACATGGAGGACAACCCGCCACCGAGGGATTTTGATTTCAGGGTGGACAGGCTGATGGCGATGCAGCGTGTCGCCGTGCTGCTGCGAACGATGCCGAAGGTCACCATCGCGGCGGTCAATGGCCCTGCCATGGGTGCCGGTCTCGGCATGGCAATCGCCTGCGATCTCAGACTGTCGGCCAGGTCCGCGCGCTTCGCAGCCTCTTTCATCAAGGTCGGCCTATCTGGCGATTTCGGCGGCTCGCATACGCTGCAGCGGCTGATCGGCATCGCCCGGGCACGCGACATGTACTACACCGGGCGCATCGTCGATGCCGAAGAAGCCGAGCGGATCGGACTGGCCGGCCGACTGGTTGACGACGACCGGCTGGCCGAAGAGGCGGTGACGCTCGCCCGCCAAATCGCCGCCGGGCCTCGAGTCGCGCTAGGCTATATCAAGTCAAATCTGCTGGCGGCGGAGACGGCCGGCTTCGAAGCCATGATCGCGATGGAGGCAGAGCATCAGACACGGTGCTCGCTGACTAACGATCATGAAGAGGCCAAGCGCTCCTTCATTGAAAGGCGCACACCAAACTTCACGGGACGCTGAGGCTTCAGATGATCGACTACGACCGGCTGATGGGGCTGGAGATACAGGACGTCACCGCTTCCTACGGCGTCAAGGACAGCATCCTCTATGCGCTGGGTCTGGGTTTCGGGCAGGACCCCACCGATGAAAGGCAGCTGCGCTACGTCTATGAGAAGGATCTCGTGGCGGCGCCGACACTGCCGCTGGTATTGGCTCTGCCGGGGTTCTGGATCCGCGATCTCGATACCGGCATCGACTGGCGACGCATCGTATATGGCGAACAGTCGGTGGAACTGCACAGCGCAATAGCACCGAAGGGAACGGTGCGCGCCACCATGCGGATCACGGATGTCATCGACAAGGGCGAGGGGAGCGGCGCGCTTCTGTACGCCGAACGCGTTCTCCATGACGCCGCCAGCAACGAGGTGATTGCCACGATGAAGCAGACGGTCTTCTGCCGGGGCGACGGCGGGTTTGGCGGGCCGCCGCGCGAGCAGCCGATGCCGCATGCCGTGCCGGAGCGGGCGCCCGACATGACCTGTACTCTGCCGACGCTGCCGCAGCAGGCGCTGATCTACCGGCTGAGCGGCGACTACAATCCGCTTCACGCCGATCCGGAATTTGCGCGCAATGCAGGGTTCGAGCGACCGATCCTGCACGGGCTGGCGACGTTCGGCGTGGCGACGCACGCTATCCTGCGGGAACTCTGCGGCTATGATCCCGCGAGGCTGACCTCGATCGCCGGCCGTTTTACCCGTCCGGTGTTTCCCGGCGATATGCTGCAGACGCAGATATGGGACCAGGGTAGTGAATTCGGGTTCCGCGTCATCGTGCCGGAGCGAGATGTCGTCGCCATTGACAATGGCCGCGCCACAGTCTCCGGGTAGCTACCAGTCCACAGTCTGGCCGTTGTGCGCGCCGAGCGCGGGAGCTCCCTCGGCGTGAGCCGTAGGCTGGCCGTCGATCATGAGGGGTGTGCGAACGCCCGGCACGCTCCTTCCGGAGGTCTCCCGATCGATCCGCATGCCGCGATGCACGATCTGGGGGTTTTCGAAGACGGACGAGATCGTGTTGATCGGTCCGCCGGGGATGCCGGCATCGACAATGATCTGCAGCAATTGCGCCTGCGTCATCAGCCGCGAGCGTTCACCCAGAAGCACAGTCAGCACGTCACGGTTTTCGACGCGGTTGTCGTTGCGGGCGAAACGGGGGTCCACCGCCAGCTCTGCGATGCCTAGCACGTCGCACAGCCGTGCAAACTGGCTGTCATTGCCGACCGCGATGATGCAGTGGCCGTCGGAGACGGGGAAGACGTCGTAGGGCACTACGTTCGGATGCGCGTTGCCCAGACGCACCGGTTCGCGGCCGGAGACCAGATAGTTCATCGCCTGGTTGGCGAGAACGGCAACCTGCGTGTCGAGCAGCGCGCAATCCACATGAGCGCCTGAGCCAGTCTTTTCGCGGCGATTGAGGGCGGCGAGAATGCCGATTGTCGCATAGAGCCCGGAAAAGAGATCGGCGATGGCAAAACCGGTCTTCGTAGGGGGGCCGTCCGGCTGGCCGGTCACCGACATCGCGCCGCCCATTCCCTGAATGAGAAAGTCGTACCCGGCGCGCGGAGCGTATGGCCCGTCCTGCCCGAAGCCGGTGATCGAGGCGTAGATCACCCGCGGGTTTGATGCGTGTATCGATTCATAGTCGAGACCGAACCGCTTCAGTCCGCCGACCTTGAAGTTCTCGATGATGACGTCCGCTTTTGCGGCGAGTTCGAGAACGCGCACGCGATCCTTTTCGTCGGCAAAGTTGGCGGTAATGGAGCGCTTGCCGCGATTGCAGCTGTGGAAATACGCCGCCGATTCAGGCGCGCCTTCATCGGCCCCGACATAGGGCGGCCCCCACTGCCGCGTGTCGTCGCCTGCTTCGGCCTCGACCTTCACGACGTCCGCACCGAGATCAGCCAATGTCTGGCCCGCCCAGGGACCGGCGAGTATGCGTGCCAGTTCAAGAACCTTGAGCCCGTTCAGCGTCTGCATTCTTTCGATCCCGCAAATGAAAGCGGCAGGCCCGCGAGGACCCGCCGCCGGATTTCGGCTACCTGTCAGGCTCAGTTGGCGAGCGGGCAGCCGCCTTCGCTGAGCGGGCGCACCGCCTGATCGGCCGGGATCGTGCCGATCTCGTTGTACAGATCCCATTCCGACCCCGACTGATCAGCCGATTTGACCTCGAAAGCATACATCGGACGCATCACGCGACCGTCGATACGCAGCGAACCACCATTCGTCATGAAGTCGTTGATCGGGATTTCTCGCATCTTTTCCATGACCGCATCGGCGTCATCCGTGCCGGCGGCGTCGACTGCCTTCAAGTAGTGCAAGACGGCGCCATAGATGCCGGCCTGCGACTGGCTGGGCTTGCTGCCGACCTTCTCCTCGAAGCGAGCAGCGAATTCACGCGTCTCGTCGTTCTGGTCCCAATAGACCGGCTCGGCCAGGGTCATGCCCGCGGCATCCTGAATTCCAATCGCGTGGACGTCGGTGATCGATGCCACCAGAGCAGCGATGGCCATGCCGTCGGACCCGATGCCGAACTCGCGCGCCTGCTTGATGGCGTTGACGAGATCGTTGCCGCCACTTGCGATGCCGATGACGTCAGCACCGGAACTTTGTGCCTGCAGAAGGTAGGACGAGAAGTCCATGTTGTTGAAGGGATGCTTCACGCTGCCCACGACCGAGCCGCCATTTGCCTCGACGATGGTCGTTGCGTCCGCGATTGCGGCAGTGCCGAGCGAATAGTCGGGTGCAATGAAAAACCACTTCTTGGCGCCGCGATCGACTGCAGCCTTGGCGCCCGCGGCGGCCATTGCATAGGTGTCCGACGTCCAGTGCACGGAGTAGGGCGTGCAGGACTCGCCGGTGATCTGCGAAGAAATGGCGCTGGTAACCATCACCACCTTCTCCCGCTCCTTGGCTACTTCCATCACCGCCAGTGCGATCGAGGAGAGCGGCAGTTCCGCAATCATGTCGACGCCGTCGTCATACCATTGCCGTGCGATGCCGGCAGCCACGTCCGGCTTGTTCTGGCCATCGGCGAAAATGACCTCGACCGGCATGCCGGCCGCCGTGCCACCGAAATCCTCCACCGCCATGCGGGCAGATTCCACTGAACCCATGCCGCCTAGGTTGGCGTATGCGCCCGAGATATCGGCTAGAACACCGATCTTAACGGTCTGGTCTTGGGCAAATGCCGATGTCGCGAAACCCGCGACCAGAATTGCGATTGCACTTGTGATCGTTTTGTTCATGCGGTCCTCCCACCACGAATGGTTGCCGTCGCCCCAGCGAACTAGATTGCGCATGGGTGCGACTTTGTCAGGCCATCTGCCTGTCTGGATAGTGACGATGGGTTGCGCAACCAACTAGAACCGTTTTGCAATCTTGGACATAGCGGTTTTGTTGACCCTTCGAGATCAAAGGACCTCCAGTCGAGCGGCGGGCGGCCGCGCGCACGCAGCGGTCGTGAGGGAGAGGGCGTGCCGCGGTAGCTGGTGGCGCTGGAGCCTGAAGAACAGCGATACTGGCAGCAGTCACCGGTATTGCAGAGTCCAACGGACTGCTTCTTGCACGAAGGCGTATTGTTCTCGGCAAGCGTTATGGGAAGGTGAATGGTCAGCGTGTCGGCGAACCGATTTGCAGGATGTCAGAAAGGGGACGAACTTCTGGACGCGCGGTTCAGCTCGACAGTTCGCCGGTAAAAGAGCGGACAGTCTCCAGCGCGCCGTCCAGCGCATCTCCCTTTTCGTCCTTTAGAGCCGCTTCGCGAAGCCGGCGAACCCAGTCGGCAGCGTCTGCCCGTCCGGCAAGCAGCGACACCCCCTCCATGACGCGGTCATATTTTGAAAGACCCCGCGCATGGGTATCCGAATAGCCCTTGATCAGCCGGCGGTTCCTGATGACCTCGACGGCGAGATCGTAGTCGCTTTCGACTGTGGAAAGCGCTGTCGCGAGCCAGCTTTCCATGTGCGCCACCTCCTCCGAGTGGCGCAGCGTACCGCGCCGGTAGCGGCGCAGTCCGCCCATCACATAAAGCTGCAGGAACGGCATCAGCCGATCGGTGCGGACGCGCCGGCCGCGATTGAAAAGCCGGTCGATCAAGCGCATGGCCGATGGACTGTCCGACAACCGCCGTCCTAGCCTGGCAGGCAGTAGCCCAACCAGTTCTTCGGCGCGCGGATGCATGAATTCGGTGATCATCATGCGCGTTCCGTTCGCCGGGCTGATTTCGTCGTGTACCTGGCGGAAGCGCGAACCGCGCGTCTTGATGTCGGCGACGCGGAACACGTCGTCGTAGCACATGGCTTTGGCGAGATATTTCGCCGCCTCGGTTGTCAGCGCGAATTGGCGATCGGGCCGGTCCCTGCCCGCGATGACCTCCAGCCGGTCAAGATAGTCGGCGCCATAGGCGAGATCCTGATAATCGACGACCGCCCGGAGTCCAGCGAGCGCCATATTGCGGGTTGGTTCGGGCAAAGCGGATATGCGGCCGGAGAGTTTTTGCCATTTCTCGATCAGCCGCCCGGGCCCGGACGGCATGTCGGCAGGCGCAGCGGATTTGCCCTTGCCGGGCATTGTCCTCTCGCCAGTCTGGGCCATCTCGTAGGCAGTGGAAAATGCGGCGAGGCTCTGCTTTACGCCGCGGCCCGATCGTTCGATCGCTGCCTCGAACGCACTGCGCGTGAACGGAAGGGTTTGCGAACCCGCCAGCGCCCCGAGAAGGCTCGCGGATATCACGGTGCCGGAGGAGAGGGCGATTTCCTCCATGTCGAACAGTATCAGCCGCTGCGCAGCGACTTCGGCCGCTGCGACCACTTCCTCCGTGGAGGCGATGCCATCGCCCGGCACTGTTTTTTCGGAGACAGCCAGCGCCCGGTGCGAGGATACGATCAGCGTCGTTCGGTCTGGCGTGACGAAACCCCGAATGATGGCTCGCCCCGCCTCCATCATCTCGGCAGCAACCAGGATGTCGACATCACCTGCCGACGGCATCAGCGAGAAGACCGGCTTCTTGTCTCCGGCCGGCGCCATCTCGATATAGTATATCGTGGCGCCGGTACGCTGGGCGACACCGGCCACCGACGTCGCCTGGACGTCATATCCATTGGCGCGCGCCACATCTTCTACCCAATTGGTCAAAACCCCGCCGCCCTGGCCGCCAACGGCCATTATGGCAAGCTTGATGACTTCGCCTATGCGCGGGTCGTGTTTCTTGCGTTCAAGCGCAACCGAATTGGCTGACATTGTCACGCCTTGACGAATTCGAGCCGGTTGCCGGAGCGGCGGCGCTGCAGGAAGGAAATGGCCGCGTTCGAAATGCCGGCAAGTGTTCGTTCCATCCAGCCAGGGTTGTGGACTACATCGGCGCGATAGAAGGAAGGGCAAAGAATTGCGGCATCAGCGACTTCGCCGCAATTACCGCAGCCTACGCAACTTTGGTCGATCGCGGCTATCGGATCGTCGCGCAGCGGATCATCGAGTTTCTTCAGGGACAGTGACGGGCATCCCGAAAGCCGAATGCAAGCATGGTCTCCGGTGCAGATGTCCTCGTCGACGCCGAAACGCGGTTTCTCAACGCGTCTGCCAGCGGCAATCGCCTTGTCCCGAAGAGGTTTCTCGCGACGCTGGCGGTTGAGCATGCATTCGGAGGAGGCAACGATCACCTTCGGGCCGTCGTAGTCGGTGGTCAGCGCCTCATCGAGTATCTTGCGCATTTTCGGCACGTCGTAGGTGCGGTCGATCTCGCGCACCCATTTGACGCCGACGCCCTTCACAGCCTCTGCGATCGGATGGCCGGTCGATTTCGACTTGTTGTCGGCGCGCGATGACAAGATGTCCTGGCCGCCCGTCGCCGCCGAATAGAAATTATCGACGACGACGATGACGCTGTCGGACTTGTTGTAGACGGCGTTGCCTACCGAGGACGACAGCCCATTATGCCAGAAGCCGCCATCGCCGATGATGGCGATGGAACGCCTTTCGCCGCCGCCGTCGAAAGCTGCATTCGACGCTGGACCGAGGCCATAGCCCATTGTCGACCCGCCGATTTCGAAGGGAGGAAGGCAGGCAAAGAGATGACAGCCGATGTCGCCTGCGATCTGGTGTTTGCCGCGCGCCTGTTCGGTCATTTTCAGCGCCGCGAAGATTGGCCGTTCCGGGCAACCGACACAGAAGCCCGGCGGCCGGATGGGTACAGTCTTCGTCAAATCGGGACCGGCGGCTGTCTTGACCGCGTTCGGCGAGCGAATTTGGGCCGGCAATAGGTCGGGCGCGGTTTTCCTGAGAAACGCCTCCACGCCGTCGAGCATCACCTGGCCGGTATATTCACCGGCCATCGGCAGAACATCCTTGCCATGCAGCGACGTGCCGCTTTTGGCGCGGTAGAGCGCCGAGCCAAGCGCCTGTTCGAGAAACTCCGGCTGGCCTTCCTCGACGACAAGTACGGCCTCCTTGCCTTCGCAGAAATCCAAAAACTCGTCGGCGACGATCGGATAGGTGACGTTCAGGCAATAGAGTGGAATGTCTGTCTCGCCGTAAATGTCAGCAAGGCCGAGCCGCTGCAGCGCGCGGATGACGCCGTTATACATGCCGCCCTGCACCACGATGCCGACCGGCCCATCCTTCGGTCCAAAGAACTCGTTGAGGCCCTTGTCGCGTATGTAGGCCTGTGCCGCCGGCCAGCGATCGTTGATCTTGTTCTGCTCCTGCGCATAGGACATGGGCGGCAGCACGACACGCGAATAGTCGCTCCTGGGATTGCTCAGCGCCTCCCTGACCGTGAGCGGCGGGCGCTTGTTGTCGCGCGCAGTGAAGGTGCCGGTGACATGGCAGGAACGTATCCTCACCATCAGCATGACCGGCGTGTTGGTGGCCTCCGACAAGTCGAAACCATCTTCCACGGCTCTGACAATTGAGGGCAGATTCGGTCGCGGATCCATGAGCCAAATCTGCGATTTCATCGCAAAGGCGTGGCTGCGCTCCTGCATGATGGAGGAGCCTTCGCCGTAATCTTCTCCGACAATGACCAGCGCCCCGCCGGTGACGCCGGATGAGGCGAGATTGGCCAACGCATCCGAAGCGACATTGACGCCGACCGGACCCTTGAACGTCACGGCGCCGCGAATTGGGTAATGGACCGAGGCGGCCAGCATTGCTGCTGCCGCCGCCTCGGACGCATTGGCTTCATAGCGCACGCCGAGATCGGAAAGGATTTCCTCGGCATCCGCGAGAACATCCATCAGGTGGCTGATCGGTGCGCCCTGGTAGCCGCCGACGTAGCCGACGCCCGATTCCAGCAGCGCCTTGGTAATCGCAAGGATGCCTTCGCCGGCGAAGGTCTCGCCTTCGCCGAGCTTGAGCTTCTGGACTTCCTTCGCGAATGAGCGCTCAGCCATGGTGTTCTTATTTTGCCGGGTCCGTGTTCGACCACAGAACCGTTCCGCCTTCCTTTTCGTAAGCCATGCCGCCGGGGAACGAGATCGCTTCCATCTGCAGCCCCCAGGGCGCGAAGAAGTAGATTATCGACTGCCCCGCAGCCGGGCCCTGTTCAACCGGCAGGGGCCCCATGAGCGTGCGCACGCCCTTTGAACCAAGGTAATCGGCGGCAGCCTGAATGTCATCGACGTAAAACGCGATGTGATGTCCGCCGATGTCGCTGTTTCTGGGGCGCACTGTCTTCTGGTCGGGTGCGTCATAGTCGAACAGCTCGATATTGGAGCCGTTGCCACAACGCAGCAAGCTGATCTGGTTGATGACTGCACGCGGATCGACATCAAGCAGATCTTGCATGAAGGTCCCTTCGTCATCCCTGAAAGGCCCGAAGGAAGTCGCTTTCTGGCAGCCCAGGACGTCAGTGAAAAATGCCTCCGCCTCGGCAATGTCAGGCACGGTCAGGCCGATGTGGTTGACGCCACGCACGCCGGGTATTTCTGCCGCGGCCTGTGACGCAAAAAGGCCGCCCAAGGCCAGCACTCCTATTGCTGCAGTTCTGAATTTCATGGTTTCCTCCCTTGCGAACGATTTCTCGTAAAGACGGGTCGGTTCGTTCGCTTGCCGTTGCCCTAAAAGTCGTGATGTCTGACGTTTTGGAGTACCTTCTGCAGCGTCGCGACGAACTTGCTCTGTTCCTCTTCCGGGATGCCGCGAAACATCTGCAGATAGGCAGCCGCCATGGACGGCCACAGCCGTTCGAACATGGCGCGACCCGCCTCGGTGATCGCAACGCGCGTCACCCGGCTATCCTTTTCGTCGGTCTCGCGGCGGATCAGGCCGTCGGTCGCGAGCTGGTCGAGTGCACGGCTCAGCGTCGACTGTTCGACCACGGCGTAGACGGCCAGATCGGAAATCTGCAATGAGTCGATCACCGATAGCACCGCCAGAGCACGCAGCTTCGGCGTCGTCAGACCGGCACGCGCCATCTCCTGCCGGATATTGGCGTTGTAGCGGCCCATGATGCGGTTCATCAGATAGGGCGCAAAATTCGAAAGCCCGATCTCTCCCAGGCGCGGCAGGAGTTCTGCCCTGGCCCTGTCCTCCGGTTTGCTCTCGTTCATGCGCCGAGCCTCTTTGCCAGGAGAAAGCCGGAGCCGCCGCCCAGGCCGGGCCCGGGGTGGGTGGAAGCGCCGATGTGATGCAGGTTCTTCACCGAAGTGCCGCTGGCCACCGTCTTCGAGAACGGACGCCAGACAAAGAACTGGTCGAGTGCGCACGACCCGCCATAGGGATCGCCGCCGACGAGGTTGATGTTGCGGGCTTCCAAATCCGCAGGGGACAGGGCCACGCGCTTGAGCACCTTTTCGGGAAAGCCTTCCAGATGATTGGAGAGGATCTTTTCAATCCGGTCGGCAAACGCCTCGCGGGTCTTCTTGTCCCAGCGGCCGGAGGTCTTGATCTTGCCAGCTGCGTCGCCCTTGATGCTACGCGGAGCGTCCGGAATCTGCAGCCACAGGATCGACTTTCCTTCCGGGCAGCGCGAAGGGTCAAGCCTGTGCGGCTGGCCGACACAGATGGTCGGCGTTTCCGGCAGCATGCCGCGTTCGGCCTCGTTGGAGGATTTCGAGACGGAATCGATGCCGTCGGCAAGGTGGATCAGCGCTACGTCTTCCAGTCCCGGCGATTTCCATTTCAGGGGTCCGTCGATAGCGTAGTGAACCTGAAAATTGCCGCGCCCGTGGCGGAACTGCGAAACCGCGTCAGCCTCCGGGATTTCGGCCATGCGCAGGAGCCTGGTGTAAAGCTGCCCTGGCGCCACCGAGCAGATCACGTTGTGCCCGGCGATCTCTTCGCCGTCGGAGAGAACGACGCCGTTCGCCCTGCCATTTTCGACCCGGATCCGGTCCACGTCGACACCAGTCCGGATTGTCCCGCCCCTGGCCTCGACCAGTGCCTTGAATGCGGCCGCGGCCTGCCCCGCGCCGCCCTTTGCCACCGGCGCGCCGGCGGCCTCGAGCGCAAAGGCAATGACCTTGCCCATCTGGCCGCCATAGGCCGATTCCGGCGTCAGACCGGTATGAAGTACCCAGGGGGCGTGCAGTGCCTGCAACAGTTCGGACTTGTACGCCGCTTCGAGCCAGGCCCGGCCGGGCCGCAGCGCTTCGCCCACCCAGGCAGCCAGATTGCGGGCGCCCCGCTTCCAGGCCTGTCCGGCGAGCAGGCGCGCCGTACCCCAGTTCCACAAATCGCCGCCCAGCAGCGCGAACAGGAACGGCGCATCCCGTTCGATGCCGCCGACGTCTTCGCCGTGCTGGTCGCCGTCGCCGGCGGCCAGTTTGTTGAAGGCCGCGATGTTGGCGGAGCGATCGGTGGTAAGCGTCAGCGAAGAGCCGTCCGGCCGCACAACAGCGGTGGGGTGCGGCGTATGGCAGAATTCGAGGCCGTGCTCGCCAAGTTCCCCGCCAAGTTCAGCAAATGCGGGTGAGGTGATGAACAGAACAAATGTGGCGGCCATCACGTCGTGGTGGAAGCCGGGCAATGTCAGTTCCTCGGTCGCCATGCAGCCGCCAACGGCGTCGTTGCGCTCAAGCACAAGGACCTTGTCGCCCTTCTTCGTCAGGAGCGCCGCGGCAACAAGCGCGTTGATACCGCTCCCGACGATGATGTGATCATGGCCTGGCATGGGCCGGCGCTCCGGGATCTGCGGCTCAGCTCTTCGGCACGAGCGCCAGCGCGCGAACGGGACTGCCCGTGCCGTCGGCGATCTTCAGCGGCGCCGCAATGAGGATCGCACCCTTTGCCGGCAGCTTCGACAGGTTTGCCAGCGAGGCGAGGCCGTAGCGGTTTGCGGCGTGCAACAGATTATGGGCCGGGAAAGGTGGCTCCATGCCCCCTGCCTGGCCGGCATCGGTGCCGATGCATTGCGTACCCCAGCCGATCGCGCCCTTTTCGAGAATGTATTCAATGCAGTCGACCGTCGGCCCCGGTGAGTGCGGACCGGTCTCGTCGGCATTGAGATAGGCCGCTTCGTCATTGGCGCGGGCGTCCCAGTCGGTGCGCATCAGCACCCACTCGCCGCTGCCGATCTCGCCGTGCTCGGCCTCCCATGCCTTTACGGCGGCGGCGTCGAGCAGGAAATCTGGGTTCGCTGCGACTTCGGCCGAGCAGTCGATCACATTGACCGGTGCCACGAAGTTCTTCACTGGGATGGTGTCGGTGTAACCGTCGGGATAGTCCTTGCCCGTGATCCAGTGGTGCGGCGCGTCGAAATGCGTGCCGGAATGCTCCCCGAGCTTGAGCCAGTTCCAAGCCCAAAACGGACCTGAATTGTCGTATTCGGAGATCTTGTGGATTTCGATTTTCGGGGTGTCTACCGCCAGTTCCGGCGGAAGCTTCAACAATGGCGTGTCCGGTCCCAGCCGACCTGAAAGGTCGATGACCTCGACGTTTCCCGACATTAGAACCGATGCCAGATTGGCAAGCGTTTCGCGAGCACTCATGTCCTGATCCTCCCACTTTTGGCAGCGCGGTGAATCCAGCCCGCAAGCTGGCCGCCTCAACAAGACCGTAGACAGAACAATATGTATTTGCAATTATCTTTCTCGAGAGGGGTGACCAGTCGGTGCCGCAAAATCTCGACGCGATCATTATTGGATCAGGCCACAACAGCCTTGTCTGCGCGATCAAACTGGCGCGCAAAGGGTGGCGGGTCGGCGTTTTTGAGCAGGCAGCGGAACCGGGCGGCGCGGTCAAGACGCTTGAACTGACAGAACCGGGCTTCCACCACGACTGGGCGGCGATGAACCTGTCGCTGTTTGCCGGTTCGGCTTTTTACAAGGAACATGCGGCGGAGCTTGCCGAACACGGACTGGCATTCGTGCCGGTACAGAACTGCTTTGCCAGCGTTTTTCCAGATGGCAAATGGCTTGGGGTCACCGCCGGATCGGACACGATGCGGCAGCGCATCGCCGCTTTCTCGCAAAAAGATGCGCAGGCCTGGGAAGAACTCGTGGCCGAGTTCCCGCAGACAGCGGAATATCTGTTTGCGGTGCTCGGCAGTCCCATGAAAATGCATAGAATGGGCAAAATATTTGCCAAGGCTTGGTGGAAAAGGGGTGCCGACTGGACCGGGTCTCTCATACGTCTGGTATTGTCCTCGCCGCGCAAGTGGCTGGAGGAGACGTTTGAGACACCGCATGTTCGCGCCACGCTCGCCGCATGGGGCATGCATCTTGACTTCGCGCCCGACATCGCCGGCGGCGCCATGTTCCCCTATCTGGAATCCATGGCCAACCAGTCGTTCGGCATGGTGATCGGCAGTGGCGGCGCCGGTACCATGACGCGCGCGCTTTGCGGAATGTTGGAAGCGGCGGGCGGGGAAATCCGCTGCAATGCGCGTGTCACGCGGATCATCAAGGAGGGTGGCCGGGCTACAGGTGTCGAACTCGAAAGCGGCGAACGCGTCACAGCGCAAAAGGCGGTGATCGCCAATGTGGCCCCTGGCGCGCTTGCCGACCATCTGATCGACGGCGGTTCCGGCAACGACAAGTTCGATCGAGCAATGCGTGCTTTCTCCCACGCGCCGGGAACGATGATGATCCACCTTGCGCTGGACGAGTTGCCGGCGTGGGCCGCGTCGGAGGAACTGCGCTCCTTCGCCTACGTCCATATCGCGCCGTCACTCGACCAGATGGCCAGAACCTATCAGCAGGCGCGGGCCGGACTTCTGCCGGATGAACCTGTGATCGTGGTAGGCCAGCCGACGGCAGTCGATCCAAGCCGGGCGCCGAAGGGAAAGCATGTTCTGTGGGTGCAGGTGCGAATGGCGCCCGGTGCGATCCGCGGCGATGCCAAGGACGAGATTTCGGCGACGGAATGGGGCGCTGCCGCGGAACCGTTCGCCGAGCGGGTAATCGATCTGATCGAGCAACATGCTCCCGGCCTGAAAAAGGCCATTCGCGCCCGCAGGATCGTTGCGCCGCGCGATCTGGAGGCCGACAACCCCAACCTCGTTGGCGGCGACCAGATCTGTGGCAGCCATCACCTATCGCAGCACTTCTTTTTCCGTCCGGCGTTTGGACATGCGCCGGGCAATACGCCGGTTGAGGGACTCTACCTCACCGGCGCAGCCGTCTGGCCAGGCGCCGGGACGGGCGCCGGACCCGGAACCATGCTTGGCCAAATGCTGGCCGGCAATTGAACCACCATATAAGGGAGGAACGCATGCAACCCATTACCAGACGTACCGCTCTGAAAGGCTCCGCCGCCGTGGCGGCCGCAGCGCTACTCGGCGGCAGGGCGGCAGCCCAGTCGATCGACGAACTCGTCATAGCCTACAACGTGAACCTGCCGTCATGGGATCCGACAGTCGGTCCGTCGGCCGTCAATCCCACGATCCAGGGATTCTACCAATCGGTGTTCGATCAGTTCATCCTGCAGAATCCGGACCTCACGCCGGCTCCGGGGCTCCTGACTGAATGGGGCTGGAACGATGACAAGACCAAGGTGATGATGAAGGTGCGCGAAGGCGTCACCTGGCATGACGGCTCGCCGTTCACGGCCGAAGATGTTGCCTGGTCGCTTACGCGCGCGGCAGATGAAAAGACCGGAAACCCGATCCAGTTCATCTGGTCGACGCTCGGCAACATCAAGGCCGAGGGCAACACGGTTACGGCGGACGTCGTGCGCTTCGAGCCGACCATCTTCAAATGGATGTACTTCCTCACCGGATACGTGTTGCCAAAGGCATATTTCGAGAAAGTGGGCCCGGAGGGTTTCGAAGCTGCGCCAATCGGTACCGGGCCGTACATGGTCGACAAATTCGAGCGCAACGCATTTGTGCGGCTCAAGGCCAACGAGAACTACTGGAACGGCAAGCCGGAGTTCGACACGGTCACCATCAAATTCGTGACCGATGCCGCCTCGCGCGTTGCTGAAATTGAATCCGGTAACGCCCATGTGACGCTCGAAATGCCATATGAAGAGTATGACCGGTTGAGGGGCACCAACGGCATTGGCGGCGTGGCCGAACCGATCTCCGACATCGGCATGATCTTCATCAACGATGTCGACCCAATGCTGGACGCCAACGTGCGCATGGCGGCAGCTCACGCCATCGACAAGCAGACGATCATCGACCGGTTGCTGTCGGGCTATGGCGTCGCGATCGACACGTTGCAGACACCAGAATACGAGGCCTACGATGCCTCAATCAAGGTTCCCTACGATCCGGAAAAGGCCAAGGAACTACTCGCGGCTTCGGGCTTTTCGCCGGACAATCCGGTCAAGTTCAAGATCCAGACGACCCGCGGCTTCAAGCCGAAGGATTACGAGATGATCCAGGCGATCGTGGGTCTATGGCGCAGGGTTGGCATCGAGGCCGAGATCGAGGTCTACGAAATCGCCAAGCACTATGAGTTGCGCGCTGCCGACCAGTTGGCGCCTGCCGCGTTCTACAACTGGGGCAATTCGGTGGGCGATCCGACGACGTCGACCGGGTTTGCCATGTTCGGCCCTTCGCCGCATTCGGTCTGGGACGGCCAGGAACTTATCGACATGATCGGCCCGCTCTGGGGTGAGGCCGACGAGGACAAGCGCATCGCCGCCTGGAAGGAAGTCGACAAATATGTCGCCGACAATGCGCTCGTCATCCCGCTGCTTCAATATGTGCAGCCGATACTGCATGCCAACGGCGTCAAGGTGACGCCGCACGCATCCGGCGCGTTGTTGCCGCACTTGATGACGCGGGCCTGAACCGCTCGATTGTGCTATGCGTAAGAACGGGCCGCCCGGTCTCCGGGCGGCCCGTTTGCAGGGGACGTCTGCGTGAATCTTGTTCGTATCATCATCGTCCGGTTGGCGACGACAATCGTGACGCTGCTCGGTGCCGCGGTCATCGTGTTCTTCGTCATTCGCGTCGTGCCCGGCAACCCGATTGCCATGATGCTGCCTCCTGGCGCCACGGATGCCGACATCGCGCGGTTGACAGCACTCTACGGGCTCGACAAGTCCATTCCCGAGCAGTTCGTCATCTGGCTCACGCGCGCACTGCAGGGTGATTTCGGAACCTCGATCTCGCTGAGGCAGCCGGTCATGCCGCTGGTTCTAGGGCGGCTGCCGGCAACGCTGGAACTGTCCATCTTCGCCCTGGTTCTGGCCGTGATGATCGGTGGCACGATGGCGCTGACCGGCACGCGCTTTCGCGGCACGCGGACCGAAGCGGGTATCGACGTGGCAAACGGCGTGGGGCTGTCGATACCCGACTTCCTCTGGGCGCTGGTCCTTATCCTCCTTTTTGGCGTCCTGGTACCGGTCTTCTATGTTTCCGGTCGCATCTCGCCGTCGCTCGATCTGCCCTTCGTCACCCAGTTCTACGTCTTCGAGAGCCTGGTCCGGCTCAGATTCGATCTGTGGTGGGATCTTCTCAAGCACATGTTCATGCCGGCGCTGGCGCTGGCGATCCCTCTTGCAGCGATCATCGGGCAATTGCTCAAGCAGTCGCTGAAGGAGACGATGCATCTCGATTACGTGGTGCTCGCCCGCACCAAGGGTTATGGCGAAAACCATGTCATTCTTTTCGAGGCTTTGAGAAACGCGGTTCTGCCCACCCTTACCCTCGTCGGGGTGCAGTTCACATTCCTCATCGGCGGAACGGTCATCATCGAGCGGCTGTTTTCGTACGAGGGTCTCGGCAATATGGCGATCGATGCGGTGATCAACCGCGACCTTCCCCTTATTCAGGGCATCGTCATCGTCTTTGCGCTTCTCTTCACGGTCATCAATCTGGTCGTGGATATGACCTACGCGTTTTTGAATCCGAGGCTGCGGCATGCTTGAGGGCAGGGCTCTCACAGTCAGGAGATCCACGCCGCGTCTTTGGCTTTCCGCGTCGTGGCTGGCATTGATCTCGCTGGCGGCAATTTTCGCGCCGCTCGTCGCGCCGCACGACCCGCTGGCGCAGGATCTTTTTGCGGCGCGGCTGCCGCCTGCCTGGGCTGAGGGTGCGGATCCGGCCTATCTGCTTGGCACCGACTCGCTCGGCCGCGACGTGCTGACCCGCATTATCTTCGGCGCTCGTATCGCGTTGACCGTGGCGCTGGTTGCAGGTCTGGCGACGGCGATCATCGGCTCGACGCTCGGGCTTCTCGCCGGCTATCTGCGCGGCTGGGTTGACCTTGTCATCTCCCGTATCGTCGATATTTGGCTCGCATTTCCGCCGGTGCTTTTCGCCATCCTTCTGATCGCGGTGCTCGGCACCGGCCTCTCCTCCATCATCATTGCCATCATCGTCATCGACTGGACGCGATTTTGCCGGGTGGTGCGCGCCGAGGCGCTGAACCAGTCGGCGATGGACTATGTGACAAGCGCCAAGGTCGCCGGCCGAACCCGTCTTTCCACCATGTGGCGTGAAATCGGCCCGAACGTGCTTCCAACAATTTGCGTGCTGTTGACAATCGAGATGGGGATCGCCGTCATCGTCGAGGCGATCCTTTCCTTCGTCAACCTGTCGATCTCGACCGACGCACCCACCTGGGGCGGAATGATTGCGGAGGGGCGCACCTCGATCCATCAGGCCTGGTGGGTGCTGGTCTTTCCGCTGATCGTGCTGTTCCTCACCGTTCTGTCCTTCAGCCAGCTTGGCGAAGGCCTGAAAGACCGTTTCGATCCCGTGCTCAGATGACGGCCTTCCTGGAGATAGAAAATCTCAGCGCATCCCTGAAGCGCCAACGTGTGAGGATGCTGCGTTCGGTGTCGTTATCAGTAGCGGCGGGCGAGGTTCATGGCCTTGTCGGCGAGAGCGGTGCCGGCAAGAGCATGATCGGCAAGGCGGTTCTCGGCATCCTGCCGGCAGCGCTCGCGATCGATGAAGGCGAAATCCGGCTCGATGGCGAAGATCTGCTCGCCATGCGGCCCGCCGATCGGCGTCGCGCAATCGGCGCCAAGGCCGCACTGATCCCGCAGGACCCGCTGACCGCGCTCAACCCGTCGCACTGCATCGGCCCGCAGATTACCGGCCGGCTCGTCGATATCCTTGGTTGGGACAAACGGAAGGCTGACATGCGGGCGAGGGAACTGCTTGCGGAGGTCAATATCGATGATCCCGACCGGGTTATGGCGAGTTATCCTTTCGAACTCTCAGGCGGAATGCGCCAGCGCGTTCTCATTGCCTCCGCCTTTGCCGCCAATCCGAAACTGATCGTTGCCGACGAACCGACGACGGCGCTGGATGTCACCGTGCAGAAGCAAATTCTCAAACTGATCCGGGAGATGCAGGCGCGCCACGGCACGGCGATGCTGTTCGTGACACACGATCTCGGCGTGGTCTCCAAAATCTGCCAGCGGTTGTCTGTGCTCTACGCAGGCAAGGTGCTGGAGCAGGCGACGATCGCCGAGTTCTTCGCCGATCCCAAGCACGCCTATTCGCGGGCGCTGCTGGCCGCTACGCCGAAATACACCGACCCGGGCTCTTCGCTGGTGCCGGTCGACAGCTCGGTCACCGATCTGGTGGCGGCGGAGATCGAGGCGGTAGACGAGGGGTGGCGTCTTGCTCGCTGAGGCCCCCATGTTCAAGGTTTCCGGCCTCGATTTGGCGCTGCCCGACCGCGTCAACAGGCCACTGATCGGCAAGGCGCCGGAAATCCAGATACTCAAAGGGCTGACCTTCGACATATCGAGCGGCGAGGTGATCGGCATTGTCGGCGGCTCTGGCTCCGGAAAGTCGACGCTCGGCCGCACGCTCCTGAGGCTATACGAGCCGACCGCCGGCACAGTCAGTTTCGAGGGCAGGGACATAACTCATCTGAGCGAAGCTGAGTTGCGGCCGCTGAGACGACGCATGCAGATGGTGTTCCAGGATCCGATGTCATCGCTGAACCCGCGCCGGCCGATAGGCGCGATAATCGCCGACCCGCTGGCGTTGCACGGGCTGGACGGAATTTCGGCCCGCGTCGACAGGGCGCTCGACCATGTCGGACTTCCCAACGCATTGCGTCACCGGTACCCGCACGAACTTTCCGGCGGACAACGCCAGCGCGTCGGCATCGCACGGGCGATCGCGATGGAGCCTGATTTCATACTCGCCGACGAAATCGTCTCGGGGCTCGATGTCTCCTCGCAGGCGCAGGTTCTCAATCTACTTGAAAATCTGGTCGACGAGCTCGGACTGACGCTCGCTTTCATCAGCCACGACCTGTCGGTGATCCGACGTCTTTGTTCGCGCGTCATGGTGCTCTACCGCGGCGAAATCGTCGAACTGGCGCCGGTCGAGCAAATCTTCGATGCGCCGAAAGCCGCCTATACGCGTGAGCTGCTCGACGCCATCCCGCTGCCCGATCCGAACCAGAAAAACTGGTGAGATCGGGCTCCGGCGGGCACCGGCTTTAGGCCGACATCCGGGCCAGGGGATGGTCGGAGCGGGGTATGCCGAGTACCTGGCGCAACTGCCCGCCCGCAATACGCAGCTTGTTGCGGATGTCGATGGAACCGGCCTTACCGCCCGATAGCTTGTTCACGAAGGCCTTCGATTCTCCCGCGTCGAGAAGTTGGCGCGTCAGCAGGTTCGGATTGTCGAAATTGTTGCAAAACGCGTTTGCGAGCTGCTGCTGGATCGAGCTGTTGCCCGGCCGCGCATCGCTGCCATATTGAGCGATCAGCAGTCGTTGCGCCGCCGGGGTGATTTCCTCAAGCAGCAGATTGTTGAATTCGTTGGTAACCTTGCCGATCTCGTCGAAATATTTGTCGAAGGTCGCGTTCATCCATTCCGGCGAATAGTCGCCTTTCTTGTTTGCCTCCATCCCCCTCAACAGAACCCGGATCTGTCGATAGCAGTTGTTGGCCCCTTGGCCGCCGATCGGGTCGAGCGAATTGGCCGTGTCGCCGAGAGCCATGACCGTGGCGCCCGACGGCAAGGTGCCGACGGGCTTCTTGAAGCAGGGGCGGAACTTGCCCTTGAGCCAGCCCTTCGGGTCCGCAAGCTCGGCGTCCTTGATCCAGTCGTAGTCCCACGGGATGTATTGCTTGAATAGCTCCTTGACCCGCTCAACCACGGCTTCGCCGCTATTGCAGTCGTCAAACTTGTCGAAGGCGCGACCGGGGCGCGCCTCGAAAAGCGCGTTCCAGCACTGATAACCATCCTTGTGCCAATAGGGGATGGAGAACTGCTCGCCCTCGGTGCCGAAGAAATTGAACTTGATGCCGTACTTCTGGGCGATGCCATCGGACGATCGATCCAGCGATACGTTCTTTATGACGAACATGGTCAGGTTGCGCTGCGGCTCTTCATAGACGGTGCGGCTGTTATCGACTTCGAACAACTGACCGATCTCGGCCTTGCCGGCGGCGACGAGTGTCAGATCGGCATCGGCTGCGATTTCCTCCAGCTTGGGAATATCGACGTTCGCCACGACGACTTTGCCGCCGCGCTCCTGGAAATCATGGGTCCAACGATGGGATTGGAGGCGCACGTCGATGGCGAGCGCCATGCGGTCGAACCTGCCCATCAGATCGATGAGCTGACGGCCGGGCTTGGGACAGAAGGTAAGATGAATACCCTCGATCGGCGTCGAATCCTCCCAATGGTTGACGCCCAGTTCGCGCTCCAGGTCCAGCGAGGTGGCAAAGCGGCAGGCCGTGCCAGTCGGCGGAACCTTGGTCAGCCAGTCATCGGCACTCAGCGCCGAATAGATCGTCACCTCATGGCCCTGCTTCAAAAGGCCGAGGCCGGCGAGCAATCCGCTCATTCCCGAACCGATTATGGCTATCTTGCTCATCTTTGTTCTCCCTAGGCCGGGGTTTTCGGTCAAAATCGCCGTTTGCCGGGCTCCTCCACCTCAAAGTGAACCGATTGACGGCACTACAACTATCCGTTTTCTCGCATGCCTATCCGGATTACGCCGGATTTGGACCAGCGGTTCCTCTTTCCCGCTCATCGCCGCAGATCCGCATAGGCTCCTGAGTGAAAAAGCAGCGGAGCACCGCTGCGATGTTCGCAGGCCGTGATTTCTCCAACCAGGATGGTATGGTCGCCCGCGGGATAGCTGGCTTCTACCCGGCAGTTGAACAGAGCCAGGGCGCCCTCGATAACCGGCATGCCCTCGAACTCGGCAAAGGCGACATGCCTGGCGTTGCCGGACCCGGCGAAATATTCCGATACCGACTGTTGTCCGCTTTCCAGCACACTCAGCGCAAAGACGCCGCTCTTTTCGATCAGTGTCATCATGTGCGCGGTGTTGGCGATGCACACGAGGAGCATCGGCGGATCGAGCGAAACGGATGAGAACGAGTTCGCGGTCATGCCGCGGGTCTTGTCGCCGTGGCGGCTGGTAACGACGGTCACTCCTGTCGCGAACTGACCAAAAGCGTTGCGTAGCGAGCGCGCGTTGATCGCCACAGTCATGTGCCCTCCCACAAGGCGCAGATACCGAAGATCGCGTCCACGTCTGGCTGCCAGCATAGTCGGACAGTCCGATGTCGTGCGATCCGGATTGCGCGAAGCCTGTCCGGAAAATGCAGATCATCGGAGCTGCAATTTACAGGTTCTGGTCAGTTCGACCGAGCGCGGGCACGCTTCAGTGTCTCGGAAGGCGTTTCGCCGAACTGCCTGGCATAATCGGCGGCAAAACGTCCGAGGTGCTGGAAGCCCCAGGCAACGGCCACGTCCGCAACGCCGGTCGCCGGGCCGCCGGCTTTCAGGTCCTCGCGGGCGCGCAGCAGTCTGCGATGGCGCACGTAGCGCATCGGCGGCATGTCCCGAAAGCGCTTGAAACTGTCGAACAATGTACGGGCCGTGCCGCCCGATGCATCCACCAGATCCGATATCGTGATCGGCTCCGCAAGATTGGCCTCGATGTAGTCTTCCGCGCGCTTAACGATCCGTGGGCATGCGCTCGAGAGCTGGCCAGCAATGATTGCCTTGGTCATGTCGGAGGCCTGGAGCATCAAGAGGCCATACATGAAGCTATCCTCGGCCGCGCGGGCGATCATCGCATGTCCGGGCGAACCAGCCGGGAACCGCGCCAGCGCCGAAAGGCTCCCGAGCGCATAGCGCAGGGGTGCCATTCGCTCCGACGACCAGTCGAGCTCCAAGTCGAAATCTGGCGACTTCGTCAGGTTCTGGCCAAGATAGCGCTCGAGGCACTGCAGAAGCTCAAGCCGGTCGATGCGCACGACGAGCTGGCGCGAATCTTCCGACCAGTGCATGGAAAAATCCCGCTCCGCCGGCAGCAACGTCGCCGAACCGACTGTGCTCATCGCATGGCGCGAGGCGCTCTGGACGTTCACATGACCAGAGAGGGGCAGTTGCAGCAGATAATATTTGCGCAACTGATCGGGATTGATGCCGATTTCCCTGCCATAGTCGAAATAGCACAGGGACAGCGCGCTGAAATGCCGGCAGCTTACCGTGACCGGTCGGGGCGGCTTTTCGGCGTTCGCAATCAGACGATGGTCGACGAAGATGCGCGAGACCGCCGATCTCGCTTCGTCGAGGTCGTTACCGTCTACAAGGACATCGTGCGACGCGAGTTGCGAGCCCAAGGTGAGCAAGCCGGCGTCCAACTCAGAACCGTCCATTCGACCACCTTCCGCGCATTGTAGGAGCATTTCCGTCCCATCATCGCGCCGCGCGGCCCCGTGAGATTGTTCAAGTATAAAATATATTCGCGATTTTGCAAAACGACGAGCATATCCGAATCGTGCATGCGCGATCCGAAAACCGCATCAATTGGCTCCGCGGCTGTGGGCGTCGAACCGCCGCCCCTAGCCATAATCGGCGATGGAAACCACAATGCCGGAAACGCAAATACGGCGGATGGGAGGAGTACGCACAATGAAGTCTCTGAACGGCAAGGTCGCCATCGTCACAGGCGCTTCCACCCTGATCGGCGAGGGCGTGGTGCGCGCATTTTCCGACGCCGGCACCAATGTGGTGATGGCTGATATCAACGAAGATGACGGCAACAAGATAGCAGACAGCCTTGGCGACAATGTCGCCTTCCTCAAGACCGATGTCACAAGCGACGCTGACCTCGACGCCTGCATCGCTTTTGCAGAGAAGACGTTCGGCGGCGTCGATATCCTGGTCAACCTCGCCTCGACCTATCTCGACAACGGCATCGCGACCAACCGCGAGGACTGGCTGGCATCGCTCAATATCAATCTGGTCAGCGCCATGGTGTTTTGCGACAAGATTGCGCCGGCTATCGGCAAGCGCGGCGGCGGCGCTATCGTCAACTTCTCCAGCATAGCTGGGAAACGTGCGCAACCAGGCCGCATGACCTATTCGGCTGCGAAGGCTGCGATGCTGCAGGCAACGCGCAACGCCGCGATGCAGCTTCAGCCTCACAACATCCGGGTCAACACCGTCTCACCGGGCTGGACGTGGTCCAACATCATGGTGCAACTCACCGAAGACAGGCGCGAAAAGGCGGACAGCGTTGCGGCGCCCTTCCATTTGCTGAAACGCACCGGCGATCCTTCGGAGGTGGCTGCTGCCGTTCTTTTCCTGTGCTCCGATGACGCGAGCTTCATCACGGGCACCGACATCGCCATCGACGGCGGCTATACGGCAATGGGGCCCGAACGCATCGAGGACGCCGTAAGCAAGCTTGCCGAATAGGCCACGTCAGCGTTTCTGGCAGAAACCGAGGGCGGGGCTGCAAGCAGCCGGCGTCGGCGCCGCGGATTCCCAATCCTCCCCAAGTTCTCTATTGTTGCGGCTCGCTAGCCGCCAGGAGGATTTGTGGAAAAGAAATTCAAAACCACCCGCATGCTGCATTTCGGGGACTGCGACATATCCGGGACAGCCTATTTCCCTTCCTATCTGAACATTCTCAACGGCGTGAATGAGGAGTTCTGGGACCACATCGGGTTTCCCTGGCATCACATCATATGGAACGAGGGCTGGGGAACGCCCACGGTTCACATAGCCTGCGACTTTTCGAAACCGTCCTTTTTTGGCGACGAACTGCATTTCGAACTCAAGGTGATGCGCATCGGCCGCTCGTCGATGACAGTGCATCACGATATCGCCTGCGAAGGTGAGCAGCGCTGGGCCAGCACGCAGGTGCTCGCCGCCAGCGATCTGAAAAAGCACACGTCCATTCCTTGGCCGAGCGAGGTACGCGACGTCCTGGATACATGGCTCGTATCGCCGGAATAAGCCGAATGCGCGGTATCGTGCGACGCAACCTTTCCATGATGACGGTACCGAGTTGATGAACTATGTTGAGCAATATCTCGGCCGCACTGCTTCAATATGAGACCGCTTTGCGCCCTCGTTCCTGCCAATTCGACCCGCGTTCACCACAACTGATTCATACGATGCCGCCGCCGCCCGCAGCGCTTGCAGGACGCTCGGCAGCGACCTTCGCGCGGTAGCCGGCCTCGCGATAGGCCGCGACCGGATCGGCTACACCGCCACCCTCGACTCGAGCCATAGCGAGGATCGGTTCGACATCGGTGCGGAACGCGGTCTTGAGAACCTGGGAAGCCATGAGCGCGTCGTTGGTGTCCTGGTGACCGGCGAGTGCCGCACGATCGACCAGAAGCGCCTGGGCATAGGCCCGCTGCACTTCCGCCGACGAGACCATCAGGCTCTCAATGGGATCGGTAACGTTATGGCTCTGGTCGAGCATGTGGGCCGGATCGAAGTCCTTCGCGCCGCGTAGCTCGGCATCGACCAGTTCGTTGAAAACGAGGAACAGCCGGTAAGGGTCGATCGCGCCGGCGTCGAGATCATCGTCGCCATATTTGCTGTCATTGAAATGGAAGCCGCCGAGCTTGCCGAACTGGATCAGCCTGGCGACGATCATCTCGATGTTCACGTTGGGTGCGTGGTGACCAAGATCGACGAGGCAATAGGCCTGAGGACCAAGTTCCTGCGCGATCAGATAGTTTGTGCCCCAGTCCTGCACGACCGTTGAGTAGAATGCCGGCTCGTACATCTTGTGCTCGGTGAACAAGCGCCAGTCGGCCGGCAGCGCGGCGTAGACATCCTTCATCGAGGCGAGATAGCGCTCGAATGACCTGGTGAAATTCGACTGGCCCGGAAAGTTGGAGCCGTCGCCGATCCACACCGTCAGCGCCTTGGAGCCGAGCGCCTTGCCGATCTCGATACATTCGAGGTTGTGCTCCACCGCCTGCCGGCGGGTGGCGGCGTCGGCGTGGGAAAGCGAGCCGAACTTGTAGGAATGCTCCTGGTCCGCCGCATCGGAAAAGGTATTTGAGTTCATCGCGTCGAAGCCGAGACCGTATTCCGCGGCGCTCTGCTGCAGCCGACGCGGGTCGGCCTTGTCCCACGGGATGTGCAGCGAGACGGTCGGCGTGGCGCGGGTCAGCTGCTGGATCACGGCGCAGTCGGCGAGCTTGTCGAAAATGTCGCGCGGCTCTCCCGGACCCGGGAACCGTGCGAAGCGGGTTCCGCCGGTGCCGACGCCCCATGAAGGAATGGCGACGCCGAAGGCGGCGACCTTCGCCTTGATGGCGTCGATCGCTATGCCGCGCCGGTCAAGCCGCTCGCCGAGAGTCTCGTAGTCGCGTTTCAGATCGGCCGCGCGGGCAGCGTTGTGGCCTTCGACCAAGTCGGCCGAAATCGGTTGCTCCGCCATGTCCTCTCCTCCAGCGATGCGTGCGCGCCTAGCGCGTAAAACTCTGTGCGTTGCCGGCATCGACATTGACGATGTTGCCGGTCGATTTGGCAGACATTTCCGAGGCGAAGAAGTAGACAGCCTCCGCGATGTCCTCGGGAAACACCGAGCGCTTGAGCAGGGAGCGCGAGCGGTAGTGCTCCTCAAGGTCGTCGGTCGACATGTTGTAGGCGGCGGCGCGCTGCTCCTTCCACTCGCCGGTCCAGATCTTGGAGCCGCGCAGCACCGCATCGGGGTTCACGACATTCACCCTGATCTGCTCGGCCGCGCCCTCCAGAGCGAGGCAGCGCGCGAGGTGGATTTCTGCCGCCTTGGCTGTGCAATAGGCCGAGGCGTTGGGCGAGGCGGCGAGCCCGTTCTTGGACGCGACGAACACAACGTTGCCGCCGATCTTTTGCTGCCTGAACAGGCGGAATGCCTCACGCGAAACGAGGAAATAGCCTGTCGCCAAAATATCCATGTTGCGGTTCCAGAGCGCCAGTGTCGTGTCCTCGACCGGCGCGGAGGAAGCGAGCCCGGCATTCGACACCAGGATATCGATCCCGCCATACTCCACCGCCGCGGAGAGGTACCCCTCAGTGACCTGCTCCTCGCTGGTCACGTCAAGTTTCACCGAGCGGACCATGTCCTTGCCGTAAGCCTTCACCAGCTCGCTGCCGGCATTGCCGAGCGCTTCCTCATCGATGTCTGCAAGAACGACGCAGGCGCCTTCGGAGAGCAGTCTGGCGGCAGTGGCGCGACCGATGCCACCGGCGCCGCCGGTAACCAGCGCGACGCTGCCGGCAAGCGGCTTCGGCTTCGGCATGCGCTGCAGCTTCGCTTCCTCGAGCGACCAGTATTCGATGTCGAACGCTTCCTGCTCGGGCAACCCGACATAGGTCGAGACCGACGACGCGCCGCGCATGACGTTGATGGCGTTGACGTAGAACTCCGCCGAAATACGCGCCGTCGCCTTGTCGGCGGCGAAGGTGATCATGCCGACGCCGGGAACAAGATAGACGACGGCATTGGGGTCGCGCATGGCGGGGCTATCAGCGCGCTTGCAGCGTTCGTAATAGGCTGCGTAATCCTCGCGGTAGGAAGCGATGGCGCCCGGCAGCGCTGCAAGGGCGGCATCGGCGTCTTGGGAGGACGGATCGAACGGTACCACCAGTGGTCTGATCTTGGTGCGCAGGAAATGGTCCGGGCAGCTCGTGCCGAGCGCCGCCAGGTCCTTCATGCCGGCCGAGCAAACGAACTCAAGCACTGCTTCGGAATCGTCGAAATGGCCGACCTTGCGGGTCTTTTCCGATACGGCGCCGCGGATCGCCGGCATCAGCTTCGCCGCGACGGCACGGCGCTCCTTGGCTGCCAGCGCGCGGTGCTTCTCGCCCCCGAATGCTGCCTTCGCGCCGGTGTTGTCCTCGAACCACTCGATGGCGCGGTTGATGATGCGGATCGTCGTCTCGTAGCTCTCGCGCGCCGTGTCGCCCCAGGTGAAGAGGCCATGGCTCTCAAGCACGACGCCGGTCGCGTCCGGATTTTCCTTGCAGAACTTCTCCAGCCAAAGGCCGAGTTCATAGCCAGGCCGCTTCCACGGCAGCCAGCCGATCTCACCACCGAAAATCCGTTCGGTCAGAGCCTTGGAGTCCTCAGACGCAGCGATCGCGATGACGGCGTCGGGGTGCATGTGATCGACATGTTTCTTCGGTACATAGGCATGCAACGGCGTGTCGATCGAAGCGGCGCGCGGGTTCAGATTGAAGGTGCAGTGCGGCAGGTAGCCGACCATCTCGTCTTCATGCTCGACACCGCGATAGAGACCCTTCAGCGCGTTGAGCTTGTCCATGTAGAGCGTGGCAAAACCATCCATCTTGATGGTGCCCACGTCGCCGCCCGAGCCCTTGACCCAGAGCACCTCGACCTCGGTACCGGTCAGCGGGTCTTTCTGCATCACCTTCGCCGAGGTGTTGCCGCCGCCGTAATTGGTGATGCGCTTGTCCGAGCCGAGCAGGTTGGAGCGATAAAGCAGCCGCTCCGGTTCGCTCATGGATGCCGCCTTGGCCTCGTCCCAAAGATTGGCGAGGCGCGAGGCGTTGCGCGTTTCAAGCATGTCTGACCTCCCGGGGCGCCGTCTGTGCGGCACCTGATCTTGCCGCAATCTCTACCCCGCGCAACTGTCTTGTCAATCACAAACGATCAGAAACGATCATGATGCGCTGCACAATGAAATGTTTTGAGCGATATTGATTGACAATGCTCAAAGCCGGTGCCTAGATGACAGGGCAGGGAGGAACCATGCACGAAAAAGAACGCCACCGGATCATTCTGTCCGCCGTCCAGGAGAGGCCCGTGATTACGGTGCCGGAGCTGGTCGAGTTGACGTCGTCTTCCGAGGCGACGATCCGGCGAGACATCGCGGCGCTGCACGTTCAGAAGCGCCTGCGCCGCGTGCGCGGTGGCGCCGAGGCGATCAATCCTCCCCAGATCGTCGGACTTGCGGGCCGCCCATTCTCCGTCAACGAGACGATGCACGCCACGCAGAAGCGCGCCATCGCGCGCGCCGCGGTGGACATCTGCAAGGACGGCGAGCCGATCATCATCAATGGCGGCACGACGACCTTTCAGATGGTGCATTTCCTGGTGAACCGGCGGATGCCGATCTTCACCAACTCATTTCCGATCGCCGAGCATCTGCTCAAGCATTCCAAGAACACGGTGATGCTGTCGGGCGGCACGATCTACCGCGAGCAGAACATCATCCTGTCGCCGTTCGAGAACGACGTGACCCGAAATTTCTACGCGCGGCGCATGTTCATGGGCGCGCAGGGGCTGGGACCGCTCGGCCTGATGGAAGGCGACCCGCTGCTCATCCAGGCCGAGCACAAGCTCATCGACCAGGCCGACGAACTCGTCGTGCTGGTCGATTCATCCAAGTTCCGCCAACGGTCGAGCCTGATCCTGTGCGGCCTGTCGCGGATCGCAACGGTCATTACGGACGAGGGCATAGAAGACCGAGATGCAAAGATGCTGGAAGCGGCTGGGGTGACGCTGGTCGTTGCGCACGGAAGCCAGCCGAAAGCGGAGGAATCTTCGCTGCCAGCCTGAGGCCGCCAGCGACGATCAAGTACCAACCACGGGAGGAATGAGAATGTCAGCACTGAAGAAACTATTCGCCGCCGCGGCGGTAACGGCAGCCATGTTTGTGGCTCCGGCTTCGGCCCAAGACATGAAGATCGCTCTGGTCGTCAAATCGCTCGGCAACGGGTTCTTCGACGCGGCGCACAAGGGCGCGATGGACGCCGCCGAAGAGATTGGCGGCATCGAGGTGATCTACACCGGCCCGACCTCGGCCACCGCCGAAGGCCAGATCGACATCGTGAATACGCTGATCGCACAGCAGGTCGACGCGATCGCGATTTCAGCCAACGATCCGGACGCCCTGGTCCCGGCGCTCAAGCGCGCCATGGACCGCGGCATCACTGTTATCTCCTGGGATTCGGGCGTTGCGCAGGAAGGCCGGCAGGTTCACCTCAACCCGTCCGACACCGACCTGATCGGCGAGACGATTATCAAGCTCGCGGCCGACTATCTGCCGGAAGGCGGCGACGTCGCGATCCTCTCGGCCTCGTCGACGGCAACGAACCAGAACGCCTGGATCGCTGCCGCGGAGAGGATCCTTCCGGAGAAGTTCCCGAACATCAATCTCGTCGCGACCGTCTATGGCGACGACGATCCGGTGAAGAGCACCAACGAAGCCAAGGGCCTGATCGCATCCTATCCCGACCTCGACGCCATCATCGCGCCGACCACGGTGGGCGTCGTCGCGGCCGCGCAGGTCGTTACCGACGACAATCTGATCGGCAAGATCAATGTCACCGGTCTGGCCCTGCCGTCGGAGTTCAAGCAGTTCATCGACAATGGCGCGAGCCAGGCGGTGGCGCTGTGGAACCCGATCGACCTCGGCTACTCGGCAATCCATATCGCCCATGCTCTCGCGACTGGCGCTGCCACGGCCGAACCGGGCGCCACGATCTCGATCGGCAAGGTCGGCGAGATCACGCTCGACGACAGCAACTCGGCGGCGATGGCCGCACCCTTCCAGTTCGACAAGTCGAACATCGAAGAGTTCTCCAAGATCTACTGATTTTCGGATAGACTTCTGGGCGGCGCTCACGCGCCGCCCAGCTTCTCACCCGACCCTCTTCAGGGCTCGAGACTGATGATGCACACCACGGCCCTGCAGGAGACGAGCACATTCGAGGCGGCGAACTCCGCCCCCGTGCTTTCGCTGAATGGTATCTCCAAAAGCTTTCCCGGCGTGCGCGCGCTCAACGATGTCGCGCTGTCGCTTTACCCCGGCCAGGTGACCGCGCTGATCGGCGAAAACGGCGCCGGCAAGTCGACGCTGGTCAAGATCATGACCGGCATCTACCAGCCCGACGCCGGCGAGATTGTCATCGGCGATGATGCGGTGAGCTTGCCGACGGCGCATGCCGCGTTCGGGCATGGCATCACGGCTATCCATCAGGAAACGGTTCTGTTCGACGAGTTGTCGGTCGCCGAAAACATCTTTCTCGGCCATGCGCCGCGCAACCGTTTCGGCCTCATCGACTGGAAGCAGATGCGCGCCAATGCGCGCGAGGTGCTGGACACGATGGGCGCCGGCCACATCGACGCCGAGGCCCGTCTGCGTGACCTCGGCATCGCCAACAAGCATCTGGTGGCGGTGGCGCGCGCCATGTCGATCGATGCGCGCATCGTCATCATGGACGAACCGACGGCATCGCTCTCCGCAAAGGAGATCGAAGAGCTGTTCCAGCTCATCGAATTCCTGAAGAGCGATGGCAAGGCGATCCTCTTCATCAGCCACAAGTTCGAGGAGATCTACCGCATCGCCGACCGCTACACCGTCTTCCGCGACGGCGAGATGGTGGGCGAGGGCAGGCTAGCGGGTACCAGCCAGAGCGAGATCGTGAAGCTGATGGTGGGGCGCGCGGTCGATCACATCTTCCCGAAACGAACGCCTGACATCGGCGAGCCGGTACTCAGGATCGACGGCCTGTCGCATCCGACCGAGTTCGATGCGATCAGCTTCGAGCTTCGGCGAGGCGAGATTTTGGGCTTCTACGGCCTGGTCGGCGCAGGTCGCAGCGAGGTCATGCAGGCAATCGCCGGACTGACGCGCACCAGCGCCGGCACGATGCGACTGGAGGACGCGCCGCTGGAGCCGAAATCGGCGGCGGACGCCATTCGCTCAGGCATTGTCTACGTGCCCGAGGAGCGTGGCAGGCAAGGCGTGGTGATCGGCCTGCCGATCTTCCAGAACGTCTCGTTGCCGTCACTGTCGCGCACCTCGAAGAGCGGTATTCTGAGGCTCGCAGAGGAGTTCGCACTTGCCCGCCAATATACGGAGCGGCTGGACCTGCGCGCCGCCTCGCTCAGCCAGGATGTCGGCACGCTGTCGGGCGGCAACCAGCAGAAGGTGGTGATCGCCAAATGGCTGGCGACGCGGCCCCGAGTGATCATTCTCGACGAACCGACCAAAGGCATCGACATCGGCTCCAAGGCGGCCGTCCACGGCTTCATGGCCGAACTGGTCGCGGAGGGGCTGTCGGTGATCATGGTCTCGTCCGAACTGCCCGAGATCATAGGCATGTCCGACCGTATCGCCGTCATGCGCGAGGGCCGCATGGTCGAGATATTCGACAACAAAGATTTGCACCCCGAAACGCTGGTGCGCGCGGCCGCAGGGATAGCCGCATGAAGTCGCTCACCAAATATCGCGAGATCTGGCTGGCGGCGGCGATCGCGCTGCTGGTGGCGGCCGTCGCCATCCGCTTTCCGGCCTTCGCGACGCCGTCACGGCTGCTGACCGTCTTCAACGACTACACCATCCTGATTATCCTGGCGCTCGGCCAGATGACCGTCATCCTGACGCGTTCGATCGACCTGTCCATGGCCGCCAATCTCGCCTTCACCGGCATGGTGATCGCAATGACAAACGCCGCCTACCCGGCAATCCCGATACCCATGCTGATCATCATGGCCATGGCGATCGGCAGTTTGCTCGGCGCATTCAATGGCATTCTGGTGTGGAAGCTCGACATTCCGCCGATCGTCGTCACGCTCGGCACGCTGACCGTGTTCCGCGGCGCGACATTCGTCGTGTCTGGGGGCGCGTGGGTCAATGCCGACGCGATGAGTGCTGCCTTCATCCAGCTGCAGCGCGGCGTTTTTCTCGGACTGCCTATCCTGTCTTGGTTCGCGATCGCCGCTATCGCTGCGTTCTATCTGTTCCTGGCGCGAACGCCGCTAGGGCGCTCGATCTACGCGGCCGGTGTCAACCCAACGGCTTCGGTCTATGCCGGCATCGATGTCGGCCGCATCAAGTTTGTCGCCTTTGTGATCTCCGGCATGGTGTCGGGACTGTGCGGCTATCTGTGGGTGTCGCGCTACGTAATCGCTTCCACCGAAGTCGCGAACGGCTACGAGTTGCAGATCGTCGCCGCCTGCGTCATCGGGGGCATCTCTATCGCCGGCGGCATAGGCTCGGTGGCCGGCGCGGTGTTGGGCGCGCTGTTCCTCGGTGTCATCGGCTCGGCGCTGCCGGTCATTAACGTCTCGCCATTCTGGCAGCTGGCGATTTCGGGCGCCGCGATCATCCTCGCGGTCGTGCTCAACGCGCGCGGCGAGAAGCGGCAGGGCCGCATCATCCTCAGGCAGGCGGAAGCGGCATGACAACAACCGATGTCGCCACCAATCGCCGCGTGCCCGACCGGCTCGACAAGCCGCTGACATCTGCGCTGCTGTCGTGGGAAATGCTGCTCGTGCTGGTCGCCGTCGCAATCTTCGTCACCAACAGCCTCGCATCCCCTTACTTCCTAAACGCCTGGTCGCTCTCCGACCTCACCTTCAATTTCGTCGAGAAGGGGCTGATCGCGCTTGCCATGGCGCTGCTGATCATCTCGGGCGAAATCGACCTGTCGGTGGCGGCGATCATCGCGCTCGCCTCGACCATGATGGGCATGGCGCTTCAGGCGGGCGCGGATACGCCGGTTCTGGTGCTGATCGGGCTCGGAGTCGGTCTCGCCTGCGGCGCCTTCAACGGCGCGCTGGTAACGCGGCTCGGCCTGCCGTCGATCGTTGTCACCATCGGCACAATGAGCCTGTTCCGCGGCATCGCCTACATCATCCTCGGCGACCAGGCCTATCGCGGCTACCCGTCAAGCTTCGCCTTCTTCGGCCAGGGCTATGTCTGGTGGGTGATCTCCTTGGAGATCGTCCTGTTCGCGGTCATGGCCGTCATCTTCTGGTTCCTGCTCCACCGCACCAGCTTCGGCCGCACGGTCTTCGTCATCGGCAACAATCCGGTCGCCGCGGCCTTCTCCGGCGTCAGGGTGGAGCGGGTGAAATTCATCCTGTTCTGTCTCACAGGACTGATGGCGGGCGTTGCCTCGATCCTGCTCACGTCGCGGCTCGGTTCGACGCGGCCGTCGATTGCCTTCGGCTACGAACTGGAGGTCGTCACGATGGTGGTGCTGGGCGGCGTCGCTATTCTCGGCGGGTCCGGCTCGATCATCGGAGTGGTTCTGGCCGCTCTCATCATGGGCCTCGTCACGTTCGGCCTCGGCCTGCTCAACGTACCCGGGATCGTCATGTCGATCTTCACGGGATCGCTGCTGATCGTCGTCATCGCGCTGCCGATCCTGTGGCGGCGCTTCCGCGAGGCGCGAGGCGGCTGATGCCGGAAAAATACGCCTTCAAGATGAAGCTCAATTCGGGCATGCGGGACGAGTATAAGCGCCGGCACGACGAGATATGGCCGGAGCTTGTCGAATTGCTGAAGCAGGCCGGGGTTTCCGACTACTCGATCCACCTCGACCCCGAGACCGACATTCTCTTCGGCGTGCTTTGGCGCGCTGACGGCCACACGATGGATGACCTGCCGAACCACGCTGTCATGAAGCGTTGGTGGGCGCACATGGCCGACATCATGGAGACGCGCCCCGACAATGAGCCGGTGGCGACGCCGCTCGAAACCGTCTTTCACATGAAATGACCACGCCGCGCCATGTCGCCGTCATCGACATCGGCAAAACCAACGCCAAGCTGGCGCTGGTCGATCTCGCGACGCGCACTGAACTGACGGCGCTGAAACAACCGAACCGGGTCAAGACGGACGGCGTCTACCCGCACTTCGACATCGATGCGATCTGGTCGTTCATTCTTGACGGGCTCGGCAAACTGGGGCGCGATTATCCCGTCGGCGCCATATCGGTGACAACGCATGGCGCGACCGCCGCGCTGGTCGATGAAGCCGGCGAACTTGTGCTGCCGGTGCTCGACTACGAGTACGACGGACCCGATAGGCTGCGCCACGACTACGATACGGTCCGCCCGCCTTTCGCCGAAACAGGCTCGCCGGCACTGCCCATCGGGCTCAACCTTGGTGCGCAGATTTTCTGGCTGCGGAGATCGTTCCCGGAAGAATTCGACCGCACTTCCGCGATCCTGATGTACCCGCAGTTCTGGGCACGCAGGCTGACCGGGGTGGAAGCAACGGAGGTCACATCCCTCGGTTGTCACACAGACCTGTGGAACCCGCACAGCCGGGATTTTTCCTCGCTGGTGGACAGGATGGACTGCCGCAGCTTGTTTCCGCGGATACGACCCGCCGACGCAGTGCTCGGGACCATCTGGCCCGAGGTAGCGGCCCGAACGGACCTGGCCCCCTCTACGCCGGTCACCTGTGGCATCCACGATTCCAATGCCTCGCTGCTGCCTCACCTTATCGACAGGCGCGCGCCATTCGCCGTCGTCTCGACCGGCACCTGGGTCATCGCCATGGCGGTCGGCGGGCGCGCGGTCACGCTCGACCCGGCTCGCGATACGCTGATCAACGTGAACGTCCACGGCGAGCCGGTTCCTTCAGCCCGGTTCATGGGTGGACGGGAGTTTGACACCATCATGGCCGGGGCGGACCGAAGCTGGACCGACAGCGATTTGCGGGCCGTGCTTGCAGGCGGAACGATGCTGCTCCCCGCAGTGCAACAAGGTTCCGGCCCGTATCCCGATCGAAATGGGAATTGGGTGGGGCCTGAGCCTCATGGCGGCGAGCGCTTCGTTGCCGCATCCTTCTATCTGGCGTTGATGACAGCCACCTGCCTCGATCTGGCAGGTGCCGATGGGAACATAGTGGTAGAGGGGCCCTTTGCCGCAAACGATCCATACCTCATGATGCTGGCATCGGCCACGAAACGCCCGGTGACCGGTCAGGTCGGCCAGGGCACGGGGACCAGCATCGGCGCCGCAAACCTGATCGGCAATAGCGCCGCCGCCTCGCGATCGGATCCCGGCAAGCAGTGGAAAGCGACCTCCGCATTACAACGGTATGCTCGAGACTGGGCCGACCTAATCGACGGGTAATCCAAAGCCCTGCGCACGCCACGAATCATTCCGAATTACAGCCTGTACAAACGTGCCGCGTTGCCGCCGAGAATGGCGGCGCGCGCGGACGCAGTGCAGCCGCTCAGCAGTTCGTCGGTCGCCTCGACCCAGGCGTCGTAACTCGCGGCGAGCGTGCAGACCGGCCAGTCGCTACCCCAGATGACGCGTTCGGGGCCGAAGGCTTCGAGGATATGCTCTGCGTAGGGGCGCAGCGTTGCGACGGACCAGTCGAGCCCCGCCTCCGTCACCAGACCGGAGAGCTTGCAGAATGCCGCACTTTCGCGCGCGATGCGGGACATGCCCGCCGCCCAGTCGTCGAAGTCGCCCGCCGCTATGGCCGGCTTGGCGCTATGGTCGACGACTGTGCGCATGTCCGGGTGGCGGGCAAGCAGGCGGGGTAGGACATCGAGATGGCGTGGCAGGACGAGTGCGTCGAAGACGAGGCCGTGCGCGATCAGTGCCTCGTAAGCGGGCCGCAGTTCGGCACTGAGCATCCACTCGGGATCGGCGATGTCCTGGATCATCGGCCGCAGACCCTCGAGCTTCGGGTGTGCTGCCATGCGCGCGATGCGCTCGGCGGCGTCCAGCGCCGCGAAATTGACCCAACCGACGACGCCCAGAATGAAATCGTGCTCGTCGGCGAGCCCGAGCATGAAGTCGGTCTCGGCCTCGGTGGGCGCGGCCTGCACCAGCACGGTGCCGTCGATACCGTGGCGCTTCAGGATGGGAAGCAGGTCCCCGGGAGAAAAATCGCGGTAGATGGGTGCCAGTTTGGGCGTCAGCCAGCCATAATCCCCCCGGCCCAAACGCCAAAAATGCTGATGCGCGTCGATCCTGCGTATGGTCATGCGCCTTGTGGCGTCGGCGCGTCTTCGCGCAGCAGGCCCGCAAGCTTGAGATCGGACCAGAGGCCGTGGGGCAGGGGGCGGGTGAAGATCGCGACATTCGTCTCGACCTCGGCGGCGCTCACAGCACCGGGAATAACGGTGCGCATCGCCGGATGTCCCATCACGAACTGCAACGCAGCCTCGATAAGCCTCACGCCATGGTCGGTGCAGACCGATTCGATGCGCTGCACACGGTCGCGGATTTCGGCAGAGGCGGGTGCGTAGTTGTAGCGCGCTCCCTCAACGGCGCCTGTGGCGAGGATGCCCGAATTGTAGGGACCGCCGAGAATGACGCCGACATCGCGGTCGACGCACAGCGGCAGGAAAGTCTCAAGCGCCTCCTGCTCGAGCAGCGTGTAACGACCGGCGAGCAGGAAGCAGTCGAAATCGCCAAGGCCAAGGAGTTTCTGGCACACCTCCCACTCGTTGACGCCCGCGCCAATGGCGCCGACCGTGCCAGCATCGCGCAGCTCAGTGAGGGCGCGAATACCTCCCTTGTCGAACAGTTCGCGGACGCGCGCGTTGCTCGCTTCGCGGCTGCCATGGCTGAATGCATCGACATCGTGCACGAGAAGGATATCGACACGATCGACGCCGAGCCGTTCGAGGCTGGCCTCGTGGCTGCGCATCACGCCGTCATAGGAATAGTCGAAGACGATGCGCTTCTGCGGCACATCGACAAACGCCTCGGGTGTCACCTCGTCCGGCGCGCAGTCGACGAGCAGGCGGCCGATTTTGGTCGAGATGGTCAGGCCGTCGCGCCCGAACCGTCGGATCGCCTCGCCGAAACGCCGCTCCGAGATGCCCAACCCATATTGCGGGGCGGTGTCGAAATAGCGGATGCCGGCATCCCAGGCAGCCTGAAGTGCCGCCTGCGCGTCATCCTCGCTCACCTTGCGGTAGAGATTGCCGAGTGGCGCACCGCCGAAACCCATCCGGGTCAGCGGAACCGGGCGTTCGCAGCGCAGCGGAACGGTTTCGTACGGCTTCATGCCGGCCAGGTCGCGCCTTGCGCGTTGACGTAGATGGCGCGAAGCGTGGTGGTGGCGCAGATGAACAGCCGGTTGCGCTTGGGCCCGCCGAAACAGACATTGGCGACCGTCTCATCGATGAGGATCTTCCCGAGCAGCGTGCCGTCTGGCGCGAAGCAGTGGACGCCGTCGCCGGCCGACGACCAGATGTTACCGTTGGTGTCGATGCGGAAACCATCGAACAGGCCGGCCTCGCTGATGGCTAGATCCTCGCCCTCGCCGACCGACGCGCCGTCGGCTGCGACCGGGTAGCTGCGGATTTTCGGTTCGCAGTCGGGAAAGTGCGTCCTGCCTGTGTCGGCGACATAGAGAATGGTTTCGTCCACCGAAAAGGCGATACCGTTGGGCTGCTTCATGTCGTCGATGACGCGCGTCACCTCACCGGACGGGTCGATGCGGTAGACATGCCGCCCATCCTGTTCCATCGGCGATGCGTCGCCCTCATATTCGCTGTCGATGCCGTAGGAGGGGTCGGTGAACCAGATCGAGCCGTCTGACTTCACGACGACATCGTTGGGCGAATTGAGGCGCTTGCCGTCGAAGCTGTCCGCAAGCACGGTGCGTGAACCGTCGACCTCGTAACGGCTGATACAGCGGCCGCGATGTTCGCAGGCGATCAGCCGGCCCTCGCGATCGACCGTGTGCCCGTTCTGGTTGCGGCAGGGCTGCTCAAAGGTCGCGACCGCGCCGTTCATCTCGTCCCAGCGCATCAGCCGGTCATTCGGGATATCTGACCAGACAAGATAGCGCCCGGCAGCGAGATAGGCCGGACCTTCGGCCCAGCGCCCGCCTGACCAGAGCAAGTCGATATTGGCGTTCCCATGAATGAGTTTCGCGAACCGCTCGTCGCGAACCTCGTAGTGCTCCCCCGCCATGCAGCTACCCCTCAGCGCACCAGTTTCTGGCGGCCATAGAGCAGAAGCATCGCCACGATGACCAGCCCGAAAACGATCTGACGGAACACGTCGGCCGGCATGTCGAGGCCGAGCTGCGCGAAATAGCGCTGCGGCTGCACCACCGAGAGCATGGACTGCAGGATGGTGATGAGGATCACGCCGGCAACGGTGCCGATGTATTTGCCCCGCCCGCCGAGCACGTTTGTGCCGCCAAGGATGATCGCCGCGATGGTGGGCAACAGGTAGGGATCGCCCATCGCCTGGTAGGAACGATTGGCCCATCCGGCGAGCAGGACGCCAGTCGCCGCGGCGCATGCGCCGGAGATGACGAAGCAGATCAGGATCACGCGGCGCGTGTCGACGCCGCTCAGGAAAACGGCGCGCTCCTGATTGCCGATAGCGTAGATCTGGCGGCCGAGCGTGGTGCGGTTGAGCATGAACATGGTCACGGCACCCAGCACGATCCAGATCAGGACGGGATTGGGCACGCCGGGGATCAGGTGGCCCACGGCAAGTTCGCGCATGAACTCGGTGGCGCGATTCTGCGGTGCGAACCCCCCGGTATGATAGACCATCAGCCCCTGTGCGACGGCATTCATGCCGAGCGTGAATATCATCGCCGGCGCGCGGAGATAGGCAACGCCCAGCCCGTTGATGGCGCCTATCGCCGCGCCGCACAGTATGCCGAACGGTATGGCAAAGGTAACGCCGAGTTCGGGGCCGAGAATGCCGGCTGCGCCCGTCGCCATCATGCCGCCGACCGCGATCGTCCAGGGGATCGAAAGGTCGATGTGGCCAAGCAGGATGATCAGCATCACGCCTGTGGCGACCACGCCGAGGAACGATGCAACGTGAATCTGCTGGATCAGATATTTCGGCGACAGAAATGCCGGTTCGGCAAGCGCGCCGATCAGCAGCAGCAACACGATGCAGCCGAACGCGATCAGCGTCGCGCGGTCGAATTGCCTGAGAACTACGTCCACCATCCTGCCGCCCTACCGATAGAGATCGAGCTTGTTCTTGATGCGCAGGACGCGCAGCGAACCGATGCAGACCGCAATGAGGAGCACGATGCCCACGAAAAGCGGCTGCAGAACCGGATTGATATCGAAGACGATCAGAAGGTCGCCGACCGTGCGCATGACAAATGCGCCGAAGATGGAGCCGATAGCGCTGCCAACGCCGCCGAACAGCGACGTACCACCGATGACGACGGCGCCGATGGAATTCAGCGTGTAGTCATTGGCGATGGAAATCTTTGCAGCGCCCGAATAGGTGATGGCCGTGAGCAGCAACCCGCCGATGGCAGCGAGAAGCCCGGACAGCGCGAAGGCCAATATCTTCGCACGGTCGATGGGCACGCCCGACATATAGGCGGCCTGTTCGGCGGAACCGATGGCGAAGGCGGCTCTGCCGAGCACAGAGCGGCGGTAGGGTATCCAGATGAAAATCACCACGAGCAGGAGCAGGATCGCCGAGTGCGGGATGGCGTAGGTCGACCGCGTCATGAAGTCGGCGAGCTCGAAATTGACCGAGCCGCCGGGCTGCGGCCGGATCGCCAGCGCGATGCCGAAATAGACGGCGCCCATGGCGAGAGTGACGATCAGCGGTTGCAGCCGGCCGTAGACGATGATGACGCCGTTGATGGTGCCGCACAGCAACCCGATGAGCAGGACGCCGAAAATGCCGAGCGTGGTCGAAACCGGATCTCCGACAACGATGGATGAAGCGAGGCAGTTGGCGAGCACGAAGATCGCGCCGACAGACAGGTCGAGGCCACCGGTCAGCACGGGCAAGGTTTGCGCCATCGCGACGAGCGCGAGCAGGGCGCCCTTGTTGGACGCCGTGTTGATGACGTTGGCCGTGAGGCCGACCGGTTGTTTCCAGCCATAGACGGCGAACATGACGGCGAAGATCGCGATGGCGATCAGGATGCCGCGCTGGGTGACGGAAAGCCGGAGCCCGAACAACTTGCGCTTTGCTCCGGCCTCGCCACCCGTGGCTTCCACCGGCACGCTCACGTTGCAGCCTCCCGTGCCTGGGCAGCCAGCGCGGCCTGGTCGGTTCCGGCCGGCAGATTGAGCGCCGCAGAAACGAGATTGGTCTCGGTCAGTTGCTGGCCGGAGAGTGTGCGGACCACCGCTCCGCTGTACATGACGAGAACTCGGTCGCAACAGCCGATCAGTTCGTCATAGTCCGTCGAATAGAACAGGATGGCCGCGCCTTCGGCGGCAAGGCGTTGCAGCAACTGGTAGATCTCCTGTTTGGTGCCGACATCGATACCGCGCGTCGGATCGTTCAGAAGGATGATGCGGGGCTTGGTCATCAGCCACTTACCGATTACCACTTTCTGCTGGTTGCCGCCGGACAGCGACGCGACGGGGCCGTCTATGCCGTCGGCCTTGATCTTGAGGAGCTCGACCATCTCGTCGATGGCCGCTTCCTCGGCCTTGAGATCGACGACGCCGCCGCGGCTGACCTTTTCCACCGCGGCGAATGACAGGTTCTCGCGCACCGTCATCGGCAGCATCAGCCCCTCGGCCTTGCGGTCCTCGGGGATCAGCGCCATGCCGATCGCGTCTGATTTGGCGCGTTTCGGGCTCGAAAGTTTGACCGGGTTGCCGGCGATTTCGACCGTGCCGGTGGTGCCGATGAGCGTTCCGAACAGGCCGAGCAACAGCTGGCGCTGGCCTTGGCCGTCCAGGCCGCCGAGGCCCACGATCTCGCCAGGCCGGATGTCGAGGTCAATGCCGTTCAGTTCGCCCTGCCAGGAAAAGTCGCGCACCTTCAGAACCGGCGCCACGTCATCGTTCTTCGCGGCCTTCGGCGGGAACACGCTTTCATACTCGCGCCCGATCATCATCTCGACGATGGCGTTGTCCGACCTCGTGCCGGCGTCGAAGGTCTCCACCTTGCGGCCATTTCGATATACCGTGCACACATCGGCGAGTTCGGCGATCTCGTGCATGCGGTGCGATATGTAGATGATCGCCATGCCTTCCTCGCGCAGTTTGTGCAGCATGACGAACACCTTCTCGACGTCCGCCGCGGTCAGTGCGGATGTTGCCTCGTCGAGAATGAGTATCTTGGGGTTGCGCGCGAGCGCCTTGGCGATCTCCACCATCTGGCGGCGCGACAGCGGGAGTTCGCGGACAGTCGCGGAAGGGTGAATGCCTTCGCCGCCGACCCGGGCAAGCGCTTCCTCTGCGATGCGGCGCTGGGCGCGGAAATCGATCAGCCCGAAACGTCTGGGCGGGCGGGTGATACAGATATTGTCGGCTACGGTCAGGTCCGGAAGCAATGACAGCTCCTGGAAGATGCAGGCAATGCCGGCGTCATTGGCTTCCGTGGGGTTGGCGAACTGAACCGGCGAACCGTCGAGTTCGATCGTGCCCGCATCCGGCTGGACGACACCCGAGAGCACCTTGATCAGCGTCGATTTGCCGGCGCCGTTTTCGCCGAGCAGGGCGTGGATAGTGCCGCGCGTCGCTTCGAAATGCACGTTCTCGAGCGCCCGCACGCCGCCATAGTGCTTGGTGATCCCCGACATGCGCAGCAGCGGTGCAGAACCGGAAGCCGTCATCCCCAGTTTTCCTGTAAAAGGAGCGCCGCCGGTAAATCTATCACCGGCGGCACTCGATGTGCGGAATTGTTAGTTGTTGTCCCCGGTCTGGCCGGCGATCTCCTCGGCGGTGAAGCCGATATTGCAGGCTTCGAAATTGTTGCCTGCGAAGAAGCTGCCCGGCAGGGCAGGGAACACATCCACGCCTTCCTCAAACGGCGTGTACGAGATGGAGGTCGGCAGCGCGATCTGCTGCGGAATGACCTCGCCCTTTAGCGCCGCGATCGCCGTCTTGATCGTCACCGACGACTGGGCCGGGCCCGTGCCGCCGGACTGGCAATCCAGACCCTTGTCGTTGCACAGCTGACGGAAGGCGTTTTCTGTTTCGCCGGTGATCGGGATCATCGGATGCCCGGCGTCGAGCAGCGCCGTGGTCGCGCCCTGCGAGCCACCCTGCACGTAGATGCCGTCGAACACACCGCCAGCCGCCACCGCGTCTGCGGTGACTTTCTGCGCGTCGCCCGGCGCCCAGTTGCCGACGACATCCGTCACCTGGACAGTACGCCCCGAGGCATTGATCACCTCGTGGAAGCCGTCATTGCGAGCGATGTCGACCGGCTGGCCGGCCGGACCGCGCACATGCAGGAACTTGGCAGGATTGGCGTCCGTTTTGGACAGAAGGAACTCGGCAGCCGAGCGGCCGAGGCCCTTCTGGTCGACGTTGATAGCAATCTGGTTGGGATCGTCGATCACGTTGTCGAACGACAGCACCACCACATTGGCTTCATTGGCCTTGCGCACGACGGAACCGAACGCGGCGGTGTTGTTGGCGTTGATGATGATGGCGTCGAAGCCCTGATCGATGAAGTTGTTGGCGGCTGCGATCTGCGCGGCGATGTCCTCACCCACGGAAATCACCTTGAACTCCTCAAGGTCGGCTGCGACATCCGGCTGTTCGGCATAGGCCTTGGCGACTGCGATCATCTGCACGCGCCAGTCATTGGCGATGAAGCCGTTGACGAGAGCGACCTTGTACGGCCCTTCGCGGGGCGCCCATTTGAAATAGGTGGTGTCGGCGGACACCGGGGCGAAGCAGTCAGGATCGGCGCCGGGGCCGGATACCGTCTCCGGTCCGCCGAAGGTGAGCGAAGTGGACGCCAGCAGCGCGGCGAACGCTGCGGACATGATCATTTTGGCTTTCATCGTTTCCTCCCAGAAAGTCCATCTCCTCCGAATATCGCTGCGCCGGGTCGCGGGCTGGCCGCAGTTCATGCGCGCAGCGCCGGCCGATCCATTTGCAGGATCGTGCCGGTCCGGCACCCGCTATTCTTCCAGCGGATCACCGAATGTGTTGAACCCCAGTTCCAGGTGGTACTGGAGCGCGTATTGGTAGTTGATGCGGTTGCGCGCCTCGAGCGCGTCAACGATGTCTGCATGCTGCTGGTAGGTCGAGCTGCCGAAATCCTGGCGCACCTTGCCTTTTTCCATGATGCGGATGATGACCGGCTTCATGATACGGTAGACCTCGGTCACCGCGTCATTGCCGAGAATGGTGACGAGCCGGACGTGAAATGCGAAGTCGGCTTCCGACGCGGCCGCCATGGTCTCCGCATCGCGCATGGCCGCGTTGAGCGCGCGCAACTCTGCAATATCGCCGTCACCGACATTGTCGAAAATGCGCTCGACCGTATCGACCTCCACCATGGCGCGAAAACCCTGGATGTCGGAGAAGGTCTTGCGGGATATCTCGATCGTATTGAACGTGAACAGGTCGAAGACCCGCTCCAGTCTGTTGTCAACGATGATCGCGCCGATCTTGGGCCGGACGTCGACCATTCCGTAGGCCTTGAGGATGCGCATGGCCTCGCGCACCGTGTTGCGGCTGGCCCCGAACTGCGCACAGAGCTCGCGCTCGGTCGGCAGGTTGTCGCCGACCTTCAGCCCCTCGTCGGCAATGAGCCGGCGTATTTCGCGAACGACGGCATCGACCGCGGACCCCTGAACAGGGGCGAGATCAGGCTGCCGCACTTCCCCACTCGCGCCACGCGCCATACCGCATTCCACCCAATTCCGGCTTATTTGTTGGACCAGACTGGTAATGCTGCATTCCTGAACTGTCAACGCCGGGAAATCAGAGAACTGTAATATTGCCCTTGGCCTCAAGGCTTGGAGGTTCGAGCATACACCAGCGGCGGTGCGGTTGACGTTGCGGCAACGGCAAGCATATTTGTTGGACCAAAACAGCGTGGGACAACGGCAGTACGATTTGGGGCTTCACCGCGCGATGTTACGAAGCCGGGTAAGCGTCGAAGGGTTGGAGCGCGTTGATGCGTTCGAGCCGGCGATCGGCTATGACCGCGATGCAAAAGCGGGGGTGGAGGCAAGGTTGACAATCTTTCAGCATGATCGCGACCGGGGCGGGATTTTCATTGGGCGTATCTGGTCGCCCGATGAGTCCGGGCCGTCGATCATTACCGTGCGCGACGACATGGTTGTCGACATAACCTCGCCAACCGCGCCGCTTGTTGCCGACATTTGCGACATGGACGATCCGGCAGGTTACGTTCGGAATGCGGATGGCCGTGAGGTCGGACGCATCGAGAATATCGCCGCCAACCGGCCGGGCGATATGTCGAAACCCCACTTCCTCGCGCCATGCGACATGCAGGCAATCAAGGCGTGCGGCGTCACCTTCGCTTCATCGATGGTGGAACGCGTCATCGAGGAGAAGGCCGCCGGAGATCCGAAAAAGGCGCAGGACATCCGCACGCGGGTGGGATCCGCAATCGGTGGCTCGCTGCGCAATGTCCGCGCCGGCTCCGAGGAAGCGGCAAAGGTGAAGGCCGCATTGATCGCCGAGGGGCTTTGGAGCCCTTATCTGGAGGTCGGCATCGGACCGGACGCCGAGGTTTTCTCCAAGGCGCAGGTGCTTTCATCGGTCGGGCCGGGGGCCGAAGTCGGCCTGCACCCGATATCGAAATGGAACAATCCCGAACCGGAAATCGTGCTTGCCGTTTCCTCAAAAGGGCGCATCGTAGGCGCCACGCTCGGCAACGACGTGAATCTCAGGGATATTGAGGGACGCTCCGCGCTGCTGCTTTCAAAGGCGAAGGACAACAATGCGAGCTGCGCCATCGGCCCGATGATCCGGCTGTTCGATGATGGTTTCACACTCGACGATGTGCGCAACGCCGAGCTGGACCTGACCGTGACCGGAGAGGACGGCTTCGAGCTCAAGGGTCATTCCTCGATGAAGGAGATCAGCCGCGATCCGGAAGATCTGGTGCGACAGACACTTGGTCGCCACCACCAGTACCCTGACGGTATCATGCTCTTCCTCGGCACGCTGTTCGCGCCGACGCAGGACCGCGACGTGCCCGGCGAGGGCTTCACGCACAAGGTGGGTGATGTGGTGACGATATCCGCGCCGGGCCTGGGACGTCTGACGAATACGGTTCGCCTATCGACCGAATGCGCCGAGTGGACATTCGGCACACGCGAGCTGATGCGCAACCTGGCCGAACGCCGATTGCTCTAGCGCGCCTGCCCGGCTGCCGGTGCGCCGAAAGTCTGGCGTGAGAACAGGCGGCCATGGAACCGGCGCAGGCCGAGCGCCGGCTTCTCGACATAGGTCCACGAAATCCAGGCCGCCATCAGCGACAGCGCAGTTGCGGCAAGCGCATTTTGCGCCACCGAAATGCCGGGTACGGCCACGACCAGCCATTGCTGGATGAAGAAGCCGGTGATGTAGACGCCGTAGGAGAGATCGGTCCTGGCGGTCCAGCGTTGCAGCCAGCCCATGGGGATCGTGCCCAGCCACAGGCTCCAATAGGCCGTGGCGAGGATCATGACAGGGTATCGAACGGGCAGGCCGGCCCATAGGACTGCGAGGACGGCGATACCGAAAGCGGCTGCGATTGTGCCGCGCATGGGAACATGGTCGCGGGCGATCCAGCAGGCGACACCCAGATAGAAGGTGAATACGAAGCGCGCGAACTGCGCAACGAAACCGAACGCTTCGGGTTCGCCCGAGACGCTGATTACGAGGCCGGAACAGACGAGCACGGGAGCGACGGCGACAAGTCGCATTAGGCCGCGCATCCTGATGACCGCCATCGCCGACATGAAGGCGAGCAGGGTGAAATAGCAGATGACCTCGTAACGGATGGTCCAGATGGGGATGTTAGCCGAGCGCGGCATGGGATTGTCCATGAACACGCCATCGAGACCGACGCCGACGGAGAACATCAGCGTGGCGCGCACCATGAAACGGCCAACATTGTCCAGCGTCCAGAAGTCAGCCGGCGCAAGCGTTGTCAGCCAAAGCCCGCCGATCAGGACGATGGCGATGTTGACGCAGATGAGCGCCGGCATGATGCGCAGGGCGCGCGCGACGACGAAGTCGATCCAGCCTGACGAGCGCTCCCAACTCGCCGCGACCATAAAGCCTGACAAGGCAAAGAAGACGTGCACGGCGTGCGCGCCGAGCGACCAGCCTGTCGATGCAAATAGCGGCTCCGGCGCGTCCCACCCGCCCACGACGCCGAAGGCGTGCGTGAAGACAACCGCGATCGCCGCTGCCAGCCTGATGACGCCATAGCTGTTGGCGTCCTTAGCCGCGAACTGGTCGAGCGTTGCACGGCGCTTCGGTGCCTCTGCCGCAAATGACCGCATCCATGCCTCCATTTCCGGCGCAGACTACCATTCGACTGTGCCTCGCGCGTCCGCTTACTGTGCGTTTGGTTAGCGCGATTGGTTACCGGCCATGTGCGCTTTCGCCACGCGATGGTGATTGGTCTGGTGGGCTGTTGCCCGCTATATGCGCGCCAAGATTACAAGACCGGACCTGATGCATGGCTGCCGACATCGGCTACATCACCGCGCTCGGCGCGGGCGCGATTTCCTTTCTGTCTCCCTGCGTGCTCCCTTTGGTGCCGCCTTATCTCTGCTACATGGCGGGCGTTTCGGTGGACGATTTCCGCGCCGAGGGCGGCGAACGGGCAGCGACGGCACGGCTGCCGCTGCTGAGGGCGGCACTCGCCTTCGTGCTCGGCTTTTCCACTGTATTCGTCGCGCTCGGGGCAGGGGCATCCAGCATCGGTGCGCTGCTGCGCGTCTGGCAGCAGGAACTGGCAGTGGCGGCGGGCATCGTCATCATACTGATGGGGCTCAACTTTCTGGGCGTCATCCGGATTCCGCTGCTTTCCCGCGAGGCGCGTTTCCAGGGCGGCGGCAAACCCGCCAGCCTCGTGGCGGCCTATGTCATGGGCCTCGCATTCGCATTTGGCTGGACGCCCTGCATCGGCCCGGTGCTGGGGCCAATCCTGACGCTCGCCGGCGGCAGGAGCACGGTGGGCGAGGGGGCATTGCTGCTCGCCACGTATTCGGCGGGACTCGGCATCCCCTTCCTGATCGCCGCGCTCTTTTCCGGCGCCTTCATGCGCTTTCTGACCCGGTTTCGCGTCCATCTTGGGCGGGTTGAGAAAGCAATGGGTGCATTGCTGGTGCTCGCAGGCGTGTTCTTCATCACCGGCGGGGTACAGACGGCCGCCTACTGGCTTCTTGAAGCATTTCCTGTGCTGGGAACGCTCGGCTAGCCGACGAACGATGTTTACCCTTGCGTGGTCAGCGCCATTGGTGCGCATGCTGGCCGGTGCTACATGTGCCGCGCCGACACGCGCATCCGAATCGGAGCATCCCGAATGACAGACCGTTCCTGCCTTTGCGTCATCCTCGCGGCCGGCGAAGGCACGCGCATGAGGAGCGAGCGTCCGAAGATGCTGCACGCCATCGGCGGACTGCCGATGGCGGGTCACGTCGTGCTCGCCGCACAACAGGCCGGCTGCGACATCGCCATGGTGACCGGGCACGGCGGCGACGAGGTGGACGCCGCGATGCGGCCACTGGCGCCGAAGGCGGAGTTCTTTCGCCAGCATGACCGGCTGGGCACGGCCCACGCAGTGCTGATGGCGCGCGAGGCGATCGCCCGCGGCTACGACGATCTGCTGGTGGTGTTCGGCGATGCGACGCTGATCGAACCCAGCGTGCTGCGCTCGGCCCGTGGTGGACTGGCGGCCGGAGCGGATGTCGTTATCGTCGGCTTCCGGACGCCAGAGCCGACTGGATACGGGCGGCTGATCGAGAAGGACGGCCGCATCGTCGCAATCCGCGAAGAACGTGACTGCACGGATGAAGAACGCCTGATAACCTATTGTAATGGCGGCCTTACAGCCATTTCAGGGGCGCGCGCGCTGGAGTTGCTGGACAGGATCGGCAATGACAACGCCAAGCGCGAGTTCTACCTCACCGACATCGTCGAGATCGCCCATGCGGAGGGTCTGGTCGTCGTCGCTACCGAAGCGCCTTTCGAGAGTGTGCTCGGCGTCAACAACCGTGCCGAACTGGCGGCGGCCGAGCGCATCTGGCAGCAGCGGCGTCGCCGGGCGATGATGCTTTCGGGCGTCACGCTGGTCGATCCCGAGACCGTGCACTTCTCGCACGACACCGAGATCGGACCCGACACGCATGTCGAACCCAATGTGGTGTTCGGCCCCGGCGTCAGGATCGCCGGCGGTGTGACGATCCGCGCCTTTTCGCATCTGGCGGGGACGTCGATAGCCGAAGGAGCGGAAATCGGGCCTTTCGCACGCCTGCGGCCAGGCGCGAAACTGGGAGAATCCGTCAAGGTCGGCAATTTCTGCGAGGTGAAGAACGCCGACGTCGCATCAGGCGCCAAGATCAACCATCTCACCTATGTCGGCGACGCGGTGATCGGCTCCCGGGCGAACCTCGGTGCGGGCACCATTACCTGCAACTATGACGGCTTCGGCAAGCATCTGACGCAGATCGGCGCTGGCGCCTTCGTGGGGTCCAATTCGTCGCTGGTCGCACCGGTGAAGATCGGCGCCGGCGCATATGTCGCCTCGGGCAGCACGATCACCGACAACGTGCCCGACGACGCGCTCGCCTTTGGGCGGGCACGGCAGGAAACGAAGGAGGGGCGGGCAAAGGTGCTGCGCGACCGGCTCTCCGGCGCGAAGGCCAAGGCCGGGTAACTAGGCCGCAACCAGTTTTTGCCAGAATGACTTTGAGAATACGCAACGTAGCGTAACGTTTTTTGACTTCCGTCGTTTCACGGCGCCGCCTAGGTAGTGGCGCCAATCACGGCGGGTGGCGGAGAATCAGGCATGTGCGGGATCGTCGGAATAGTCGGGCATTCGCCCGTAGCGCCCCTCATCGTGGATGCGCTCAAGCGGCTTGAATATCGCGGTTATGATTCCGCCGGCGTAGCGACGATCGAACATGGCGAGCTCGGCCGCCGCAGGGCTGAAGGCAAGCTGGTCAACCTCGAGCACAGGCTCGGCGACCAGCCGCTGGGCGGGCTGATCGGCATCGGCCACACGCGCTGGGCGACGCATGGCGTGCCTAACGAGACCAACGCGCATCCGCATTTCTCGCGCGACGTGGCCATCGTCCATAACGGCATCATCGAGAACTTCGCCGAATTGCGCGACGAACTTTCGGCCGACGGTTACGAATTCGCGTCCGAAACCGATACGGAAGTGGTCGCCCACCTGATCGCGCGCGAGCTGGCAAAGGGCGCAACGCCCGTTAAGGCAGCGCACAAGGCGCTGGCGCGGCTCGAAGGCGCATTCGCGCTCGCCATCATGTTCCGCGGCGACGAGGATCTCCTGATCGGCGCGCGCAACGGCCCGCCGCTCGCGGTCGGTCACGGCGACGGCGAGATGTTTCTCGGTTCCGACGCAATAGCGCTGGCGCCCTTCACCGACTCCATCACCTATCTTGAAGACGGCGACTGGGTGGTGATCCGCCGCAAGGAAATGTCGATCTTCGACATGGCCGGAAACCCGGTCGAGCGCCGCCGCCAGAAGTCGGTCGGTACCAGCTATCTGGTCGACAAGGGCAACCACCGTCACTTCATGCAGAAGGAGATATTCGAGCAGCCGGAGGTGATCTCCCACACGCTGTCGAACTATCTCGACTTCACCAAGGGGACGGCGCGGCAGATCGACCTGCCGTTCGATTTCGCCTCACTGGACAGGCTGACCATCTCGGCCTGCGGTACGGCGTATCTCGCCGGACTGATCTCCAAATACTGGTTCGAGCGGCTGGCGCGGCTGCCCGTCGACATCGATATCGCGTCTGAATTCCGCTACCGCGAAGTGCCGATGAGCCCGCGCATGGCGGCGATGTTCATCTCGCAATCGGGAGAAACCGCCGACACGCTGGCGTCGCTGCGCTACTGCCGTGGCGAGGGCGTGCCGATCGCCTCCATTGTCAACGTGCCGGAATCGACCATCGGCCGCGAATCCGACGCGGTTCTGCCCACACTTGCCGGACCGGAAATCGGCGTCGCCTCCACCAAGGCTTTTACCTGCCAGCTCTCGGCGCTCGCCAGCCTGGCGGTGCGCGCGGCGCATGCCCGCGGCCACGTTTCGGCCGAGCAGGGGAAAAAGCTGGTGCGCGAGCTTTCCGAAGCGCCGCGCTTCGCCAGCCAGGTCCTCAGGCTCGACGAGCAGATCGAGAAGGTGGCTCGTGACCTGTCGCAGGTTCATCACGTTCTCTATCTCGGCCGCGACACCAACTTCCCGCTCGCCATGGAAGGCGCGCTGAAGCTGAAGGAAATCTCCTATATCCACGCCGAAGGTTATGCGGCCGGCGAACTCAAGCACGGGCCGATCGCGCTGATCGACGAAAACATGCCGGTTATCGTGATTGCGCCGTACGACCGCATTTTCGAGAAGACGGTTTCTAACATGCAGGAGGTCGCCGCGCGCGGCGGCCGCATCATCCTGATCACCGATCAGCGCGGGGCGGAGCGGGCGACAGTGAAGACGATGGATACCATCGTCCTGCCCGACATGCCGGAGATCATCACGCCGATCGTCTATGCGCTTCCGATACAGATGCTGGCCTACCACACGGCCGTGCACATGGGCACGGATGTCGACCAGCCGCGCAACCTGGCGAAATCGGTCACCGTGGAGTAGCGCCGGCCGCGAAGCGGTCCCAATCGCCGCTTAAACCAAATCACTATTCAAATCGGCGGGACACTCAACTAAGCTGGCTCGCCGCTGGAAATGTCGTCCGTCCGCAAGGCCTGTCCCGTTGATGACCCGCATTCGCAACTACTTCCTCACGGGATTCATCGTGACGGCGCCGCTGGCGATCACTGCCTATCTGGCCTGGTCTTTTATCGGCTGGGTGGATTCCTGGGTGAAGCCCTACATTCCTGCGCGCTACAATCCGGACAGCTATCTGCCCTTCGCAGTGCCGGGGTTCGGTCTGATCGTCGCAATCATCCTGATCACGCTGGTTGGCTTCCTCACCGCCAACTTCATCGGCCGCACGATCGTCCATTTCGGCGAGTCGCTGCTCGACCGCATGCCGCTGGTGCGCAGCATCTATCGCGGGCTGAAGCAGATTTTCGAGACGATCCTCTCCAACCAGGCCGACATGTTCCAGAAGGTGGCGCTGATCGAATATCCGCGCCGCGGCGCCTGGTCGATCGTGTTCGTGTCGAGCGAAAAGACCAACCAGGTCACCAAGAAGCTCGACCCGAAGCAGAAGGATTCGATTGCCGTCTTCCTGCCTTCCACGCCGAACCCGACCACCGGCTTCCTTATGTATGTGCCGCGTGAGGACGTGATCGAGCTGTCGCTTTCGGTCGAGGAGGCTGCCAAGCTGGTGATCTCCGCTGGCCTGGTCACCCCGGAGGAAAACCAGGCGCGGCTCGACAAGCTGACCACGTCGGCACGGCGCAAGAAGCCCGTCGCCGACGAGACAATCACGCCCAAGGACGCGGCCTGATGCTCAACCCGAGCGCAGCAGCCTGACTGCCTCATCCCGTCCGAACAGATAGAGCAGGTTGCGCAGCGCCTGACCGCGCGGGCTCTCCAGTTCCGGGTCCTGGTTGAGTACGAGTCGCGCATCGTCACGCGCCGTCTGCAGAAGATCGGCGTGAAGTTCGAGCCGCGCGACCTGGAAGCCCGGCATGCCGGACTGGCGCGTGCCGAGCAGTTCGCCTTCGCCGCGCAGGCGCAAATCTTCTTCGGCGATGACGAACCCGTCCTCGGTGTCGCGCATTACCGAAAGCCTAGCCTTCGCCGTCTCGCCAAGCGGGTTGCTGTAGAGCAGGACGCAGCTCGAACTGGCCGCGCCACGCCCGACGCGCCCCCGCAACTGGTGAAGCTGCGCCAGACCGAAGCGCTCGGCATGTTCGATGACCATGATCGTGGCGTCGGGCACGTCGACGCCGACCTCGACCACCGTCGTTGCGACGAGGATGCGCGTGACGCCGTCGCGGAAGCCGAGCATCGCGGCGTCCTTGTCCGCGCCATTCATCCTGCCGTGGACGAGGCCGATGCGCGCGCCAAACCGGCGCTGGAGCGCCGCGAAGCGGTCTTCCGCCGAGGTCAGGCCGACGACTTCGGACTCCTCGACCAGCGGGCATATCCAAAACGCCTTCTCCCCGCGCTCCACGGCTTCCTCGATCCGCGCGACGAGGTCCGACAGGCGTTCCAGCGGCATGGTGACGGTGCGCACCGGCTTGCGCCCGGCTGGCTTCTCGGTGAGCCGCGAGACATCCATGTCGCCGAAGGCCGTCAGCACGAGCGTGCGCGGGATGGGCGTTGCTGTCATCACCAGCATGTCCGGCGCTTCGCCCTTGGCCGAGATCGCCAGCCGCTGGTGGACGCCGAAGCGGTGCTGCTCGTCAATGACAGCAAGGCCAAGATCGTGGAAATCGACCGACTCCTGGAACAGCGCGTGGGTGCCGATGACGATATCGGCTTCGCCCGATGCAATCGCGGCGAGCAGGTCGCTGCGTTCCTTGCCTTTGGCGCGTCCGGTAAGCAGCACCGCCTTCAACCCGGCCTTCTCCGCCAGCGGAGCGATCGTCGCAAGATGCTGGCGGGCGAGGATTTCCGTCGGCGCCATCAGCGCCGATTGCGCGCCGGCCTCGGCCGCGCGGGCCATGGCGAGTAGCGCGACGACGGTCTTGCCAGCGCCGACATCGCCCTGCAGAAGTCGCAACATGCGCTCGGGTTTTTCCAGATCGGCGTGGATTTCGCTGATTGCAATCTGCTGCGAGCGGGTCAGCGAATAGGGCAGGGCGTCGCGTATCTTCCGTTCGGTTCCGCCGTCGCCCTTGAGCGACCGGCCTGCGAGTCGGCGCGTACGCGCCCGCACCAGCCCGAGCGCCAGCTGTCCCGCCAGCAATTCGTCATAGGCAAGCCTGCGCCATGCCACACGGTCGGGAAAGGCGTCCGCCGGGTCCTCCGGATTGTGAAGCGCGCCCAGCGCCTGCCGAAGGCCAGGAAAGGAATGCGCCGCCAGAATCGATTTCTCCTGCCATTCAGGGAGGTCCGGCAGGCGGGCCATGGCCTGCTGGATGGCGCGGGCGAGCGTCTTCGGCGACAGGCCGGCCGTAAGGGGATAGACGGGTTCGATCTGCGGCAGCGAGGCGGCCTCATCCGCGCTCACGATGTGATCCGGGTGGACCATCGAGGCGCGGCCGTTGAACCACTCCATGCGCCCGCTCACCACCACATCGGCGCCAACAGGAAGGATCTTCTCCAGCCATTGCTGCCGGGCGTGGAAAAAGGTGAGGGCGATCTCGCCGGTCTCGTCGTGGCAGAATACGCGGTAGGGTACGTTGGGCCGCCCACGCGGCGACGGCTGATGGCGGTCGACGAACACCTCCAGCGTGACGATCGCGCCTTCGGCCGCGCCGGCGATGCCGGGCCGCTTGCGCCGGTCGATGACCGAATGCGGCAGCACGAACAGAAGGTCGCCGACGCGTACGGCGCGGTCGCCTAGATCGGCGGGCACGACATGCGCGAGCAGATCGGCCACTTTCGGCCCGACGCCGTCGAGCGTGGTGGCGGCTGCAAAGAGGGGATCGAGCACGGTCGGGCGCATGGGGCGAGCTTATGGCGGCAGACAGCCCGCGCAAGGCTGACAGCCACAATGTTCCACTGTATATCCGCCCCGCCCGACAGGATTCCCGATGCAAGGCTACGACGACAACAGCAGCGCCGATCTCGACACGCGCCGCCGCCGCGCCCGCTTCCGCTCGTGGCACCGCGGCATGCGCGAGGCCGACCTCATTTTGGGTGGTTTCGCCGACGACCGGATTGAGGCCTTGAACGCGGGCGAGCTGGACCAATATGAAGCGCTCCTGAAAGTTCCCGACGGCGATTTTCTTGCCTGGGTGACCGGCGAGAAGCCGGTGCCGCCCGCTTTCGACACGCCTCTGTTCCGTTCCATCCGCGACAAGAGCACAGCGCTTACCAGCCGGTCCCGATAAATGGCATTGATCGATCCCCTCCGGCCCAAACAAGGCGTGTCCGGCCCCGTCACGATCGACGGAGTGGCCGACGGCTATGAGGCGTTCGCGCTTGCGGCTCTGAACGAAGGGCTGGCGCAGGACGGGCCGCTGCTGTTCGTGGTGCGCGACGGCCAGCGCGTGCCTTCGCTCAGGGAAGCACTTGCCTTTGCAGCCCCGTCCTTGCCCGTACTCGAACTGCCGGCCTGGGACTGCCTGCCCTACGACCGTGTGTCGCCGGGCGCGGACGCCGCGGCACGGCGGCTCGACGCCATGGCGGCGATGATTGCGCTCAAGGCTGATCCGCATCCGGCGATCGTCATCGCCACGGCTAACGCCGTACTGCAGCGCATGCCGCCGGCCGAAGCGATCGCGGCGCAGAGCTTCGTCGCGCGTGCCGGCAATCAGATACCGATGGACCGCATCGTGGCGCGGCTGGAGGGCGGCGGTTTCGACCGAGCCTCGACCGTGCGCGAGGTCGGCGAATATGCGGTACGTGGCGGCATACTCGACCTGTTCGCGCCGGGGGCGGCCGAACCGCTCAGGCTCGACTTCTTCGGCGACACGCTGGAGTCGATCAGGGCATTCGATCCGGCGACGCAGCGCACGACCGGCCAGCGAACCGAGTTCCGCATGGGGGCGATGAGCGAGGTATCGCTGTCGCCCGAGTCAATCGCGCGCTTCCGCCGCCGCTATGTCGAGGCGTTCGGCGCGCCCGCACGCGATGACGCGCTCTACGCCGCGATCAGCGACGGACGCCGTTTCGCCGGAATGGAGCACTGGCTGCCATTCTTCCACGAAAAGCTGGAAACGCTGTTCGACTACCTGCCGGATGCGCCGGTGGTATTCGACCATCTGGCAAAGGACGCAATCAAACAGCGCCACGACCAGGTGAAAGAACATTACGATGCGCGTCTGGCGCAGTCGTCGGGTTCATCGGTCGCCGAGTCTGTGCCGTACAAGCCGGTCGCACCGGGGTTGGTCTACCTCGCGCCCGATGAGGTTCAGAAGGCTGCCGCGCAGCGGGCGCTGTTCGAGTTCAGCGCCTTCGATGCGCCGGAGCAGTCGGACAGGGCGCTCCTGCATGCCGGATCGAAGCCCGGACGCAACTTCGCCGCCGAACGCGCCGACCCCGGCCGCAATGTGTTCGACGAGGCGGTTAAGCTTATTGCCGGCCACCGAACCGCCGGCCGCCGCGTACTTGTCGCCGGCTGGAGCGAGGGTTCGCTCGACCGCATGGCCCAGATATTGGGCGAGCATGAGCTGGAGCGCCTCACGCGCGTCGCCACGCTAGCCGAACTTGAGCAACTGCCCGCCGGCGATGTCGGGCTTGCCGCGCTGCCGCTGGAAGCGGGGTTCGAAACGGCGAAGCTCGCCGTGGTGGCCGAGCAGGACATCCTTGGCGACCGGCTGATCCGCCGCTCGCGCCGCCGCCGCGACGCCAATGTCATCTCGGAAGTGGCCGGACTTGCGGCGGGCGATATCGTCGTTCATGCCGATCACGGCATCGGCCGCTTTGTAGGCTTGCGGACGATCGAGGCCGTCGGCGCGCCGCATGACTGTCTCGAACTGCACTATGCTGGCGACGACCGGCTTTATCTGCCGGTCGAGAACATCGAACTCCTGTCGCGTTACGGCTCCGAGGCTGCCGAAGCGCAGCTCGACAGGCTCGGTGGTGGCGCCTGGCAGGCGCGCAAGGCGAAGCTGAAGAAGCGCCTGCTCGAAATGGCCGGCCAGCTGATCAGCCTCGCGGCAGAACGGCAGACTCGCGGGGCGCCGGCGCTGACCCCGCCGGACGGGCTCTATTCCGAATTTGCGGCGCGCTTCCCCTATGACGAGACCGAGGACCAGCAGGCCTCTATCGACGCCGTCATCGACGATCTCGCCGCCGGCAAGCCGATGGATCGGCTGATCTGCGGCGATGTCGGTTTCGGCAAGACGGAGGTTGCGCTACGCGCCGCATTCGTCGCCGTCATGGCGGGATTGCAGGTTGCAGTGGTGGTGCCGACCACGCTGCTGGCGCGCCAGCACTACAAGACCTTTGCCCAGCGCTTCGCCGGCCTGCCGGTGAAGGTACGCCAGGCCTCGCGCCTCGTCGGCACCAAGGAACTGGCAGAGACCAAGAAGGGCGTCGCCGACGGGACGGTCGACATCGTCATCGGCACGCATGCGCTGCTCGGCGCGTCGGTGAGTTTCCGCAATCTCGGCCTGCTGATCATCGACGAGGAGCAGCATTTCGGCGTCAAGCACAAGGAGCGGCTGAAGGAGCTGAAGTCGGACGTGCATGTGCTGACGCTTTCGGCGACGCCGATCCCGCGCACGCTGCAGCTGGCGCTAAGCGGCGTGCGCGAACTGTCGCTGATCGCCACGCCGCCGGTGGATCGCATGGCGGTGCGTACATTCATCTCGCCGTTCGATACGCTGGTGATCCGCGAAACGCTGCTGCGCGAACGCTATCGCGGCGGCCAGAGCTTCTATGTCGTACCGCGCATCTCAGACCTTGAGGAAGTGTCGAATTTCCTGCGCGAGCATGTGCCGGAGCTGAAGGTAGCGACGGCGCATGGGCAGCTGCCGCCAGGAACGCTCGACGACATCATGAACGCCTTCTACGAGGGCAAGTACGACGTGCTTCTCTCAACAACGATCGTGGAGTCCGGCCTCGATATCCCGACCGCGAACACGCTGATCGTTCACCGCGCCGACATGTTCGGTCTGGCGCAGCTCTACCAGCTGCGCGGCCGGGTGGGACGCTCAAAGGTGAGGGCCTATGCACTGTTCACGCTGCCGGCGAACCGGACGCTGACGGCGACTGCCGAACGCCGGCTCAAGGTGCTGCAATCGCTCGACACGCTGGGCGCCGGTTTTCAGCTCGCCAGCCACGACCTCGACATTCGCGGCGCCGGTAATCTGCTTGGCGAAGAACAGTCCGGCCACATCCGCGAGGTCGGCTACGAGCTTTACCAGCAGATGTTGGAAGAGGCTGTAGCCGAGACGCGCGGCACGGCGGACGCGGGCGATGGCGGCTGGTCGCCGCAGATCACTGTCGGCACTGCGGTGATGATCCCCGAAAGCTATGTGCCCGACCTGCAACTGCGGCTTGGGCTTTACCGGCGGCTGGGCGAGATCGACAATGCCGAGGATATCGACGCCTTCGGCGCCGAGCTGATCGACCGTTTCGGCCCGCTGCCCGAGGAGGTCGAGCACTTGCTGAAGATCGTCTACATCAAGGCGCTGTGCCGCCGCGCCAATGTCGAGAAGCTGGACGCCGGGCCCAAGGGCGTGGTCGTGCACTTCCGCAAGCGCGAATTCGCCGAGCCGGCAGCACTCATCCGCTATATCGGCGAGCAGGGGTCGCTGGCGAAGATCCGGCCCGACCAGAGCGTTGTCTTCATCCGCGACTGGCCGAATGCAGAAAAGCGGCTGGCGGGCGCTGCCGTGATCGCCACGCAACTCGCGCGGCTGGTCGAAAAGAAGGCAGCCTGAGCCGGCTAGCCGGCGGCCGTCTCCAGCGCGCCTTCCGCCTTGGCCTTCGCGACGCGTTGCATGGCGTCTGCCAGCATCGGAGCGTCCTGCGCGCCGACCACGGCATATTTGCCTTCAAGCAGGAAGCACGGCACCCCGGTGATGCCCATGCGCTGGGCCGTGGCTATTTCCTCGCGCACCGCATCCCGGTCGGCGTCGGTTGCAATCAGCGTCTCGACGATCGAGGCGTCCATGCCGGCCTCGCGCGCCACGTCGATCAGTACGCCGGCGTCGCCAAGATCGCGGCCTTTCTCGAAATAGGCGCTGAACAGGCCGGCAACGACGCGGTCCTGCTGGTTGAGATCGACCCCGCCGGCCCAGCGGATGACGCGATGCGCGTCGAGCGTATTGGGCGAGCGCTCGATCTTGTCCAGCGCGAAGGCGATGTCGTCGTCGGCCGCAGCTTCGAGCAGCCGGGTATGGGCCTGCCGCAGCCGCTCCTCGCCGCCGAACTTCGCCACCATGTAGGATTTGCGGTCGAGGCCTTCCGGCGGGATAGTCGGGTCGAGCTGGAAAGGCCGCCAGCGGACCGTGACCTCGACATCGCCCGCTATCGAGATCGCCTTCTTCAGCCGCCGCTGGCCGATGAAGCACCAGGGACAGACCACATCGGAGATGACATCGACGGAAATGGCGTTCTTTTCGGTCATTGTCTGCCTCCTATTCCTGCGCTTCCCACCAGGTAGGAAGCTGGTAGCCAGCTAGTGAGGTCTCCTCTGGGTGCCGGTAGCGCTTCCAGTAGGCGAGCCACTGGTTGGTGTTGTGCTGGAGCGGGATCATGTAGTGCCCCGACATCAGCAGCCGGTCGAGCACCCGCACGGCGGCGACGAAATCCTCATGCGACTTGGCGTTGAGCATGGCGTCGATGGCCGCATCGACGGCGGGACTGGCGACCCCCGCGAGGTTGAAAGAACCCTCGGTGTTGGCTGACGACGAGCCCCAGCGCCCGATCTGCTCAATGCCCGGCGACAGCGAATTGGAAAAGCCCTGGGCTGCGATCAGCATGTCAAAGTCGAAACGCTGCTTGCGCGCCTGGATCTGGTCGGCCTCCAGCGCGCGGATCGAAACCGCGATGCCGAGCCTTTGCGCCGTGCGCTGCAGGGCGGCGGCGAGCCGCTGTTCGGATTCCGATGAGGTGAGAATCTCGAAGCCGTAGGGCTGGCCTGCCTTGTCGAGCATCTTGCCGCCATCGATGCGGAAGCCCGCTTCCTTGAACAGGTCGAGCGCGGCGCGCAGCACATTGCGGTCCTGGCCTGAGCCATCGGTTTCGGGCGGCCGGTAGGTGCCGTCCATGACCTCGGGGAGCACGGCGTCAGGGTAGGGCGCCAGCAGTTGCCTCTCGGTTTCGCTCGCGGGCACGCCGAGCGCGGAAAGCTCCGAACCCTGCCAGAAGCTGACGGTGCGCTGGAACTGGTTATCGAACAGCGTCCGGTTCACCCAGTTGAAGTCATAGAGCATCGACAGCGCGCGCCGGACCACCGGATCGGAGAACTTTTCCAGGCGCGTGTTGAACAGGAAGCCGGTCGCCACCGGCGGAATGCCCACCTCGAACTCTTCGGCCACCACGTCGCCATTCTCGAATGCGGGGAAATCGAGGCCGCGGCTGCGCTTCACCGGGTCGGCCTCGGTGTGCATCGCGCATATGCCCTTCTTGAACGCCTCGAACTGCGCATTGGCGTTGAGGAAATATTCGATCGTGATGCGGTCGTAATTGTCGAAGCCGCGCTTGGCGGGAACGTCCCGGCCCCAATAGTCGGGGTTGCGGCGGAAGGTGATGCGCTCGCCTGCAGACAGCGTGTCGACCGTGTACGGCCCGCTGCCGGTCAGTGGCTCGAGGGTGGTCTGGTCAAAAGTCTCAGGGTCGATGGCGTGCCGCGGCAACACTGGCGTGAGGGCGACGATCAACGGAAACTCGCGATCGGCCTTGTCGTTGAAGGTGAACTTGACGCTGCGTTCGCCCGTCTTCTCGATCGATGCGATGCGGTCCATCCGGTTGCTGTAGGGCGGGCGGCCCTTCTCGGTATAGATGTCGTAGGTGAAGATGACGTCCTCGGGTGTCACCGGTTCGCCATCGGACCATTTCGCGTCCGGGTTGAGGTGGAATTCGATCCAGCTTCGGTCGTCAGGCATTTCGACCGATTCGGCCAACAGCCCGTAGAGGCCGAACGGCTCGTCCTGGTTGCGCATCATCAGCGATTCGAAGACGAGATTTCCGAAGATCACGTCCATCATGCCGCGCGCCGTCGTGCGCAGGCTCTTGATGATGAACGGATTGAGATTGTCGAACGTGCCGATCACGCAATAGGTGATTTCGCCGCCCTTCGGTGCGTCGGGGTTGGCGTAGGGGAACGACCGGTAGTCCGCCGGCAGCGCCGGCTCACCGTGCATGGCGATGCCGTGGGCGGGCTCGGATGCGGCCGGCTGCGCCCCGCCGGCCAGAATGGTCGCCGCGGCAAAAAGTGCGAGCGTGAATCGCATGGTTGTCGGTCTCCACGCAGAGAGGGGATTTTCGTTTCGGCGCGACCGCAACCCGGCGCGCCATCTTAACCGAGTATGGACGAATTCGGCCCGGATGTCGAAATCGTACTGGATTCGGCCAGACATGCGTTGTAACAGGCGCGCCAAGTCATGCTGTTGCCTCATTTGGCCAACACCACACCGTGAACCGGGGCGGCTTCAGACAGCTGCCTTCCTGCGTCTGAAAAGGAAATGGACACGATGAAAATCCGGAAAAAGACCGCAAGCCGCACCGCAGCGATCGCTGCCGGCGCTGCAGCGATGCTCGCAAGCGGCGTAATGGCTGCTTCCGCTCAGCAGCAGCCGCAGATTCCGGAAGGCTGGTTCAAGGCCTGCACCAAGCAGGAAGACGTGGACATCTGCAACGTTCAGAACATCATCGTTGCCGAGTCCGGCCAGCTTATAACCGGCGTCAGCCTCCTTGAGCTCAAAGGCAAGGTCAACCAGCGCGTATTCCAGATCACTGTGCCGTCCGGCCGCATGGTCCCTCCCGGCATCGCGCTGCAGGTCGATGGCGGCCAGACCCGCAAGATCGATTATGCAATCTGCCTGCCCGACCGCTGCATCGGCGAGGTCGTGCTCAACGACGAACTGGTGAACTCGTTCAAGCGCGGCCAGCGGCTGACACTCACCTCCGTCAACTTCCAGAACCAGCCGAATCCGATCCAGATGACGCTGAGCGGCTTCACCGACGCCTATGACGGCCCGCCGCTGAAGCAGTCCGACATTGAGGAACGTCAGCGCCAGCTCGAGGAGTTCGTCAACAAGAACAACGAGGACTTCCAGCGCAGGCTGCGCGAGGAGCAGGAGCGGGCCAAGGCCGGCGAATAATCCAGCGGACGTTAGAAATCGTAAAGGCGGGCTTTTGCCCGCCTTTTTTGTTGCAGTTCACATCAGTGCTGAGCCTGCGCCTTCGGCTCGTAGCGCCCGTCAGGCGTAACCATGAAGAACTCGCTCACCTGCGGGTGGCGGACCGGGTCGCCCGAATTGTCCTCAAGCAGATTCTGCTCGGACACGTAGGCGACGTATTCGGTTTCGGCGTTCTCGGCAAGCAGATGGTAGTAGGGCTGGTCCTTGTGCGGACGCACCTCAGCGGGAATGGATTCGTACCATTCCTCGGAATTCGCGAATTCCGGATCAACATCGAAGATGACGCCGCGGAACGGGAACAGACGGTGCCTCACCACCTGTCCGATACGGAACCGCGCGACCCTGATATTGCCTTCCATGAATTCGCTCCTTGCCAGAATATCTGGCGCAACGCAGCGCACAATTCAATAGCCGGCATGCTGCATTGCAGCGGGCGCGGCTTGACGTATGCTGTCCACAGAGGCTAGCCGGGCAGAACACATGTCGGACATTATCGGCCTCGTCCTCCCTTTTTTCGGAATGATCTTCCTCGGCTACGCGGTAGCGCGCATTACGCGCCAGCCCGTGGAGGCGCTGGGGTGGATGAACACCTTTGTCATCTACGTCGCCCTGCCGGCCATGTTCTTCCAGCTTCTGGCCAAGACGCCCATCGAGAAGCTGACCGAGTTCACCTTCATATTCGGCGCGGTCTTTTCGACGTTCGTCATCTTCGCCATCATGTTCGCCATCTCCGTCTTCACCTCGCGCGGTGAGATAGCCGAAAGCACCGTCAAAGGTCTCGGATCCGCCTACGGCAACATCGGCTATATGGGCCCAGGCCTTGCGCTGCTTGCCTTTGGCGAGGCGGCCGCCGTACCCGTGGCGCTGATCTTCTGCTTCGAGAACATGATGCACTTCGCCATCGCGCCGATGATGATGGCGCTGGCGGGCAGCGGCGACGCATCACCGCGCGCACTGGCGCTGGACGTCGTCAAGAAGATCGCCTTCCACCCTTTCATCATCGCCACGGCCGTTGGCGTTGCCGCCGCGGCACTTGAGGTGAGGCCGCCGTTGCCGATCGACACGCTGCTCGAATATCTGGCAAGGGCGGCTGCACCCTGCGCGCTGTTCGCCATGGGCGTGACGCTGGCACTGCGCCCGCTGAAACGGCTGCCGCGCGAGATCGGGCTGATCGCTTTCCTGAAGCTTTGCGTACACCCGGTGCTTGCTTTCTTGGTGCTCAGCCTTGTCGGCAATTTCGACCCTGTCTGGGTCTACACCGCTGTCCTGCTAGCCGCGCTGCCCACGGCAACGAATGTATTCGTCATCGGCCAGCAATACGGCGTCTGGGTGGAAAGGGCCTCGGCAACCATCCTCGTCACCACCGTCCTGTCGGTCGCGACCGTGACGGCGCTGCTCTACGCGATCAAAGGCGGCTTATTACCGCCCGACCTCTTCCCGTGAACGGCTAAAAAGCGAAGAAAATCCGCTACCTGGGCGCAATCCTTCACGCATTGCCAGATTGCGCAACGGAGCAATATCGCGCATGGCGGCAAGGCCTGCGCTGCGTGCAAGCTGGGCCGGAAGGAAACTGGACAGCAGGGAACGGTTGAGAAGATTGACGAGGCCCGAGCGCGCTGCGATGTCACCGAGCCGTTTCCGCGCATAGGCTGCCAGTGCGGTATCCGAGCCGGGATCGTCGCGGAACGCGGCGGCAGTCCCGACGATGTCCTCGGCGTCGCGGACACCGAGATTAAGCCCCTGGGCGCCGATCGGCGGAATGACATGCGCTGCCTCGCCGACAAGGGCGATGCGCGAGCGCGCCACCGGCGACGCCGAAATCTCCGCCAGCGGGTAGACCTGCCGTCCTGGCTCGAGCGTTACCTTGCCGAGTATCGACTGCATTTGCGCTTCGATGCGCAGTGCAAGTTCGGCATCGTCCAGGCCAAGCAATTCGCGTGCATTCTCAGGCTTTGCAACCCAGACCAGGCTGGAGCGGTCGCCGGGCAGCGGTACCTGCGTAAACGGCCCGTTCTCGGTGTGAAACTCGGTAGAGCATCCGCCATGGCCACGCTCATGAGCGAAACTCAGCACCAGTGCTGCCTGCGGCAGTTCGCGCCGGTGCGTGCGGATGCCTGCCGCCGTTCGTGCAGCAGAATTTCGCCCGTCGGCCGCGACTGCAAGCCGGGCGGCAATACGCGTGTCGCCAACGACGGCCTCGACGCGGTCCGAGCCCATATTCCAGTCGGTGACCGGATGCTCAATGCGCGTGATCTGCGGATGCGACGTGACCGCCTTGCCGAGCGCCGCGTTAAGCACAGCGTTGGGGATGTTGAGGCCGAAACGCGCTTCGCCGATTTCGGCGGCCCGAAAGCTGACGGTCGGCGCGCGGACAAGCCTTCGCGTCGCATCGACAATGCGCATGGTAACGAGCGGCGCGGCCCCAGCGAAGTCCGCATCGGTCAGGCCAAGCGAACCCAGATACGTTAGCGACGGAGCCATAAGGGCCGTTGTCCGGCGGTCCTCCGCGGACGGGGGAGGGCCAGCCAGCGTGACGTGAAAACCCCGTCCCGCGAGCGCAAGCGCTGCGATCATCCCGACCGGACCTGCGCCGGCAACCAGTACTTCCGTCTCGATCCGATCGGCCATTTCGCTACCTCGCGGACAGTCTAGCATGGGATATGATCACGTCAGCGCATCTGTTCAACGCGGCGAATTGGCTTAGGCTTGGTGCGGTGAGCGACGATTTCAGACATCTGGACACGGGCGGCAGGGCGGCCGCGTGGCTTGCGGGCGAGACGCGACGGACAGTGATGGCGGCAACTGCCACCGCCGTCCTGCTGTCCTGGCTTGTGCTCGCCTGGATGGCAGCGTCGCTACCGCCGGAAGCAATCGGGCCGGGCGGCGGGCTGATTGCCTGGCTACCCTTGCCGGAAGCGGGCGGACTGGTGTCTGCTTTCCTGGAGTTGTGCCTCTCCCCGTTCGCGGCATCCGGCCCGCTGCAATATGCGGCACTCGCGGCAATGTGGTTCCTGACGTCGGTCGCGATGATGCTGCCTTCGGCCGCACCGATGATCCGCACCTATTGCGAGATCGCCGACACGGCGGCGGCGGCCTGCAAGGCTGCCGTTCATCCAGCCTTTCTGATAGCCGGCTATCTGACGGTATGGCTCGCCGCTGCGCTCGCCTTCGCAGCGGTTTCACTTATGACAATTGCCGCATCTCCAACTGACGCTCCAACTAAGGGTATCGTGGCCGCGGCAGCCCTCGGCATTGCCGGCCTGTGGCAGTTCTCGTCCCTGAAAGAAGCCTGCTTGACCAAATGCCGCGCGCCTTTCGCGACGCTGTTCGCCAACTGGAGCAATCGTGCAGGCGGTGTGTACCGGCTGGGCCTCAAACAGGGACTGTGGTGCCTCGGCTGTTGCTGGGCGCTGATGCTGGTGATGTTCGCCGTTGGCATCATGAACCTGTTCTGGATGGCGCTGATCGGCCTGTTTGCCGTTGCCGAGAAAACCGAAAAAGGCCGTGCAATCAGCCTCGTGGCGGGCACGATACTGCTTGTCTGGGCCGCCGCGCTGCTAGTAGTCTCGCTGTGAAACGGGAGCGGGACGCGATGCGGCAAAAGAACTGGGCATTGAAGGGCGAGCTCGTATTGTCCTGCAATTGCACCGTTTTCTGCCCTTGTGTGCTGTCGCTGGGCAACCATCCTCCAAGCGAGGGCTACTGCCAGACCTGGGCCGGCTTCCGCATCGACAAGGGTCACTATGACGATGTCGATCTTTCCGGCATCAATCTCGGCCTCGTCATGGAAATCCCCGGCTATATGAGTCGCGGCAACTGGACGGCGGGCCTGTTTCTCGACGAGCGCGCCTCGATCTATGCCGAGAAGGCAATCGGGCGCATCTTCTCCGGCAAGGCGGGCGGCACGACGGGGCTGCTCGACATACTCGTCGGCCAGTTCCTCGGCATCGAGCGGGCGCCGATCACCTACGAAGTAAAGGACCGCACCCGCATCTTCCAGATACCGAAGATCATCGACGGCGCGGTGACGCCGATCCCCGGCAATGACGGGCAGGGCGACACGGTGATCACCAACTCGCAATACTGGATCGCCTCGGAAATCATCGTCGCCAAGTCGGACAAGAGCCGCATGCGGGCCTTCGGCCGCAACTGGAACTTCGCCGGGCGCTCGGCCGAAATCTGCAAGCTCGACTGGCGCGGCCCGTGAACGACCCCGTCCGGAAAAAGAAGCTCTCCGAGCGTATTCCCAAGCCGAAGAAGAAGGTGACATGGCCGCAGGCGCGCGCTTTCTCCGTGCACCTGTTGACGGCCTCGGGCTCCTTTCTCGCCTTCCTGTCGCTGGTGGCGGCGAGCGAGCAGCGCTGGACGGCAATGTTCTGGTGGCTGGGGCTGGCTCTTCTCGTCGACGGCATCGACGGACCGATCGCGCGCAAGCTCGACGTCAAGCATGTGCTGCCGACCTGGTCGGGCGAGATGCTCGACAACATCATCGATTATGTCACCTATGTGCTGATCCCGGCCTTCGCGCTCTACCAGCGCGGCTTCATGGGCGAGGGGCTTTCCTTCGTGTCAGCGGCGATCATCGTGGTGTCGAGCGCCATCTACTACGCAGACACCGGCATGAAGACGAAGGAGAACTTCTTCAAGGGCTTCCCGGTTGTCTGGAACATGCTCGTCTTCACGCTTTTCGTCACCCAGCCCGGCGAGTACGTGTCTTTCGCGGCAGTCGTAATCGCGGCGCTCTTCACCTTCCTGCCCATCTACTTTCTGCATCCCGTGCGCGTGATGCGATTGAGGGCGATCAATCTCCCGGTCTTCCTCGTCTGGTGTGCGTTTGGCGCGGTGGCGCTGCTGCAGGGAATGGAGTCGGGGCCTGTTGTGAAGACCGTGATCGCGGTCACCAGCATCTATTTGTTTTTCATCGGCGGCCTGATGCAGTGGCTGCCCTGGCTCGGAAAGAAAGAGGAGGCCTGATATGCCCAAGGCGATCCGCGTTCACGAACATGGCGGCCCTGACGTTCTCAACTACGAGGACGTCAGCGTCCCCGAACCGGGGAAGGGCGAAGTGCGCGTGCGCCACTCTGCGATCGGCCTGAATTTCCTCGACTGCTATTTCCGTACCGGCCTCTATCCCGCACCGAACGGCCTTCCACTGACGCCCGGCAACGAGGCCGCAGGCGAAGTCGTCGCAGTTGGCGAAGGCGTCGGCGATCTCGCGCCCGGCGATCGCATCGCCTATGCCGGCGGACCGATCGGCGCATATGCGCAGGAGCGGGTTATGCCAGCCGACCGTGTGGTCAAGGTGCCGGACGCAATCGCCGACCAGCAGGCGGCGGCGATGATGCTGAAGGGCATGACGGCCGAATACCTGCTTCGCCGCACCTTCAAGGTAAAGGCCGGCGACACGATCCTGTTCCATGCAGCGGCCGGCGGCGTCGGGCTGATGCTCGGGCAATGGGCCAAGCATATCGGCGCGACGGTGATCGGAACCGCCGGTTCGGCCGACAAGGTGGAGCTGGCGAAAGCGCATGGCTACGACCACGTCATCGACTATTCGAAAGACAATTTCGTCGAGGCTGTGAACGACCTCACCGGCGGCAAGAAATGCGACGTCGTCTACGATGCCGTCGGCAAGGACACGTTCCAGGGGTCGCTCGACTGCGTGCGCCCGCTCGGCATGCTGGTCAGCTTCGGCCAGTCTTCGGGACCGGTGCCGCCGCTCGACATCGGCATCCTGTCGCGCAAGGGCTCGCTGTTCCTGACGCGGCCCACGCTATTCACCTACATCGCCAAGCGCCAAGACCTCGTCGCCTCCGCCAATGCGCTGTTCGAGGTCGTCGCCAGCGGCGCGGTCACTGTCGAGGTAAACCAGCACTATCCGCTCGCCGAGGCATCCAGGGCGCATACCGATCTCGAAGCGCGGCGAACCACGGGCGCGACCGTGCTTGTGCCCGGCTGAGGCTCCTGCCATCATCATGCTGGAATTCTTGAAGCTCTTTCACGGCGACGCCGCTTCCCGGGCGGAAACTGCGCCGACTACCATGCGGCGGGGAACATAAGGGGGCACGGTGAAAGATACCGACACCGGCGCTGAGCGAAACCTTCTCGAGGTTCGCGGACTGACCAAGATTTTCGGCTCGCTCAGGGCGTGCGATGCCGTCGATCTCACCATTGCCAAAGGCGAAATTCACGCTCTTCTAGGTGAGAACGGCGCCGGCAAGTCGACGCTGGTCAAGATGCTGTTCGGAACGCTGGAACCTGCCGCCGGCGAAATATTGTGGGACGGCGAACCGGTCCGCATCGCCAGCCCCGGCGAGGCGAGGGCGCTGGGCATCGGCATGGTGTTCCAGCATTTTTCGCTGTTCGAGGCGCTGACGGCGGCGGAGAATATTGCCCTGTCGCTCGACAGCGACACGCCGATCTCGACCATCGCCGCCAAGGCCAAGGCGCTCTCCTACAGCTACGGCCTGCCGCTCGATCCCTATTCGCTCGTCGGCGACCTTTCCGTGGGCGAGCGCCAGCGCATCGAGATCATCCGCTGCCTGCTGCAGCAGCCCGAACTGATCATCCTCGACGAACCGACTTCCGTGCTCACGCCGCAGGAGGCCGACAAGCTGTTCGAGACACTGGAGCGTCTGCGCGGCGAGGGAAAGTCGATCCTCTACATCTCTCACCGCCTGGAGGAGGTGAAACGCCTGTGCGACCGCGCCACCGTGCTGCGGCACGGCAAGGTGGTGGGGCATTGCGACCCGCGCAAGGAAACGGCAGCATCGCTCGCCCGCATGATGGTAGGCAGCGACGTCCACGCCGTGGTGCGCGACCCGGCTGAAGGGCTGGCAAGCGCCGAACCGCTGCTTGAGGTGACAAAGCTCAACCGCAAGCCCGCGACGCCGTTCTCGATCCCGCTGCGCGACATCAGCGTCTCGGTGCGGGCAGGCGAGGTCATCGGCATAGCAGGTGTCGCCGGCAACGGGCAGGGCGAGTTCTTCGAGGCGATCTCCGGCGAGGTCACGCAGGACGAGGCCGATACGGTCCGCATCCGAGGCAACGGCGTCGGACGCCTGGGTATTTCCGGCCGCCGGATGCAAGGCGCTGCCTTCGTTCCCGAGGAGCGCCTGGGGCATGGCGCTGCTCCGGCGATGCGGCTGTCGGAAAATCTGCTGCTGTCGCGACACAAGACCGACGGCAAGGTGTTTCTCGGCGTGGCGAATATCCTCAGATTTCCGGCAGTGGCTTCCGCGGCCAAGCGCATCAACGAGATCATGGACGTCCGCAAAAGCGCACCTGACCCCGCCGCCTCGGCGCTCTCGGGAGGCAATCTGCAGAAATTCATCATCGGCAGGGAACTTGACCGCAGACCCGCAGTCGTCGTCGTGAACCAGCCGACCTGGGGTGTAGACGCAGGCGCTGCAGCGCGCATCCGCCAGTCGCTGATCGAACTGGCGCGTTCCGGATCGGCCGTTCTGGTGATCAGCCAGGATCTCGACGAGCTGTTTGAAATCTCAGACGCCATCGCCGTCATGCACAATGGCGAACTGTCCGATCCGATCCCCATCGCGGAAGCCACGCGCGAACGCCTCGGCCTCCTGATGGGCGGCGCCGAACCGGGCCACCAGGCGCATGAACCGCTGGAGGCGGCGCGATGAGGATCGAGCTGTCCAAACGGCCGCAACAGTCGAAATTGTTTTCGGCGCTCTCGCCGTTTCTCGCCTTCTCACTCATGGTGCTTGCGGGCGCCATCATCTTCGCCGCGCTGGGCAAGAACCCGGTCGACGGGCTCTACGCCTATTTCATCGAGCCGCTGCGCGAGGTGTGGTCGCTGCACGAGCTGGCTATCAAGGCAGCGCCCCTGATTCTGATCGCGGTGGGTCTTTCGGTCTGCTTCATGTCGAGCAACTGGAACATCGGCGCCGAGGGCCAGTTCACCATCGGCGCTATCTTCGGCGCGGCGATTCCGCTCTATTTCCCTGACTTCCAGAACGCCACCGTGCTGCCGCTGATGCTCATCTTCGGCGCGTTAGGCGGAGCGCTCTACGCCGCGATCCCGGCAATCCTGAAGGCGCGCTTCAACACCAATGAAATCCTGACCTCGCTGATGCTGGTCTATGTCGCGCAGCTTGTTCTCGACTGGCTGGTGCGCGGGCCCTGGCGCGATCCCGCGGCGATGAGCTTTCCGCAAGCGCCCCGGCTCCACTCATGGGCCGTCGTGCCCGAACTGTTCCCAATGTCCGGACGGGCGAACTGGGGCATCGTATTCGCCATCCTCGCCGCTATCGCCGTCTGGTTCATGCTTGCTCGGACGCTGAAGGGATTCGAGGTCAAGGTGATCGGCCAGAGCCCGCGAGCGGGGCGTTTCGGCGGATTTTCGACCGCGCGCACCATCATCTTCGCGTTCCTTTTGTCCGGGGCACTGGCCGGGCTTGCCGGCATTGTCGAAGTGTCCGGCGCCATCGGCAGGCTGCAGCCGCAGATTTCGCCGGGATACGGCTTCGCGGCGATCATCGTCGCTTTCCTTGGGCGCCTGAACCCGCTGGGCATCGTCGCGGCCGGCTTCGTTCTCGCATTGTCATATCTCGGCGGCGAAGCGGCGCAGATCGAGATCGGCGTCACCGACAAGACGGTGCGTGCCTTCCAGGGCATGCTGCTCTTCTTCGTGCTCGCCTGTGACACGCTGATCCACTACCAGATCCGCATCATCCGCCCTGTCGCCTCGGCTCCGCCAGCCGCCACACCTGCCGTGGAGGCCGCCCGTGGGAATGACTGAGGCAATCCTGCTTACCATCGCAACGGCGGCGACGCCGCTGCTGCTGGCGGCAATCGGCGAGCTGGTGGTAGAGCGCTCGGGCGTGCTCAATCTCGGCGTCGAGGGCATGATGCTGATGGGCGCGGTGGTGGCGTTCGGCACAGCGTTGACCACGGGCAACGCCTGGCTCGGCATCGCCGCGGGCGCCATCGCTGGCGCGGTGTTTTCGCTGCTTTTCGGGTTCCTCGCGCTGACGCTCGTGACCAATCAGGTCGCAACGGGTCTTGCACTGACGCTGCTTGGCATCGGCCTATCGGGCATGATCGGCGAGGCATTTGTCGGACAGCCGGGCGTCAAGCTCGGCGCGATCTCGATCCCGGTCCTGTCGGACATACCTCTGGTTGGCAGGCTGCTGTTCGGGCAGGATCCGATGTTCTACATCTCGCTGGCGCTCACCGGCGGCGTGATGTGGTTCCTGTTCAGGACGCGCGCGGGGCTGACCCTGCGTTCCGTCGGCGACAGCCATTCTTCGGCGCATGCGCTCGGTATCAAGGTGATCGCAATCCGCTACATGGCAGTGATGTTCGGCGGCGCTTGTGCTGGTCTCGCCGGGGCCCAGTTGTCGCTTGTCTACACAACGCAGTGGATCGAGAACATGACAGCCGGCCGCGGCTGGATTGCGCTGGCGCTCGTCGTATTCGCCTCATGGCGGCCGTGGCGGGTGCTTGCCGGAGCCTATCTCTTCGGCGCCATCACGATAGCGCAGTTGCACATCCAGGCGACCAATCTGCGCGACCTCGCAGACTGGCCCGCGCCGCTCTTCTGGATCGCGGAAGCTGTGAAATCGATACCGTCGCAGTTTCTTTCTTCGCTTCCCTATCTGGCGACGATCGTCGTGCTTGTTCTAATCTCGCGGAATAGGCGATTGACGATGATGAACACGCCGGCCTCGCTGGGGCGGCCATTCGTGCCCGATCGCTAGAAAAACAATGGGATGAAGCCCAGGATCATGAACCAACAGAGGACCAAGCAAATGAAACGTACATTGCTCGCACTCGCCGCATCCGCGGCAGTGCTCATCACGGCGGGAGCCGCATCCGCGCAGGAGAAGACAAAGGCCTGCTTCATCTATGTCGGTCCGATCGGCGATTTCGGCTGGTCGTATCAGCACCATCAGGGCGCGCTCGAAATGCAGGAAGCGCTGGGCGGCGAGGAGAAGGTCGAACTGGCCTATCTGGAAAGCGTGCCTGAGGGCGCTGACGCCGAGCGCGCTCTGGAGCGGTTTGCACGCTCGGGTTGCGACATCATCTTCACCACGTCTTTCGGCTACATGGACGCTACCAACAGCGTCGCGGGCCGCTTTCCGGACGTGAAGTTCGAGCATGCGACCGGCTTCAAGCGCGAACACCCGAACGTCTCGACCTACAATTCGAAGTTCCATGAAGGCCGGTACGTGCAGGGCGTCATCGCCGGCCACATGTCGGAGGCAGGCGTCGCTGGCTACATAGCGTCCTTCCCGATTCCGGAGGTCGTGATGGGCATCAATGCCTTCGTCCTGGGTGCGCAGTCGGTCAATCCCGACTTCGCGGTCAAGGTGGTGTGGGCCAACACCTGGTTCGATCCGGGCAAGGAAGCCGACGCCGCCAAGGTGCTGATCGACCAGGGCGTCGACATCATCACCCAGCACACCGACTCAACGGCACCGATGCAGGTCGCAGCTGAACGCGGCATCAAGGCGTTCGGACAGGCGTCCGACATGATCAAGTTCGGCCCCGAGACCCAGCTGACCTCGATCATCGACGACTGGGGCCACTACTACACCGAGCGCGTCAAGGCCGTGATGGACGGCACCTGGGAGCAGGTGGATGTGTGGGAAGGCATGGCCGAAGAACACGTCGTGATGGCGCCCTACACCAACATGCCCGATGACGTGAAGGCGCAGGCCGAGGCAATCGAAGCCAAGATCAAGTCCGGCGAGTTCGACCCGTTCACCGGGCCGATCAACAAGCAGGACGGCACGCAGTGGCTGGCCGACGGCGAGGTCGCTGAGGAAGGCGAGCTTCTCGGCCTCAACTTCTACGTCGAAGGCGTGGACGACACGCTGCCGCAGTAAGCCTGATCGGCAGAAACGAATATGAGAGGGCGCCTTCGGGCGCCCTTTTTCGTTCCATGCTGCTGCCATGCTCCTGACAGGTAGTTGTCAGGAGGGGTCTGCTAAGAAATCGGCTGACAACGCGATCAGGGAGACCGGCAATGCTCAAATTCTACCACGCACCTTTCTCGCGCGCCTTCGGCGTGTTCTGGCTGCTCGAGGAACTCGGCGTCGACTTTGATCGCGTCCAGATCGACATTCGCGCCGATGGCGGCACGGATGAAACCTACCGCAAGATACAGCCGAACAAGAAGGTGCCGGCGATCGAGCACAACGGCGTCGTCATCACCGAACGCGCTGCGATCACGATCTACCTGGCAGATACCTTCCCAGAGGCCGGGCTGGCGCCAGCGATCGACGACCCGATGCGGTCGGCTTATCTCACCTGGAACGTCTTTTCCGATTCCGTGTTCGATCCGGTGCTGTGCGCCAAGGCGCATGGCTTGAGCTATGTCAGCAACGACTATCCCTTCGGCCTCTACGAAGACATGGTCGCCAATGTCGAACGGCATCTGAACGAGAACGACTATGCCGCCGGCGACCGGTTCACCGCGGCCGACACGCAGCTCGGCGCGGCGGTCATCTACACCATGGATTTCAAGCTGCTGCCGGAACGCCCAGCATTCAAGCGCTACGCCGAGCGACTCGAGGCCCGGCCCGCCTATCAGAAAACGTCGAAGCGCGATTACGAACTGGCGATGGCGCTGCCGTTCTTCCAGGAACAGGCTGCTGGCGAAAACGCCGGCGCATAAGCCCCGATTTCAGGCCTGTTCGCCTTGGCAGCTTCAACCGGCCTGTGCCATCATTCCCGCTTCGAACGGGAGGCAGAAATGGCGTTGGGACTGACCGGAATTGGCCATGTGGCGCTGAAAGTATCCGACATCGGCCGGTCGCTGGCGTTTTACCGCGACCGGCTCGGCTTTCAGGAAATGATGCATCTCGACCGCGACGACGGATCGCTGTGGCTGGTCTACCTGCGCATCACCGACACGCAGTTCCTCGAGCTGTTTCCGGGCGGCGAGGGCGACACCGCGCCCGGGCCGGACCGAACCGCGGTCAACCATTTCTGCCTCGAAACAGCCGACCTCGACGCGACGGCCAATGCGCTGCGCTCTGCCGGCGTACCACTCACGGTCGAACCCAAGATGGGCGCCGACGGCAACCGGCAGTGCTGGATCGCCGACCCAGACGGCAACCGCATTGAGTTCATGCAGATGGGAACTGGATCCATGCAGGCGGAAGCCATCAAGCGCCTGCGCGCAAGCGCGGCGTGACATCCCGGATTCGGCCCGCTAAATGCAACCGATGAGATCGAGAAGGCATTTCGCGGCATGAGCGTGCGCACCATCATCGCACCATCGGTATTGTCAGCCGATTTCTCGCGGCTCGGCGAAGAAGTGGATGCCGTGCTGCGCGCCGGTGCCGACTGGGTCCACCTCGACGTGATGGACGGCCATTTCGTGCCCAACATCACCTTTGGCCCGCCGGTCATCAAGGCGATCCGCGGCCGCACCAAAGCGGTGTTCGACTGTCATTTGATGATCACCCCGGCCGATCCCTATCTGGCAGCTTTCGCCGATGCCGGCGCGGACATCATTACCGTTCATGCCGAGGCGGGGCCGCATCTCGACCGCTCGTTGCAGGCGATCAGGGACCTGGGCAAGAGGGCCGGCGTGTCGCTCAATCCTTCGACGCCCGAGAGCGTGATCGAATACGTGCTCGACCGGCTCGACCTCATACTCCTGATGTCGGTCAATCCCGGCTTCGGCGGACAGCAGTTTATCCCGTCCGTCGTAGAGAAGGTGAAGCGCGTAAAGGCGCTGGTCGGTTCGCGGCCGATCGACATCGAGATCGACGGCGGCATCACGCCCGAGACCGCGCCGCTGGTCGCGGCCGCTGGCGCAAATGTGCTTGTCGCCGGCTCGGCCGTGTTCAAGGGCGGCTCTGAGGAGCACTACCGCGAGAACATCTCGGCCATTCGCGACGCCGCTGACAGCGCTATCGCCCGGGCCGCCTGAGGAGGGGAAGCAATGGCAGCGACACCGCCGGTCTGCGATTTCGGATGGCAAGCTGTCGACGGCATCCTGCCAAGCGTTCACGGCAACGAACACCAGATATCGGAACTGGCGGGGCCGGGCGGGCTCGTGGTCGCCTTCATCTGCAACCACTGTCCCTATGTGAAAGCGGTGATCGACCGCATCGTACAGGATGCGCGCGACCTCGCTCCACTCGGCGTCGGCTTCGTCGCCATCTGCTCCAACGACGCCGAGGCCTATCCCGACGATTCCTTCGCCCGGATGAAGGAATTCGCCATGCAGCACGGCTTTCCGTTTCCGTATCTGCACGACGAGGACCAGTCGATCGCGCGCGCCTATGGCGCTGCCTGCACGCCGGATTTCTTCGGCTTCAACGCCGATCTTAAGCTGCAATATCGCGGCAGGCTGGACGCAGCGAGACTGGACAAGCCGGGGCCGGATACACGCCGCGACCTCTACGAGGCGATGGTGATGGTTGCGCGTACGGGCGAGGGGCCAGCGGAGCAGGTGCCCTCGATGGGCTGCTCGATCAAATGGAAAGCTGCCGCCTAGCCGCTCACGCTCCTCAGCAAGTCACGGCTTGCCGCCTTAGATCGCCAGATATTCGTGGCGCAGGCGCGCGTTCTCGAGCACTTCCTTGGCCGATCCGCTGAAGGCGAGCTCGCCGGTGTCGAGGATGATCGCGCGGTCGGCGATCTTCAGCGCGGCGACGGCGTTCTGCTCCACGATGATGGTCGTGATGCCTGCATTTCGCACTTCGATCAGAGCCTGTTCGATGTCGTGGCGAACAACAGGCGCCAGGCCCTCGTAAGGTTCATCAAGCAGCAGCAGCTTGAGGTCGCGGGCAAGCGCGCGGCCGATGGCGAGCATCTGTTGTTCGCCTCCCGACAGCGTCGTGCCCTCCTGCTTGCGGCGCTCCTTGAGGCGCGGGAAGAGCGTGTAGATGCGCTCGTATTCCCAGCCGGTCTCGCCCGAGATGCAGGCGAGGTCCAGATTCTCCTCGACCGTCATGCCGGGGATGATGCGCCGGTCTTCCGGAACAAGCTGGATGCCTTTGCGGGCGGCCTCGAAGGACTGCATCTTGTGAACAGGTTCGCCGCGTAGCCAGATTTCGCCTTCCCTCAGAACCGGTGCACCGGCACGAGCGATGGTACGCAGCGTCGACGTCTTGCCGGCGCCGTTGCGGCCAAGCAGCGCCAGTATCTCGCCTTCGTTGATGTCGAAGGAGATGTCCTGGACGATGTAGCTGTCGCCGTAGAATGCCTTCAGGCCGCGGACAGCAAAATACTGCGACTGTGGGGCGACGTTGAGGCTTTCGGCTTCTTCCGGCTGCTGCATGGCCATGTTCATACCTGTTCCTCCCCGAGGTAGGCTTCCTTCACCTTCGGGTTGTTCTTGATCTCCTCGGGCGACCCCTGGGCGATGATGCGCCCGCCCGCCAGAACGGTGATGCGGTCGGCCAGCGAGAACACGACATGCATGTCGTGCTCGATGATGACCTTCGTCATGCCGCCTTCCTTGATCTGTTTCAACAGATCAATGGTCGCGTTGGTGTCGTGGCGGGCCATGCCAGCGGTCGGCTCGTCGAGCAGCAGAAGTTTCGGGCGCTGGATCAGACCCATCGCCAGCTCCAGCCGGCGCTTGTCGCCGCGCGACAGGCTGGAGGCGACTGCGTGGACGTGGTTCTTCAGGCCGACATTGACGATCACCTCCTCCGCCTCGTTGCGGATGGAGGTTTCGCCGGCAATCGCGGAGAAGGGATTGAGCTTGAAATGGCCGTCGCGCTTGGAGAGCGCCGGCACCATCACGTTTTCCAGAACCGTGAGATCGAGGAAAACCTCCGGCGTCTGGAACACCCGCGCCACGCCGAGCTGGTTGATCTCGTGCGGCGATTTGCCGGTCAGCGTGTCGCCGTCGAAGATGACAGCACCGCGGTCGGGCTTGATGCGGCCGACGCAGACATTGAGCAGCGTCGATTTGCCGGCGCCGTTCGGTCCGATGATCGCGTGTGTCTCGCCCTGGCGCACGTCGAGATCGACATCGGACAGGGCGTGCAGGCCGGCAAAGCTTTTGTGCACGTCGTCAATGTGCAGCACCTTGTCCGGGATGCCGCTCGTGAAGCCGCGCCCGGCCGCGTCGCTGTTCGTGAGTTCCACCACTGACATCGAACCCTAGCCCCGTTCCTGCGCCGGCGTGTTAGCCGCGACTGTCGTGCGTCCACCCTCCGACCGTCTTGCCCGATTGAAGGCGCGGCCGATGCGCCGGAAGCCCTCCATCAGCCCGCCGGGCAGGAAGATCACGATCACCATGAACATGAAGCCCAGCGTCAGGTGCCAGCCTTCGCCGACGAAGAAGGAGAACAGCTCGACGAAGAAGGCCTGTGCTCCATCGGGAAGGAAGGAGAAGGCGCTGTTCAAGATGCCTTCGTTCCATGACGAGACCTTCTGCTCGGCATATTTGATCAGGCCGGCGCCCAGAACCGGGCCGACAAGCGTGCCGACGCCGCCAAGTATCGTCATCAGAACGACCTCGCCGGAAGCCGTCCACTGCATGCGTTCGGCGCCCGCGATCGGATCGGTGATCGCCAACAATGAGCCGGCCAGCCCCGCATACATTCCCGAGATCACGAACGCCGCGATCAGGTACGGGCGCGTGTGGATGCCGGTGTAGTTGAGACGGTTCTGGTTCGACTTGATCGCCTTCAGCATCATGCCGAAGTTGGAGCGCGAGATGCACAGCGCGACGAAGAAGCAGACGATCAGCATGACCGCGCAGAAATAGAAGCCCGGATAGCCGCTCATCTTCATGCCGAACAGGTTGGTGATCGGCACGCCGAACTCCTGGATGCCCAATGCCTGATCGATGATGCGGATGTCGCCATCGCGCAGTGAGATTTCGGCGCTCTGCCGGATGGCGCGGGTCTGCAGCCCAGTTTCGCCGTTGGTGATCGGCGTCAGCACCGAATAGGCGAGGTTGTAGCTCATCTGCGCGAAGGCAAGCGTCAGGATCGAGAAGTAGATGCCCGAGCGCCTGAGCGAGACATAGCCGATGAGGAAGGCGAACACGCCGGCGATCAGAACCGAGAAGGCCAGCGCCGGCAGAACGTTCATCGTCAGCAGCTTGAATGACCAGACGGCTGCGTAGGAGCCGACGCCAAGAAACGCGGCATGGCCAAAGGACAGATAGCCCGTCAGGCCGAACAGGATGTTGAAGCCGATTGCGAAGATGCCGTAGATCGCGAATTTCTGCAGCAGATCCGGATAAGCGGCACCAATCGGCTGCATCGTCCAGGGCAGCGTCACCACGATCGCAGTGAAAATGGCCATCAAGAGCCAGTCGGAGCGCGAGAGGGTTCTGAGCATTGGATCAGTCCTCCGCGATGCCACGGCGCCCCATGAGGCCGCGCGGCAGGGTTAGAAGCACGATGACGGCAACCAGATAGATGATGATCTGGTCGATGCCGGGAAGGATGGCCTTTACCTCGGTCATGGAGGCGAAGCTCTGCAGGATGCCGAGCAGGAAGCCGGCAAGCACTGCGCCTTCGAGCGAGCCCATGCCACCGACGACGACCACGACGAAGGACAGCACGAGGAAATTCATGCCCATGTGGTAGTCCGGCGGCAGGATCGGCGTGTACATGGCGCCGGCCATGCCGGCGACCACAGCAGCCAGCCCGAAGACGATGGTGAAGCGGCGCTCGATGTTGATGCCGAGCAGGCCTACCGTTTCACGGTCCTGCATGCCGGCGCGCACGACCATGCCGAAGGTCGTGAACCGAAGGAAAGCGAAGACCCCGAAGATCACCATGGCGGAAAACAGGAAGTAGACCAGCCGCCACCACGGGTAGATGACGTTGCTGCCCAGCCCGACGAGCGCGCCGACATTGGCGGCGCCCGAGAACGCATCGGGCGCGGGCTGCGGGATCGGGTTGGCGCCGAAATAGTGCCGGATGATCTCCTGCAGCACGATCGCCAGGCCGAAGGTCACCAGGATCTGGTCGGCGTGCGGACGCTTGTAGAAATGCTTGATCAGGCCGCGCTCCATCGCGACGCCGATGATCGCCATGGCAATGACGGCGAGGATAATCGACAGCGGAACCGACCAGTCGATCAGAAATGCCGCCACGTCGGGACCGACCCAGTCCTGCAGGATCGGCACCTGCTCCTTCAGCGGATTGCCCAGGAAGTCCTTTTCGGTCTCGCTGATCCGCTCGTAGGAGATGTTGAAAACGTTGTTCAGCGTCACGGCGCAAAACGCGCCCAGCATGAACAGGGCGCCATGGGCGAAATTGACGACGCCCAATGTTCCGAAAACAAGCGTCAGCCCGAGGGCGATCAGCGCATAGGCGCCGCCCTTGTCCAGCCCGTTGAGTACCTGGAGAAAAATTGCGTCCATTGTCCCAAAGCCAAAATGAGCCGCAGCCCCACCGGCGCGGAATGGCGGCAAGTCACTACCGGCCGCCGGGTGGCGGCCGGTAGCATGGCGTCCAGTAGGGGAGTACTACACGCCGTCGTTATATGGACCAAGCTCGCCGCCGAGCATGTCGGCCGGGTATTCGACCTGCGCGCGCGGCGTGACCTCGACGACCTCGAGAAGGTCGAACTTGGAAGTCGGGTTTTCCTTACCCTTCACAACCAGCACGTCCTTGAAGCACTGGTGGTCGCCGGCGCGGTACAGGACCGGGCCGTTGCCGAGGCCGTCGAACTCGAAGTCTTCGAGCGCGGCGCCCAGAACCGAAGGCTGGAAGGTGCCGGCGCGCTGCGCCGCATCGGCGTAGAGGATTGCCTGGCAGTAGCAGGTGTGAGCCGCCTGAGAGGGCGGGAAGCCGTACTTCTCGCCGAACGACCTGACGAACGCCTGCGACGCCTCGTCCTGCAGCGACCAGTGCCAGTTCGTCGAGCCGTAGATGCCCTTCACCGCGTCACCGGCGCCCTGCGCCATCAGACGCGAGTAGAGCGGAACGATGATGGTGAAGTCGCGGCCGTTGACCTGCTTGTCGCGCAGACCGAACTGCACGGCCTGGGTCAGCGAGTTGACCATGTCGCCGCCGTAGTGGTTCAGGATCAGCGTGTCTGCATCCGAGCTCAGAACCGGCGTGATGTACTGGGAGAAATCGCCCGCGCCGACCGGGGTCATCACGTTGGCGACGGTCTCCCAGCCATAGGGCTGAGTGTACTTCTCCATCGAACCCTGCTGCGACCAGCCCCAGGTGTAGTCGGCGGTGAGGTGGTAGACCTTGCGGTTGTCGCCGTAGTTCTTCTGAAGGATCGGGCCGAGTGCCGCGCCGCTCATTTCCGTGTTGAAGAAGTGGCGGAAGCCGTTTGCGCGGCGGTCCTTGCCGGTGGTGTCGTTGGAGTGCGTGAGGCCCGACATGAAGATCACGCCGGCTTCCTGGCACAGGCTCTGCACCGCAATCGCCACGCCCGACGACGAGCCCCCGGTGATCATGATGGCGCCGTCGTTTTCGATCATGCGCTTGGCCGAAGCGCGAGCCGCGTCCGACTTGGTCTGCGTATCGCCGGTGACGAACTCGACCCGCTTGCCGTTGATACCCCCGCCCGCATCGCGCAAAGCCGAAGACGAGAAAGTGTCCAGCATGCCGCCGCCGCCGGCATTGATGTGCTCGACCGCGAGTTCGTAGGCGCGCAGCTCGTCCGCGCCCTCATCGGCATATGCCCCCGTCTGCGGTACGTTGAAGCCGAGCGTCACCGTGCTGCCGGTCGGGGCGTTACGGTAGTTGTTGCTCTGCGCGAACGCGCCCCTCGAAAAGAAGTAAGGCGTTGCAAGCGACGCCGCACCGGTGGCCGCGCCATACTTCAGTATCGCACGGCGGTTCGGATTATGGAATTTCATCATATTCCTCCCTTGGAAATTCTCTCGGCGTGACGCCGAATTGGCCAGACGAGGCCCATTAGCAACCTGACGGATTCTCGTAAATGCAGCAATAAGCCTTTGGTTTAACAGGACTATTTTGTAAATTCTTTTGTAGCTTTGGCGCGCTTTCTGTAATAAATTATCAGAATGGAAAAGTCCGCATCCCGAAAGCTCACCGGCCTGAAGATCCGCGCATACCGAAAGCAGGCCGGTCTGACCCAGGCCGAACTCGCACGACGCGTCGGGATATCAGCCCCTTACCTGAACCTGATCGAAGGCAATCGGCGCTCCGTCGCGGGCGCGCTGCTCAACGCAATAGCCGAGGCGCTCGGAATCGATGCTGGCGATCTCGACGGCGGCGCGGAGCGGCGCATGGTGCAGGAACTTCAGGAACTGGCGTCCGACCCGCGGTTTTCATCCGCGCACGGTGCGCCGTCAGGCGCCGAAGACCTGGTAGGCAGCCATGCCGGCTGGAGCACCTTCATCCTGCGCCTTGCGCGCGCATATGAGGACCAGAGCCAGGCAATCCTCGCGCTGGCCGACCGGCTGAACCGCGATCCGTTTCTGGGGGAAACTGTCCATGAGATGCTGACCAGTGCTGCCTCCATGAGCTCCGCCGCGGAGATTCTTGGCCATGACGACCTGACGTCGGACCAGCGCCATCGGTTCGGGGAGATCGTGTCAGCCGACAGCGCCAAGCTCTCCGAAACGGCGCGCTCGCTGCTGGCCTATTTCGACAGCGCCGAAGTGCGCGTCCGCTCGGCGACCCCAATGGAGCACGTGGACGCATTCATATTTGGCGAGAACAATCATTTCCCGCAGCTGGAGCAACTGGCGCAAGATCATTTGCGGGGTGGCGGACACGCACAATTCGACAAGGAAGCAGCTCTCCGCGAGGCGAGGATCGCCGACGCGGCGGCGGCCCCCGAAACACGTCGCTTCGCGCTGCTGAGGGGAGCCGCAGCGTCCATCGGCAGCGAGGCGATCGAGGACATCACCAAGGGTCACAAGGCGCTGCCGACCGACGAAGCCCGGCGTCTGGCCGGGGCGGCATTGCTCAGCTACCTGACGGGCGCAATGCTGATGCCCTATGACAGCTTCCTGGAAGCTGCGGAACGCAAGCGCTACGACATTGACGCCCTGTGCCGGCAATTCGGCGTGTCCTACGAACAGGCTGCCCACCGCCTGGCGACGCTGCGCCGTCCGGGCGCCGAAGGCGTGCACTTCGCATTCATGCGTTCCGACATGTCGGGATACGTTACCAAGCGCCTGCCGCTGCCGGGGCTTTCCTTGCCGCGATTCGCCACCGCTTGCCCGCTCTGGGTCGTCTACGGCGCGTTTCAGTCGCCGGGGAGCACCGTGCGTCACTTCGGCGAACTCCCTTCTGGTGATCAGTTCCTGTTTTTCGCCCGCGCCATCGACAAGGTTCCGCCGAGGATCGGATATCCGCGCAAGCTGCTGTCGGTCATGCTGGCATGCTCGGCCGCCGATGCAGGACGGGTCGTCTACGGCGACGGCCTTGACCGGACCAACGCGATGGTCGAAGTGGGCACCGTGTGCCGCCTGTGCCAGCGCCATGCCTGTGCCTACCGGCAGGAAGCGCCGCTTCTCGAAACCGCGGGCGTGTCGGACAAAAGGCGTATGGCCGCTGCCGCACCGACGCGGTAGGTGAGGGGGCGGCTGGGGGGAATGCCATTGCCGACCAATCGAGTCCTGGTTGTCGAGGACGAACCGAACATCGTGGAATCGCTCCGTTTCATTCTCGAACGGGCGGACTACGACGTGCATTCGGTCGCTGACGGCGTGTTAGCACTCAACCGCATGCGCAATGAAACCTTCTCCGCAATTGTGCTCGACATCATGCTGCCGGGAATGAACGGCCTCGACGTGCTGCGTGCCGTCCGTGAGGACCAACGCCTCGCAGATCTGCCGGTCATCGTGCTGACGGCCAAGGGGCAGGCGCAGGATCGGAGAGCGGCGGAGGCCATCGGCGCCGACGCATTCATCACCAAGCCCTATTCCAACGCGGAGGTGGTCGAGCGGGTGGATGAACTTGCAAGACGCTGAACTGGAGCGGTTCGCCGCGGGGGCAAGAAGCGTTCGCAATGGCGCTTCGCTGCTGCCCTTCCTCGCGCTGGCGCTCTTCCTGCCGCCGATCGTGATGATCTTCGCCAAACCCGTCACACTGTTCGGCGTGCCGCTTGCTGCCGCTTACCTGTTCGCGGTGTGGGCGTTCGTTATTGCCGCGGCTTTCCTGTTCTCACGACGCCTGGGGATGCGCGACGCGCCCCCACCCGGAGATCACGAGACCGGCTGATGCTCCCCGCCGATTTCGTCATTCTCGTTTGCATCGTCTACGTGGCCATCCTGTTCGCGGTTGCCTTCGCCGGCGACCGACGCGCGCGGCGCGACCCATCGGGCTGGCTGTCCTCGCCGCTCGTCTACACGTTGTCGATCTCGATCTACTGCACGTCATGGACGTTCTTCGGCGCAGTCGGCTCGGCGGCTCGCAACGGCTTCGAGTTCCTGACGATCTATCTCGGCCCGACGGTCGTCTTTGTCGGCTGGTGGATATTCCTGCGCAAGCTCGTGACCGTCGGCCGCATCTATCGCACTACCTCCATAGCCGACCTGATCTCGGCACGTTTCGGCAAAGACCCGACGCTCGGCGCGTTGGTCACGATCATGGCGATGGTCGTGACCGCGCCCTACATCGCGCTTCAGCTTCAGGCGCTGACGTCGAGTTTCCAGGTCATCACGTTCCACGCCGGCGCGGTGACCGCCGCCAACGTCAATCTTGATCCCGACTTCGTCACCGCGTTCTGGCTGGCGCTCGGCCTCTGCGCTTTCTCGATCATCTTTGGCGTGCGCAATATCGACGTGAACGAACGCCACCATGGCGTGATCGCCGCCATCGCAGTCGAAGCGCTGGTCAAGCTCGTTGCGCTGCTCGCCGTCGGCATCTGGGTGGTTCTCGCCATCCATGGCTCGGTGCCGGCGATCTTCGAGGACGCGCCGGCAAGGCTTGTCGATCCGCAGGAAACGTTCGGGACCCGATGGATTACCCTCTGCTTTCTCGCCGCCGCCGCCGTTATCTGCCTGCCACGCCAGTTTCAGGTAACGGTGGTTGAGAATTCGAGCGAGAGCCAGATCAGGACCGCCTCATGGCTGTTCCCGCTCTACCTGTTCCTTATCTGCCTGTTCATCATCCCGATCGCGGTTGCCGGGTTGAGCGAGCTCCCTGGCGGATCGAACCCTGACCTCTTCGTTCTGACGCTGCCGCTCAACGCCAATCAGGACGCGCTCGCCATGCTCGCGTTCCTCGGCGGATTCTCGTCGGCGACGTCGATGGTGATCGTGTCGTCGATCGCACTGTCGACGATGATCTCGAACCATCTGATCATGCCGCTGGCGCTGCGCCTGTCGATCGCGCCGGCGGCCAGCCCCGACGCGATGCGCAGCTTCATCCTTGGCGCCCGGCGCGCCAGCATCGTGTTTATAGTTTTCCTCGGTTTCCTCTATTTCTACCTGAGCGGCGCTTCCGACGCGCTGGCGGCAATTGGCCTGATCTCGTTCTGCGGCGTTGCACAATTCCTGCCGAGCCTCGTTGGAGGCCTGTACTGGCGCGGCGCCACCAACATTGGCGCGCTCGCAGGACTGATCGCCGGCTTCACGCTGTGGGGGTACACACTTTTCCTGCCGAGCTTCGGCGGCACCTTCCTCATGCCCGAAAGCGTTATCGCCGAAGGGTTGTGGGGCATGGCCTGGCTGAAGCCGCAGGCGTTGTTCGGCCTCACAGGCATCGACCCGCTGGTGCATGCAACCTTCTGGAGCCTGTTCGCCAACGCGACGCTTTTCATCTGCGTTTCGATGTTTTCCGAACCGACACCGCTGGCGCGCTACCAGTCACGGCTTTTCGTCGACGTCTTCCGCCGCCAGACCGACAGCGAACTCTCCGTCATGCGCCGCACGGCACGCATCGCCGACCTGAAGCACATCGCCAACCGCGTGCTGGGATCTGACGAATCTGCCGCTCTGTTCCGGACCGGCGGGGCAAGCGACCGTTCGATGGTGGCGAGCGACGTACTGATCTCCGAAGTCGAGCAGCGACTTGCGAGCAGCGTCGGCGCGGCGACAGCGCGTACGCTCGTATCGAGCGTCGTCACCAGCGAGACGATCAGCGTCGAGGAGCTGAAACGGCTCGCCGACGAAACGGAGCAGATACGCGCCTATTCGGCCGAACTGGAGCACAAATCGCGCCAGGTGGAGGCGACCGCCGCCAAACTCGCTCTCGCTAACGACCAGCTGCGCGAGATCGATGTGCAGAAGAACGAGTTCCTGAGCCAGGTGAGCCACGAAGTGCGCACGCCGATGTCGTCTATCCGCTCGTTCAGCGACATCCTGCTTTCCGATCCGCGGCTCGACCCCGAGCGCAAGGAGCGATTCCTGCGCATCATCCAGAACGAGAGCATCCGCCTGACGCGGCTGCTCGACGGCATCCTCGACCTCAACCAGCTGGAGAACGGCGATGTCGACTGGAAGATCGAACTGTTCGATCCCGACGCTGCTCTCGATCAGGCGATGGCAAGCTGCGAAGCGCTGGCCAGCGCCGCGGGCGTGAAACTCGAACGCAAGGGCCGGGCGCGCCGGCCGCTGGTCCGCGGCAACCGGGACAAGCTGGCGCAGGTCTTCATCAACCTCATCTCTAATGCGATCAAATACAACACCAGCGCCGAGCCGGTGGTGATCGTCTCGAGTGCTGCCCGCAAAGGCGTTTACGAGGCCCGCGTCGCCGACAACGGCCCGGGTATTCCGGAGGGCGAGCGCGATCGCATTTTCGTGCGCTTCGCGCGCGGCCCGATGCCGCGTCAGGTGGGCGCCGGGCTGGGACTGGCGATCAGCCGCCGCATCGTGGAAAAGCACGGCGGCACGCTGTCACTGCTCGACGCCAAGCTCGGCGGCGCGGAGTTTGCAGTGAAGCTCGAACTCGCCAAGGCGAAGGGCTGACCGTCAGAGCCCTTCAACCGAAATCGAAGAGGCCAGCGGGATTGTCGACCAGAACCGTCCGGCGATGCTTTTCGGGAATCCAGCCGACGACCGTGTCGAGTATGGCGGCATCGTCGGGATAGTCCTCGGTCTCCTGGATGAGGTTGTGCGGCCAGTTGGTGCCCCACACGATCCGCTCCGGTGCATAGGCCGCAATTTCCCTCGCTACCTTCCCGACATCCTCGTAGTCCGGCGGACCGGATTTGGACGATTCGTAACAGCCGGCGAACTTGAACCAGCAGCGGCCGGTGTCGATCAGGCGCTTGACCGTGTCGATCCGCGGGTCGTTCGGCTTCAGGCCGTCGAAGAACTTGCCATGATGATCGAGTATCCAGCGACTGCGGATGGTGGCGAGGCGTTCGGCATGGTCCAGCAGGTGCGTGCCGTCGAACTGCACGGCGACACACCAACCAAATGCGTGCGCGCGCTCGTCGATTTCCATAAGCCGTGAGAGGGGCGTCGCTCCGCCGGGCAAATCCATGATGCGCGCGCCGCGGACACCGGCGTCATGCAGCGCCTTCATTTCCGTGTCGTCGGTTTCCGCGGTGACCACTGCAATGCCGCGCGAAACCGAACCCATTTCCCTCAGTGCAGCGACCAGGTTGCCGTTGTCGAACTGGTGCGCATTGCCCTGGGTGATCACGACGCGATCGATCCCCAGCCAGTCCATGACCTGCCGGTACTCGTCCGGCCCAGGCAATCCCGGCGGCAGCGGCGGGCCGCCTTCCTGCGCCGGAAACCCCGGCAGATACATGTGCATCTGCGTGTCGATCGTGCCGTTTGGCAGGTTTATGACCGGCTTGCGGCCAGTCAGCTTGCGCTCGATCATCCTGATCCCTTCATGGCGAATTCCCTGAGAGCATCCCGGTTGATCTCGATACCGAGACCGGGTCCGTCGGGAACGCTCACCCACCCGACGTCATGTTCGATGGGTTCGGAGACGACTGCCTGCCGGAATGGGTTCTCGGTCCGGTCGAACTCAAGCATGGGCGCTATCGGTGACGGGCGCTGCGGGTCCGGTGGCAGCGCAGCCATGAACTGGAGACTGGCGGCTATCTGCACCGCCGTTCCCCACACATGCGGAACGACGCGCACGCCGTGCAGCGTTGCCATGTCGGCGATGCGCTTGATCTCGGAAAACCCGCCGCAGCCGCATACATCCGGCTGGAGGATGTCGACGCAGCGCGTCTCGAGCGGTTCCTTCATGCCCCAGCGGGTGTGCCACGTCTCACCGCCGGCGACCGGGATGGGCTGGCCGCGGCGCACCTCGCGATAGGCGGCCGGTTGCTCCGGCACGACCGGCTCCTCGAACCAGTCGATGTCGTATTGCGCTGCGGCATTGCCGAGCCTGACGGCTTCGATGACGTCGTAGCCGTGATTGGCGTCGATCATCAGTCGTGCCTCGGCCGGGATCAACGACCTCAGGGCCTCAATGATCTCAAGATCCTCGCGGACATCGAAGCCAATCTTGATTTTGGCGGCCCGGAACCCCTGTTCCATGTAGCCCGAGATTTCTTCGCAGATGTCGCGCTTGCGGGTCCCGGGAGACTTGCGGAACCCGCCGGTGGCGTAGGCCTGCACCCGCTCGCGGAAACGCCCGCCGAGCAGGATCGACACCGGCACGCCGAAATGGCGGCCCTTGATGTCCCACAGCGCGATGTCGATGCCCGACAGGGCGGTGACGGTCAGCCCGCGCTGCCCCTGATCGCGCAGGGCGTTGTAGAGCGTAATCCAAATCTTTTCGGTCTCGAGCGGATCGGCGCCGATCAGCCAGGGTTCATAGGCTTTCACGACCGCCGCATTGGGCAGGGCAGGGCCCAGGCACTCGCCCCAGCCCACCGTTCCGTCGTCGCAGACGATCTCGACCAGCACGTTCTGCCGGCGCCCCATGCGCATGGACGCGCTCTCGAACGGCTCGCGCAGTGGAGCGTCGAGGACATGCGTGACGACGCGCTCGATCTTCACTGCGGGCCTTCAGTGCTTTCGGATCAATTCGCGGAGCATCTCGGTCTCCTCGTCGGTCAGGTCGGTGAGCGGCGGGCGCACCGGCCCGGCGTCGTGACCGACGATACGCGTTCCCGCCTTGATTGCCGAGACCGCATAGCCTTTCTGGCGGTTGCGGATGGCGATGAAGGGATAGAAGAAGCTCTTCAGGATTTCCTCGTTGCGGACGCGGTTTCCGGCGCGCAGCGCGTCGTAGAACTCGACAGCCAGCGCCGGCACGAAGTTGAACACGGCCGACGAATAGGTGTTGAATCCGGCCCCGAGATACGCCTCGGCAAACAGCTCGGCGGTCGGCATGCCGCCGAGATAGGTCAGCCGGTCGCCCATTGTCGCGGTGACCTGCCGGACCAGCCCGATGTCGCCGGAGCCGTCCTTGAAACCGATGAGGTTCGGGCAGGCTTCGCAAAGGCGTTCGACCGTCGAAGGCTGGAAGATGCAGTTGTCGCGGTTGTAGATCATCACGCCGATGCCGACCGCGTCGCAGACAGCCTTGACGTGCCTGAACAGGCCTTCTTGCGGAACCTCGACGAGATAGTGGGGCAGGAGCAGGATGCCGTCCGCGCCTGCTTTTTCGACACTCTTCGCTATGCCGACGGCAATGCTGGTCCCGTAGCCGCATCCGGAAATGATCGGGGTCGAACCTGCGGCCTTCTTCGCGGCGCGCACGATGTCCGGCACCTCGTCCGGAGACAGGGAAAAGAACTCACCGGTGCCGCCCGCGGCAAACAGCGCCGCGGCGCCGAACTGCGACAGCCACTCGACATGCCCGCGGTAGGGCGCCTCGTTGAAGCGGCCGCTTTCGTCGAATGCCGTCACGGGAAATGACAGCAGACCCGACCCGATCGTGTTCTTCAGTGCGACAGGTTCCATTCACAGTGCCTTGCATGACGCGATTGCCTGCCGTCCATGATAGGGCTGAACGACAAGCTGTCAATAAGTTGTATGATGAATTTACTCTAGGCGGAGCTGCCGCGCAGCAGTTCCCGATAGCGGCTGAGGCTGCCGCGCAGGTGGGTGCGCATCGCGTCGCGGGCGCCTTCTTCATTGCGCGCCGAAATGGCGTCGGCGATCTCGCGGTGTTCCGCCTGGATCTTTTCAAGATAGGGAACACTGGTCTTCTCGTCGTTTCCGGTCTGCAGCGAGGTGCGCGGTATCACCGAGCGGCCAAGCATCTCGAGGACCTCCCTGAACCGCGGATTGTTGGTTGCGTCCGCAATTGCCAGATGGAAGGCGAAATCGGCATCGAAGGTAGACAGGCCGGCCTGGATGGCGCGGCTGAATTCGTGCAGACGCTCATAGAGGGTCTCTTCCTGCGCAGGCGACCGACGCTGCGCCGCAAGTGAAGCAGACTCTAGCTCAATCGCCGTCCGTAATTCCAGCGCCTCGATCATGGACGAGACGCGCTGCGCATCGACTTGCAGGAAACCCGGACCGCTGGCAGCCTGATTGGAGATCACGAACACGCCAGAGCCCTGGCGGGCCTGGACAAGTCCGTCCGCCCGCAGTTGGGCAATCGCTTCGCGGATGACCGTTCGCGACACCGAATACTGCTCGGTAAGCTGCGCCTCCGACGGCAGCTTCTCGCCGATCGAATAGCGACTACCAAGAATGGTGTTGCGCAAATCCGCGAATACCGAGGAGACAAGCGTCCCTTTGCCGGTGTCAGTCGTGCCGCCTTCTGGTCCCGCCAATTCCAAACTCCATCAAGCCCTGCCGGTATCGGCTCAGGGGAGGGTGCACGATAGCTTATAAGATATGTTGACGCAAATTGGTCAATCTGTATGATAAGTGAGATAGCTTCTGCATCATCAGGGAGGAAACATGATGAACATGCTGAGCAACATCCGCCGGGTGAGCTTGGCCGCGGTAGCGGCGACGGCATTTGCAATGCCGGCACTCGCCGACAACTGGCGCGGCTGGAACATTCACCCCGAAGGCTACCCGAACACCGTTGCGATGGACCAGTTCGTCGCCGAGGTGAACGAAAAGACTGAAGGGCGAGTGACCGCCGAGGTCTTCCACAGCGGCACGCTGGGCTCGCAGCCCGACGCGATCGAGCAAACGCGCAACAACGCGCTTCAATTCGCCAATTTCAACATGGGGCCAATGGGTGAGATCGTGCCGGCGACGAACGTTTTGTCGCTGCCTTTCATCTTCACCGACATCGACCACATGCATAAGGTCATGGATGGCGAGATCGGCCAGCAGTTTTCCGACGCGCTCGCCGCCGAGGGCCTCGTCGCCCTGTCGTGGTTCGATTCAGGCTCGCGCAGCTTCTACAACACCAAGAAGGCGATCACCCAGCCGGCCGACATGGACGGCATGAAGTTCCGTGTGATGAACAACAGCCTCTTCGTTGACATGGTCGACAGCCTCGGCGGCAATGCCACCCCGATGGCCTATTCGGAGGTCTTCCAGGCCCTGAAGACGGGCGTCATCGACGGCGCGGAAAACAACTATCCGTCCTTCGAGAGCTCAAACCACTACGAGGTGGCGAAGTTCTATTCGATCACCGACCACCTCATCATTCCGGAATGCCTCTGTGTTTCGACGGAAGCCTGGGAAGCGCTTTCTGATGCAGACAAAGAAGTCGTTCGCCAGGCCGCCATCAACGCAGCTGCTACCCAGCGCGAACTCTGGGCCGCCCGTGAGCTCGAAAGCCGCGCCAAGGTTGAGGCTTCCGGCGTTACGGTCAACGAGGTGCAGGACAAGGGCGCATTCCAGGCGGCCATGGCGCCTGTTTATGAAGGCTTCCTCGCCAACAACCCGGACTTGAAGGGTCTCGTCGAGGCCATTCAGGCGACCAACTGATACCTTCCCAAGCGCAATTCGCCCGGGCACATTGTCCGGGCGAATTTCATGCCCGCCTGGACATTCCCACATGACCTCCGACGATATCCGTTCAGCGCGCCCGACCAGTCTGCTCGGACTGGTTTACGCGGTTGTCGAGTTCGTCGTGTCTCTGTGCATGGCAGTGGCCGGCGCGATGCTCGTTCTCCTGATTGTCACAATGGGCTGGCTCGTATTCGGGCGGTACGTGTTGAACGACACGCCAACCTGGGTGGAGCAACTGTCGCTTATGCTGGTGGTCTGGATCTCGTTCCTCGGCGCCGCGGCGGGAATCTGGCGCAAGGGGCATCTCGGCGTCGATTTCATTCGTGACGCGATGCCCCCGGTCACGCAGCACGTGCTGCGCGCGATTGCCAACCTGATGGTTCTCGGCTTCGCCATCGCCATGGCGTGGCAGGGCTATTTGCTGGCTGGCAAGACCTGGACGCGGCAAATCCCGATGCTGCAGATCTCGGAAGGCTGGCGGGCCGTACCCATGTCGCTGTGCGGCGCCCTCGTCTCGATCTTCGTCATCGTCCACCTGCTCGAGCAGGTCAGGGAACTCAAGGGGCTGCCGCCCCGGCCGGTGGAGTGAGAATTGGGCCTTTTCCTGCTGTTTGGATTGTTTTTCGCCGGCCTGATAGCCGGCGTGCCGGTCGCATTCGCACTGGGTTTCGCGACGGTCGTGGTGTTCCTGTACGAAGGCCTGCCTCTCTTCGTCGCCTTCCAGCGCATCGTCTCCGGCATCTCCGTGTTTTCGCTTCTGGCGATCCCGTTCTTCATCTTCGCCGGCGAACTGATGCTGCAGGGCGGCATTGCCGTCCGGCTTGTGCGTCTTGCCTCAGCCGCCGTGGGAAGCATCAGGGGAGGGTTGGGCGTGGTGAACGTCGCGTCCTCGATGCTCTTCGGCGGCATCTCTGGCTCGGCGGTCGCCGACACATCGGCGCTCGGATCAATCCTTATCCCGGTCATGAAAGAGAAGGGGTACGACGCCGACTACGCGGTGAACGTGACGGTAACGTCGTCAATCGCCGGAGTGGTCATTCCACCGAGCCACAACATGATCCTCTATGCCGTGGCCGCCGGCGGTGTCTCGGTGTCGAGCCTGTTCCTGGCCGGCATCGTTCCGGGCATCATCATGTGCCTATTTCTCGGCGTCGCCGCCTATCTCGTCGCGGTCAGGCGGGGCTACCCGGCAGAGGCCTTCCCGGGCTGGTCGTTCCTCGCCCGCAGCTTCGTCTATGCGTTTCCCGGACTTTTCACCGCAGTCATCATCGTCGGCGGCGTGCTGTCCGGCATCATGACCGTGACGGAGTCGGGCGCATTCGGCGCCATCTATGCGATCGTGGTCACGGCACTGGTCTACCGCGAACTGGACTGGGAGCGGTTCAAGACGGCTGTGCTCACCTCGGTGAAGACCACATCGCTCGTCATGATCCTCGTCGCCACGGCCATGGCGTTCGCCTATTTGCTCACGCTTTACCGCGTGCCCGACATGCTCGCGAACGGCATCACGAGCATCAGCGACAACCCGCTCGTCATATTGCTGCTCATCAACATCGTCCTGCTGGTCCTCGGCATGGTGATGGACATGGCAGCACTGATCCTGATCTGCACGCCGATATTCCTGCCTCTGGCGCGCGAGATCGGCATGGATCCGGTCCAGTTCGGCATCATCATCATGATGAACCTGGGGCTTGGCCTGTGTACGCCGCCGGTCGGCGCATGCCTTTTTGTCGGATGCGTGGTAGGCGGGGTCAGAATTGACCAGGCGGTGCGAACCATCTGGCCATTCTACCTCGCGATCATCGCGGCGCTGCTGCTCGTCACCTACATTCCGTCCATATCAATGTACCTGCCAAACCTGACGAAATGAAACCGCTTAAGAGACTGCTGATTACAGGCGCGGCCGGCCAGCTGGGCGCCGCGGTGCGTAACCGCTTCGGTCACATCGCCGACAAGGTCAGGCTCTCCGACGTGGCCGATTTCGACGCCGAAAACGCCGAGGCCGAAACGGTCAGATGCGATCTCGCTGACTACGACGCGGTGCAGCGGCTGGTTGCCGGCTGTGACGGCGTCGTGCATCTCGGCGGCGTGTCGGTAGAGGACAAGTTTTCCAAGATTCTCAAGGCGAATATCGAGGGCGTCTACAACCTCTACGAGGCTGCCCGTAAGAACGGCTCGCCGCGCATCCTGTTCGCCAGTTCGAACCATGTCATCGGATTCCATAGCCCGCTGGACCGCCTCGACAACACTGCCGAAATCAAGCCCGATGGGCTCTACGGTGTCTCGAAGTCGTTCGGCGAAGCGACCGCCAAGCTTTACCACGCCAAGTTCGGCATCGAGACGGCGATCGTGCGCATCGGATCGTGCTTCCCCGAACCGAAAGACCGCCGGATGCTGTCGACCTGGCTCAGCCATGACGACTTCGTCTCGCTTGTCGTCAGTGTGTTCCGGGCGCCTCTGCTGGGTTGCCCGGTCATCTATGGCGTCTCGGCCAACGATGCGGCGTGGTGGGATAATTCCAAGGTGAGCTACCTCGGCTGGCAGCCGCAGGACAATGCGGAGCGGTTTCGGGCGATCGTCGAGGATCAGTCGCCGATGCCTGGCCGGGACGACCCCGCCGCCCGCTACCAGGGCGGCAAGTTCACCACCGATCCGATCTTCGAGTAGGGTAGGGCGCGTCTGCCCGGCTAGAATTTGCGGAAGAAGCGCGTCCTGTCGAACATTTCCTCAAGCGCCTCCATGCGCTCGCGGGTCACCTTCCAGTTGCGCTCCTGAACCTCCGCGATGACAATCTCGGCAATCAGCAGCACAGCAATGTTGGAATCCCATGCCGAGGGAGCCGCGATATGGCTCTTGAAGGTGACCTGTGCGTGCTGGGCGATCGGCGACACCCATTGATCCGAGAATAGGATGATCTGCGCTCCGCGCTCGCTGGCCATCTCTGCCAGCCGTAGCGTGCTGTTTTCGTAGCGGCGGATGTCGAAGATGACGACGATGTCGTCCGGCTTGAGGTTCAGGATGTAGTGCGGCCAGGCGTTCGAGTTCGACGCGATGTGCACCACGTCGTCGCGGATGACCTGCATGTGCAGGAAAAAGTAATCGGCGAGCGTCCGGGTGATGCGCCCGCCGACCACGAAGACGCGCCGTTTCCGGTCGCTCAGCAGCGAACAGGCAGCGTCGAAATCAGCCGGATCGATGGCCGACATGGACTGCCCGATATTGTCGATCACCGCCTTTGTGAAACGGTTGAGGATGTGCGCATCGGGAGCGTCATCGACCCAGGTTGCGCGCTTGGTCAGCGGGCTGGAAATCTTCTCATCGAGTTCCGCCCGCAAGGCTCGCTGAAATTCGGGAAAGCCGGAAAAGCCGAGTTTCTGGACGAGCCGCGCGACGGTCGGGGTCGATACCTGCGCCGCCTCTGCCAGCGAGGTGATCGTTCCCATCGCGGAGACGGGGTAGTTCTGGAGGATGACGCCGCTGAGCTGCCGTTCCGACCTGGTCAGGTCATCGGTGCTAGCACGCAGTTTTTCCGCAACAGTCGATGCGTTCACCCGCATTCACTCCCTCAGACGGGCAGCAACCTACTGCGGCGTCCCAGCGCGTGTCAAAATTTGCACAATGCATCCAGCTCTGAAAAATTTCGTACGAAGTTGATTGACTCGCCGAGGCGACCTGAAGAACATTGGTGGACTTCGGGGAGACATGAAGTGCAGCTGCCGGCTGAAAAATTCGTCGTCGACGAGGTAGTCGGTACTGCCAACCCGGGCGGCTCTCACCCGATCTTCCTGGTCTGCGAACATGCCAGCGCGCGCATCCCGCCGGAGTTTCGCAATCTCGGCCTGACCGGAGATGCGCTGACGAGCCATATCGCATGGGACCCGGGAGCGCTCGACACCGCCCTGGCGATGTCGGACATGCTCGGCGCGCCGCTTGTCTACAGCACCGTTTCCCGCCTCATCTACGACTGCAACCGTCCGCCGGAATCGAGCGCCGCCATGCCGGCGCGCAGCGAGGTCTATCAGGTGCCCGGCAACATCGATCTGGCGGCCGCCGACAAGCGGAAGCGCGTGGAGACCTACTACAGGCCGTTCGAGCGAAGCATCGAGGCGATGCTCGATGCCCGCGGCGCCAATTCGGTGCTGGTGACGGTTCACAGCTTCACGCCGGTATTCAACGGCACGAAGAGGGACGTCGAGATCGGCATCCTGCACGACGAAGACGCGCGGCTGGCCGATGCTCTGCTTCACGTGGCCGACGGCTACGACATCCGTCGCAACGAACCTTACGGCCCTGCTGACGGCGTGACGCACACATTGCGCAGGCACGCGCAGGCGCGCAATCTGCTCAATGTGATGATCGAGATACGCAACGATCTCCTGGTGACGCCCGATCAGTGTCAGGCGATGGCGGCGCATCTCGCGCGATGGTTGGAAGAAGCACTTGCCAATGTCCGCCAGCCGCAAGCCCGGGAGGCCGCGTCGTGAACGCTCTGCGCAGCTTCGTGGCGGTGGTGGACGCGATCAACCGGCGGGTCGGCCGCGTCATCATGTATGGCATCTTCGTCATGATGGCGGTGCTGCTGTGGTCGACGATCAGCAAGTTCGGCGATCAGCCTTCGCTGTGGACTCTGGAAGTCGCGCAATTCGCGATGATCGCCTACTTTTTCCTCGGCGGCCCCTACGCGGTCCAGACCGGCTCGCATGTGCGCATGGATCTCTTCTACGAGAAGTGGTCGCTGAAGCGGAAATCGGCGGTCGACGCCATCACCGTTCTCTGCCTGATGGTCTACCTCGTGGTGATGCTGTGGGGCGGCATCAGTTCGACGGCCTATTCGCTCGGCTATTTCGGCTCCGACCCGTTCGCGTTTTTCGCCGGCCTCATCACCGGCTCCGAGAATATCGGTACGCTGGAGCGCAGCCGCACGATCTGGCACCCTTATCTCTGGCCAATCAAGACGATCATGTGTCTCGGCCTGCTGCTGATGCTGATGCAGGCGCTGTCCGAACTCGCGAAGGACATCATGCACCTGCGCGGCGAAGAGGCGTGATCATGTCCTATGAGATGATCGCCCTTCTGATGTTCGTGTCGATGATGCTGCTCCTGTTCACGGGACAGCGCGTCTTCGGCGCCATCGGCTTTGTCGCTGTCATCGCCGCTCTGGCGCTGTGGGGTGACCGCGGCGGCTTCGACATCGCGTTCTCGCAGTCGATCAAGCTGATGCGCTGGTATCCGCTGCTCACGGTGCCGATGTTCGTCTTCATGGGCTACGTGTTGTCGGAGAGCCGTATCGCCGACGACCTCTACCGCATGTTCCATGTCTGGATGGGCGGCCTGCGCGGCGGCCTTGCCATCGGCACGATCGGCCTGATGGTGCTGATTTCGGCCATGAATGGCCTGTCCGTCGCAGGCATGGCCATCGGCGCCACGATCGCGCTGCCGGAATTGCTGCGGCGCGGCTACGACAAGCGCATGGTGACGGGTGTCATCCAGGCCGGCAGCTCGCTCGGCATACTGGTGCCGCCATCGGTCGTGCTGGTGCTCTACGCGATGATCGCGCGTCAGCCCGTCGGCCAGCTTTGGCTGGCAGGCATCATTCCAGGTCTGATGATGGCCGGCATGTTCATTCTCTACATCGCCATCCGCTGCCGGCTGAACCCGGAACTCGGCCCCGTGCTCCCGAAGGCGGAGCGCGATCTGCCGCCGCGCGAGAAATACCGCCTGCTTCTCGCCGGTTTACTGCCGCTGGCGATCTTCTTCGCCATGATGATCCCCTTCGTGAACGGCTGGACCTCGCTGGTCGAAAGCTCGGCCATTGGCGCCATCACCGCCTTCATGGCCGCCGTTCTGCGCAGGCGCATGACCTGGCAGGTCTTCGAGACCTCGGTGCGCAACACGCTCGGCATCACCTGCATGTTCATGTGGATCATCCTGGCCGCACTCGCCTTCGGCGCGGTCTTTGACGGGCTGGGCGCGGTGAAGGCGATCGAGAGCCTGTTCACCGAACGGCTCGGCCTGTCGCCCTGGATGATCCTCATCCTCATGCAGCTCAGCTTCATTCTGATGGGAACGTTCCTCGACGATACCGCCATGCTGGTCATCGTCGCGCCGCTCTACATTCCGCTCGTCGGCGCGCTGGAATTCGATCTCATCTGGTATGGCGTGCTCTACACGATCACCACTCAGATCGCGTATATGACGCCGCCCTTCGGCTACAATCTGTTCCTGATGCGCGCGATGTCTCCGCCAGAGATCGCGCTCAACGACATCTACAGATCCATCATTCCGTTCGTCGCCGTCATGCTGCTGGCGCTGACGATCATCATGGTTTTTCCGCAGATAGCCCTTTGGCTTCCAGAATATGTCTACGGAAAATGAGCGACGCCAAGAAGCGCAACATGCTCAACCGAAAGAGGAGAACACCGATGACCACAAGACGCACATTCATCAAGGGCGCCGCGCTCGCAGCGCCCGCAGCAGCACTCGCTGCTCCCGCAATCGCGCAATCGACCATTCGTTGGCGCATGCAGACCTATGCGGGCGGCGCGCTCGCCGAGCACGTCGTCGTTCCGGCGATCAACACCTTCAACAAGATCGCCGGCGACCGCATGCAGATCGAGCTGTTCTTCGCGGACCAGCTCGTGCCGACCGGCGAACTCTTCCAGGCCATGCAGCGCGGCACGATCGACGCCGTACAGTCGGATGACGACTCGATGGCTTCGCCCACCGAAGTGACCGTGTTCGGCGGCTACTTCCCCTTCGGCTCGCGCTATTCGCTCGACGTGCCGGTGCTCTTCAACCAGTACGGCCTGAAGGAAATCTGGGAAGAAGAATACGCCAAGGTCGGTGTCAAGCACATCTCCGCCGGCTCGTGGGATCCGTGCCACTTTGCCACCAAGGACCCGATCAACTCGCTGGCGGACCTTAAGGGCAAGCGTGTCTTCACTTTCCCGACCGCCGGCCGCTTCCTTGCGCAGTTCGGCGTCGTGCCGGTGACGCTGCCCTGGGAAGACATCGAGGTCGCCGTGCAGACCGGTGAACTCGACGGCATCGCATGGTCGGGCATCACCGAGGACTACACGGTTGGTTGGGCCGACGTGACCAACTACTTCCTGACCAACAACATCTCGGGCGCCTGGATCGGGCACTTCTTCGCCAATATGGAGCGCTGGAACGAACTGCCCGAAGACCTTCAGGCGCTGCTGATGGTCTGCATGGAGCAGAGCCACTATTACCGCCAGTGGTGGTACTGGGGCGGCGAGGCCAACCTTCGCGTCAACGGCACCAAGATGCAGCTCACCACGATCCCGGATGCCGAATGGGCTACGGTCGAGGAAGCCGCCGTCAAGTTCTGGGACGAGATCGCGTCGGAGTCGCCGACCAAGGCGAAGATCGTCGAGATCTTCCGCAAGTACAATTCCGACATGCAGAAGGCCGGGCGGCCCTACCGCTACACCTAGGCGTCGGTTAGGAAAACGGGCCGGGCGTCTTGGCGCCCGGCCGACATGCAAAGGGAAGAAGAATGCTTGGGTTCGACGAGCTGAAGAAACGCACCGCGGACGGCAGCATCGACACCGTGCTTGCTTGCATGGTGGACATGCAGGGCCGCCTGATGGGCAAACGTTTCGTCGCCGAGCATTTCGTGGAAAGTGCCTGGGAAGAGACGCATTGCTGCAACTATTTGCTGGCGACCGACCTCGAAATGGCGACGCCGGACGGTTATGCGGCCACCAGCTGGCGGAAGGGATATGGCGACTACGCGCTGAAACCCGACCTCTCGACGTTGCGTCCAGTACCCTGGCTCGAAGGTACCGTGATGGTGCTGTGCGACGTGCTCGACCATCACACGCATGAGCCGGTGCCGCATTCGCCGCGCCAGATCCTGAAGACACAGATCGAGCGCCTATCGGCGATGGGCTTCGAGGCGGCGATGGCGACCGAGCTGGAATTCTTCCTGTTCGAAAAAGGCTACGACGAGCTGCGCCGCGAGAGCTATCGCGACCTGAAGCCGATCAGCGGCTATAACGAGGACTACCACATCCTCCAAACCACCAAGGAAGAGCATGTCATGCGCCCGATCCGCAACCATCTGCGGGCGGCGGGCATTCCGGTGGAGAATTCGAAAGGCGAAGCGGAGGCGGGGCAGGAGGAGCTCAACATCCGCTACGACGGACCACTAGCAACGGCGGACCACCACACGATTGCCAAGCACGCGGTCAAGGAGATCGCTTGGCAGAACGGCCATTCGGCGACCTTTCTGCCGAAATGGCACCACAACCGCGTCGGCTCGTCCTCGCACATCCATCAGTCGCTGTGGAAAGGCGGCAAGCCGGCTTTCCACGATCCGAAGGGCGACTACGGCATGTCGGAACTGATGCGGCAGTATCTCGCCGGCATGATCAAATATGCGCCCGACCTGACCTATTTCCTTGCGCCGTATGTGAATAGCTACAAGCGCTTCCAGAAGGGCACTTTCGCGCCGACCGGGATCGTCTGGTCGATCGACAACCGCACCGCCGGGTTCCGCCTGTGCGGCGAGGGTACGAAAGCCGTGCGCGCCGAGTGCCGTATCGGCGGATCGGACCTTAATCCCTATCTGGCGATGGCGGCACTCATCGCCGCCGGGATCGCAGGCATCGAGGAAAAGCTGGAGCTGCAGCCTCCGCTGAAGGGCGACGCGTATCAGGCGGCCAGGGCAAAACAGATACCGAGAAACCTGCGCGACGCGGCGTCGGCGCTGGCACGGTCGAAGATGCTGCGTGCCGCCTTCGGCGGCGGCGTCATCGACCATTATGTGCGCGCGGCGGAAGTCGAGCTTGAAGATTTCGACCGCGTCGTGACCGACTACGAGATCGCCCGCGGCTTCGAGAAGGCGTAATCCGGAAACAATCATGACTGAGACACTGAAATGCATCTCGCCGATCGACGGGTCGGTGTTTGCCGAACGTCCCGTGATGGAACGGGACGAGGCGGCTGACGCGATTGGGCGCACACGCGCCGCGCAGGCGGCGTGGGCTGCGCGACCGCTGCGCGAGCGCATCGAACTGGTGCTGGCGGGCGTTGCCGCCGTCGGCGCGATGAACGACGAGATCGTGCCCGAGCTGGCGCGCATGATGGGCCGCCCGGTGCGCTACGGCGGCGAATTCGGCGGATTCACCGAGCGCGCCTCCTACATGGCTGATATCGCAGAAGAGGCGCTAGCGGATATCAGGATTGCCGACGACGCCCAGTTCCGCCGCTATATCAGGCGCATGCCGCACGGCGTCGTGTTCGTCGTGGCGCCATGGAATTACCCCTACATGACCGCGATCAACACCATCGCGCCAGCACTGATTGCGGGCAATGTCGTTGTGCTGAAACACGCCACGCAGACGCTGCTGGTGGGCGAACGCATGGCGCGGGCGTTTCATTCGGCGGGCGTTCCGGAGGATGTGTTCCGCAATGTCTTCCTCGATCATGACACCACGTCTAGCCTGATCGCTTCGCGCGCCTTCGACTTCGTCAACTTCACCGGCTCGGTCGGCGGCGGCAAGGCGATGGAACGGGCCGCGGCCGGCACGTTCACGGCAGTCGCCACGGAACTCGGCGGCAAGGACCCCGGCTACGTGATGGACGACGCCGACGTTGACGCTGCTGCTGCCACGCTGGTCGATGCCTCGATGTACAATTCGGGCCAGTGCTGCTGCGGCATCGAGCGCATCTATGTCGCCGAACCGCTCTATGACGCGTTTGTCGAGAAGGCGGTGGCGATCACCCGGGAATACAAGCTCGGCAATCCGCTTGACCAGGCAACGACTATCGGACCGATGGCCAATGTGCGCTTCGCCCGCGAGGTAAGGGCACAGATCGCCGAGGCGGTTGAAGCAGGCGCCAAGGCCCATATCGAGACCTTCGCCGAGGACGACGGCGCGGCCTATCTCACGCCGCAGATTCTCACCGATGTCGATCATTCCATGCGCGTCATGCGCGAGGAGAGCTTCGGCCCGGTCGTCGGCATCATGAAGGTCAAGGACGACGACGAAGCCGTGGCGCTGATGAACGACAGCGACTACGGGCTGACTGCTTCGCTGTGGACCCGCGATGTCGAACGCGCAGCGCGCATCGGCGACCGGATCGAGACGGGTACCGTGTTCATGAACCGGGCCGACTATCTCGACCCCGCGCTTTGCTGGACGGGCTGCAAGGACACGGGCCGGGGCGGCGGGTTGTCGGTGATCGGCTACCAGAACCTGACGCGCCCGAAATCATACCATCTCAAGAAAGCACAGTAGAATGTCTCTGCGGGGCAACTGGTCCTACCCGACCGCGATCCGTTTCGGCGCTGGCCGCATTTCAGAAATCGCCGAAGCCTGCAAGGCGGCCGGCATCGCGAGGCCGCTTCTGGTCACCGACCGCGGCCTGGCCGGCATGGACATTACCACCCGTACGCTCGACCTCGTCGAGGCGGCGGGGCTGGGGCGCGGCTTCTTCCATGACGTCGATCCCAACCCGACCGACAAGAACGCGGAAGCCGGCGTGCGCGCCTATCGCGACGGCGGCTATGACGGCGTCATCGCATTCGGCGGCGGCTCTGGCCTCGACCTCGCCAAGGTGATCGCCTTCATGGCCGGACAGACGCGTCCGCTCTGGGACTTCGAGGATATCGGCGACTGGTGGACGCGCGCCAATGCCAGCGCCATCGCGCCCGTTGTGGCCGTGCCGACGACGGCCGGCACGGGCTCCGAGGTCGGCCGCGCCTCCGTCATCACCAATTCCGAAACACACACGAAGAAGATCATCTTCCACCCGAAGATGCTGCCCGCCGTGGTGATCTGCGATCCCGAACTCACCGTCGGCATGCCGAAATTCCTCACCGCCGGTACCGGGCTCGATGCCTTCGCCCACTGCGTGGAGGCCTTTTCGAGCCCGCACTACCACCCGATGAGCCAGGGCATCGCGCTGGAAGGCATGCGGCTGGTGAAGGAGTACCTGCCCCGCGCCTACGCTGACGGGACGGACATCGAGGCGCGGGCGCAGATGATGAGCGCTGCCGCCATGGGCGCAACCGCCTTCCAGAAAGGGCTGGGCGCGATCCATGCGCTCTCACACCCCATCGGCGCTGTCTACAACACCCATCATGGCACCACCAATGCGGTCTGCATGCCCGCCGTGCTAGACCTGAATGAGCCGGCGATATCAGACCGCTTCGAACAAGCAGCGGCCTATCTCGGGATCGAGGGCGGCTTCGACGGCTTCCGCGCCTTCGTGCAGGAATTCAACGACAGCTTCGGCATCCCGCGCCGCTTGCGCGATCTGGGCGTCGGTACCGATCGCATCGATGAACTCACTTCGATGGCGCTGGCAGACCCCAGCTGCGGCGGCAACCCGGTTGAGCTCAACCGCGACAATGTAAGGGCGCTGTTCGACGCCTGTATTTGAAGTGGCACATGGCGGAGAGGGTGGGATTCGAACCCACGGTGGACTCGCGCCCACGCCGGTTTTCAAGACCGGTGCCTTAAACCGCTCGGCCACCTCTCCGCGTCAGCAAAATCAGCAACTTGGCCAATCTGCCGTCCTGCCGTTCTTTTTGGCGCTTGGCACCGGATTAGCACAGGGTGATCTGGCAGGGTCTTTCAGTCCTGTAGGGCGGCGTTGAGGGCGCTGTCAACGACTGCCGCTTCTTCCTCTTCACCTTGTGGCGTTCGAAGATCGGCACATACCCTTCTCCGAATTCAAACGATCATGGCCACGTCGGTAACGCTGCGCTGGCGCGCCAGCGCGACCTCGCCGAATCTGGACGCACCTCTCCCGTAGTCTGAGTCGGTGCTAATTCCTATGTGAGCGTTTAAGCGGAAGAGTTGGGACTAGGTGCTGCGCTTCGACCGGCGCTTCGACTTACCATTCCGACGTTTTGCCGCGCGGCGCCGCAGCCAGCCCCGGACGGGGTTAGCGCACAGCTTCCACAGCAAGATCAGAACGTGGATGAGACGAAGCACCGAGTCGAAATCCAGCCCGTCCACAATGCTTGGAAGCATTGGGCCGCCTTCTCTCGATTTCGGACACAAAAAAGGCCCCGAGGATTGTGGGGCCTTTGGGGGTCACGCGATTCGCGACCGATAGTATGTGCAATGTGTCAAAATTCAACGTCAAGCCCGCGAAGGAACCGCGTTGCAATTTTGCACACTAAAAAGGCCCCGAATAAGCGAAGGGGCCTACGGTTGGTCGCGCGAATCGCCACCTTGGATATTTGACCCAGGGTTCATGCGCACGTCAAGCACTGAAAGGGCACCGGGCACGCGATAGGGGCGCAAGGACGCAATACTCCAGCAGGGCGAACAAGCCGCCATGCCTGTGCTGGGACGAATCCCTACCGCACCAAGATCAATTCTCTCGCTGAATAGGAGAACCTTGCAGAAACTCAAGCGCCACCCAAAAAGCTTCATTGAATTAGGCGCGACCCCGATAGTGCAATGCTGGACAGGCGCGCCAAGCGAGGCCAGAACGGACGATGGTTACAGGGGCGGGCAGGGGGATGCCGGCTCCTCAAGGGAGAATGTGTATTGAGGCCTCTGGACGGCGTCCTCGTGGTTTCGGTCGAGCAGGCGATCGCCGCGCCCTATTGCACACGGCTGCTCGCAGACCAGGGCGCGCGCGTCATCAAAGTGGAACGGCCGGACGGCGGCGACTTCGCGCGCGCCTACGACAAGCGGGCGCGCGGACTGTCGAGCCATTTCGTCTGGACCAACCGCTCCAAGGAAAGCCTTGTCCTCGACCTGAAGGACGAGGTGGCGGTCGAGATGCTGAAGGCTATTCTTCGGCAGGCCGATGTCTTCGTCCAGAACCTGGCGCCGGGCGCCGCCGCGCGGCTGGGGTTGGGCCCAGACGAACTGCGCAGCGCCAACCCGAAGCTCATCACCTGCGCCATTTCGGGCTATGGCAACGGCGGCCCGGACGAGCGGCGCAAGGCCTATGACCTTTTGGTGCAAGCCGAGGCCGGCATACTTTCGGTGACAGGAACAAGCGAGGCAGTTGCCAAACCGGGCATTCCGGTCGCCGATATCGCCGCCGGCATCAGTGCCTACAATTCGATGCTCGCCGCGCTGCTGCTGCGCGCCAGGACCGGCAAGGGCGACCATATCGACGTCTCGATGCTGGAAGCGACGGCGGAATGGCTCGGCTTCCCGATGTACTACGCCATCGACGGACAGGGGCCTCCGCCGCGCAGCGGCGCGCGGCACGCAACGATCTGCCCGTACGGGCCTTACGAGACAAGCGACGGAACGGTGTTCCTCGGCATCCAGAACGAGCGCGAATGGCGGCTTTTCGCCAGCGACGTGCTCGGCGACGCGGCGCTGGCGGATGATCCGCGTTTCGATACCGGCGAAAGGCGCACGGCGCATCGCGACGAGCTGGAGCCGCTTGTTGCCTCCGCAATGAAGGCGCTCTCGACCGACGAGGCGCTGGCCCGGCTCGAATCGGCGGGCATCGGCACCGCGCGGGTGAACGACATGGCCGGTCTCTGGGCTCACGCCCAGCTTGCGGCGCGCGACCGCTGGCGCGAATTCGGTTCGCCGGCGGGACAGCTGCCGGGCTTGCGGCCGGTCACCGGCGAAGGCTGGGAGCCGAGGCTCGATCCTGTTCCGGCGCTTGGCGAACACACGGAAGCGATCCTCGCCGAATTCGGGCTCGCGCCCGCCGAAGGCGGCGGCCAATGAACACGCATGCCGAATCGCACACGGAGCTGCGCGAGGCGCTGCGGGCGCTATGTGCCGGGTTTCCGGCCGAATACCACCGCCGCCACGGCGAACGTGCGACCTATCCGGAGGAGTTCGTCGACGCATTGACCCGCGCCGGCTGGTTGGCGGCCATGATCCCGCAGGACTATGGCGGCTCTGGTCTCGGCCTGACCGAGGCTAGCGTGATCATGGAGGAGATCAATCGCTCGGGCGGCAATGCCGGCCATTGCCATGGTCAGATGTACAATATGGGCACGCTGCTGCGGCACGGCTCCGAAGCGCAGAAGCACGCCTATCTGCCGAAGATCGCCTCCGGTGAACTGCGGCTACAATCCATGGGCGTGACGGAACCGGAGACGGGCACCGACACCACGAAGATCAGAACATCGGCGGTTCGCAAGGGCGATCGCTACGTCGTCAACGGTCAGAAGGTCTGGATCAGCCGCGTCCAGCACTCCGACCTGATGATCCTGCTCGCCCGGACGACGCCGCTCGATGAAGTCAAGCGCAAGTCCGACGGGCTGTCGATTTTCATTGTCGATCTCGGCGAGGCGGTAGGCAACGGCATGACGGTCAGCCCGATCCGAAACATGGTCGGCCACGAGACGAGCGAACTGCATTTCGACAACCTCGAAATCCCGGGCGAAAACCTGATCGGCGATGAGGGCAGGGGTTTCCGCTATATCCTCGACGGGCTGAACGCCGAGCGGACGCTGATAGCCGCCGAATGCATCGGCGACGCCTACTGGTTCGTCGACAAGGTCGGCGCATACACCAAGGAACGCGTGGTTTTCGGGCGGCCGATCGGCCAGAACCAGGGCGTGCAGTTCCCGATCGCCCGCGCCTATGTGAATGCGCGCGCCGCGGATCTCATGCGCTTCGAGGCCGCACGGAAGTTCGACGCCAATGAGGAATGCGGCGCGGAAGCCAACATGGCCAAGCTGCTGGCTGCGGACGCGTCCTGGGAGGCGGCCAACGCATGCATCCAGTTCCATGGCGGTTTCGGTTTCGCCACCGAATTCGACGTGGAGCGCAAGTTCAGGGAGACCCGGCTCTACCAGGTAGCCCCGATCTCGACGAACCTAATCCTGTCCTATGTGGCGGAGCACATTCTAGGCCTACCGCGATCCTTCTGAGCATTACTGCCGCTGGCCACATTACCGCCCGCTTCGCGCCACATTCGGTTAAGAAGGTCATAATCAATTGATGCGATGCATGCGTTCGGGGATTTCGGGCTCGTCCGTTTCCCGGGAATTTCAACAGGTTCAAACCGCGTCTGGTTTGGTGTAGCGGTGGTTTGATGAGGGGATTTGGGGACCGGACGGCCATGCGCCATCGATTCGCTGGCACGCTGTCCAGACGCGCAGCAACGGTTTGCATGGTCTCCGCGGCCATGTTCGTCGGCGCCTGCACTTCCGCGCCGACCCCCGACAACATTTTCAAGCGCACCGACAACAACCGCGAATATTTCGCCGAGTCCGAATATGGCGTGAGCGCCAGCCCGCGGGTTTCAAACCTGCGCACGCGCCTGCCACGCGGCGGCGGCCGGGACATGGTCGGCAAGCCCTACAAGGTCAGAGGCAGGTGGTATAAGCCGGCCGAGGATCCCGATTACGTCAAGGTCGGCGCTGCCTCCTGGTACGGCGACGCCTTTCACGGGCGGCTCACCGCCAACGGCGAAGTCTATGACATGACGCATTTGACGGCGGCGCATCCGACCATGCCGCTGCCGAGCTACGCTCGTGTGACCAACCAGAACAACGGCGCGTCGATAGTGGTTCGGGTCAACGACCGCGGCCCATTCGCCCATGGCCGCATCATCGATCTGTCGAAGCGCGCCGCCGAGATGCTGGACTACACGCACGCTGGCGTGGCCAAGGTGAAGGTCGAATATCTCGGCCGCGCGCCGCTGCACGGCCAGGACGACCAGTACCTGCTTGCCTCCTATAGCCCGGGCAATGCGCGACCTGACCGCACGGACGAGAGACTTCCCGGGATCAATGACGGCTTGCCGACAGGCGTCATGGTCGCGATGAACGGCAGGACGCCGACAGGTGGCATGAGCCTGCGCCGCAGGAGCCTTCTGGATGCGCTGCCCGGCGGCCGCCGCAGCGAACCTCCGGCGACGGTTCGGCAACAGCCACAGCCCATACAGGTGGCATCCGCCGAAGCGCCGCAGCGTTCGTCGCGCCTTACCAATATTGTGACAGCCGCCGACCCGATCCTGCCCGATGCCGGACCGTTCGTTCCCGAGCGGCCTTTCGGCAATCTCGTGTCTGATGCAGACCGTCTCGCGCTGCCGATCATGTCATATGCCGACCGGAGGGTCAGGCAGGCTTCAGCCGCAGCCGAACCTTTTGACGCAATGGGACTGGATGCCCAGGCAGTTGTCTCGTCGTGGAAACACGGCAACGGCGAAAGCGCGGACGCAACGACCGATGCTTGGCAACCGGCTAGCGACTACCTTGCAGCGGGCACATTCATCACGGCGGAAGCGGCCAGAACACGCGCCGATCTCCTTGCGCAACTCGGCACCGTGAAAATCGTGCGTGACGGCGAGAGCTATTTGGTTGTAGTGCAGGCGGAAAGCCGCGCACTTGACGACCTCGCCAGGCAAGCTTGGAACGCCGGAGCCGCGGACGCATTTGTCGTGCGAATAGAATAGCTTCGTTGATTTCTGGCCAGTCGGCCTGCTAGCCTGAGGCGATGACCATGCAACGCAGGCCGCCGACCCGGACATGAAACTCAGGCTCTCCTATCTCATTCCAGTTCTTGCCTGCGCAGCGCTACTGCTGGCTGCCGTGATACCCGCCCGCGCACAGCTCTTCGATACACGGGCCGGGCAGGCCTTCATGATCGATGCCGAGACCGGCACGATCCTCTACGAGAAGAACCCCGACGTTCTCATTCCGCCTGCTTCGCTCGCCAAGCTGATGACGATGGAGGTGGTTTTCCACGCAATCAAGGAAGGCCGGCTCAGCCTGTCGGATACCTTTCTGGTCAGCGAAAACGCCTGGCGCACCGGAGGCGCGGCGTCCGGCGGATCGACGATGTTCGCCGAGCTCAAATCGTCCATCAGCCTCGAAAACCTGATCCAGGGCGTCATAGTCCAGTCGGCCAATGACGGCTGCATCATCATCGCGGAGGGCATGGCCGGTTCGGAGGAACGCTTTGCCGAGCAGATGACCCAGCGGGCCCGCGAAATCGGTCTCGAAAAGTCGGTCTTCAAGAATTCGACCGGCCTGCCGGCCGAGGGACAACTCGTGACCGTTCGCGAACTGGTGAAGCTGGCCCAGCACATTTGGCGCGAATATCCGGAATTCTACAAATATTACGGCCAGCGCGAATTCACCTGGAACGGCATCCGCCAGTTCAACCGCAACCCGCTGCTCAGAATGGATATCGGGGCCGATGGCCTGAAGACCGGCTACACGGCGGAATCCGGATACGGCATCGTCGGCTCGGTGAACCGCGATGGCCGGCGGCTCTTCGTTGGCCTGAGCGACATGGCAAGCGAAAACGAGCGCGCCGAAGAGGGTCGCCGCATTCTCGACTGGGGCATCCGCGCCTTCGAGAAAACGGAACTGTTCGACGAGGGCGAAATCGTCGGCGAGGCAAAGACTTACGGCGCCGAGAAGTCGTCAGTCGCGCTGCGCGCCGACGGGCCTGTCTCGATCTTCGTGCCGATCACCAATCGCGACAGGCTGATCGCGCGTGTGGTCTATCGCGGCCCCGTCATCGCGCCTGTGGAGGAGGGGACCGAACTCGGTGTGCTCCGGGTCTGGATCGGCGACACGCTGAGCCAGGAAACGCCGCTTTATGCCGCCGAAAGCGTAGGGCAGGGCTCGCTCTACCAGCGGGCGATCGACGCCGTCGAGGAACTGGCCATCGGCTGGCTGCGCTGACGGCGCGGCTTGCAATTCAGGCCGCGTCGAACCATTCAGGGCTGCGGGCAGCAACGGCGGGACGACTCTCCGGCCGGATGCGCTCGCAGGCAGGGATGAACGGATTGGCGCGCGGCTTCTTCATCAGCTTCGAGGGCGGCGAGGGTGTCGGGAAGACAACCCAGATCAAGCGACTCGCGGCTTCGCTTCGCGAGATGGGCCATAACGTACACGAGACGCGCGAACCCGGCGGTTCGCCGGGCGCCGAGGCGGTGCGCCACGTGCTGCTTTCCGGTGCTGCCGAGGCGCTTGGCCCGGGGATGGAGGCCATCCTGTTTGCCGCCGCCCGCTCGGACCATGTCGAGACCGTCATCCGCCCGGCGGTCGAGGCCGGAACGATCGTGCTTACCGACCGCTTCATGGATTCATCCCGCGTCTACCAGGGCGTGACGGGAGGGCTTGATCCTGCGTTCATGGCGGCCCTTGAGCGTGTCACGGTCAACGGCATGGTGCCGGACCTTACCATCATCCTCGACATCGAGCCGGAAGAAGGGCTGCGTCGTGCTTCGGCGAGGCGCGGGGAGGGCGAGGACGCCGACCGATACGAGAAGGAGCAGGTCGCCATACACCGCCGCCGGCGCAAAGCTTTCCTCGACATTGCCGAGGCGGAACCAGAGCGCTGCGTCGTCATCGACGCGTCGGCTGGCGAGGAGGATATTGCCGCGAAAGTACTTGAGACGGTGCGGGCAAAGATAGGCGTGCTCGACGACGCCAAGGCAGGCGCCGAATGACGTTCGAACCGCTCGCTCAACGCAGACACGATTCCATCGATGGCGTGCCGGAGCCGGCGGAAAACCCGATGCTTATGGGGCATGAGGGCGCAGCACGCAGCATAGCCGCGGCGTTCGCGGCAGGCCGGTTGCATCACGCGTTGCTGCTGACGGGACCATCCGGCATAGGAAAGGCGACTTTTGCCTTCCATGTCGCGCGTCATGTGCTGGCCGGGACCGAAGGTTCAGGAGCCGATGGCTTGCAGCGGGCCGATCCGGACTCCCGCTTGTTCCGTGCGGTGGCGCAGGGCGCGCATCCGGGCGTACTTCACCTGACGCGCCCGGAAAACGAGCGCGGCAAGGGCTACAAGACGGTCATTACGGTCGACGAGATACGCAGGCTGGGCCGCTTCCTGTCGCTGTCGGCCCATGACGGCGGCTACCGCGTCGTCATTGTCGACCCGGCCGACGACCTCAACGCCAGCGCAGCCAATGCATTGCTGAAGAGCCTCGAGGAGCCGCCAGCGCGAACGCTGTTTCTGCTCATCTCGCATGTGCCGGGCCGGCTGGTGCCGACGATCCGGTCGCGCTGCCAGACCATCCGGCTGGATCCGCTATCCGATGCCGAGGTGCTGGAGGCGCTGTCAGGGCTCGGACTTGCCGTGCCGGAGGCAGAAACAGCGCGCGCCGAACTGGCCCGCCGCGCCGCAGGCAGCGTGCGCGCGGCGATTTTGCTCACCGAATATGGCGGGCTCGAAATCGCCACCACCATCGACAATATTCTCGGCAGCACACCGTTCGATCTCGCGCTCGCACAGCGGCTGGCGGATGCCGTGACGTCCCGCGATCAGGCAATCCAGTTCGACATCTTCAACGATCACCTTCTTGATAATCTCGCGGCTGCTGCGAGCGGCGATCTCGGAGACAAGATGCGCGCTGGCCGACGAGCCGAAATATGGAGCCGGCTGCGCGAGGACATCGCGGTCACCGACACCTACAATCTGGACAAGCGTCACCATGTCGTGTCGTCCCTGCGCAGGGTGCATGACAGCCTACATCGCTGACCGCATTGGACCACCCGCGCTCGCGGCCTGCGGGATGGCGTTCGCTGGCGCGATGCGCTATCTGACCGCTTCCCGAACAGCCCATTTTCCGAGAGCACCAGCCGCATAATGGCCCGCGAGAAATTCTACATCACGACGCCGATCTTCTACCCGAACGGCAAGCCGCATATCGGCCACGCCTACACGGTGATCGCCACCGACGCGCTGGCGCGTTTCCAGCGCCATGACGGGAAGGACGTCTTCTTCCTCACCGGCACGGACGAGCACGGCCTGAAGATGCAGCAGACGGCCGACAAGGAAGGCATCACCGCGCAGGAACTGGCCGACCGCAACTCGGCGATCTTCCGCGGCATGGTGGAGGCCGTCGGCGGCTCCAACGACCAGTTCATCCGCACCACGGAGGAGCGCCACAAGCGCGCCTCGCAGGCCATCTGGGAACGCATGGCCGAAAGCGGCGACATCTATCTCGACCGCTACACCGGCTGGTACTCGGTGCGCCAGGAGGGCTATTTCGACGAGAGCGAAACGACCGTCGGCGAGGATGGCGTGCGCCGCGAGCCGCTGGGTTCGCCGGTGGAGTGGAACGAAGAGGAGACCTACTTCTTCCGGCTTTCCGCCTACCAGGATCGCCTGCTGGAACTCTACGAGAAACAGCCGGATTTCATCGGCCCTGCCGAGCGCCGCAACGAGGTGCTGAGCTTCGTCAAATCGGGCCTGCGCGACCTCTCGATCTCGCGCTCCACCTTCAGCTGGGGCGTCCCGGTGCCGGGCGACGAGAAACACGTGATGTATGTCTGGGTCGACGCGCTGACCAATTACATCACCGCTGCTGGCTACCCCGACACGGACAGGGCCGAGTGGGACTACTGGCCGGCGCTGCACATCATAGGCAAGGACATCGTGCGTTTTCACACGGTCTACTGGCCGGCATTCCTGATGTCGGCGGGCGTGCCGCTGCCGAAACGCGTCTACGCACACGGCTTCCTGTTCAACCGCGGCGAGAAGATGTCGAAGTCCGTCGGCAACGTGGTCGACCCCTTCGCGCTGATCGAGCATTACGGGCTCGACCAGGTGCGTTACTTCCTGCTGCGCGAAGTGCCTTTCGGGCAGGATGGCAGCTACAGCCACGACGCCATCGTCAACCGCACCAATGCCGATCTCGCCAACGACCTGGGCAACCTCGCCCAGCGCTCACTGTCGATGATCGCCAAGAACTGCGACGGCAAGGTGCCGACGCCTGGCCCGTTGGAACCGCAGGACGAGGCGATCCTTGCCCAGGCAAGCGATGCGCTCGGCTCCGCGCGCAAGGCGATGAACGAGCAGGCGATCCACCATGCGCTTGCGGCCATATTCGGCGTCGTCGCCGAAGCGAACCGTTACTTCGCCGGCGAAGAACCCTGGGCGCTGCGCAAGACCGATCCGGCACGCATGGAAACGGTGCTGTGGACGACCGTCGAGACGATCCGGCGGGTGGCGATCCTGTGCCAGCCCTTCATTCCGGGCTCGGCGGCGAAGCTGCTCGACCTGCTGGCGGTGCCCGAGGACCGGCGCGACTTCGCCCAGCTCGACGCGGAACATGCACTGGTAGCGGGAACGGATCTGCCGGCGCCGCAGCCGGTATTCCCGCGTTATGTCGAGAAGGACGCCGAAGGGCAGGGCTGATGCTGATCGACAGCCATTGCCACCTCGACTTTCCGGATTTCGAGGACGAACGCGACGCGATCGTAGCGCGCGCCGGCGACGCCGGCGTCGGCCTGATGGTGACGATCTGCACCCGGGTGCGGAAGTTCGACCGCATCAGGTCGATCGCCGAATCCTACCCGAACGTCTTCTGCTCGGTTGGCACGCATCCGCACAATGCCGGCGAGGAGCAAGGCATTGAAGCGAGCGAGTTGGTCCGGCTGGCCGAACATCCCAAGGTCGTCGCCATCGGCGAGGCGGGGCTCGACTATTTCTACGACAAGGCGCCGCGCGAGGCGCAGGCCGAAGGGTTCCGCACCCACATCGCGGCGGCGCGCGAGACCGGCTTGCCGCTCGTCATTCACGCCCGCGATGCCGACAACGACGTTGCCGCGATCCTGCGCGACGAAACGGGGAAGGGGGCCTTCCCCTTCATCCTGCACTGCTTCTCGTCGGGCCGCGCGTTGGCTGAGGCCGGCATCGAACTCGGCGGCTACGTCTCTTTCTCCGGCATCCTGACGTTCAAGAAATCCGACGAGTTGCGTGCCATCGCCCGTGGTTTGCCGCGCGACCGGCTTCTGGTCGAAACCGACGCGCCTTATCTCGCGCCGACGCCGTTTCGCGGCAAACGCAACGAACCGGCCTATGTGGCGCATACTGCAGCGGTTCTCGCCGAAACGATCGGCATGAGCGAAGCCGAAATCGCCGAGATCACGACAGAGAACGCGTTCCGCATCTTCTCCCGGATGCCGCGTACGGCAGCGGCTGCCTGACACATGCCCGATATGCTGCGCCTCACGATCCTCGGTTGCGGTTCATCGCCCGGTACGCCGCGCATCAATGGCGACTGGGGTGCCTGCGATCCGGCGAACCCGAAGAACCGCCGACTGCGCGCCGCAGCACTGATTGAGCGCATTTCGGAGAGCGGCCGCACGACCGTGGCGATCGACACCGGCCCGGACTTCCGCACCCAGATGATTGCGGCTGGCGTGACGAGGCTCGACGCCGTTGTCTACACGCACGCCCATGCCGACCACATCCACGGCATCGACGATCTGCGCGGCTATTTCCTGACGCAACGGCGGCGCATCGACATCCACGCCGACGACGCCACCATGCGCCGACTGCGCGAGGCGTTTGCATATTGCTTTGAAACGCCGGAAGGCAGCGCCTATCCGCCGATCGTGGAACCCCATGTCATTGGGCACGAGGCGCCGTTCACTGTCGATGGCGAGGGCGGTCCAATTACTTTCCAGCCGCTGCCTCAGGAGCACGGCGACACGGCTTCGCTCGGCTTTCGCATTGGCGGCATAGCTTATTGCCCCGATGTGAGCGGCTTTCCGCCACGCACGGCCGAATTGTTGTCCAATCTCGACCTGCTGGTCATCGATGCGCTGCAATACCGCCCGCACCCATCGCATTTTTCGCTCGGTCAGGCGTTGCAATGGGTCGAGCGTCTTGGCCCCAAGCGCACGCTGCTGACGCACATGCACATTCCGCTCGACTATGACACGGTGATGCGCGAGACGCCGGATCATGTCGAGCCGTCCTATGATGGCCAGGCGATCGAAGTTCAAATTCCCGCCAAGGAGGAAGAGAAATGAGCGGAAGCGTCGAGCGCGTGCGCAAGGCGGCCGAAGATGCCGGCCTAGCCATTGAAATCCGCCGCATGGGCGCGTCCACGCGCACGGCCGAGGAAGCCGCAGAGCAATGCGGCTGCGCGGTTGACCAGATCGTCAAATCGCTGATCTTCGAAGGCAAGGATGATGGCGCGATCTTCCTGTTCCTGCTTTCCGGCGCGTCGCGCCTCGATCTCGCCAAGGCGGCGGCGGCAGCAGGCCAAGAACTGAAACGCGCGGATCCGCGCAATGTCCGCGACCGTACTGGCTTCGCCATTGGCGGCGTGGCACCAATCGGCTACGAAAATCCGGTACCGGTGTTCGCCGACCGGAAGCTGCTGGACTTCGATCTCGTCTGGGCTGCGGCCGGCGCGCATGACGCCGTGTTCTCGTCCGAGCCAAGGGCGCTTGTCGAAGCAGCGGGCGCGCGGCTAGCCGATCTGGCCGAATGACGGCTAAGGTGATCCACATCATGTTTCGGTCGTTAGATATTGAAATAACTTCTGATTTCGCCGCCGGGCGGTTTTTTACGCGATACCATTAAGTTCCATAATATATCTTATGCGACTGATGTTCCAGGCTGTGGAACCCTTCTATCGATCCAGCCACGCATCGAGCAGCGCAGCAAATCGGCGTGGGTCTTTCTCAGGAAGCATATGATCGGCGTCGTCAACAACGACGAGTTCGGCGTTGGCAGCTCCTCGCGCCACGGCCTGCGATGCGATCCGAAACAGAGTGCGCGTTTGACGGCCATGCGCCACTCGCAGCGGAACCTCGATCCGCCTCAGGTCGGCTTCGGTAATGTTGGCGGGAGGCTGCCCGCCACCCATGAGCAGCGGCATGATCCGTGCGCTTGCCAGATACGCTGAGCGGCGTGCGGTTGAGAGTGCAGCAAAACATCTCTCGCCTCCGGAACTATCGAACAGAGCCTCGATAGCGCCTTCAGGCCCACCTTCGTTCATTGCCGCCACGATCGGCCCAAAAGCATTTTCTGCGTCTGCGGCGAAAGCTGCAGCTTCATCAGCCTCAGACAGGTAGGTACTGAGACCGGGTTCGTACAAAAACGCAGCGGTTATGAGTTCTTGCTTCCGTAGCAGAGCATTGAGTGCAACATGGGTGGAATACGACCACGCAGCGACCGATACCGGCGCTCCGCCGCATTCCTCAAGCAACGCAATCAACTGGTTGGTATGCGCCTCAGTGCCGAATGCGCTGCCGTCATCATCCCACGGCTCGGCGCCGAACCAGCGCAAAGTCGGCGCGATTACCCGGATGTCGGCATTCATTGCGTCCACCACAGGTTGCCAAAGCGCGCCCTCTCCCGGTGCGCCGTGGAGGAGGATCAGTGTTCTCAAGTGATATCATCCGCGGTCAACGTTCGAGTGCCCGGTATCACCGCCCGCGCGACCCTGCAATGCTCGGCTAACGGACGTGCAGAAGCAGTGCGCGATGGTCCGAGACCTCTGGTTTAGCCACCACGTCGAACGCGACAACCTCGACATCATCGTTGACCAGCATGTAGTCCGCGTAGCGGCCCGGTTTTTCGTAGTGCGACGTGCGCGTGTCGGTGAAGCCGCGACCTGTGACCAGATCCGCTAACCCAAGCTGGCCGAGAATTTCAAATGTCGTACTGTCGGGCAGCACGTTGAAGTCGCCGCACACGACAAGCCGCTCGTTGCCGGGCCACACACGCGCGATCAGGTTATGCAGACGCTCGGCCTGCCGCTCGCGCAACGGGCTGTCGTGCTTGCCGGCAGGTTCCCTCAGGCCGTGCATATGGGCAAGGGTGATCGAAGCCCCCTGCCCGGCATCGTACAATCGTATGCAATGCGCGTTGCGCGGCCGCGGATGCGCGCCCCAGCCGTCGCCCGAGAACGCGCCGTGGACGAAGTCCATGGCCTCGGCAATGACCGACAGCGAATGGCGTACAAAGGTTGCAAGTCCGAATTCCGAGCCGAACTCGTCGCCAGCCTCGTTGAAAAGGAGCCCGCGCGCGGCCGGAAAGAAGCGCCCGTCATGCTCAGGCAGTGCAGCGCAAATGTCGTCAAACAGATTGGTCCGTTGCGGCAGCCGCAAGTCGCCGTCGCGGTAGATCAACTCAGAACCGGGATAGCCTGGCGTCCTCACCACCTCCTGGAGGCAGTAGACGTCGGCATCAACCTCCGCGAGATAGTCGATGAGCGGTTGGTATAGCTTGCCGCCCCAGGCATTGAGCGAAAGAATGCGCACCTATTTTCCGGTCGCTTGCGCGTAGGGGTCGGCTTTGAACCCGAATAGAAGCGTATTGCCCGTGTCGAGCACGGGGCGCTTGATGAAGTTGGTGTCGCGCAGGATCAGCGCCTTCGCCTTGCCGGCATCGATGTCGGCTTTCTCCTCATCCGGCAACGCGCGATAGGCGCTCGAGCCACGGTTGAAGACTGCTTCCCACCCTGCCCGCTCGAACCAGTCGTCGACCACGCCGGGATCGAGTTGCTGCTTTCGATAATCGAAGAAGTCGTGCGCCACGCCGTTAGCGTCGAGCCATGCGAGCGCCTTCCTGACAGTGTCGCAGCTCTTGAACCCGTAGATGGTGACACTCATCGCCTGCTCCCCGCAATGAAAAGGCCGCCGCAGCATTCGCCGCGACGGCCTAGCATCATCGAACGCTTTCGGTGAAGCCTATTCGTCGGCCTTGGCGGCCTTCTTTTTCGGCGCGGCCTTCTTCTTGGCCGGAGCCTTCTTGGCGGGCGCCGCCTCGGCCTCCTCATCGTCGGCCAGCAGTTCCTCGCGCGAAACGTGCTTGTCGGTCACGGTGATTTCGGAGAACAGATGGTCGACGACCTTCTCTTCGAACAGAGGCGCACGGATATTGGCGAGCGCCTGCGGGTTGTTGCGGTAAAACTCGTAGACTTCCTGCTGCTGGCTCGCGGGATAGCGGCGGATGGATTCATAGAGTGCCCGCTGCATCTCGTCATCGGAAACGCTGATCCCGGCCTTCTCGCCGATCTCCGCTAGAACGAGTCCAAGCCGCACGCGGCGCTCGGCAAGGCGGCGGTATTCCGCCCTCGCCTCATCCTCGGTCGTATCCTCGTCCTCGAATGTGCGGCCGGCGCGCTGCAGGTCGTTCATGACCTGGCCCCAGATATTGTCGAACTCGGCGTCGATAAGCTTTTCAGGCGTGTCGAACTTGTAGGCTTCGTCCAGCGCATCGAGCAGCTGGCGCTTGGTTTTCTGCCTGGTCACGCTGCCATACTGGTTCTCGATCTGCCCGCGTACGATCTCGCGCAGCTTCTCCGCCGACTCTACGCCGAGCGTCTTGGCGACTTCGTCGTCGATCTCGAGGTCGCCCGGCTTGGCCACTTCCTTGATCTTCAGGTCGAACGTTGCCGCGCGACCCGCAAGGTGCTCCGCCGCGTACTGCTCGGGGAACGTCACGTTGATCGTCGTCTCATCGCCGGCCTTCAGGCCGACCAGCTGCTCCTCGAAACCGGGGATGAACTGGTTGGAGCCGATCACGATGTCGGCGCCCTCGGCCGCACCGCCCTCGAACGGCTCGCCATCGAGCTTGCCGAGATAGTCGAGTGTGACCTTGTCGCCCTGCTCCGCCTTGCCCTTCTTGGGCTCGTAGGTGCGGGCGGAGTCGGCAACGACGTTCACCTGCTTCTCCACTTCATCGGCGGGCACGTCGTACACGGGGCGCGTGACCTTGATCGACTTGAAATCCTTCAGTTCGATCGGCGGCAGAACCTCATAGGCCAGCGAGAACTCGAAATCGGCATTGCCGGCAAGAACCTTCTCGGCCTCCTTCTCGTCCTCGGTCATCTGGACGTCAGGCTGCATGGCAGCTTTCTCGCCGCGCTCCGAAAGGATGTCGCGCGTCGACTCCGACAGGATCTCGTTGACGACCTCGGCCATGAATGAGCGGCCGTAAACCTTGCGCAGATGCTGCACCGGCACCTTGCCCGGACGGAAGCCGTTGATGCGGACCTTGTCCTTGGCATCGGTCAGGCGCTTGACCAGCTTGGCTTCCAGCTCCTTTGCCGGAACCGTAACCTTGATTTCGCGCTTGAGCCCGGAATTGAGCGTTTCGCTTACCTGCATCGTAATACCTTTGTTCCTGTCGCCGCCATGCCGCGATGGCGGAACCTTGTGCAACCTGTCTGCCGGAATTCTCGCGCCGGGAGATTCTGGTGCGGGTGAAGGGACTTGAACCCCCACGGCTTGCGCCACAGGAACCTAAATCCTGCGTGTCTACCAATTCCACCACACCCGCCCGGCCCGGCCCAAAAGGGCCTGCCAAAGCGCGGGGTTCTATAGCACCACGATTCCGGCGATCAAAGGGAATTTAGCCTCGATTTCGATGATTTTGGGGCCATCGAGCCGGAATGAGGTTCGCAGGCGCCTTCAGTAGAGCGGTTCGCGGTAGATCAGCGTTTCTCCGTCGAAGAACGCCTTGATCTGCGCTGTTCCGTCTTGCCCGACCGCTACCGCCATCCTGAAGGTGCGTTCGCGCAGGTTTTCCTCTATCGGGCGGCCTTCGCCCTCCGGCACATAAAAACGCTCGATGCCGTAGTCGACGCCGACAATTCTCACATTTTCCAGATCTCGCGTGTATGTGGTGCCCCGGATATCGACCTCGTCCGGCGCGGGCGCCGCAGCGAGAGGCTGGCCGAAGCGTGCCGCAATTGGCTGCCAGATGCCGCCCTCGCCCGGCTTCAGCCGTACATAGACGATTCCGCTCTCCGCAGAATCCGCGCCCGCGAACATCTCAGCCGGTATCGAAGAGATGTTGTAGGTAAGACGCACATAGTCGCCGCGCAGCAGGTCTCGCGGGTCGACGGGCAGCACTTCCAGCACGACCTCGCGGCCGTCGCGCAATATGGCCGCGCGGTCCATGATCATCGAGGCCAGAACGCCGATCTGCGCCAGCGCAACGACGACGGCTATGGGAAGCAGATAGCGGGCGTGCATTCTCATGCGCCCTCCTCCGCTCGCCGTGGCCGCTCGGCGGCGATGCGCTTTTCGATGCGCCCGATCAGCCAGGCGAGCAGCGCCAGCGAAAGACCCGCCGCGAGGAAGAAGCCGGACGTACCGAGCATCGAGCCGAGCAGCATCGTGTAGACGAACCCGAGTTGATAGATGAAGCCGGCATAAGCCAGCCAGCGCAAGGCACGGTTCTCCCGCCCCTCCGCCAGAAGCGCGGCAACGATTGCGGCAAACACGACGATGGCTACGAGCAGGAAGTACGAACCTTCATAGAGGTCGAACTGGACGATCGACATGCCGGCGATAAAGCCGAGCAGTCCCTGCACGGCCAACCCGCCGCCCATGCCCGACAAGCGATCGGCGGTGGCAGGCAGAAAAGCGGCGAACGCAAACACCGCCGCCGATACCGCCGCGAGCAGAATGGCAATCCACAGCGCCTCGAACTCGATGAATGCGAGGCCGGCGAATAGCATCAGCGACAGCAGGGTGAGATGCCGCGCCACAATGCTGGCGGTCCATATGGATACCAACCAGATGCCGGCCGCGACCAGCGGGTAGAGGAGTGGAATGTCTCTTCCGCTTTCGAGCGTGAGGTAGAGCATCCATGCGCCGGCCAGCAGCACGGCGCCTGCCGTCAGCGGACCGGAACGCAGGGCAGCCGCTGCGAGGGCAGTCCCGCCGCACCAGACCAGCAGCGCATCCGCTTCGTCGCCGCTCAGGTGATACATCTGGCCGACAAGGGCGATGCCCGCTCCGAAGGCCACCGCCGCGATGAGCCAAAGTCCTTCCGCGAATGCGCTCTGCCCTCTGCGCATGAACAGCGCACCGCCGGCGTAACCCGCCAGGATCACCACGAAAATCATCGCAACCCGGGCTAGGCGCGGAATCGCCTCCCAGTTGGCGGCGACGAGCAGCAGGATGGCAGCGCCGACCAGCGTAGCCGCCAGGATCGCCAGCACGCTGCCAAAGCTGAACCCGCCGCGGTGATGCGTCTCCGCATCAAGAACGATAGCCGATGCCGTTTGCTCGTCTATCAGCCCGGAAGTCCGCCACCGCATGACGTCCTTGCGCAGAGTGTTGAGATAACCCGCCAATATGCGCGCCCTGCCCTAATCTCGCCCGGCTGTCTTTTGCCGGATCATATTGCCACTTTCGCGGTCGGATTGGGCATCAATTTCGCGCAGCTTGCACAGTCCCGTGGCATGAGGTTCCCGTTAACATTTCGGGCGGAATTGCGGCAGCGCTGCGAATCGCTAACTAGCTGCATTGATTGTGAAAATCGATCAGATTTTGCATTGCACAAAATGCATTGCTGCTATGCAGCATCCGCGCTTCTCAAACCGCGTCGGGCAAACTATCTCTCCGTTGCAACAAGAGATCACATACCAAGCACTTCGAGGATACGACCATGAACCTGATCCGCAACTACCGCAACTGGCGCCGCTACCGCGACACCGTCAACGAGCTGAGCCGCCTGACCAACCGCGAGCTGAACGACCTCGGCATCACCCGTGGCGACATTCCGTTCGTCGCTCGCAAGGTCTAACGAATTCAACAGTTTCGCGGGTTTCGACCTCCTCCCCGAAACTCGTGAATAAGATCGGCAATACTCCTCCTCCCAATTGCCGATCACACAAAACGGCACCCGTCGGATCTCCTCCCCCGGCGGGTGCTGTTTCTTTTTGGGGATTGAGGTAGCGCCCTAGCGTTCGCCCATGACGCCGCGCGTGCGCCAATAATCGAGCGGTACGATGTCCGGCGGGCCGCCTCCTGCTTCGTACCAGCTGTCCACGGCCCAGTTCTTCCCGCTCGTATCCTTGATAACCGCCGTCCAGTGCGGATAGCGCCCGTCGATCAGCAACCCGCGCGACGTATTGGGCTGGACGCTGTGATAACCGAGCAATCCCCGCGCCTGCAGATAGAGCATCACGTGCTTGGTGTTGGTGGACTCGTCTATGCAGTCCATCTGGCCCTGCTTGCCCGAATGGGCAATCGGCGACTTTGGTTCGTCCACCGCGCCAATCCGGGCGGTCGAGAGCTCTTCGTAATAGGCGACAGCGCGCCTTAGCGCTGCGCGCTCGGCTTCAGCAGAGGACGCGCCTTCTTTCATGATCGCCGCGAACCGGTCGGCCATGTTCTGCGTGATTGGGTAGGTGACCCGGGTGCGGCAGCCGTAACCATAGCAGGACACAAATTTCACCGGCACAACGGTGCTGACCTGTTGTTCCTTGAAATCAGGCGCACAGCCCGCAACAGCGAGGCCGGAGAACAAAAGGGGTATGCAGGCAATCAGCTTTTTCATCGCAGGGAAAACTAGCCGCTCGGTTCCCTTGGCACAATTGCATTTCGGCCACAGTCAACCGTCCCGGCCTAGTTGAGGGGGCAGTTGCATTCCTCAACGTGGCGGCCTAATCGGGGCCCAAGATGAGCAATCCCGTACATGTCATAGGCGGCGGTCTCGCCGGTTCGGAAGCCGCGTGGCAGATCGCCAGCGCGGGCGTTCCGGTCGTAATTCACGAAATGCGCCCCGTGCGCGGCACGGATGCCCACAAGACCAGCGGTCTGGCGGAACTCGTCTGTTCGAATTCTTTCCGCTCGGACGACGCCGAGACCAACGCTGTCGGCCTCCTCCATGCCGAGATGCGTCTCGCCAACTCGCTGATCATGACATCCGGCGATGCCCACCAGGTGCCCGCGGGCGGCGCTCTGGCCGTCGACAGGGACGGCTTTTCGGATGCCGTGACCGCGGCGCTGGAGGCTCACCCGCTGATCACAATTATGCGAGAAGAGGTCCCCGGTCTGCCGCCGGCCGAATGGGATCAGGCGATCATCGCCACCGGGCCACTGACGGCGCCGTCGCTGGCGGCTGCGATCGCGGCTGAAACCGGCGAGACCGCCCTCGCCTTCTTCGACGCCATCGCGCCGATCGTGCATTTCGACACGATCGACATGACCAAAGCCTGGTTCCAGTCGCGCTACGACAAGGTCGGCCCAGGCGGCACCGGCAAGGATTACATCAACTGTCCGCTCGACAAGGACCAGTACGAGGCATTCGTGCAAGCGCTGGTTGACGGCGACAAGACCGAGTTCCGCGAGTGGGAAGGCACGCCCTATTTCGACGGCTGCCTGCCGATCGAGGTGATGGCCGAACGCGGACCCGAGACGCTGCGCCACGGGCCGATGAAGCCGGTCGGGCTCACGAACGCACACAATCCGACGGAAAAGCCATACGCCGTTGTCCAACTGCGCCAGGACAACGCGCTGGGCACGCTCTACAATATGGTCGGCTTCCAGACGAAGCTGAAATATGCCGAGCAGGTGCGCATCTTCCGCACAATTCCGGGGCTTGAAAACGCCGAGTTCGCGAGGTTGGGCGGGCTGCACCGCAACACCTACATCAATTCACCCATACTGCTCGACGGCTCGCTGCAGCTGAAATCGCGGCCGGGACTGCGTTTCGCCGGCCAGATCACCGGCTGCGAGGGATATGTAGAGAGCGCGGCGATGGGGCTTCTCGCCGGCCGCTTCGCCGCTGCCGAGCGCCTGGGGCGCCCGCTTCCGGCTCCGCCGGCCACAACAGCATTCGGCGCACTGCTCAACCACATCACCGGCGGTCACATCGTTTCCGACGAGGAGCCGGGCAAGCGCTCCTTCCAGCCGATGAACGTGAATTTCGGCCTGTTCCCGCCGCTGGAGCCAGGCACAAAGCTCAAGCCGGACGGTTTCGAAGGCCGCTTTCGCGGTAAGGACAAGGCGCTGGCCAAGAAGCGCGCCACCACGCGTCGCGCTCTGACCGACTGCTGCCGCTGGCTCGGACTTGAAGCGCCAGCGCAGGCGGCCGAATAACCAACCCAAACGGCGGCTCGCCCGTCGCGCGTTCGAGAGGGCGAGCATGTCTTCGGACAAGAGCAAGTTTTTCAGGGTCGAACGCAATGACGCGGTCGTCCACATCGTCATGGATCGGCCGGACCGGTCCAACGCTATGTCGCAGGCATTCTGGACCGAACTGCCGCAGCTGATGGGAGAACTGGCCGGCTACGAGACAGTCCGCTGCGCCGTCATTTCGGGTGAAGGCAGGAACTTCACCGGCGGCATGGACCTTTCGGCGTTCGGCGACATCGCCAGGCTGTTTGAGCAGGAACCAGGACGCGCGGCCTATGCCATGCGCAATGTCATTCTCGGGCTGCAGGATGCTTTCAACGCCATCGAGCGCGCGCCCTTCCCTGTCATTTCTGCCATCCACGGGGCCTGCATCGGCGCGGGCGTCGATCTGATCACGGCCTGCGACATGCGGCTGGCCTCTGCCGACGCATTCTTTGCGGTCGAGGAAATCCATATCGGCATGGCCGCCGACGTCGGCACCTTGCAGCGTCTGCCGAAGCTGATCGCCCCCGCCGTCGCCGCTGAGCTCGCTTATACCGGTCGCCGCTTCAGCGCGAACGAGGCGCAGGGCTTCGGACTCATATCCGGCGTCTACGCGACGCGGGAGGCAATGCTTGAGGCGGCGCTCGAACTGGCCGGACAGATTGCCAGGAAATCGCCGCTGGCGATCGCCGGCATCAAGCGCAATCTCGCCTATGCGCGCGACCATTCCGTTGCCGACGGGCTGGACTACATCGCCACCTGGAACGGCGGCATGCTGCGGCCGGCCGACCTGATGACCGCCGTCCAGGCAAGGATGGCAAAGCAGGAAGCCGAGTTCGCCGACCTCTTGAGAAGCGGCGAATAGGCCTGCTCAGGCTGGCGACCAGTCGGCATACTTCGCCTTCATCCGCTCCACGGAATCCCTGACGATCGAGCCAAGCACCTCCTGGTCGATCTTGTCCAGGCTTGTGAGATAGAGGCACGAGACGCTGTGCTTATGTTGTCCGAGACGGGAAAGCTCGGCAGAATAGGGCTTGAAACCCGGCATGATGTAGACCGTCAGTGACGACTTGCGCGGCGAAAAGCCTGCGAGACACATCTCGCCCTCACGGCCCGAAGCGTAACGATATCGATAGCGGCCGTAGCCTACGATGCCGGGCCCCCACATCTGCGGATCAAGCCCCGTTGCTGCGTTCATGAATTTGAGCAGCTGAAATGCATCACGCCGTCTCTTTTCCGGTTCGACCGAAGCAAGAAACGCCTCGACGCTGACACCGGTCGGTACGGTTTTGTTTCCAGCCACCGCCCTACTCTGCCGGCGTCATGCCTGCCTTGGCGGCGTCGGGCAATCCGGGCTTTCCGGCCTCGGCAGGGTTGCGGCGCACATAGGCTGCCTTCAGGCTGGCCGAGGTGTCGCGCGACCCGTCATGGCTCCAGCCCGGCGGCGCGAAGAGATAGGCCAGCCGCTGCCGCATCGTGAGGCCCGGGCGAAACGCGTCGCGAAACATGCCGATCCATTCATGGAAGGCCACTTTCACCGGGTTGAACGTGCCGATGTTCTTGACGATGCCGTAGCGTGGCCGGTCTTCCTCCAGCTCTTCGACGAAAGTGCCGAACATCCGGTCCCATATGATCAGCGTGCCGGCATAATTGGCGTCGAGATAGCGCGGATTGGTGGCGTGGTGAACGCGGTGGTGCGACGGCGTGTTGAAGATCGCCTCGATCGGCCACCACATCTTGCCGATCGTCTCGGTATGGATCCAGAACTGCCAGACGAGGTTGAAACCAAATACGAAGGCGATGACGGCCGGGTGGAAACCCAGCAGCACCAGCGGCGCCTGCAGCACGAACATGCCGGTGAAGAGCCCGGTCCAGCTCTGACGGAGCGCAGTCGACAGATTGTAATGCTGGCTGGAATGATGGTTGACGTGCTCCGCCCACACCCAGCGCACGCGGTGAGCAATGCGGTGGTACCAGTAGTAGCGCAAATCATCGAGCAGGAACGCGACCACGAACACCCAGATGCCAAGGCCGAGGTCGAAGAAGCGGAACTGCCACAGCCAAACCAGCGCCATGTAGGACACGACGCCGAGCAAGATGCCGGCGACGACATTGCCCGTGCCCATCAGCAGACTGGTCAGCGTGTCGCGTGTCTCGAACTCGCCCTTGGCGCGGCCTGTGCGCACCAGCCAAAGCTCGATGAGGATCGCCAGCACGAAAAACGGGATCGCGAGTTGGGTGACAGAGGGAAAGCTGTATTCATCCATGCGCTTCTGCTCCTTCAGCGATCTGGGCCGGCGCGCCGAAAAGGCCCGCCACGGCACGCGCCTGGTCTTCATCTGCAAATACGAATGTGCCACCCCGCCAGGTGAAATCGTTCATGCGTAGCGTGACTGTGCGTCCGTCGACTACCGGCACGCCACCCGCCTCCGCCGCCGTCAGGATGCGGGTCAGGAACCTGTCGCCGAAGCCTGCGACGATACCGACGCGGCTGTCTTCAAGCGCCAGGAACGCGGCCGTGCCGTCCTCGGTGAGCCAGACCGTCTCTACGCCGATATCGGCAAAATCGCTTGCAAACCGGGCTTTTGCGGCCTGCGCATCGCTGAGCGTCGCGTTGTTGGACCCACCCGTCAGGTGCACCGCAACGACAATCGCTGCGACACCCACGACCACCATGACGACAAGAAGCGTTAGGCTCATTTCCTCCCGGCTCTCCTCATGAGCCGACATTCGGCGCGAAAAATCTGCCATAGGCGCTTTTGACGTAAACGTCAAAGACGCTCACCATCCCCACAAGGCGCGATACCCGATGACCAGCTGCACGCGCATGCCGGAAATTCCCGGCACCTTGTCGAACGCCGCTTCAGGTCCTTTGCCCAACGTTCGCAGATATGCCGGTATGGGAGCCAGCGGCAGAAACGCTGGCCGTACCCCTTGCGGAATCTCCTTGGCCTGCCGCTCGAATGCGCTCCAATGCTCGCGCGCCAGCGCGATCGTGGCCGAAATCGCACGCGCGGCCGCTTCCCTGTTGTCCCCGGCGATCAGTTCTGCGGGAGACGTACCCGCAGAGGCAAGCAGACCGCCGGGGAGATAGCACTGGCCCCGCGCCCTGTGCAGCGGCAGCAGGCGCAGCAGGCCCGTTATGGCCTGGGCGCAGCCCGCATGTCCCGCCGCGCCGGCGAGGCTCGGCGCTGCGTCGCGATCGAGGATCATCAGCGCCAGCTGAATGAGAGCCGAGGCTGTTTCGCCGCAATAGCCTTCGAGCGTCGTGCGGTCGGGCATCGGATCGTCATAGAGATCGAATATGCGTGCTTCGAGCATGCGCTCGAAGGCGCTAACCGGCAGTTGGCATGCGGCAACCGCCTCAATCAGGGCATCGGCGACTGGGTTACCAGTCGGCGCACCTGCGGCAATCGCATCGCGCCACCATTGCAGGCGCACCTCACCCGCCATCGGGTCGCGTATGCGATCGCGAACGGCAGCGATTTCGGCGTTGAAGGCATAGAGCGCAGTTAGCTCAGCGCGTTTTTCGGCGGCGGCATAGAGCGTCGAGATGTAGCGGTCGCGGTCGGCCTCGCGCAGCAGGTTTGCGACGTGCCCGTCCATCTCAGTCGACGGCGATCAGCGCGGCCGCCACCACCCTGTCTTCGGCCAGAAGCACATTGTAGGTTCGCACAGCCGCGCCTGTCGCCATCGCTTCAACGGCGATCCCGGCCTGCGACAGCGCCTCGCGCAAAGGCTGAGAAAGACGCACGATATCGGTGCCGGCCCCAATCAGCAGTATCTCGATGCCGGCGGCCTCCGCCAGCACCTTGTCGAACCTTGCTACGGTCAAGTCGGACGCAGACGCCGCATCCCATCCGTGAATACCCGAAGGCAAACACAGGATGGAGCCGCGATGCGACATGTCGGCAAAGCGAAAGCCGCCATTGCCATAGGCATCGATCGGCGCGCGGCCCGGGAAATGGGCCTCGCGGATGACGATGCCCGCGTTCATCGCGCGTCAGGCCTTGGTGGCCTGAGCCGGCGTTCCGGGCTTGTGTTCGATGCCCTCGCCGAATGTCTCCGGCCGCAGCTTGAACAAGATCAGCAGCGGCCCCGCGATGAAGATTGACGAGTAGGTTCCGATCACGATGCCGAAGATCATGGCGATGGTGAACGACGCGATCACCTCGCCACCGAATGCCCACAGAGCGATCAGCGCTACCAGCGTGGTCGCGCCGGTGAGGATCGTACGCGACAATGTCTGGTTTACCGTCAGGTCGATCAGGTCGGCCAACGGCATCTTCTTGTATTTGCGTAGATTCTCGCGGATTCGGTCATAGACGACGACCGTGTCGTTGATCGAGTAGCCGACGACCGTCAGCACCGCCGCGATACTGCTCAGATTGAATTCGAGCCCGGTGATTACGTAGAAGCCGATCACCATGACCACGTCATGCAGCGTCGCCACGATGGCGCCGATGGCGAATTGCCATTCGAACCTCAGCCAGATGTAGACCAGCATGGCAAACAGAGCGGCTATAACCGCGATCGTGCCGGCGCGCGCCAGTTCAGCCGAAATCGTCGGGCCCACCACCTCCTGGCGGCGGAATTCATAGTCAGCCGCAAGTTCGTTGCGAACGAGCTGCATGGCCGATTGTTCGGCCGCATCGCCGCCTTCCTGCGCGCTTACGCGGATGAGCAACTCGCGGGGCGAGCCGAATTCCTGCACCTGAACCTCGCCGAGGTTGAGCGCCTCGAGCCGGGTGCGCACGTCGGAAATGTCGGCCTGCTCCTGCTTGGCCTGCACCTCGAGCAGCGAGCCGCCTCGGAAGTCGATGCCCATGTTCATCTGGACCGTGAAGAACAGCACGGCCGCGAGGACGGATAGTGCCGCCGACGCCGTGAAGGCGAAGTTGCGCAGGCGCATGAAGCGGATCTTAGTGTCGTCGGGGATCATCTTCACCAGACCGCGCGGCAGTTCCGTCGGGCGCCGCTGACGCAGCCAGATGGCGATCATCCACCGCGTCAACAGGAACGCCGTGAACACCGTCGTCACGATGCCGATGGCCAGCGTGACGGCGAAGCCGCGGATCGGGCCGGAGCCGAGATAGAACATGATCACCGCCGCGATGAGCGTGGTGACGTTGGCGTCGATGATGGTCGACATGGCGTTGCGGAAGCCGGCATCGAGTGATTGCACGAGCGACCGCCCTTGCGCCCTCTCCTCGCGCACGCGCTCGAAGATGATGACGTTGGAATCGACCGCCATGCCGATCGTCAGAACGATGCCCGCAATGCCCGGCAGCGTCAGCGTTGCGCCGAGTCCCGACAATATGCCGATAATCATCGCGACGTTGGCGACCAGCGCGATGTTGGCGATGATGCCGAGTGAGCCATAGGCCAGCACCATGAAGGCGACGACGCCCAGCGCCGAGATGATCGATGCGATCTGGCCGGCAGCGATGGAGTCGGCGCCAAGGCTCGGGCCGACCGTCCGCTCCTCAACGATCTTCAGGTCGGCAGGCAGTGCACCGGCACGAAGCAGAACTGCGAGATCATTGGCGCTCTGCGCATTGAAATCGCCCGATATTTGGCCGCTGCCACCGGTAATCGGCTCGCGAATGACCGGTGCGGAAATAACCTGATCGTCGAGAATGATGGCAAAGCGCTTGCCAACGTTCTTCGTCGTGGCCTGACCGAAAGCCTGTCCGCCCCGCTGGTCAAACCTGAACGAAACCACCCACTCGCCGGTCCGCTGATCGGTCGTCGCCTGAGCGTTTGTCAGGTTTTCGCCGGAAACCAGCACCTCGGTCTGCACGAGATAGGGGATCGGCGGGTCGTCGGTGGAGTACATCACCGTCGCGCCGACAGGCGGCCGATTGGCGATCGCCTCCTCGACCGGCATCGTTTCGTCCAGCATCTGGAAGGTCAGCTTCGCAGTCTGGCCAAGCAGATCCTTCAGCCGCTCCGGATCGTCGAGGCCGGGAACCTGAACGAGGATGCGGTCATCGCCCTGGCGCTGGACGATCGGCTCTGTCGTACCGAGTTCGTTGACGCGCCGGCCGATCACTTCGACTGATTGGCTGGTCGCCGAAAGCAGATGGTAATTGATGCCCTCGTCGGTAAAGGTGAAACGGAACAGCCCCGGTTCTGGTTCGCTGAAATCGAGCTCCGTGACGGCGCCAGTTCCGAAGAGGCCCGTCGCCACCGGGTCGGTCAGCGGCGAAAGCACCTCCCTCGCCGCCTCGATTTGTGCTGCATCGCGGATGCGGACCTGCACCGCGCGCCCGCTACCGGACAGCCCCGTATAGCCGATCTGCTCCTCGCGCAGCAGCCTGCGCACGTCGTCGCGCACGACTTCGACACGATCCGCGAGCAAGCCGTCTCCGTCCACTTCGAGCAGGATGTGCGAGCCGCCGCGCAGGTCGAGGCCAAGCGTCATCGGCTGGTTCGGCAGCCAGTCGGGCGTTGCGTCGCGGACCGACTGAGGCAGCAGGTTGGGAACGGCGAATGCGAGGCCGACAAGCACCAGGAGCCAGATGAGAATCGACTGCCAGCGCGGGAAATAAAGCATGGGAAATATCCGTTAGCGGTGGGACCGCCGATGCGCCTCGAACAGGGCTATTTCTTGGCGTCTTTTGCGTTCTGGTTGGCGACAGGCTGGCCCTTTACGCGAACGTCGGAGATCGTGGAGCGCAGCGCGGTCACCTTGAGGCCGCCGCCAAGGTCGACTTCGAGCTCATTGTCGTCGATAACCTTGGTGACCTTGCCGACCAGCCCGCCGCCGGTGACGACGCTATCGCCGCGGCGAATGGCTGCCAGCATCTCCCCGCGCTTCTTCATCTGCTGCCGCTGCGGCCGGATGATCAGCAGATACATGATCACGAAGATGAGGACGAAAGGCAGTATGCTGACCAGAATATCGGGTCCGCCGGCGCCGGTCTGCGCGTATGCCGGTGTGACAAACATTGAAAGCTCCTGAAAAACGGGCAGGCGGCGCCGCAGAATGCGGCCCGCCAAATTCGGCGCGAATATAGTTCCTCACGCCGCCTTTGCAACCGACGAAGAAGGCCGAAGCGCGGCTTTTCGCCTCGTCTGCTGCATGTTAGAGGCCACGCGACGCAACGCCCTCTGTGACGGTCTCATGAACGACCAGCCAATCGATCCGCTCGGCGCAAAGCTCGACCGCATCATCGCGGCGCTGGAGCGCATGGCGCCGCCCGAGGGGGCGCCGGCCGACTTCCGTGCGGCGGACTGCTTCGTCTGGAACGCCGAGCAGGTGCAGCTGGAGCCGGTCGCACGCGTCAACCGGATCGATATCGCCCTTATTCGCGGCGTCGACCGCGTGCGCGACATATTGGTCGACAATACGCGCCGCTTCGCCGGCGGCATGCCCGCCAACAACGTGCTCCTGTGGGGCGCGCGCGGCATGGGCAAGTCATCGCTGGTGAAGGCCGCTCATGCCTTCGTGAATGCGACGGAGAACCTGGCCAGTCCCCTGAAACTGATCGAGATTCACCGCGAGGACATCGCCACCCTGCCCCGCCTTCTGGCGGCACTGAAGGAGGCGCAGCACCGCTTCATCCTGTTCTGCGACGATCTCTCCTTCGACCACGACGACACGTCTTACAAGTCATTGAAGGCGGCGCTTGAAGGCGGGGTCGAGGGCCGGCCGGACAATGTCGTGTTCTACGCGACGTCGAACCGCCGCCATCTGCTGCCGCGCGACATGATCGAAAACGAACGCTCGACCGCCATCAACCCTTCGGAGGCGGTTGAGGAGAAGGTGTCGCTGTCCGACCGCTTCGGCCTTTGGCTTGGCTTCCACAAGTGCTCACAGGACGACTATCTCGAGATGATCGACGGCTACGTCCGGCATTATCGCCTGAAAACGGATCAGGAGACGCTGCGCGCCGAGGCGCTGGAATGGGCGACGACGCGCGGCAGCCGCTCGGGTCGCGTTGCCTGGCAATTCATTCAGGATCTGGCTGGAAGGCTGGGACAGCGGCTCGACGAGCCGTCGTCCTGAGCGGGTAGCACAAAGAAAACCCCGCCCAGTGACGGGCGGGGAATTCCGCGGTCTGACTGGAGGTTTGGCAGACCGCCTGTTGTCTGTTGGAACGGCTACTCGAGATATTTGACCGGATCGACGGGCGACGAGTCTTTGCGTACCTCGAAGTGCAGCTTCGGCGAGCCGGCGTTGCCGGACAGGCCAGAGCGCGCGATCTCCTGGCCACGGCGAACCGTCGTGCCGCGCGATACGGTGATTTCGCTGTTGTGGCCGTAAACGGTGACAATGCCGTTGTCGTGCCGCACCAGAACGGTGTTGCCGAAATCCTTCAATCCATCGCCGGCATAGATGACGACGCCGTTTTCGGCTGCCTTGACCGGCGTACCCTCCGGGACGGCGATATCGACGCCGTCGTTGCGCTTGCCGTCACTCTGGCTGCCAAACGCCGACACGACGCGACCGTGGACCGGCCAGCGCAGGCGCCCGACACCGGTGGAATCCGGGGCGGCCGAGGTATCCTGAACGACGGCATCGATTTCGGTTTCCTGCGGCTTGGGCGCGGCCGGGCTCTCAGCCGGCTTCGTCACACCGCCGGTCACGATGGGATCGACGCCGGGCGGCAGTGCCGATGGCGCGCTTGCCTGTATGGTGGCGCCCGGAATGACCAGCTTCTGTCCGATCCTGATCAGGCCGCTGTCGAGCCCGTTGGCCGATTTGATGGCGCTGGTGGAGCTACCCGTCTTCTGCGCGATGCCGGAAAGCGTATCGCCCGCGACAACGGTGTAGACCGCGCCGGTGGTGGCGGTCCGAACAGGCTCCTGCCTCGGCGCGACCGGTTCACGCAGGCGTTCCGACTGCTGCGCCGCTGCCTGACGCTCGCCGACGCCGGCTGAGGGCAGCGGAGCGTTGACCGGCAGTCGGTCCGCCTTGGGGGCGGCGCCGGTGGGCGCGGCCGGTGCTGGCAATTGCTGGATGGATCCCGTCGTGGTGCGATCGATGTTGGCCGAAGGTGCCGGCGCGCCGATCGGCTGACGCGCCACCTGCCCTGTGGAGATCGGAGCCGGCGCGGTCGGGAATGGCTGAACCGCCGCTGACTGCGGCGCAGGGAGAGGCTGACGTGGCGCGGCCGCCGCTGCGCCAATGTCGGCCGACGGTGTCGGAGCCGGACGACCCAGCCGCGTGATTCGCTGCAGCAGCCCGGGTTTGCGCGCCTGCGTATTGCCGATCGACGCCGTCGTCGTCAGGTCGATGTTGCCGACGCGAGACGGATCGTCACCCGGATAGGGCTGCGGGTCCTGGTAGGGTTGGTTCTGGGCGGCCTGGTTCTGGTAGACCGGCGCGGCCTGCGCCTGCTGGGTCTGCACAGGCTGATTGGCCGTGCTTGCCGTCAGGCCATGGTCGAAGCGCATGAGGTCTGAACTGCAGCCTGCTGCAAGGCCGCATACAAGCAGGATCGCCGCCCCCCGCCCAAGCAGGCGCCTGTTTCGCGTCAGGATGGAACACTGCATCACTTTTACCCGCACCCGGTACTCGTCCGTGCGGCATTAAAGCGCGTTAATCTTACTGGGCGGTTAAGCGGCGGCGATTGCTGCTGATCAGAGTACGGCGGCCACGCCGCTTGCGAGTGGCTGCAGCCGCACCGCGCACAAATCCTCGCGTTCGAAGCGGCTGCCGAGCTTGGTGAGCTTGACCAGCACCTGCTCGCCTTCCGCCTCCCCGATCGGCGCCACCATGACGCCGCCGGTCGCAAGCTGATCGGCAAAGCCCCGCGGCATGGCGTCGAATGCAGCCCACACCACGATCCGGTCGAACGGGCCGTCAGCGGCCGCGCCCTGCGCGGCATCAGCCTGCTTGGCGAAGGCATTGGTCAGTCCCAGCGCTTGGAACCGCTGCGTTGCCTCGTCGCGTAGCCGTTTGTAGCGATCGAAGGTGAGTACCCTCCCCGCCATGCACGCCATGACGGCGGCTGTGAAGCCGGTGCCGGTGCCGATCTCCAGCACCCGATGGCCTTCATGAATATCGAGCGCGGCGAGCGCGCGGGCCTGAATGTCGATGCCCTCGATCGCCTCGCCGCAGGCGATCGGCAGCATGCGGTTCAGCCAGATCGCATCCGGCCATGCACCGCCGACGAAATCGGCCCGTGGCGTTGCTTCGATCGCCTCGAATAGCGGCTTGTTGTCGATGCCGAGTGCGCGCATGCGCAGCAGGAAGGCAGCAAATCCCTCGCGGTCGGCCTGGGAGGCGTTCATCCGAGCGCCTTTGTGAGCCGATCCTTCACCTCATGCGCGGTGAGATCGAGATGGAGCGGCGTCACCGAGATGTGATCTTCGCGGATGGCCGCGATGTCGGTTCCCGGGACCGTCTCGGTCTGCTCGCGGCCGAACATCAGCCAATAGTAAGGGAAGCCGCGGCCGTCGCGACGCTCCTCGATGGACAGGCTGTGCACGAGCTTGCCCTGGTTGGCGACGGCAACGCCCTTCACGGCGTCGGGCGCGCAGCGCGGGAAATTGACGTTGAGCAGCACGCCCGCTGGCAGCGGCGTATCAACCAGCTTGCGCAGCAGCTTTGGCGCATGCGCCTCCACCGTTTCCCACGGCACCACCCTGCCCTCGGAGGCGAAATTGTATGCCTGGCTGAGCGCGATGGAGCGCACGCCGAGCAGCGTGCCTTCCATGGCTCCGGCGACGGTGCCCGAATAGGTCACGTCGTCGGCGAGATTGGCGCCGGAATTGACGCCGGAAAGCACGAGGTCAGGCGGCTCCGGCATCAGCCGGCGCACGCCCATGATGACGCAGTCGGTCGGCGTGCCGCGCAGGGCGAAATGCCGTTCGTCGATCTTCCTGAGACGTAGCGGCTCAGACAGCGTCAGCGAGTGTGCAAGGCCCGACTGGTCGGCCTCCGGCGCCACAACCCAAATGTCGTCGGTGAGCTGGCGCGCGATGCGCTCCAGCACCGCCAGCCCTTCGGCGTGGATACCGTCGTCATTGGTCAGAAGGATGCGCACGCCTCAGACTCCGATCTTTTCGAGACCGCCCATATAGGGGCGCAAGGCTTGCGGAATCGTGACGCTGCCATCCGGGTTCTGGTAGTTCTCCATGACGGCGATCAGCGCGCGGCCGACTGCCACACCCGAACCGTTGAGCGTGTGCACGAATTTCGTCTGCTTCTCGCCCTCAACCCGGTAGCGAGCGTCCATGCGACGCGCCTGAAAATCGCCGCACACCGAACAGGAGGAGATTTCGCGATAGGCGTTCTGGCCGGGCAGCCAGACCTCGATGTCGTAGGTCTTGCGCGCGCCGAAGCCCATGTCGCCGGTGCACAGCACCATCGTGCGGAAGGGCAGTTCGAGCCGCTTGAGCACTTCTTCGGCACACTGCGTCATACGCTCATGCTCGGCCAGCGAGCTTTCCTGGTCGGTGATCGACACCAGTTCGACCTTGTAGAACTGGTGCTGGCGGAGCATGCCGCGCGTATCCTTGCCGGCTGAGCCTGCCTCGGACCGGAAACAGGCCGTCAGCGCCGTGAGGCGGATCGGCAGCCGCTCCGCCGCGGTGATTTCCTTGGCGACCGAATAGGTCAGCGGCACTTCGGCTGTCGGGATGAGCCATCGCCCGTCAGTCGTCTTGAACAGGTCCGCGGCGAATTTCGGCAGCTTGTCGGTGCCGTAGGCGGCGTCATCGTTCACCAGCAGCGGCGGCTGGACTTCAGTGTAGCCGTGCTCGGTCGTATGCAGGTCGAGCATAAACTGGCCGAGAGCGCGCTCAAGCCGCGCAAGTTGGCCCTTGAGGACGGTGAAGCGCGACCCGGAAATCTTCGCCGCCATCTCGAAATCCATGAGGCCGAGAGCCTCGCCGATCTCGTAGTGCTCCTTCGACGAATTGGCGCGCTTGGGCTCGCCGTGGCGGTGCGCCTCGACATTGCCGTGCTCGTCCTTACCGACCGGCACGTCGTGGAGCGGCACGTTGGGGATGACGGCGAGCGCATCGTTGAGCGCAGCGTCGAGCTCGCGCTCCCTGGTCTCGCCCTGCTGGACGAAGCCCTTCAGTTCCGCGACTTCCGCCTTCAGCTTGTCGGCCAGCGCCTTGTCGCCCTGCGCAAACGCCTTCCCGATCTCCTTCGACGCCGCGTTCTGCTTCGCCTGCGCGTCCTGCAGCGCGGTCAGATGCGCGCGGCGCGCCTCGTCCTTCGCCACGAGATCGTCGACCGTAGCCTGCGCGTCGCCGGAGGACGAGCCGCGATCCACCAGCGCCTTGACGAGAGCCTGCGGGTTTTCGCGTATCCATCTGATGTCGAGCATGTGCGTATGGTCCTGTTCGGCTGGCCGCGTGCGGCGGCGCAGAGCGGGGTAAACCGCAATGCGGAGAGTCGCAAGGCCGGGAGTTTCGATGGCGCCCGGGTGGCTACTCGGCCGCTGCCGAACTTTCGTCGCCGGAAGGCTCCGCCTCGCGCTCGGCTTCCTCGACCGCCCGCTTGCGCTCTACGCGCCGCGCCAGCCAGATTGAAACCTCGTAGAGCAGGATGGTAGGCAGCGCGAGGCCGATCTGGCTCACCGGATCAGGCGGCGTGAGGATAGCGGCGGCGACGAATGCCGCGACGATGGCGTATTTGCGCTTGCTGGCCAGTCCATCGGCCGTCAGCAGTCCCGCGCGGGTCATCAGGCTGGTGGCGACGGGCAGCTGGAACACCAGACCAAATGAGAATATCAGGGTCATGATAAGACCCAGATATTCCGAAACGCGCGGCAGCAGCGAAATCTGGACTTCGTTGTCCGGCCCCACCTGCTGCATCGACAGGAAGAACCACATCACCATCGGCGTGAAAAAGAAATAGACCAGCGACGCGCCGATCAGGAACAGGACCGGCGTGGCGATGAGGTAGGGCCGGAATGCGGCCCGCTCGTTGCGGTAGAGGCCCGGTGCGATGAACTTGTAGATCTGCGTCGCGATGATCGGGAACGCCAGAACCAGCCCGCCGAACATGCCGAGCTTGATCTGCGTGAAGAAGAATTCCTGCGGCGCGGTGTAGATGAGGTCGACCTTGGTCGGGTCGAGCCCGGCCCAGTCCGTCGCCCACTGAAACGGGATGACCAGCAGGTTAAAGAGCTGCTTGGCGAAGAAGAAGCAGACCAGGAACGCGACAAAGAACCCGCCGATCGACCACATCAGCCGCCTGCGCAGCTCGATGAGATGCTCCATCAGCGGCGCTGACGACTTCTCAATCTCGTCTTCGTCTTCCTTGCTCAACTGGTCTGCCCGCCCCTCTTTGCCCTAGTGCGCGCCGCTGTCGTCTGCCTGGCGCCGGGCTTGCGCGCATGTTTGGGCTTGGCCGCGGCGGTGGCCGCTGGTTTTGTCGGCGATGCGGCCTTTGCGGAAGCCGCTTTCCGGGGTTTCGCCGCCGCCGTTTTCGGTTCTGAGGCGGCCCTAGTCGTCGAGGCAGCCGCAGCGGCGGCTCCGGCAGCAGGGCCATCAGCGCCGTTCTTCAGTGGTGCGGCCGGCTTCGTTTCGGCTGCCGGGGCAACCGCGCCCTTGGCCGCTTCGGTTTCGCCTTGCGGCTTTGCGGTCGGACGCATCGCTGCATCCAGCCCGGACCGCACGTCCTTGGCCGCCTGCTCCATCGGGCTAAGCGCCTTCTTGATGTCGGCAGCCGGATTGAGCTTGCGGACATCGTCGACAATGCCCTTCACGTCACCCAGTTCGGCTTCCTTGAGCGCGTCGTCGAACTGCTTGCGGAAATCGCCCGCCATTGCCCTTAGCTTGCTCGTCGTGCGGCCGAATGTGCGCAGCATCGCCGGCAGGTCCTTCGGCCCGACGACCACGATCAGCACGATCGCGACCACGAGCATTTCCGGCCAACCGATGTCGAACATGGCTCAGGCTTTCAGGTGTGACAGTTCTTTGGGCGCCCGGTGCGCCGAAGGTTCAGGACTTGGAGGCCCCTGCCTTAGGCTTCGTCGCACGCACGGGCTCGTCCGCCTGGTGCTCGACCGTCTTGGACGTATCCTGCTCCTGCTCGTCGTCGCTCATGCCTTTGCGGAAATTGCGAATTCCCTTGGCCATGTCGCCCATCAGCTCGGGAATCTTGCCCCGGCCGAAGAGGAGAAGCACGACGGCCAGTACGATCAGCCAGTGCCAGATGGAGAAGCTACCCATGATTTTTCTCTCTAGAATTTCGTTCCCGTTGACCTGATCTATGCGTTTTCCGCCTGCGTTTCAAACACAAGAACGTCGCGGGGGCGCACGGTGACCCATATGTCGCGCTTTCGCGACGGTAATTCGCCGATGCGCACGCGCGCCCGGACCGGCTCTTCCACGCCGGGGATGGCGAGCTCAAGCAGTTCGACGACACCGAGGAAACGCCGCGACAGAACACGCGCCTCCGTCGCTCCCTCCGTTTCGCTGACATCGAAGGCCGAGAGGCGGACGGCGACATCGAGGCGGGCGCCGTCAGCGAAGCCCGCCGCATCGAACCGGCCGAGCGGCGTGTCGGCGTAGCCGCCCGAGGCGCGCGCCCGGAACAGGTTGAGTTCGGAAAAGAAGCCGGCGGCAAACAGGGTGGCCGGCCGTTCGTAGAGCTGCTCGGCCGGGCCCGCCTGAACCAGCTTCCCGTCATTGAGAAGCGCGATACGGTCGCCCAGCCGCATCGCTTCCTCGGCGTCGTGGGTGACAACGATCGCCGTGGCGCGGCTCTGGCGCAGGATCGCTAGCGTTTCGGCGCGCACGCTGTCCTTCAGCCGGGAATCGAGACCGGAAAACGGCTCGTCCATCAGAAGCACCGCCGGTCGAGGCGCCATGGCGCGAGCGAGCGCGACGCGCTGCTGTTCGCCGCCAGACAGGATGTGCGGATAAGCGTTGGCGTATTGTGCCAGCCCGACCCGCTCCAGCGCAATCAGCGCCTCCTTGCGTCCCTCCGGCTTGGACATGGCCGTCAGCCCGAAACGCACATTGTCGAGGATGCTGAGATGAGGAAAGAGAGCGAAATCCTGAAAGACAAGGCCTATCGAGCGCTTCTCGGGCGGTACGAAAACCGACGGCCCGGCGATCTCGCGCTCATTGAGGAGAACGCGTCCGGATGTTTGGGTTTCAATTCCTGCGGCTATCCTGAGCAGGGTCGTCTTGCCCGACCCGGACGGTCCGAGCAGGCACAGCACCTCGCCCGGTTCCGCCGACAACGTGATGCCGCGCAGGGTCACAGCATCCGGTGAGAATCTGTGCTGGATGTCCTCGAACGACAGCCGCGCGGCGAAGGTGACGCCGGCGGTTACGCGCTGGGCCGTATGGATATCGCCTTGCATCGCCCTGTTCCGAACGCCGCGAGAAGCGACGACGGGTTTGGGTCAATCATCCCCGCCTTTGGGTGTCAACAGGCCGAGCTCCTCGAGGTCGATGTCGGTCAGCTCGTCCTCATCCTCGGCAAGGTCATTGGCGTTTGCCGGCGGCTGCGGCACCGAGAAGCTCGACGGCATGCGTGATGACAGCAGCCCCGCGCCCTTGAGTTCGTCGAGACCCGGCAGGTCGCGCAGTTCGGGCAGGCCGAAATGATCGAGAAAGCCTTCCGTCGTGCCGTAGGTCACGGGGCGCCCGGGCGTACGCCTGCGTCCGCGCATGCGCACCCATTCCGTTTCGAGCAGCGTGTCGAGCGTACCCTTGGAGGTCTCGACGCCGCGGATTTCCTCGATCTCGGCGCGCGTCACCGGCTGATGATAGGCGATGATGGCCAGCACCTCGAGCGCGGCCCGCGACAGGCGCTTCTGCTGTACGGATTCGCGGCTCATCAGGAAAGCGAGATCGCCGGCCGTCCGGAACGCCCAGGAATCGCCAACCTTGACCAGATTGACGCCGCGCTTGGCATAAGTTTCGGCGAGTTCGGCCATGATGGCGGGAACATCGAGCCCGTCGGGCAGACGCGTCGCTAACTGCTCTTCGCTGACCGGTTCGGCGGACGCGAAGACGATCGCCTCGGCCATGCGCACGGCTTCGGCCATGTGCAACCGCACCGCCGGATTGTCGTCATGCGTCTCGAAGCCGTCTTCATTTGCGTGGAACGGCACGACCGCCGCGGTTTCGCCTTCGCTCATTCTTCCACCTCGGCCAGAGCCGGTTTGTCGTTACGGTTCCGCATATAGAGCGGTGCGAATGCTTCCTGCTGCCGGATTTCCATCGCGCCCTCGCGCACCAGTTCCAGCGTCGCGGCAAAGGAACTGGCCATCGCTGTGGCCCGCTCGCCCGGTAGCGACAGATATTCGAGCAGGAATGCGTCGAGCGCCGTCCAGTCGCGGAATGTGCCTATCATGCGCGCCAGCAGCCCGCGCGCGTCCTTGAGCGACCACACGCCGCGCTTCTCGATGCGCACGTTGGTCACCGACTGCCGCTGGCGCAGCGACGCATAGGCCGTGAGCAGGTCGTAGAGAGTGCCCGAATATTCGTTGCGCTTGTCGACCACCACCAGTTCGGGCAGGCCGCGCGCAAAGACGTCGCGGCCCAGCCGGTTACGGTTCACCAGCCGGGCAGCGGCGTCGCGCATGGCTTCGAGCCGCTTCAGCCGGAACTGCAGGATCGCGGCCATCTCCTCGCCGCTCTCGCCTTCGCCGTCGTCGTGATCCGGGATCAGCAGCCGCGATTTGAGATAAGCGAGCCACGCCGCCATCACCAGATAGTCGGCGGCGAGTTCCAGCCTCAGCGCCCGCGCGCGTTCCACGAAGGCGATGTACTGTTCGACGAGAGCCAACACCGAGATGCGCGCCAGATCCACCTTCTGGTTGCGCGCGAGGTGAAGCAGCAGGTCGAGCGGGCCCTCGAAGCCGTCAACATCGACGAGCAGCGCGGGATCGCTCTCGGTGCGCTCCGGCTCGTCTGTCCACATCGCCTCAAGCGGCGGCTTCCCGGTCCTGTTGGTTGCTCCGGCCACTTGTCCTCGCCTTCAGGCCGCCTCGACCGTTTTTCCGGTCAGAGAGGCGAACTCGCGCCTCGCCGCGCCTTCCTCGACGCTGTCCGGCCTTTCGCGCCGCAATAGCGCGCGCTGCGCCCGCATTTCAGCCTTGTCCGCCAGAACCGGTGTCTGCGCCGCCACCTGCCGCATCTCGTCCATCACGCCGTTGCAGTGAAGAACCACATCGCACCCGGCCGCGAAAATTGCATCCGTGCGGTCGCCGAAATCCCCAGAAAGCGCCTGCATGGACACGTCGTCGCTCATCAGCAGGCCGTCGAAGCCCATCTCGTCGCGGATGATGTCCTCGATCACCGCGGGCGACGTGGTGGCGGGGTGAAGCCCGTCGATCGCCGAGTAGACGACATGCGCCGTCATCGCCATCGGCATGTCCGACAGCGCGGCGAAAGGCGCGAAATCGTGCTTTCTGAGCTCTGCAAGAGGTGTATTCACTGTGGGCAGCGACAGATGCGTGTCGGCGGCGGCCCTGCCATGGCCGGGAATGTGCTTGATCACCGGCAGGACGCCACCTGCCAGCAGGCCTTCGGCGCTGGCGCGACCGAGCGCGGCGACGGTTTCTGGATCGCGGCCATAGGCGCGGTTGCCGATCACGTCATGCGCGCCCTCCACGGGCACGTCGAGCACCGGCAGGCAGTCCGCCGTAATGCCCAGGCGCAGCAGGTCGAAAGCATGCAGCCGCGCCATCAGCCAGGCGGAGCGCAACCCGGCATCGGCGTCCCGGGCATACAGCGCGCCCAGTTCCGCCGCCGGCGGATAGTTGGCGGCGAGCGGCGGCCGCAGACGCTGCACGCGACCACCTTCCTGGTCGATGAACACAGGAGCATCGGCGCGGCCGACGCAGTCGCGCATTTCCGCCACCAGCGCGCGGATTTGATCCGGCGTTTCAATGTTTCGCGCGAAGAGTATGAAACCCCACGGTTTTTCGGCTCGATAGAACGCCTTCTCATCCACTGAGAGGCGGGGGCCGGAAGCGCCGAGGATCATCGCTTTTGATTCGCTCATCGCAACAGCCTAGTCCGGCTCGGATTCAGATGGAATTGCCACTGCCTATAGCGGGCAAATGACCGAGAAACTGTCGCGCGCGGCTAGGCGACCCGGTCGAGCGTCCCAATGAGAGCCGCTGCCGCCATCATTTCGACGCGGCGCATCGCGCGGCGGGCTGCTGCTTCCGCGTCCTCGCCCCACTGGTCGATGTTCCAGTCCTCATCGACGTGAGCGGCAGACCAGACCCGCTCCGTGTCGAGTTCTCCATATTCGAAGGCAAGCGCCAGCAGCGCTGAGCCGGTCAGCGACGTCATGACGTGCAGCGCCGCCAGCCTGAATGGCTCCTTGCGCCGTGCAAGATACGCTCCGAGCACGGCGATCGTTTCGCGCGGCTGTTCGACGGGCATGACGCCTTCTGCCAGCACAAAGCGCGCGCCAAGAGCCGACCGCGCCCAGTCGAGCACCGGATCCCAGGCTTCCGCCTGCCGCTCGATCAGTTCTTGCGGCGTGTCGGCGCGGTAGCAGATGAGATCAGACGAGGCGTAACGCAGGATGTCTTCGAGCACCGCCTGCGGATCGTCGGCAACTCCGTCGATTGCCGTGTTGACCAGCCGCAGCGCCGGCATGGTCATGGGGTCGATGGTTTCGCCCTGCGCCGCAAACTCGCCTGCAACCAGCGCCGCCGCCTGTTCTGTCGGCAGGATCAGGGGCCTGCGGCCGGGCGTGCGAGCCTGCTTGCCGTCGAGACGGACCGAGTGCCCCTCTTGCACCGCCTCAATCGTGGCTTCCTTGTAGAAGCGGCGCGGCAGTGGAGTGCGCATCGCCTCGCGGGCGCTGCGCATGGGGTCGAAGTCCTTCCGACCGGCTTCGAGATCGTCAAAAAGCTCACGCATCGATTGTCTCGTATTAGCCCGGTTGCACCCGCCGCGCTGGGCGGTTGACCAGCAGAAGCCCCGCCGCAATCAGCGCCAGCGCCGCGAAAATGCGCCACGAAAGCGGCTCGCCAAGGATAACCGCCCCGCACAAAACACCAAAAACCGGCGACAGGAAGGTGAAACTCGCCAATCCGGAAGCCGGATAGCTGCGCATCAGCCAGAACCAGACCAGATAGGTTATCGCGACGATATAGATCGCTTGCGCCAGGAATGCGCCCACAGCCACCGTCGAAACATCGCGCAGCAGCGCCCCGCCAAGCGGGATGAGCGGCAGCGCGACGACGGCCGATACGGCGAGCTGATAGAGCAGCGTTTTCTCGGCCGGGGCTTCAACAAGCCGCGATCCCTTGATGACGATGGTCGTGGCACCCCACAGCACCGCCGCCGCAAGCATCATCAGGTCGCCCCGGATGGCCGCGGGGTCGGGCAGGCTCAGCCGGTCCGAAAAGACCAGCGCAACGCCGGCAAAGGCAAGGACAAGGCCGGCAATTTTGGCGGCACTCGCCTTCTCGCCGAGGAACAGCCACGCGCCGACGAGCACGAAGAACGGCATCGTGTTCACCATCAGCGACCCGCGCGCCACGGTGGTGAGGTCCAGACCGAAGAAGATCAGCACGAATTCGGCGCCGAACAAGGCACCGGCAATGATGCCCGGCCACAAGGTGCCGTCGCGCCGGAACAAGGCGATGCCGCGCATCACGCACCAGCCATAGACCAACAACGCCGCCAGAGCCGAGCGCCCGACCATCATCAAGACCGGGTTGAAGCCCGCATTGGCGAGCTTCACCAGCACACCGTTGAGCCCCCAGGAAAAGGTCAATGCCAGCATGGCAACGACGGCGAAGCCGTCGATCGCCTGCGGCGCGCGAACGTCCGTTGCGGCCGTCATGTTTCGCCTTCCGCCTGCGCTTCATCGAAACCGAGCAGGTTCCAGCTTTGCACCATGTGCGCAGGCAGCGGGGCTGTTACGTCCACTTTTCCTCCATCGGGATGCGGAATGACGATGCGCCTTGCATGCAGATGCAGGCGTTTCTGTATGCCGCCTGGAAACTCCCAGTTCTGGTCGGCCTCGAAATATTTGGGGTCGCCGATGATCGGACAACCCATCGACAGGGCATGCACGCGCAACTGATGCGTGCGGCCGGTATGCGGTTCCATCTCAAGCCAGGCGAGCGCCTGCCCGGCCTGATCGACAACCCGATAGTGGGAGATGGCGTGATCGGCGTCATCTTCGCCATGCTTTGCAACTCGCACGCGGTCGCCATCCGGCGTCTGTTCCTTGACCAGCCAACTGGAAATCTTGCCGTCGGGCCGCTTCGGCACACCCTTCACCAGCGCCCAGTAGGTTTTTTTGGTCTCGCGGGTGCGGAACGCCTCGGCGAGCTTCATTGCCGCTTGGCGCGTACGCGCCACCACAAGCGCACCGGACGTGTCACGATCGAGCCTGTGCACCAGCCGAGGCTTCTCGCCCTTGCGGTTACGCCAAGCTTCCAGCATCTGGTCGATGCTACGCACGATGCCCGAGCCGCCCTGGACCGCCAGCCCCGGCGGCTTGTTGAAGACGAAGACCTTGTCGTCCTCATGCAGCAGGATCTGTCGCAGAGCGTCGCCGTCTTCCTTGCCGGCGATGCTGCGCGGCGTCAGCGGGCCGGCGTCAGCGCGATCGACATCAAGCGGCGGCACCCGCACCGTCTGGCCAGCGGTGAGCCGCGTGTCGGTCTTCGCCCGACTACCGTCGACGCGCACCTGTCCCGTCCGCAGCAGCTTCTGCAGATGACCGAAGCCGAGGCCGGGATAATGAGACTTGAACCAGCGGTCGAGGCGCATATTGGCCTCGTCCTCGTTCACGGTGATCTGTTCGACGCCAGCCATGATGCTCTCAGATAACGCCCGCGGCCGGTTTTGTCAGGCAAAGGTGCGGGCGAACATTAGGCCAGCGAACAGAGCGGCAATCGCTCCGGCAACGCTGGCCGCTACATAACCGGCGGCTGCGGCGTGCGCGCCGCGCTCCCACAGCACGGCGACATCCAGCGAGAAGGCCGAAAAGGTCGTGAACCCGCCGAGAATGCCGGTGGCTACGAACAGGCGCAGTTCCGCCGAGGCACCGACGCGCCTCGCCAGCCATTCGATGAAAACGCCCATCAGGAACGATCCCACGATGTTCACCGTCAGTGTGCCCCACGGAAAGGTGAGCCCGGCAAAGCGCAATGCGGCCAGATTGGCAAGGTGACGCAACGCGGCTCCGACAGCGCCGCCCGCCGCGACGACGAGGAGATGGTACATCGTGTCCTTGTGGCGATGCGCGCTTCTCCCGTCAACTGACGAGGAAAAGCGCGATGCCGGTCGTCAGCCGTTGCGCTCCCGTCTCAGCTTTTCCCAATAGTCGAGCCGCTTGCGGATTTCGCGTTCGAAGCCGCGATCGGGCGGATCGTAGAATTTGTGACGGCCCATGGCTTCCGGAAAATAGTCCTGCCCCGAAAACGCGTCCGGCTGGTCGTGGTCGTACTGGTAGCCCGATCCGTAACCCTCGGATTTCATCAGTTTCGTCGGCGCGTTGAGGATGTGCTTGGGCGGGAGAAGAGAGCCGTGTTCTTTGGCTGCCGCCATCGACGCCTTGAAGGCGGTGTAACCCGCGTTCGATTTCGGCGCGGTGGCGAGATAGATGCAGGCCTGCGCGAAGGCGAGTTCGCCCTCCGGCGAACCCAGATAGTCATAAGCATCCTTTGCGGCGTTGGCGACGACCAGCGCCTGCGGGTCCGCGAGCCCGATGTCTTCCACCGCCATACGCACCAGCCGCCGGCCGAGATAGAGCGGGTCTTCGCCTGCGTCGAACATGCGCGCCAGATAGTAGAGTGCGGCGTCGGGATCGGAGCCGCGCACCGCCTTGTGCAGCGCCGAGATCAGGTTGTAGTGGCCGTCCTGGCTCTTGTCGTAGACAGGCGCGCGCCGCTGCACCACGCGCTGCACGGCATCGGCGTCGAAGATCTCGCCTTCGCGGGCGGCGCGCCACACTTCCTCTGCAAGCGTCAGCACGGCGCGCCCGTCCCCGTCGGCCATGCGAAGCAGCACCGCCCTCGCCTCCTCATCGAGCGGCAGCGGGCGCCCCATGGTCTCCTCGGCCCTGGCCAGCAGCGTGGCGAGGCTGTCCGGCCCAAGCGTGTGAAACACAAGCACCCGGGCTCGGGACAGGAGCGCCGCGTTGAGCTCGAAGGACGGGTTTTCGGTAGTAGCGCCGACCAGGATGACGGTGCCGTCTTCCATGACGGGCAGGAAGCCGTCCTGCTGGGCACGGTTGAAACGGTGAATTTCATCGACGAAGAGCAGCGTCTGACGGCCGTTGCGCTGCCGCAGACGCGCGCCCTCGAACACCTTCTTGAGGTCGGCAACGCCGGAAAAAATCGCTGAAATCTGCTCGAAGGCAAGCTCGGTTTCGCCAGCGAGCAGCCGCGCTACGGTGGTCTTGCCGGTGCCGGGCGGTCCCCAGAAAACCAATGAGCCGAGCGAACCGGACGCGATCATGCGCGTCAGCGCGCCGTCCGGGCCCGTCAGGTGCTCCTGCCCGACGACATCGGAGAGCTTCGTCGGCCGCAGCCTGTCGGCGAGCGGACGGCCTTTCTCGGCGCGCTCAGGTGCGGGATCGCCAAACAGGTCGGACATCGACGCCTAGAAGCGCAGGACCTGGCGGATGGTCTGGCCGTTGCGCTCCACGGTGAAGCGCCACCAGCGCGTTTCCTCCACCGCCACTTCGGCAAGCGTCTCCGGTGTGTCGATGGCGACGCCGTTGACGTCGCGCACGATATCGCCCGGCTGGAAGCCGAAGCGTGCAGCCGGCGACGACCGGTCGATGTCGACGATCGCCACGCCCTGGGTCTGCCGGTTGACGCGCAGCCGTTGCGCGAGCCGCGGCGACAGCGTCGCGACGCGGGCGCCGGCGAAGGGGCTCTGCCCCTCGATCAGCACCTCGCTTGATGTGCCTTCCGGCGCGCGCTCGAGGCTGATCTCCACCGGCACTTCCTCGCCCGCGCGCAGCAGCGTCAGGCTGACCGTGGCCCCGATAGGCTGGGTGGCCAGCCGGTAGTCCAATGCGTCAGGATGCTCGATTGCAGCCTCGCTCATCGCGAGAACGACATCGCCGGGACGCAGGCCCGCGCGTGCCGCCGGACTTTCATCGGCAACGTCGGAGACCAGCGCGCCCGTGGGGCGCGGCATGCCGAGCGCTTCAGCCATCTGCGCGTCGACAGCCTCGAAGCTGGCGCCTATCCACGGCCGCTCGAAGAAATCGCTGCCGCCGCGCGCCGACTCCACTACCGCCGCAACCATGTTGGACGGGATGGCGAAGCCAATGCCGATGGAGCCGCCCGTCTGGCTGAAGATGGCCGTATTGATGCCGACCAGTTCCCCCGCCATGTTGATCAGCGCGCCGCCGGAATTGCCGGGGTTGATGGCCGCGTCCGTCTGGATGAAGAAGCCGAAATCGGAAATGCCGATGTGTGTGCGGGCAAGTGCGGAGACGATGCCGCTGGTCGTGGTTTGCCCGACGCCGAACGGATTGCCGATCGCCAGCACGAGGTCGCCGACCAGGAGCGCGTCGGAATCGCCGATTGCAACGCTCGGGAAATCCTCGTCGCCGTCGATCTTGAGCACCGCGAGATCGAGCGACTCGTCCTTGAGCAGGATCGTGCTGGCATATTCGCGCCCGTCGGACGTGGCGACCTTCACCTCGTCGGCGCCACGGATGACGTGGAAATTGGTGACGACAAGACCCGCCGGGTCCACGATTACGCCAGAGCCGAGCGAAGACTGGACGCGTGGCGGCATCTGCTGCCGGCCGAAGAACTGCTCGAAGAACGGATCGCCCATGAAGGGCGAACGCGCCTGCACTTGCTGCGAGGCATAGACGTTGACGACAGCCGGCGCGGTCGCCGCAACAAGCGGCGCGAAGGAAAGCTGCATCTCCTGCCTGCCGAAAGGCACCCGGCGCTGCGCGTCGTCGCCCCCCAGCCCGCCGCGCAGAAGGTCGGTGAGAATCGAACCCAGATCCTGCGCGCCTGTTTCCTGCGCTCTGAGCGGCGTGATGGCGGCGGCGATGATCATAAGGGCGGCCGCTATGGCGGCGGTGACGGACATTCGGCGCATGGCGGGAATCCTCTCAGACGAAGCGGATGCCATTTTTGCTGCGAATGTGCAAAACAAATGACCGACGCCGCAATAGGCCTGCGAGCGCGCCACGCGGACATATTTTCCACTACTCCGGCGTTCCGCATGCGCGTAATGATGGTGGCCGACCGGCGATTCCGCCGGCCGCCCATCCATCTTGTGGAACCCAACCCGCATGGCGTCGCCTCTCGTCTGGCCGGTGGTCCTGCTCACCATCTCCAACATCTTCATGACCTTCGCCTGGTACGGCCATCTGAAGTTCACCGACCGGCCGATCTACATCGTCGTCCTGGCGAGTTGGGGAATTGCGTTCGTGGAATACTGCTTCGCCGTACCCGCCAACCGCTACGGCAGCGCGGTCTACAGCGTGGCGGAGCTGAAGACGATCCAGGAAGTCATCACGCTCACCGTCTTCGCTGTGTTCTCGGTCACCTGGCTCGGCCAGAGTTTCACTCTCAACCACGCCGTCGGTTTCGCGTTCATCTGCCTCGGCGCATTCTTTGTCTTCAGGGGGCCGCTGGGGTAGGCAGCACAAAAAAGGGCCCCGCAGGGCCCTTTCGAATTTCGTCTCGAAGCGCTCTCTTACGCTGCTTCGGCTTCCTCATTGCCTTCCTCGGCTTCGAGGCGGGCACGGTCAGCGGCGCCCTTGGCGGCGGTATCACGATCGACGAACTCGATCACCGCCATGGCGGCGTTGTCGCCGTGCCGGAAGCCTGCCTTCATGATGCGCAAATAGCCGCCATTGCGTGTCGCATAGCGCGGCGCAATCGTCTCGAACAGGCGCTTGGCCAGTTCGTCCGAGCCGATCTGCGCGATCACCTGACGGCGCGCATGCAGGTCGCCGCGTTTGCCGAGCGTGACCAGCTTCTCCACGATCGGGCGAAGCTCCTTAGCCTTCGGCAGAGTGGTGGTGATCTGCTCATGCTCGATCAGCGACGCGGCCATGTTCGAAAACAGGGCCTTGCGGTGACTGACGGTGCGGTTCAGCCGGCGACCGGACCTTCCGTGACGCATCGGACTTCTCCTTCGGTTCCCGCGGGGCTTGCCCGCATAATGTTACCGCCGGACCGGGGCGCGGCGGACACGCCGCGCCAGATCAGGCTCAATACTGGTCTTCGTAGCGCTTTGCCAGATCTTCGATGTTGTCCGGCGGCCAGTCCGGCACTTCCATGCCGAGGTGCAGACCCATCGAGGCAAGCACTTCCTTGATCTCGTTGAGCGACTTGCGGCCGAAGTTCGGCGTGCGCAGCATCTCGGCTTCCGTCTTCTGGATCAGGTCGCCGATGTAGACGATGTTGTCGTTCTTCAAGCAGTTGGCCGAACGGACCGAAAGCTCCAGCTCGTCGACCTTCTTCAGAAGCGCAGGATTGAAGGCAAGCTCGGTGACCTGCTCGGCCGGCTGCTCCTTCTGCGGTTCCTCGAAGTTGACGAACAGCCCAAGCTGGTCCTGCAGGATGCGGGCGGCGAATGCCACTGCGTCCTCGCCGGTGATGGCGCCGTTGGTCTCCATCGTCATGGTGAGCTTGTCGTAGTCGAGAACCTGGCCCTCGCGGGTGTTCTCGACCTTGTAGGAAACCTTCTTGACCGGCGAATAGAGGCTGTCGACCGGGATGAGGCCGATCGGCGCGTCTTCGGCGCGGTTGCGGTCTGCCGGCACATAGCCCTTTCCGGTGTTGACCGTGAACTCCATGCGAATCTCGGCGCCCTCGTCCAGCGTGCAGATCACGTGGTCGGGGTTGAGGATCTCGACGTCGCCCACCGTCTGGATGTCGCCGGCCGTCACCTGGCCGGGACCCTGCTTGCGCACGACCATGCGCTTCGGGCCGTCGCCTTCCATGCGGATGGCGATTTCCTTGATGTTGAGCACGATGTCGGTCACGTCCTCGCGCACGCCGGCGATCGAGGAGAACTCGTGCAACACGCCGTCGATCTGGACTGCGGTCACAGCCGCGCCCCGAAGCGAGGAAAGCAGCACGCGGCGCAGCGCGTTGCCGAGCGTCAGGCCAAAGCCGCGCTCGAGCGGTTCAGCGACGACCGTTGTCATCGTCTTGTTCTTGGACGAGAACTCGATCTTGTTCGGCTTGATCAGTTCCTGCCAGTTTTTCTGGATCATGGGGTCATCCTTCCGTTTCCCCGCCACCATCCAATCGTGGCGGGCGTCCTGGAAAGCCGTGGAGGAGCGCCCTTTTCCGGGGAGCTCGCGCGGCGGTGTCTATCGGGTCAGACGCGGCGCTTCTTGCGCGGGCGGCAACCATTGTGCGGGATCGGCGTCACGTCACGGATCGACGTGATTGTGAAACCCGCGGCCTGCAGCGCGCGAAGCGCCGACTCGCGGCCCGAACCCGGACCGCTGACCTCGACTTCGAGCGTGCGCATGCCATGCTCCTGCGCCTTCTTGGCGCAATCCTCGGCAGCCATCTGCGCGGCGAAGGGGGTCGACTTGCGCGAGCCCTTGAAGCCCTGCGCACCAGCCGACGACCAGGCAATCGCATTGCCCTGCGCGTCGGTGATGGTGATCATCGTGTTGTTGAACGTCGACGAGACATGCGCAACGCCGGTCGAAATGTTCTTGCGTTCGCGACGGCGGACGCGTGCGGCTTCCTTGGCCATGTGAATTCCTTGTCTTCGATATCCACGCCGCCGTAATGCCAGCGGCTACACCTTGAAAGCGAGTAGTGAGTAGCCAGTAGCGAATAGGGGCAAACGGCCGAACTATTCGCTATTCGCTATTTCGCTATTCGCCTAGCTACTTCTTCTTGCCGGCGATCGCCTTGGCCGGGCCCTTGCGGGTGCGCGCATTGGTATGCGTGCGCTGGCCGCGAACAGGAAGCGAACGGCGGTGACGCAGGCCGCGGTAGCAGCCCAGATCCATCAGCCGCTTAATGTTCATCGACACTTCGCGGCGCAGGTCGCCTTCGACCTGATAGTCGCGGTCGATGATCTCGCGGACCTGGAGCGTTTCCGCGTCGGTCATTTCATGAACCCGACGCTCGGCCGGAATGTTCGCCTTCGAGACGATCTCCGATGCGAACTTCGGTCCGATTCCGTGAATGTACTGAAGCGCGATCACAACGCGCTTGTTGGTCGGCAGATTGACGCCGGCAATACGAGCCATCTCTCGTCTCCATGTGGGCCGGAATATCCGGCGCTTCAAGTGTTACCCGCGTCCGGTGGAGGCCGGCCCATGCGGATGTTTCCGTATTCAAACAGGCGAAAGGCCCTCGCGGGGGGTTCCACCATATGCCTGACTGGAAGACGGGTCGCGATAGTCCCTAACCCGGCCGCTGTCAAGCCTTGCTTCACACAGTGTTCGCGATCCTCGCGAGCACCTGGTCGATTGCCTGCGTGACCTCGTCAATCGAGGCCATTCCGTCTACGCCGACCAGCTTGCCCTTGGCGTGGTAGTAGCCGATGAGCGGCGCGGTCTTCTTGTAGTATTCGCGCAGGCGCTCGTCGAACACCTCTGCATTGTCGTCCTTGCGCACCGGCTGGCCGGCGGCCTTGGCTTCCTCGGCCCGCTTCAGGATGCGTCCGACCAGCGCCTTGTCATCGACGACGAGTTCAACGACCGCGTCGAGCCCGACGCCACGGTCTCTCAGCATGACCTCGACCGCATCGGCCTGCGCCAGCGTGCGCGGGTAGCCGTCGAGAATGAAGCCCTTGGCCGCGTCCGGCTGATCGAAACGCTCGGCGACGATCGCATTGACTATCTCGTCGGAAACGAGCTCGCCGGCATCCATGACAGCCTTGGCGCGCTTGCCGACTTCGGTCTGCGCGGCAACCGCCGCGCGAAGCATGTCACCGGTGGAAAGCTGCGGAATTCCGTGTTTCTCGACCAGCCGCTGTGCCTGCGTCCCCTTGCCCGCCCCAGGCGGGCCAAGCAGTATCAGCCTCATCGTCCCCTCTTCCCCCCGCGCAGCTTCGACTTCTTGATCAACCCCTCATACTGATGCGCGATCAGATGGCCCTGGACCTGCGCGACGGTATCGAGCGTCACGCTGACCACGATGAGCAGCGAGGTGCCGCCGAGATAGAACGGAACGCCGGTGGCCGAGATGAGGAACTCAGGGATCAGGCACACGATAACGAGATAAATCGCGCCGACCACGGTGATGCGGGTCAGCACATAGTCGATGTATTCCGCGGTGCGCTCGCCCGGCCGGTAGCCCGGAATGAAGCCGGAATGCTTCTTCAACTGGTCGGCCGTGTCCTTCGGATTGAACACGATCGCCGTGTAAAAGAAGGCGAAGAATGCAATCATCGCCGCATAGAGGATCATGTAGATCGGCTGACCGTGGCCGAGCGCCGCCAGGATGCTGGCGCCCCAGGCCGGCAGCGTCGTTGTGTCGGCAAAGCCGGCAACGGTTGCAGGCAGCAGCAACAGCGACGAGGCGAAGATCGGCGGAATGACGCCGGCGGTGTTGAGCTTCAGCGGCAGGTGCGAGGTGTCGCCCTGGAACATGCGGTTGCCGACCTGACGCTTCGGGTACTGGATCAGCAGCCGCCGCTGGGCACGCTCGAAGAACACGATGACGCCGATCAGCGCCAGCGCGAGAACGATGATCGCCAGGATGATGCCGGTCGACAGCGCGCCGGTGCGGCCCAGTTCCAGCGTGCCGGAGATCGCCGACGGCAGGCCGGCGACGATGCCAGCGAAAATGATCAGCGAAATGCCGTTGCCGATGCCGCGCGCGGTGATCTGCTCACCGAGCCACATCAGGAACATGGTGCCGCCGACCAGCGTGATGACCGCCGAAATGCGGAAGAACCAGCCCGGATCGGTAACGATGTCGGTGCCGCTTTCGAGGCCGACCGAAATGCCGTAGGCCTGAACGGTCGCCAGAAGCACCGTGCCGTAGCGGGTATACTGGTTGATGACCTTGCGGCCCTGTTCGCCTTCCTTCTTCAGCTGCTCAAGCGTCGGCACGACCGACGTCATGAGCTGCATGATAATGGAGGCGGAGATGTAAGGCATGATGCCCAGCGCAAAGATCGCCATGCGCTCGACCGCACCGCCCGCGAACATGTTGAACATGCCGAGCACGCCGCCGGACTGCTGCTGGAACGCCTGCGCGAATGCCTCGGGGTTGATGCCCGGCATCGGGATATAGGTGCCCAGCCGGTAGACCAGCAGCGCGCCGAGTGTGAACCAGATGCGTTTCTTGAGGTCTTCGGCCTTGGCGAAGGCCGAGAAATTCAGATTGGCAGCAAGTTGTTCAGCAGCCGATGCCATGGATCGATCTCCGCGTGATCAGGCCGCGAGATGCGGGGCGCAGCCGAAGGCTGGAAATAGGCTCCGGCCGGGCCGGATGCAAGCCGGGCGGATGGCAGCACGGGAGAAAACTCCCTGCGATGCGCGCTCCGCCCGAAAATGCGTGATAGCGGTCACTCGGCGGGCTTCGCTTCCGGAAACTTGATCGACCCGCCGGCCTTTTCGATCTTCTCGATCGCAGACTTGGAAGCGCCGGCGACCTCGAAGCTGACCTTGGTCTGCAGCTCGCCGTCGCCGAGCACGCGCACGCCATCCTTGGCGCGGCGCAGCACACCAGCCTCGACCAGCGCCTCGACCGTAACGGCCTTCTTGGCGTCGAGCTTCTTGGCGTCGATCGCGGCCTGGATACGGCCCAGTGACACGATGTTGAAGTCGGTCGAGAACGGGTTCTTGAAGCCGCGCTTGGGCAGACGCCGGTATACCGGCATCTGGCCGCCCTCGAAGCCGTTGAGCGCAACGCCCGAGCGCGAGCTCTGGCCCTTGACGCCACGGCCGCCGGTCTTGCCCTTGCCGGAGCCGATGCCGCGGCCGACCCGCTTGCGCGACTTGTTCGCGCCTTCGCGATCCCGCAATTCGTTGAGTTTCATCTCGTCTACTCCTGCGCTTCGGTTCAGGCCTCGTCGACAACGCGAACGAGGTGCTGCACCCGCGCGATCATGCCGCGAACCGAAGGCGTGTCCTCCAGCGTGCGACGGCGGTGAAGCTTGTTGAGGCCAAGCCCGACCAGCGTCGCGCGCTGCTCGGACGGACGGCGGATCGGGCTGCCGATCTGCTCGACGGTGATGGTCTTACCCTGCTTGCCAGCCATGGTTCTGTTCCTTGATCAGCCGCTCGGGCGTCTATTCGTCGGCCGCAACGGCAGAGCCGCGGCGCGCCTGCAGCGTCGAATACTTGATGCCGCGCTGGGCGGCGACGTCCTTGGGGTGCATCTGGCGCTTCAGCGCATCAAACGTGGCGCGAACCATGTTGTAGGGGTTTGACGACCCCATCGACTTGGCAACCACGTCGTGCATGCCGAGCGTCTCGAACACAGCGCGCATCGGGCCGCCTGCAATGATGCCGGTACCGGCCTTGGCCGTGCGCAGCAGAACCTTGCCGGCGCCCCAGCGGCCCTCCACATCGTGGTGGAGCGTGCGGCCCGAACGCAGCGGAACGAAGATCATGTCGCGCTTGGCGCTCTCGGTCGCCTTGCGGATTGCCTCCGGCACCTCGCGCGCCTTGCCGTGGCCGAAGCCGACGCGACCCTTCTGGTCGCCAACGACGACGAGCGCTGCGAAGCCGAAGCGACGTCCGCCCTTAACGACCTTCGCGACACGGTTGATGTGGACGAGCTTGTCGACAAACTCGCTGTCGCGCTCCTCGCGGTCGCGGCCGCCGCGATCCCTGCGTTCCTGTGCCATGATCCTGTCCTTGTTCTTTTCCGGATAGCACCGTTGATATCTGCCTGACGCCCTTGCGCCCGACGGTTAGAAGTTCAGGCCGCCCTCACGCGCGGCATCGGCCAGCGCCTTGACGCGGCCGTGGAAGATGTAGGGCCCGCGATCGAAGACGACGTCCTTGACGCCGGCCTTCTTGGCGCGCTCGGCAACGAGCTTGCCGACGGCTGCGGCAGCGGCCGTATCCGCGCCGGTCTTGAGCGACCCCTTGAGGTCCTTCTCGAGCGTCGAAGCCGAGGCCACGGTGTGGCCCTTCGTGTCGTCGATCACCTGGGCGTAGATGTTCTTCGACGACCGGTGGACGGTCAGACGAAGGCGCTCGCCCGCAACCTTCTTAAGCTGGCGGCGGACGCGCTGCGCGCGGCGCTGGGTGGATTCCTTGGAAGCCATGTCTTCAGTTCCTGCCTTGTGAAACGGGAGCGGCCACCTGCGGTAGGCCAAGCCTCCCGCGACCGCGCACCGTGGCTGTTACTTCTTCTTGCCTTCTTTGCGGACGATCCGCTCTTCCGCGTATTTCACGCCCTTGCCCTTGTAAGGCTCGGGACCGCGGAATTCGCGGATTTCGGCCGCAACCTGGCCAACCTGCTGCTTGTCGATGCCGGAGATCACGATCTCGGTCGGCTTCGGCACCTGGACGGTGATGCCCTGCGGCACCTCGTAGACAACGTCGTGGCTGAAACCGAGTGCCAGCTGCAGGTTCTTGCCCTGCATCGCGGCGCGGTAACCGACGCCGTTGATCTCCAGCCGCCGCTCGAAACCGTCCTTCACCCCGTTCAGGATGTTGGAGATCTGCGTGCGCGACATGCCCCACTTGGAGCGGGCGATCTTCGACTGGTCGCGCGGATCGACCTTGATCTGGCCGTCTTCCATCTTGACCAGCACGTCGTCGTTGACGACGAACTTGAGCTCGCCCTTCGGCCCCTTGGCCGAGACGGTCTGGCCGTCGACGCTTGCCGTTACGCCGTCAGGCACCGAGACAGCTTTCTTACCGATACGAGACATTTCTGACGTCCTTCGTTCTTCGTTCAGCCCGATCAGAATATCTGGCAGAGAACTTCTCCGCCGACATTCTGTTCGCGCGCCTCGTGGTCGGCCATCACGCCCTTCGGCGTCGACAGGATGGCGATGCCGAGGCCGTTGGCGACCTGCGGGATCGACTTCACCGACGCGTAGACGCGGCGTCCGGGCTTGGACACGCGGGCGATCTCGCGGATGACAGGCTCGCCCTCGAAATACTTCAGCTCGATCTCGATCTCGGACTTGCCGTTGTCGAAATCGATCTGCGTGTAGTCGCGGATGTAGCCTTCGGCCTTCAGCACGTCGAGCACGCGGGCGCGCAGCCGCGAGGCCGGCGTCGAAACCTTGGTCTTCTTGCGGCCATACGCGTTGCGGATGCGGGTCAGCATATCGCCGAGGGGATCACTCAATGCCATGACAGGTGCTCCTTACCAGCTCGACTTGACCAGGCCCGGGATCAGGCCGTTATTGCCCAGATCACGCAGCGCGATACGCGACATCTTCAGCTTGCGGTAATAGGCACGCGGACGGCCCGTCACCTCGCAGCGGTTGCGGATGCGCGACGGCGCAGAATTGCGCGGCAGTGCGGCCAGCTGCAACTGGGCGCGGAAGCGCTCTTCCATGGGCTGGTTCTTGTCCATGATGATCGCCTTCAGCGCCTTGCGCTTGGGCGCATAGCGTGCCGCGAGCTTGCGGCGGCGATTGTTCTTCTCGACTGAGCTGGTCTTAGCCATTTCGCAGTTCTTCCTTGTTCGCTGCCGTTACTGCCGGAAGGGGAAGTTGAAGCCCTTGAGCAGCGCCCTGGCTTCGTCGTCCGTCTCGGCGGTCGTACAAACGATGATGTCCATTCCCCAGATCTGGTCGACCTTGTCGTAGTTGATCTCGGGGAACACGATGTGCTCCTTGATGCCCATGGCGAAATTGCCACGCCCGTCGAAGCTCTTCGGGTTGAGGCCGCGGAAGTCGCGGACGCGCGGCAGCGCGATGTTGATCAGGCGGTCGAGAAACTCGTACATGCGGTCGCGGCGCAGCGTAACCTTGGCGCCGATCGGCATGTTCTCGCGCACCTTGAAGCCGGCAATCGAGTTGCGGGCATGCGTGATCACGGGCTTCTGGCCCGCGATCATCGCCAGATCCTCGGCCGCCACCGACGGCTTCTTGGAATCGCCGGTCGCTTCGCCAACACCCATGTTGATGACGATCTTGTCGAGGCGCGGGACCTGCATCCCGTTCTCGTACTTGAACTGCTCGCGCATCGCCTGCTGAATGCTCTCGCGATACAGCTTCTTGAAGCGCGGTTCGTATTTTGCCTCAGCCATTGATCACGTCTCCCGAGCGCTTCGCGACCCGAACCTTGGTGCCGTCCTTCTCGACGCGGAAACCGACGCGGGTCGGCTTGCCGTCCTTGGGATCGGCCACGGCCAGGTTGGACAGGTGGATCGGCGCTTCCTTGCGAATGAGGCCGCCTTCCTGAGCCTGGGTCTGGCGCTGATGGCGCACTACCATGTTGATGCCGCGCACCAGGGCGCGGTCTTCCTTGGGCATAACCCGCAGCACTTCACCGGTCCGGCCCTTGTCCTTGCCGGCGAGCACCACAACGTTGTCGCCTTTGCGAATCCTGTTCATATCGGCCGTTCCTCAGAGCACTTCCGGCGCCAGCGAGATGATCTTCATGTGGGCCTTGGCGCGCAGTTCGCGCGGCACAGGCCCGAAGATGCGGGTGCCAATCGGTTCTTTCTTGTTGTCGACCAGCACGGCCGCATTCTTGTCGAAGCGGATCACGCTGCCATCGGCGCGGCGGATGTCCTTGGCGGTGCGCACGACAACCGCCTTCATCACGTCGCCCTTCTTCACGCGGCCGCGCGGAATGGCTTCCTTGACCGACACCACGATGACGTCGCCCACTGAAGCGTATTTCCGCTTCGAACCGCCAAGCACCTTGATGCACATGACACGACGGGCGCCGGAATTATCCGCGACGTCGAGGTTTGTTTGCATCTGAATCATGACTGGCCGCCTTCTATTCTACGTCGGGCGCTAACCGCCCTGCCCGGCTTTCAATTCGTTTCGTTACCCGGCTTTCGCCGGCTTCTTTTCTGCAGCTTCCGCGCTCGGAAGCACGATCCAGGTCTTGTCCTTGGAGATTGGACGCGATTCCTCGATGAGGACGATGTCGCCGACCTTGCAGGCGTTGCTCTCGTCATGCGCCTTGTAGTTCTTCGTCATCCGGATGGTCTTCTTCATGACCGGATGGGTGAAGCGGCGCTCGACACGAACGACGACAGTCTTGTCGTTCTTGTCGCTCACGACCGTGCCCTGCATCACGCGCTTTGGCATTTGTTCGTCCTTAAGCCTTCGTGGCGGCCGACTTCTCGGCCAGAATCGTCTTGATGCGCGCGATGTCGCGGCGGATCTGCCGCACGCGCGCGGTTTTCTCGAGCTGGCCGGTCGCCCGCTGGAAGCGCAGGTTGAACTGCTCCTTCTTCAGCGACGCCAGTTCGTCGTTCAGCTGATCGGGCGTCTTCGCCCGGACATCGGCGGCTTTCATCGTTTCGCCCTTTCCTACTCTGCAATGCGCTGGACGAAGCGCGTCCGCACCGAAAGCTTCGCCGCACCAAGGCGCAGCGCCTCGCGCGCCAGATCTTCCGGCACGCCGTCGATCTCGATCATGATGCGGCCCGGCTTGACCCGCGCGACCCAGTAGTCGACGGAGCCCTTGCCCTTGCCCATGCGGACTTCGGTCGGCTTCGACGTCACCGGGACATCGGGAAACACGCGGATCCACACGCGGCCCTGGCGCTTCATCTGGCGAGTGATCGCGCGGCGGGCCGCCTCGATCTCGCGCGCCGTGACGCGGTTGGGCTCGAGCGCCTTCAGGCCATAGCCGCCGAAGTTCAGGTCCGTGCCACCCTTGGCAGTGCCGTGGATGCGTCCCTTGAACTGCTTGCGGAACTTGGTGCGCTTGGGCTGCAGCATCTTATTCTACTCCAAATCCTGTTCGCGCCCTCAGGCGTTCTCGCGACGGCGCGAGCCGCCACCGTGGCCGTGGCCATCGCCCTCGACCGCACGGCGCTCGGACGCCATCGGGTCGTGCTCGAGAATCTCGCCCTTGAAAATCCAGACCTTCACGCCGCAGATGCCATAGGCGGTCTGCGCTTCGGCGGTGCCGTAATCAACGTCGGCGCGCAGCGTGTGCAGCGGCACGCGGCCCTCGCGGTACCACTCCATGCGCGCGATCTCCGCGCCGCCAAGACGGCCGCCGCAATTGATGCGGATGCCCTCGGCGCCAAGACGCATGGCCGACTGCACCGCACGCTTCATGGCGCGGCGGAACGCGACGCGGCGCTCGAGCTGCTGGGCGATCGACTGCGCCACAAGCGTGGCGTCGATTTCGGGCTTGCGCACCTCGACGATGTTGAGGTGCGTCTCCGACTGCGTCATCGCCGTCAACTTTTTGCGCAGCTTCTCGATGTCGGCGCCCTTCTTGCCGATGATCAGGCCCGGCCGCGCGGCATGGATCGTCACGCGGCACTTCTTGTGCGGACGCTCGATCACGATCTTGGAAACCGCGGCCTGCTTCAGCTCCTTCTCCAGATACTCACGTATCTTGATGTCTTCGTGCAGGAGCTTGCCGTATTCGCCGGTATTGGCGAACCAGCGCGAGTCCCAGGTCCGGTTGATGCCGAGCCTCAGGCCGATCGGGTTGATTTTCTGGCCCATCAGGCGGCCTCCGCTTTCTCTTCGACTTCGCGAACGACGATCGTCAGGTTCGCAAACGGCTTCTCGATGCGCGATGAGCGGCCGCGGCCGCGCGTATGGAAACGCTTCATCACGATCGACTTGCCGACATAGGCCTCGGCGACAACCAGCGCGTCGACATCGAGGTCGTGATTGTTCTCGGCGTTGGCGATGGCCGACTCCAGCGTCTTGCGCACCGTGCCGGCGATCCGCTTGCGCGAGAACTCCAGATCGTTCAGCGCCGTCTGCACCTTCTTGCCGCGGATCATCGCGGCCACGAGGTTCAGCTTCTGCGGGCTGATACGGATGGTGCGCAGGACCGCGCGGGCCTCGTTCTCGGCCACCGGGCGCGGAGATTTGGGCTTGCCCATCTTATTTCCTCTTCGCCTTCTTGTCCGCGCCATGGCCGTAATAGGTACGGGTCGGAGCGAACTCGCCGAACTTGTGGCCCACCATCTCTTCCGAGACGGAGACCGGGATGTGCTTCTGGCCGTTGTAGACGCCCCAGGTGAGGCCAACGAACTGAGGCAGGATCGTGGAGCGTCGGCTCCAGATCTTGATCACCTCATTGCGGCCGCCCTCGCGGACCTTGTCCGCTTTCTTGAGCATGAAGCCGTCAATGAAGGGGCCTTTCCAGACTGAACGGGACACGTGCGCCTACCTCTTCTATTTCTTGCGCTGATGCCGCGAGCGCATGATGAATTTGTCGGTCGCCTTGTTCGACCGGGTCCTCTTGCCCTTCGTCGGCTTGCCCCACGGAGTGACCGGGTGACGACCGCCGGAGGTACGGCCTTCGCCGCCGCCATGCGGGTGGTCGACCGGGTTCATCGTGACGCCGCGATTGTGCGGGCGACGGCCGAGCCAGCGCGAACGGCCGGCCTTGCCAAGATTGATATTGCCGTGGTCGGGGTTCGACACCGCGCCGACGGTGGCGTAGCAGCTGCCCTGAACGAGACGCTGTTCACCGGAATTGAGGCGCAGGATCGCCATGCCCTGGTCGCGGCCGACGAGCTGCGCGTAGGCGCCCGCCGAACGGGCGATCTGGCCGCCCTTGCCAGGCTTCAGCTCGACATTGTGGACGATCGTGCCGACCGGCATCGCCGAAAGCGGCATCGCATTGCCCGGCTTCACGTCGGCCGAGGCCGATGCGGTTACCGTGTCGCCCACCGAAAGCCGCTGCGGCGCCAGGATGTAGCTGAGTTCGCCGTCGGCATATTTCAAGAGCGCGATGAAGGCGGTCCGGTTCGGATCGTACTCGATACGCTCCACCGTCGCCGCGACATCAAGCTTGCGCCGCTTGAAATCGATGATGCGGTAGGTCCGCTTGTGACCGCCGCCGCGGAAACGCGTGGTGACGCGGCCGAGATTGTTGCGGCCGCCCTTCGACGTCAGACCCTCGGTGAGGCCCTTGACCGGCTTGCCCTTGTAGAGGCCTTCGCGGTCGACGATGACCAGCTGGCGCTGGCCTGGCGTTACCGGATTGTATTTCTTCAGTGCCATTGTCTTATCCCCGCCGCGTCTCAGAGGCCCGTGGCGATGTCGATTGAGTGGCCTTCGGCCAGCGTCACGACTGCCTTCTTGACGTCGCTCTGGCGACCGATGGTGCCGCGGAAGCGCTTGACCTTGCCCTTGCGCAGCATGGTGTTGACCCCGGTCACCTTGACGCTGAACAGCGCCTCGATGGCGGCCTTGATTTCAGGCTTCGTCGCCTTGCGGGCAACGTTGAACACGACCTGGTTCTGCTCGGAAGCCATGGTCGACTTTTCAGTCACGACCGGGCTGACGATCACGTCGTAGTGGCGAAGGTCAGTCATTTGAAGCGCTCCTCGAGAGCCTCGACGGCGGCCCTCGAAAGGACCAGCGTGCCGCGGCGCAGAATGTCGTAGACGTTGATGCCCTGAACCGGCAGCACATCGACGTTCGGGATGTTCGACGCCGCCTTGCGGAAATTGGCGTCCATCTCGGCGCCGCCGATGATCAGCGCATTGGTGAGGCCGAGCTTGGCGAAAGCCTCGATGACCGACTTGGTCTTCGCTTCCTTCACCGCCAGATCGTCGACGACGATCAGCATCGAACCCTTGGCCTTCGCCGACAGCGCATGCTTGAGGCCGAGAGCGCGAACCTTCTTCGGCAGCTCGATCTCATGGCTGCGCGCAATCGGGCCGTGCGCCTTGCCGCCGCCGCGGAACTGCGGAGCGCGTGCCGACGAATGGCGGGCGCGGCCAGTACCCTTCTGGCGGTACATCTTGGCGCCGGTGCGCGCGATATCGGCGCGGCCCTTGGCCTGATGCGTGCCCTGCTGCCGCTTGGCCAGCTGCCAGCGCACGACGCGCTGCAGGATGTCCTCGCGCGGATCGAGGCCGAAAATCGCCTCCGACAGTTTCAGCTTGCCCGCGTCCTTGCCGGCGAGCGTGGTCATCTTGACGTCCATCACTCAGCTCCCTCGGCTGCGGTGGCCTCGGCGGCCGGCTCTGCTGTTTCGGTCTTTGCCGGCGCTTCCGCCTTGGCCTGCACGGCACGGATGCCGGCCGGCTTCGGCGCATTGTCCGGCAGCGGCGCCTTGACGGCGTCGCGAACGTAGATCCAGGCGCCCTTGGAGCCCGGCACCGCGCCGCGAACCAGGATCAGGCCGCGGTCGGAATCGGTCGACACGACCTCGAGGTTCTGCGTGGTGACGCGGGTCGAACCCATGTGGCCGGCCATCTTCTTGCCCTTGAACACCTTGCCGGGGTCCTGGCGCTGGCCGGTCGAACCGTGCGAGCGGTGCGACACGGAGTTACCGTGGGTCGCGCGACCGCCGCCGAAATTGTGGCGCTTCATGACACCCTGGAAGCCCTTACCGATCGAGGTGCCTGTCACGTCGACCTTCTGGCCGCTGACGAAATGATCGGCGGTGATTTCGGCGCCGACGTCGATCAGATTGTCCGGCGAGACGCGGAACTCGGCGAGCTTCGCCTTCGGCTCGACGCTGGAGGCGGCGAAATGGCCGCGCATCGCCTTCGGCGTGTTCTTCACCTTGGCAAGCCCCACGCCGAGCTGGACGGCGGTGTAGCCGTTCTTCTCCTGCGTGCGCTGGGCCACCACCTGGCAGTTTTCCATGCGCAGCACGGTGACGGGAACGTGCTCCCCGGCATCGTTGTAGATGCGGGTCATCCCGACCTTCTGTGCAATCACTCCTGAACGCATCGGTTCATCTTCCTTCAGAGGAGCCGGCCTGCCCTTGCGGGCGGCGGCTCATGTCCAGCTCGTCAGAGCTTGATTTCAACATCCACGCCGGCGGCGAGGTCGAGCTTCATCAGCGCGTCCACCGTCTGCGGCGTCGGATCGACGATATCGAGCAGGCGCTTGTGCGTGCGCATCTCGAACTGCTCACGGCTCTTCTTGTCGATATGCGGCGACCGGTTGACCGTGAACTTCTCGATCCGGGTCGGCAGCGGAATCGGGCCGCGTACGCTCGCACCGGTCCGCTTCGCAGTGGACACGATTTCCTTCGTCGACGTATCGAGCACCCGGTGATCGAACGCCTTGAGGCGGATGCGGATATTCTGTCCGTTCATGTCAGTTCCTTCAGGTCGCTTCCGGGCGGACGGTGCCGCCCGGTTTCGACGTCAGACTTCTCTTATTCCGTGATGCTAGCGACGATGCCGGCACCGACGGTGCGGCCGCCTTCGCGGATGGCGAAGCGCAGCTTCTCTTCCATCGCGATCGGCACGATCAGCGCCACGTCCACCGTCACATTGTCGCCCGGCATCACCATCTC
>JAEPOG010000016.1 GCA_017643025.1 Rhizobiaceae bacterium
CGGAATTTCCGGCGCGTCCGGTGTCATATATGGCATCCGCCTGCTCGAAATGCTGGCCCCGACTCCCATCGAGACACATCTCGTCATGTCCCGCTCGGCCGAGATAACCGCTGCGCACGAAACCGACAGGAAGATTGCCGACATTCGCGCGCTCGCCGACGTCCATCACCGCATGGAAGACATCGGCGCGGGAATCTCCAGTGGCTCCTTCAGGACGATGGGCATGATCATCGCCCCCTGCTCGATACGTTCGCTTTCGGAAATCGCAACCGGCGTCACCTCGTCGCTGCTCACCCGCGCGGCGGACGTCGTGTTGAAGGAACGCCGCAAGCTTGTGCTGATGGTGCGGGAGACACCGCTTCATCTCGGTCATCTTCGAACCATGACCGCGGCTGCCGAACTCGGCGCGATCGTATGTCCGCCGGTGCCGGCCTTCTACGCGACGCCGCAGACGATTGACGACATGGTCGCTCACACGCTCGGCCGCGTCCTAGACCAGTTCGACGTCGATCTCGGTACGGTGCGGCGGTGGAAGGAAGAACCCGCGGCACGACAAGGCAGCGGGTGAGCCGCTGAGGGTCAGGACACGCAGGCGTGGACGAGATCCCTCGCGCGCTCGGCGACCTCACCCTCGAACACAGTCCCGACGAGGGACAGGTATTGCGCCAGGTTTTCGAGAGCGATCGCGGACGGTGCCTCATCCGACGCACCGGCCGCGACGCCGTCCAGATGCCGCTCGATCAGCCGCTGTTCCCACTTCTCGGCGGCGAGTTCCATTTGCTTCACCTCTGAGCGAAACGTGGCAATCGAACCGGCATCTGCGCCCGATACCTGCGATTTAGTGAACACGCGCGCCTGGCGCAGGGGCACCACGACCTCGCGATGCCATTCTCCCGGGCCTCCCTCCACTATCGCGCGCAGTTCGACCTTCGACAGGCCCTTTCCCTGGTCGCCGGCATAGAGGCTGGCGAGAACTATGTTGACGTCCGCGCCAAGTCGCTGCTGCAACCAGAGACAGGTCTCGGCCACGCCGTCGCGTCCGTACCGATCAAGGGAGAACGTCCAGAGAGGAAACGTGTCGTCGTCGGTTGCCGCGGTCATGCGCCAGTTCCTTCCTAGATGCAGGTGGAGGCTGGCCACGGGCCAACCTCCCGCCGAGCTCGACCTGCCAGGTCGCTAGGCGTCGGACGCCTGCCGCGTCGGCGGCGTATCGTCAATGCCGGGGATCACGATGCCCGGATCGACGGGCTTCAGGTCCTTGCGCATGTGTTCGTGGCTTGCGCCATTGAACATCGTCCCCAGGAATCCCCGGTCCAGATCGCTGGTGCCGAAGATGTAGTCGCAGATCGGGAACGTCAGGTTGAAGTTGCGCGTCTGCATGTAGCCGAGCGCGTGATGGACGTAGTGCATTCGCCGCACCGTGTTCACCAGCGGGATGTGTTTCAGGTAGGGATGCTTCTCGTCGTCGAAATGCGACAGCGTGTGCAGGCCCTCGTAGAGAAGGTAGTACGCGGTCATGGTGATCACCACGATGTAGCCGGCGTTGGACGAGATCAGCCAGGCGGCGAGGAACGCGAACGGCAGCGACAACAGGATGAAGGCGAGCGGCGCGAAGGGCGGGAACAGCAGCGCGCGCCATTCCTTGTGGCCCTCGTAACCGAGGTCGTGATGCGTAAAGAACTGATGGTGGCTGGTGCAGTGGCGCTTGTAGACCATCTTGAAGCCGGGAACCGGTCGATGCAGCAAGTAGCGGTGCGCCGCCCACTCCACGAAATTGCCGAACAGCGCGATGACGGGGATCATGGTCCATTCCCACCAAACCGGGTTCTCTAACCGAACGGCGCAGTAGTAGATCGTGCCCCCGGTGATCAGAAGCATGAAGCCGAGATGCAGCATGCCGTGATACCACGGCGGTGTCTCCTCGACGAATTTCTTGCGATAACGCGCCTGGCGTTCCTGCTCGCGCCTGTCGCGCTCTGGGTTTTGAACGATACCGGACATCGGATACCTCCCGCAAGTTGGAGTCGGCATGATGATCGCAGCATGTCGCGCGGCGGCGGCGATGTCGTTATCCGCAAGAGGCGCGAATTATCGTTCAGGACTATTCTTTGTCGCCGAGGCGCTACGCACGGGCGTCCTCAATGCTCCTCTTCGCCGGTGAAACTTGCTATGAGGCCGGCCTATTTCTATGCTTTGCTGAACGGAAAGGCAGCACCAACGGCATGACGGCAGGCATCGGCATCGTGACTGGGGATTTCGGGCGTGTCGCTCTTCTCGACATGGACACGCCGCTCACCACGCATGCTCACCGCCACTGCCACGTCGTCATTAAGATCGACGGCGCCGACCAGCGCTTTTTCGTGGAAGGCGAGAGCGTACCGTTGACGCAGGACGTCGCCGTGGTCGTAAACTCCTGGCAGGAGCACAGCTATCTGCCGCTGCCTGCCGACAGGCCTACCCTCTATCTCGCCTTCTACATCGATCCCGAATGGCTGAGCGACCAAGACCGCCAGTTCTCCGGCTTCGCCGATGCGCGGTTCTTCCAGCGACCATCTGTCCGCCTGAGCACCGACGTGCGGCGGCACAGCCGGCAGCTGATGGAAATGATAACCGCAGTCGAGCAGGACCGAGCAGATGTCGAGACCCTGGTGCTGGACATCGTGGCTCGGCTCGCGCGTGCAAGCGGCGGCTGTCCCGCCGCGCCGCGCCGCGCCGCGGACTTCCGCATCCGCCGGGCACTGCGCCACATGCATAACCGCTACGACCGGCCATACGACTACGATCTGGTTGCGCGCGAAGCTGGCCTGTCGCGGTCGCGCTTCAACGTTCTCTTCAAAGACTCGGTCGGCGTCGCCCCGGCGATATACGGCAATGCGATCCGGTTGGAGGCTTCGGTCGAAGCTCTGCGATCCAATTTCGCGGCGAGTGCGACCGCCGAGAAACTTGGATTCAGCGCACCGGGAAACTTCACCCGCTTCTTCCAGATGCACACGGGCGTCACCCCTGCCGCGTATCGGCGGGCAATGTCCGACATGACAACTGCCCCGGGTCACGCGCGCCACGAGGGCTGACAATCCGGCGCGAATGATGGATGCGGAGATTGGCGTCGGAATTTCGACGTCTCGATGCGCTCGCGCCGCGGACCGCGCAGATCGGTCAGGCTCTATACCGCGATCGCCTCGATGAGACGGTTCCGGTCTTCATCATCCTCCGCGTCGCCCTCCAGCACCACCGCCCCACGGTCGATCGCATAAAACCGATCACAGACAGACAACGCCTCGTGCAAGTTCTGTTCGACCAGGAGCACGGCGACGCCCTGTTCCTTCAACTCGCGGATGATGGCGAAGATTTCGGCCACGATCATCGGCGCCAGCCCTTCGCTCGGCTCGTCTATCAGTATAGCCTTCGGCTCGCCGATCAGAACCCGCGCGATCGCCAGCATCTGCTGCTCGCCCCCGGATAGCGTGGTGCCAAGTTGCCGGCGGCGTTCGCCGAGGCGCGGAAACCGCTCGAAGATGCCTTTGAGCGCGGCCCTTTGTTCCGGTCCGGACCGTCCGCTACGCTGCATAAGGCCGAGATCGAGGTTCTCGTCGACGGTAAGTCCCGGAAAGATGCGCCGGTCCTCCGGCACGAAGCCGATTCCGCGCCGAGCGATCTGGTCGGGTGCCAGGCCACCGATCGACTGGCCGGCGAAGTGGATATGGCCCGACGACGGCTTAACCCAGCCGGCCACCGCTTTCAGCAACGTCGTCTTGCCCACCCCGTTGCGCCCGAAGATGCCGACGACCTCGCCCGGTTCGGCGTTGAGCGATGTCCCCTGGATGACGTGGCTGAGCCCGTAATGGGTGTGGAGTTTGTCGATCTTGATCATGATCTGGCCTGTCCGAAATAGGCGGCCTGCACAGCCGGCTCGGCACGCACCTCGGCCGGCGACCCGTCCGCAAGCTTGCGGCCCTGGTGCATGACGACAATGCGGTCGGAAATGTCCATGACGAGGCCGATGTCGTGCTCGATCAGCAGCACGGTGACGCTGTCGGACAATGCACGGATCAGCCTCGCGGTCTCGGCCGTGTCGGCATGGCTCAGCCCCTGCGTCGGCTCGTCGAGCATCAGCACCCTCGGTCTCGTGGCGAGCGCCACGGCGATCTCAAGCCGTCGCTGTTCGCCGTGGGAAAGGTCGCCGGCACGTTCGTCGGCCTTGCCGGCGAGCTGGAACTCTTCGAGCAGTTCCTCGACCCGCCGCCTCGCGATCGTGCTCAGCCGGACCGGAACCAGCCATCGGCCCCGCGGCTCGAGGAGCTGGGCC
>JAEPOG010000019.1 GCA_017643025.1 Rhizobiaceae bacterium
GCGGGTACCCGTATCTCGCTGTTGAGACATTTGACCACGTCGAGCGGCCGGCCGATCAGCGCGCCTGCGATCTCGAGTTCGTCCTGATCGAGAGGCACAATGGCCTGCGAGGCGAGCAGGGCCGACGGCCCTGCGCCGATGGCAACCGCGACGTCGAGGTCGGAGCCGTCACGCTCCGCCATCTCTTGGAACGAGAGCGTGTGACGCGGCAGCAGCAGCGCACCGAGGCGATCGGACCCGGAGACCTGCAGCCGGTGGATGGCGGCGTTCTGCCGCCCCGTCTTCGGGTTTCGGGCAATGAGCAGGCCGGCGGTGATGTATGCGCCGCTGTCGTGCTCGTTGTGCGTGGGTATCGGCAATCGACCGAGATCGGGCTCCCGGTTGACGATCTGCTGGCACGGCGCGTCCTGCACCTCGCGCCACGGGATGGGATTCGCCGCCGCCGCCTCGAAATGGGCCAGCAGGTCGGCCTCCGACTGCCCGAGCGCCTCGGCCATCCAGCCCCGGTCCGAAACCACACCGGAAACCACGCATCCGTCGCGGCCTCCTGGTCTCGGAAAAAGCGATGCCTTCTCGCCGTCGAGTCTGTTTGCAATGCCGGCGATTTCGAACTCCAGACCCATCCCGGATTTGGCTATCGCCAGACGGCCGGTCGCCTCAAGATGGGCAAGCCATCCGCGGAGATCGGCAAAAGCGCCAGTACCGGCTCGATCACGGCGGGCGGCGTGGGCCGCGGACGCTTCTGCTGAAGTCACGCTTCTCCTCCTGTTCGAAGGCGAACGTAGCTCGGCCAGTGCGATAGTATCTATTAATATCGAATGATTTTCTCTATCAGGAATGCAGATGGCAAGCTCAGGGACAAGACCGATGGAAATGCGCCAGATGCAATACTTCGCGGCCCTGTTTGAGGAGGGCTCGGTGACGAGGGCCGCGCGCCGGTTGCACGTCGTCCAGCCGGCAATCAGCATGCAGATAGCGAAGCTGGAAGACGAACTCGGCCAGAAGCTCTTTGAGCGGATGCCCAAGGGGATGGTTCCGACGGCCGCCGGGCGCCAGGCCTATGCGCGGCTCTTGCCACTGTTGCGCGAATTCAAGGCAGTGCGTGACGAACTCGTCGGGTTTGGCGGCAAGGTTGCCGGCCATATTTCAATCGGCGTCATTGCTTCAGTCAGCAACAACGCCCTTTCGGAATGTCTGGAGAGCTTCTGCGACAAGTACCCTGACGTTTCACTCAGCGTCACGGGCGGCTATACGGTCGACTTCCTGCAGATGCTGGAGATCGGCAAACTCGACATTGCCGTCATCAACCAGACGGCGGCGCGCCGAAGCCTCGGGGCCACAGACCTTCTGCAGGAGGATCTGACACTCGTTGCGTCGGCCGACAATCCGTGCCGGTTCGTGCAGCCAGTACCCCTCATCGACATCGCCGGCATGGACATCGTCATCCCATCCATCCGTCACGGTCTGCGTACAATCATTGATGATGTCGCAAACCGTGTCGGCGTCCGGTTGCATCCCAAGCTTGAATTCGACGAACTAAAGATGGTGGAGGATTTCGTCCAGAACACCAACTACCTGACCATCCTTCCGCCCATCGCGATCCGACGCGCCCTCGCCAGCGGCCGGCTTCGGCAGTTCAGCATTACGCCGCGCATCACGCGAAATATCGTATGCGTCCACAACCACCGGCGCGGACTGTCGGAACCGGCACGACTTTTCATCGCCGAGTTCAAGGCACGCATGGACGCGGCATGGGTCTCAAAAAATAGCGTATCGTGAACAGACCTGTCACTACCGATCACGTCTCGCTATTGCATTCATCATCCGAACTGATTTGAACTGCGGCACGGGTCGTGCCCCTAATTGATCGCTCCACAGGAGACGATCTTGCCACGCGACGCCCAGATGGCGCCTGAGCCGCCAAAGCGCCTCATCGTCGGAATTTCCGGCGCGTCCGGTGTCATATATGGCATCCGCCTGCTCGAAATGCTGGCCCCGACTCCCATCGAGACACATCTCGTCATGTCCCGCTCGGCCGAGATAACCGCTGCGCACGAAACCGACAGGAAGATTGCCGA
>JAEPOG010000011.1 GCA_017643025.1 Rhizobiaceae bacterium
ATCGTCGACCTGGTCGACCTTGTTCAGGAACACCACGATCGCCGGCACGCCGACCTGGCGGGCAAGCAGGATGTGCTCGCGGGTCTGCGGCATCGGGCCGTCGGCGGCAGACACAACCAGGATCGCGCCGTCCATCTGCGCGGCACCCGTGATCATGTTCTTCACATAGTCGGCATGGCCCGGGCAGTCGACGTGGGCGTAGTGACGGTTCTCCGTCTCGTACTCCACATGCGCCGTCGAGATCGTGATGCCGCGCGCCTTCTCCTCAGGTGCGGCGTCGATCTGGTCATAGGCCTTGAACTCGCCGAAAAACTTCGTGATCGCAGCCGTCAGTGACGTCTTGCCGTGGTCGACGTGACCGATCGTGCCAATGTTCACATGCGGCTTGTTGCGCTCGAATTTTCCCTTGGCCATGTGAGTTCTCCGTTTCTTTCAGCCCTGTCGGGCAATGTTGTCCGTTGTCGCGGCGGCCAGCGGCTTACGCGTATTTCTTCTGGATTTCCTGGGCGACCGCGCTCGGAACCGGCTCGTAGTGGTCGAACTGCATCGTGTACTGGGCGCGGCCCTGCGACATCGAACGCAGATTGTCGACGTACTTGAACATGTTGGCGAGCGGCACCATCGCGTTGATGACCTGAGCGATGCCGCGCGGCTCCGTTCCCTGGATCTGGCCGCGGCGCGAATTCAGGTCGCCGATGACGTCACCGACGTAATCCTCGGGCGTCACTACCTCGACCTTCATGATCGGCTCGAGCAGCTGAGCACCAGCCTTCTGCGCACCTTCACGGAACGCGGCGCGGGCTGCGATTTCGAACGCCAGAACCGAGGAGTCGACGTCGTGGTAGGCACCGTCGATCAGGGTCGCCTTGACGCCCAGCATCGGGAAGCCGGCCAGCGGACCGGACGAAAGCACGCTTTCGATACCCTTCTGGACGCCCGGAATGTATTCCTTCGGCACCGAGCCGCCGACGATCTTGGACTCGAATACGAACTCCTCGCTCTCGGGGTTCGGCTCGAACACGATCTTGACGCGAGCAAACTGGCCCGAACCACCCGACTGCTTCTTGTGGGTGTAGTCGATCTCGGCGACCTTGGTGATGGTCTCGCGGTAGGCCACCTGCGGCGCACCGACATTGGCCTCGACCTTGAACTCGCGCTTCATGCGATCGACGAGAATGTCGAGATGCAGCTCGCCCATACCGGCGATGATCGTCTGGCCGCTCTCCTCGTCGGTCTTGACGCGGAAGGACGGATCCTCGGCGGCGAGGCGGTTGAGCGCGAGGCCCATCTTTTCCTGGTCGCCCTTGGTCTTCGGCTCGATGGCGATCTGGATGACCGGCTCGGGGAATTCCATGCGCTCAAGGATTACCGGCTTCAGCGGATCGCAGAGCGTGTCGCCCGTGGTGGTTTCCTTGAGGCCGGCCAGCGCGACGATGTCGCCGGCATACGCCTCTTCGATGTCCTCGCGCGAATTGGAGTGCATCTGCAGCATGCGGCCGATGCGCTCGCGCTTGCCCTTGACGGTGTTCTCGAGCGAGACGCCCTTCTTCAGCACGCCGGAATAGATGCGCGCGAAGGTGAGCGAACCGACGAACGGGTCGTTCATGATCTTGAAGGCCAGCATCGACAGCGGCTCTTCGTCAGACGACTTGCGGATGATCTCCGCTTCGGTCTTCGGGTCGATGCCGCGGATGGCCTTGACCTCGATCGGCGACGGCAGGAAGTCGACGACAGCGTCGAGCAGCGGCTGCACGCCCTTGTTCTTGAAGGCCGAGCCGCACAGAACCGGGAAGAACTTCACCTGGCAGGTGCCCATACGGATGAGCTTGCGCAGCTCGTCGTTGGACGGGACTTCGCCTTCAAGATATTTCTCGAGCGCGGCCTCGTCCATCTCGACGGCGGCCTCGATCAGCTTCTCGCGATATTCCTCGGCCTGCGCCTTCAGATCGGCCGGAATCTCGTGGGTGTCCCAAGCAGCACCAAGCGTCTCTTCCTTCCAGATGATGGCCTGCATCTCGATCAGGTCGACGACACCCTTGAAGTCGCTCTCAGCACCGATCGGCAGCTGCATGACGACCGGAACCGCACCAAGACGGGTCTTGATCATCTCGACGCAGCGGAAGAAGTCGGCACCGATCTTGTCCATCTTGTTGACGAAGATCATGCGCGGCACTTCGTAGTGGTCAGCCTGACGCCACACGGTCTCGGTCTGCGGCTCCACGCCGGCATTGGCGTCGAGCAGCGCCACAGCGCCGTCGAGGACGCGCAGCGAACGCTCCACCTCAATGGTGAAGTCAACGTGGCCGGGAGTGTCGATGATGTTGAAGCGGCGCTTCTTGCCGTCGCGGCCCTGCCAGAAAGTGGTCGTCGCGGCCGACGTGATCGTGATGCCGCGCTCCTGCTCCTGCTCCATCCAGTCCATGGTGGCCGCGCCGTCGTGGACTTCACCGATCTTGTGCGACTTGCCCGTGTAGAACAGGACGCGCTCGGTGGTCGTCGTCTTGCCGGCGTCGATATGCGCCATGATACCGAAGTTACGGTAGTCTTCGATCTTGTAGTCGCGGGCCATGGTCCGTTCCTCGTTCGAATGCTCGCGCCGCGACTACCAGCGGTAGTGCGCGAATGCGCGGTTGGCTTCCGCCATCTTGTGAGTGTCTTCGCGCTTCTTGACTGCGCTGCCGCGATTGTTGGCGGCGTCCATGAGTTCGCCCGACAGGCGATCGATCATGGTCGTTTCGTTGCGCGAGCGAGCCGCGGAGATCAGCCAGCGGATGGCGAGCGCCTGGCGGCGCTCCGGACGCACATCGACCGGAACCTGATAGGTCGCACCGCCGACGCGACGCGAGCGCACTTCCAGATGCGGCGCGACATTGTCGAGCGCCTGATGGAACAGCGCGACCGGCTCCTGCCGGGTCTTCTCCTGAACCTGATCAAGCGCGCCATAGACGATCTGCTCGGCAATCGATTTCTTGCCGTGATACATGATCGCGTTCATGAACTTGGTCACAACCAGGTCGCCGAACTTCGGGTCCGGGTTGATCTCGCGCTTTTCAGCTCTGTGGCGTCGGGACATATCTTTCGTCTCTTCCTCAAGGGCCCGGCGCTACAAAACAAAAGCGCCGAAGCCGGAAATCCCTACTTCGGACGCTTTGCACCGTATTTGGAGCGGCGCTGCTTGCGGTCTTTCACACCCTGCGTGTCGAGCACGCCGCGGATGATGTGATAGCGGACGCCGGGAAGGTCCTTCACGCGACCGCCGCGGATCATCACCACGGAGTGCTCCTGAAGGTTGTGGCCTTCACCCGGAATGTAGCCGATCACCTCGAAGCCGTTGGTGAGACGGATCTTCGCAACCTTGCGCAGCGCCGAATTCGGCTTTTTCGGCGTCGTGGTGTAGACGCGCGTGCACACGCCCCGCTTCTGGGGGTTGGCCTGCATGGCCGGAACCTTGTTGCGCTTCACCGGCGCAATGCGCGGCTTGCGGATCAGCTGGTTTACGGTAGGCATTCGCCGTCCTCTTGGTCCAAAATCTCGTGTCGAGGCCCGAATTTCGGGTCCGCCCTGGAGCGCTTGTTCCATAAGCAAATTCGGGCATCGCACCGCCGTGTCGCGGTCCTGCCCGAACAAGGTGCAGAGGAAGCGGATACCCGCCTCTTGCGTGCCGGAACTGTTCTTTCGCTCGTAGAACGAACCCTGTTTGAGGCAAACTCCGGGACGCGACGTCCCGAAAAGCAAAGCCTCACATCGGCTCAGACGGGGCGGCTTCTACCCGCATGCCCCGAATCCGTCAACCCCGCCGGCGCAATAATCTTGCAGAAACCGTGTCTTGGGCGGCCGGCGGAATTTTGTTGCTCTGCAAGGCTTACGGCTTCCCGAAAATTGTCCGTCGCCGATGTGTCATGCCCCGCCGGCACGTGCAACAATGGCCCAGCGGACGCGACTCGGCCGACGCCCCACGGAGTGCGCAGGATGAACGACAACGAGGAACAGGCCGTCACCATCGTCACCGGGCGTGTGTGGCGCGACAAGAGCGGCGAGTCGCAGGGAGTCCACGTCATGCTCGTGGCGCCCGACGACGATACCGCCGTCACAACGGTGCTGGAGGCGCTGGCCAGGGAAGGCTACGCGGAGGCCGAGCTCGACCAGATCGGTGATATCGAGGGCGTGCCAGACGAGGAACCGCATCTGTCGGCATACCAGAGCGCCACACGCGGCGAAGTCGCGGTGATCACCTTCGACGAACCCTGACAGTCACGTCGACGTCGCGGAAATGCCTGGCGGCGTGACGCTCTCAGAATTCTGCCGAAATGGTGAAATTGACACCGAGGCGCCAGAGGTTCGCATCATAGAAGCCGGCATTCGCCTGTTCGTTGGGGTTCGTCGGCATCCTGAATGATCCGACACCGGGCAGAATATCGCCCTTGGCTTCGAAACCGAGTGAAAGCCCGTCGGTAGCCTTGAAGTCCACGCCAGCGTGGAAGCCCCCACCCACAACGACGCCGCAGCGGTCGCGCGTATAGCTTTCCATCACCGTCGTTCCAACACCGATACCGGTCGTCATATCGAACTGGGCGTTTCCGCACCGAAGTCCCGGTACAACGTTACCCCCAAAATAGAAGGCAAATTTTTCGGTGATGAACTTGTAATATTCGAGGGCCAGGTAAATGCCGTAGAACGTATCCTGCGATATGTAGGTATAATTCTGAAAATGATTGTTGAAGAGGACGCCATTGAACGTCAGCTCGGTATTGCCGGATGCACGATCGGAATAGTGTTCAAATTGAAGTCCGATCGATTTCGTCAGGTAACCGTCGGGATGGGACTGCCCGTTCGAGTCATCATCCCCGATTGGCCCGGTATATTCAAACCCACCCAGGGCGCGATACCAGCTGTTCTCGAACTGACCGTTCCCCATCATGCCAAAGCCGGGTGCGGCGGCGATCACGCCGGTATTTCCAGGCGCTACCGGCTGTATATAGGTGAAGCCGAGGCCCATGACCCCGTCCTGGCCGTAGGTCTGGTTACCTGTGCTGGTCTCGCGCGAGCCCGCATACTCGAATCCGCCAAAGATGCCGGTATTCCATCCCGAAAAGTAGTCGCTTGCCCCGAGGCCGTATTCGACGTCTATGCCGCCACCGAAGCGCGTCGCGAAGTTGGCGAACCCATGCGAGAAGCTCTTGTCGCCACCCGGCGGAGGAGCGTTTCGTACCACCGTGCCGCCGCCGAGCGTCGACCCTCGCTGGATAAACGAGGTCGTTACGCGCCCGCCTATCCTCAGACAGGTTTCCGTTCCGGGAATGTAGAAGAACCCGGTGCCGAATGCGTCGCACACCCGGACATATTCCACCCCTTCCTCGGCCGCCGCCTGCTGCGTAGCGGCTGCACTCAGCGGGAACAACATCCCTGCTACCAACAAGATACGCATTTTCGCCCCCCGGCTGCTTCCTCCACCATTCGGTTGCGGCCAGTTTGACCGAACCGGACGGACCGCGCGTCACCAAAATAGTGACGCCGCTTCATCACACTCACACGTATTCAAGGCTCTACGCAGCCGCCGTAGAACCGGTACATGCGCCTGCTCGATCAAATGCTAATATTTCCCCAGCGTCAACATAGTTGCAGGTGGTGATGCCGCCGCCAGCTGCAACGAACAGCCTTCGTCGGCCGATCCGGCTCCGATTTCCTCATTCAATCAATAGGATGCAGCGTCACTCTCGCCGGCGCGCCGTTCTGGAGCCCGGTGGAGAAGTGGCGCACAGCTGCTGCAGCAATGGAAAGGGCCGCCGGATCGCTCCGGCGGCCCTGATTTCAGCGAGATTGGCGCAGGCTTATTCGGCTGCTTCGCCCGACAGGTCGGCAATGGCCGGGCTGTCCATCTCCATCGCTGCGCTCTTGCGGCGCTCATCGAGGATGAGGTCGTCGCGCGAGGTGGCGATGCGCCTGATCTGGCTCATGATGCCGCCCGTGCCCGCCGGGATAAGCCGGCCGACGATGACGTTCTCCTTCAGGCCCTGCAGCGTGTCGACCTTGCCGGCGACTGCCGCCTCGGTCAGCACGCGGGTGGTCTCCTGGAAGGAGGCCGCCGAGATGAAGGACGGCGTCTGCAGCGATGCCTTGGTGATGCCGAGCAGCACCGGCTGGCCTTCCGCCGGCTTCTTGCCGTCGTCGGCAAGACGCTCGTTCACCTCGTCGAACTCGATCACATCGACATGGTCGCCCGGGATGTAGTCGGAGTCGCCCTGTGCCGTGATCTCGATCTTCTGCAGCATCTGCCGGACGATCACCTCGATATGCTTGTCGTTGATCGACACGCCCTGCAACCGGTAGACCTCCTGGATCTCGTTGACGAGGTATGAAGCCAGAGCCTCCACGCCCTTGATCGCCAGGATGTCGTGCGGCGCCGGATTGCCGTCGAGGATGTAGTCGCCCTTCTCGATGGTGTCGCCGTCCTGAAGATGGAACGGCTTGCCCTTCGGGATCAGGTACTCCGCTGGCTCGAGCTGCTCGTCATGCGGCTCGATCATGATGCGGCGCTTGTTCTTGTAGTCGCGTCCGAAGCGGATGGTGCCGTCGATCTCGGCGATGATGGCGTGGTCCTTCGGACGACGCGCCTCAAACAGTTCCGCCACGCGCGGCAGACCGCCCGTGATGTCCTTGGTCTTGGCGCTTTCCATCGGAATACGCGCAATCACGTCGCCCGGCTTCACGGTGGAACCCGGCTCGACCGACAGCACGGCCTCGACCGAGAGCATGAAGCGGGCATCGCCGCCCTTGGCGAGCTTCGCTACCTTACCCTTGGCGTCGTGGATGGCGATCGCCGGCTTGAGGTCCGAACCGCGCGGCGTCGACCGCCAGTCCACGACCTCGCGCTTGGTGATGCCGGTCGACTCGTCGGTCGTCTCCTGCACGGAGATGCCGTCGACGAGGTCCTCGAACTCCACCTTGCCCTCGACCTCGGTGAGGATCGGGCGCGTGTACGGGTCCCACTCGGCAATGCGCTGGCCGCGCTTCACCTTGTCGCCGTCATCCACATGGATGCGCGACCCGTAGGTGATGCGGTGCACGGCTCGCTCCTTGCCGCCCTCGTCGAGGATGACTATGGCCATGTTGCGGCCCATCGCGATGAGGTGACCGTCGGAGTTGCGCACCACGTTGCGGTTGCGGATCTGCACCTTGCCTTCGTAGGACGCCTCGAGGAACGACTTGTCAGCCACCTGCGCCGCACCGCCCATGTGGAAGGTGCGCATGGTAAGCTGGGTGCCCGGCTCGCCGATCGACTGCGCCGCGATGACGCCGACGGCTTCGCCGATATTCACCGGCGTGCCGCGTGCGAGATCGCGCCCGTAGCAGACGGCGCAAACGCCGGTCTTGACCTCGCAGGTCAGGGCCGAACGGATGCGCACCGACTGGACGCCGGCCTTCTCGATCGCTTCCACGTCACGCTCGTCGATGAGCGTGCCGCCCTTGACGACCACGTCGCCCGAGACCGGGTGCGTGATGTCCTCGAGCGAGGTGCGGCCGAGAATGCGCGCGCCGAGCGACGCAACGACCTGGCCGGCATCGACGATCGGGGTCATGGTCAGACCCTTGTCGGTGCCGCAATCCGGCACCGTCACGATGCAATCCTGCGCGACGTCCACAAGGCGACGGGTCAGGTAGCCCGAGTTGGCGGTCTTCAGGGCGGTGTCGGCCAGACCCTTGCGGGCGCCGTGGGTGGAGTTGAAGTACTCCATCACGGTCAGGCCTTCCTTGAAGTTCGAGATGATCGGCGTCTCGATGATGGAGCCGTCCGGACGAGCCATCAGGCCGCGCATGCCGGCGAGCTGGCGCATCTGGGTCGGCGAACCGCGCGCACCCGAATGCGACATCATGTAGATCGAGTTCATCGGCTTCTGACGGCCTTCCTCATTGAACTCGACCGCCTTGATGCGGGCCATCATTTCCTCGGCGACCTTCTCCGAGCACTTCGCCCAGGCGTCAACCACCTTGTTGTACTTCTCGCCCTGCGTGATCAGGCCGTCATTGTACTGCTGCTCGTATTCCTTCGCGAGCGCGTCGGTGTCGGCGACCAGCTTTGCCTTGGTGTCCGGGATCAGCATGTCGTCCTTGCCGAACGAGATGCCGGCCTTGCAGGCGTGACCGAATCCGAGGGCCATGATCCGGTCGCAGAAGATGACCGTCTCCTTCTGGCCGCAGTGGCGGTAGACCGTGTCGATCATCTTGGAGATGTTCTTCTTGGTCATCTCCTGGTTGGCGACCTCGAACGGGACATTGACGTTCTTCGGCAGCAGTTCGCCGATGATCATGCGGCCGGGCGTCGTCTCGTGGATGGCCGAGACGGGATTGCCCTTCTCGTCCACGGTCTTGAAGCGGCCCTTGATCTTGGTGTGCAGCGTCACGACGCCGGTTTCCAGCGCGTGATGCAGCTCGCCCATGTCGGCGAAGGCCATGCCCTCGCCCGGCTCGTTCTCGTTGACGATCGACAGGTAGTAGAGACCCAGCACCATGTCCTGCGACGGCACGATGATCGGTGCGCCGGACGCCGGGTGCAGGATGTTGTTGGTCGACATCATCAGCACGCGGGCTTCAAGCTGCGCCTCCAGCGACAGCGGCACGTGAACGGCCATCTGGTCGCCGTCGAAGTCGGCGTTGAAGGCCGTGCAGACCAGCGGGTGAAGCTGGATTGCCTTGCCCTCGATCAGCACCGGCTCGAAGGCCTGGATGCCGAGGCGGTGCAGCGTCGGCGCACGGTTCAGAAGCACAGGATGCTCGCGGATGACCTCGTCGAGGATATCCCAGACTTCCGGCTTTTCCTTCTCGACCAGCTTCTTCGCCTGCTTGACGGTGGACGAATAGCCCTTGGCGTCGAGACGGGCGTAGATGAAGGGCTTGAACAGCTCGAGCGCCATCTTCTTGGGCAGGCCGCACTGGTGCAGCTTGAGCTCCGGACCGGTCACGATGACCGAGCGCCCGGAATAGTCGACACGTTTGCCGAGCAGGTTCTGGCGGAACCGGCCCTGCTTGCCCTTGAGCATGTCGCTGAGCGACTTCAGCGGGCGCTTGTTGGCGCCGGTGATGACTCGGCCGCGGCGGCCGTTGTCGAACAGAGCGTCGACGGCCTCCTGAAGCATGCGCTTCTCGTTGCGGATGATGATGCCCGGCGCGCGCAGCTCGATCAGCCGCTTGAGGCGGTTGTTACGGTTGATCACGCGGCGGTAGAGGTCGTTGAGGTCCGACGTCGCGAAGCGGCCGCCATCGAGCGGTACCAGCGGACGCAGGTCCGGCGGGATGACCGGGATGATCTTCATGATCATCCACTCCGGCCGGTTGCCGGACTCGATGAAGTTCTCGACCACCTTGAGGCGCTTCAGGAGCTTCTTCTGCTTGAGCTCGGACGTCGTCGACGCCAGCTCGGAGCGCAGATCGCCCGCGATCTTGTCGAGGTCCATCGCAGCCAGCAGGTCGTGGATCGCCTCGGCGCCGATCATGGCGGTGAAGCTGTCCTCGCCAAACTCGTCGACGGCAATCATGTACTCCTCTTCGGAGAGGAGCTGGTTTTCCTTCAGCGAGGTCAGGCCCGGCTCGGTGACGATGTAGTTCTCGAAATAGAGAACCCGCTCAATGTCCTTGAGCGTCATGTCGAGCAGCGTGCCGATGCGCGACGGCAGCGACTTCAGGAACCAGATGTGGGCGACGGGCGCAGCGAGCTCGATATGGCCCATGCGCTCGCGGCGGACGCGCGACAGCGTAACCTCGACGCCGCACTTCTCGCAGATGACGCCCTTGTACTTCATGCGCTTGTACTTGCCGCACAGGCACTCGTAGTCCTTGATCGGACCGAAGATGCGCGCGCAGAAAAGGCCGTCACGCTCGGGCTTGAACGTACGGTAGTTGATCGTCTCCGGCTTCTTGATCTCACCGAACGACCATGAACTGATCTTGTCCGGAGATGCGATCGAAATCCGGATTGAATCGAACGTCTGAACCGGCGTCTGCGGGTTGAAAAGGTTCATGACCTCTTGGTTCATGCCGATCTCCTGTTCGGGGCCCCTTGGCTCCCGTTTGAAATACTGTGCGGCCTGTGATGGCCCGGAAGCCGGCTCGGGCAAGAAGCCCGGTCCGGCGGGCGGCGCGCCGCAGCGCGCCGCGCCTTGTCCTTACTCGGCGGCGTCCGGCAGCTGGGCCGGCGCCTCGTCGACGCGGGTATTGTCTAGCTCGACATTGAGCCCGAGCGAGCGCATCTCCTTGACGAGAACGTTGAAGCTCTCGGGAATGCCTGCCTCGAACGTGTCGTCGCCGCGCACGATCGCCTCGTACACCTTGGTGCGGCCGGCCACGTCGTCCGACTTCACGGTCAGCATCTCCTGCAGCGTGTATGCGGCGCCATAGGCTTCGAGCGCCCACACCTCCATCTCGCCGAAGCGCTGGCCGCCGAACTGCGCCTTGCCGCCCAGCGGCTGCTGGGTAACGAGCGAGTACGGGCCGATCGAACGCGCGTGGATCTTGTCGTCCACCAGGTGGTGCAGCTTAAGCATGTAGATGTAGCCGACGGTCACCTGCCGGTCGAATGCCTCGCCCGTGCGGCCATCATACAGCGTCACCTGCCCGCTCGACGACATGCCGGCCTGTTCCAGCATCTCGTTGATGTCGGACTCATGCGCACCGTCGAACACCGGCGTGGCGATCGACACGCCGCGCTTGAACTGCTCGGCCAGACGCACGACGGAATCGTCGTCGTAGCTCCGCACTGGCTCGTTGCGGTCATTATCGGGAATGACCGCCTCGAGCGTCTTGCGCAGCGGCTTGATGTCGCCCTTCTCGTGATACGCTTCGAGCAGGTCGCCGATCTGCTTGCCCATGCCGGCGCAAGCCCAACCCAGATGCGTCTCCAGGATCTGGCCGACATTCATGCGGCTCGGCACGCCCAGCGGGTTGAGCACGATGTCGACATGCGTGCCGTCATCGAGGAACGGCATGTCCTCGACCGGAACGATGCGCGACACGACGCCCTTGTTGCCGTGACGGCCGGCCATCTTGTCGCCGGGCTGCATCTTGCGCTTCACCGCGACGAAGACCTTGACCATCTTCATCACGCCGGGCGGCATCTCGTCGCCGCGCTGCACCTTCTCGACCTTGTCCATGAAGCGCTGCTCGAGCGCCTTCTTGGACTCGTCGTACTGGCCGCGCAGCGCCTCGATCTCGGCCTGCAGCTTCTCGTTGTCGACGGCAAACAGCCACCACTGCGAACGCGGATACTCGTCGATCACGTCCTTGGTGAGCTTGGTGCCCTTCTTGAAGCCCTTCGGTCCCGCAACAGCCTGCTTGCCTGCCAGCATTTCCGACAGACGGCTGTAGACGTTGCGGTCGAGGATCGCCTGTTCGTCGTCGCGGTCCTTGGCGAGACGCTCGATCTCCTCGCGTTCGATCGCCATGGCGCGTTCGTCCTTCTCGACGCCGTGACGGTTGAACACGCGCACCTCGACAACCGTTCCGTAGGTGCCCGGAGGCATGCGCATGGAGGTGTCGCGGACATCCGAGGCCTTCTCGCCGAAGATCGCGCGCAGCAGCTTCTCTTCCGGCGTCATCGGGCTTTCGCCCTTCGGCGTGATCTTGCCGACCAGGATGTCGCCCGGCTGCACTTCCGCGCCGATATAGACGATGCCGGCCTCGTCGAGGTTCTTCAGCGCCTCTTCCGAAACGTTCGGAATGTCGCGCGTGATTTCCTCCGGTCCGAGCTTGGTGTCGCGGGCCATGACCTCGAACTCCTCGATATGAATCGAGGTGAACACGTCATCGCGAACGATGCGCTCGGAGAGCAGGATGGAGTCCTCGTAGTTGTAGCCGTTCCACGGCATGAACGCGACGAGCACGTTCCGGCCGAGCGCCAAATCGCCAAGGTCGGTCGACGGGCCGTCGGCGATGATGTCGCCCTTGTTGACCACGTCGCCCACGCTGACCAGCGGACGCTGGTTGATGCAGGTGTTCTGGTTCGAACGCTGGAACTTCATCAGCCGGTAGATGTCGACGCCGGACTTGCCGGATTCGAGATCCTCGGTGGCGCGCACGACGATACGCGTCGCATCCACCTGGTCGACGATGCCGCCGCGCCGTGCGCCGATTGCTGCACCGGAGTCACGGGCGACAACCGGCTCCATGCCGGTGCCGACATAGGGCGCCTCGGCGCGCACCAGCGGCACGGCCTGGCGCTGCATGTTCGAGCCCATGAGAGCGCGGTTGGCGTCGTCGTTCTCGAGGAACGGGATGAGGGCGGCCGCGACCGAAACGAGCTGCTTCGGCGACACGTCCATGAGGTCGACATTCTCGCGCGGCGCCATCAGCACCTCGCCCGCATGGCGGGAGACGACGAACTCGTCGACGAACTTGCCGTTCTTGTCGAGCACGGCGTTGGCCTGCGCGACATAGTGCTTCGCCTCTTCCATCGCCGACAGGTAGACCACGTCCTGCGTGACCTTGCCGTCCACGATCTTGCGGTACGGCGTCTCGATGAAGCCATACTTGTTCACGCGAGCAAACGTCGCCAAGCTATTGATAAGGCCGATGTTCGGGCCTTCCGGCGTCTCGATCGGGCAGATACGGCCATAGTGCGTGACGTGAACGTCGCGCACCTCGAAGCCGGCACGCTCGCGGGTCAGGCCGCCCGGTCCAAGCGCCGACAGGCGGCGCTTGTGGGTGATCTCCGACAGCGGGTTGGTCTGGTCCATGAACTGCGACAGCTGCGACGAGCCGAAGAACTCGCGCACGGCGGCGGCCGCCGGCTTGGCGTTGATCAGGTCCTGCGGCATCACGGTGTCGATTTCGATCGACGACATGCGCTCCTTGATCGCGCGCTCCATCCTGAGCAGGCCGAGACGGTACTGGTTCTCCATCAGCTCGCCGACCGAGCGCACCCGGCGGTTGCCGAGATTGTCGATGTCGTCGATCTCGCCGCGCCCGTCGCGCAGCTCGACCAGCGTCTTCACGACGGCAAGGATGTCTTCCTTGCGCAGCACGCGCACCGTGTCGTCGGTCTCGAGTTCGAGACGCATGTTCATTTTGACGCGGCCCACGGCCGAAAGGTCGTAGCGCTCCGGATCGAAGAACAGCGAATTGAACATCGCCTCGGCGGTCTCGAGCGTCGGCGGCTCGCCGGGGCGCATGACGCGGTAGATGTCGAACAGCGCGTCCTGGCGGCTCTCGTTCTTGTCCGCCGCGAGCGTGTTGCGGATGTAGCTGCCGATATTGACGTGGTCGATATCGAGGATTTTCAGTTCCTTGATGCCGGTGTCGAGCAGCTCCGCGAGATTGCCCTTGCGCTGTCCGGTCTTGGCATCGACGGTCATGTCGAGCTCGTCGCCCGCCTCGAGATAGATCTCGCCGGTCTCGGGGTTGACGATGTCCTCGGCAACATAGGCGCCGATCAGGTCTTCCTCGGTCGCCTTGATGGCCTTCAGGCCCTTCTCGGCCAGCTGCTTGGCCTGGCGGACGGTGATCTTCTTGCCGGCCTCGACGACCACCTTGCCGGTGTCTGCGTCGACCAAGTCGTTGACCGCCTTCATGCCGCGGAAGCGTTCCGCCGAGAACGGGATGCGCCAATGGTCCTTGGCGCGGACATAGGTGAGCTTGTTGTAGAACGTGTCGAGTATTTCCTCGCCGTCCATGCCCAGCGCCATCAGGAGCGAGGTCGCCGGAATCTTGCGGCGGCGGTCGATGCGGGCGTGCACGATGTCCTTGGAATCGAACTCGATGTCGAGCCAGGAGCCGCGATAGGGGATGACGCGCGCGGCAAACAGCAGTTTGCCGGACGAATGGGTCTTGCCCTTGTCGTGGTCGAAGAAGACGCCGGGCGAACGGTGCATCTGCGAAACGATCACGCGCTCGGTGCCGTTGATGATGAAGGTGCCGTTCATCGTCATGAGCGGCATGTCGCCCATATAGACGTCCTGCTCCTTGATGTCCTTCACCGACTTGGCGCCGGTATCCTCATCGATATCGAACACGATGAGGCGCAGCGTCACCTTCAGCGGCGCAGCGAAGGTGAGATCGCGCTGACGGCACTCGTCGACGTCGAACTTCGGCGGCTCGAACTCGTATTTGACGAATTCGAGCATGGACGATCCGGAAAAATCCTGGATCGGAAAAACAGACTTGAAAACAGCCTGCAAACCTTCGTCCGGGCGGCCGCCCTCGGGTTCGTCGACCATCAGGAACTGGTCGTACGAAGCCTTCTGAACCTCGATGAGGTTGGGCATCTCCGCGACTTCGGGGATCTTGCCGAAGAACTTGCGGATGCGCCTGCGACCATTGAACGTGTGGGTTTGAGCCATCGTCGCTCCTTGCCTTCCTGGCTTCATGCCGTATCTGCACGCCGGCGGGGTCCGGCGGCACCGCTTCAAAAACGGGCAAAACCCGTTTCCTGAAAGCCGTTCCGGCCCTCAGGAAAAGGGTGTTGCACGCAAACAGAAACTCCGTTTCCGGCGGACGCCGTCGCGCCCGCCGGAAGCGCGCTGACTACTTCAGCTCGACCTTGGCGCCGGCTGCTTCCAGCTGGGCCTTGAACTTCTCGGCGTCGTCCTTCGACACGCCTTCCTTGACCGGCTTCGGAGCGGCCTCGACCAGGTCCTTGGCTTCCTTGAGGCCCAGGCCGGTGATGGCGCGCACTTCCTTGATGACGTTGATCTTCTGTGCGCCGGCATCGGCCAGCACGACATCGAACTCGGTCTTCTCTTCCGCGGCCTCGGCGGCAGCGCCGCCCGCAGCACCGCCGGCGGCTGCGACTGCAACCGGAGCAGCGGCGGAAACGCCCCACTTCTCTTCAAGCATCTTGGAAAGCTCGGCCGCCTCCAGGACGGTCAGGCTCGAAAGGTCGTCTACGATTTTGGCAAGATCAGCCATTTTCTCAGTCCTTCAATTGGTTCGAACGTGTTCTGTTGACAGCGAGGAACGGCCTCATGCCGCCTCGTTCTTCCGGGAATAAGCGCCGATGACGCGCGCGAGCTGAGCCGCGGGCGCATTGGCGATCTGGGCGATCCGGGTTGCCGGCGTAGCGATCATGCCGACAATCTTGGCGCGCAGCTCGTCGAGCGACGGCATGGTGGCGAGTGCCTTCACACCGTCCGCGTCGAGCGCAGTCGATCCCATCGCGCCGCCGAGAATGACGAGATTGTCATTCGCCTTGGCGAAATCGGAGGCGACCTTCGGCGCCACGACCGGATCATCGGAGTAGCAAATCAGGGTCTGTCCCTTGAACAGCGCCTGTATGCCTTCCGATTCCGTTCCCTGAAGAGCGATCTTGGCGAGACGGTTCTTCGCGACTTTGACCGAGCCGCCCGCGCTACGCATCTTCGAACGGAACTCGTTCATCTGCGCCACGGTCAGTCCGGAGTAGTGGGCCACAACCACTGAACCCGTGCTCTTGAACACGTCGCTCAGGCCTGTGACGAACTCGCGTTTTTCCGCTCTGTCCACTGCCTATCTCCAGTTGGCTTCCCTGCCCTGCGGACAGTTCAGCCGGTTGCCTTTTGCCGGCCGGGTTTTCCTGTCGGATCACCCGAACGACGCTCGAGGATCCTGTCCCCTTTCCGCCGCGACACCGGCAGCGCCGGCACACGGACAAAAGGCAAACACGGTTCGAACCTTCCATCGGAACCGCGGGCGAACCCGCCGCTCCTTTGTCCGGATCGTCCCCGTCTCATGCAGGCCCCTTACGGAATTAAGGCTGGCCGCCTGCAATCTCGGACAGGATGTCCGGAAGTTTCCTTCCGGTTTCCGGCCCCGGTGGTCAGGGACCGGAATTCACTTGGGAGCTTTGCCGTGGCTCGGCTCCCCGATTAGTTCAGGCCACAGTCAGCGTGGCCGGGTCGATCTTCACGCCGGGGCCCATCGTCGAGGACAGCGCCACCTTCTTCAGGTAGTTGCCCTTGGCGCCGGTCGGCTTGGCCTTGATCACGGCATCGGCAAATGCCCGGACGTTTTCGACCAGCGCGTTCTCGTCGAACGACACCTTGCCGACGCCGGCATGCACGATGCCCGCCTTCTCGACGCGGAACTCGACTGCGCCGCCCTTGGAAGCCTTGACGGCCGCACCGATGTCTGCGGTTACGGTGCCGACCTTCGGGTTCGGCATCATGCCGCGCGGACCGAGCACCTTACCGAGGCGGCCGACGAGCGGCATCATGTCCGGCGTGGCGATGCAGCGGTCGAAATTGATTTCGCCTTTCTGCACGATCTCGACCAAATCCTCGGCTCCGACAATGTCGGCGCCGGCGGCCTTGGCCTCGTCCGCCTTGTCGCCCTTGGCGAACACGGCGACGCGCACCGAACGGCCGGTGCCGTTGGGCAGGCTGACTACACCGCGCACCATCTGGTCGGCGTGACGCGGATCGACGCCGAGATTCATCGCCACCTCGACGGTCTCGTCGAACTTGGCAGTGGCGCGGCTCTTCAGCAGCTTCACCGCATCGGCGAGCGCGTAGAACTGGTTGCGGTCGATACCCTCGCGGGCCTTCGCGGTTCTCTTAGCAATCTTCGCCATCGTCTCAGCCCACCACTTCCAGGCCCATCGAACGGGCGGAACCTTCGACCATGCGCATCGCCGCTTCCACGTCGTTGGCGTTCAGGTCCTTCATCTTCTGTTCGGCGATCTCGCGCACCTTGTCGCGCGACACCTGGCCGGCCGTCACCTTGCCGGGTTCCTTGGAGCCGGACTTGAGCTTCGCAGCCTTCTTGAGGAAGTAGCTCACCGGCGGCGTCTTCATGGTGAAGGTGAACGACTTGTCCTGGTAGTAGGTGATGACCACCGGGATCGGCGAACCCTTCTCGGCGTCCTGCGAAGCGGCGTTGAACGCCTTGCAGAACTCCATAATGTTGATGCCACGCTGACCAAGCGCCGGTCCGATGGGCGGCGACGGCGTTGCCGACCCCGCGGGAACCTGGAGCTTGAGCTGGCCCGCAATTTTCTTAGCCATCTCTAGTCTGCCTTGTCTGGTGCCGGCGAACCCTGGAGGGAGCCCCGGCGGTTGCAGGGTGGTGGTGCGGGCTCCGACAGGCGGCTAATCCTGTCTGCCCTCCCACCGGTTTGGCCGTTCGCCGAAGCGTCGGGCCGCTAATTCGATCAGGCCTTCTCGACCTGTCCGAACTCCAGATCGACGGGCACGGCGCGCCCGAAGATCGAAACTTCCACCTTGAGCCGCGAACGCTCTTCCTCGACTTCCTGGACGTAGCCGCTGAAGGAAGCGAAGGGGCCGTCCGAAACGCGAACCTGCTCGCCGACCTCGAAGGTGACCGACGGCTTCGGCCGCTCCACGCCCTCCTGCACCTGATGCAGGATGCGCTCCGCCTCGGCGTCGGTGATCGGCACCGGCTTCGCGGTCGCCCGATCCTCGCCGAGGAACCCGGTCACGCGCGGCGTGTTCTTCACCAGGCTGATGACGGCGTCCGTCAAATTGGCCTTGAGCAGCACATAGCCCGGGAAGAACTTGCGCTCGGCATCCACCTTCTTGCCGCGGCGAACCTCGACGACCTTCTCGGTCGGAACCACGATCTCCTCGATGAACTGGCCGAGGCCCTTCTGCTCCGCCTTCTTGCCAATCTCCTCCGCGACCTTCTTCTCGAAGTTCGAATAGGCGTGGACGATGTACCACCGCGCGGTCATTTTATTCTGCGTCTCCCTGCTCGCGGTCGCCTAGCGGCCAATTCTGAAGAGCTGCTCGATGCCGTAGCTCATCACCTGGTCGGCGAGGAAAAAGAAGATCGCCGCCAGAAAGGCGAACGCCAGCACCATCACGGTCGAGATCAGGGTCTCGCGCCGGGAGGGCCACGTCACCTTGGCCGTTTCCGAGCGTACCTGCTGCAGAAACGTGAATGGGTTGGTTCTGGACGCCATGTGCCGCTCTGTTTTTCTTCGCCCGAAAGGGCTTGCCGGCAGCCCGGCAAGACCGGACCAGTCCGTTGTTATGTCGATTACACTGCCGATTCGGCGAAAACCATAATCCACGCAATAAGGGCGCGTAAAGCCGGACTCCCAGCCCCACGCACCGCGTGTCTGTCTTCCCCTACATAAAGCCGAAAGCAAGCCCTTGCAAGTGCCTGTTTCGCTTCATGTCCCGACAATGTCGCCGGCTGCTGCCTTCAGCGGCCGGCGCTGGCAGGGGCAGAGGGGCTCGAACCCCCGACCTGCGGTTTTGGAGACCGCCGCTCTACCAACTGAGCTATACCCCTAGCGCGTGGCGCTTCTATTTCCTCTTGTTTCGCCGTGCAAGAGCACAATCGCGATTAGCGCCGGTTCCCGGCGCGCAGACACGGCTATGGCGACCGCCGAATATCGAATGCCTGAGCCGCAAGACGCTCATACGCGTCGTCAGCATCATCTGCGCGGGAGCCGGCAAGCAGATCGTCTTCCTCCCATGGATCGGCATCGAGATCGAACAGCATGTCGCCGGCCCGGTTGTCGTGGATAAGCTTGTAGCGGCCGTCGGTGATTGCCCAGCCGAACTGGTTGCCGCGGCGCGCGGCGCCGTCGGAGAAATGTTCGACATAGGCGTAGTCGCGCGTGCCGATACCCGCCTGCAACAAAAGCGACGCGAAGCTGATGCTGTGCTCCGGCCAGAAATCGGCGTCGCTTGGCTCTATCCCCGCAAGCTCGACAATCGTCGCGAAAAGGTCGGTCGAGTTGACGAGGGCGGCTTCGCTCTCTCCGCGCCGCCCGACGCCTCTGCCCCAAACGACCAGCGGCACCCTGACCCCGCCTTCGAACAAACTTCCTTTCGCTTTCCCGCGCGAAAATGGCGCCTGCACCGTCTGGTTCGGCGATCCATTGTCGCCGATGAAGATGACGATCAGGTTCTCGCGAACCGCGGGCGACAGGCTCTCGACCAGACGGCCAAGTTCGCTGTCGAGGGCTTCGAGTGCCGCGAGATACTGGCCCGTGGGATCGCCGGGCGCAGGATCGCTTTGCAGCAGCTCGGCCGGCGGCTGGTGCAGCGGAAGGTGAGGCGCGACATGCGCCAGCCACAGGAACCACGGATTTTCCTGAGCCCTCACCCATTCGATCGCTTCATCCGTCAGTGCAGACGTAATGTAGCGGTCGACTTCGGTGGTCTCGCCATCGAACGTGCGGGGCCAGCGGTGGTAGTCCTCGATCACGCCGCTGATCACGCCGGCGTAATAACCGACCCCCGCGACTCGTGGATGCTCCAGCCAGCCATTGCCATCTGTCGCCAGATGCCACTTGCCAATCACAGCATGTGCGTAGGGCTGCGGCGCGTGCCGGTCGAGAAACTGGAAGAGAGTGGTCTCGTCGAGCGGAAGCCCGTTCGGCGAACCGCGCCCGAGCGCCGCGCCGACGCCCGTGCGGAAGCCGTAGCGGCCGGTCATGATCGTTGCGCGCGTCGGTGAGCAAGATGGCGCGGCATAGGCATTGTCGAAGACGATGCCCTCAGCGCACATGTGTTCCAGTAAGCGCATCGTCGGCTTGCGCGCCCCGACATCGCGGCAAGGGCTCGCATCCAGCCCCATGTCGTCCGCAATGACCAGAAGGATGTTCGGCGGGGCGCTCGCCTCCTGGGCGGCCGCCGGGGCGACCAGACCAAACGACATGACGATGAGCCACGCCAAAAAACAAAGGGCGCCCGAAGGCGCCCTTTCCATTCCGATTGCCGTCAGCGGCACCTTTATTCCGTGATGCTAGCGACGATGCCGGCACCGACGGTGCGGCCGCCTTCGCGGATGGCGAAGCGCAGCTTCTCTTCCATCGCGATCGGCACGATCAGCGCCACGTCCACCGTCACATTGTCGCCCGGCATCACCATCTC
>JAEPOG010000008.1 GCA_017643025.1 Rhizobiaceae bacterium
CAGCCATGCCACCGGCCAGATGTTCCGGTGCCTCGCGATGAAAGCGAATCTCATGTCACTTCCCTCGCGAAGTAGGCTGCGGCCTTTTTTAGGATGTCGCGCTCCGCCTTCAGCTTCGCTACTTCCTTGCGCAGCCGGTCAATCTCGAGATGCTCGGGGGAGGTGGCTCGCAAGCTCTGTTGTGCCTCCACGCGGTGCTCAGGGCGCGGAACGTCACAATCGTTCAAGCCATCTGAACTATGCACACGGCCGACATCTCGGCGAGCTTCGGCCGGTCCAACAGGTCATGACCACAGTTCCGCACCGCGGGGCTGAATTTCTTCAGGGTTCTCACGCGCGCGCGCCGACCACCTGTGCTGTCATCGTCGTTCTGCCCGCGTGATCCGCGCACCAAAGATCCACTCCCCCTGCTGTCCGGAGCGCGTTCATCGTGAACTCTGTGCCGTGGAAAAGCGGTGCAACCCCGCGATAGGAGAAGGAGCGGGGCGGCAGTCCGCCGTCGATCCGGGACGCCATGTGCAGCATCAGTGTGGCTTGGAGCGGTCCATGCACGACGAGCCCTGGGTAACCTTCCTCCTGGCGCGCATATTCGACGTCGTAATGGATCCGGTGGCCGTTGAACGTCAGCGCAGAATAGCGAAAGAGCAGCGTCGTGGTGGCCTCGACCGTCTCACTATGGTCAGCAGCCGGGGTCTGGCAGGGGTCTCCTCGGGCACGCAATGTCCCCATATGGCTCGGAATTGTCGGTTCCGGTGCGCGGTACACGATGTCCTGTCGTTCGGCGATCGCCGTCTTCTCGTCGCACACGATCTCGTGATCGACCGCGACAAATACCAGGTCGCCGCTGCGTCCGCTCTTCAGGGAAACGTTAGCAATCCGAGAGATGCGGGTAACCTCCGTCGCGATCCGCAGAGGCTCATAGAATTTTACCTTTCCCCCCGCCCACATGCGGCGCTGGAGCGGCACTGGTGGAAGGAAGCCGCCGCGCGCCGGATGTCCGTCCGGCCCGAGTTCTCCGGTAGGCCGGGCCTGTGGAGCAAGACACCAGTGGATGGCGAGCGGGGCGTGAACGCCGGAAGGACACGCCGCTTCGCCGAGCGTCGCCTCGAAACGCTCAACAAGCGCCGGCGTGATTATGTCGGTCTGGCGCTCCTCGCGGCCGATCCATCGGCGCAGGTGATCGATGTCGATGCCGCTCATTCGGTAGTTTCCGCGAACTCGTTCCGCAGCGCCTCGGTATGAGCGCCGAGCGCCGGGACAGGACCGTCCTTGATCGCGCGGCGCACCGGAGAAGCGACACCCTCGAAGGGGCCGCCGGGCGTCTCGATAGTCAGGCGCCTCAGTGCCGCATGGGAGGAAAGGTCCTTGACGGTCGAGACTTTCGACCAGGCCAGCTTGGCCGCCTCCAGCTTCGTGATCGCCTCGGTGCGGGTCATGGCGCCGAAGATCCCTGCCATTATGACGCCGAGCGCTTGCCGGTTCTCGACGCGGCTTGGATTGTCGTGGAACAACGGGTCCTCGATAAGGTCGGGCCGTCCCAGCACGCTGGTACACAGGCGACGCCACTCCCCGGGGTTCTGCACCACGATGACGATTTCGCCGTCCGAGCAGGTGACCGCACCGTAAGGGTAGATCGCAGCATGCTCCAGGCCGGTGCGCGGGGTGGGCTTGCCGCCGTAGTCGTAGTGCAGCAGCGGTACACTCATCATGTCGGCCATGGTGTCGAACATGGCAATTTCGATCGCACTGCCCCGACCGGAGGTCGAACGTTCGATGAGCGCCTCCAACACTGCTGCGTGCGCGTTCATCCCGGTCATCACGTCTGCGATGGAGACGCCGACCTTGACCGGCGTGTCCGGCGTTCCGGTGACGGAGCACAAACCGCTCTCCGCCTGGATCAGCATATCGTAGGCGCGCATGTCGCGTGCCGCGCTGTCCTGCCGGTAGCCGACGATGTCGACCGCGACCAGCCGCGGATAGCGCGCTACCAGTCCTGAGGCACCGAGGCCCAGGCGTTGCGCGCCACCTGGTGCGAGGTTCTGGATGAAGACGTCGGCCTTTGCCACCATCCGTTCGACCAGCGCACGGTCCGTTTCATCCTTGATGTCAAGGACGGCACTCTCCTTGCCGCGGTTGAGCCAGGCGAAATAGGCGCTCGTGCCGCGCACGGCTTTGTCGTAGTGGCGCGCCGTCTCGCCCTCGGCGCGCTCGATCTTGATGACGCGTGCTCCAGCGTCTGCGAGCCTAAGAGTGCAGGTGGGGGCGGCCACCGCTTGCTCGATGGCAACGACTAGCAGCTCTTTCAAGGGGAGCATCGCGGGCGTCCTCAGTAGGAGCGTGGCATTCCGAGAACATGCTCGGAGAGATAGCTCAGAATCAGGTTGGTCGAGATCGGAGCCACCTGATAGAGCCGTGTCTCGCGGAACTTCCGCTCAATGTCGTATTCTTCCGCGAACCCGAAGCCGCCATGCGTCTGCACGCAGGCTTCCGCCGCCGCCCAGGCAGCCTCTGCCGCAAGCATCTTGGCAGTGTTGGCCTGTTCGCCGCAGTCCTCGCCGGCCTCGTAGAGGCTCGTAGCCTGATGCACCATCAGTTCGGCCGCACGCGTCTGAGCATAGGCCCGCGCGATCGGAAACTGTACGCCTTGGTTCTGGCCGATCGGACGTCCGAACACGATGCGTTCGCTGGCATAGGCCGCGGCCTTCTCGACGAACCACTTGGCGTCTCCGATGCACTCTGCGGCAATCAGGATGCGCTCCGCGTTCATGCCGGACAAGATGTAGCGGAATCCCTCGCCTTCCTCGCCGATCCGATTTTCGGCCGCTACGCGCACGTCGTCGAAGAAGACTTCGGTGGTGGAATGGTTCATCATGGTGTGGATCGGCTTGATGGTCATGCCCGACTTCAGTGCCTCCCGCATGTCGACGATGAAAACCGACATGCCGCCGGTGCGTTTGGGGGCCTCCGCCTTTGGTGTGGTGCGGGCTAGAAGCAGCATGAGGTCGGAAAATTCCGCACGCGAGGTCCACACCTTCTGGCCGTTGATCACATAGACATCGCCCTCGCGCCGCGCGAATGTCTTGATCGACGTCGTGTCGGTGCCGCTCGTCGGCTCAGTGACGCCAAAGGCCTGCAGGCGTAGTTCCCCCGACGCGATGAGAGGCAGGTACTTTCGCTTCTGTGCCTCGCTGCCGTGCCGCAGCAGTGCACCCATGATGTACATCTGTGCATGGCAGGCCGCCCCGTTGGCCCCGGCGCGCTGCACCTCCTCAAGGATCGCCGCGGCGGCCGAGAGCGGGAGGCCCGAACCGCCATACTCCTCCGGGATTAGAACCGAAAGGTAGCCCGCGTCCTGGAGCGCCTTCACAAATTGGCTCGGATAAATTTTCTCGCGGTCGAGCCGCCGCCAGTAGTCCGGCGCGAAGCTGTCGCAGAGTCTTCGAACGCTCTGCCTGATTTGGGCGATTTCGTCGCCCTGCGGAAGGTCCTTGATGATCATGCCGGCCTGTCCATCGCTTGCGTCACGCCGTTACTTCCACCTGCCGGGCCGGTGCGTTGACGGGTATCAGCGCTCCCACGGCATCCAGCTGGCCGATCGCCCAGAGGCGGGGCAGGACATTGTCCAGTTCGGCAGGTGCGGCCGCGCCGGAGAAGGCCGCGAGCTTCCGCACCTTTGAGTCGATCTCGTCTCTTGAAAGCGTGTTGCCCGGATCGCCCTTCGGCTCGTCGACGCGTGCCTCGAGGCGCCGGCCGTCGACGGTCTCCAGCGCCACCTTTCCGATCCAGCGCGCTGGATAAGCGCCGTCCACCTCCGCGTCGAGTTCCATGCGCACGCGATCGCGGAAGGCGGCGATATCCGGCCGCGCATAGGCCTGTTCGAACTCGTTCATGCCGGCGCGGCCGAAGGCGGCGATGAGGCCGAGTGTCGTGCCCATCGAGAACTTCGCCTGATGGACGCTCGACGGCGACACCACCGGTCCCAGCACGTCGATCGCGCCCTGGTGCACCAGCGCCGTCACACCACTGATATCCGCCATCTTCAGAGAATTCTCCTGCATTGCCTTGAGAAGCGCATCCGCCGCCGGATGCGTATGCCGGCACGAAGCGTGGAATTTGAAAGAGGTTTCAGCGAGCGCCCAGCGGCTGCCGAGCCGGTCGGCCAGCTTCGCCGGGTCGGCATCACGCGACATCCCGGCGGCCATCCCTTGCGGTCCCTCCAGTATCTGTTTCGCGCCGGTTAAGCCCTCTCGCGCCAGTGACGCCGCGATAAGCCCGTTTGCAGCAGCTTTGCCGGTATGCAGCGGCTTCGAATCAGCTCCATCGCGCAGGAACTCCCACAGCCCAGCCGCCTGCGTACCTGCCGACCCGAAAGCATGCAGCATCGTCACCGGCGTCAGGCCGAGCACTCGTCCCGCGGCTGCTGCAGCGGCGATCGTGCCGGCCGTGCCGGTCGTGTGAAAGATCTTGTAGTGGGAGCGGCCGAGGAACTCGCCGATCCGGATGCCGACTTCGTATCCCGCGACGACTGCCGCGATGAACACCTTTCCCGAGACGCGCTTTTCCTGGGCCAGTGCAAGCGCGGCCGGGAAAACAACGGTGGCCGGATGCAACACCGAACCATTGTGCACGTCGTCTTGTTCCGCAACATGCGAGGATGCCCCGTTCACCAGCGCGGCGAAAAGCGCTGACGAGGAGGAGCGGTCTATCAATATTTCGCAAGGGCCGTCGCCCGGCCCCATCGACTTCGCGAACCGAGACAGGATTTCGACCGGAGGCACCCCCTTGCCGGCAAGTGCGGAACCTACCCAATCCACGAACAGGTCAACCGCCCGGGCCGAGACCGAAGCCGGGATGTCTCTGAAACGAAGCTCAGCCGCGAAGGCGGCCAAGGCCGAGCCATGATGGTCGGATCCATTGCCCATGATTGATTCTCTAGGTTGACGCCAGATCGTGTCCGTTCGGCCGCACGGGCTGAAGAGACGCTACCAGCACGTAAGTTCGCCGAACACAATTCGGGATTCGGGAACGGTGCTTTTGGTGGAAACAAACGCTATCCGAGTGCGGATGTACCAAGCACCAGCATCCGCAATCGTCTCCTCGCTCTTTGGTAGAATGATGAACCAGGGCCGATGACATTTTTTCGGCAGGCGGTGGGTATAGTGCCACAGGCAGTCCCAGCGAAATCGCCATCTCAGTTATTCCTTGCATCAAGTTTGCGCAGCAGCTCGTCGAGCGGCATCAGGTCGGCATACTTCTGTCCGATGTCGAAGAGATTTGCCGCGTGCGGATCGAGCGCCCTGTCGCCCACGCATTCCGGGACGACAACGGTGCGGATGTTCCGGCTCATGGCATCGATGGCACTGGCGCGGACGCACCCGCTGGTCGTGCATCCAACCATGATCAGAGAATCGATCCCGCCATGGGTCATCAGCGCTGCCAGGGGCGTGTCGAAGAACGCGGAGGCCTGGTTCTTCCGGATCACGAGTTCGCCGGTGCGAGGAGAAAGTTTCGGCACGACCTGGCTGGCCCAGGCGTCCTCGGTCAGGTCCCGTAGCCGAGGCACCTTTTCGCACCACAGACCAGCATCGGACCCGTCGGTGGCATAGACTATCCGGGTGAAGATGACGGGCATGCCCAGCCGGCGGATTTTACCGAGGAGCGGCACGGTCGCGTGGACGGCGGCATTGATGTTGCCGCCGCCCAGGATGTCGGGATCGTTGAATCCGTTCACCAAATCAACGACGAGTAGGGCGGGCGAACGGCCAAGTCCGGTGGACTGGCCGAAGGTCTGCCGGGCATATACATCTGGAGTATTCATGGTCGCGCTCCGGCCGGGCTGCTCAGGTCGAGATCATCTTCTTCTCGATCCCGAGTCCCTTTTCCATCGCACGTTGGTATTCCAGCGGTACGGTCGCGGAGTCCTGAAGCGCAATGCCGGTCGAATCGAAGATCGTGATCTCGTCGTCGGACGTCCGACCAGACTTGCGGCCGACGATAACTTCGCCGATCTCTCCCGCAATGTCGTCTTCCTTAATGAGACCGCTTGATAGAGGAACGTTGATTTCGCCGTCCGTCCGGCACTGGCGGATGTCGTCGACGAAGATTCGGGCCCTGGTTAGCAGCGTGCCCTCCAGTTCCTGGTCCCCCGCCTTGTCGGCCCCGACGGCGGCGATGTGCGTGCCCGGCGAGATCCACTCCGCCCGGATGAGCGGTTCGCGCGCCGGGGTGAGGGTCACTACGACATCGGCGCCCCGGACGACTTCCTCGAGATTGGTAGACGGTTGCAGTTCGAAACGCTCATAGCGGGGCTGCTGCTCTTGGACGAAATGATCCAGCGTCTCCTGACTGCGGCTCCAGATCCGGACCTCGTCCCAGTCGAAGACCTCGTTGCACGTCGCGAGTGCCCCTTCCGCCATATTTCCGGCGCCCACGATCGCAAGTTTGCGCGAGTCGGGTCTAGCGAGCCATTTCGCCGAAACCGCCCCTGCTGATCCCGTGCGCATGACGGTATGATAGGATCCGTCGACAATCGCGAGGGGAAAGCCGGTTTCGGGCTCGGTGTAGATGAGGATCGAAAAGACCGTCGGAAGATTGTAGCGCTCCCGGTTCCTTTCGCGTATCGACACCCATTTGCACGCAGCTGCGTGCGGTTCCTCGATGTAGGAGGGCATCGCCTCCCATTCTCCCGGAAACCTGTCGAGCACGATGTGACCCTTCGGATCCATGTAGTAGCGGCCCTCGCCATGCATCCGATAAGCCTGCTCGACGCAGTCGTTGTACTCACCGGGCGTCAGAAGCCCGATCATCTCGTTGCGGCCCAGTATCAGCGTCTTGCGGTTAGCCCAGTTTTCCAATTCTTTTCTCCAAACACATCTGGTTTTTGCAGGCAGCCGATGGGGCCGAAGCATCGGCGGCCGTCGTCATTCAGGGATCAAAGCGGCGGGCGCGTCAAGGTCGGGCATCGGCAAGGCGGAGGAGTCGGGCACGGGGTTGCACCGGATGGAGCGACGGAAGCCGAAGCGCAACTTACCGGCGCACGGAACCATTGCTCAGCTTTTCGCGGTCGCGGCTTGCCCCGGCGGCTTAAACAAGTCAGGGCACGAAACTGCGATAGGCGGTCCCCACGCGCTGGCTCGTCGCGACGAACCGCTTCATGGCGGTGGTCAAATTCGACCGGCGCCAAGCGATATGCGTCTCGACCAGCGTCGGCACATCCATCTCTATCCGGCGGGGAACGATTGCATGCGTGCCGCAGAAGCTGGGCATGCCGCAGAAGATGGTTGCTCCCACGCCGGCCGTAACGAGCCCAAGAATGCCCGTCAGGCTCGACGCTTCCTGACCGACCTTGAGCACCTGACCGTGCTTCTGGAACACGTCGACCAGGATTCGCCGGAAGGTGGGCCATTCGGCGTTGGTTCCCAGAACCAGCGCCTCCTCCGCCAGTTCATGGACCGTAATCGCCTCTTTCCCCGAAAGCGGATGGGAAGGCGGCAGAAGTGCCACGAGCGAATGGCGCGCCACGGGCCTGGACTCGATTTCGGAGCTCTGGAAGGAGCCCTCAATGAAGCCGACGTCGATTTCGCCCTGCAGGATGCGGTCGCGCTGAACCGGCGATGTCAGGTAGATCAGTTCGAGGCGCACGTCGCGATTGTCGAGCCGGAACTGACGGGCGATTTCGGGCACCAACGAATGTCCCGTGATGGTCGTATAGCCGATGCGGAGGATCGCCTTGGTACCAGACTCGAGCAGCCGGACAGTGCTCTCGGCAACCCCGATCTTAGCAAGGATCTCCTGGGCCTCTTCCAAGAGGTAGCGCCCGGTCGCCGTGAGCATCACCTTGCGCGTCGTGCGTTCCAGCAGCCTTGTTTCCAGCCTGTCTTCGAGCTCCCGCACGAGTCTGCTGACGGCCGGTTGAGCCATTCCGAGCCGTTCTGCGGCACGGTGGAAATTCAGTTCCTCGGCGACTGCGACGAACGTCGAAAGATGCTTCAACTCATAGCGCATACTGATAACGGTAGCGTATCAATCGTTACAAAATGATTATTTAACGTTCAAAATGTCAAGGGATAGTATTGAATTAATCGCATGTTGGAACGGGCCTCAACACGATCGCCAAGGGATCTGATCCGCATCATCGGTCGATGCAATGTCCTCCCTGCAGTCAGCAGGCAACGGTTCGGCTTTCGGGCAGCTTCGGGTCCGGTGCGGTTAGTGCAAGGTGTCCGGCTATGCCGGGCGAGAGGTGAATGAATGATACGCGTTGGGGTTGACGTCGGGGGAACGTTTACGGACATCATCTTGGAGCGGTCCGGGGCAGGTCAGAAACATTCGGTCGTCGTCACCAAGGTCGCGAGCACCCCGCATGACCAGTCGGAGGGCGTGGTTGAGGGCATTCTGAACGTCTGCCGGATCGCCGGCGTGGATCCGTCACGCATCGATGCCGTGCTGCACGGAACGACCGTGGCGACCAATCTCGTAATCGAACGCGGCGGCGCCAAGGTCGGCATGATCACAACGCGGGGCTTTCGCGACATAGTGCATATGGGCCGTCACAAGCGGCCGCACAATTTCTCGCTCCAGTTCGATGTTCCCTGGCAGTCGAAGCCTCTGGTCCGGCGTCGTGACCGCTTGGTGGTCACGGAGCGTATCCTCCCCCCGGATGGCCGCATCGAAGTTCCGCTCGAAGAGGACGAGGTGAAGGAGGCGGCAGAGCTCTTCGCCAAACGTGGCATGGATGCCGTTATCATCGCTTTTCTATTCTCCTTCCTTAACAGCGAGCACGAGGTTAGGGCGAAGGAGATTGTCCGTTCGGTACTGCCAGACACCTACGTCTGCTGCTCCTCCGACGTGGTGAACACAATCAGGGAGTACGAGCGGTTCTCGTCTACGGCTATGAATGCCTATATCGGACCGAAGACGTCTGCCTACTTGCGAAGGCTGGAAGAAAGGCTGCGCGGTGCGGGCGTTGGCGGCACGATCCGCGTTATGCAATCAAACGGCGGCATAACGACGGTGGAGCAGGCATCCGATCTGCCGATCGGACTGCTCATGTCCGGTCCGGCGGGTGGCGTAATTGGCGGGCGTTGGACGGGCGACAGCTGCAAGAAGGCGAACATCATCACCATCGACATCGGCGGTACGTCCGCCGACATCGGCGTGATTCAGGACAGCGAGCTGCGCATCAAGAACTCGCGCGACACCGAGGTCGGGCAGTTGCCGGTCCTGGTGCCGATGATCGATATCGACGCCATCGGAGCTGGCGGCGGTTCCATTGCCTATATCGATCCGGGCGGGGCCTTCCGGGTGGGTCCGCGGTCAGCCGGTGCCGTTCCCGGGCCCGCCTGCTACGGGAAGGGAGGAGCGGAGCCGACCGTAACCGATGCGCAAATTGTGCTGGGACGTCTCGATCCGGAGCAGTTCCTCGGAGGCGACATCGAGATCGACGCATCGCTCTCAGAGGAGGCGATTCGTCGGCACATCGCCGAACCTCTCGGTCTTTCCCTTCACGATGCGGCGCTCGGCATCCTCACGATTGTCAACAACAACATGGCGTTGGCGATAAATTCCAATTCGATGGCCAAGGGCGTAGATCCCCGGGACTTCACGCTTATGGGATTCGGCGGTGCGGGGCCGCTGCATGCGGTTTCGCTCGCCGAGGCCATCCATGCGAAGGACATCATCTCGCCGGTCCAGCCTGGCATTACGGCGGCAACTGGCCTTCTGGTAACCGACATACAATACGACTACACCCATCCGCTCTTGATGGTGCTGAACGACGCCGGCGAGGCCGAGTACAAAGTCATGAACGACGCCCTCGTCAGCCTGACGGACCAGGCCAACCGGCAGCTGGACGCCGATGGCGTGCCTCTCGGGGCGCGGCGCTTCCAGCGGGTGGCCGAGTGTCGCTATGTGGGCCAAGGGTTCGAACTGCGCGCGAATGTTCCTGCCGATCCCATGGACGCCGGGACCATACAAGCCGTGATCGAAAGCTTTCACGAGGAGCACAAGAAGATCTACGGCCATGCCTTCCGGGATCAGGCGTGCGAACTGATCACGTTGCGACTCGTTGCTGTCGCTGGCGTGGAAACGCTGTCCCTGCCGGAGTTGGAAACGGGCGGCCGCCAAGATCCGCCTGAAGCGTTGCTCTACACACGCCAGACTGTCTTCGACGATGGCTCCGCGCAGGAGACGCCGCGCTATCAGCGCGGCAAGCTGCTGGCCGATGACCGGATCTCCGGTCCGGCGATCATCATTCAGCATAATTCGACTACCGTTGTACCACCGGGCTACGGGGCCCTCGTAATGCGCTACGGCGACATTCTGATTAGCCGGAACTGAGGAGGCGGGGATGAGGCAGGAAGTCGATCCGATTACGCTACAGGTCATTGGCGGCGCGTTGCATTCGATCGCCGAGCAGATGGGCACGGTGCTCTACCGGATGAGCTATTCCTCGATCATCCGTGAGAGCCAGGATCTTGGCGCAGGGCTCTTCGATCGCGACTACAACACGCTGTGTGAGTCCGATTCCACGCCGATGCATATCGGTTCACTTCCGGGTTATCTGCGCGGGATCGAGAAATCAGTCACGCTCGACCAGTGGCAGCCGGGCGACGTGGTCATTCACAATCACCCTTACTATGGCGCGAGCCATTCCCCTGACATCGCCATCGTCATGCCGGTGTTCTTCGAGGAAGAGCTCGTGGGATTTTCCGCCAACACCGCTCATCACATCGACATCGGCGCGGCAACCCCGGGACTGATCATGGACATTCCCGATGTCTATGCCGAAGGGATGCTGCTCAACGGGATCAAGCTGTTCGAGGAAGGCAAGCGCAACGATACAATGTGGAAGTACATCCGCGACAACACGCGGGTTCCCGGCCAGGTGATGAACGATCTGGAAGCGCAGGTAGCTTCCGCTGAACTCGGTGTGATGCGGTTCCAGCAACTCATGAAGAAGTACGGGAAGGACACGGTCCTCTCTGCCACCCGTCAACTCATGAATTATACCGAGAGCATGCTCCGACGCGAAATCTCGAAGATTCCGGACGGTGAATACGTGGCGGAGGGTTTCCTGGACGACGATGGGCGCACCCGCGGTGTCACCCTGCCGATCAAGGTTACCGTCAGGGTGACGGGCGACGAGGTGGAAGTCGATCTGACAGGATCATCGCCGCAAGTGCCGACCGCCTACAACGTTCCGTTCGAGGGTTCGACAAAGGTGGCATGCTTCTTCGCGTTCCGTGCCCTCCTGTTGGATACCTATACCCATTCGGAATACATCCCGCAGAACGAGGGGTCGTTCCGCCCAGTGAAGGTCACCGCGCCGCCCGGCTGCATCTTCAATCCGATCGCACCAGCCGCCGCGGAAGCCCGCTTCGCGCAGATCCAGCGGGTGGTTGACCTAATCATCAAGGCACTGGCTCCGGTACTGCCGGACAAATGCACGGCTGGGAACGCGGCGGTGCTCTCATTCGCGGCCTATTCGGGTGTGCGGGACAGCGGCGACTATTGGGTGTTCCTCGAAGTGAACGAGGCGGCAATGGGAGGGCGCCCGCAATCGGACGGCCCCGACACGATCGAGGAGCTAATGCGCAACACGCGCAACAATCCGCTTGAGGATCTGGGCATGCACCTGCCGCTGATTTGTGACCGCTACGAGATTCGCGACGATGCCGTGCCTGGGGCTGGCAGGTTCCGAGGCGGCGCCGGTGTCGTCAAGTCCCAGCGCTACCTGACCGACGGCTACATGACTCACGAAGCCGACCGTCACGAAGATGTTCCGTGGGGCGTATTTGGCGGCAAGCCGGGTGCCGGGGGAAAGGTGGAAATTCGAAACATCTTCAGCGGTGAATCGAGCATGGAGCCCGCAAAGTTTTCGGGTCGCCGCACGCGCGCCGGCGATGTGGTGTCGTATTTCTCGCCCTGTGGTGGTGGCTTTGGAAATCCTCTGGAGCGCGATCCATCGAAAGTGCTGGACGACGTCCTGGATGGATTCATCACTCCCGAGTGCGCGCGCCAGGACTACGGCGTTGCTCTCCAAGTGGTGGACGACGGCTACGGCTGGCAGGTCGATACCAAGGGAACCAAGGATCTGCGGAGCAGCATGGCCAGCCGGTAGCATCGCGCAACACCGCTTGCGAACCGGTGGCAAAGCAGGGACAGTAGGTAAACGATGCGGCAATCAGCAACTGCGTGAAGCAGGAAAGGTAGCGAGCCGGCAAAAAGACGTCAGAAACATTCGGTTCGCTGCGCATGAGCCATGAGAATGGTGAACGATCCAAAGGAAGAATGGGAGAACAGCATGAAGAAGTCAGTGAAAGACCCGCGCGCGGGACGTATCAGCCGGCGGTCTGTCCTGAAGGGTGGCGCAGCCGTAGCCGGAACGACGCTGGTAACGGGCTTCCCGACCGTCTGGGCGCAAAACTTGAAGGATATTACCCTCAACCACACGGGAATGTCCTATTCGACCCTCCCCGACATCGCGCGTCAGGCCAGCAAGGATCTCGGCTTCAAGGTAGAGATGTCGGTTGTCGATCACCCGGGCCTAATCAACCGCATGATCAACGATCCGAATTCGATCGACGTCGCCGATATGGAAATATGGCAGACCAAGATCGCGGTGCCGCAGGGCGTCATTCAAGGCATAGAGACGGCCAAGGTGAAGAACTGGGATCAGCTTACGCCGCTCTATACCGAAGGTGTCTTCGCCGGTAAGCCGGTGTCACGGGAAGGCGACGCTCCCATCGAGTTTATTTATCTCGATTCAACCGACGCACGGTCGTTTGCCAGCGACCAGACGGGCATCGCGACCTTTGTGCCTGGCGTGTACAATGCCGATACGCTCGGAATCCGGCCGGACCTTGTGGGGCGCGACATCACGTCCTGGGCCGACCTGATCTCCGAGGACTTCAAGGGCAAGGCTGCGATCCAGAACATCCCGACCAACGGCATCATGGATGCCATGATGGCTCTCGAAGCGGCTGGGGAGATGACCTACAGCGACAAGGGCAATCCGACTCAAGAAGAGATCCAGAAGACGATCGGCAGACTGATCGAACTCAAGCGGGCGGGACATTGGCGTGCTCTGTGGAACACCTTCGACGAGTCCGTCAACCTCATGGCCAACGGCGAAGTGGTTATCCAGTCGATGTGGTCGCCCGCCGTTACCGCAGTTCAGACACAGAACAAGCCGTGTGTCTACCAGCCCCTAAAGGAAGGCTATCGCGGATGGGGCAATGGTCTCGCCATGATGAGCCATCTCGACGGCCTCAAGCGTGACGCCGCATACGAGTACATGACCTGGTACAATTCTGGCTGGGTAGGCGGCTTCATCGCAAAGCAGGGCTACTACAGTGCCAACCCCGAAACGGCGAAGGCAAACTTGACGCCGAACGAACGCGGCTTCTTCTACGAAGGCAAGCCGGCGACGGACGAGATCACCAGTCCGACCGGACAGAAGACCAATTCGGCCGGCGACGTGCGCGACGGCGGTTCCTACGAGGAACGGTTCTCGAATGTGGCAGTGTGGAACAACCTCATGGACGAGGCGGAGTTCCTCTACGCCAAATGGAACGAGTTCAGCGCAGCGTGAGCGACACATGACGATCGGCGGCGGCTCCGGCCGCCGTCATCCTCCCGCATTCAGGTTGTCTGAAAACATGAATAGCAGATCAACGGCTCTTCCCTATCTGCAGGTCACGCCGCTGGCGGTGGTCCTGATTCTTTTTTTCGCCGTCCCGGTTGCGCTGGTTCTGGTAGTGAGCTTCTTTCGGTACCAAATGCTGGTCGGCATCGTCCCGGACTTCACCCTGAAGAACTACGCTGACATTCTGACAAACCAAACCAATTGGCGTCTTTATTATTCAACGCTGAAGTTCGCTGTCATAGTACTCGCCATCACCGGTGTCCTCGGATTCTGGATCTCCTACTTTCTGGTGTTCCATGTCCGCAATCTGGTGACGGCCATCGCGTTGTTTCTGGTCTGCACCGTCCCGTTCTGGACATCGAACATTATCCGCATGATCTCGTGGCGGCCGGTCCTCGGCCGTGAGGGGCTGATCAATCAGGCTTTGGTCGGAGGCGGTATCATCGATCAGCCGATCGAATGGCTGCTCTACTCGGACTTCGCAGTCGTTGTGGCTTATGTGCACCTCTATACGCTGTTCATGATCGTGCCGATCTTCAATTCCATGGCGCGTATCGACAAGTCGCTCCTCGAAGCCGCGATCGATGCCGGAGCCACACGCTGGGGCGTGATCTGGAACGTCGTGCTGCCGCTCAGTAAGACGGGCCTAGCGCTCGGAGCGCTCTTCGTGGTCACGCTCGTAATGGGCGATTTTTCCGTCGTGACGGTTATGAGCGGGGGGTTGTCCGGCTCGGCCGCCTCCGCGATCTTTAATGATCTTCAGTTCCTAAACTATCCGCGGGCTGCGGCAAATGCGGTTGTGTTGCTCGTCGTCGTGCTACTGATCGCATCGGCGATTTTCCGGCTCGTGGACGTCCGCAAGGAACTTGTCAGGTAGAGAGAAAATGCCATCATCCCTCGAACGCCGGCCCTGGACCTTTTACGTGCTCGCCACGCTCATGGCTTTGTTCGTGCTGTTCCTTTACGGCCCGATGATTTCCGTTCTGATCCTATCGTTTCAGGGAACGTCCGCATCCCTCAGCTTCCCGCTGCGTGACCCGTCGCTGATCTGGTTCGACGAGTTGTTCAATCCGACCCGGGTGGGCGACGTGCCCGGCGCCTTTTCGCGGTCTCTGCCACTGGCGGTCATCGTGATGGTGCTGACGGTGCTGATCTCGGTAACGGCGGGCTTCGGATTCCGACGCCGGTTCGGCGGCGCCGGAGCGCTATTTTACATGGCCATCTCCAGTCTCATCATCCCCGGACTGGTGCTTTCGATCGGCATTCTTGTAACCGCACAGTTTCTGGGCATCTCGGCGAGTTGGTACGGCACGGCTCTGGGCGCGCACCTGACATGGACCCTTCCTTTCGGGCTGCTGATCATGTTCGCCATCCTAGGACGACTCAGTCCTTCCTACGAGGAGGCTGCCTTCGATCTTGGCGCCAGCCGGTGGCAATCGATCAAGGACGTGGTCGTGCCGATCGTTTTCCCAGGGATGATCGCCGTCGCTCTGTTCGGATTCACGCTTTCGTATGACGAATTCCCCCGCAGCTGGTTGACGGTCGGGACGAAGAACACGTTGCCGCTGGAGATTTGGACGATGACGACAAATGTCACATCGCCCGCTCTCTATGCTCTCGGCACGACAACTACGGTGATCTCCTTCCTGGTGATCGCCCTGGCCCTTGGGTCGATCATTCTCATTCAGCGCAGACGATCGAAATAATGAACCACACTCCAGTCAGGACGGCATTCGCCATGCAAGCACTCAATTCGGAATCGGGCGAGATCCGCTTGGTGAACCTCACGAAGAAATTCGGCGAGACGGTCGCGGTCAAGGACATCAACCTGACCATCCCCCACGGTTCATATTGCTGCCTGCTAGGGCCATCCGGTTGCGGCAAGACAACCATTCTTCGAATGATCGCGGGACACGAGACGCCGAGTTCCGGCGAGATATTCATAGGGGAAAACATGGTCGTCGGCCTCCCGCCTGTGCAGCGAGGCACTGCGATGATGTTTCAGAGCTACGCGCTGTTTCCACACCTGTCGATCCGCGACAACGTCGCCTTCTATCTGAAGATGCGTGGCGTCGCAAAGGAGGAGCGACGCAGACAGGCGGATGAGATGCTTGAGCGGGTGCAACTGGCTCATCTACGCGACCGCATGCCGGCCCAGCTCTCGGGCGGGCAGCAGCAGCGGGTCGCTTTGGCCCGGTCCCTAATCACCAATCCCCGCGTTCTACTGCTCGACGAACCGCTATCGGCGCTGGATGAATTCCTGAGACTCCAGATGAGGGGGGAGCTCAAGGCGCTACAAAACGAACTTGGCATCACCTTTGTGCACGTAACCCATACGCAGCCGGAAGCGATTGCCCTGGCGGACATGGTGGTCGTGATGGATAATGGTCGTATCGACCAGGCGGCAAGCGCTAGAGAAATCTTCAACACGCCGGCCACGCCCTATGTCGCCCGTTTCATGGGCGCACAGAACGTCATGACCGGCACGGTGCAGGGGATGTCAAACGGCGTGGCCTTTCTCAAGGGCGCGCAAGGGGTAAGTTTCGAGATCGCAGGCAAGCGCGATCTGAAGGCGGGTGACACCGTATCCTTCGCCGTTCGCCGCGATCGCATTGCGACGCATAGGCGTGCCAAAGCTTCGGGGCCCCAGCCGGTCAACGCCATTGTCGGTCGGATAGATGCGATCGAGTATCAGGGAAACTTCGTCAAAGTGAGCATCGACGTTCCCGGTCTCGATAGCTTCGTCGCCAATGTGCCGGACGCCGAATATTTTGTCGAACCGATCAAGCCGGGTGACGAAGTCACCGCTAGTTGGAACCGCGAGCAGGCCCACGTTCTTGACGAGGTCGATACCGGCTCGTCGGATCCCTATGCCGCGTCCTAAACCGGCGTATCCGGACCATGTTCGTACAAGCGCTACATCGGAGGAAGATGACAACAAACTGAAGGAAGTCCGCTTAGCCGCATAGTCGCTTCATCACCGCAGCCGCTCAACGCGCCGGCACATCCTGCCGGCCGCAACGGGTTCTGTCGCCCTTCGATTGGGGGTGGCCGGCCATCGTTCCGGGGTTGTCGCGAAGCAGAATCGACGCCTGGGCGAGCATATCTCGGCCGTGCGTTGAGTGCAGACGGTTGAGCACACCGACATCCCTTATCTGAATGTGCCGGATTTGAGAAGACCGCAGCCCGGCTTTGGAGGAATATGCATTGAGTACGATTGAAGCGGTGGCGCGACGGACGGCGGGTGAAATCGCACTCGCCTACCGCACCGGTGAGGCCGATCCGGTCGCGATCACGGAGCACTTTCTTGAACGGATCGCTGCGGCGAAATCCGAGAATATATACATTCATCCTACGCCAGAGCGGGCGCGCGGTGAAGCACGTGCGGCGATGGAGCGCCTGAGGGAAGGAAGGCCGCTCTCCCCGCTCGATGGCGTACCGATCGCGTGGAAGGACCTCTTCGACATCGCAGGTGCGCCGACCACGGCAGGTTCGACGTTGTTCCGCGACTCTTCGGCCAAGACCGTGGATGCGCCGTCTGTAGCTAACGCTGCTGCCGCCGGAATGGTGTCGCTCGGCAAGCTCAATCTCACCGAGTTCGCCTATTCCGGTCTCGGACTGAACCCGCACTACGGTACGCCCAGAAATCCAAACGCTCCCGACGTTCCGCGCTCCCCCGGCGGATCGTCCTCGGGTTCCGGCGCGGCCGTCGCGGCCCATCTCGCCCCATGCGCCGTGGGATCCGACACGGGGGGCTCCGTCCGTATCCCGGCGTCGTTTAACGGCGTAGTTGGTCTCAAAACAAGCGAAGGCCGGATCGAAAAAGTGGGCATGGTCCCGCTATCACGCACCTTGGATACCGTGGGCCCGCTGGCGCGAAGCGTGTCGGACTGTGTGATGCTCGACATGATCCTGCGCGGTGCAGTGGCGGCAGAACCCGTACGGGTCCCCGTGAACGGACGCCGGTTCGTGGCGGCCACGAACATCGTTCTGGACGAAGCGGAAACGGCCGTCATTGACAATTACGAGGCCGCGCTGGAACGGATGGAAAAGGCCGGTGCAGAGGTGGAACGCCGGCCTATCGTTGCTCTGGACATCGTCAGCGACATGACAGCGCAATACGGCTCGCTGACGGCAGCGGAGGCCTACGCGGAGTATCACAAACTGGTCGACGGGTCGCAGTGCCAAATGATCGATCGCAGGGTCGTCCATCGTATCGTCCAAGGGCGAGCCATGTCGGCGCGCGACATTCTCTCCATCCAGTCGATCCGAGCGGCCGCGATCGAACGTCTTGACGAGGAGCTTGGCGACGCTTTGCTCCTAATGCCGACCACGCCGACAACGGCACCGGAAGTGGAACCTCTCGAAGCCGATGACGACTACTTCCATAAGGTCAACCTGAAGACCCTGCGCAACACGATGCTGGGCAACATGCTGCGGTTGTGCGGCCTAGCGCTCCCGAATGGCCGCGACGCTAACGGAATGCCGACCAGCATCCTGCTTTCGGGGCAATGGGGACAGGATGTCGAGGTCATGAGCGTCGGGCTGGAGATGGAACGTCTCCTATCGGACATGTTCGACCCAACATGGTGGAGACTGTGACGATGGTCGAGGCCAAGAAGGAGTGTATTCAATGAGCGAGGCGAAACCCAGGTCCGCAAAGTTCGAGCGCGGGCTGAAGACGCGGCGGGCGGTGCTCGGATCCGAATATGTTGATCGGTCGATCGAGGAGGCCGACGAATTCAACTGGGCGATGCAACAGCTCACCACCGAGTGGTGCTGGGACGAGATTTGGAACCGACCCGGCCTTGAGCGCCGCGATCGCAGCATTCTCAATCTCGGAATGACTGCGGCGCTCAACCGTCCGCACGAATTCACGCTTCATCTGAGAGGAGCGTTGAACAACGGGCTCACGAAGGACGAGCTGAAGGAGGTATTCCTGCAAATTGGCGTCTACTGCGGCGTCCCAGCCGCACTCGACTGTTTCCGCATCGCAAAGGACGTCTTCAAGGAAATGAAGACTTGACGATTACCGGAACGACCCGATTGGGGAAAGTTGCAGCCATCGGACTTGGCGCGATGGGGCGTCCCATGGCCGCCCGTCTTTCCGAGGCCGGATATCAGGTGAGCGGGGCCGATCCGGACGAACGAGCGCGCGAGACGCTGTCGCAGATCGGCGTGTCGGCGTTCGCCCAGGCGAGCGAAGCAGTCGCTGGTGCGAATGCCGTGATCCTGATGCTGCCGGACGGGCAGATCGTTCGGAACGTCCTCCTCGGTTCGACGGGCATTGCTGCAGGGCTGCCTGAAGGCACGCTCGTCATTGACATGAGTTCCTCGGCTCCCGGTGGAACGCGGGTGCTCGGGGCGGAACTTGCAGAATGCGGCCTCCGCTTCATAGATGCGCCGGTTTCCGGTGGCGTTGCGCGAGCCCGCACTGGTGATTTGTGCATCATGGCGGGCGGCGAGGCTGACGATGTGGCGGCGGCCCAGCCTCTTCTGCAGGCGATGGGATCTACGATACTACATGCCGGCCCGCTCGGATGCGGCCACGCCGCCAAGGCGCTGAACAATTACGTTTCGGCCGCAGGTCTGGTGGCGGCCTGCGAGGCGGTGATCATCGGCGAGCAGTTTGGAATTTCTGGCGAGACTCTTGTCGACATACTTAATGCGTCAACCGGCCGGAACAATTCGACCGAGGTGAAGCTGAAGCCACACATCCTTTCGGGAAGCTTCGCCTCGGGTTTCGCCATGGCATTGATGACGAAGGATTTGCAGATCGCCTTCGATCTGGCGAGAGAGTTGGGCATATCCGCTTGCGGGGCCGAGCAGGCGGTAGCCCTGTGGTCGGCAGCCCTGGCCGAACTCGACCAAGGCTCCGACCACACCAAAATCCACTCGTTCCTAAAGGAAAGGGCGCTGACCGGTTGATGCAGCCGGGATCCGGCGCGAGCAGGAGGATAGCATGGGAAGGTACGTCAACACCGCAGCGGCCCAAATGGGGCCGATTTCGAAGTCGGAAACAAGAAGGCAAACGGTCGGGAGGCTGATCGAAATGATGCGCGAGGCCAAGGGGCGAGGCGCCGAACTGGTCGTGTTTCCTGAACTCTGCCTTACGACCTTCTTCCCGCGCTGGCTCATTGAGGACGAGGCCGAGCTCGACAGCTTCTACGAGACCGAGATGCCAGGGCCCGAAACCGCTCCGCTGTTCGAGGAGGCCAGCAAACTCAGTGTCGGGTTTTATATCGGCTATGCCGAGCTGATCCGAGAGGGTGATCGCAAGCGCCGCTTCAACACGTCTATTCTGGTCGACCGCAGCGGGCAAATCATCGGCAAGTATCGCAAAGTGCATCTGCCCGGCCACGATGTCCTCCAGCCAGGGCGTGTCCACCAGCACCTGGAGAAGCGCTACTTCGAACCGGGCGACCTCGGCTTCCGCGTCTGGCGGTCCTTCGGCGGAGTCATGGGTATGTGCATCTGCAACGACAGGCGCTGGCCGGAGACCTATCGCGTCATGGGCCTCCAGGGCGTGGAGATGGTCATGCTCGGATACAACACTCCCTACGATCACACCCAGCATCCGGACATCGACAGCTTGACGCAATTCCACAACCACCTTTCGATGCAGGCAGGCGCCTACCAGAACGCGACCTGGGTCGTCGGAACCGCAAAGTGCGGGATCGAGGAGGGCTCGAACATGGTTGGACAGAGCGTGATCGTGGCGCCGTCGGGCGAAATCGTTGCCATGGCGTCCAATATTGAAGACGAGGTGATCACCGCGCGGTGTGACCTCGACATCGGGAAACGGTATCGGGAGACGATTTTCGACTTCGCTCGCCATCGCGAGCCGGCGGCATACGGGCTCATCGTGGAGCGGAAGGGCGCAGTTCCGCCGCCGATTTGAAGACGAAAAGTACAAGATTTGCTAGCTGATAACGGAGGAATACGTGGTGTCAACGGTAATAAAGGGCGGCACGGTGGTGGCCGCCGATCGCAGCTACAAGGCCGATGTGATGGTCGAGGGCGACACGATCGCGGCGATCGGCGAGAATCTCCAAGGTGACAAGATCATCGATGCTGAGGATGCCTACGTTATCCCCGGCGGAATTGATCCTCACACCCATCTCGAAATGCCCTTCATGGGGACCACGACTGCCGAAACCTGGGAGAGTGGAACGTTTGCTGCTCTGTCCGGTGGCACTACCATGGTGGTCGACTTCGTGGTCCCCGGTGAGGAGGGGATGCTCGCGTCGCTTGACGCTTGGGAAGAACGCGCCGCGCGCCAAGCCTCGTCCGATTATTCCTTCCACGTGGCGGTGACCGGATGGTCGGAGCAAATCTTCAACGATATGGCTGTCGTGGTGGAGCGAGGCGTCAACACCTTCAAGCATTTCATGGCCTACAAGGGCGCCCTGATGGTGAACGACGACGAGATGTTTGCCTCCTTCCAGCGCTGCGCAGCGCTCGGAGCGCTGCCCCTGGTCCATGCGGAGAATGGCGATCTGGTTGCAGCACTGCAGCAGAAGTACTTGGCGCTCGGGATTTCCGGACCAGAGGCGCACGCCTATTCCCGTCCACCGGAAGTCGAGGGCGAGGCGACCAACAGGGCGATCATGATCGCGGATGCTGCCGGTGTTCCGGTCTACATCGTCCACACCTCCTGCGAGCAGGCTCACGAGGCCATCCGCCGGGCGCGCCAAAAGGGAATGCGAGTCTACGGCGAGCCATTGATCCAGCATCTTCTTCTTGACGAGGGGGAATATGCCAACGCGGACTGGAACCACGCCGCGCGACGAGTCATGAGTCCGCCGTTCCGCGACGAGTCGCATCAGGAATCGCTATGGGCAGGCCTTGCCGCGGGTTCGCTGCAGGTCGTTGCCACTGACCATTGCGCGTTCACCACGGAACAAAAGCAGTTCGGCCGCACCGACTTCACCAAGATCCCCAACGGAACCGGGGGACTTGAGGATCGTCTGTCGCTCCTGTGGACGCACGGGGTGGAGACTGGGCGCCTGACGATGAACGAATTCGTCGCCGTGACGTCCACCAACATCGCTCAAATCCTCAATGTATACCCGCGCAAGGGTGCGGTTGTGGTGGGAGCCGATGCCGACATCGTGGTGTGGGATCCCAAGAAGACGAAGACCATCTCGGCATCGAGCCAAAAGTCCATCATCGATTACAATGTCTTCGAAGGTCACGAGGTGCGGGGTTTGCCGCGCTACACGATCTCGCGCGGTGAAGTGGTCTGGGGCGAAGAGGGATCCAACGAGCCGAGACCCGGCCGGGGCAAGTTCGTGAAGCGGCCGTCGTTCTCGGCCGTCAACCGTGCGCTGTCGACCTGGAAGGAACTTACGGCTCCGAGGGCTGTGGTTCGCTCGCCGGAGCACATGCCCATCGGGGTATGAGGCGCGATAGATCTCCGACGCGATCGAATTGATGCCTACGGGATATCAATCGCTCCATAGCGCGATCTAAGATCATTAAACAAAAGGGCAATTGCCATTATCATCTTGCTCCTATAACATTCGTCACTGGCCCGGCCCTCAATTCATTTTCGGGGCAGCCGGGGTGAGGTCTGGCCGGGCGGCGTCCTGTGTGTCGTGCGCGAGGGAGTGAATGGTTCCATTCTGAAGGAGGACTAGAAGTGGCAAAAAAAGAAATCTTCTGCGCATTCGGTACCGACATTGACTCGGTAGCCGGTTGGATCGGCTCCTACGGAGGCGGAGACTCGCCATCCGATATCCAGCGTGGGGTCTTCGCCTCGGAAGTGGGCGTGCCGCGTCTCCTGAAGCTGTTCAAGAAATACGACCTGCGGACAAGTTTCTTCATTCCCGGCCATTCGCTTGAAACCTTCCCCGATCAGTGTCGCCAGATCGTCGATGAGGGTCATGAGATCGGCGCCCACGGCTACACGCACGAGAACCCGGTCGCGATGACGCCGCCCCAGGAAGAAGCCGTGTTGGCGAAATCGGTCGAACTGATCGAAAAGATGAGCGGTAAGGCGCCTAGGGGCTATGTCGCTCCGTGGTGGGAAATGTCGAACAGCACCGCCGCGCTTCTCCAGAAATACGGCTTCAAATACGACCACAGCCAAGGCTACCGTGATTTCCAGCCGTTCTATGCTCGCGTTGGCGACAAGTGGACGCTCATCGACTACTCCAAGAAGGCCGAGGAGTGGATGAAGCCCCTCGAGCACGGCAAGGAAATCGACCTCGTGGAAATCGGAGCCAACTGGTACGTCGACGACCTTCCGCCCATGATGTTCATCAAGAAGTCGCCGAACAGCCATGGCTTCGTGAATCCGCGCGACATAGAGGAATTGTGGCGCGACCAGTTCGACTGGGTCTATCGTGAGATGGACTATGCCGCCTTCTGCTTCACCATCCATCCGGACGTGAGCGGGCGCCCGCAGGTGCTTCTAATGCTGGAGCGGCTGATCGAGTACATCAACGGTCATGATGGCGTTCGCTGGGTTCCTTTCGAGGACATCGCCGAAGATTTTCGTAAGCGCTATCCTTTCGAAGGTAAAGAGCGACCGCCGGTCGTCTGATACACCCCTGTGTGGCGGGCGGATGCAGGTCGCCCGCCATCAAAGGAGTTGAATATGTGTGCCAATTGCGGATTTCCCTCGGTTCCGGGACATTGGACGGAGGCTGGTGCGAGTTCATCGACGGATCGGATGCGCGCTCGATTTCGGCGGGCGCATCTCATGCAGTCGGTGCTTCCCGCATACGGCTTGACGGTCCACGACGATGGAGCAACTCCCGGCGTCACCCTGTCCGACCGCACAGGACGGTACGAAATGATCGGGGACGCCACTGAAGTCTGGGCCGCGGCCGAGCGAATGAGCGGTCGCACCATCGATCCGCTCGATCCTCGTTTCCTGGGAGAACCGTCCACTGCGGAGAAAGACCGCGAATGAACGGCGAACGGGATGGCCGCGTTGAATTGACTGTCCTCGGCGGCTTTCTTGGCTCCGGCAAGACGACATGGCTGCGCCACACCTTGCACAGCGGGGCGATCGATGACGTCCTCGTCATCGTCAACGAGGCGGCCGAGGTGCCAGTCGACGACGCGCTGTTCCCGAGCGGAGGCCGGTTGCGCGTGCTGGCCGGGGGCTGCGCATGCTGCGACGCTCGCGACCGCTTAGTCGCGATGCTACGCGAGACCTGCGATCTGCGGACCCGGTCCGACCAACAGACCCCCCCACCAGAACGTATCGTATTGGAAACGAGCGGCCTTGCCGATCCGGGGCCGATCTTGGATGCGATCCGCACCGATCCCGTCCTCATCCATCATCTGAAGGTAGACGAGATCATCATTGCGATTGATGCGATTTACGGCCTCGACCAGATCCAACACGAGCCATTGACGCTGCGCCAGATCGAGACCGCCGATCGCCTCGTGGTGACCAAGGTGGATGCCTCAAACGCGGACGATCTTGCGCGGCTCCTTGCGACGCTCCTGCAACTTAACCCGGGAGCCTTTATTTCCGGCGCGATCATGGGAAGCGAAGCGCCACTACCGAAGTTCTCCGAAGCCGAGCCGGTTCCAGTCGGCCCCCCCGGTTCCCAGCCGGAGCAAATCACCGCAACGCGGCTGGATCTCGATGAAGATACGGACTGGCCGGCTTTCTCGGTGTGGCTCAGCGCGCTGCTCCATGCGCGCGGGAACGACATCATGAGGGTCAAGGGCGTGGTTCATACGCCGGCAGGACGTCTCCTTCTGCAGAGCGTCCGCAAGACGGTTCAGCAGCCTGAGATTATTCCGAAGGAGGGTGCCAAGGACACGAAGGACGACAATTCGGTGGTGGTGATCGGCCGCGGCTACCGGGCCGAGGATCTGCGCAAGTCGTTGCAACATTTCACCGGCGCGGGTGTGGACCGGCGGGCCGGATGAGGAAGATGGTTGTGGGCGTGCGGGCTCTCTGGTCGCCGGAAGGGGCGTAGGTCATGCGTGCCGTGGTTCTCAATCCACCCGAGCAAGGGACGGAGAACATGGTGGTGAGGGATGTCGACGATCCCGTTCCCGCCGATTGCGAGGTCCTGGTGCGGGTCGCATATGTAGGGTTGAACTACGCCGACATCATGATGAGACGGGGCATCTATCCCCATCCCAAAGGCTATCCGCTCACGGCGGGGATCGAAATGGCGGGAACCATTGTCGCCATCGCTCCAGGCGTTGAAGGTGTTTCGGTCGGTGATCGTGTCTCGGCATTCTGCGAGGACGCCGGCGCTTTTGCCGAATTATGCGCCGTTCCGGCGGCGCGGGTCCTCAAACTTCCCCGATCCCTAGGCCTCGACCTGGCTGCGGCCTGTACCGTGCAGGCACTGACCGCGTGGCACCTCCTGCACACCGTCAGCACGACGAGAAACGGTGACGTTCTCCTTGTGCATGCAATAGGCGGCGGCGTCGGTCTCTATCTCACGCAACTCGCCAAGCATGCCGGCGCTATCGTGATCGGAACGGTGGGCACGCCCGGAAAGGAAGTCCGCGCACTGGAGTATGGCGCCGACCGGGTCATTGTCCGCACACAGGACGACTTTATGGAGGTTGTCGTGGAACTCACGGATGGACGCGGCGTCGATAAGGTCATTGATTCTACCGGCGCATCGATCCTCGATAGAAGCTTCGATGCGATCCGAAATCTGGGGCACGTGGTCAGCTACGGCGAAGCGGAGGGCAAGCCCTACCAGAATCTATGGGAGCGCTTAGTTAGACGCTCCCTGACGTTCACCAGGCTTCACATCGGCCATATAGACCCGCTTTCAGAAGCATGGACGAGAGGCGCCGAAGCGGTGATGTCCATGGTGGAGGAGGGATCGCTCAAGGTTCCCGTCGAACGCATTTTCGACCTCTCCGACGTGCATACCATGTATGCGGCACTGGAAACACGTCGCATCTCGGGCAAGCTCCTTCTGAAGATGTCCGAGGTCGATTGATCAGCTATATGGCGCACGGGACCTGTTCGGCTGGACAACGTGCCCTCCGGGGCGGTCACTCGGCGTCACGCGTCCGTCTGCCCGCATCCGCATCTCGTTACTCCGTGGACGCAGGGGGGTCTTCGGGGTTGCATCTGCCCCCGATTTCGCCACTCCTGCAGATGAATGGCGACGGTGCCGACTTACGCTATTTGGTCGCTCCGGGATCGGTGTGAGCTGTCGAAGCGTGTCCATTCCCGTAAACAGCGAAGTTCCGATACGGAAAGTGAACAAGCCGATGGCATCGGTTCGCTACGATCTGGTGGACCTGCGGCTGTTCGTCAGCATCGCGGAAGCCGGGAACGTCACGCGAGGGGCGGAAGCAGCGAACCTTTCGCTCGGTGCAGCATCTACGCGCATCAAGAACCTGGAGGAAGCCCTCGGCGCGCCGCTGTTCGTCCGCCTAAACAAGGGCGTGGCTCTCACAGCGGCAGGGGAGTCACTGATGACCCACACGAGGAGGGTCTTCAGGGATCTTGAGCGGCTCCATGGCGACCTCCAGGCTTTTTCGCGTGGGCTGAAGGGCAGGATTCGCATTTTCGCGAACACCACGGCCATCACGGAGTTCCTGCCCAAGGCGCTGGGGACGTTTCTCGCTGCTCACCCGCAGGTAGACGTGGATCTGGAGGAACGGCTCAGTTCCGAAATCGCCCGCGCGGTCGCCGACGCTTCGGCAGATATCGGAATCCTGGCAGGAAACATGCGGACGGAGGGACTTGAGGTGCTCCCATACCGCGACGACAACCTTGTCTTGGCAGTTGCATCCCACCATCCGCTCGCTTCACGTTGCAGGATCCATTTTGCAGAGGTGTCCGACTTAAGCTTCGTTTCTATGCGTCGCGGAAGCGCTATCCACGGCTTCATGGAAAAGATAGCCGCCGACATGGGCATTGAACTAGATGTGCGCATCAAGGTTGCCGGATTTCAGTCGCTTGGCCGCATGGTGGAGGCAGGGGCGGGCGTGGGAATCCTACCTGGCTCGGTGGGACGGCGTTTGGCGAAGAGTCATGCGATCGTCGTGGTGCCATTGTCTGACGCCTGGGCCGTGAGAAACCTGAAGATCTGCGTCCAGAAGCTGGACGATTTGCCTTCGTTCGCACGCGAACTCGTCGATCATCTCGTAGCAGAACCTTCAGATCCAGACCCGCCGGATTATGGCTGCATAGGACTATGAAAGATCGGCAATTCGGCCCGGCCGGCGCCTACCGGGTCATCACAGTCGAGCATAGCAGGTTCGGTCCGGTTGCGACCTTCCTGGCCAATTCGAAGAACATGCTTCGCTCGTCGGGCGTCAACGGCGACAGCCATTCTTCCTGACGGTCGCGGGAAACTTCGATGAGTTGCGACAGCATCTCTTTGCCGCTCTTCGTAGCGAAGAGTAGCTTTTCACGGGCATCGGAAGGCGAGATTTTCTGAACCACAAGTCCACGACCTTCCAGCAGCGTTACCGCCCGGCTGATGGTGTTCTGGGGGCGGGGAAAAAGCTGACGGATCTCCTTCGCGCGGATTCCGGGGAACGTTCCTATGGCATAGAGGGCCGACCATGCCTGCACCGGCATTCCAAACCTGCGTTCAATACAGCGGTTGGTAACAGCGTTGTTCCCCAGCACGATATAGCTGAGCACCATTAATTCGCGTAGCTCACCTGCGAACACCGTCTCAAGCAGTTTTTCCGCGCTCACACCCGACGCCTCCGTGAAACTTCGTCCTACAGGCGAAAGTTTCCTTGATTCAACTTGCCAATTCAATCCAAATGGATCAATGTTTTATGTATGGGGTCCAGGAGGTGAAAATGATTGCATTGGGGGTTGATGTCGGCGGAACGTTTACGGACCTGATCCTGGCGGATTTGCGCTCGGGTCGGGTCACGATCCACAAGACGCCTTCGACCCCGCTCAATCCCGCAGAAGGTGTCGTTGGGGGGATCAAGGAGGTCTGCGAACTCTCAGGCATCGAACCGGGCCGAATCGAAGCGATCTTTCACGGCACCACGGTCGGCACGAACGCCATGCTCGTCCACGACGGCGCGGTGACGGGCATGATCACCAATCAGGGATTTCGTGACATCCTTCACATCGGCCGCCACCAGCGGCCCCAGCACTATTCCATCATGCAGGATCTGCCGTGGCAAAGCCGACCTCTCATCCAGCGTCGCTTCCGCAAGACCGTCGAGGGACGCCTAGACGCCAAGGGCGCTGAACTCGTCCCTCTTGACGAAGAGGCTGTGGCCGAGGCGGCGCGGGACCTCGGCGAGCAATGCGTCGAGGCGATTCTCGTCGGCTTCCTCTTCTCCTACGTCAATCCCGCGCACGAGCAGCGTGCGGCCGAGGTCGTACGGTCCATCCTTCCGGATGCCTTTGTGACGACCTCGGCGGAAGTCTCGCCGCAGTTCCGCGAGTTCGAACGGTTCACCACGGCCGCCATGTCGGCCTTCATCGGCCCGAAGGTGCGCAGATATGTGCGGGAACTCTCGGAGGAGCTTCGCAAGATAGGCGTCAGCGGCGAATTGCGCGTCATGACCTCGAGTGGCGGCCTCGCCACGCCGGAGATGATCGCCGAACGCCCGGCCACGACCCTGCTGTCCGGACTGGTGGCGGGCGTGCGCGGCGGCGCCTGGGTTGGATCGCATGCAGGCATGGAAAGGCTTGTGACGCTCGACATCGGCGGCACGAGCGCGGATATCGGCATCATCCGAGACGGCCGCCTGGCGGAAGCCGACGCCCGCAGTGCCAGGATCGCCGATTTCCCGGTCATGCTTCCCATGATCGACATCCACACGATCGGGGCTGGAGGCGGATCGATCGCCCATATCGATCGGGGAAAGGCATTCCGGGTAGGGCCACAGAGTGCCGGAGCCGATCCCGGTCCCGCCGCCTACAAACGTGGCGGCGACGTTCCCACTGTCACCGACGCCAACCTTGTGCTGGGCCGGCTCGTGGCCGACAACTTCCTCGGCGGGCGCATGTCTCTCGATGCGTCTGCGTCCGCTCGCGTCATCGGAGACCTTGCGCAAAGGCTGGGGCGGACTCCGGAGGAGACAGCGGAAGGCGCGCTGACGGTCCTGAACAGCAACATGGCGAACGCCATTCGCTCCCGCACCGTTCAGAAAGGGATCGACCCTCGCGATTTCACGCTCTGCGGTTTTGGCGGAGCGGGACCGCTGCATGCGGCGGAGGTGGCGGCCATGCTCGGCATGAAGAACGTTCTCATCCCGCCTCATCCCGGCATCACCTCCGCTGTCGGCCTGCTGACCGCGGATCTCGAATACCACGCTCTTCGCACCGCCTTCGCGGTCAAGGGCACACTGGACGTGGCGAGGCTGCAGGGACTCTTCGACGACATGGAAGCCGAGCTTCAAGCAATCTTCGACCGCGATCGGGTGCCGCCCGGGAAGGTCCGAATGCTCCGGCAGGCGGACCTGCGCTATGTCGGCCAGGGCTACGAACTCAAGATCGACGTCCCGGACGGAGTCGTCACGGCCGCTGCGCTCGAACAGGTCTGGCAGGCCTTCCACGACCGGCACCGCAAGGAATACGGGCACGCCTTCGAAGCGAACCCGATCGAGATCGTCACCGTCAAGGTGCGCGGAATCGGGAGGGTGGACAAACTGCGCCAACCGCTGGCCTACGACGGGGCGCGCGAGCCGAGTAAGGTCGGAGCCGGCCGATGCGTGTTCCGCGTCAACGACGTGCTGGAGACCTTCGAGACTCCGCACATCGAGCGCACCTCGCTGCCAGCTGAGAAGCGATACAGCGGCCCGGCTATCCTCTTGCAGACGGATACCACGACGGTCGTGCCGCCGGGCTGGACCTACTGGACGGATCGGCACGGCAACGTTCGCATGTCGCGAAACCGTGAAGCTTGATGGAGGCCCGGATGCAGACGCGCGTTGATCCCTTCCTGGCGGCAGTCATCCATGGCGCACTGGAGAACATCGCCATCGAGATGGGCCACAAGCTCATGCGCATGAGCTATTCCAGCATCATCCGGGAGAGCGAGGACTTCGGCGCCGCTCTGACGGATGCCGCGGGGCGGCAGCTCTGCGAATGTACCATGAGCACGCCGCTGCAGTCCGGCCCCATCCCCGGCTACATCCACGGCATCCTCGGCGAGCTCGAGAAACGCGGGGACAGCGTGCGTCCGGGCGACGTCTTCATGCACAACGATCCGTATGGCGGCGCTTCCCACGGTCCCGATGTCGGCTTTGCCGTTCCCATCTTCCACGTGGGGGTACTCGCCGGCTTCTCCGTCACGACCGCACACCATCTCGATATCGGCGCCCTGACGCCCGGAAGCTGCGGCATCGTGGATGCCGTGGACGCCTATGCCGAAGGTCTCCAGTTCAAGGCGGTGCGGGTCTACGAAGGTGGCCGCAAGGTCGAGCCCGTCTGGCAGATCCTGCGCAGCAACATCCGCATCGCTGATCTCGTCGTGGGCGACATGGAGGCGCAGGTCGCTGCCGCGCGCATCGGGGCTGATCGCTATTCCGCCCTGCTCGACCAGTACGGGCTGGACACGGTGACGGGCGCCTACGAGGACCTCCTCGACTATTCCGAACACCTTATGCGCGAGGCGATTTCGCGGATCCCGGACGGCCGCTACAAAGCCCGCACCCACATCGACGGCTATCTCGACAGCCCCGACCCCGCCCTGAAGGAACTTCCGATCGAGGTCACGCTGACCGTGTCGGGCTCCGACATCCACGTCGACCTGACCGGAACGGCGCCGCAGACGACCAACAAGCCGATCAACATGCCTCTGGTCGGAACCGTCGACTGCGCGGTCTGGCTGACGCTTCGCTCCATTCTGCTCGACAGCGAGATCTACGGCTCCATCCCGCAAAACAGCGGGCTGACCCGGCCGATAACCATCTTCGCGCCGGAGGGCTGCCTCGCAAACCCCATCTTCCCCGCGCCGGTCATCGCCCGGTTCTGTCCCGGCAACGCAGTCGCGGACACTGTGATGAAGGCGATCGCCAGCGCCGTCCCCCAGCAGGTCAGCGCCGGCATCGGGAACCTGCGCGTCATGGCCTTCAGCGGTGTCTCGGCGGGCGCGCCGTGGGTGCACATGGAGATCATGGAAGGCGCCTATGGCGGACGGTTCGGCAAGGACGGAATGGACGCGGTCGACACGCTCTACGCGAACACCCGCAACAATCCGATCGAGGACATCGAATCCCACCTGCCGCTGCGGGTGCTCAACTACGAGCTGCGCGAGAACGTGGCCGGGCCAGGCGCCTCGCGGGGCGGCATCGGCTCCATCCGTTCGTTCGAACTGCTCGAGGACGGCGCGGTCTCGGTGGAGGGCGACGGTCAGCGCTTCAGGCCGTGGGGCTTCCTCGGCGGAGCCGACGGTTCTCCCGCGAAAGTCGAGCTGGCGCGTTCCGCGGGCGGCGTGGAGGAGCTGCCGTCCAAGATACCCTATCGGCCGCTCGCGAAGGGCGACAGGATCACCGCCTACGGCCCTTGCGGCGGCGGCTACGGAAACCCCTATGAGCGCAGCCCCCAGGCCGTCCTCGACGACGTCCTCGACGGGCTCCTGGACGCTCAGGCGGCCCGCGCCGACTATGGCGTGGTGATCACGGAACAACGCGTGGATGAGGCGGCGACGCAGGAGCTCCGCGCACGGCATAACTAAGGGGAACTCAAGCGTCTCATAAGGAGGTTGACATGACACGCTCCGTAGCAGCCACAGGGCTGGCATCTGTATTCCTGTTTTCTTGCCTCGCAGCGGCAACGGCTCAGGAAGGCGTCGACGAGGCCAAGGCGCATATCCAGTCCTATTCCGGCCTTCCGGAATTCGTCGCGCCGGGCGAGCCGTTCGACGCCAGGTCTTGCATGGCCGGCAAGAAGATCTTCACCATCCCCGCATCCAGCTCGATCCCCTTCATCAAGACGATCAGCGATCACAAGGGCAAGCTCGCCGAGGAACTCGGCTTCGAGCACATGGAGTGGGAGAACCAGGGCAACCCCACGCAGTGGATCCAGGGCATCGAGCACGCCGTGAACAACGGCTACGATCTCGTGAGCCTGCTCGCCGGCGCGGATCCGCGCTTCTTCGAGCCTCAGGTGGCCCAGGCCCAGGCGCAGGGCGTCAAGGTCGTCACCTCGCACCTGACCGGTCTGGAGCAGGACGCGCCGGCCGGAGTGGATGCCGCCGTCGCCATCGACTACCGCACGGCGGGCGAACTCATGGCCGACTGGACGATCGCGAAGACGGAGGGCAAGACCAACGCCCTCGTGCTCGTCTCCAACGAGGCCCTGTCGACGGATTCGATCGTCAGCGGCCTCAAGGAGGCGTTCGACACCCGTTGCCCCGATTGCAAGTACGAGATCGTCAACGTTCCGATCACCGACTGGGCCACCAAGATCCAGCCCACCGTCGCGGGGGCGCTGCAGGCGAATGCCGACCTCAACTACGTGATCCCGATCTACGACAGCATGTCGACCTTCGTGACGCCGGCGATCGCGATCGCCGGGCGCAACGACGACGTCAAGGTGGCGACCTTCAACGGCACGCCCTTCGTCCTGGATCTGATCCGGGCCGGCGACGTCGAGATGGACATCGGGGAAAACCTCGACTGGATCGCGCACGCCATGCTGGACGCGGAGATGCGCCTTCTGTGCGGAAAGGAGACCATCCGCGACTCCAAGGTGCCGCTGCGGGTCTTCGATGCGAGCAACATCGAGGAGGTCGGCGAACCGGCTGATGCCGCGAAAGGCTACGGCGACGCCTATGTCCCCGGTTTCCGCAAGCTCTGGCAGATCGCCGAGTGAGCGATCGGCATCCTCCGAGGCTGTCGATCAGGGGACTGAGCAAGTCCTTCGGCGGGGTCCACGCGCTATCGCGCGCGGACCTCGCGGTCATGCCCGGAGAGATTCACGGGCTTCTCGGGAAGAACGGTTCGGGAAAGTCCACGCTCATTAAGATCCTGTCCGGTTTCCACAGGCCGGACGAAGGAAGCCTGGAAGTGGACGGCAGGGCGGTCCCGCTGCCGATCCCGCTCGGACGCAGCGAACGCATCGGCCTCTCCTTCGTGCACCAGAATCTGGCCCTCCTGCCGGAGGCGACCGTGCTGGAGAACCTGATCGCCGGTGACCACGAGCGCGTCAACGCCTGGTTCGTCAACTGGCGTGCAGAGGCCGCGCGGGCGCTGAGACTCTTCGAGGAACATCATCTCGATCTCGACCCCTGGGCCAGGGTCGAGGACCTTACGCCGGTGCAGCGGGCCCAGCTCGCCATCATCCGCGCCGCGGACCGCGTCGGGTCTCACAACGAGCATGCCTCTCCGGGGCTTCTGGTCCTCGACGAGCCGACCCCGTTCCTGCCCATCGAGGATGTCCGGGTGCTCTTCGCGATGTTGCGCCGGCTGAAGGCCGCCGGCGTGAGCATCGTCTTCGTGTCGCACGACATCGATGAGGTCATGGAGATCACCGACCGCGCCACGGTGCTGCGCGACGGGCACGTCATAGGCAGCTTCACGACCGGCAGCACGGATCGCGCGCAGATCGTCGAGGCGATTGTCGGCCGGTCGCTTTCCCAGACGCGGCTGGTCGGCGGCGATCCCGCAGGACGGGCGTCGGGCGTCGCGGTCCGCGCGCTGCGGGCAAAGGTGGTTGCCGGGATCGATCTCGATGTCGCCCCCGGAGAGATCCTGGGGCTCACCGGCCTGATCGGTTCGGGCTATGACGAGATCCCCTACCTCCTGGCGGGCGCCCGGCCGGCGGAGGAGGGCACTCTGCGGCTCGACGGCCGGGACCGGTCGCTCCGGCACTTCGGGCCGGCCGAGGCGATCCGGTCGGGCATCGTCCTCATCCCCGCGGATCGCCAGCGCTACGGCCTCGCGCTCGATCTGACGCTCACCGAGAATGCCATGCTTCCCGGCGCGGCCGGTCGAGGCACGCTGATGCGGCTCGATCATCGAAGCCGCCGCTCCGCCACCGCCGACCTGATGAAGCGCTTCGTGGTGAAGGCACAATCGCCGGACCAGGCGGGCTCGGAGCTCTCCGGCGGGAACCAGCAGAAGCTCCTGCTCGGGAAATGGCTGCAGCTCGACCCCAGGCTGGTGCTGCTCGACGAGCCGACCCAGGGGATCGACGTCGGGGCACGACGCGAGATCTACGACCGGCTCATCGAGTCCTGCGGGCGCGGTACGTCCATCATCTGTGCGACCTCGGAATTCGACCAGCTCGAGATGATCGCGCATCGGGTTCTCGTTTTCGAACGCGGGCGCGTCAAGGCGGAGCTGCGGGGCGGGGAGGTCACCAAATCCTCTATCGAGGCTGCGTGCTACGGGGAGACGAGAGTTCATGCGCCAGTCTAGTCTGGGCTACCAGGTCGAGCGGTTCGGGCTCGTCCTGGTCTGGCTCGCCGTCATCATCCTCTTCGGCGCGATGCGGCCCGACACCTTCCTGAGCTGGTCCAACTTCTCCAGCATCTTCGGTTCCGAGGCCGTTCTGGTCATCGTGACGCTCGGGCTCATCATTCCACTCACGGCGGGAGACTTTGACCTCTCGATTGCGCAGGTCCTGACCTTCGTGTCGATGCTCACCGCCATCCTCAGCGCGCGGATGGGGCTGCCCCTGGGCTACATAATCCCGATCGCGATCGCGGCCGGCGCGCTTGTGGGGATCGTCAACGGAACCATCGTCCTGTTCTTCCGCGTCCATTCGCTGATCGTCACGCTCGGTGTCGGAACGTTCCTGCACGGGATCACGCTGTGGATCAGCGACAGCCAGACGATCAGCGGCGTCTCGCGCGCGCTGATGCAGTACGTGATCATCCATCGCACCTTCGGGATCCCGATCAGCTTCTACTACGCCGTGCTCCTGGCGGCCGTCATCTGGTATGTCCTCTCCTATACCGCCTTCGGCCAGCAGCTGCTGTTCACGGGTCGCGGTCGCGAGGTCGGCCGCCTGACCGGCGTGGCCGTGGGCCGCGTGCGCATGTCGGCCTTCGTGGCTTCGGGCATCATGGGCGCGATCGCCGGCATCCTCTATACCGGCACCACGGGCTCGGCCAATCCCAACTCCGGGACGACGCTCCTGCTCCCCGCCTTCGCCGCGGCCTTCCTTGGCGCGACCTGCATCAAGCCGGGCCGCTTCAACGCCTGGGGCTCGGTGATCGCGGTCTACTTCCTCGTGACTGGAATCAACGGGCTGTCGGTCCTCGGATTCCGCACCTATGTGCACGACCTCTTCTATGGCGGCGCGCTCGTGCTGGCCGTCATGGTGTCGCAGCTCGTGAGCGGACGAAGGGAAAGAACACTGTGACAGCCGCCAAGAAGACCGTTCCGGCGCTCGAGGTGAATCGCGAGCGGCTCTGGGCCCGCCACATGGCGATGGCCCGCATCGGTGCCATCGAGGGAGACGGGTCATGCCGTCTCGCGATGACCGCAGAGGACGCCGAGGCGCGGGCGCTTCTTGCCGGGTGGTGTCGCGACGCGGGGTTGGAGCTCCACGTCGATCGCGCCGGCAACATGTTCGCCGTGCGCGCCGGCAGCGACCCGGCCCGGAAGGCGGTGGCGTGCGGAAGCCATTTGGACACGCAGCCACATGGCGGCCGTTTCGACGGCGTCTCGGGCGTCCTCGCCGGGCTCGAGGTGATCGAGACCCTCGCCGAAGCCGAAATCGCGACCGCCGCCCCCGTCGCCGTCGTGAACTGGACGAACGAGGAGGGCGTGAGATACGCGCCGGGTCTCCTCGGCTCCGCATGGTACAGCGGCCTAATCGGAGACGACGACCTCTCGAACCTGCGGGCCTCCGATGGGACTTCGTTCGATGAGGAGGCCCGGCATCGCGGCTGGCTGGGAGAGACGTCCGTGAAGTTCCCAGTCGAGGCGTTTCTGGAACTTCATATCGAGCAGGGGCCGATCCTTGAGCGCGAGGCAAGGCAGGTCGGCATCGTCACGTCCGTCCAGGGGCTGACGTGGCTCGACGTCCGTGTTCTGGGAACGGACGCCCATGCGGGGACGACCCCTCTCGACCATCGGCAAGATGCCCTCTTGGCCGCCGCCCGCATGCTCGAAGCGCTCAACGAGGCGGGCCGTGACCACAGTTCGGCGGCAAGGGTGAGCGTGGGCCGGCTGAGGACCGCGACGGACGGACCGAGCACGATCGTGGGCGAAGCGAACTTCGTGATCGACATCCGCCATCCGGATCCCTCGACCCTGGCGGAACTCGGGACCCGGTGTGCGGAGATTTGCCAGTCGGTCGGTTCACGGAGTGGATGCCGGACAAGCGTCACACAGCGGATTTCTGTCCCGCCGACCAAGTTCGACCGGCGCTGCATCGAGGCGCTCGAAGCCGGAGCCGTAAGACGGAAGTATTCCTATCGACAGATCCCGAGCGGCGCGTTGCACGACGCATCTAACGTCGCGCGGGTCGTGCCGACCGCAATGGTGTTCGTCCCCTGCCGGGGCGGGATCAGCCACAACGTCGCTGAATACGCCTCGCCGGAAGATCTCGCGGCCGGAACTAATGTCCTACTCGATGCCGTCGTTCAACTGGCGAGTTGACTCTTTTCGAGTCGGGGCGGCTGTCGTCAGCTATGGCTACTCGCGGATTGCCTGTTGCGCCGTCGCAATTCCCTGTAAACTGGACTGCACCCCAGGGGTTGAACAGGGATTATCATGGTTTCCCAGTGGCAGAGGCTCGTTGCTCCTCATAGTCGTTCGGACTGACATAGCCGATCGCGGAATGCAGCCGTCGTTTGTTGTACACCTCGTCGATGAAGTGCGGCAGGTCAGTGATAACCTCGGTGAACGTTTCATAGTCGGCCAGATAGACAGCCTCTACCTTCAGGGTCTTCATGAAGCTCTCGGCTCTAGCGTTGTCGTACGGGTTGCCGCGCCGTCCCATCGAGCCGCGTAGACCGTGCTTTGCAAGGAGCATCCGGTAGTCCTCAGCAGCGTACTGAGAACCACGATCGGAGTGGTGGATGCAGCCAGGTTGCGGGTGGCGACTGTCGATTGCCGCCTGCAAGGCCGCAATGGTCAGACGGGTATCCAGAAAGCGGGCGATCGCATAGCCGACAACCCGCCGCGACCAAGCATCGAGAATGACGGCAAGATAGGCAAATCCCCGAGCGATCGAGATGTAGGTCAGGTCAGCGACCCATAACTGATTGGGTCCTGTCAGGGCGAAGCCTCTCGTCAGATTGGAGAAGATCGGTCCGCCATGGTCACTGTCCGTTGTTCGAACATACCGCCGCTTGGGACGGACGCTGAGGCCTTGCTCGCGCATGATGCGCATTGTCTTCTTGTGATTGACGACAAAGCCATCGCGGCGCAGTTGTGCGGTCACTCTTCGATACCCGTAGCGGGGGAACTCGACGCAGATTTCGCCGATCTTCTCGACAATCCGGGCGTCCTGCGGACGCTGCCCGCAAGGCTCGGTGTAGAAGGTCGATCGCGGCATGTTCATGAGCTCACATCCTCGCCGGATGGCGAGACCGGCGGGCCGCTCACCACGGATGTAGTCGCGGCGTGTCGCAATGGTGAGCTTTTGAAGACCCCCCTTAAAAACTCCAATTCCATGGTCAGCTTGCCGACCATGCGTTCAAGCTCAGCGATCTTGACTTCGTGCGCCGACAGCCTCGGCATCGGAACAAAATCGGGCTCGAACTCTCCGGCCTGGTATTTTGCTACCCAGATCCGGATCAGATTCCGTGCTACCTCATGCTTGCGGGACAAAGCGTTCAGCGATGCGCCCGCCAAGAACTCCTCGGAGACCTGCCGTTTGAACGCGACAGTGAAAACGCGGTAGTTGGACATGGCCTTCTCCTGAATAAGGCCCCGCCACCATACGAGGAAATTCCCTGATCACTTCTGTCCATTCCCTGGGGTGCAGTCCAAAACGGCGGTCAAATTCCCTGATAATGGACTGAAAATTCCCTGTTAGGCCGAGTAGGGAATTTGGACCGCAAGCGCCTGAATTCACTGGCCTATTCCAGGCGACTTGAGCCGCGGATTCCCAGCTTTCCGGCGATATTCCCTGTAAATCGCGGGTTATCAGGGAAATCGGCACCTGAGACAGGTTCGCCAGAGACTGGCCACACCACCAGATGCGGCGGGCACAGGACCGTGAAACGACCAATCTCGCCGCGGTCGAGCATCTCGCGCAGGATCAATCCGGCTTCTATCGGTCTTGCCGATGCCGACATCATCGGCGATCAGCAGGCGGATCGTCTCCAGGCGCAGCGCCATCATGAGAGGGGCCAGTTGATATGCCCGAGGCTCGAAGTTGATCCGGCCTGCGCTTCGGAAAGGACCAGCGCCGCGGCGTAGAGAAAGGCGAAGGGCATCCCGAAGAAGCTGCGCCGCATCCCGCCCCCCCGTGCGCTCGGTATTCGGAGCGTCGAAACTTGCGTAGGAGACCGGCTCGGCCTCAAGCTCAGGCAGGATCGCCTCGATTTCAGCCTCGGAACCGGTGAGAGGCCGCAAGGCGAGCGCCGCATCCCAAGATCTGGCGAGTGACAGAAACCTGAAGCCGTTCACATGATTGGCCTCCTATCCGGAGGATCAAGCGATGGTCTCGGGCAAATCGGCACCAAGCGGCCGCCGATCTGATGGCGGAGCCAATGGCACTGGCAGGCAAACAGAACGCTGGCTTCAGGTCGGGGTCGGCCGCGCGATGGCGCATCATGGCGAACTCTTGCAGGGTGTCTTCGAAGGTGCGGATGGAAGGCTCCATCGCGGGCTCATCACATTGCCACTGGCGGCCCAGCAATCGTTGGTCACCTTCTGGCCGGCAGGAGAGGACGACATCCGCACTCGGCCGGCGGACCGCGGGAAGGCGGCGCGGGCGGCGGCGCTGACGCTTGAACATCTGGGCTTTGCCAATGTCGGTGGCGATCTCACCATCGAAAGCGACATTCCTGTGGGTCACGGCTATGGCTCGTCCACGGCCGACGTCATGGCGGCGATCCGCGCGGCGGCTGCAGCAGCCGGTGCGACGCTGCGCCGTTCAACGATCTGTCGGCTTGCCGTTGAAGCCGAAGGAGCAAGTGATGCCATCGCCTACGGCGACCAAACGGTGCTGTTCGCGCATCGCGAAGGCCGTATCCTCGAACATTTCGGCGGCGAGTATCCGCCGCTCGTGGTGGTCGGCTTCCGGACCGGCGGTGCCCGCCCGATCGACACGCTCAGTTTGCCGCGGGCGCGCTATGATGGCCAGGAGATCGAGCAGTTCCGTGTTCTGCGCGGCCTGGCATCTCACGCGATCCGGCAGCAGGATCCCCGCTTGATCGGTCGCGTCGCCACCGCGAGCGCCCGCATCAGCCAGCATCATCTCGCCAAGCCGCGCTTCGAGGCGGTGGCGGAACTGGCGCGGGCGCATGGCGCCTGCGGCGTCCAGGTAGCCCACAGCGGCACGTTGATGGGCGTGCTCTTCGATGCCGATGAAGGTGGCGTTACGACACGTACTACCGCACTGGCCAAAACACTGCGGCAAGCCGGGTTCAAAGGGATCGTGACCTTTGCCGTCAATGTCGACGGAGTTTTCCTGAAATGAGCGGCGGGGACGATTTCCTTGCCGCCTATGAAACGCCGCGCCTCGCGCGCTTGGCCCCCAATCTCTTCGCCGCCTGCTTCCCACTGATGAAGCTGCTGCCGGCCCGCTTCATGCTTGAGCGGGCGCAAGCCGACGGCCGCCTGCGGTCGGGCGGACCCGTCGCGGAAACCACTTCCGGTACCTTCGGCCTGGCGCTCGCCATGCTGGCGGCGGTGCGCGGATTTGATCTCACTCTGGTCAGCGCCGCCAGCCTGATCAACGATACGCTCAGACGCCGCCTGGAATTCCTGGGCGCCATTGTCCATATCATCGACGACCCCGAAGGTTCCGGCGCCCAGCGCGAGCGACTCGATCGGCTCAATGCGATACTGAAAGATCGTCCGGAGACATTTTGGCCACGGCAGTACGACAATCCCGATAATCGGCTGGCCTATGGGAGGCTCGCCGAAGGGATTACCCACGAGATCGGCCACGTTGATTGCCTTGTCGGCTGTGTCGGTTCTGGCGGCTCCCTGTGCGGCACCGGCGGCTTCCTGCGCGAGCTCTTCCCTGAGCTGACCATGATTGCCGTTGACACCCATCGCAGCGTGTTATTTGGCCACGCGGCCGGTCGGCGGCTCTTGCGCGGCCTCGGCAACTCGATCGTGCCATCAAACCTGCGCCATGAGATGGTCGACGAGGTCCATTGGGTCGGCGCGCTGCCCGCGTTTGGTTCGGCACACCGACTTCACCATGACCATGCCCTCTTCATGGGACCGACCAGCGGGGCGGCAGCGCTGGTGGCGGCGTGGCACGCGCGCAAGCATCCCGAAGCGGTGACCGTTGTCATCCTGCCCGATGAGGGCCACCGCTACCAGAACACCGTCTATGATGACGAATGGCTGGCGGCGCTCGACGGCTGGCCGGTGGCTGCTCCGGACGAACCCGAAACGCTTGACCGGATCGAGGCGCGAGGGGAGAGCGAATGGACACGCCTTGTCTGGGACCGCAAACCGGCGCCCACAATGATCAAGGCCGAACGTGGCGTGTAGATTGTCGGCCTTGCGTTGCGATCATCTCGCGCATGCTTCTTTCCGGGAGCATTGCCGAGCGGCGTCCGCGCATTCTAGGCCGACGCTCCCGAAGCGCAACCACCGTCCGCAACTACGGTCTCGTTACGCCACGTTGCCAGACCTCTGCCAGCGCAGGTGCCGCATCAACGGCAGGATCAGCGTCAGCGCCGCAATAACGAGGAAGGCGAGGCTGATCGGGCTCGTGACGAAAAGCACCGGGCTGCCGAAACCGAGGATCAGGCCTTGACGGAGATTTTCCTCAAGCAGCGAGCCGAGCAGGAAGGCCAGGAGCAGCGGCGCCAGATCGAAGCCGCATTTTCTGAGGCCATAGGCAAGGAAACCGCAGATAGTAACGACGCCGACATCGAACAGGCTGTTGTGGATGGAAAAGGCGCCGATCACGCAGAAGATCAATATTGAGGGGGCCATCATCGCCGGCGGGATGCGCAGCAACAGCACGAAGACGCGTATCAGCGGCACATTGAGAACGATCAACATGGCGTTGCCGATCAGCATACTGGCGATCACGCCCCAGAAGAGCTCTGGATGATCGACGATGAGCCGCGGACCAGGCACGACGCCCTGCATGAGGAGACCGCCCATGATGACACCAATCACCGCATTGGCGGGAATGCCAAGGCACAGGAGCGGGATGAAGCTTGCCTGGGCGGCTGCGTTGTTGGCGCTTTCGGGTCCGGCCAGCCCCTCGATCGCCCCCTTGCCGAAGCGCTCAGGCTGGCGCGCAATGCGTTTTTCCATGACATAGCTGGCAAAGCTTGCAATCAGCGCGCCGCCGCCGGGGAGGAGGCCGAGAAAGAAGCCCAGCACTGTGCCCCGCGTCATCGGCATGGCGGAATCCTTCCAGTCCTTGGCGTCAGGCAGCAGATCGCGCAGGCGGTAGTGCGTCGAAAGCGCCGGCGTGAAATCCCGTTGGCGCTCGGCGAGGATCAGTACCTCGCTGACCCCGAACATGCCCATGGCGAGCACAGCGACGTGGAAGCCATCGCGTAGATAGGGGACGGAGAAGGTGTAGCGTTCCTCGCCTGAGACGAGGTCGACGCCGACGGAGGAAAGCAGGAGGCCGAGCGCCACCATGGCCCAGGCACGGGTGCGGGGCCCCTCGCCGATATTGGCGGCAAGGGTCAGGCCGAACACCACGAGGGCAGTCTTCTCGACCGGACCAAAGGCCAGCGCCGTCGAGGCGAAAGCCGGGCCCACAAGCGCGATCACGAAGGTGGCCACGATGCCGGCGATGAAGCTCGCAAAGGCAGTGATGCCGAGCGCCACGCCGGCGCGGCCGGCACGCGCCATCGGATAGCCGTCGAAGCAGCTGACCACGCTCGCTGCTTCCCCCGGCACACGGAGCAGGATCGAGGCCGTCGAGCCGCCATAGAGCGACCCATAGTATATGCCGGCGAGCAGGATGACCGCAGCGGTCGGCTCCAGCATGATCGAGACCGGCAGCAGTAGGCTGATGGTTGCGGTCGGACCGAGACCCGGCAGGATGCCGATCGCGGTGCCAAGAACAGCGCCCAGGAAGGCGACGGCAAGATTGGCGGGCTCAAGGGCGACGCCCAGCCCGCCCATCAGATTGACCATGGCGTCCATTTATCCGATCCCCAAAATACCTACTGGCAGCGGCACGCTGAGAAAATGGCGAAAGACGCCCCAGGACAGCACGGCCAGCACGACGGCGACGGCAAGCGCATAAGCCCAGGAGCGGTTTTCAATCCCGCGCAACACGCCGAGGATGAGGCCAACCGTGGCAATGATCGCACCAAGAGGTTTCATCGCGAGCCCGAAGCCGGCGACCGCGGCTGCGTAGCGCAGGAGTCGTCTGCGATCGACCGGCTCGTCCTCAGCCTCTGCGATCCCGCCCTGAATGGCCGCAGCGAGGGACGTGGCGAACAGCAGCGTTCCGGCGGCGAAGGGGAACAGGCCCGGCCCTGGCCGGTCCATCGTCCACAGGCCGAGTCGCCCAGCCATTGCGGCGGCGGCAAGCCCGACCGCCGCGAGGCCGATCGCGCTCAATCGCGCCGGGTTCATGGCCGCAGCCCAAGGGCGTCGATCTGCCGGCCAATCTCGCGATAGCCGTCGACCACGGTTTGCGTGAAGCTGGCATTGTCGGCATAGACCCTGTGGCCGTGCAGGGTCTTGAGGAAGCCCTGATAGGCGTCGCTCGCCGTCATCTCCTCGAGGAGTTCCTCCCACCACGACACGATCTCAGCCGGCAGATCGGCTGGCCCGAACAGGCCATAGGCGGCGGGTATCGCGAGTGGATAGCCACGTGTCTTGAATGTCGGCAGCTCAGGCTGTTCGGGAATTGGATCCGGCCCCGTCTCGACCAGCAGGCGGATGGAACCGGCTTCCAGATGCGGACCATAGCCGGAGGCAACCACAGCGTCGATATGGCCTCCGAGCAGCGCGGTGACGGCCTCGGCACCGCCGCCGAAGGGCACGAACACCGCCTCGACTCCTTCCTGACGAAAGGCTGCCTCTGTCGCGATATGCGCCAATCCGCGTGGTGCGGCTGTTGCCCATCTGAGCCGGCCCGGATTGGCCTTGGCATGGTCAAGAAGTTCATCCCAGGTCGCAAACGGGCTGTCGGCGTGGACGAAGAACGGAATCGAGATGCCGGCATAGGCGGCGACATAGGTGAAGTCCTTCGCCGGATCGTAGGGCACTTTCTGGATGTGTGGGGCCACCATCAGGGGGCTTGCGGAAAAGAGCGACAGGATCGACCCATCCGGCTTGGCGCGGGCTACCTGGTCGGTGGCGATCGTGCCGCCCGCTCCCGGCCGGAAGTCGAGTGTTACGGCCAAGTCACGGGCGGTTTTCGCATACTTGGCGGCAGTGCGGGCTGCGAGGTCACCAGCGCCACCAGCGGCAAAGCCGACGACAATAGTGGCGTCCCCGGCCGGATAGGGACGTGCGGTGGCGAGCGCCGGCAATGGCAGTGGAGCTGCGGCCAGTGCTGAGCCGATCAAAAAGCTGCGTCGATCCATATTCCCACTCCTTTGTCTGTTCTTCTTAGTTGGCCGGCTGAAGGCTCACTTCGTGGTCCGCCTCCACGCCGAGCAGGTCGTTTCGGGACAAATGTCCCCAGGCCTCCGCAACCGATGTGAAGGGCCGTTGCGCTGCCTTGTTCGGCAGCGAACGGTCGATGTCTTTCAGGCCGCTGGCGGTCACCACGGCGACGACTCGATCATCGGCTGCGATGACGTTTTTCTTTCGGAGGAACTCAACGGCGATAAAGGGGGTGACCGAGGCCAGTTCAGCGAATATCCCTTCCTTGACGGCCAGATCCTCCTGCCAGGAGATCAGGCCGCCATTGCCGATCGGCACGGCCAGGCCATCCGACTGCCTGAGCGCGTTTAATGCCTGAAACGTGCTGCGCGTGGCACCGATCGAAACAGCAAGAGAGTCGAACCCGGCCTTCATATCGGGTACGAAATCATCATCGCCGGCCAGCGCGGCAGTCAGTGATCCGTGCACTTCGGCGGCAACCAGCCGTGGCAGGCGGGCGATCGTGCGCTGCTCATGGAGTTCCCTAAAGCCTTGCCAAAGGCCGGCCAGTGCATCGCCATAGCAAACCGGCAGAACGCACCAGTCGGGAACCGCACCTCCCATCTGTTCGACAATCTCGTAAGCGAGCGTCTTGTAGCCCTCGATACCGACCGGATGACTGCCGACAACGGGAGCACGGAAGGGAGAGGTGGCAAACCAGCCGTGACGTTCCACACCCTCGGCGATGAAGTTCCAGCGATCGGCCTTGTCCGCAAAGGGCGCGACAACTGCGCCGGTCTTGCGGATCTGGGCGAGCATGGGCCCAGCGGCGCCGGCAAAGGTGGCAACGATGCAGGTCAGGCCCGCCCGTGCCGCATAGGCGGCGAGCGAGGCGCCGGCATTGCCCGATGACGCGGTCGCCACGACATGTGCCCCTTGCATGCGCGCTACTGAGACGGCGACAGACGAAAAGCGATCCTTGTGCGACCAGGTCGGGTTGCGGCCCTCGTCCTTGATGAAGAGATGAGGAAGGCCCAGCCGAGCGCCGATGACGGGTGCCGGCACAAGCGGTGTCAGGCCTTCTCCGAGGGAAACGGCATCGGACGCGGGGCATGGAAGGCGATCGGCATAGCGCCACAACGAAGGCAGCGCCCGCGTCGAGCCCGATGCGTCGCTTGTGGTGGCGCCTCCGCCATGGCCGACAACGCGCAGGTTGGCGGGCGCCTCGTCATAGCAGGCCGGGCAACCGCGCGAGTCGACGGCAAAATCCACCGGATAGCGGGCCCCGCAGCGAATGCAGGCAAAGCCAAAGAACCTGGTCATGAGGCGACCACCATGAGGTCGCCGCTGGTGGCCATCAGTCGCTCGGTCCCGTCGGGCCGCACCACCACCATGTCTTCGACCTGCAAGCCCCAACGGCCGAGTTCGTAATAGGGCGTCTCGACACAGAGCACCATGCCGGCTTCGAGGACCTCGTCGCTCGTGGCCGTCAGCGACGGCGCGTCATAACCGTCGATCCCGATGCCATGACCGACATGGTTGCGCCTGTAGTGGCCGATACCCTCTCGGCGGACCGTTTCAATGGCCGCCTCGAAGACGTCGGCGACACGCACGCCCGGCCTGATCAATTCGCAGGCGCGCTCGACCCCGGCAAGCAGCGCCCGGTGATAGCGGCGGACCTCCTTTGTCGGTTCGCCGAAGGTGGCGATGCGGGCAATGTCGGCGCGATAGTGGCGATAGCGCCCGCCGACGTCGAAACGGATCACATCGCCTTTCTCGAGCTTGCGGCTAGAGGGCTGGACGTTCATCAGCGCGCTTCTCTCGCCGAAGCCGATGCAGCCCAGCACCGGAAATGCATCGTCCTGGACGGTCTGGGCATGGAAGGCGCGCGCGAGTTCGACCTCGCTTGCCCCCTCACGGGCGACAACAAGTGCGGCCTTGATCGAGCGCTCAGCAATCTCCGCGACCCTGGCTAACCTGGCGATCTCTTCCGGCGTTTTGACGGCGCGCACATTGCGGAGCAGTCCAGCGGCCGGAACCAGGCTGGTGTCAGGCAGGCGCTCCTTGAGCATGTCGAACTGGCCGGGCATTAGACCGACCTCGTCGATGCCGATGCGCGTGAAGCCCGCGTCGGTCAGCGCTGCGACGAGCGCGGAGAGTGCATCGTCATGATTGGGCGTCTCCTGGAGTTGGAGCAGCCGCTGGCTGACCGGATCCTTTGCATCATCGGGGTACCCGTCGGCATGGAAGGCGCCATAGCGGCGCACGCGCTCGACCCAGACTTGCTGATCGGCGACCAGATCGAGCGTGGCCGTGCTGGTGACGATCTCAGCGTCCCCCTTGCCAGGCGCGGGCCACACGACATAGGCTTGAGGGCCGCGACGGATCCATTGCGGCAGGGCCCAGAAGCCGCTCATATAGGTGACGTTTTCCGGGGTCGTGGCGACGACCGCATCGAGCTGCAGCTCGGCCATCCAAGCGTGAAGGCGATCCTTGTTGAGCAGCACGGCATTACGCGGCATGGCGGGGATCCTTGCCTTCCGGCGCGTTCTCACCGGCGAAACCCAGACCCGCGGAGATTCGCGCGGCGGCCGCCATCACCTTTTCCCCCACCGCGGCAATTTCGATCTGCGGGCCGACGGAGCGGGGGTAGGCAACGCTGATGGCGGCGATTACCGAGCCGCTGGAGCTGCGCACCGGCGCGCCGACCGAAATAACGCCGAGAATGTTTTCGTCGAGCGAGGTGGTGTAACCGATCGCGTGGGCCGTGCGGAGTTGACTGATCAGCCGATCGGGCTCGGTCACGGTGCGCGGCGTCAACCGCTCAAATGGCGCTTCGCCAAGAACCTTGCCGATCGCATCATGGGATAGTCCGAGGAGCAGAGCCTTGCCGAGCGCGGTCGAATGCAATGCCATCCTCTCGCCCGGCGAAGAGCGGATGACGACTGGACTGCGGCTCTGGACGGCAAGAAGATAAAGACCGGCCGACCCGGAGCGCACACCCAGAAAGGCGTTGAAGCAGCCCTCGGCTGCCAGGGCCTGCAACTCCGGTTCGGCAAAGCCGATCAACCGGTCCTTGCGCAGCACGTGCTGCGCAAGGACGAGCACGCCATGGCCGATACGGTATCGCCGCGTGTCGGCCGCCTGTTCGACATAGCCATGTTCGGCGAGCGTGTTCAGAAGCCTCTGGATGGCCGGGGCGCTTAGCTCCAGCCGTCTGGCGATCTCGCGCACGCCCACCGGTTCGTCCGAGTCTCTCAGTATCTCCAGTACCGAAAGCCCGCGTTCCAGGGAAAGGCTACCAGACATCACGTGTTCCCTTAATAGGAATAATGTTCCGATAATTTTCAGTTAAGCGGATAACCCTGTTTGGTGTCAAGTATGAATGTTTACTATAGTGTGTCGCTCTAAAGTGTGCGGTGCAGCGACCATGCGGGCATGGATATCCGCGTGGTCGTCGGTCTCAACGTGCAGCGCCTCAGGCGCGAGCGCGACATTTCCCAAGAGGAGCTGTCGCTGCGCTCGGACTGTACGCGCGGCTATCTGAGTGGTATCGAGACCGGCCGCCGAAATCCCACCGTCCTGTTCCTTGCCGGCCTTGCCAAGGCGCTTGAGAGCGACGTCTCGGAGTTCTTCGTCAAGCCGGCAAAGGTCAGGGCCGCCAGGAAAGGTGTTGCGGTCGAAGGTGGCGAAGGTGTCAAGAAGCCGGCGTTGAAAGCTAAAAGGGCGCGAGCGCGCCCTTCGCGGTAGCTGGGTGGCGATGCCGGGTCGATCGGCAACGGGATCTCAGCGCCGGGGCGGTGGCGCGCGCCGGATCAGCCACTCGACATCGACCTGCAACGCCAATGCGATCACTTCGAGCGTGTCGACCGTGGGCGAATTCTCCTCGCGCTCGAGCTTGCCGACATAGTTACGGTCAAGCCCGGCAAGGTCGGCCAATTGCTCCTGCGTCAGCCCGGAGGCCTGGCGCAACAGTCTCAAATTGCGGGCCACGACCGATCTCAGCCTCATGCATTGAGACGGTCAGGAAGCCGCGTTTGCCTCCACCTATTATAGTGATCATTCGTATGCTGCAGACTTGTCCTGCCGTTGCAGCCATAGGTAAGATTTTCCTTCTGGAGTCGCCTTGATCGGGCGGAATTCGCTCGCGTCGTTGCAGATGAAGCAAAACGAACTCTTCGATGTTCTTCAGGCCGCCGAAAAAATCGACCAGGCGACAAACGTCGACGAGATTCTCGGCACGCTCTGTACTTGCCTCGAACAGTACGGCTTTTGCGCCTGCCTGATCACCCAGCTGCCGCTGACGCATGAATTGCGCTGGCAGGAACATATCCTTGCCAATTGCTGGCCGCAGGAATGGTACGAGCGTTACAATGCCACCGGTCACTTTCGCCACGATCCTTGCGTAGCCCACTGCCGCCGTACGGCCGATCCGTTCCTCTGGAGTGAAGTCAGTCGAAAGAACCTGGAGGCGCCCGCCCGTTTGGTGATGAATGAGGCGAGCGAATTCGGCCTCCGGCAGGGCATCTGCGTGCCGGTTCACGCGCCGTTTTCGCCGCCTACCGTGGTCACGGTTTCTGGGGAGATTGCCGATCTTGTGCCTTCCACCCGGCACATTGTCTGCCTTCTCGCCCGTCAGGCCCTGCAGGCGGTATCGCGTTTGGGTTCTGGTTCGGACGACGCCCCAACGCCGGTTCTATCCGGCCGGGAGCGCGAGGTCTTGCGGTGGGTGGCTGACGGCAAGACGGCCTGGGAGGTCTCTCGCATCCTATCCCTCTCTGAGCACACCGTCCTGACGCATCAGCGCAACGCCAAGCAGAAGCTTGACGCCGCCAACAACGTCCACGCAGTCGTGAAGGCCTTCCTCAGGCACGAAATCCAGCCCTGATAAATCCCCAGATCTCGGTATGGCGGGCACGAACCTTCCCGGCCTAGGAACATGGAAAGCGGGGGATTCGCCATGTTCCATATTCACATTGTCGATCGTTCAAACCGAGGCGCTTATCGTGATGAACTCGAACAGCATTATCGACTGCGCCATGAAATCTATGTCGGCGAGCGCGGTTGGCACAATCTCGCCCGCCCCGACGGCCGCGAGGTTGATGCCTTCGATACCGTGGACACCGTCTATCTGTTAGGTATCCTGCCAGGGAAGGGGGTTGTTGCCGGCTCACGCCTGGTGCCGAGCCTCAAGCCGCATCTGATGAGTGACGTTTTCCCTCAGCTCGCGCCGCAGGGCGTGCCGCGGGCCAACGACATCTTCGAGTGGACGCGGATATTCGTCGTGCCGGCGCTGCGTCGGCCGGGAAGTCCCTGTCTGGCCGCCGGCATCGTCTATTGCGGCATCGTCGAGTTCTGCCTCCAGCGGGGCATCAGCCAGCTCTCGATCGTTTGCGAGACCTATTGGATCAACCGCTTGGCCAAGCTCGGCTGGAACCCGCGCCCGCTCGGGCGGCCGATCGAGCATCGTGGCGAGACCATTATCGGCCTCATGGTCGACATGGGTGAAGCCGCGCTCGAAACAACGCGAGGGGCTTACGCCATCACCCATTCCGTCTTGTGGGCGCAATACCACCAAGATGCGAGCCGCTCAGTCAATCTCCATGACACGGCGGGGGCCGCGACAGGAGGGTGAGAACCGGATGACGGAAGTAAGCAAGGATACTTCCTTCGAGGGCTGGCGGGACAGCACTAATTACCGCCACCTGCTCTATCTCGATCGCGCCGATTGGGCTTGGGAATTCCTGCGCCGCCATCCCGATTGTCCCAGCTTTCTGATCATGCCTACGTCACGCGAGCTTTTGCGCGCGGCACCACCACTCAATCTTGTCACCCTCGAGAGAGAACTGGACCATGCCCTGTCTTGGGGGTTGCGATTTCGCCGATGCGCTGTCCTCACCGGCCTACGCCTCTTCGGTCTTCTGGCGCGGCGATTGCCATGCCAACATCCTGCCGGTCGAGGCTTTTCCCGCCGGCTTCGTCGGCGACGCTGATTCCTTTGACCTTCTCAGCGTTCCTCATCCGGTCACCGTTCTGCGTTCGCTGGATGGTGAGCATGTGCTGATTTGCGATGGGCCGCGATCACTGCGTCTCGATGTCATTGCCGGGAGCCTTCTTTCCGGCCCGGTACGGCTCGGCTACTGCCTGTCGGGTTTTGCCGGCGTCGAAGCGAAAGTGATGACCCTGCGTCGACTTCTGGCGCTCGAACGGCTCGGTCGCTTACCCAGCGCATTGTTTCACACTGAACGTAAGGCGCGTCGCTGGGGCATGGTGCTGCAAGCCTATGATGGCATGCGTGCCGGCGCCAGCCAGCGCGAGATCGCGACCATCCTTTACGGCGAAGAACGCGTCCGCGCCGACTGGGAGGCCGGCTATCTCAGAACCCGTGTCCAACGCCTCATCCGCACCGCCGAGAAGATGATTGTCGGTGGTGGCTATCGCATGCTCCTACAATAGGCCCACGCGGCTTTGGAGGTGCCGCTCTTCCGTAGGGCTTGGGGTCTCGTTCAGCGGGCAGTGGCTCCGGCCATCTGGAGCCCTACGCCAGGCGCAAGAGGAAAAGGGCGGCTTTGGATGGGCGAAGCGCTGACGGCCGAGAGAAGGCTGGAAGCCGGAAACCCCATAAGAAGGAGCCGCCCCCAATGTTCCAGTTCGTCCGCCTGTCCGCCGCCATCGGCATTCTGTTCTTCGCCTTCGTGTCCTTCTGGCCCGCGCTCGACAAGGAACATTCCGGCCCGGTCAGGGTGATCGAAGCCGACACGATCGAGATCGACGGCGAGAGACACCGCCTCTACGGCATCGACGCCGTCGAGCACGATCAGACCTGCCGCCGCCGCGACGGCGAGACGTGGCTCTGCGGCCGGCAAGCTGCCGCAGCGCTTGCTCAATTCATCGAGGGCCGCACGGTTACCTGCGAGGTCAGGGGCGGCGGAAAGCGCGACGCCTACGGACGATTCATATCCGTCTGCTACGCGGGCGGCGACAACATTGCCGCTTGGGCATCGCGTAGTGGCTGGGCCGTCGCCGACCCTGATGCCAACCGCCTCTACAACTATACGAGCGACGAGGGCACGGCCCGGTTTCTGCGCCGCGGCATCTGGGACGGAACCTTCGATCCGCCCGCCGAATGGCGGCGCCGGCAGCAGGCGGGAGGGCAGCCATGAACGCGCTGTTTCCTCCGCCGGCCGACACCTCCACCATCAGGCTGCGCGCGCTTTCGCTCGGCGCCGGCGTCCAGTCCACCACCCTCGCACTGATGGCCGCCCACGGTGAGATCGGCCCGATGCCCAACTGCGCCATCTTCGCCGACACCGGCTGGGAGCCGAAGGCCGTCTATGAGCATCTCGCCTGGCTGAGGTCGCCGAACGTGCTGCCCTTTCCGGTGCACGTCGTCTCGGATGGTGATATCCGCGAGGGGTTGATCCGTGGGGCGCAGGGCGAGCGCTGGGCCTCGATCCCCGCCTTCACCAAATCCGCGTCGGGCAAGGTCGGCATGATCCGCCGGCAGTGCACTAAGGAGCTGAAGATCGTGCCGATCCGCCGCAAGGTGCGGGAGCTGGCCGGCATTGCCGGAAAGCGCTCACCGAACCATCCGATCATCGAGCAGTGGATCGGCATTTCGCTCGATGAGGTCGTGCGCATGAAGCCGTCCTTCGAGACGTGGCAGGTGAATCGGTTTCCCTTGATCGAAATGGGCATGTCGCGCCGCGACTGTCTGCGTTGGCTGGAGAAGCACGGTTATCCCACGCCGCCGAAAAGCGCCTGCATCGGCTGCCCGTTCCACAGTGACGGAGCCTGGAGGCGAATGCGCGATGAAGACGCGGCAGCCTGGGCCGATGCCGTCGCTATCGACGGGTTGATCCGCTCGGGTTTCCGCGGCTTGTGCGGCGAGGTCTTCCTGCATCGCTCCTGCGTGCCGCTCGATGAGGCTGACCTCGACACGCTGGAGGACAAGGGCTAACTCGACCTCTTCGCCAATGAGTGCGAGGGGATGTGCGGGTGTAGCGCATTTCTCTTCGGCGTCGGTCTGGCCGCTCGACAAGTCTGGGGCGACCTGTTCCCGCCGAAAGGGTTTGATCTCGGCACGGCTACGCGACCTCTTAGCGGGCCATTACAAGAAAACGGCTTAAGAGCCAGTGTGTGTCCAGCCGAGCTCGGCTTCGATCCTCCTACGATATGCAGTGTCAATCTGCGGTGGTGCACGCCTGACGTATCGCTCCGCTTCATCCCGTTTGGCTCCCCTTAGCCCCCGTAGATGCTGGATTACCTCCTCCTCCGTCGGCTTCACATCTTTTCCGGCGAACTTCGGCGGTAACGCTGTCCAAACAACCCCGTCGAGTTTCCTCACCGCAGCCCAGTCATCGAGGCCGGGAATGATCTCCGACGATTGGGATTCGGTCGGCCAAATCCCGACATGCTTGGTTTCATTTTTCTCCGGAATGACCTCACGTTCGTGCAAAGCCCTACGTGCGGCGCCAATATCTTTGGCATCCATTATCGCCCAAAGCGATCTGACAGGGCTTGCATCCGCCGCAATGACCAAAGTGATTCGGTCGTCAATTGATTGACGGGCGAATTCCAGGGGAAGCATCGGCCCGTCCTCAAACCAGCGCCGTTGGATCGGCAGACTACGAGGATCCCAGACCAATGATCCCCACCCAAGACATGCAATAACGGCCATTCTTCTTTCCTGTAGCTTTCCAAGACCATGCCATGGTTTACGGCCTTGAAGAAGCCACAAGGAGAGGAAGAGGGAAGCTCGGGTCTTCGTGACGGGCTTGGCAGGGGAAAGAGAGGCTTTCTCCGGCTCGTTGCGGAGAACCGACATGGCAAACCCCAAGAAAATCTCCCTTTCCCAGTCCCGGGATATTCCGTTCGACAAACTGGTGCTGTCGAGCCGCAACGTCCGGCGGGTGCGGGCCGGCGTATCGATCGAGGAACTGGCCGAGGACATCGTCCGGCGCACGTTGTTGCAATCTCTGAGCGTGCGGGCGGTGATCGGCGAAGACGGTCAGCCCACTGAAAAATATGAGGTGCAGGCCGGCGGGCGCCGCTACCGGGCGCTGGAGCTGCTGGTCAAGCAGAAACGGCTGGCGAAGAACGCGCCGATCCCCTGCATCGTGCGGGAGGACGGCATTCTGGAAGAGGATTCGCTGGCCGAAAACTGCCAGCGCGTATCGCTCCACCCGTTGGATCAATTCCGCGCCTTCCAGTCGCTTAAGGAGCAGGGCCTTGGCGAGGAAGAGATCGCCGCCCGCTTCTTTGTGACGCCGCAGATCGTCCGGCAGCGGCTGAAGCTGGCCAGCGTGTCGCCCAGGCTGCTGGAAGTCTATGCCGATGACGAGATGTCGTTGGAACAACTCATGAGCTTCACCATTTCCGACGACCATGCCCGGCAGGAGCAGGTCTGGGAGACCGTGCAGCGCGGCTACAACAAGGAGCCCTATTACATCCGCAAGCTGCTGACGGAAAACACCGTCCGCGCCACCGACAGGCGTGCCCGCTTCGTTGGGCTCGCGGCCTATGAGGAAGCCGGCGGCATCGTGCTGCGCGACCTGTTCTCGCAGAATGACGAAGGCTGGCTCCAGGATGTGGCGTTGCTGGAGCAGCTTGTCACCGAGAAGCTCGCGGCCGAGGCCGAGACGATCAAGGCCGAAGGCTGGAAGTGGATCGAGGTCGCTCCAGACTTCCCCTACGGCCACACCGCCGGCCTGCGCCGCGTCATGGGCGAAACGGAGCCGTTGTCCGACGAGGAGCACGCCCGCCGCGAAGCCCTGCGGTCGGAGCTCGAGGAGATCGAGCAGCGCTATTTCCGGGAAAGCGACGAGGATCTGCCCGAGGAGATCGACCGGCGTCTCGCCGAGATCGAGGCGGAGCTCGACGCCTTCGAGGAGCGACCGGTCCGCTACGACCCGGAAGAGGTGGCGCGCGGCGGCTCCTTCGTCTCCATCGACGGCGACGGCCGGCTGAAGGTCGAGCGCGGCTATGTCCGGCCCGAGGATGAGGCGCCGGTTGCGGACGACGGGGGTGATGCTGGCGAAGCAAGAGGCGATGTCGATGCAGCATCACCAGATTCCGTCGAAGGCGCGCATTTCGCATCCAGTCAGGATCCGACGAACACGAGTTCCTCCGACGCCGACGCGGATGGTGAGGAAGACGGCCTGAAGCCGCTGTCCGAGCGCCTGGTCATGGAACTGACAGCGCACCGGACGCTGGCCCTGCGCGATGCGTTGGCGGGCGATCCTGACATCGCCTTCCTCGCCGCGCTGCATGCCCTCGTACTCCAGACCTTCTGGCGTTATGCGACCGCGAGTTGCCTGGAGATTCGCGCCGAAAGCCCGACGCCGACCGTTCAGGGGCCGGGCCTGAAGGAAAGCCCGTCGGCGAAGGCCATCGACGAGCGGCACGCGAATTGGGAGAAGCAGTTTCCCGACGAGCCCGACCTACTCTGGGAGTTCCTCTGTGATTTCGACCACGACAGCCGCATGGCGCTCTTCGCCCATTGCGTCTCGCTCACCGTCAACGCGGTGCATGAGCCATGGAACCGGACACAGGGCCGTCGGCATCATGCCGACCAGGTCGCCTGCGCGGTTTCACTCGACATGACCACTGCCGGGTGGAAGCCGACAGCGGAGAACTACCTCAATCGCGTGCCGAAGGCACGCATCCTCGAGGCGGTCACCGAGGCCAAGGGCGCCGGTATGGCGGAACTGATCGAAGGGCTGAAGAAGTCCGACATGGCCGAGCAGGCGGAGCGGCTTCTGGCCGATACCGGCTGGCTACCCGAGCCGCTGCGCACGCCCGGCGTCGAGACAGCTTCGCATGCCGGTGAAGGCGCTGAGGCCGAGCCGGACGGTCAGGCCCAGGGAGGGCCGGCTGCCGATCTGCCGGAGTTCCTCACCGCCGCTGAGTGATCGCTCCGGCTGTTCCCGTCAATCCCATCCACATGAAGCCCGGCCCCGCGCGGCGTCAACCAGCGCAAGTCGAAAGACTGGCCGGGCTTCGCCTTTTCTGGAGACGTCACGTGCAACGCGAACGCATGATTTTCCCGGACGAAAGACCTGTCCACACGCCTTGGGGCGTCGCCGATTACGCCCGCGAATACGCCGAGGACATCGTCTTCTACGGCACGCCGTCCCATGGCGGCTTCAAGCTTTCCGCCGAACGCCTGGCGCAGATGCATCCCGCCTTGCGCGAGCGTGGCGGGTGGTTCGAGGAAGACTGCGCTTGGGCCAAGGTCGCCTTCGCCTTTCGCGAATGCTTCAACGATGAGCAGCACGAGGCCGCGATCCGGACACTGAAGGATTGGTGCCCGGATGAATATGAGGCGGTCACCGGCAAACCCCTCGCCCCCGGCGACTCCCACATCAAGGACCAGCGCCTCTTCCACGAATGCCATGCCCAAGACTGGATGGTGATCAGCGCCATCAGGTCGGACCGGCATTCCGGCATGGTCGAGTGCATCGCCACAATAGGCGGCCGACGCGGGCAATGGGGCAAGCCCGATTCCGCTGAGCGGCGCTATCTTGCGTCCAATCAGGAATACGACCAGCGCGGCAAATTCGGCTTCGTCATCGATCCCGATCGCCACGCGCTCTGCGACGGCCCCTCCAGCTTCCTCGCAGGGAGGACGGCGTCATGATCCCTGACCACATCCGCGCCAATTTTCAGACCCTCAGGCGCGCCGCCGAAAACGGCGACCTGGCGCTGATGGAATGCGCGGACGCCGAATCCGGCGCGCCGCGTTGCGTCATTTGCGCCGTCGGCTGTGACGGTGGCGAATACTTCTTCACGCCCTTCGGCCATCTGGCGGAGGGGAATTCCTACGAGGCGTACCGGCCGCCAGAGTGAGAGCAGACCGGGATGAGGGTGGGCCGGGAGCGGGCAAGAGAGAGCCTACCCCGGCCTTTTCCTAAGATCTCAATCCCGGAGCAATCTCATGAATCTGATGACACCAGCGGCGGCGGTGACGGTCGCCGCGCCCATCCTTACGCCCGAAGAAGAGGCCGCCTGCATCCTCAAAGCGGCGGAGCTCATTCTCACCGGCCTCGAGCGCGGCATTCTCATCGAGGCCCGCGTCCTGCGGCAGGCGATGGAGGAGGCGTTCGGCGGTTCGGATGCCGAGGGCTTCTGGACCTGGAAAGCCGCATACGAGGCTTGCGAAGCCGCGCAGGTGCTGTTTCTCCGCAAATATGGTCGCGCCATGCGGGAGAAGGCGGGCTCGCCCGCCGGACAGCTCGCCATGCTGTCACGCATCGCTCAGCTTCTTCCCACCCACACCCGCCGCACGCAGGAGTCCGAGGAGTTCCAGCAGTTCAGCACACCCATGCCTCTTGCCTATGCGGCCAGCATCGCGGCGGGCCTCACCGGCAAAGATGTGGTGCTAGAACCCTCGGCCGGCACGGGGATGCTGGCCGTCTTCGCCGAGATCATGGGCGCGCGGCTGGCGCTCAATGAGATCGCCGATACGCGGGCCGCGCTTCTGCGGCGGCTGTTCCCGGATAGCCTGGTCAGCACGCATGATGCCGCCAACGTCGACGATCGGCTGGCGGACGATATTGCTCCGTCGGTTGTTCTCATGAACCCGCCCTTCTCGGTGGCGCTCCACGTGCAGGG